>CAWDHF010000010.1:0-385075 GCA_963802065.1 uncultured delta proteobacterium | reverse complement strand
TGTCGTCGGCGGCCTTCTTCGACCAGTCCTTCGTGTCGTCCGCGGCCTTCTTCGACCAGTCCTTCGTGTCGTCCGCGGCCTTCTTGGTTGCCTTCGAGGTGTCGTCGGCGGCCTTCTTCGACCAGTCCTTCGTGTCGTGCCGCATGCTCTGGTCGTCAGGGCTGGAACCGGCCCAGTTCCGCGGTCGGCCGATTCACGGGAGCGTGCAGTAACTAATTCACGGCCTTCTTGACGGCGTCGGAGGTGTCGTCGGCGGCCTTCTTCGACCAGTCCTTCGTGTCATCGGCGGCCTTCTTGGTTGCCTTCGACGTGTCGTCGGCGGCCTTCTTCGACCAGTCCTTCGTGTCATCGGCGGCTCTTGGTTGCCTTCGACGTGTCGTCGGCAGACGCGGGACCGGCAAGAGCCAGGAAGGCAACGGCGCACAGCGCGCTCAGGTATCTTCTTCATGGTCGATTCTCCAGTCCGTCCTGGACCAGTTGAGAGTGTGCATCATCCATCGTGCCGCCGTGGGTCCGGGGCAACGTGACGCTCGGGTCTGCGGGCATTCCCGTACGCCCGCCCCACGAGCCCCTCGAAGTGAAGGAGGCGTCCCCTCATTCTGACTGGTGGGACCAGGGCCAGACGGGCGCGAAAGGCCCAAGTGCTTGCAAGTACTGGATTCCGCCGATGGCCCGGATGCTGCTCTCCCCTGACGCCATGAGAACAGCCAGATCGCCAGGACCCGCCATGGACACCCGCAGCGCGCTCCCCGCCCACGTTCCCCAGAACGGACTGGAACCGGCCGAGGTGGCGGCCCCGCCGCTGCCCTCGACGAGGTCCCGTCCTCGGCGTTCGTGATCTGGGCGGACGGAAGTGTGGCGCTCGCCAACGCCGCCGGCCGCGCGGCGATCGAGCTGGCCCCGGAACGCGTCGCCACGAGCCTCCTGGCCAGCCTGGGCGGACGCGACGACACGTTCCGTGTCCGGCGGATCGACTACCCAGGCGCGCCCAGCCACTTCGTCGCCGTGCAGCAGGGAAGGGCCGAGGATCCCGAACCGCGTGTCGCGGCGGCGGTGGCGAACTGGGGCGTCACTCCGCGTCAAGCGGAGGTGCTCGGCCTGCTGGCCCTCGGGCAGGCCAACAAGACCATCGCAAGCGCCCTGGGGTGTGCGGGCGGGACGGTCGAGATCCACGTCACCGACCTGCTCAGGAAGTCGGGCTGCCAGAGCCGCTGCGAGCTGGTGTCGAGGTTCTGGTCCCGGCCGATCGCCCCGGTCCCGCAGGAGCGGTCGGGACCGGGAGCGCGGTCATGAGGAGCCGGATGTTCAAGTTCCGCAGCATGCGCGCCAACGCCGAGGAGCGGCTCGAGTCGCGGCGGGCAAGGAACGAGGCCTCCGGCCCTTCGTGGAGTGGCGCGGGCGCCCCGGCGGCGACAGAAGAAGTCCCATGACGCGCCACCTGCCGCTCGCCGCGGCCCTTGCCCTCTGGGCGCTCGCGGAGCCGGCCATGGCCACGGAGAAGCCGAAGTACACGGTCGTCCAGCAGGTCGAGGGGCTGGAGGTGCGGCAGTACGCGCCCTACCTGGTCGCGGAGACCGAGGTGACGGGCTCCCGGGAGGAGGCGGGGAACGAGGGGTTCCGCCGGCTCGGCGGCTACATCTTCGGCAAGAACCGGGGGGAGCGGAAGATTGCCATGACGGCCCCGGTCGCGCAGCAGGAGGGAACCAAGATCGCCATGACGGCTCCGGTCTCCCAGCAGGAGAGGCCCGACCGCGGGAAGTCCACGTGGGTGATCCAGTTCATGATGCCCTCGGACCTCACCCTGGCCACGCTGCCCGAGCCGCTCGACCCGGCCGTCCGGTTCCGCGAGGTCCCGGGGCGCAAGGTCGCCGTGCTCGCCTACTCGGGAAGCTGGTCCGAGGAGCGCTACCTCGAGAAGCTCGCCGAGCTGCGCACGGCCATGGCGAAGGCCGGGCTGCGGCCGGAAGGCGAGCCGGTCTGGGCGCGGTACGATCCGCCGTTCATGCCGTGGTTCCTGCGAACGAACGAGATCCAGGTCGAGATCGCTCCCTGACCTGCCGGCATGTGATGGGTACACCGTGAAGTCCAGGGACGTCACCGCACTGCTCAAGGCAGCTGCCGTCAACTGGGTGCACGACTACGCCCAGAGCATGGGCGAGCGCTGGCCTTCTACACCATGTTCTCGATCGCGCCGCTCCTGTTGATCGTGATCGCCGTCGCCGGGATCTTCGTCGGGGAAGACTCGGCACGAAGCGAGATCCTTCGCCAGCTGAGCGGATTGCTCGGCGGTCCCGGTGCGGGGGCCGTGGAGAGCATGCTGGAGGACGCGGCCCTTCCTGCCAAGCACACGCTCGCCACCGTTCTTGGATCGGTGCTCCTGTTCATCGGCGCGACGTCCGTGTTTGCCGAGTTGCAGGATGCGCTCGACCGGATCTGGCGGGTGCCGGCCAGGGCCGGACACGCCGGGCTGTGGCGACTGGTGCGCGCCCGCCTGCTGTCCTTCGGGCTGGTTCTCGGGATCGGCTTCCTGCTGATGGTGTCGCTGGCGTTCAGCGCGGGGCTCGCCGCACTGAGAAGCTGGTGGAATCCGCTTTCCGCCGGGTGGGCGAGTGTGGCGAATACGATCGAGGTGGCGATCGGCGTCATCCTGGCGACGGCGGTGTTTGCCATGATCTACAAGGCGATGCCCCGGGCGCGCGTCGACTGGAAGGACGTCTGGGTCGGTGCAGCAGTGACCGCGCTCCTGTTCATCGCCGGGAAGTTCTTGATCGGAAGCTACATCGGAAGGAGCGGGGTCGCCCTGCGCTTCGGCGCCGCCGCGTCGCTCATCGTGGTGTTGCTCTGGGTGTACTACTCGGCCCAGATCTTCCTGTTCGGGGCAGAATTCACCTGGGCCTACTCCCACATGTTCGGATCGCGCAAGGGGCAAGCACCCCCTCGATCGTGAGGCTGGCGAGGACCGTGATGCTGGTCTGCAGGCTCACCCGTCTTCCAGGCCCCCTCCTCCCTTTCCCGAGAGCGCCTCGATACTTCGCAAAGCAACGACTGCGGCAACGATGCCCATGACCAGCAGCGCCGCAAGTCCAACACCGCCCGAAGCCCAGGCGATGGAATCCAGGAAGGTCCAGACACTCCGGAAGATCAGGATCGAGGCGACGATGAGCACCATTTCCATCAGGACGATCTTCTTCATCTTCGCAACCTTGCTTTGAAAGGACCGAGGCTCCAGGAGCCACGGGATGGCCCCCCGATCTGCCGGGGAGGCCGTAGAAGTGGGACTTCTCGGAGAGCGTTTCCACCTGGATGCTATCAGGTCGTCGCCGGGCCTCGCCGACGAGCGCGGGGAGGATTCAAGCGGGGCGGGCGGCGGGGGTGCCCCGGGAATACGATCATCTTCCCGGCCGGGCGGGAGGGCCGGCCCCAGCGTAGGGAGGAACGATGGCGCGCTCGACTTGCTGGACCGGATGCCTCCTCCTCGCCTCGCTCGGATGCGCCCACTCCGCCGGGTCGACGTCGGGCACGGCCGGCCCCGCCCCCGCGGCCCCGGCGGCCGTCGCGCCGACCGCGGGCGCCGTCGCGCAGGAACCGGCCGCCCAGGGCTCGCCAGTTCCCCTGGGCCGCCACCACCGCCCCGTCTCCACCCGCTCGCCGGATGCCCAGGCGCTCTTCGACCGCGGCCTCACGCTCGCCTACAGCTTCCATCACGCCGCCGCCATCCGGTCCTTCGAGGCGGCGGTGCGCCTCGACCCGTCCTGCGCGATGTGCTGGTGGGGGATCGCGCTGGCGTGCGGCCCCCACATCAACAACCCGGAGGTGCCGCCGGAGGCCAACGCGGCGGCGCTCGGCGCGCTCCAGACGGCCCGGGCCGCCGCCCACCGGCGCCGAGCGCGACTACGTCGAGGCGCTGGCCACGCGATACGCCCCCGACCCGAAGGCCGACCGGCGCCCGCTCGACGCGGCCTATGCGGAGGCGATGCGGCGCCTCGCGGCCCGCCGACCCGACGACCTGGACGCGGCGGTGCTCTACACCGAGGCCTTGATGAACCTCCGCCCGTGGGACCTCTGGACGGCGGAGGGCGCGCCGCAGCCCGGCACGACCGAGATCGTCGCCCTGCTGGAGGGGGTCCTCTCGAAGGACCCCGACCACCCGGGGGCGAACCACCTCTACATCCACGCGGTCGAGGCCTCGCCGCACCCGGAACGTGCCCTGGCCGCCGCAGATTGCCTCGCCGGCGGGCTCGTGCCGGGCGTGGGCCACATGGTCCACATGCCGTCCCACGTCTACATGCGGGTCGGCCGCTACGACGACGCCGCGGAGGCGAACCGGCGCGCCATCCGCTCCGACCGCCGATGGTCCGGCGGGGAGCAGGGCTTCTACGTCTTCTACAAGGCCCACAACTTCCAGTTCCTCGCGTGGGCCGCGATGATGGAGGGGCGCAGCGCCGAGGCGATCCAGGCGTCGCGCGACATGCTCGGGATGATGCCGGCCGAGGCGATGTTCGCGGCCGGCGGGATCCTGCTCGAGATGTACGACGCCTCCGCCTCGCTCCCCCTGCAGGCGCTGGCCCGCTTCGGCCGATGGGACGACGTCCTCGCCGAGCCCCCGCCCGACGCCAGGCTCCGCGCCACCACCGCGATGTGGCACTACGCCCGCGGCCTCGCCTTCGCGGCCCAGGGCCGGGTCGCCGACGCGGAGGGCGCACGCCTCGCCTTCGTCTCGGCCGTGGTGGCGGTGCCGCCTGAGGCCAGCTGGTTCAACAACCGCGCGCTGGACGTCCTCGCCATCGCGCGGGACGTGCTCGACGCCTCGATCGCGCAGCGCCGCGGGGACCTGGTGGGCGCGGCGGCCGCCCTTCGGCGTGGCGTCTCCGCCGAGGACGCGCTGCGGTACGACGAGCCCTCGGACTGGGCCCAGCAGCCGGTCCGGCAGCGCCTCGGGGCGCTGCTCCTGGATGGCGGCCGGGCGGAGGAGGCCGAGGCGGTCTTCCGCGAGGACCTGCGCCGCAACCCCGGCAACGGCTGGTCGTTGCGCGGGCTCGAGCTGGCGCTCCGCGCCCGGGGGGCGCCCGAGTCCGAGGACGTTGCCCGGAGGTTCCGAACGGCCTGGGCCCGCGCCGACGTCTCGCTGCCGTCCTCGGCGTTCTGACGAGACCGGGGCGATGCGGACGGAGACGTGGCAGCCGGAGGACGCGCTGCGACGCGCGCTCAAGCGCGCCGGGATCGTCACCGGGTACAAGCACAAGTGCCAGCGGAAGGCTGTGGCCACGAGGAAGCCCACGCCGAGGCCGACCCTCGCCGCTGCCCTCGATGCGATTTCCTGCTCTGGCCGAAGGCTCAGGTGCGGGCGATCCGATTCCACGACCTCCGTCACACCTACGCGAGCGTGCTCCTCATGCTCGGGGCGAACCTCGTCTCGGTGCAGAAGCTGCTCGGCCACTCCGACCCGAAGATCACCGAGCGGCGCCACGGCCACCTGCTCCCGGAGTTCATGAGTTCGGAGGTGAACCGGCTTCAGTTCGGGCTGGCGGTCCTGGCGCCGAAGCCAAAAGGAGAGGCCGGAACCCCTTCGGTTTCCCGAGAGATTCCGGCCTCGTTTGTGGCGGGGAGTACGGGACTCGAACCCGTGGCCTCCGGCGTGACAGCCGCTGAACCCGGGCTGGCGGGGATTGGTCGATCGTTGCAACTCCCTGCAACTACTCGGTTCGGGAGCCGCTCGGACTCCAGCGCTTCGCCAGGTTTGGGAGCGTTTTCCCGTCCGCGAGTTACACCTGGGTTACAGTCACCGATCGTGAAATCCACCCCCTCCGAGCGACTCCTGTCGGTTCGCCAGGTGGCGGCGCGGTTCGGGGTCAGCACCTCGACCATCTACGCACTGTGCCAGAAGGGAAGGCTCCCGCACGTTCGGATTTCGAACGCCATCCGGGTCGCACCCGAGACCCTTGAGGGCCTGGTGGGAGGTGGGGCGCGTCTCACGGAGCCGTTGACCGTCGGGGTGGTATCCTCCGCCACTTCTCGACGCGGTGTCGCCGTGCAAAGGGAGCCTGGAAAGGCGTCCAAGAAAAGGAGGGCTTTGTGAGCGAGCGGAAGCGCCCAATTCCGCCCGACCTCCGCCAGATTCGCAGGGCGCTCCTCACCGCCGTGGCCTCCGACGATCAACTCTTCGAGCAGTTGGTCTTCAAGGGCGGGAACGCCCTGGAACTCATTCACAAGATCGGCGAGCGGGCCTCGCTGGACCTCGATTTCTCCATGGAGGGAGACACCGCGGACGCCGCCGACCTCGAGGTTCGGCTGCGGCGGGCGGTGAGCGATCGCCTCGATTCCCTCCGGTTCCTCGTCTTCGACTGGAAGTTCGGACCTCGGCCTAACGCCCCGCGAGAGGGTTTGGGGCGCTGGGGCGGCTACCGCGCCGAGTTCAAGGTGATCGAGCGGGACCTCGCCCGAAGCCTCGGGGACGACCTGGACGCGCTCCGGCGGCAGTCCGTGGAGTTGGGCCCCGAGCACCAGCGCGTCTTCCAGATGGACATCAGCAAGTTCGAGTTCTGCCGGGGCAGTGCCACGGTCGACGTCGATCACTATCGGCTTCAGGTCTACACGACCGCGATGATCGCGGCCGAGAAGCTCCGTGCGATCTGCCAGCAGATGCCCGAATACGCCCAGCGGTTGAACCCCGCTCCGCGGCCGCGCGATTTCTACGACATCCATGCGATCGTCGCGAGCGCCGGTGTACGCCTCGGCGAGGAGCAGGAGCTCGTCCGCCACATGTTCGACGCGAAGGAGGTTCCGTACCGGCTGCTGGGGCTGATCTCCCGCGACCGGGAAAGGGCTTTCCACGGGCAAGCCTGGTCGGTGGTGGAACACGCCGTTCGCGGCGAGGTTCGGCCGTTTGATTTCTACTTCGACTTCGTCTGCGCCCGCGCCGAGGAGCTAAAGCCCCTCTGGGAAATGGATTCGCCACTCGGGTGAGTATGAGGTCGGGCCCATCTTGTGGGCCAGGTAGAAGTCGAAGCGGAGGCCCAGGTCCCTCAGGCGCTGGAGCTTCGCGGACTCCATGCCGGCGCGCTCTAGATAGAAGCCCACGGCCTGGTGGTAGGGATACACGTACCCGAGCTGCTGGAGGGTGGCGGCCAGCGTGTGGACCGAGATGCGGTCCTTTGCGGCGCGGTAGGCCTTCAGCACCTCGAACACGCCGCCTGCGTACGCAGGCCTCACCGCGATGTCGATGAGTGTTCGCTCCAGTTTCGTCGCGTCGACGTAGTCGCCCTGCGGATCGCGCAGCTGGCTGACCTCGAGCCGGTTGGTGTTCTTGCCGTTCAGGAGGACGAAGCGATAGCCCTCGTACTGGAACACGTACGTCGAGGCCCGCTGTGCGCTCGCGAAGGCACGGTCGAGCCCGTGCTGCGTGAGCCCACCGGCGGGCGGAGGCTTCACGCTCTGCTCCTTGTTCACGTAGATGGTCTTGGGGATCTGGTCCGAGAGCCCGTGGAGGAACACGGCCGACGCGTGCGACAGGTAGGCTCCGGGTCTCATCGAGACGCCGAGCGCGTACATCGACACCGGACCCCAGGCGTAGCGGGTGATGGGGCCCCCGGGCGAGGAGGGTAGGCGCAGCACGATCTTGGTGAGGCCGTGGGCCTCCAGGAACACGGCGGCCTTCGAGAGGGTGATCGTCTGGGGCAGCCGCTTCCCCTCGACGCCCCGGCGCAAGAGGGTGGTCAGGTCGCGGTGGGTGAGTACCTTCCGAGGAGTGTCCGCCAAGAGGTCGAGCAAGGCCTTCTGCGACCGCTTGCTGAGCGTGGACTCGGGGGCCGCTCCAGGAATCGTGTCGGTTGGTTGAGTCATCCGGGCCCCGTCGTTCCAGGTATATATACCAAGAACAACGAGGTAACAGAATCCAAGCCGCCAGATGATTCGCAACATATTGAAACTACTTATTATTGTTTGCGCTCCCGAAGGACCAGCGTCCCAGGTATATATACCAAGGATGCCGCCTTGGGTGACCCAGTTCCAGTCAGGCGGTCCTCCAGGGCCCGCTTGAAGGCGGACGGGGAGTCATCGGTCTTCACCTTCACGGTGCCCTCCCCGAGGTGGCGCGCCCGGACCGGGTCAGGTGTGCGAGCTCAGCCTTGGGCACGAGCCCCCGATGCCCCGCCTGCTGGATGGCCACATTCACGAGGTCAGGCGCCACTCCCGCCGCCAGACCGCGGCCAGGTCCTCGTGCTCACCTGGCGGGAAGTGGAGGAGCCGGTGTCGTCGCCGACTGTACATCGGCGCGTTCGACCTCACCCGTGCTTCGGCGGATAGCTCGACCTTCACCGACCGGGCGCTCTCGCCCGGAGTTCAGCCATCACCTGGCCGGCATCGGTCGTGCGCCCCGCTTGGACGTCGTCGATCCCCCGGTCGATGGACGCGTACAGCCTCTCCCGTTCCTCGGCGTCAAGGTAGTCTCCCGGGGTGGTCCGAAGCTTCGAAGAGCGGGGCCAGAACCGGGGAAGGGACAGGCGCCGTCAACCGCCGGCTGCGACGGCGAGCTTCTCGATGCCGATGATGCGGACGTAGATCCCCGGGTAGAAGCCGGCCATGTCATTCAGGAGCACCATCGACACCTGGACGTTCAGGCCCGGGACCTTGAACTCGTCGGGCAGGGGGAACGGAGTGTACTTGTCGCCGGTCTCCGTCTGGATGTACCACCAGCCGCCCTCGAGCTGGGCGTCCTGCCGTACGACACCACGTGTCTCGACGACCTGCTCCGACGTTCCGCCGCAGGCGACCGTCGACAGCGCGAGCACGCACAGCAGTAGCCACTTGAACATGAAGACCCCCGAGTTGTTGACTGAGAGGCTACGTGGCCCATATTGCTACTTCAAGACTTTTCCTGGCCCACCGTTGCCAGTGGGTGAAGTCGAGACCGGCGTCCAACTTCGCGACGCAGGCGAACTTCAGATCCACTTGCTGGTCCGGAGTCCTCGCAGGGATTCTTTGATGCGGGCACGCCGTACCCGGAGACCCACGCCCAGTTGCTGTTCTTCTCCACGGAGTTCTTCTGAGCTTGGGTGATCGTCATGTCGACGATCTGCCAGGAGCGTTCCTTGCACACCTGGGCGACCAGTTCCTTGGTTTGCGTCTGCGTGTCGGTGTCCGGCGGGTAGGCGGGAACGATGATGCGCACGGTACCGCCATCCTGGCCCCGGTCCTGGAGGACGGCGGTCGAGGTCATCGGACCAGCGCAGGCAACAACGGTCAGCGCGAGAACGCAGAGCAGCAGGCTCTTGAACATTGAATCCCTCCGATTGGTTGGGAAGAACCTACGGGGCCCGATGTCGTGCATCAACCGCCCGCTCGGGTCGTCGTACCCCGTGGGTGAAGTCGAGGAGCACGGTCTTGTGGGTCGGCACCGTCACGTCCGCCGTCCTCGGTCGTCCGGGATCGGAAGACGAGATGCCGGGCAACTACATCCTCTGACGCCAGTCCACCACCTCCAACGGCAGCGGCGCTTCCTACGGCGAGCAGAGCCGCGTCGACTTCCACTCCACGAACTCAATCGTTCCGAAGAAGTTCGGCATGCGTGCCGCCGACACCGGGCTCGTGTTCACCGCGGCGACGGCGCAACCCGTCCCCGGGACGACCTCGACCACCGGGATGCGCAGGACGCCGTCGGCGACGAACGCACTGCTCAGGAGGACCTGGAACCCACCGCTCCCGTGGGCCCCGCTCGCCGCGACGACCACGAACTCCTGGCTGAAGTCCACCGCGGGGAGCGGGGGAGCAGGGTCGTGCGACGCCCAGATCCGGGCCCACTCGGCCGCCCAGCCAGATGGGCCCGTGATGACGAGCCGGCGGCCCAGGTCATACCCGCTCTGATCGGTGAGCGAGCTCCCGGACTCGGGATGGACCTGGATCGGCGTCACCTGCACCGGCGTGCCGGGGACCACCGGCGGCGGCGGATACCAGGGTGGCAGGATCGCGGTAGACGTCTCCGGGCTCGACCCACATGCGGCGGCGATGCCGAGAATGGCGACGAGGAACGACTTGCCGAGATGACCCATGTTTCCCCTCTGACGCAAGAAAGTAAGAACCAGGCGCTCGATCACGCACCGTGACGGTGCCACGGCGGGACTGGCAGTGCAACGGGATCGACATCGGCGCGATGATGCGGATGGCCCAACTCGGCCTCTGCCCTGGCAGGAACCACACCGACCTCGGCGGACGTCACGGAAGGCAGATGGTGGCACCCGCCGACTGGCTGAAGCCACAGGAGTCTTGGAGCGGCTGACAGAACGGAACCGGCAAGGTGTTGCAGCCGGCAGAAGTGTACTCGCTCAGGATCAGGTCCAGCTTCTCCGTGCGGTTGGCGTTGACGGCGTGGGTGCAGTTCGGCGCGATCCCCTCCAGTGCGCCGCCGTCCAGACCCACGGTCACTGGACGGTGGGCGGAACACTGGCTCGTCGTGATGGTCGGGTCGCAACGGAGCGCACTCGCGAGCTCGTCAGCGTACTGTTGGAGAAGCGTCGCGCAGTTGGCGGACGACGAGCCGCAGCCCGCCGCTCCGAGGACGGTCACGGCGACGATGAGGGATGCGCGGGCGAAAGCCTTCATGAATGGCAGGACGGTCCGGGCCTCGAAATGTGACCAATCCCCCACACCCATTACACGCCCCATTCGGGTCTGATCTCGCGATAGGATGCCCGGTGCCAATGGAATCCTCAGCAACCGACCTCCTGGCCCGGGGGGACTACAGGAGGGGCGTCGAACGGGTGATGCACGAGATGGGGCCGAGCGTTCTCGGACTCCTGCACACCATGTTCCGCACCAACCACGATGCCGCCGAGGAGGCGTTCTCGCTCTTTGCCGAGAACCTTTTCCGCAACGCGTCGACCTTCCGCGGGGAGGCACCCCTCAAGGCATGGGTCTACGCCATCGCGCGCAACGCGGCGTTGAGCGTAAGCCGGGACGGGTGGCGGAGGTTTGGCGAGCGGCTAGAGACCCGGGACGCCGAGAAACTGGCGGAGGAGGTCCGCACCCGGTCGGCCATTCGACGGGAGCGGCAGTCGAGCGCCCTCGACTCGTTGCGGGACACGCTCGACCTCGACGAGCAAACCCTCCTCACGCTCCGGCTCGACGAGAAGCTCTCCTGGGACGAGGTGGCGCAGGTGATGTCGAGCGGTGGGGAGAGGGTGGACTCCCAGACGGTCCGGAAACGGTTCGAGCGGCTCAAGGTGCGCCTTGGCGAGGAAGCCCGACATCGCGGTCTGGTGGGATGAAGCCTCCCGATCTCGATCCCGGCGATCTGTCGCAGCTCCTGGAGGACCTGGCCCGGGTACCGCGGCTGCCCGTCCCGGAACAGCACTTCGCGGGTCTCCCTTCCGGCACGAAGGTGGGCCGGTTCGTCATCCAGCGCGAGATTGGCCGGGGCGGCTTCGGCGTGGTCTACGCGGCGAGCGATCCCGACCTGGGCAGGCAGGTGGCCCTGAAGCTTCTGCGACAGGGAATCGCCGTCACCCGGAGTGAGACGGAGTGGATACGCCGCGAGGCCGAGGCCGTCGCGCGTCTGAACCATCCCGCCATCGTCACGCTCCATGACTCCGGAAGCTGCGAGCACGGCGCCTTCATGGTCTTCGAGCTGCTCCAGGGTGAGCCGCTCGACGCGAGGATCGCGAGGGGGCCGATCGACCCCCGCGAAGCCCTCCGGATCGCGTCCGCGGTCGCGGGCGCCCTCGAGCACGCGCACGCCGCGGGAGTCCTGCACCGGGATCTCAAGCCCGCGAACGTCTTCCTCTGCTCTTCGGGCGTCGTGAAGGTCCTCGACTTCGGCGTCGCCCAGCTCTTCGACCGCGACGCCAGGCCCACCAGCGGAACACCGAGGTACATGGCGCCCGAGCAGCGGGCCGGCCAGGCAGAGGATGGCCGCACCGACCTCTATTCGCTCGGGGTCGTCCTCCTCGCGATGCTTCGGGGTGGCAATACGGAGGTCCCCGCGAAGCCTCCGCCTCGCACGGCGGGTGAACTGGAGCGCTTGGCTTACGACCTGACCCGGCACGACCCGGAGCAACGTCCGGCGTCCGCACGGGCGGTCCTCGACCGCCTCGATGGCATCCGGCAGCGCAGGTCGGCATGGCGCCGCTGGGCGCTGGCAGCGCTCGCCGCCGTCCTCGCCCTCGGGACCTGGGGCGCGGTGGAGTGGTCCCGCCCACGGGAAGCGCCGCCGGGGGAGCGACTGGTGGTGGCTCTGGCGCCCACCCGGAACGAGACCGGCGCCCCCGAGCTCGATCCGCTCTCGGAGATGCTTCGCACGGGCCTATCGGATTCGCCTCGCTTCCGGGTGATCGCGCACCAGCGTCTGGACGCTGCGCTGGACGCAGCGGGAACGGCGGCTACCTCAGCCGACGAGGCTGGCTGGCGTGCGGCGGCGCGAAACCTCGGGGCCACGGTTGTCGTGTTCCCCGTCGCCAGGAAGTACGGGGCGGGATACGCCGTTTCTCTCGTCGCGAGAGACGCAACCGACGGAACCGTCCGTTTCGAGTCGTCGGCCCGTGCGCCGACCCTCGACGCGCTGCCGCTTGCGCTCGACCGGGCGGTGTTCGAGTTCCGGAAGAAGGCAGGGGAGCGGAAGGACGACCTGGCCCGAAACGGGAAGGCACTGACGGAGCTGACGACCCCGACCCTGGCGGCCTATCGCGACTACGCGCTGGGGGAGAAATGCGCCGGAACTCCGCCCGAGCCCGGGGGCGGCGATGTGGTGATTCGGTGCTCCGGCTACTTTCGCAAGGCGCTCGAGTCCGATCCGGGGTTCGCGCTGCCTCACGTCCAGCTAGCGTACCTGATTGCGCTGAACGACCGGGCCGCCGTGGAGCCCATCACCCATCTGGCCGCCGCACTTGCGGCGCCAACGCGACTCTCCCGTCGGGACGAGGGGTTCGCGCAGGCGTTGCATCAACTTGCGAGCGGCAACGAAGACGAGGCGATCCGGCAACTGGGCGCGCTCGTCTCGAGCGACCCTGAGGATCTCCAGGCCGTCGTAGCCGTCGGCGAGATCCTATTCCACTCGTGGCGCTACGCCGAGGCGGCTCCCTACATGGCTCGCGCCTCCGAGGTGCCCCAAGACTTTCCCTTTGCCTTCGACCACCTGGTGGAAAGCTACGCGCTCTCGGGCCGCCACGCCGAACTCGCAAAGCTCCTCGAAGGAATCAAGGCGCCTAGACCAGGTCAGATCCGGTCGATGGTCCTGGGCGAGGCGTGGCTGGGGAGATTCGACCGGGCCATCGCGCTCGCCACGGAGGCCCAGGCCAGGCTTCCGAGTCCGCAGGCGAGCTTCATCCTGCTCGAGGCACTGAGCACGGCGGGAAGGCTGGACGAAGCGGAGGCACTCACGAAGGCCCTGCAAAGCGTCGACCCGGATAATCCCCGGCTCTTTCTGCGCCAGATCGTGAACGCTACGAAGCGAGGGCGATCGGCCGAGGCCTGGCGCCTGGCGACATCTTCATCCTCAGCGCTCGGTCCAACCGGTGGAAAGGATGCGGTGTTCCTCAAGGGAACTCTTGCCGCCGCCGATCGGAACCTGCCGCGCGTCCGGGCCGAGCTCGCAAAGCTCCCAGCCGCCCCGGACATGTTTGCCGCGCTGCTAGCCTCCCAGCTCGCGGTCCTTGGGACGCGAGGGGACGTGGTTGCGGCGAGGCGGCTCACGGTACCCGGCTCGATCGCGGCGAGGGAGATGGACGCCCTGGCCGCATGGAAGGGCGGCGATACGCCAAGGGCGATCTCCCTGCTGGTGGCACTCGAACAGGTCGCGCCGCGGCCGAACGACGTGCTTCCGCCGGCCTACCTCCTCGCCGAGGTGGCGCGGGAGGAGGATCCCTCCGAGGCGCTGGGCGCCGCCGCCCGGTTCCGGAGCCGCCTCCCCATCGGCATGACCGCGGCCTGGACCTACGCCCGCTCCGTCCTCGTATCAGCAGAAGCTGCGTGGCGCCTCGGGCGCCGGGACGAGGCGATGGAGTTCATCGGGAAGGCGGAGGAGATCTTCAAGGGGGCCGATCCGGGATTTCCGGGGTCGGTGGAGACGGCGCGGCTTCGGAAGGCGATCGAGTCGGGAAAGCCGCCCAGACCTGGGGAACACTTCGGCCCGCGGTGAGATGTCCTGCGGTCCGGCCGGATGCTACTGCTGTGCGACCCAGGTCCAGGTGCCCGTGTCGGGGTCGAACACGTAGGCCACGATGGCGTAACCGCGGCGCAGGAGATCGGTGGGGACCTCTGCTCCGTTCGCGATAGCGAGGGGGCGTGCCATCGTGTCTCCCTGCTGGCGGTTGCCGACGAACAGGAGCCCTCCCGTACCGTCCCTCCCGACGGCGGTGATGATGTACCCGGCTTCCGAAAGCTCCGTCGCGACCTGCCCCAGCGTGGCGGCGGTCGCCGCTCGTACCGACGTCTCGAAGACCGTCGTCGTATCCCCGTCCCAGCGATAAGAGACGATCCAGGCAGCCCCGGCGTGCGAGGCCACGGCAGTCACGACGCGTCCGTGTGCCCCCTCGTATGCGACGTAGGAGGCCACGTTGTCTGGGGGCACGACCTGCCAGAGGGTGGCGTAGTCGAACGGGGAGGACTTCACCTGCGACCAGGCATAATTGTCGTTGCCATCCACGAGATCGAGCGACGTGACGACACCATTTCCGACGTAGGCCTGGGTCATGAGGTCGGGCATCTGGATCGAACCCACGTGGCCCACGTACTCGACGCTTTCCGATGGGGCAGTGGCGGGCAACTCCGCCGTCGCGTAGGCCCAGGTGCGACACGGGGCCGGCGTGGCCGAGCCGGTGCCGGTCGTCAAAGCGAGCGGGGTTCCAGTCAATCCAGGGTGGGTGGCCTGGCTGGCGCATGTGATGTTCGACTGGACGCGAACCTCCCGGAACGGCACCGCTCCGACTCCCTGGAACCGGAGGTCGCCCCTCGGAGGAGCCCGTGGAACCGGAGAGACGGTGAGCTTCGCCTCCCGGGAGATCACCGAACCGGCGCTGTTCGTGATGGTCACCGCGAAGGTCGACCCGTCGTCGACGGTCTCCGCGGGTCGGGTCGTGAACGCGGAACCCGTCGCTCCCGCAATGTTCGACCCGTTCCAGGTCCACTGGTACGAGGCGTCCACCCCACCGGCGTCGGCCTGGACGGCGAAGGTGGTCGACTGGCCGGGCGACACCGCCTGGTCGGTGGGCTGGATCTGGATGGTCGGTGCCACCGGAGAATTCGAAGCGCAGGCCGCGACCAGCAGGCCAAGGAGCAACGCGGGCGAGACATGAGGAGGAGTGCGACGCAGTGTGCCAAGCAAGGTGAGAGTTCTCCGCAGTGAGTGAGATGCACGAGGTCGAAACTCGAGCCCTTTCGGCACGCATCGTCCCCCATATATCGGGACGCGCGAGCTCGAAAGTTGTGACAAAGGCCGATGCCGTCGAGCGGCCCCCCGGCCTTTCCCTCCTCGCGGTGGCCTCCGAATGAAGGACCAGGTCGATCGTGCTGCGGCACTCGGCCCTGGTGTCCCGTCAGGCCGCAAGGCGCGACGACCCGAAGTGCACCGGGTCGCTCCGCACGCGCCGGCCGCGCGGCCGACCGAGCGGCGCAGGTGCGCCGGAAGCCCGATGACGGCGGCCGACGCTCCTGGTCGCCGGGCGTGAATCGGGTTCGACCACCGAGGTGGCATCAGGGTTCGAAGGCGTAACCCCGCGTCGATACCGGCCCCGCCCCGCCGCCCTCCAGGTCGTCAGGCAATCGTCGGGCGGGCGCCAGAAGGCCGATCCCACACTCCCTACCATCATGGAGTGTGGGATCGGCCTTCTGTCACCTTGAGTGATTCAGAGAATGGAGGGGCGGCGGGGCAGGGCAAGTCGGAGCAGGGGAGGGATCGGAGTCCAAGTCAGTCCAGCAGGGAGTGGAAGTTGGAGTTTGGGATGGAGGAGGCCAGGGAGAGAAAAGCGGGCGGGGGTAAGAGTTCCAGGCCATCGGTCTCGTTCGGATTGCGGTCACGGGCAGCGAGGTGGGGCGTGGGCGAGCGCGAAGAGTCGAGCGCCGAGGTCTTGCCGGGAAGCGTTTCGGGAGCCCGGGCTGGAGGGGAGCAGGACTGGAACCGGTGAGCATTTCCTCTTGACAGGCCGTACCGCGGATGTAATACAGACGGCAGCCCGATGCCTGCCAAGACCAAGACCCCCGAAGTCGACGCCTTCTCGAGCACCGAGAAGATCATGCAGACCTTCCGCATGCCGCGGGAACTCGTCACCTTCCTGAAGGACGAGGCGGCGGCCCGCGGCTCCGACCTCACCGGGCACGTGATCCGGCACCTGGACGGGGTCCGCACCTGGTTCGGCCTGCCGGGCGCGGCCACGGCGCTCCTCGAGGCCGATCGCGAGGCGCTCAAGATGGGCCGCTACGAGTACCTGCTCCACCTGCTCTTCCAGCGCAGCCTGGAACTCCGCGAGAAGGGGCCGGGCTTCGACGCGCCGACCACCGGAGGGACGCGCCGCAGGTAGCGGCGCGCCTCGGTCATGCCGGGCCCGGCAGGCTACGTCCGCACGGTTCGGGACGACCGGCTCCTCGCCTATCTCGGGATCGCCCGCTACGCCTCCGCCGAGCAGCTTCACCGGCTCTTCTTCGACGGCGCCAGCAAGAAGCAGACGTACCGCCGGCTCGGAAAGCTCTGCGAGCCGGGCGGGCAGCCGGGGGAGGGGCCCTGCCTTCGCAGGCTCGCCTACAGGCGCCGGGACGGGCTGGAGGTGCCCGTCTGGGCGCTGGCGCCGTTCGGGCGTTCCATCGCCTCGCGGCAGGTGCCCTGGCTTCGGCCACCGGCCTCGACGGACATCGGCGCCCGGTTCCTGGAGCACACCCTCGTCCTGAACGACGCGCTCGTGGGGCTCGTCCTGGCCCTGCGCGCGAATTCGGCGGCGCCCCTCCACGACCTCCCGTTCCGCTGGCTCAGCGAGGACGACGAATCGCTCGGCTTCCAGGTGCTCCACGCGCGGACCGGTCGATGGCTTCAGTCGGTGCTCAAGCCAGACGCCATCATGACCATCCCGGCCCGGCGGCGGCGCCTCTTCATCGAGGCCGAGACGGGAAGCCAGTCGATCGCGACGGCGCACCCCGACCGGACGGGCGCCGTTCTCTCGAAGCTCGATCGGTACCGGACCTACTTCACCGACAAGGCATCCGACGGGTACGGCACCTGGTACCGCTCCGCCTTCCCCGACGACCAGGAACCCCGGCTCGTCTTCCTCGTCCACTCGGACGAGCGACGAACGAAGGTCCAGCGAGCGGTGAAGGAGCGGCTCGGCATGCTGCCGCCGGGTCAGTTTCGCGTGCTCGTCATGACGTTCGCCGAGGCATCCAGCCTGCTCGTGCGCTACGTGCGGGAGGGCGTGGCGGAGCCGGCCAGGCCTCGCCGGGAGCGGATCGTCCGGGTGGACGAGGCCGTGCTCGAAGAGGCGCGCAACGGCTACAACGCGCTCGTGGACGCCCTGAAGGTCTGTCGTCAGGTCATCACCGACCACAACCAACGGGGCGGCCAGCAACTCGCGCTCCCGGCCGTCTCCGGGAACTCCTTCCGCGCCCTCCGGGGCTTCGTGATGACGGTCCAGGCTGCGGCCGTGGCGCCCGACGAGCCCTCGCCGAGAAGCGCGTCGGCGCAACCTCCACCGGCGTCATCGGCGCCCTGGGCAAACCGGTAGACGGAGCGAACGATGGACGAGACGAATCGCGACCAGGTGACGTTCGAGTGGGCCGGCCAGGCCTCCGGGAAGGCCCCTCGGAGGCCCGTGCGCGCCCCGGCTCGCCTCGCCAGCGTCTCCCCGGGCCCGGCAGCCTCCAGGGCCGCCAGCGAGCCGCCAAGGCCGTCCGCGCTGCCACCCGACAACGAGCTCTGGGACGTCCACGCGGCCGCGCGCTTCCTGAAGCGCAGCGTGAGCTGGGTCTACCACAAGGCCGAGGACGGGACGCTTCCGGTCCGGCGGCTCGGAGGCTGGGGCATCCGGTTTATACCCGGTGAACTCCGCGCCTGGGTCGAGTCGGGCGGCGCGCGTCGGTCCGGTCGGTAGAATCGAGGACGGACGGAGCACGCGGAGGTTCGGGAATGGGCTGCGCATATCAGCGAGGACGCGTCTGGTGGATCAAGTTCCAGGACGCGAACGGCGAGCCCGCGTACGACCCGACGCCGGCGCGGACGAAGGCCGAGGCCAAGGCGCTCCTCCGCGAGATCGAGGAGCGGGTGTTCCGCCAGCGGAAGGGGCTCGAGCCCCGCACCCTCAATCCGGAGGGATGGACCGTCGCGGACCTCATGAAGTGGTGGCTCGAGAACTACAGTTCCCAGTCGGAGTCGCACGACCGGAACGTGGGCTCCGTGAAGGCCAACATCCTCGCCACGCCGCTCGCGTCGAAGAAGCTGGAGCAGGTCGGTCCGGGCGACATCGAGGACCTCCTCAACGCGAAGGGGCGGGAGTCCGCACCGGCCACCGTGAACCACGTCCGGGCCTTCCTCGTCCGTGCCTTCAACAAGGCCAGGAAGGCCCAGAAGTGGCTTGGCTCGAATCCGGCCGAGCAGACCGATACGCGCCGCGTGCCCGAGCGGATCGCGAGCATCCTGGTCCCGGAGGAGGTCCTCCCGTTCTTCGCGGCCCTCGCTCCCGAGCAGCGACCGGTCTTCGCGACGGCCATCCTGGCCGGGCTGCGAAAGGGGGAACTGTGCGGGCTCCAGAAGACGGACGTCGACCTCGGCCGTCGGCTGCTCGCGGTGCGGCGCTCCTACGGCCGCCCCTCGACGAAGAACATGAAGCAGCGAGTCGTGCGGGTGCCCGAGGAGCTCGTCCCGTTCCTGGAGCAGGCCCTCGTGTCGTTCCCGGGTCCCTGGCTCTTTCCCGACGAGACCGGCGCGATGCGCAACGTGACCTGGCAGCCGGAGGACGTGCTGCGACGGGCGCTCAAGCGCGCCGGGATCGTCACCGGGTACAAGCACAAGTGCCGGCGGAAGGGCTGCGGCCACGAGGAGCCCCACGCCGACGCCGACCCTCGCCGCTGCCCTCGATGCGACTTCCTGCTCTGGCCGAAGGCCCAGGTGCGGGCGATCCGCTTCCACGACCTCCGCCACACCTACGCGAGCGTGCTCCTCATGCTCGGGGCGAACCTCGTCTCGGTGCAGAAGCTGCTCGGCCACTCCGACCCGAAGATCACCGAGCGGCGCTACGGCCACCTGCTGCCGGAGTTCATGAGCTCGGAGGTGAACCGGCTTCAGTTCGGGCTGGCGGTCCTGGCGCCATCTGGTGGCGCGTCGCAGGCTTTCGCTGGCTTCGGCAGGCCGACGGTTACACCTGGGTTACAGTCGGCGACGCCGCCAAAAGGAGAGGCCGGAACCCCTTCGGTTTCCCGAGAGGTTCCGGCCTCGTGTGTGGCGGGGAGTACGGGACTCGAACCCGTGGCCTCCGGCGTGACAGGCCGGCGTTATAACCGACTTAACTAACTCCCCAAGTCGTTGAAGCTTGGGCGGAGCAGGTTTCGAACCTGCGACCCTCGCCTTGTAAGGGCGACGCTCTACCCCTGAGCTATCCGCCCGCGGGCGATGGAGCGGACGGGGTTCTAGCTTGGCGGGATGCCGGTGTCAATGATCGGCGGACGCCCCAAGCGCCCGGTCCTTTCTGGGTTTAAATGAATGGTTTCGCGCCGGAGGAAGGGCTAGAGGTCCGTTGGAATGAGCTGGAAGAAGGGGCAGAAGCTCGTCCACCGGGCACAACCCGCGTGGGGCGTCGGGATCGTGCTCGAGGTGGGCGAGGACGCCCGCCGCCTCGCCGTCCGCTTCGCCGGCCGCGAGGGAGTCACCGTGGTCTCCGGGCGCGACCGCGCCCTCATCGCGGTCCCGGACGAGACCCCGCTGGATCAGCCGGCCGGCGGACTCCTCGACCGGCTCGCCTCCGGGGATTCCGGTCCGGCCTCCGCCTTCGCGCTCCGCACCCGAGTGGTCCGGCTCGGAGGCGCTGCGGCGCGCCGACAGCCTGGGGGCGCTCCTCTCCTCCCGCGTCCACGTCCTCCCGCACCAGGTCGGCGCCGCCGGACGCATCCTCGCCGATCGCAGCCCGCGCTTCGTGCTCGCCGACGAGGTGGGGCTCGGGAAGACCATCGAGGCGGGCCTGGTCTACGCGGGCCTGCGCCAGCTCGGGCTCGCCGAACGGGTGCTGGTGGTCGTTCCCGAGCACCTCGCCTTCCAGTGGATGGCCGAGCTCTTCCACAAGTTCAACGCGCTCTTCACGCTGCTCGGCCCCGATCGCATCGCCGCCCTGGGTGGTCCGGAGGCGGCGCTCGCGCAGTCCAAGCTGGCCATCCTCTCGCAGGAGCAGCTCGCCTCGGACCCCGCCATCGCCGCTGCGGCGGCCGCGCTGTCCTTCGACCTCGTCATCGTGGACGAGGCGCACCACCTGGCCGACGACAGGCTCTTCGAGGCAGTGGCCCCCCTGGCCCGTTCCTCGTTCGGCCTCCTCCTCCTCACCGCGACGCCGGTCCGGCTCGACCCGCGCGAGTACTTCCGGCTCCTCTCCCTCGTCGAGACCGTGCCCACGACGACCCTCGGGGCCTTCCTGGCCCGGCTCGAGGCGCACGAGGCCTACGCGGCGGTGGCCCGCGACCTGCTCGCCGGCGGCAAGGTGGAGGACGCGCTCGCCATCCTCCGGAAGCTCTCGCCCGACGACGAGGCATTCGCCCCGCAGGCCGGGAAGAGGAAGGGGCCGACGCGCCCCGCCCTGCTCGAGCACCTGGCCAGCCGCTACGGTCTCTCCTCGCGCCTGGTCCGGAACCGGCGCGTCAAGGTGGGGGCATTCACCCGCCGTGTCCTGCGGCGGGAGGACGTCCCGGAGGGCGGCAAGATCGAAGCGGCGGCGGCGCTCTGCGGGCGCCTGGCCCGGGCCGGGGAGAAGGTGCTGGTCTTCGGCGGCGACCTGGACCGGCTGCGCGAGCTGCAGGCGCGCATCGCGGCCAGCGCGCGGCTCGAGGCGCTCCTCTACGACGACGCGCCGAGCCTGGAGGCGCGCGACCGGCTGGTGGCCCGGTTCCGCGACCCCGAGGGGCCGATGCTGCTCCTCTCCGGCGAGTCGGGAGGGGAGGGGCGCAACTTCCAGTTCGCCTCGCACCTCGTCTGCCTGGACCTGCCCGACTCCCCGCTCACGCTCGAGCAGCGCATCGGCCGTCTCGACCGCCTGGGCCAGTCGCGCCCGGTGGAGATCCACGTCCTGCCGGAGCCGGGCGAGGAGGCCTTCCTGGCCGACCTCTACGAGAAGGAGATAGGCATCTTCGACGAGCCGGTGGGCGGCCTCGACGCGGTGCTGGCATCGGTCCCGGAGGAGCTCACCGCCCTGCGCGCCCGGCGCACCGAGAAGGCCCGTCAGGCCTTCCGGCGCGGGATCGCCGCCCGGGTCGCCGAGGGGCGCCGCGCCCAGCACGAGGGGTACGACCCGCTGCTCGACGTCCGCTCCGCCTCCATCCCGGAGCTGACGGCTCTGGTCGCCGCCGCCTTCGCGCGCATGGGCGAGGACCCGCCGGAAGAGGGGGAGGACATCGGCGCCTCGCTCTCCACGCTCTCCCGCTGGCTCGAGGAGGAGCTGGAGGAGCTGGTGGTCGAGGCGGGGCGACGCGTGGGCATGGACGTGGACACCGACGAGAACGTGCACCCCTTCGAGGCCGCGTTCACCTTCGGTTCCAGCATGCGCATCGAGGCCCTTCCCGGCATGGAGATCCCGGCGGAGGAGCGCACCCTCCTGGGCAGCTTCTGGCGGGAGACCGCGGTGGTCCGCGAGGAGCTGGAGTGGTTCGCCACCGGGCACCGGCTCGCCGAGGCGCTGCTCGAGCTGGCTCGCGACGGCGACGCCGGCCGCACCGCCTTCCTCCAGTCCCGCGCCGCCCCCCGGAGCGGTGGACTCTACCTGCGATGGAAGCTGCGCTGGCCGGCGCCGGCCGACCTGGCGCCTGGCGCGCGAGTGCCTTCCCGCCAGGCCTCCCGCTACCTCGACGAGTCGCCCCTTTCCGTGGTGGTGGACATGGGGTCTGGGCATGCCGTCGTCGACGGTGCCGCCGCCCGGCTCGAGGAGTCGATCGACCGGGCCCGCGACGCCCGGGGCGCTCCTCCGCCGCCGGAGGTGATCGAGCCCGCCGCGGCCGCGGCAGAGAAGGCCGCCCGCGCCGAGCTGTCCCGCCGTGTCGCACGAGCGGTGAAGAAGCTGGCCGCCCACGCCGACGCGGAGGAGGCACGGCTCCTGGATGCGGCGCGCCACGGCGGCGCCAACCGCGAGGCCGTGGAGCGGGCGCTCGTCTCCGTGTTGCTGCACCGGGAGCTCGTCGAGGAGGCCCTCGGCAAGGCAGTCCTCGAGCTCGACGCCGCCGCGGTGGTCCTCCCGGGGTAGTCTGCCC
The DNA here is from genome assembly GCA_963802065.1 of uncultured delta proteobacterium. Taxonomy (GTDB): domain Bacteria; phylum Myxococcota; class Myxococcia; order Myxococcales; family Anaeromyxobacteraceae; genus CAIOAK01. Next base: position 362,674 of record CAWDHF010000010.1, on the reverse strand, counting down.
GCCATGACGACGCCGCCCCGCGCCTATCTTCCCGACATCCTCGTCGCCGGGGGACGGGTGCACCAGGGGGCGGCGCTCTCGGTCTCCGACGGAGCCGTGGTGGCCGTGGGCGAACCCGCCCGGGGCTTCGAGCGGGCCCGCCTGGCCGGAAAGGCGATCCTCCCCGGTCTGGTCTCGGCCCACGGACACTCCTTCCAGCGGACCATCCGCGGCCGCACCCAGGTCCGGCACGCCGGCCGGAGCGACTTCTGGTCCTGGCGCGAGGCCATGTACCGGGCCGCCATGCGGCTCGACCCGGAGGACGTGTTCGCGGTGGCCCGCATGGCCTTCCACGAGGCGGCGCGGGCCGGGATCACGGCGGTGGGGGAGTTTCACTATTTGTCACGCGACCCGGCCGGCCGCCGGTACGGCGACCCGGAGCTCCTGGCCCGGGAGGTGATCCGGGCGGCGCGGGAGGTCGGCCTCCGCATCTCGCTCCTGCGCACCGCCTACGCCCGCGGAGGAGCGGGAGTGGCGGCCAGCCCGGGGCAACTCCGCTTCCTGGACGGCTCGCCGGAGGAGGTGGTCGAGAGCGCCGTGCGTCTCGCCCGTATCACGGAGCGCGACCCGGCCGTCACCGTCGGCCTCGCCCCGCACAGCGTGAGGGCCTGCCCGGCGGAGTGGATCGGCCTGCTCGGCGCCGAGGCGCGCCGGCGGGGCTGGCCGCTCCACATGCACGTCTCCGAGCAGCCGGCCGAGGTGGAGCAGTCCCGGGCCGAGCACGGCCTGACCCCGGTGGCGCTGCTCGAGAAGCTCGGCGTCCTGGGCCCTGCCACCACCGCGGTGCACGCCATCCACCTCACGCCGGAGGACGTGGACGCCCTGGGCCGCAGCGGCACCACCGTGTGCGCCTGCCCCACGACGGAGCGCGACCTGGGCGACGGGGTGGTCCCCGCCGATGACCTGCTGGGCGCCGGCGCGGCGCTGGCCCTGGGCACCGACTCCAACGTCCAGATCGACATCCTCGAGGAGGCCCGCTCCCTCGAGGGAAACCTGCGACTGCTGCGCAGGGAGCGAGGGCTCCTCGCGCCCGCCGGAGGGGAGGAGCGCGTGGACGCGCTCGCCGCGCGGCTCCACGGCATCGCCTCGGCTGGAGGCATGCGTTCGCTCGCCCTGCCGGGCGGCACCCTCGCGCCGGGCGAGCCGGCCGACTTCGTGGCGCTCGACCTCGGCGACCCGTCGATCGCCGGCGCCTCGCCGGCCGACCTGCTGCCGACCGTGCTCTTCTCGGCGGTCCGGACGGCCGTCCGCGACGTCGTCGTGGCCGGCCAGCCCGTGCTGCTCGACGGGGCTCCGGCTCCGGGGCGCCCGGACGCCGCCGAGGTGGTGTCCGACTTCGAACGCACCATGAAGAAGCTGTGGGGAGGATGAGATGGACCTCGTCGAAACGCTGCAGAGCCTCGTCGCCATCGACTCGACCTCGTCGCGGACCAACCTCCCGGTCCTCGACTGGCTCGAGCCGCGCGTCCGGAGCCTGGGCTTCGAGACCCGCCGGATGACCTGGCGAGACGCGGAGGGCGTCGAGAAGGGCAACCTGATCGGCCGGCTCGGTCCGGACGAGCCGGGCGGGCTGGCGCTGGTGGGGCACACCGACTGCGTGCCCTTCGACCCGGACTGGGGCGAGGCCCTCTCGGGCACGGTGCGCGACGGCAAGCTCTACGGGCGCGGATCGGCCGACACCAAGGGCTCCATCGCCGCCATGCTCTCGGCGGCCTCCCGGGTGCGCCCGGCCCGGGGACCGCTGTGGCTCCTCTTCACCGCCGACGAGGAGGTCGGGTGCCAGGGAGCGAAGGCCCTCGCCCACGAGGGGCGTGTCCGCCCGGCCAAGGCCATCATCGGCGAGCCCACCCGCCTCGTCCCGGTCCGCGCCCACAAGGGCTACTGCGCGGTCGACGTGACGGTGACCGGGGTGGAGGGGCACAGCGCGTTCCCTGACGTGGGGGCCTCGGCCATCCACGCCGCCGTCCGGCTCGTCACCGAGATCGAGCGCATCCAGGGGAGGCTCGCCGCCGAGCACACCGACCCGGTCTTCTCGCCTCCCCACACCACCTTCAACGTGGGGATCATCCGGGGCGGCAAGGCGCGCAACGTGCTGGCAGGGGAGTGCTTCTTCACGCTGGAGTGGAGGCCGCTCCCGGCCCAGCCGCCGGAGAAGGCGCTGGAGATGGTGGATGCCGCCTCGCGCGCCCTCGAGGAGGCGGGGGGCGGAAAGCTGCAGGTCACCCGCACTCCACTCCGCGTGGACCCGGCCGGCGTGACGCCGCCGGAAGCCGAGGTGGTGCGCTTCCTCGAGCGCGAGAGCGGGAACGGCTCCACCGCCATCCCCTTCGGAACCGAGCTCCCCGAGCTCATCCACCTGGGCGCGGAGGCCTGCGTCTTCGGTCCGGGCGACATCCGCGTGGCCCACCGGACCGGGGAATTCGTCCCGCTCCCGGAGCTGCACCAGGCCGCGGAGATCTACGGGCGGGCCATCGCCCGTTTCTGCGCGTGACCGGATCGACTAGGATCCCGGCCGTGGCGCTTCGCTTCTGGAAATACCACGGGCTCGGCAACGACTTCGTCGTCGTGGAGGGGACGGAGCTCATGTCCCCCGCGCGCGCCGCGGCCCTCTGCGATCGCCGCCGCGGCATCGGCGCGGACGGGGTGCTCACGATCCTGCCCGCGCCGGACGGCGGCGCCGCCTTCATGCACATCTACAACTCCGACGGCTCGGTGGCCGCCATGTGCGGCAACGGAGTCCGGTGCGTGGCGCGGCACCTGGCCGAGACCCGTGGACTCTCGGGCGAGGTCGTCGTCGAGACCGACGCCGGCCCGAGGAGATGCACGGTCCACCGCGGGGCCGGCGGCGTCGAGTCGGTGACCGTGGAGATGGGGCGGGCACGCATCGAGGGATTCCAGGAGTTCGTGGTGGGTCCTGAGCGGATCCGTGCGCTCCGCGTCTCGATGGGCAACCCCCACGCGGTGGTCCTCGACGGGCCCGACGCGAGCCGGGCCGGCACGGTCGGCCCAGCCATCGAGGCGCAGGTGCCGGGTGGCGTGAACGTGGGCTTCGGCCACGCCGCCGGCTCGGCGGTCGACCTCGTGGTCTGGGAGCGCGGCGCCGGGCTCACCGAGGCCTGCGGTACGGGCGCCTGCGCGGCGGCGGTGGCGGCGCTGCACGAGGGCCTTCTCGTCGGGCCGGGTCCGGTCACGGTTCGCCTGCCGGGCGGCACGCTCGAGATCTCGGTGGGTCCCGATCTCGCCGTGCGCATGAAGGGGCCGGCGGAGAAGGTATTCGAGGGCGAGACCGTCCTGTAGCGCCTACTGCTCGCCCAGGGCCGCCCGCACCGCCGGATTGTCGAGCAGCATCCGGTACTCGGTGCCGCTGAGCCACGCGCTGCGATTTCCGGACCGGTACGCCACGGTCACCAGGACTCGCCCGTCCCGCCGCTCGGCCCGCGCCGGCCAGCCCTTCTCGACGTCCCGCTCGATGGAGCGCAGGTGCCGGGCGATGCGCACCGCGCGCCTCCCCTCCGGCGAGGAGAGGGCGAGGAAGTGCCGGTTGCGGCTGAAGCCGCGGTCCTCTCGCATCCGGCGCACCGCTCGCTCGACGAAGCCGGCCATCCCGTGCACGCTACCAGAGATCAGCCGCGCCGCGCCCGGCGGATGAAGCGCGCCATGGCCAGGTCGGTGACCCCGATGTGCGTCCGCAGCCAGTCGGAGAGGAAGCGGTCCACGCGTGTCCGGCACGCCGCAGTGCATCCCTTGTGATGGTGGTCCTGCTCGATCTCGCGGAACGCCTCGAGCATCGAGAGGTGCTCCTGCCGGTGCCGCGCCAGGTCCGGGTAGCGCTGCGCCGCCATGTAGCGCTCCTCGGTCTGGAAGTGGAAGGCGACGGAGTCCCGGAGGAAGGCCAGCGTGCGGTCGAACTCGGACCCGTCGTCGGTGGAGGCTGCGTCGCGCACCCGGGCCGCGCACCGGAAGAGCTCCTGGTGCTGCTCGTCGACCTCGGCGATGCCGGTGACGAGCGCGGCAGTCCACTCGAGACGCACGGCTTCCATGGCCGGATGCTACCCGACTTCACCGCCGGGGTGACAGCCCGGGTTCACAGGAGCGGCGACCGTTCGGCGGCGCGCTCCAGCGCCCGGCGGAGCGACCGGGCCCCGGGCCCCACCGCCACCGCCAGCAGGTGGCGGCGCTGGAACATGGCGCGTGCCACCCGGCGGACGTCGGCGGCGGTGACCCGCTCGACCCGGCGGCAGCGCTCCTCGAGCGTCTCGTCGGTGCCGAGGAGCTCCCCGGCGCCGAACCAGCCCACCAGCTCCGATGGGTTGTCGAGGGCGAAGGTCAAGGACATGCGGTGGCGCTCCTTCACGCGAGCGAGCTCCTCGGCAGGCAGCACGCCATCCCAGAGACCGGCCACCACGCGGAAGATCTCGCCGGCGACCCGTTCCAGCCGCGACGGGGTGCAGGCGCCCTCGAAGGTGAAGAGGCCTGCGTCCTCGAAGGTCTCCAGGGTGGCATGGATGGAGTAGGCGAGTCCGTGCCGCTCGACCACCTCGAAAGGAAGGCGGGAGGAGAGGCCGTCGTCGAGGAGCCGCCGCACCACCAGCGCCGCGGCGTGGTCGCGGTGCCGTTCGGGGACGGCCGGGAAGGCCAGGGAGAACTCCACCTGGGCGTCGTCGTGCTCGATGGACCGCAGCGTGGGGCCGGCCGGCCACGGTGGGGCCGGGTCGCACAGCACCGTGCTGCCTCGCGGAAGGGCGCCGAGCCGGGGCGCCGCCAGCTCGACGACCTCCTCGTACGTGACCGGGCCTGCCGCCACCATGACCACGTTCGCCCCGGTGTAGTGGCGCGCGTGGTGGGCCCGGAGCGCGCCCTCGCCCAGGGCGCGGACGCTGCCGCGAGACCCGGCGATCTTCTGTCCCAGCCCGTGATCGGGGAACGCGAGACGCTTCACCAGGTTGTCGGGATCGACGTCCCGGCCGCGGGAGTCGACCTCGTCGAGGATCTCCTCGAGGATGACCTGACGCTCCACCTCGATGTCCCGGAGGAGCGGGTGGCGGATCAGATCGACGAGGACGTCGATGCCGGTCTCCAGCCCGGCGGGGTGGAGCGACGTGTAGAAGCAGGTGTGATCGCGCGCGGTCATGGCGTTCATGCTCCCGCCCGCCGCCTCGACCGCCGCGTTCATGGCCCGGCTGTCGGGGTAGCCGCGGCTGCCCCGGAAGACCAGGTGCTCGACGAAGTGGGAGGCCCCGTTGGCTTCGGGCCGCTCGTGGCGCGACCCGGCGCGGACGTAGAGCGCGAGCATGGCCGAGTGGAGTCCCGGCGTCGGCGCCACCACCAGGCGGGCGCCGTTCGGGAACCGGGCCCGCTGCCCGAGCAGGAACGGCCCCTCCGCCATCGGCGAGTGGCCCCTCAGGGGATCCCGGAACCGCCTCGACCTTCCCTTCGTCGGCTTCACGCGCTCACTGCCTCCTCGCTACCAGCGGCGTCCGCTGGCGCAGGAGGGAGGCGCACGGAGAACGTCGTCCCCCGGTCGATCTCGCTCTGGCATCGGATTGTCCCGCCGTGCTCCGTGATGACTTGCAACGTGAACGCCAGACCTAGCCCGGTTCCTCCCGACTTGGTGGAAAAGAAGGGGTCGAAGATTCTCCCCAGTTGTTCCGGGGGGATACCGGACCCCGTGTCGCTCACCGTCGCCTCGACCCCCCCGTCCGCGGTCCGGACGGTCCGGACGGCGATGGTCCCTCCGCCGGACATGGCCTCCCGGCTGTTCCGGAGCAGGTTCAGGAACACGGCGCGCAGTTGCCCCTCGTCGGCCCAGATCGCGGGGAGGTCCGGCGCGAGGTCGCGCGTCACCGTCACCCTCGCCGAGGCCATCTCCGGCGTCACGAAGTCGACGAGCCCCCGGAGGATCTCGTTCAGGTCCTCGCGGGCCATCACCGGTCGGGGGAGCCGGGCGAAGCGCAGGTACTCCTCGGCGACCGCGTTCAGCCGGTCCACCTCGCGGGTGATGGCGCCGAGGAGCGCGCGGGCCTCCGCCGACGCGCCGGGCTCGAGCTCGTCCGCGAGCAGCTCCGTGTTCAGCCCCAGCGAGTTGAGCGGGTTGCGGATCTCGTGGGTGATGTGGGCCGAGATCCGCCCGACCGCGGCCAGCCGCTCGGCCCGGAGGAGCTCCTGCCGCTGCCGGTCCAGCGATGCCGCCATGGCGTTGAACTCGCGCGCCAGCACGGCCAGCTCGTCGCTGCCGCGGACCTCGACCTGCCGGCTCAGGTCCCCTGACGCCACGCCCTTCACCCCCTCGGTGAGGGTACGGATGGGAGCGAGCAGCCTCTGGGAGACGAGCGCCGCCCCGGCCCCCACGGAGAGGGCGAGCAGCGTGTAGATGACGATGGAGGCCACCGTCCGGGACTCCTCCCGGCCGGCGGTGAGGACGAGCTCGCTGGTGTGGCTCTCCAGGGCTGCCTGGAGCAGCTTCACGTCGATGGCGAGCGCCTTCTCCATGGTCCGGGCGGCCTGGATGCTTCCCTCGGAGGGCGTCGCCTCACCGGCCTCGGCTGCGTCGAGGAGCTCGCGGGCCGCGGCGTCGTACCGGGACCAGGCGGCGTCGAGCCCCTCGAGCCGGACCACGACGTCCTGGAGGAAGGCCGCCTCCTCCGGAGGTGCCGACCTCATGGCCCGCCCCGCCACCGCCCGCCCCTCGGCGATCTTCTCGCGGACGAGCGCCGGGAAGCGGGCCCGCGCCAGCGGGACGAGGGCGCGGCGGGAGGCCGGGTCGAGCGCCCCGGCCTCGAGGACCCGCGGGGTCACCCAGTCCTTCACGTCTATCTGCGCGGCGATGCGGGTGAGGGGCAGGTACGCGTCGGAGAGGAGGCGGAGCTTGCTCCCCAGCTCGTGGAGCTGGGCGATCCCGAAGGCCGAGACCAGCGCGAAGGCGGCGAGCGATACCCCGAAGGCCAGGAAGATCTTGGTGGCTACGCTGCGCAAGGCGGGAATGTAACCCGCCGCCGTACTGCCTTGCCAAGAGGTCGGCGCCGGCGATAGCTTCGTCCCCCCATGACCGGCCTCCTCCTCTTCATCGCCCTCGCCGCAGTCCTCGCGGCCGTCTACTTCTTCGCCTCCCACCGGACCTCGAGCGGCCAGCTGGCCGGAAAGGAGGAGGCGCTCCGCAAGCTGCAGGAGCAGGCGGAAGGCGCGGCCAAGGATGCGTCCGCCTCGAAGGCGGAGGCGAGGGAGCGGCGCGAGGAAGCCGCACAGCTCCGCGACCAGCTGAAGGAGGCCAAGAAGAAGGCCTTCGACCAGGCCGAGGCCGTGAAGAAGGCGGCCGGGGCTCCGGCCCTTCGCGAGGAGATCGAGAAGCTGACCACACGGCTGGCAGATGCGCGCGCCGAGGCCTCCGCCGCCGCGGAGCGGGCCCGGGCGCTCGAGGCCCAGGCCGCCAGCGCGGCGCGGGAGCTGGAGCGCGGACGCGCCGAGGCCGCGGAAGCCGTCGCCAAGGCGCGCGCCCAGGCGCTCCAGGCTGCCCAGGCCGCGGCCGAGCCCCTGTCCCCGCCGGTCCCTGCGCCTCCCGGCGAGGATCTGCTCCGCGCGGAGAAGGAGCGGGCCGACAAGGCCGAGGCGAAGCTGGCCGAGGTGCGGAAGAAGGCCGCCGAGCTCGAGCGGGACGTGAAGGCGGCCAAGGGACGGCTCGAGACCGACCGGCGCGTCTACATGGTGCAGAAGGGCGAGCTCGACATCGCCAAGGATCGTTACCTGGAACTGAAGCGCCGGCACGACGCGCTCCGCAAGGAGCACGAGGAACTCATCGACGCCGTGCGCCAGGCCGCCCGGGAGGAACGGAAGGCCCAGGAGAGCGCCGCCGCCGCGGCCTCTCCCTCCGCTCCGCCGGAGGCACCCCCGGCGCCTCCGCCCGCGGGCGAGTAGGCGCCCTGCCACGTCGCGTCCCATGCAGAAAGCGGAGCGACTCCTCGATCTTGCGGCCCTCCTGCTGCGCGCCTCGGAGCCGGTCTCCTGGCGCGAGATCCAGGAGCAGTTCCCCGAGGATTACGGCGGCAGCGGCGAGGCGGCCATCCGCAAGTTCGAGCGGGACAAGGCCGAGCTGCTCGAGCTGGGCATCCCCGTCCGCTGGGTGGGCGGCGACGAGGACCTCTCGGCCGGCTACCTGGTCGACAAGGAGGACTTCTACCTCCCCGACCTGAAGCTGGCGCCCGAGGACCTGGCGCTCCTCTACCTGGCAGGCTCCGCGGCGCTGGCCCAGCGCGTCTTCCCGTACGCGCGCGACCTGGCCCACGCGATGAACAAGCTGTCCTTCGCGGCGCGTGCGCCGGGAGCCTCGGAGGTGGCTGCGGTGGCCGCCCTCCAGCTCTCGGCCGACGACGCGGAGGGGGACGCCCGCGCCGAGTCGTCCGCCCGCCTGGAGGCGCTCTCCGTGGCCGTGGCCGGCAAGAAGCGGGTCCACCTCGTCTACGCAGGGGCGGAGCGCCAGGCCCGGACCGAGCGCGACGTCGAGCCCTACGGCCTCTACCAGCGGGGGGGCGCCTGGTTCGTGGCCGGCTTCTGCCGGCTGCGCCAGGACATCCGCAGCTTCCACCTGGGGCGCATCGTCTCGCTCGAGGTGAACACCGCCGCACCGCGCACGCCCGACTTCGAGGTGAGGAAGGGCTTCTCGCTCGCCGAGCTGGCCACCCGCGAGTCCTGGGAGTTCGGGGTCCATGCACCGGTGCGCTGCCGGGTCCGGCTGGACGGGCCGGCCAGCCCGGAGGAGCGGGACTCCTTCGGCCCCCGGGCCACCTGGAAGGAGACCGAAGGGCGCGCGGTGGTGGAGGTGGTCGCGCAGAACCAGGAGGCGCTTCTCCGCCACGTGCTCTCCTACGGGGATCGCGCCGAGATCCTGGCTCCCCGGCCCCTGCGCGAGAAGGCTCGCAAGGTGCTGGCGGCGCTGGCCCGGAGGGTCTCGTGACCAGGAAGGCCGCTCCCCCGAAGGCCGACGCGCGCGACCGGCTGCGGCGCGTCCTCTTCCTGGTTCCCTACGCGGTCCGCCACCCCGGCGTGCCGGTGCGCGACCTGGCCCGGAGGTGCGGCGTCCCGGAGAAGCAGATCCTCGAGGATCTCGACTTCCTGCTCGGCGTGGGATGCCCCCCGTTCGCTCCCGACGACTTCCTCGACCTCTACGTGGAGGGCGACCGGGTCCACGTGGCCCTCCACCAGAGCTTCTCCCGTCCGCCAAGATTCACGGAAAGTGAAGCGGCGGCGCTGGCCGCGGCGGCGCGCGCACTGGGAGGCGAGGGGCGGGAGCGGGTGGTCCGCGCCTTGCGCGAGGCCGTTCCTCGCGACCGGCGCGCAATATTCGAGGAGCTGCTCGCATGCATCTTCGCCGGGTCGCCCCCGGCCAGGGACTCGCTGCTCGGACGGATCGAGGAGGCGATCGCCGCGCGCCGGGCCCTGCGCATCCGGTACTTCACCGCGACCCGCGGAGAGGTGAGCGAGCGCGTGGTGCATCCGTACACGCTCGCCCAGCGGCTCGGTCACTGGTACCTGTGGGGCCACGACGAGGGGCGTGGGAAGGCGCTGCCGTTCCGGCTCGACCGGATCCGGGAATGCGCCGTGGACGAGAAGCGCTTCGAGCCTCCGACCGAGGCCGAGCTGGCACGGGGGCGGCTCTTCTCCGAGGCCAGCGGCCCCCCGGTGCGCCTCCGGCTCGGGCCGCTCGCCGCGGCCTGGGCACTGGCCCGCCCGGGGCAGTGGCGGGTCGTGAAGCGGGACCGGAAGGGCGGCGCGGTCGTCGAGGTCCCGGGGGTCAGCGACGAGTGGGCGACCCGCTTCGCACTCTCCTTCGGGGGGGACGCCGAGGTGCTCGGGCCGTCGTCGGCCCGGCGCCACTTCGGCGACGCGGTCCGGCGGGCGCTCTCGCGTTACCCGGGATAGCGAGTGTCCCCTGGGCGGGAGACATGACCCCGGGGTGCCAGAGGACCCGATCCACCTGCCCTGGAATCACTGGAGTTTTCCTGGGCACGGCCCGAGCAGGGTGGGGTGTAGAGGTGCAAGGTGGCGAGAGTGTTGATCGTCGATGACGTCGAGATCGTCAGAAAGGCCCTGCAGGTCGGGGTGCAGAAGCTAGGGCACGAGGCAGAGGGCGCGTCCGACCCGTTCGTCGCCCTCGAGCTGGCGCGCCTGCACCCCCCGGACCTGGCGCTCGTCGACTACCGGATGCCCGGGATGGACGGGATCGCCTTCTTCGACGCCATGAAGCACCAGCTGGGCGACAAGTGCCCCAAGGTGCTCTTCGTCTCGGCCACCCCGCCGGACGAGGTCCGCGAGAAGCTGCTGCCGTGGGGGCTCGTGCCCGCGGGGTTCGTCCGCAAGCCCTTCCACCTCGACGACCTCTGGAAGACCGTGAAGGACGCGCTCGCGAACTGATCGCCGTCCGGCCAGCTACTTCTTCAGTCCAGCCCAGCCGAAGTAGAGATCGGCGACCGAGCACATGTCGTCGGCGCCGTGCCCGGCCTCGATGGCGCTGGCGAAGAGTCCCCGCACCGCCGCGTTGACCGGCATCTTCGCGCCCTGGTCGGAAGCCGCCTCCTGCGCCAGCCGCTGGTCCTTCTCGGCCAGGGAGACGGCGAAGCGCGGTGCCCAGTCCCGGGCCAGGATCTGCTCCCCCTTCATGAGGAAGAGGGGCGAGTGGAAGCTCGAGGCCTGCAGGGTCTCCACGACCTTGGCGAGGTCGAGGCCGCCCGAGGCGCCGAGCGCCAGCCCCTCGGCGTAGGCCGCCATCATGGCGCCGCCCACCGAGTTCACCACCAGTTTCATGAGGGCGGCCTGCGGCGCGCTCTCCAGCTCGATGACGCGCGCCGAGAGCGCGCGCAGGGCCGGGCGTGCCTTCTCCCGGGCCGCGGCGGGACCGCCGGCCACGATGGTGAGCTGGGCCTTCTCGGCGGCGGACTTGGAGCCGAGAAGGGGGGCCGCCACGAACGAGGCTCCCCGCGCATTCACCCGCTCCTCGACCGACTTCGCGCTGCGCACGCCTGCGGTGGATACGTCGACGAGCACGGAGCCCTTGCCGAGGCCGGCCAGCGCACCGTCCGGCCCCTCGAGGGCCGCCTCGACGGCCTTCTCGTCCGAGAGGCACAGGAAGACCAGGTCCTGGCCGGTCGCCGCCTCGCGCGGCGTGGGGGCGCCCTTCGCGCCCTTCTTCACGAGCGGCTCCGCCCTCGACGCGGTGCGGTTCCAGACGGTGACGGTGTGGCCGGACTTGCGCAGGTTGTTGGCCATGGGCGCACCCATGGTCCCCGTTCCGAGAAAGCCGATCTTCATGGTCCAAGTCTTGTAGCCCAACGCGCCGGACGGTGAAAGCGCGATCCGACGCACACCGGTGGGGCGAAAGCCCTGGCGTGGCGCGGCGCGCCATGCGACCCTCTCCGGTCGCGTCGCCGAACGCGGGGAGGTCGGAAAGCCGAGATGGAATCGAGGGATGTCGTCGTCGTCGGCGGTGGCGTGAGCGGGCTCTCCTTCGCGTGGCACGCCTCCCGGGCCGGCAGGAAGGTGACGGTCCTGGAGGGAAGCGAGCGGCTGGGGGGGTGTCTCGATTCCCGGCGCACGCCCGATGGGTACTGGTACGAGCTGGGCGCCCACACCTGCTACAACTCCTACGCCGGCCTGCTCGAGATCATCGAGGGCACCGGGCTCCGCGACCGGATCCTGGCGCGCGGCGAGGCGCGGAAGCGCTTCGCCTTCCTGCGCGACGGGGCGCTCGACATGCTGGGGCCGCTCTCCGTGCTGCTTCGCTTCGACAAGGCGGAGCTCCTGCGCAACGTGTTCGGCGGCATGCGGGCGCCCAAGGACGGGGCCACCACCTGCGGCTGGTACTCCGGCGTGGTGGGCAAGCGGAACTACTCGCGCATCCTGGCACCTTTCCTCTCGGCCGTGCCCTCGCAGAACGTCGACTCGTTCCCGGCTTCCGGCCCGGGTTCGCTCTTCAAGAAGCGGGCGCGGCGCAAGGACGTGGTGAAGAGCTTCACCCTCGACGGGGGGCTCTCCACGGTGGTCGCGGCGGTGGCCGCCACCCCCGGCATCGAGACCGTCACCGGCGCGGTGGTGCGCGAGGTGTGCCGGAGCGGCGCGGGGTACGAGGTGCGGCTCGCCGACGGGCGCGCGCTCCAGGCCCCGGTGGTCTCGGTGGCGGTGCCCCCGTCGATGGCGGCGGCGCTGCTCCGCGCCGACTTCCCCGACCTCGCCACGGAGCTGGCGCGGATCGGGATGGCGGCCACCGAGACCGTCGGCGTGGTGGTCCGGCGCGAGAAGGTGGCCCTCCCGGAGATGGCGTTCCTGGTCCCGGCCGACGACATCTTCTGGTCGGCGGTTACCCGCGACCCGGTGCCCGATCCGGCCTGGCGCGCCTTCGCGTTCCACTTCAAGACCGGGAAGACCGACTCCGAGCGCCGCGCCCGCATCGCCGGGATCCTGAGTGTGGCTCCGGAGGACTTCGTGGAGGTCACCCGGCGCATGACCCTGCTTCCCTCGCCGGCCCTGGGCCACGACCGGGTGGTCGGGGAGCTCGACCGCATGCTCTCGGGGTCGAGGCTGGCGCTCACCGGGAACTACTTCGAGGGGCTCGCCATCGAGGACTGCGTGCAGCGGTCCCGGGCCGAGTGGGCGCGGGTCGCCGTCTAGCGCGCCTGGCGCACGCTCTCCCGCTCCGCCTCGAAGAGTCCCGCCAGCCGCCCGGAGAGGGCACCCGCCCCGCGGCCGCGCGACGGCGCCACGAAGACGGTGTCGTCGCCGGCGATGGTGCCGAGGACCCCCGGGAGCCGGGCCAGGTCGATGGCACGGGCGACCGCTGGCGCGCTCCCCGGGAGCGTCCGGATCACCACCAGCGAGCCGTTCGTGGCCACCGCCGAGACCAGGCCGGCCACGGCCGCGGCGACCGAGGCCGGGGCCCCGTCGCCCATCTCGTAGAACGAGCCCCCTGGACGGGAGACCCGCCGCGCCGAGAGGCGCGCCAGGTCCCGGGAGAGGGTGGCCTGGGTGGCCCGGAGCCCCTCGCGCCGCAGCTCGTCGAGGATCTGCTCCTGCGTGGAGGCCCGCCCGGCCCGCAGGATCCGGGCCACCGCCTCCCGACGTCGCCGGGCGTCCTGCACGCTCATCGGTAGACCAGGGTTCCCACGCCGCGGTCGGTGAAGAGCTCGGCGATGACGGTGTGGGGAACCCGGCCGTCGAGGACGTGGACCCGCTCGACCCCCCCGGAGAGCGCACGCAGGATGGCGCGCGCCTTGTGCTTCATCCCGCCGGTGATGGCACCGGCCTCGATGCGCTTCTCGAGGTCCGGACCGGAGATCTGCCGCACCATGCCGCCGTCGGGCGCCGACTCGAGGATGCCGGGGACGTCGGTGAGGTAGATGAGCTTCTTCGCGCCCAGCGCCACCGCCACCGCTGCGGCCACGTCGTCGGCATTCACCGAGAGTCCACCCCCATCCTCGCCGCTGCCGATGGGGGAGATGACCGGGACGTAGCCCGACTTGAGCAGCATGCGCAGGAAGTCCTTGTTCACCTCGACGACCTCGCCGTGGTGGCCCAGGTCCCTCCCGCTCTCGTGCACGATCCTGCGGGCCCGGAGGAGCTGCCCGTCCTTGCCGGACAGCCCCACCGCCGAGGCGTTGCGGGCGTTGAGGAGCGCCACCAGCTCCTGGTTCACCTTGCCGGTGAGCACCATCTCCACCACCGGTAGCGACGTGGAGTCGGTGATGCGCAGGCCGTCCACGAACTCGGAACGCTCTCCCAGCCGCTCCATGGTCCGGGTCACCTCCTGCGCCCCGCCGTGCACCACCACCGGCTTCAGGCCGACCTGCTTGAGCAGCGCGACGTCCTCGGCGAAGGCCTCCTTGAGCGACTGCTTCACCATGGCCGCGCCGCCGTACTTGATGACCGCCACCTGCCCGGAGAAGGCGGCGATGTACTTGAGCGCCTCGGCCAGCAGCGCCCGCTTGAAGGCGGGCGAGTAGTTGGCGACGTGATCCTCGCGGGCCACCCCCCCGTCGGCCTTCTGGACGATCTGGGAGGAGTAGTCGGCGTTGATCTTCACGTAGTCGTAGGAGAGGTCGCAGCCCCACGCCGTGGCCGAGGCGTCCCCGTCGGCCAGCTCGACCCGGAGGTCGATGGAGGGCTCGCGCATGCGCGCCTTGAGCGCCTCGCGGTCGAACTCGGTGGGAGCGCCGCCGGCGAAGACCGGCACTCCCTGCAGCGAGACCCGCGCCCTGTACGGATCGATGAGCCAGCCCCGCGTGCCGGCCCGCGCCCCGACCGTGGCCAGCACCCGGCCCCAGTTCGGATCGGCGCCGAAGAGGGCGGCCTTCACCAGCGGCGAGTTGGCGATGGAGCGGGCCACGTCGCGGGCGGCGGAGTCGGACGGCGCGCCGGTCACCACCGTCTCGAGCAGCTTGGTGGCCCCCTCGCCGTCGGAGGCCATGGCCCGGGTCATCTCCCGGAAGAGGTCGGTGACGGCGGTCTCCAGGATCTCCTGATCGGGTCCGGACTCGGTGATGCGCGCGTTGCCGGCCAGGCCGTTGGCGAGCGCGACCAGCGAGTCGTTGGTGGACATGTCGCCGTCCACGGTGAGCATCTCGAAGGTGCCCTTCACCGCGCGTCCCAGGATCTCCTGCAGCACCTTGGGGGTCACCGAGACGTCGGTAACGACCACGCAGATCATGGTGGCGAGCTGCGGGGCCAGCATCCCCGAGCCCTTGGCGATGCAGGCGACGGTGGCGGCCTTCCCACCCACCACGACCTCGCGCGACGCCATCTTGGTGCGCGTGTCGGTGGTCATGATGGCCTCGGCCGCGAAGTCGGCCCGGTCGCCCAGCTGCTCCACCAGGGCGGGAAGCCCGTCGACGATCTTCTGCACCGGCAGGCGAACACCGATGACGCCGGTCGAGGCGGTGAGCACGGCCCTCTTCTGCACCCCGAGTGCGTCGGCGACGGCGCCGCGAAGGGTGGCCACGTCCTCCAGGCCGCGCGGCCCGGTGAGCGCGTTGGCGTTGCCGCTGTTCACCAGCACCGCGCGCATGCCCTCGGCGGGCACCCGGTCGCGGGCGTCGTTCACCGGGGCGGCCGAGGCCTTGTTGACCGTGAAGAGGCCGGCCGCCGCGGCCGGCACGTCGGAGACCACCAGCGCCACGTCGCGCCGCTGGGGCTTCAGGCCCACCGCGACGCCGCCGAAGCGGAAGCCCTTGGGGATCTTCACGCCTAGCCTCCCGGCAGGTCGAGACCGAGGGTCTCGTCCCAGCCCTGCGTCGCGTTGTAGGCCTGGACCGCCTGCCCGGCGGCGCCCTTGACCAGGTTGTCGATGGCCGAGACGGCGATCACCAGCCCGGTCCGGGCGTCGAGCGTGGCGCCCAGGTGGCAGCGGTTGGTGCGCACCACGTCCTTCACCGCCACCTGGTCGGGCTTCATCACCCGGACGAAGGGCTCGGTTCCGTAGGCAGCCTCCAGGGCCTCGCGCAACCTGGCCTCGGTGGCGCCCGGCGTCGCCCGCAGGGCGCAGGTGGCCAGGATGCCGCGCCGCATGGGGACGAGGTGGGGCGTGAAGGAGATGGGACCGACGCCGCCGGCGAAGCGCGCCACGGTCTGCTCGATCTCCGGGACGTGCTGGTGGCGGCCGATCCGGTAGGCGCGCAGGTCCTCGTCCACCTCGCAGAACGAGTACTCCTCGCTGGCCTTCCTTCCGGCGCCGGACACCCCGCTCATCGCCGAGACGGCGATGCCTTCCCGCGCGACCAGGCCGGAACGGACCAGCGGCGAGAGCGCCAGCGCGATGGCGGTGGCGTAGCAGCCTGGATTGGTGACGAAGGTGGCCTCGCGCAGCGCGGCGCGGTCGAGCTCGGGCAGGCCGTAGCGGGCGCGGGCCAGGAGCGGGACCGCGGTGTGCTCGAAGCCGTACCACGCCGGATAGGCGGCCGGGTCGTGGAGCCGGAAGGCGCCCGACAGGTCCACCACGGCCACGCCCCGGCCGTGGAGCGCCGGCCCGAGCGCGAGCGAGACCTCGGCCGGCGTCGCCAGGAAGGCCACGTCGGCGGCCAGCGCCGGAGCCTGGGCCTGCGGGAGGTAGCGCAGGGCGGCGGCCGGTCCGGACAGGGAGAGGCGGGCCCCTGCGGCCTCGTCGGCCCAGCGGTCGGAGTAGAGGCCCGCGAGGCGGAGGCCCGGGTGGCGGGCCACGATGCGGGTGAGCTCGAGGCCCGAGTAGCCGGAGGCCCCGACGACGGCGACGGTGCGCGTATGCATGGAGTTGCATGAATATGCAACTCGGGGCGAGCGGTCAACGGGGGGGAGCGCGGATCCCGGAAAGAAGGAAGGCGGCGGGCCGGAGCGGCCCACCGCCTCGGAATCATGGTGCCCAGGAGAGGACTCGAACCTCCATGGCCTTTCAGCCGCTAGACCCTGAATCTAGTGCGTCTACCAATTTCGCCACCTGGGCGGAGGTGGGCCCCTCATTAGCGGGGGGAGCAGCCCGGTGTCAACGGCATTCGGAGCGGCTAGGATGCCGTCGCCATGACGCTCGCCACCGCCCTGCTCGCCCTCTCGCTCGCCGCCGCACCCAACGCCGATGCGCCCGTGACCCTGGTGGGGGCGGGGGCCCTGGGACCGGGTGGCGCGGCCTGGCTGACCGAGGCCGGGTACCCGTCGGTCTCGGTCACCTACGCGCAGGGGCTCGGCGAATGGGACGACCTGGGCGGGACGGTCGGCATGGCCTGGACCACCGGGGAGATGGTGCTCGGGCTGGTCTGGCGGCGAGAGCTGGCCGGAGACGCCGGGAGCCGGGCCGGATTCCGGCTCACGGCCGGACCCTGGTTCAACTTCGGGGGAAGCTGGATCTACGCCGAGAACCAGCAGAACCTCGGCCTGCTCGTTGCGCCGGGCGTGGCCTGGACCGCCTCGCCGGGGGGCGGCCTCCTCAGCGCCACGCTCGACCTCGGCCTCGAATGGGCCATGCAACGGGACATGGGGTTCGGGTTCGTGCCGCGTCTGGGCGTGGCCTACGAGGCGCCCATCGTGAAGGACGTCACGCTGGGGGCTCGGGCCGGGCTCCGGATCCGCTGGGCCACGGGCAGCGCCCGCATCCCGGGCCTCGACGACAAGCTCCTGGGGGAGCTCGCCGCCGTGGTCACCTGGAAGGTTTTCTAGGCAGCGAGCCGCGCCCCTCTACCAGCGGGCGACGCAGGCGATGGCCGGGCTGCAGGTCCGATCGACCGACTCGAGGTACTTGAGCATCTCCTCGGCGTCGATGGCCCCGGTGATGCGCTGCGGGACCTCGCGCCCGGACGAATCGATGAAGACCACGGTGGGCATGCCGACCACGGTGTACTTCTCGAAGACCTTCTGGAAGGCGTCGGAGTCCTGGCTGCCGTCCATCTTGAGGGTCACGAATCGTCCCGCCGCCGCCTGGACGCGCGGGTCGGCCCAGGCCGTCTTGTCGAGCTCCTTGCAGGCGGCGCACCAGTCGGCCCAGAAGTCGATGATCACCGGCCGCCCCTGCGCGCGGGCCTGGGCGATGGCGGCCACCTCGTCCTGGTGGAACGTCCAGGCCAGTTGGTCCCCGCTCACGCGAGCCCTCGCCGAGGCGGCCCCCGAGGCGTAGACGATCCCGCCCACCACGAGCGCCACTCCGGCGCCCTTGGCCAGCTTGCGGAGAGGCGACCCCCCGTGGAAGCTGCCGCTGAAGGCTCCGAGCAGGACCCCCGCACCGGCCAGTGCGGCGGCTGCCAGCGCAGCGGTGCGCGAGGCCAGGAAGACGGGCTGGAGGGCCGGGATGGAGTCCTTGAGGAACACGCCCGCGGCGGCCAGCAACGCCACGCCGAAGACGCTCTTCACCGTGTCCATCCACGGGCCGCTCTTGGGGAGAGAGACCGAGAAGGCCCCGATGAGGAAGAAGAGGAGTCCGAGCCCCATGGCGTAGGCGAACATGATGCCCATGCCGAAGGCCACCGACCCCTTGGTCGCGACGAACGCGAGCGCGGCGGCGAGCACCGGGCCGGTGCAGGGGGCGGCGATGATGCCGGAGACGAGCCCCATGGCGAGGGCGCCCAGGTAGCCGGCGCCGCCCACTCCCTGGAGCTTCGCCTGCATGGACGGGGGCAGCTGCAGCTCGAAGGCCCCGAACATCGAGGCGGCCATGGTGGCGAAGACCAGCGCGACCGCGCCGATGACGAGCGGGTTCTGCATCACGCTGCCGAAGGCCTTGCCGGTGAGCGCCGCGCCGACGCCGAGCGCCGAGTACATGATGGCGATGCCGAGGACGTAGAGGCCCGAGAGCGCCATGGCGTGCCGCCGGGAGGAGGCCTCACGGGCCCCGAAGATGGACACCGTGATGGGGATGAGCGGGTAGACGCAAGGGGTGAGGCTGGTGAGCACACCGCCGCCGAAGGCCACCGCATAGGCCACGACCGACCCCTCGGCGAGCAGCGTGCCGAGGCCGAGGTCGGTGGTCGCGCCGGTCGACCCGCTGGCCGCGAGGTCGGGCAGGAAGGCCACGCCGGCGAAGGTCAGGCCCGCCACCAGGATTCTCGTGAGGAGTCGCATGCGTCCTTTCAACATAATCACCCGGCGACTCGAAGAAAACCTTCGTCGCGACGGGGGTTTGGCCGTCCAGCCTCCCTTGACCCGCCGGCCGTCACCCTTATAGAACCCCAGGTCGGAACGCCATTACATCCAGATCCATTCCGTTGGAGACAGGCGAGGCCCTGAGGATTCCCATCTACATGGACTGCCACTCGACGACGCCGGTCGACCCGCGCGTCGTCGAGGCGATGCTCCCGTACTTCACGGAGAGATTCGGAAACGCGGCCTCGAAGAGCCACTCCTTCGGCTGGAAGGCCGAGGAGGCGGTCGAGGAGGCGCGCGAGGAGGTGGCCCGGCTCATCGGCGCGACCGCCCGGGAGATGGTCTGGACGAGCGGCGCCACCGAGTCGGACAACCTGGCGGTCAAGGGGGTGGCCCGTTTCCACGCCGCGAAGGGGCGCCACCTGGTCACCACCGCCATCGAGCACAAGGCGGTGCTCGATCCGATGGCCGCGCTCGGGCGCGAGGGGTTCGAGGTGACGGTGGTCCCGGTGAGCGGGGAGGGGCTCG
This sequence comes from uncultured delta proteobacterium, assembly GCA_963802065.1. Taxonomy (GTDB): domain Bacteria; phylum Myxococcota; class Myxococcia; order Myxococcales; family Anaeromyxobacteraceae; genus CAIOAK01. The sequence continues at coordinate 343,537 of CAWDHF010000010.1, read as the reverse complement.
TGGACCCGGAGGCGGTGCGTGCCGCCATCCGCCCCGACACCGTTCTCGTCTCGGTGATGCACGCCAACAACGAGGTGGGAACGGTCCAGCCCCTGGAGGAGATCGGGCGCATCACCCGCGAGAGGGGCGTCCTCTTCCACACCGACGCGGTGCAGTCGCTGGGGCGGGTTCCCTTCGACGTGGAGGCCGTGAACGCCGACCTCGTGTCCCTCTCCGCCCACAAGATGTACGGGCCGAAGGGAGTGGGGGCGCTCTACGTGCGGAGGCGTCCGCGTGCGCGGCTCCTCGCGCAGATCGACGGGGGAGGGCACGAGCGCGGCTACCGTTCAGGAACCCTCAACGTCCCCGGCATCGTGGGCTTCGGGAAGGCTGCGGCGCTCGCGCGCGAGGAGATGCCCGCCGAGGCGCCGCGCGTCCTGGCCCTCCGGGAGCGGCTGCGGCTCGCGCTGCTGGCCGGCCTCGACCGGGTCACCGTGAACGGGAGCCTGGAGCGGCGGCTGCCGGGCAACCTGAACGTGAGCTTCGCCCTCGTGGAGGGGGAGGCGCTCATGATCGCCATGAAGGACGTGGCGGTGAGCAGCGGCTCGGCCTGCACGTCGGCCTCGCTCGAGCCGTCATACGTGCTGCGCGCCATGGGTGTGCCGGACGACCTGGCGCACGCGTCCATCCGCTTCGGACTCGGCCGGTTCAACACCGAGGAGGAGGTGGACCACGCGGCGCGGCTGGTCGTGGAGAAGGCGACGAGGTTGCGGGAAATGTCGCCACTTGCAGCGCCGGCTACGAAGTAGGCGGTGCAAGGCTCGCGCACAACCGGGTTCCTCGGGGCGAAGAGGTCCATCAGGTCGTCCCCGTAAACGCTCCGCGCCGCCTCCAGATTGTGCGGTCTGCAGAGGATCCTGCAGTTCTCCACCGTCGACGGGCCGCCCCTCCCCCGCGGCACCAGGTGATCCACCTCCAGCCGCACCGTCGATCCGCACACGCTCCCATCCGCCAGCGGCCACGTGCACCTGCCCCCGTCGCGCTTCACGACCTCGCGCTTCACCTTCGCCGGCACGCTGGCCCGCCGCTTCGACTGCTTCTCGAGGAGCACCTCCAGCGCCAGCTTCAGGACCTGCTCGTCGGTCGCGCCGGGGTTTCGGTGCGACTCCCCGGCCCTGGCCTTCCGGAGCAGCGCCAGGAACTCCCGGGAGACCGTGATGTGCAGCCGGCTCTCCGTGGCGGTCATGGGCACGACCACCGGACGGGGCGCTTCCGGGAGAAACCGCTGAAATTCACCCAGGTGAACTTCCTGGCCAGCGGCTGTCCAGGACGTCTCCCGGTCGTCCACCGGCTCCACGCGCGTCACCACCGTCCGCTCCGGAACCACCTTCCGGGGCTTCAACTCCGCCGCCAGTTCCAGCGCCTCCAGCTTCGAGAGCCCGTAGAACCGCGGCAGGACCTCCGCCTGGTTCTCCTCGGTCATCACGGTCGCCAGGATCGACGCGGTGGTGAAGCAAAGCCTTCCGTCCTCGATCGGCTCCAGCACCTCCGGGAACCGCTCCACGAGCCGGGCCGCCGCACACCGGTGGTGGGCGGCGCCACGGGAGAGCTTCAGTCCCGTGTGGAGGTAGTCGAAGAGAGATGCGTGGCCCAGGCCCCGAAACGACTTGCGGCGGTCGAACTCCGCGAGGGCGAGGAGGAACGCGCCCTGTGCGGCGAACTCGGCCCGGAGGAGGCCGGCGAGGTGGGCGTGGAAGGATCGGGCGTCGAGGGAGGCGAGGTCGTTCATTCCACCACTCTCTCACGGGAATTCCGGGCCTCCGGAAACGCACGGGGACGGCCGCAGCGGCGCGCACTCGCGCGGAGATCTCGAACCTCGCCAGGACGCGCGCGGACCGCTCCGGCGCGAGGTGAGGCGACCTGGCGCGCCCTCCCTGAGCGCCGCGCCCGCGGAATCGCGATTCGCGAGACCGGCGTCAAGGCACTACCAGTGAACGCCCCATCTGCCCGAGGTCCGCCGCGCGGACCGGGGTCCGCGGCATGACCGTGTCCTCCGGTGCAGCGCCAGGGAGCGCCCGGGCGAGCGGCTGGCCCGCCGCGTGCTCCCGTGCCGCCCGTGCACCTGCTCCTCGCCATCCTCCTCTTCGCGCCACCCGCCGCCCCTGCGACCTCCGCCGCCACCGCGACCTCCACGGCAGACCCGGCCCTTGCCGCCCGGCTGGACAGCCAGAGGGTCCTGACCGTCGTGGCCGCGGCCGATCCACCCGTCGCCGCGGTCCAGCGCGCGGCGGCCGAGCACGACGGGGTCGACCCTGACCGGCTCCGCGCCTGGGTGATGCGCCCCCGCAGCGCCCACTGGCTGCCCCGTGTCTCGTTGGACGCGAGCCGCACCGAGCGGGACACGCGAGTCGTCGGTGTCACCGGAACGGTCGAGTCCGACTACCTGCGCCTCAACCCCTCCACCCAGTTCGGCGTGCGTCTCAGCTGGGATCTCGATCAGCTCGTGTTCTCGCGGGACGAGCCGGCTGCCGCCTGGACGGCCTCCCGCCTGATCGACCGCAGGGAGGAACGGGTCCGCCGCGCCACCAGGCTCTACTTCCAGCGCCGCCGCCTGCTCGTGCAACTGGCGCTCGAACCGCCGCGCGAGGCCGTGCAGCGCGCCGAGCGGGAGACCCAGGTGGACGAGATCACCGCCGAGCTCGACGAGCTCACCGGAGGACTCTTCTCCGGAAGGAGGAAACCGTGAAGAGGGTCGCATCCGTCGTCGCTTCACTCGCGCTGTTCGGCTGCGGTCCATCCGAGCCCGACCCAGCACCACGCGTGGTGTCGGTCGTTCCCGAAGGGGAGGGGGTCGCTCCCGACGCTCCCGGCATCACCGTCCGCTTCAGCGAGCCGGTCGAGCCGTCCGGCGTGGAGGACGGCCGGTTCGTGGCGCTCGCATCCGACGCCGACGCGAAGGCGGCGGCAACCGCGGCGGCCTCGGCCACGGGGATCGGCCCGGGCGTGGCGGTGGTCCCTGCCCGCGTTGCGCTCGCCGATGGCGGGATGGCGGCCGAGCTCAGGCCGGAGGGGCCGCTCCACGCGCTCGGCGCCTACGCGGTCGTGGTGGGCACCGGCATCCGCAGCGCGAGCGGCCGCGCGGTACTGGATCCCACCGGTCGAAAGCGAGCCTTCGCCACCACCTTCCGCACCGGGCCCATGCCCGACAGGATCCCGCCCGCGGCCCGGTGGATCGTGCCTCCGCACGGTCCCGTGCCCGCCAACCTCGGGCAGATCCGCATAGGTTTCTCGGAGGCGGTCACCGGTTCGCTCTCGGTGAAAGGCGTCGCGGGCCGGCCGGGTACGCCCGACTCCGACGTCCTCTCGCTCTCCCTCGACGGGCCGCTCCCGGCTGGCCAGCTCGCCCCGGTACTCGACGAGGTACGGGACGCCGGCGGGAACCGTCCTCCCCCGCTGCCGGGAATCGAGGTGGCCACCTGCAGCGACGTCCTCGCCCCGGTGGTCGACCCGGCCACGGTCCGGGTCCTCGCGGCGGACACCTCCATCTCGGTCGCCGCAGAGGCCCCCGAGGTGGCCCGCCTGGGCATCGAGGTGGCGGTCGAGCGGCTCGGCGAAGGGTGCGGGTCCCTCCCCGACGTCCCGGGCAGCCTCGTCGCCTGGGGCGACTTCGCGCCCTGCCCAGGCCACGATCCCTGCGGCGCCGGGACGCGCTGCCCGGTCGCAGCGACGGTCACGGGTCTCTGCCCCGGGCGGCGGGTGAGGGTGCGCCTCCTGGCCGAGGACCTGGCGGGAAACGTGGCGACGCCCGGCGCCTGGATGGTGGCCGCGACCGGATCCCCGGCTCCGCGGGTGGTGCTGACCGAGGTGCTGGCCGAGGCGGCGACACCCCAGGCCGGGGGCGAGTACGTCGAGGTCGCCAACCTGGGCAGCGGGGAGGCCGACCTCACCGGCTGGAAGCTCGCGAAGCGGAGCGCGAGCGGTGCGGTGTCCCGTTGCACGCTGGAGCCAAAGGGGGGGCCACTCGCGCCGGGAGAGCACGGGCTCGTGGTCGGGGGAGCGTGGGACGGGCGCTACACCACCCCGGCCGGCGTCCCGCTCTTCGCCTGTGGCGCGACGTCGCTCGCCGGAGGGCTGGCCGACGATCGGGCGCCTGCCGTGGCCCTCGAGTCGCCGACGGGCGCCGTGGTCTCCGGATTCGGGTGGACCGGGTCCTCCCTGCGCTGTGCCGGTCGCTCGGTCGAGCGGACCCTGCCCCGGGGCGAGGACGCGGCGTCGAACCTCGCCTGCGCCATTGTCGCTCCCGGGACTCCGGGCGCATGCAACGGGAACACGCCCCCGGAGGAATGCCCGCGAAGGCCGTTCTAGAAGCTAGCCGGCGTGCTCGGCTACCCACTTGCCGAGGAACTCGTCCTTGAAGAGGAAGCCGTCGGCGCCGCACTCGGCGGCGAGCTGCTCCACCGACTCGCGGGCCGCGCCGGTGCAGAGGAGCACCTTGATTCCCCGGAAGCGCTCGTTGCGCTTCACGAACCGGCAGAACTGCGGCCCGTCGATGCGGGGCATCTTGACGTCGAGGAGGATGAGGTCCGGGCGGGTCTCCCGGCGGGCCAGGATCGCCGTGGCGGCCTCGGCATCGGCGGCGTAGAGCACCTCGAACCCCTTGCCGGCCAGCTCCCGCGTGAGGAAGCGCGCCACGATCTCGTTGTCGTCCACGATGAGCACGCGACGGCGGGTGGCCAGGGCTGCGGCGAACCGCTGCGGGAGGTCGTCGAGGGGGTCCAGGCCGAGGGCGCCGTCCGCGGCGCAGCGGGTCGCGAGCTGGGCCAGTTCCTCCGGTGCGGCCACGCCCGTGACCAGGGCTCGCCCCGCAAAGCCACGGTCGCGGAGGAGCGCGATGGCCCGCCGCCCCACCGGGCCGTCCACCACCAGGGCGTCGGCTCCGGCCAGGTTCGCCGCGAGCTGGGCCGGATCCGAGGAGGCCACGGCCTGGTGGCCGGCCCGCGACAGCGACAAGGCGACGGCGTCGCAGACGATCTCGTTTGCGCAGCAGACCAGGACCTTCACAGCCCAGCAACCATACCCCATCGACCCCGGGCGGGGTCGAATTGCCGCTCCCCGATGCGTGTGCTAGCCGTTCTACCGTGCGCCCCTACGAGGTCATCCACCGCAAGCGGGACGGGCGTCCCGTGCCGCCGGAGGCGATCGCCGAGCTGGTGACCCGCTATTCCGAGGGGAGCGTCCCCGACTACCAGATGGCCGCCTTCTGCATGGCGGTCTTCTTCCGGGGCATGAGCGAGCCGGAGCTGCAGGCCCTCACCGCGGCCATGCTCCACTCCGGGGACGTGCTCGACCTCTCCGACATCCCCGGCCCGAAGATCGACAAGCACTCCACCGGAGGGGTCGGGGACAAGACCTCGCTCGCGCTGGCGCCGCTCGTGGCCGCCTGCGGGGTGAAGGTTCCCATGGTGAGCGGCCGGGGGCTCGGACACACCGGTGGCACCCTCGACAAGCTCGAGTCGATCCCCGGCTTCCGCATCCACCTGCCCGTGGAGCGCTTCCGCGAGATCACGGCCTCGGTCGGCGCCTGCCTGGTCGGTCAGACCGACCGCATCGCGCCCGCCGACCGGAAGCTCTACGCGCTGCGCGACCTCACGGCGACGGTCGAGTCGATCCCCCTCATCGCCGCATCGATCCTGTCGAAGAAGCTGGCCGAGGGGATCGACGGCCTGGTGCTCGACGTCAAGGTGGGCAGCGGAGCGTTCATGAAGCGGCTCCCCGACGCGAGGGCGCTGGCCCGCACGCTGGTCGGCCTGGGCCGGGGGATGGGCAAGGAGGTCGTGGCGCTGGTCACGGACATGGACCAGCCGCTCGGCCAGGCGGTCGGCAACGCACTCGAGGTGAAGGAGATCCTGCGCCTGCTCCAGGGCGGAGGCCCTCCCGACCTGCGCGAGCTCACCGTGCTCCTCGGCGCCGAGATGCTGATCATGGGCGAGGTGGCCGCGAACCCTGCCGAGGCGAGGGGCCTGATCGAGCAGGCCATCGCCGACGGGCGTGGCTTCCGGAAGCTCTGCGAGGTCGTCGAGGCGCAGGGGGGCGACCCGCGAGCCCTCGTCGAGCCGGAGCGGCTTCCACGCGCGGTCCGGGTGGTCGACGTCGCCTCCCCGGTCGCCGGCGTGGTCGAGGCCGTCGACGCCGAGGCCGTCGGTCTCGCCGCCATGGCGCTCGGCGCCGGGCGCTCCCGCGTCGAGGACGCCGTGGATCCTGCGGCCGGGCTCGAGGTGTGGAAGAAGGTGGGGGACCGGGTGGAGGCCGGGGAGCCGCTGGCGTCCATGCACCTGGGGGAGCGTCCGCTCGAGCCCCCCGAGGCGGTGGCAACGCGTTTGAAGGCTGCCTGGCGGATCGGGGCCGGGCCGGCGTCGCCGGCGCCGCTCGTCCGGGAACGGATCGAGGAGGGGGGAACATGAGCCGGAAAGCCGACCTGCACACTCGCCTGGAGTACGCCCGGGCCTGGATCCGGGGCCGCACGGAGCACCGCCCGGCGGTGGGGATGGTCCTGGGCTCGGGACTCGGTGCGCTCGCGGACCGGGTCGAGGAACGGGTCGTCGTCCCGTTCGAGGAGATCCCGGAGTTCCCCGTTTCCACCGTGGCCGGCCACGCCGGGAGGCTCGTGGTCGGCAAGCTGGCCGGGGTCGCGGTGGCGGTGCTGCAGGGCCGCGCCCACCTCTACGAGGGCGCGTCCGCCGAGGACGTGACCTTCGGGGTGCGCCTGCTGGCCTGGTTCGGCGTCCGGTCCCTTCTCCTCACCAATGCCGCGGGTGCGGTGAACCCGGACCTCCCGCCCGGGGGGCTCGTCCGGATCACGGACCACCTGAACCTCACCGGCGCGAACCCCCTCACCGGGCCGAACGACGAGCGGCTCGGCTCCCGCTTCCCGGACATGAGCCAGCCCTACGACACCCGGCTGGGCGGGCTGCTCGACACCTGCGCCTCGGACCTCTCCATCCCGCTCGGGCGAGGGGTCTACGCGGGCCTGGCCGGCCCGAGCTACGAGACCCCGGCCGAGATCCGCATGCTGCGCACGCTGGGTGCGGACCTGGTGGGGATGTCGACCGTCCTGGAGACCATCGCTGCCCGGCACGCCGGAGTCGCCGTCGCCGCGATCTCGCTGGTCACCAACCTCGCCGCCGGCCTCTCGCCGAGGCCCCTCTCGCACGACGACGTGCTCCGGGCCGGCGCCGGGGCCCGGGAGCGGCTCGAGCGGCTGCTCCCGGCCTGGGCCTCAGGGGTGGCGCAGGTGGCGCCGTGAAGGGTGCCCGCCTCTTCCACGTGCTGGTCCGCGACCCCGCCGCCGGGGGCTCGTTCGAGGAGTGGAGGGGCTGGCTCGACGACGCCGGCATCCATTTCACCATGAGTCACCCTCCCGCGCGCCGCCTCGAGCTGCGCTTCCTGCTTCCCGGGGCGAGCCTCGAGGCCCGGGCCGGCGGGGAGGTGCTCCGGGTGGACCGCGAGGGGGAGGCCTTCGTGGCCCACGTGCGGCTCGACGGGATGGACGCGGCGACGCAGGGCGCGGTGGACCGGTTCCTGGAGGTGGCATGAGGCCCCGCGACCTGGTCGCTGTCGCGCGGGCGGCCCGGCGGCGCGCCTACGCGCCCTACTCGGGCTTCCGGGTCGGGGCCGCGCTCCGCGCCGGGGGAAGGGTCTTCGACGGGGCCAACGTGGAGAACGCCAGCTACGGCCTGACCGTCTGCGCCGAGCGCGCCGCGGTGGTGGCGGCGGTCCTGGGGGGCAGTCGCGCCCTGGACGCGGTGGTGGTGGCGAGCGGGACCGTCCCCCCCACGCCGCCGTGCGGCATGTGCCTGCAGACGCTCGCCGAGTTCGCCGGGCCAGGGCTCCCGGTGACGCTGGCCGGTTCCCGCGGCTCCCGGGTGGAGACCACGCTGGGGGCGCTGCTGCCGCGGGCCTTCGGCGCCGCGCGGCTGCCGAAGGGGCGCCGATGAGGGTCTTCCACGGGCTCGACGGAGTCTCCCCCCTGCGCGGGTGCGCCGTGGCCATCGGCAACTTCGACGGCGTGCACCTCGGCCACCGCCGCCTCCTCGAGACGGCCCGGGCCCGCGCCGCGACCCACCGGGCGCCGGCGGTCGCGCTCACCTTCGAGCCCCATCCGGCGCGGGTGCTTCGTCCCCGCATGGCGCCCCCCACGCTCACTCCTCCGTCCAGGAAGCTGGAGCTGCTGGAGGAGGCGGGGATGGACGCGACGGTGGTCCTGCCCTTCGACATGGCCTACGCGGCGACCTCGGCCGCCGAGTTCGTGAGGCGCGACCTGTGCGCCCGCCTGGGCGCGGCCGACGTGGTGGTCGGGTACGATTTCACGGCAGGTCACGAGCGGGCCCGGGTGGACGCGCTCCGCGAGCTCCTCCTCGCCTGCGGGATCGGACTCTCGGTCATCCAGCCGGTCACCGCCGACGGCCTGACCGTGAGCTCCACCAAGGTCCGCGAGTTCCTGCTGGAGGGAAACGTCGAGGGAGCCGCCGTCCTCCTCGGACGGTCCCACGACGTCGAGGCGGTGGTCGTCCGGGGAGCCGGGCGCGGGCGGTCCATCGGGTTCGCCACCGCCAACCTGCAGCCGGAGGGGCTCCTCCCGGCGCTGGGTGTCTACGCCGCAAGGGCCCGGCTCGGCGTGGGCCTGCGACCCGACGGGGTGGCCCACGGCGGCGGGGCGCGTACCTACGACGCGGTGTGCAACGTGGGCGTGAAGCCCACCGTCGAGGAGTCCGGACCGGTCGGCCTGGAGGCCCACCTCCTCGGCCACGACGGAAGCGACCTGTACGGGGAGCGCGTGAGGGTCGAGTTCGTCGGACGCATCCGGCCCGAGCGGCGCTTCCCCTCCCTCGACGCGCTCCGGACCCAGATCGGGCTCGACACCGGCACGGCACGGGAGCTGCTGGCGCGCTTCCGGGATCGCTGACCGGCGGGTCCAAAACCAGGCCGGATTCCAGGATCTTGCGCTTCCCCGTTCCTTGACCGTGCCGGAAACGCGGTGCTACGGTCGAATTTCTTCCAGCCCGCTCGATCCCGGGGGAGAGTGGCCACATGTCGGGACGTCTCGGCGAACTGCTGGTGCGGGAGAACCTCGTCTCCCTGCAGCAGCTCCAGAAGGCCCAGGACGAGCAGCGCCGGACCGGCGGCCGCATCGGCTCGCTCCTCGTCAAGCAGGGCGCGATCGCCGAGAGCGACCTCACCGGCTTCCTCTCCAAGCAGTACGGCGTGCCGTCGATCTCGCTGAAGGACTTCGAGATCTCCGACGACGTCATCAAGCTCGTCCCCAAGCAGACGGCGGTGAAGCACGGGGTCGTGCCCGTGAACCGCGCCGGGTCCTCGCTCATCATCGCCATGAGCGACCCCTCGAACATCCTGGCGCTCGACGACATCAAGTTCTCCACCGGGTACAACGTCGAGGTCGTGGTCGCCTCCGAGCAGGCCATCCGCGAGGCCATCGAGCAATACTACGGCGAGAAGGGGCCCAGCTACGACGAGGTGATGCAGGGCTTCGAGGACGCCGACTTCTCGGTCATCGAGGAGGGGGACGGCCTCGACGTCCTCGACCTGGAGAAGAGCGCCGCCGAGGCCCCGGTCGTCACCCTGGTGAACATGATCCTGCTCGACGCCATCAAGAAGGGGGCGTCGGACATCCACGTGGAACCCTACGAGAAGGAGTTCCGCGTCCGCTTCCGGATCGACGGCGTGCTCTACGAGGTGATGAAGCCGCCCATGCGGCTGCGGGCCGCCATGATCAGCCGTCTCAAGATCATGAGCCACCTCGACATCTCCGAGCGCCGGCTGCCCCAGGACGGCCGCATCAAGCTCCGGCTCGGCAAGGGCAAGGAGATGGACTTCCGCGTCTCCGTCTGCCCCACGCTCTTCGGCGAGAAGGTGGTGCTGCGACTCCTCGACAAGTCGAACCTCCAGCTCGACATGACCAAGCTGGGCTTCGAGGAGAAGCAGATGAAGGACTTCCTCGAGGCCATCGACCGGCCCTACGGCATGGTGCTGGTCACCGGCCCCACCGGCTCGGGGAAGACCACCACGCTCTACTCCGCGCTGCAGCGCCTCAACGAGGTGGCCTGGAACATCAGCACCGCGGAGGACCCCGTCGAGTTCAACTTCTTCGGGATCAACCAGGTGCAGATGCACGAGGACATCGGCCTGAACTTCGCCGCCGCGCTGCGCAGCTTCCTGCGCCAGGACCCCGACATCATCATGGTCGGCGAGATCCGCGACTTCGAGACCGCCGAGATCGCGGTGAAGGCGGCCCTCACCGGCCACCTGGTGCTCTCCACGCTGCACACCAACGACGCCCCGGGGACCATCTCCCGCCTCCTCAACATGGGCATCGAGCCCTTCCTGGTGACCGCCTCGCTCAACGCCGTCATCGCCCAGCGCCTCTGCCGCCGCCTCTGCCCCGACTGCAAGGCCCCGGCACCGCTGGACGAGCAGGCGCTCCTCGACGCCGGCTTCGCGGCCGACCAGATCGGCAGCTTCCAGGCCTACGAGAAGGTGGGCTGCAAGAACTGCAACGACCGTGGCTTCAAGGGACGCGTGGCCGTCTACGAGGTCATGCCCATGTGGGACGGACTCAAGGAGCTCGTCATCAACGGGGCCTCCACCGCGGAGCTGAAGCAGGAAGCCATCCGGCTCGGCTTCCAGACCTTGCGGATGAGCGCGCTCAACAAGGTCAGGGAGGGCACCACCACCCTGGCGGAGGCGGTGGGAAACACCGCTCCGGACCGCTTCTAGGAGGACGACCGTGGCCAATCTCCATCAGTTGCTCAAGGCGATGGTCGAGAAGGGCGCGAGCGACCTGCACATCACCACCGGGTCGCCGCCCCAGCTGCGCATCGACGGCAAGCTGGTGCCGCTCAAGACGACCCCCCTCTCCCCCGTGGAGACCAAGCAGCTCTGCTACTCCATCCTCACCGACGCCCAGAAGCACCGGTTCGAGGAGGAGACCGAGCTCGACCTCTCCTTCGGCGTGAAGTCGCTCTCCCGGTTCCGCGCCAACGTCTTCATGCAGCGCGGCGCCGTGGCCGGGGCCTTCCGCACCATCCCGTTCAAGATCCTCTCCTTCCAGGAGCTGGGGCTCCCGCCCATCGTCACCGAGTTCGCCAAGAAGCCGCGCGGCCTGGTGCTGGTCACCGGCCCCACCGGCTCCGGGAAGTCCACCACGCTGGCCTCGATCATCGACAAGATCAACACCGACCGTCACGAGCACATCATCACCATCGAGGACCCCATCGAGTACCTGCACCCCCACAAGAACTGCCTGGTGAACCAGCGCGAGGTGGGGGCCGACACGATGTCGTTCAAGAAGGCGCTCAAGTACATCCTGCGCCAGGACCCGGACGTGGTGCTCATCGGCGAGATGCGCGACCTCGAGACCATCGAGGCGGCGCTGGTCGTCTCCGAGACCGGCCACCTGGCCTTCGCGACCCTGCACACCAACAGCTGCGTCCAGACCATCAACCGCATCCTCGACGTCTTCCCGCCCTACCAGCAGCCGCAGGTGCGTGCCCAGCTGTCGTTCGTGCTCGAGGGTGTGCTGACCCAGAACCTGCTGCCCAGGGCCGGGGCGCCCGGACGGGTCCTGGCCATCGAGGTCATGGTGCCCAACCCGGCCATCCGGAACCTCATCCGCGAGGACAAGGTCCACCAGGTCTACTCGCAGATGCAGATCGGCCAGACCAAGTTCGGGATGCAGACCTTCAACCAGAGCCTGGCCTCGCTGGTGCAGCGGCGGCTCATCACGGTCGACGAGGCGCTCGGGCGCTCCAGCGACGCCGACGAGCTGAAGAACATGCTGACGAGCGGGACGGGCGTGCGGACCGCGGCGCCCCCCACCCAGCGGTAGGCAACGGTAGGCGGATGTGAGAATCGACGAAGGCAAGGTCCTGTCCTAGACTCGGGGGACAGGATTCGCAGCGAGGGGCTCATGGCACAGGCGGCGACCACCAAGATCGGGACCAAGAACGCGCCGGCGGTGCGAAAGCTCCCGGTGTGGAAGTGGGAGGCCAAGACCCGGCAGGGAGAGGTGCGCGCCGGCGAGATGGAGGCCGCGGACGACGCGGCGGTGAAGGCGCGGCTCTCGCAGATGGGGCTCGAGCCCACGAAGGTGAAGAGGAAGCCACGGGAGATCCACGTCAAGATCCCCGGGTTCGGCGGGGTCACCACCAAGGACATCCTCATCTTCACCCGGCAGTTCTCGGTGATGATCGACGCCGGCCTGCCGCTCGTGCAGGGGCTCGAGATCATCGCCACCCAGGCCGACAACCGCGAGTTCCGTCGCGTTCTCATGGACGTGAAGCTCAGGGTCGAGTCGGGCTCCACCTTCGCGGATGCGCTCGCGGTGCACCCCAAGGTCTTCGACGAGCTCTTCGTCCAGCTGGTCCGGGCCGGAGAGATCGGCGGCATCCTCGACACCATCCTGCAGCGGCTCGGCGCCTACATCGAGAAGAACGAGAAGCTGAAGCGGCGCGTGAAGGGCGCCATGGTCTACCCGTCCATCGTGCTCATCGTGGCGGTGGGCGTGACGGTCGTGCTGCTCATGTTCGTCACGCCGACCTTCGAGAAGATGTTCAAGGACTTCGGTGGGGCCATGCCCGCACCCACCCAGTTCCTCATCGACCTCTCCCACGCGATGACGAGGTACTGGTACCTGATCTTCGGGATCCCGGTCGCCCTGGTCGTCGCCTGGCGGACATGGGTGGGGACGACGAAGGGCCGCGCCCTCTGGGACGCCTTCGTGCTCAAGGTCCCGGTCTTCGGTCCGCTGATCCGCAAGATCGCCGTGGCCCGCTTCACCCGGACGCTGGGCACGATGCTCTCGTCCGGCGTCCCCATCCTCGACGCGCTCGAGATCGTGGCCAAGTCCTCCGGGAACAAGGTCATCGAGCGAGGCATCCTGACGGTGCGGGCGCGGATCGCCGAGGGGAAGAACATCGCCGGGCCGCTGGCGGAGACCGGGGTCTTCCCGCCCATGGTCGTCCAGATGATCGGGGTGGGAGAGGCCACCGGCGCCATGGACCAGATGCTCGCCAAGATCGCCGACTTCTACGACGACGAGGTCGACGTCGCGGTGGGGGCGCTCACCAGCATGATCGAGCCGGTCATGATGGTCTTCCTGGGCGGGGTGGTGGGCGGCTTCCTGGTCGCCATGTACCTCCCCATCTTCAGCATCGCCGGGAACATCAAGTAGCCGTGACGGTGGCCTGGACGGACGACCCGGTCCGGCGAAAGCTCGCCTGGGTCATCCTCTTCCGGCTGATCCTGGACACCGTCCTGCTGGGTGGGACGGCCTTCTGGCAGGTCGGGGTGGGCGGCGCCACGCCCACTCTCGCCACCGCCCTCTACGGCATCGTGCTCGCCACGTTCGTGGCGTCGCTGGCCTTCGCGGCCTGGCTGGCGACGGGACGCTGGCTGACGGGCCTGGCGTGGGCGCAGATCGCCACCGACGTGGCCATCGCCACCGCGGTGGTGGCCATCACCGGGTGGAGCGACAGCGTCTTCGTGTTCATGTACTCCCTCGCCATCGTGGAGGGGGCCATCCTCCTCTTCCGCGTCGGCGCCGTCGGTGCGCTCGCCCTCTCGCTCGCCGCCTACGTGTCGACGATCCTCTGGTTCGCCCCGGGGCGCACGGCCGTGCTGTCCCTCTTCGCCCATGCCGGCGCCTTCGTGGCGTCCGGGGCGCTCGCCACCTACCTCGCCGAGCAGCTCCGGCGCACCGGCGAGAAGCTCGAGGCGCGAGAATCGGACCTGGCGGCGGTCACGGCGCTGCAGGAGGCCATCGTCCAGTCGGTAGCCGCGGGGCTCGTCACCCTCGACGCCGGAGGCTGCATCACCTTCCTGAACCGTGCCGGCGAGCAGATCACCGGGCTCCGCGCCGAGGACGTGCGCGGCCAGCCCGCCGCGCGCTGGTTCTCCGGCATGCAGGAGCAGACCGGCCGGGACGAGACCGACTTCGAGAACGTGCGCGGGGAGCGGCTGCGGCTGGGCTACACCCACTTCGCCCTGCGCGACCGGGACGGGACGCCCATCGGGCGCGCCGTCATCTTCCAGGATCTCTCCGGGCTCCGTGACATGGAGGAGAGGGTGCAGAGGAGCGAGCGGCTCGCCGACATCGGCCGGGTGGCGGCAGGCCTGGCCCACGAGCTGCGCAACCCGGTCGCGGCGATGTCCGGGTCGATCGAGCTCCTGCGCTCGGGGATCGCGCTTTCGCCCGACGAGGCGCGGCTGATGGACATCGTCACCCGCGAGGCGGCGCGCCTGAACGAGCTCGTCACGCGCTTCCTGGAGTACGCGCGCCCGGCCGTCCCCCGACGCCGGCTCACCGACCTCTCGCGGCTCGCCTCGGACACGCTCGAGGTGTTCGCGAACGATCCCGCGGCGGCATCCATCCGCGTCGAGCGCGATCTGCCGAAGGCCGAGTGCAAGTGCGATCCGGATCTCATGCGGCAGGTGCTCTGGAACCTGCTCGCGAACGCCGCCCACGCCGCGCGGTGGCAAAACGTGGCCTCGGGAGGCCGGGGTCGGGTGACCGTCCGGACGGCCCTGGACTCCGACGGCTGGGCCCGCCTGGAGGTGGAGGACGACGGGGCGGGCATCCCGGCGCAGGACCTGCCGCGCCTCTTCACGCCCTTCTTCACCACGAAGGAGCGCGGCAGCGGGCTCGGGCTGGCCACCGTCCAGCGGGTCGTCGACGCGCACCACGGCACCATCGTGGCCGGGGCCGGGAGCGAGGGCGGGGCCCGCTTCGTGGTCCGGCTGCCGCCGGAAGGTTAGGAGAGGGAATGGCGCGCATCCTGGTCGTCGACGACGAGCTGTCCATGAGGGAGTTCCTCCAGATCCTCCTCGCCAAGGAGGGGCACTCGGTGCTCACCGCCGGCGACGTCGGCGGTGCCATGGAGAGGTTCCGGGAGAGCGAGCCGGACCTGGTGGTGAGCGACCTGCGGCTCGGGCGCGAGTCGGGGCTCGACCTGCTCCGCGCCGTGAAGGCCGAGTCGCCCCGGACCGAGGTGGTGATCATGACCGCCTTCGCGACCGCCGAGAACGCCGTGCAGGCGATGAAGCTCGGGGCCTACGACTACGTGCTCAAGCCCTTCAAGGTGGAGGAGCTCCGGCTGGTGCTGGCGAAGGCGCTGGAGCACCGGGCGCTGCTCGCCGAGAACCGGCTGCTCCGCCACCAGGTGGGTGCCCGCCGCACCGGTCCCGAGGAGATCCTGGGCGAGTCCCCGGCCATCCGCGAGGTGCGCCAGCTGGTGGAGAAGCTCGCGCCCACGCGGACGACCGTGCTCGTCACCGGGGAGAGCGGGACGGGCAAGGAGGTGGTGGCCCGCAGCATCCACTCCCGCAGCGACCGGCGCGACCAGCCCTTCGTCGCCATCAATTGCGGCGCCATCCCGGAGGGGCTCATCGAGAGCGAGCTCTTCGGCCACGAGAAGGGGAGCTTCACCGGCGCTGTGGACGCCAAGGCTGGCCTCTTCGAGGTGGCCGGATCGGGGACGCTGTTCCTCGACGAGGTGGGCGAGCTGCCGCTGCACGTCCAGGTGAAGCTCCTGCGGGCGCTCCAGGAGAAGCGCGCCCGGAGGGTGGGAGGAACAGCCGACATCGCCTTCTCGGCCCGTGTCATCGCCGCGACCAACCGGGCGCTGGAGGCCGAGGTGAAGGCGGGCCGGTTCCGCGAGGACCTCTTCTACCGGCTGAACGTGATCCAGCTGCGGATGCCGCCCCTCCGGGAGCGGCGCAGCGACATCCCGGCCTTCCTGGAGTTCTTCCTGCAGCGCTTCACCGCCGAGCTGGGGCGGAGCGAGGCGGCCTTCTCCCCCGAGGCGCTCGAGCTCCTCTTCGCCTGGCAGTGGCCGGGCAACATCCGCGAGCTCGCCAACGTGGTGGAGCGCGCCGCCACGCTCTCCGACGGGAGCATCATCGGCGCCGAGGCCCTGCCCCCGGCGCTGCGGGGCGCCGAGCTGCGCGGGGCGCCGGCCGAGATCCCCACCTCCGGCATCGACCTGCAGGCCCACCTCGACGCGCTGGAGCGGCGCGCGCTCGAGCAGGCGCTCGAGCGGACCGGGGGAAACAAGACCGAGGCGGCGAAGCTGCTGGCCCTCACCTTCCGGAGCCTTCGCTACCGCCTCGCCAAGTTCGGCATCGGCGAGGAGCGGTAGGGAAGCCTGGCGACCGCCGGGAGGGTCCGGCGGCCGCCGCTTCGATCACTCGCAGGCGCCGGTCGTCGTGTGCCTGCAGTTGTGGAGGTCGCGGGGGACCTCCAGCCAGTACACCGGCTCGATGAGGTCGTTGCGGGTGCCGATCTGCGTGTTGGCCGGCGGGGCGCCGGAGTCGAGCTGCAGCGTCGAGTAGGAGACCTTGCCGGCGGCGTTCACCGTCACGCGGACCAGCGGCGCGCTGGGCGGCGCCGTCGTCGACCGCTGCGCGGCCCGGTACAGGGTGGTGCCGTCCACGTACCCACAGGTGGCGGTGGGCGCGCCGCTGACGTAGTCGGCGAGGTACCCGTAGGTGACCGGGGTCGCCAGGTTGGTGCAGGGGTCTCCTCCCGACGACTTCCCGTACGGGCGCAGCCCGCTCCAGACCGCGCAGCCCAGCACGATCGAGGAGCCGGAGCCGGTCTTCTCGTCGTCCCAGGTCGCGTCCACGCACTCCTTGGCCGGGCAGGAGCGCCCGTACTCGTAGTACCAG
Organism: uncultured delta proteobacterium; assembly: GCA_963802065.1. Lineage (GTDB taxonomy): Bacteria > Myxococcota > Myxococcia > Myxococcales > Anaeromyxobacteraceae > CAIOAK01. The sequence goes on along the minus strand of CAWDHF010000010.1, from coordinate 326,818 downwards.
CCCGGGTCGGTGCTCTGGGCCGTGCAGACCGAGCCCACCGAGCAGGTGATGGTCGGCATCCGCGGGTCGGTCACGAAGGAAACCTGCGCGTAGGTCGTGTCGACCAGGCTGCAGGTGTTGCCCCGCGTGCCCGCGCAGGTGCCGGAGAAGGCGGCGTCGGTGAACCGGTTGGCGTCGAAGACCCTGGCGCTGGCCTGGTCGGTGAAGGTCTTGGTGGCGAGGCCGCCGTAGGACCAGATCCCGTAGAAGCGGTTCCTGGACACGCTGCCGGACGGGGTCACGTCCTTGCCCGTGCCGATGGGCGCCAGGCTGGCGCACACGCCGCTCGCGTCGCAGGTGATCGACCCGGTGGCCGTGGACGACTCCCCCGCCCCGCAGTCGAGGCTCAGGGACACCGACTTGGTGGGCGCGGTGCACGTCGCCGAGGTGCCGCAGGTCGACGAGCTGGAGGTGGTCGGGGTCTGGGTCATGACGCCCGCCGTCGTGCAGGCGAACGTGTTGGTCACCCCGCAGCTCCCGAAGTCATCGGTCGTGGTCGACGACACCGAGCACCCGGCCTGGCAGCAGGAGAGGAGGTTGTCGGGGCCGCAGGCCGCCCCCTGCTGCATGAGCCGCTCGCGGTTGCCGCTTCCGATGAAGGTGCGGAGCGAGCGGGTGTTGGGCTCGAAGGCGTTCGAGGTCATGTAGTAGAACTCGCTGCGCCCGGTGGCGACCTGGCTGTCGTCGGTCTGCCGCCGTTCCTCGAAGGTCCGTGCGGCGTACCAGTTGTCGATCAGGTTGGGCGCGGCCGCGGCTCGGGTCCCCGGCGCCCAGAAGCGGGCCACGAAGAGGTTCCCACCCAGGTCACCCCAGGTCGCCGTGTCGAAGAACCCGTCGGAGTCGAAGGTCTGGCTGGAGGGCTCGCCGATGTCGAGCAGGGCGACCGCGGCCGTGACGGGGAACATGCTGGTCCCGGATCCGCTGAATCCGAGCTGGGTCTTGAAGGTGTCGTCGGTGTAGCGCCAGAGCGTTCCACCCGTCCAGGCATCCACCATGAAGACCGCCCGTCCGCGCGTCATGGCCGGGTCGTATCCCCCGCTGATCATGACGATCCACTGCTCCGCCCAGCCCCGCGAGTCCGTGGAGTCGGTGACGCGTACGGGCCCGATGGGAGGAGGGCGAGGCGCGAAGTCGGCCCAGGACTGGCCCATGTAGAAGGCGTCCGTCGTCAGGGGCTGTGGGAAGGTCCAGAGCATCTTCACCTTCGTGTAGTCGTCGGGCGTGGTGACGTCGAGGGCCGTGTACTGCGTGCCCCCCGAGCGCTCGCCGAAGATGGCGACGGTGTGGAATTCGTCGCTCTGCTTCACGTGGTCCTTGGTCCCGGCGCCATTGGCCCCTCCGTCGACCCAGACGTCGCGGACCATGACGGACCCGTCCACCATGTACTGGTGGGCGCGGAGCATGTCCTTGAGCCGGGGCAGGAGATCCGGCGGGGTGAAGGCCCAGAGTTCCGTGCCGGTGCCGCTTCCGGCATCGTAGCTGCAGACTCCGTGCGCGTCGCAGGTGGTGGGAACGCCGCCGTCGAAGGCGTGCAGCATGCCGTCGTTCGCGCCAACGAGGACCACGCGGCGCCGCATGCGGTTGTCGAGGCGGTACTTCTCGTAGGCGTCCACGCGGGTGCTGCCCAGTCCGGGGTAGGCTCCGGCCGGGTTGCTCGTCTGCAGGGGGAGCGCGGCCGGGCTCCGAATTGTCGCCACGCATTGCTTCTCGTACCCGGTGTCGCAGCGCACCGAGTCGATGGGCGCCGTGACCACGGCCGGGGACGAATGGAAGATGTCCCCGAGCTTCCAGAAGCGCTGGGTGCTCCGGGAGTCATTCTCGCGGTCGCGCTCCTCGCCGTCGGCGCCGCCGGGGCAGGAGGCGGCGTTGGTGCTTCGCCCGGGCCCGCCGCAGCCGTCGCCGTCGAAGTCCATCACGTCCCAGCCGCGGACGAAGTTGATGACCTGGGTCGCGCAGGCCGTGGTGGGGTTGGTGCTCGTGACCTTGACCTCGGTGAGGAGGGTCGTGCACCAGGTCGAGTCGATGTTCATGTAGGGTTTGAGCGTCTCGACGTTGGCCGTCGTGACGTCCACCTTCGCTCCGCCGATCCAGGTGAAGATCTTCCGGGCGCTGGCGCCGAGGTAACCCGTCACGTCCGGGTCGGAGAGCACCTCCCCGGCGTCCCAGGGGAACCTGGCGGGCGTGACGCCGTCCGACTCCTTCACGAAGAAGCCGGAGGCGGGATCCTCGACGATGATGTCGCAGTCCTGGTCGATGAGGTAGACGCCGTCGCACCGGGCGTTCCCGTCGGCGCTCAGGCTCTTCCCGAAGCTGGCCCGGATGCTCTTTGCCGGGATCGCCGACGGGCAGACCACGAGGGGCTGCTGGTCCGGAGGCTTGGTCGTGTCGCATCCGTTCAGGAACTCGTCGAAGAGCGCTCCCTGGAAGAGGTGCCCTTCCCAGGAGGGGTCGGCGTCGGAGGGCAGGAAGCGGGTCAGGTAGGCGTCCGACGCCGCGGTCTGGATGGTCTGGAGCGAGTTGGCGCTGGCCGCGCTGAAGGAGGTCTCCTTCGGCGTCGCCGTGTTCACCGCCGCCCAGACGGCGGCAAGGACCTCGTCCTTGTCGACCGCGAAGGCCGACGTGCCCTTGCCCATGGCCGCGATGGCCTTCAGGGTGTTCTGCGCCGCCACGTCGCTGACGGCGAACCCAACGGTGTGGAAGGTGAGCGCGTGCTTGGCTCCCTGCCCCAGGTCGGGCCGGAGCTCGGTCACGTTGAGCCACTCGGCGACCTTGGGGGCCGGGGCGCCGTCGCAGGCCGGGCTCGGCCCGCAGGCGGCCGCGTAGTCGGCGTTGATGGTGGAGTTGGTGGTGACCTGGGTCGGGAAGGTGATCTCGGTGTTGGGCATGCCGTCCGTGACCACCACGACCGAGTTCTTCTGGCACCCCCAGCAGATGGTGCACTGCAGGGGATCCCCGTTCGCGTCGACGCCCGGCCGGGCCCAGCTGGCGTCCACCGTACCGTTCGCGGTCTCGTAGAACTCGGGGTTCACCCATCCCTCCGAGTAGGGCCCGGTGCCGCCGAGCACCGAGGTGGTCACCGTGCACTGGGTCTTGCTCGTGCACTGGTTGCGGCCGCTGATTCGCCTGCACTGGTCCTTGCAGGTGCTCGGGTAGCTCCCTCGCGGGGAGCAGGAGATCAGGCAGTCCTTCAGGGCGGTGGTCGTCTTGGCGTAGAACCCGGTCTCGGCGAAGTACTGGCCGATGTTGAAGAGGGCGGAACCGATGGGCGTGGTGCTGTCGTAGGGCCTGAAGGCGCCCGGGGCCGCGGTCCCGTCCTCCTTGACGCCGTTCACGGCGTCCACGATGGCCTGGCGGACCGGAGCGAAGCTCGTCGCGGTGTAAGGGAAGGAGTTGAGCCGATCGGGCCCGAGCGGGACGACGAGCGTGCCTCCGGCCGGCGAGGAGGCCTTGAGGATGGTCAGGCCGAGCCGGATCTCGTCGGCCGGCTTGGAGGCGGCGCCGATCCAGGCGATGTCCTTCACGACGTACCGGGCGGTGATGTACTTGGGCGGGTTGGCGTTGAGGAACGTCCCCTTGAAGCGATGGCCGCGTACGGTGCTGGATCCGGTGACCGCGCCGCCGCTCACCGAGGTCGCGTAGCGGATGTTGAAGAAGTAGAAGCCGCGCGAGTCCATGCAGGCGGAGCAGCCCATGGGCCCCATGTCGAGGTCGTAGTTGGTGGTGCCGATCCGGACCCGGTACTTGCAGCCGGAGACCAGCGAGGGGTCGGTGTCCGACGCGACCCGGGTGGCGCTGCTGCTCGTCGCGGTCGAGGTCCAGCTCCCGTACGTGTAGTAGGCGTTCTTGTCGAAGAGGCAGGTGTTGTCGTTGCCCGGGCACCTCGCCCAGGGTGGCGAGTCGTTCATGTACGCCGTCGCGGCGTGGCCCGGGTCCGGGAGCGAGTCGGTCGGGGTGATCGACTCCATCCAGGCCGCCGCCGGGTTTCGCTCCCCGCTGGAGAGGGCGGTGTCGGTCGCGGGAAGGCAGGTCCCGCGGAGGAGGAAGGAGCCGAGCACGTTTCCGGAGGAGGGGAAGCCGGACGGCGTGTTCAGCGGCGGCCCGTTGCAGGCCCCGGAGGTGCCGGTGGTCGAGAAGTCGTCCTCGTCGAAGTTGTCGCACTGGGGCATGGCGCGCATCGACCCCGAGTTGTCGAGCAGCAGCATCACGTTCGACGGACCGGAGGGCAGCCGGAAGAACGCCTCGTCGCCGGTGACCGGGTCGTTCACCCGGGCCGAGAGCGAGGTGGTGACGTTCCGGCACTGCGCCGTGTCGCCGTCGCTCCGCATGGGCAGGAGTCCCGCCACCAGGACCAGCGCGGACAGCCAGAGAGTCGCCTTGTGGGTGTGGAGCATGAAGTCCTCCTAGAGACCGAACCGGACACCGAACTCGACCTCGAGCTGGCGGCCGCCGCCGTCGACGCAGTGGACGACCACGCGAAGCGGCCTTCCGCCCTGACCGATGAGCGAGACGGTATTGGTGATGTCCCGGGTGCGGGACGAGGGGCCGAAGGCGTTGTCGGGCAGGAACCGGACCTGGCTCACCTGCACGGTCGAGTCGGCCTGGTCGACGTGTCCGCCCACCGCAGCGATCCGGCCTCCGGTGCCGTCCATCGTCACGTTCAGGGCATCGAGCGACGTGGGCACGAGCCCCACCGCGTGGAAGCGGCTCAGGAGCAGCTGCCGTGCCGACTCGGCGCAGGACACGAGCCCCTGTCTCTGCGCGCCCGCAGACGCTCCGGCGATCTCCCGGGCGGCGTAGCTGATGATCCCGACGCCGATGACGGTGACGACGAGCACGACGACCACCGCGGTGAGGAGCGCGCTTCCGCGATCTCTGGAATGGGACATCGGATCTCCCTAGCCGCCGCCGACATTGAGGTGGTCGGCGCCGCCGGTGGTGGAGTAGGTGGGGAAGTACGGTCCGCGCGCGTCCAGGTTGCGGGTCGCCGCGCTGGTCTGGAACAGCTGGCGCCTGTGGCCGATCGGGCCGGCGATGGCGGGGCGATTGGCGGCGGCGGGGATGGTGAAATCGAAGACCCGAGCGTCGGCCTCCGGGGTACGGACCGTGACGTTGACGGCCACGGCGCGGATGTTGCCGGGGTGCTGCGTCAGGCGCTGGGGAGCCGCGGACTCGTCCGAGAAGGCGGGGGGGCCGGCGGCGGGGTCGAGGTCGATGCCGGAGGTCCCGGCACTTATCTGCGTGCCCGCCGTGGCGCCCACCAGCTGGTTCGCCGGCAGGGAGTTGGGGAAGAGGTAGGCGAACTGGAGGTCTTCCACGTCGGGTGCCACCACGTTCAGCAGGGGCTCCCCTCCGTCCAGCAGTCCCTGGTCGAGCATGAGGAAGGGGCGAGCGCCCGAAGCGACGTCGGTGACGACGTCCCCCGCCGCGTCGTAGCGAGCCACGAAGTAGCGGAACTGATCCACCTTGTAGACCTTGGACGCAGCGGCGAACGTCACGGGGGCGGTCTGGAGGGCGCCCCGGGGCGCGACGGCGCCGAAGCAGCTGTTCGTGAGGTAGCCGTTCTGGAAGGGGAACTGGTCGCCGTTCGCGGTGGCGAGGGCGACCTCGACGGTGTCCGAGTCGGTGGGCTGGATGGTGGCCCCCACCGTGACGTAGGCCCAGCGCATGTCGCCCGCGAAGCACATCACCTGGAGGATCTGCCCCTGGTACAGGGGCGTGACGAGCGGCCCGGCGATGGTGATGCTGGTCACGGTGGGCGCGGCGGCGAGCGTCCGGACGAAGGACGGGTTCCGGTAGCGGAAGACGACCTCGTCGGACCCGGTGATCGAGTCGCGGCAGGAGATGGCGGTGCAGCCTGGAAACGTCGATGCGGCGCTGAGGTCCGCGGTCTCGGGCGCGCGGTCCTGCCGGACGGCCTCGAGCGGTCCGAAGTCGAAGGCGTAGGAGGGGTCGATGCCGTAGCCCGCCAGCCGGAGATTCGAGGTCAATTCCTCGAGGGCGACCCGCCCGGTCTCCTGGAGCGCGCGGTCCGCCGTGCTGACCCGGAAGATCCGCTGCTGCGAGACGAGCAGCGCCATGGCGGCTGCGATGACGAGCAGGCTGACCGCCACTGCTATGAGCAGCTCGACGAGCGAGAAGCCGCGGGAGTGCTTGCCGGACCTCATCGCGCCTCCGCCGGATTGAGCTTGGTTCCCAGCAGGACCACCCGGCGGAAGCCGACGGCGGCCGGGTAGCGAACGATCACCGCGATGCGAGCCGCGTCCGGAACCCCGTTCCCGTTGGAGTCGTCCACGTAGGCGACGTTCCAGTAGCGCTCGTAACCCTCCGCCTGCGTCGCGGCGAGCGGGATGCCGTTCCAGGTCGTGCCGCTGGCGGTCAGGCCCCCGCTCGCGTCGGAAAAGCTGGCGGTCGGGGTCGCGGAGCCCTCGTAGGCGAAGGTCGGGTCACCGAGCGTGGCGAGCATCGTGTCGTTCAGGGCGGTCGCGGTGCCCAGGCGCGCGTCCCCCCAGGGCCAGATCGATGTCTGGTCCATGAGGTCCTGCGCGATCGCGGTGGCGCGGGTGATGCGCCGGGCATCCGCCTCCATCCGGAGCCCCTGCATGTGGAGCCCCACCATGCCGGTGGCGCCGATGAGGAGAACGCCCATGGCGATGACCGTCTCGAGGAGCGTGAATCCGCGTCGTCCCTGGACTCGCATCGGGCCCCCTATCCGTTCACGAGCAGCCGGACGGTGCCGGTGATGGGCGTGACGACCAGCGTTCGCTGCCCGGAGATCATGGGTGTGGAGGTGAGGTTCAAGGCCCCCCCGGTGGTGACCAGGGGCACGCCAGCGCGGCCGAAGAACGACGCGCGCCCGCGGCTGTCGAAACGGATGGCGCCCCGGTGATCCGTGAGGGTGCCGCAGAAGGAGCACCCCTGGGTGAGGTCGATTCCGGCCAGGGGCGCTGGAAGGGGCGACGGCCCGGCGCCGTCCGTGCCGAAGGTGACCCCGGCAGGGAGGTCGAAGGTGGTGACGACCCGGCTCAGGCTGGCGCTGGCGGGGGTTCCCGGGACGATCCGGTCGAGGTCCATCCCGCCGGGAGAGGAGGGGATGGCGAAGTCGAAATTTCCGTCCTCGTAGACGATGACGCGGCCGGTGCCCTCGGTGCTCACGAACTCCGGGAAGACGATCACCCACACGTCGCGCCCGGAGGCGAGCGCCTGCTGGCGAGCGCCGTGCACCAGGGACTGGAGCTCCGCCGTGGCGGCGGCGAGGTGGGCTCGTGGACGCTGACGGAAGAGGCTGGGGAGCGCCACCGCCGCGAGGATGCCGATGATCGCGAGAACCACCATCGCCTCGATGACGGTGAATCCCCTGGAGGTCCGGTTCATGGTCATGGAATGCCCTCACCGCTACCCCTGCAATGATCGGGCGAGATGGGGGCCGGTCGAGCCGTGGATTCGGCCAGTGATTGCGGCCGGATGCCAGGCGTCACGCGTCCCACCGACGTCTGCCTACATGCAGCCCGGTGCGGACTGGAAAAACTTTGCGGAGTCAGGGGGACGGGACGGGACCGCGGTCGGGGGGATTCTCGCCAAACCCGGCGCGGGCTTCCGCGGTTGATCGGGCCGACCCGCTGCGGGGCCCGAGCTCGAGGAAGCGCCGGTACAGGCTGGCTGCCTCGTGCCGTCGACCGGAGCTCCAGAGGAGCTCCGCCAGGTTGAACAGCGCTGGAAGGTGATCGGATTCGACACGGAGGGCCTCGCGGTACTCTGCCTCCGCCTCGCCTGGTCGTCCCGACTTCTGCAGGATGGTGGCCAGGCTCGTTCGTGCGACGATCGACCCGGGCTCGATCTCCACTGCCCGGCGGAACTCGCGCTCGGCAGCGCCCAGTCGACCTGCGGCGTCCAGGGACTCTCCGAGGTTCTGGTGGGGACGGAACTTGTTCGGTGATTTCTCGACCACGTCGCTCCAGAGGGAGACCGGGTCGGCCCAGACGGCGTTCCGTTGCATCGTGAGCGATCCCAGGACCAGGGCCAGGGCGATCCCCACGAGTCCGGTCGCCCGGGTCGAGGCGCCCGGCGCGATCCTCTGCAGGAGAAGCCCCAGCAACGTCGCCACTGCCACGAAGATGCCGACGCCGGGAAGGTAGGCGCGGTGCTCGTAGATGACGTCGACGATCGGGATGACGCTCGACTCGACCACGAGCGTGAGGAAGAACCAGCCGATCCCGAAGGCGACCAGGCGGAACGAGGGGTCGAGGCGGGGGCCGCCAGGCCTGGGAGCGGATCGGCGGGCGCTCCAGACCGCGAACGCCGCCAGCAGTGCGAGGAACGCCACCGAGCCCAGCACCCGCGGCTCGAGCCAGGACGTGTACACCGGGAAGTCGTGGTCCAGGTTCTGGCCCGATGGCCAGGCGAGCAGCCTCAGGTACTCGCAGATGACCGCGGACTGGGTCCTCAGGTAGTCGAGGCGGGGGATCGTCGTCTGGAGGCGGCTGACCCGGTCGGCACTCTCCAGCACGGACGTGACCGGGCCGGAGATGTCCATCCAGGTTGCCGGGATGAGCAGCGCCAGCAGGCCCACGGGGACGATCGGCAGCCACCTGCGCCGGCCGCCCGGGGGAAAGAGCAGGAACTCGGCCAGCGCCAGCGCGAGGGGGAGCGTGAATGCGATCTCCTTCGTGCGCACCGCGAGAAGGGCGGCGAGGAGCATCCCGGCGTAGAGCGCGGCGCGGAGCCCCCTCCGCACGAGCGGCCTGCCGGCCTCGAGGCGCCATGCGAGATAGAGGGCGGCCGCCGCCAGGTAGAGCAGGGCGGCCAGCGAGGTCAGGCGCTGGACGACGTAGGTGACGGCCTGCGTCCCCAGCGGATGCGTGACGAAGAGGGCTGCCGCGACGAAAGAGACTCCGCGGGCGTTTCGTTCCAGGGAGGAGCCACGCACCAGCGGAGCCCGGAAGGCGAGCCGGACGAGCACGTACACCAGCAGCGCGGCGGCCAGGTGGATGAGCAGGTTGACCGCGTGGTAGCCGAACGGGTCGACGCCGCCCGCCCGGTAGTTGGCTGCGAAGGTGGCGTATCCGACGAAGCGGTTGGGATAGAGCCGGTATCCCTTCGGCCCCAGGAACGATCCCAGGTCGCGAATGGCGAGGTTGTCGCGGACGTGCTCCCGATCGTCGAATGCAAACTCCCCGTGAAGGGAGTTCCCGTAGGCGAACAGGCCGAGGACGAGCACGCCCAGGATGGGAACCAGCCAGGTCCAGCGGCCCGGCTCCTGATCGGGGCGGTCGGGCCTGGAGGGCGGGGGCGGATTGTCGGGCATCGATGCGCTCGCCGGGCTCAGCGGAGATCACGCCGTTCGAAGGCGAGGACGGCGAGCGCCAGCGCCGCGGCCGCGTAGCAGAGACCGTAGGCCGCCGCGATCCAGGACTGGGCCGGCGGGGGCTGGCCGTAGACGAGCGGCTCGTTCGCGTTCAGCGCGCCCAGGTTGGGGATCAGGTACCAGATGAGCTGCGGGATCCAGGTCGCTCCACCCTTCCAGAGTGCCCGGATCTCCCCGGTCATCTGCCCGGCGATCGCCACGGCCATGGAGAACACCGCGGCGAGCGTCGCAGAGCTGATGGACGAGAACAGGACCGACACGCTTCCGACGACGAGGAACTGGACGCCCAGGAGCCCGACCGCCCCCAGGTACGGGAGACCGAGCGGCCTGAGGCCACCGGCGTCGAGCGCCAGGACGAGCCCCAGGAGCACCGCCATCACCGCGAGGTTGAGGAGGAGAACGACCGCCAGCCCCAGATAGCGTCCCACCACGTAGCCAGCCCGAGGGACTGGCTTTGCGAGCACGGGTTGGAGCACGCGCCGCTCCATGTCGCCCGCGACGAGGCTCGACCCGACGAACACCGCCACCAGAAGCCCGACGAGTTGCATCGAGGTGAGGCCCAGGTCGGCCAGGATCCGGTACCGCTCGCCAAGGGTCAGCGAACCGACGAGGTGGCTCGCGAGGACCAGCGCCGCGCCGAAGAGGAGGAGGTTGACCTGCAGCTTGCGCCGGAGGACCTCGCGAATGGTCACCCCGGCGATGGCGAGCGCTTCCCTCATCGGCCCTCCTGGCCCCCGGCGCCCATGGCCCGGGCGCGCACCTGGTTCGGTTCCGGCTTCGAGAAACGGTAGGGGTTGGCTGTCGATCGCACCCGCCCCTCGTCGTCGACGTAGAGCTCCCCACCGAAGGGGTCGGGCGGGATCCGGTCGACGAGCCCCTCCGAGACGAGCTGCCCGATGGTGAGGGGGCCGACCACGTACCGCTCCCGCCACCTCCCTGCGGCCTCGTCCAGCCGGTCGGCGTCCCGCTCGAGGATGGCCTGCTTCAGCTGGGCCTCCACCGCCGCCCGGGTCTCCGGGTCCTTCGACTCGGCGAGGACCTGCTCCAGGTAGTCCACGGCCGCATCGGCACGGCGACCCTTCACGTAGTAGGCGAGCGCGTAGTGGCGGACGTGAGGAGGCGCGCCCCTCGAGCGCGCGGCGATCTCGGCGAACCGGCCGGCGGTCACCCAGTCGTCGTCGTAGTAGAAGGCGTTGAAGGCGCGCAGGTGCGGCAGGATGTACCGGTCGGGCAGCGCCCGGGTCCCCTTCTCCAGGATGGCGTTGGACTCGGCGACCTGGCCATAGGTGGAGAGCAACGTCCCCGCGACCTGGTAGGCGTAACCGTGGCCGGGGTCGAGGTCCGTGAGCGTGTCCACGAGCGGGTAGAGCTTGTCCCATCCGCGCTCGTCGCTTCGCGGGTCGCCGATGTACTGCACGGCCCGGAGCCACAGGAGGTTGGCGGCGAGCGTCGGGTGCCCGAGCGAGACCCAGCGGAGGGTCGCCGCCGAAGGGACGATGCCGACGTCGTAGGGGCGGAGCTGGCCCGTGTCGAACTGGCGCGCAAGCAGCCCCGTCGCGAGCGCGAGCCCCGCGAAGACGGCCAACTGGACGGATTGGACGAGCCCCATGCGTACCAAATGAGAAGAGCCACCCGCGGTGCGGGTGGCTCCGGAGTGTAGCGTGATGCGGAGGGATGGCTAGAATGTGGTCTCGGTGTGGTTCACCGGGCGGCCGAACTTGGCGCCGGCGGCAGAGGCATCCAGGACCTCGGTGTCGGTGAAGGTGCCAGCGTTGGTGCAGGCCACCGTGACGGGCTCCTCCCCAACGGGGTCGCCCGACCCGAGGAAGGTGGTCTGGTACAGGGCCACGCAGCTGTACACGCCGTCTGCGTCGATGTCCGACTGGGCGCCGACGGTGAGCGACACGCCGTTCGCCGAACTGAGGGCCTTGTAATTGCCGTAGGTCGAGCCTTCGACCATCCAGTCGATGGTGGCGGCGTTGGAGCGGTCGGTGGCCGTCCAGTCCTTCTTCGACGAGCCGAGAGCCCCGGCGGGGGTGATTGCCATGGCCTGATACAGACCGCCATTGCGCTCCGACTGGCGGATGGCCTGCTCCGACTTGAAGATGGCGGTCACGTTGCTCGGGAGCTCGGCGAACTTGGTGCGCAGCTGGTACCGCATGAAGTTCGGGATGGCGATGGCCGCCAGGATGCCGATGATGGCGACGACGATCATGAGCTCGATCAGGGTGAAGCCCTTCAGCTGCTTCTTCATGGTCTCTCCTCCTGCGTTTGGGTCGGAGGGAGTTGCATGGAGCCCTTCCGACAGGATCCCGGACGCCCGAGGCGGCCGGCTTCTCGATTTCGTGTAACCAGGCTTGAGCAACCCGGATGCCAGACGCCCACGCGCCCAAGTGACCGGGATCTCAGATGTAGGTCCAGGACCGCTGGACCAAGAACGGCACGCCGTCCTCTGCCACTGACGTTTTCCGTCACTTCGGGGCGCTCGTCGAGCTTTTGACACGACACGGACCCGGCTCCATCATCGCCGCCCATGACGTCCCCGCCCCTCGTCCTCCGGACCGACCGGCTGTCCAAGACATTCGAGGTGGGGGTCCGGCTCAGGCGCGTGCAGGCGGTGAAGGATCTCGACCTGGCCGTGCAGGAGGGAGAGATCTTCGGCTTCGTCGGTCCCAACGGGGCGGGGAAGACCACGACCATCAAGATGCTGATGGGGCTCATCTTCCCCACGTCGGGCAGCGCCAGGATCTTCGACTCCCCGATCCCTTCACTGGAGGCGAAGCGGCGCATCGGGTACCTCCCGGAGCACCCCGCCTTCTACGATTTCCTCACCGGCCGGGAGGCGGCACGCCTCTTCGCGTCGCTCTCGGGAATCCCGCCTTCCGGACTCGGACCCAAGGTGGACGAGTTGCTCGAGCTGGTCGGGTTGACCGACGCCGCCGACCGCCAGATCCGGAAATACTCGAAGGGCATGCAGCAGCGGCTCGGCATCGCCCAGGCCCTTGCGGGCGACCCGGCCTTCGTGGTGCTCGACGAGCCGATGAGCGGGCTCGACCCCATCGGGCGCAAGGAGGTCCGCGACCTCATCGTCGAGCTGAAGCGCCGCGGGAAGACGGTCTTCTTCTCGACCCACATCCTGCCGGACGTGGAGTCGATCTGCGACCGGGTGGGCGTGATCCTGGGGGGGCGCCTGCGGGACGTCGGGCACATCTCCGACCTCCTGTCCCCGCGCGTCCGGAGCGTCGAGCTGGTCCTGGACGTGCCCGAGGCGGCGCGCGAGCGGGTCGCCTCGGGGAAGCTGCTCTCGCGCGATCAGGACCGGCACGCGATGACCTTTCCCGACCTGGGATCCGCGAATGCGGCCGTCGCAGCGGTCCTCGCCGCCGGGGGAAGCCTGGTCTCGCTCGTCCCCCACCGGGAGACGCTCGAGGACTTCTTCATGCGTCGCCTCGAGGAGGGCAAGGCCGCCGGCGAGCCGGGACGAGCCCGGGAGGTCGGGTGAGCGAACTCCCGGATCCGCTCCGCTGGGCGATGGCGGGGTGGGCGTTCGCCGTGGGCGCCGTGGTGGGCAGCTTCCTGAACGTGGTCATCGCCAGGGTTCCCGCCGGGGAATCGGTGGTCCGGCCAGGCTCCAGGTGTCCCGGCTGCCGGACACCCATCTCCTGGCGGGACAACATCCCGGTCGTTTCCTGGATCCTGCTGCGCGGTCGCTGCCGCACGTGCAAGGCCGGGATCTCCTGGCGCTACCCTCTCGTCGAGCTCCTCGGGGGCGCGGCGGCGCTCGTGGCGGTGTCGCGCCACGGGCTCTCGGCGGCGGCGCTGGCCGAGTTCGGGTTCGCGGCCGCGCTCCTGGCGCTCGCGTTCATCGACCTGGACACCTGGACGCTCCCCCACGCCATCACCCTCCCGCTCCTGGGCGCGGGAGTGGGCTGCTCGGCGCTCGGCCTGACCCTCGCCCCGTCCCTCCTCGGGTCGATCGCGGGCGCGGCGGCCGGATGGCTCTCATTCGCCGCCGTCGCCTTCCTGGGCGAGCGGATTCTCAAGAAGGAGGCCCTGGGCTTCGGGGACGTGTGGCTCCTGGGCGCGATCGGAGCCTGGACGGGCGTGGCGCCCCTGCTGCCTGTCGTCCTGCTGGCCTCCCTCCAGGGAACCGTCGTCGGGCTCACCCTCATCGTCGTCGGCCGTGCCCAGCCGGGCGAGCAGCGATCCGACGTCGCTCCGGAGGTCGAGGCGACCGACGGTACGGTCACCGCGATCCCGGATGCCGACCGCGACTGGGTACCCCCCCGGAACGCCGTGCCCTTCGGGCCCTTTCTTGCCGCCGGCGCGCTGGAGTGGATATGGCTCCAGGGCTGGATCACCCGTCTCGTTCCGAGCCTCGAGATCTTCTCGTGAGACCATGAAGGCCAGGGGTACGCGCCTCCTCCTGACGGTGACCGTGGCCTCGGCGGTCGGGGCTGGTGCAGGCATCTTCGTCGCCACCTTCCTGGTGCTGGGAGCGACGGGGTCGTCCTCCGTGGCTGCCCTGGCCACGGCCCTGGCGGTGTCGTCGGTCTTCGTCGCCTGGGCTGCCTCCTCGATGCTGATCCGAAGGGTGGCGCGGCCCGTGGAGCGGATCCTGACGGCAGCCCAGGCCATCCAGCGACGGACTCCGGGAAGCCTTCCGCTGGTCGGCGACGCCGGGCTCGGGCTCGACCAGGCCGCCCTGGCCTTCGAGCGCACGGCCACCGAGCTCGGGGAGGAGCGGGCGAGACTTGCGGTGAAGGTCGATGAGCTCACCCGCGCCAACCGGGCGCTCGAGGACGCGAGGGAGTCGCTCGTCCGCACCCAGAAGCTCGCCACGGTGGGGCGCCTGGCGGCCGGGATCGCCCACGAGGTGGGCAACCCGCTGGGAGCCATCTCCGGCTACGCGGAGATCGCCCGGTCCCGGCTCACACCCGGGGGTGACTCCCAGCTCGAGGATGCGGTCGCCCGCATCGCCTCCGCGGCCGCACGCATCGACCTGACGGTCCGGGGCCTCCTCGACTTCGCCCGCCCCGTGACCCTGGAACTGGGTCCGGTCTCCGTCCTGGCGGCGCTGGAGGCGGCTCTCCAGCTGGCCCGGGTCCAGCCCCGATTCCGCGACGTCGAGGTCGAGGTGCGGATTCCCGCGGACCTGCCACGCGTCCTGGGGCGCGACCGGGAGCTGTGCCAGGTGTTCCTGAACCTGGTGCTCAACGCGGCCGACGCGATGAATGGCCGGGGTCGCATCGAGATCGACGCCGTAGCCGGGGGCGACGTCGTCGAGGTCTCGCTCGTCGACACGGGGACGGGCATCGCCCCCGAGGACCTCGCCAGCGTGTTCGACCCCTTCTTCACCACCAAGGCTCCCGGTGCCGGCAGCGGCCTCGGGCTCGCCATCACCCATTCCATCGTCGAGTCGTTCGGAGGCACGATCTCGGCGGGCAACTCGGGTGGCAAGGGCGCGGTGTTCCGCCTGCACCTGAAGCCGGCCACGCGCTGATCGTCCCGCCATGCCGTCGCGCCGCTCGAACCGGGGATCCAGGCGATGGGGCGCCATCATCGGCCTCGCCCTCGTCCTCTCGGTGGCCGCGTGGACCCGGCTGGCCCGGTTCGCCGAGGTATTCGCTGGCGGTGAACTGATCGCGCTCGACGGGGACAGCCACCACCACGTGGGGCGCATCGAGGCGGTGCTCCGGGGATCGACTCCGACCCTCGAGCCGCTGATGAACTGGCCCCGTGGAGGGATCGCTCCCTGGGCCGACGGCTTCGACGTCCTGGGCGCCGGCTTCGCCCTCCTGGCAGGAGGGGGCAGCCATTCCCGGACGCACCTGGCCGTGTTCCTGTGGCCGGTGGTCCTCGGCCTCCTGGCCGTCTGGGCCACCATCGACGTGGCCCGGAGACTCGTTCCCCGCAAGGATCTCGCCACGCCTCTCGCCGCGGGCCTCATCGCAGCATTCATCCCGCACTCCGTGGAGATCTCGTCCCTCGGCCGGGTCGACCACCACGTCGCCGAGGCGCTCACGATGCTGCTCCTCCTCTCGTGGGCCTTGCGGCGGTTTCCGGTCGACGGGGAGGATCGGGCCGCAGCCGGATGGGAGGTCGGCGGAGCCGCGGCCGTGGGGCTCGCCCTCTGGGTCTTCTCCGGGGGAGTGGTCTACGTGGCCCTCGCGGCCACCCCGCTGGGCATCGCGGTTCTCGGCACCGACACCGATCGCCGCCTGGTCGGCAGCGGGGCTCCAGCACTGGTCGTCGGGGGAACTCTCGGGGCGCTCACCAGTCTCCCGGCCATGGCCGTCCACGGGCGACTCCTCTCGTTCGCCTTCCCGTCCCTTCTACAGCCTGCGCTGGTGGGGGTGACCGGGCTGGCCCTCGGGGCTGCCGTCCTGGCCGGCCGGGCAACCTCCGCGCAGTCGCTCTCGCGGCGCCTCGTGGCCCAGCTGGGTGCGGTGGCCGTCGTGCTCGGCGCCGTGCTCTCCGCGGTTCCCGGGCTCGGCCAGGAGGTCTGGAGGGCGGTGGAGGGCTGGATGCTCCACCGCGATCCGTGGATCGCGGGCATCGGCGAGTTCCAGCCCCTGCTCCAGTACGGGGGCGACGAGACGATCGGGCTGCGCCATGTACAGGCGCTTCTGGGCTCGGCCGGCATTCTCGGCGCTGTGTCGGTGCCGATCGCGGTCCTCGTCGCCTGGCGCCACTCCCCCGCACGCGCCGGGTCCTACGCCATGGCCACGGTGGCACTCTCGGCGATGGCGCTCCTGCAGCTCCGGTTCACCCGGCTGGCCGCGCCGATGCTCGCCATCGCGGTGGCGCTGGCCCTTCGTGGCCTGACGGTCCGGCTCGCTCCCTGGGCGCCGGCCGTCGGGGCGGCGGCGCTCGTCCTGGCCAGTCCATCGCTTCGAGACCAGCTGGAGCTGGCCGCACCCCGCGAGTTGTCTCCCCTTCACCAGGCCGCACTTGCACTGAGACTCGACAGGCCTCCCGTCGTGGGCCAGAAGGACGGCGTGCTCGTGCCCTGGGACCAGGGCCACGCCGTCCTGCAGCTTTCCGGGAGGCCGGTCGTCGCGAACGGCTTCGGCTCCTACCTGGATCCGGACTCCTTCCGGGAAGTCCAGGAGGCATTCCTCGGGGACGAGGAGCGCCTCATCGCCACCATGGACTCGCACGACCTCGGCTTCGTCATCGGAGGAGGCTACGTCCTGGCGAGCCACCAGGGCTCGCCGGACGGGGAGAGCCCGGTGGTGGGCGATCCGCCGGTCCTGAACCCGAGCTTCATGAGGAAGACGCCCCTCTCGCAGCTCCTCATCGCCGGGTCGGGCATGCCGGGGGCCGGCCTCCCGCACCTGGAGCGGCTCATGCCGATCCACGCCAGCAAGGTCACGGCGGGAGGCCTGAGCTTTCCCTTGCCGGTCGTCTGGACGTTCGAGCGGGTGGCGGGGGCGAGGATCGCCGGGCGAGCCGGCCCTGGTGACCTCGTGGTCGGAGAGATCGACCTCGAGGAATGGGGCAGGGCCCACCGGTATCGCGCGTGGACCCGGGCGGGTCCCGACGGCCGGTGGCGGATGCGGGTCGCCGTCCCCAGCAACTGGTCGACTCACACCCTCCGCACAGGACCGGCGTGGCGCATCACCCAGGGTACGGCAGGAACCGTCGAGGTGGCCGTCCCCGAGGAGGTGGTCCGCTCCGGGCTGGAGATCGTCGTTCCCTGAATGGGCTCCAGCCCGCGTGCTAGGCTTTCCTCGTGGCCTTCCAGAACGTCCTCGTGGTCGACGACGAAGAGTCGATGCGCCACCTGCTCACCGTGATCCTGACCGACCGTGGATACGACGTGCGGGCGGTCTCGAACGGGGAGGACGCCTTGCGCGAGCTCGCGACCCGCGACTACGACCTGGTCCTCTCGGACGTCCGAATGCCGCGCATGGACGGGCTCACCCTGGTGCGCAAGGCGCTCGATCTCCACCCCGGGATCACCTTCATCGTGATGAGCGCCTACGGGACCCACGACACCGCCATCGAGGCCATGAAGGCCGGCGCCTACGACTACGTCTCGAAGCCCTTCAAGCCCGACGAGGTGCTGCTCGTGCTCCGCAAGGCGGAGGAGCGGCTGCGCCTCTCCCGGGAGAACCGGCGGCTGCGGTCCGAGCTCGCCGCCGGCTTCGGCTTCGAGAACTTCGTGGGGGCGTCCCCGGCGGTCCAGGAGGTCCTCCGTCAGGTCCGCAAGGTCGCGCCGACCAAGGCCACGGTGCTCGTCACGGGCGAATCGGGCACCGGCAAGGAGCTCGTGGCGCGGGCCATCCACGAGCTGTCTCCCCGCTCGGCCATGCCGTTCGTGGCCGTCAACTGCGGCGCCATCCCCTCCGAGCTGATCGAGTCGGAGCTCTTCGGCCACGTCCGGGGCGCGTTCACCGACGCGTCGCGGGACAAGAAGGGGCTCGCCGCGGAGGCCGACGGAGGCACCCTCTTCCTCGACGAGGTCGGCGAGCTCCCGCTCCACCTCCAGGTGACGCTGCTCCGCTTCCTCGAGGACGGGCAGGTGCGCCGGGTGGGAGACACCCGGTCGGAGAGGGTGGACGTGCGCGTCGTGGCGGCCACCGCGAGGGACCTCTCCCGGGCGATCAAGGAGGGGCTCTTCCGCGAGGACCTCTTCTACCGGCTCAACGTCGTGAATCTGAGGCTCCCGTCCCTCCGGGAGCGTCCCGAAGACGTTCCCGCCCTCGTCGACCACTTCCTGGCGAAGCACCGGCGCCTCAGGCCCGAGCTCCCCCTCAGGGGCGTCACTCCGGAGGCGCTCGAGGTGCTCCAGGCCCATCGCTGGCCCGGCAACGTCCGCGAGCTGGAGCACGCCGTCGAGCGGGCCGTCGTGCTCGCCGACGGCCCCTTGATCGAGGAATCGGACCTGCCCGACGACGTCCGGGTCGACCCCGGACCGGCCGTCCACGTCCCCCGCCCTGGCGCCGACCTCTCGGTGAAGCGGGCCTTCCGGGCGCTCGAGGAGCAGCTCATCCGGGACGCCCTGGAGCGGACCGGTGGGAACCGGACCCGCGCCGCGGAGCTCCTCGAGCTCTCCTACCGGGCGCTGCTCTACAAGATCAAGGAGTACGGGATCGAGCTGTAGACGTGCACCCGGAGGCGTCACCGTCCCGGGGATGTGGGTCGCGTACCGACACGGAATCCCGGCAGGTTTCTTGATTCGGATGCGAAGTCCGGCGTACCGTGACCCAACGATGCCCGTCCGTGATCCATGTCCCTCGAGTCGCCGTCCGGTGAACATGGTCCAGCTTTCTCTGCTCGGGTTGCGGCCCACCGGCACGGAAGCGTCCTTCGGCAAGAGGCTCTAGGGGGAATCGATGGCGAAGAGCAAGCTGGCCGTCGGCCTCGACATCGGCTCCTCGAGCGTGAAGCTCGTCCACCTCAAGGAAGGGCGGCGCGGGTACACGCTGCTCGCCTGGGGCGAGGCGCCGCTTCCGCCCGAGGCCGTGGTCGACAACCAGCTCATGAACTCCTCGGCCATCGTCGAGGCGATCCGGCAGCTGGTCGCCCAGCAGAAGGTGAAGGTCAAGGACGTGGCCATCGGCGTTCGCGGCCACTCGGTCATCATCAAGCGCATCTCGATGCCGGTCATGTCCCAGGAGGATCTCGACGAGTCCATCCAGTGGGAGGCGGAGCAGTACATCCCCTTCGACGTGAAGGACGTGCACATCGACACGCAGATCCTCACGCCCCAGGGCGACGCCGCCGGCCAGATGGACGTGCTGCTGGTGGCCGCCAAGAAGGACATGATCAACGACTTCACCGCGGTGTGCGCCGAGGCCGGCCTCAACGCCACGGTCGTCGACGTGGACGCGTTCGCGGTGCAGAACGCCTTCGAGGCCAACTACCCGCAGGTGCCCGGCCAGCCGGTGGTGCTCATCAACGTGGGCGCCGCCGTCACCAACATCAACATCGTCAACAACGGCCTGGCCACCTTCACCCGGGACATCACCGTGGGTGGGAACGCCTTCACCGAGGAGATCCAGAAGCAGCTCAACATCTCCGCCGAGGAGGCGGAGGCCCTCAAGGTTGGCGGCCACGGGGAGACCGACGCGGTGGTCCCGCAGGAGGTCGAGCGGGTCATCCAGGGCGTCGCCGACCAGATGGGCGGCGAGATCCAGCGCTCCCTCGACTTCCACGCCGCCACCGCGCCCGACATCCACCCGACCCGCGTCTACCTGTCGGGCGGGACCGCGCGGATCCCGGCCCTCTTCAAGGTCATCGAGCAGCGGGCCGGGGTGCCCGTGGAGATCCTGAACCCCTTCAAGAACATCGAGGTCGACAATCGCAAGTTCGACCCGGCCGTGATCATGAACGCAGCGCCCGCTGCGGCGGTGGCCGTGGGCCTCGCCCTCCGCCGCCCCGGAGACAAGTAGCCATGATCCGCATCAACCTGCTTCCCGTCCGGGTTTCGAAGAAGAAGGCTGCTGGCAGGCAGCAGCTCCTCCTGCTCGGCCTGGTCATCGTCCTGGCCATCATCGCCAACTGGGTCTGGGCCTCGTCGCGGGCCTCCGACCTGGCCGCCCGCGAGTCCAAGCTGCGCCGCACCCGGGACGAGATCGCCCAGCTCGATCGCATCATCGGCGAGGTGAAGGACATCAAGGCCCAGCAGGCGGCCCTCAAGGAGAAGCTCGACATCCTCGACAAGCTCAAGGCGGGGCGGTCCGGGCCGGTGAGGCTGCTCGACCAGCTCGCCCAGATCATCCCGCCGCGCCTCGAGATCAGGAAGATGGACGAGAAGGCCGGCGCGGTCTCCTTCGACGGTTCGGCCGCCACCATCGACGACGTCTCGGCCTTCATGACCGCGCTCAAGCAGACTCCCTACTTCTCCAAGGTGGAGCTGAAGAAGACCACCGCGGTGACGCGCGGGGGGATGCGCATCGTCGACTTCACCGTCGTGGCGCAGGCCAACTACACACCCGGTGCAGTCGTACCGGCCGCTCCGGCGAAGAGGTAACGGCCATGGACCGGATCCTCGACGCGATTGCCAAGGCGCCCGTGGCGGCGAAGGCCGGCGTGGTCGCCGCCATCGTGGTGCTGCTCACCGCCCTCAACTACTTCGTGATCTCGATCCCGGCCTTCGGGAACTCGATCTCCGAGACCGAGCAGCGCATCACCCGGACCGAGACGGAGCAGAAGCGGCTCGACAACGACCTGATCGAGAAGACGGCCATCGCCAACAACCTGAACCAGTTCCGGCGGGAGAAGGAGCTGCTCGAGCAGCGGCTCCAGGAGGCGCTGGCCGAGCTCCCCGAGGAGAAGAAGATCGACGAGCTCCTCCAGCTCTTCCAGGAGCGGGCCCGGAAGGCCGGGCTGGAGATCGGGGTCATCGAGCCCATGCCCGAGGTGGCCGAGGGCTTCTACGCCCGGGTTCCCATCAACATGACGGTGACCGGCAACTTCCACGAGGTCGTCACCTTCTTCGACTCGCTCTCCCGCCTCACCCGCATCGTCAACGTGAACAACATCCTGCTCGACACGCCGAAGGACACCGGCGGGAAGGTGATCCTGAACGGCAAGTTCCTGGTCACCACCTTCATGTTCGTCCAGCCAAAGCCCGGAGCGGCAAAGCCAGGGGCCGCGGGGGGGAAGAGATGAGCCGCCTGCTCCCCCTCATCCTCGTCACGGCCCTCCTCGCCGCCTGCGGCGAGCCGAAGCCCACCGCTCCCCGGGCCGCGGCGCCCACGGCGACGAAGCCCGCGGCCGCGCCGGCCCCGGCGGCCGCCTCCGCTCCCGAGGCAGAGGTGGCCTACTCCTCCGTGGGCAAGCGGGATCCGTTCAAGAGCTTCCTGGGCGACCTGCGCGCCAGCACCGGTGCGGTGGTCACCCGCTGCAACACGCCGCTCGGACGCTTCGAGCTCGACCAGCTGCGCCTGGTCGCCGTGATCACCGGCCTCGCCGATCCGCTGGCCATGGTCGAGGCGCCGACCGGAGTCGGGTACTCGGTCCGCAAGGGCGCCTGCATCGGCAAGAACGGTGGGGTGGTGGCCACCATCCGAACCGGTGAGGTCGTGGTGACGGAGTGGGCGATGCGCGCCGACGGGACACGGGAGAAGACCGAGACCGCCCTCCGGCTTCCCAAGGAACAGTCGCTGAACCTCGAGGAGTAGCGCGATGCGGAACCACAGCCAGATCGTCGCCGGAATCGCCCTCGCCGGGCTGCTCGCATGGCCCGACCCGGGGGCCGCGGCGCCGCCCGTCCCCAACGTCATCCGTGCCGTGGACGTCGCAGACCGCGACGGCGCAGTGGAGGTGGAGATCCGGGCCACCCGGGCGCCCAGCTACACGGTCTTCAAGCTCCAGGACCCGCCGCGGCTGGTGGTCGACGTCTCCGGCGGGGACGTCTCCGGCGTGGCCTCTCCCATCCGCGTGGATCGCGGCGGGATCGCCTCGGTGAGCACGGCCCAGTACCAGGACGAGAAGACCAGCGTGGGGCGGGTGGTCATCGCGCTCGACGCGGCCGCGCGCTACGAGGTCGCGCCGCAGGGCGGAGACCGTCCGCGTGAAGGTGATCCCCGGCGCGACCCCTCCCGATGCCCAGGCCGCGTCGAAGGCCCCGCAGGCCCCGGCTCCGGATTCCCTCCCGGTCACGGAGGACTCCTCCCTCGCCGCGGTCGCCGAGCCTGCGGCGCAGCCGGTGGCCCCCTCGCCTTCGTCCCCGGTCGACGACAACGTCGTCCTCCGGCGCGTCGACGAGTCGGTCCCGAAGTCCGGCGCGACGGCCGTGACCGGGGTGAAGGTGGATGGCGACCGGGTGGTCGTCCAGACGAACGGCACGGTGGGGATCTTCGAGGTCATCGAGCTCAGGAACCCTCCGCGCGTCGCCATCGATCTCATGGGCGTGCAGAAGGCCCCGGCGAAGAGCATGCCGGCCGGGGCGGGCTTCACGCAGGTCCGCTTCGGGCGCGGGGAGGGCAAGGTCCGCGTCGTGCTCGATGCAGAGGACGACATCGGCGGCGTCCAGGTCACGCGCACCGACCACGGGCTGTCGATCCGGACGGCCTCGGCCGTCGCCGCCGCGCCGGCGCCCCGGACACCGCCCCCCGCCGCCGCTCCCGAGGTGGTCGCCGCTCCCGAGGCGGTCGCCGCTCCCGAGGCGGTCGCCGCCAAGACCCTCGTCCCCGTCCAGGATCTCAAGGTCAGCCAGTCGGGCGCCACCGCCCGCATCGAGGTGGCGGGCCGGGTGGAGCACACCGTTTCCCGGCCAGACTCCCGGACGATGGTCCTCACCCTCGACGGCGCGAAGCTCCCGAAGAGGCTGGAGCGCTCGATCGACACCAGCGGCGTTCCCGGGCCGCTGCTCATGGTCTCGTCCTTCAACCAGCCGTCAGGCAAGGTGCGCGTCGTGGCCACCCTCCGCGGCGAGGCCAGCGGCCAGGTCATCGAGACGGCGAAGGGGCTCGTCTGGACGGTCGTGGACGGCTCGACCGAGCGCCATGCCGCCGAGGCGGCTCCCGAGGTCCCCGCGGTCGTGACCGCCCAGGCGGCCGGCTTCGGCGGAGCCGCCCCGGAGTACGCGCTGCTCGGCGCGCCCGGCCAGAAGCAGTACAGCGGCCAGCGCATCACCCTCGAGTTCCATGACATCGACGTCCGCAACCTGCTGCGGCTCCTCGCCGACGTCTCCAAGAAGAACATGGTGGTGGCCGAGGACGTTGCCGGGAAGATCACCGTCTCGCTGCGCAACGTGCCGTGGGACCAGGCGCTCGACATCGTCCTCCAGGCCAAGGGGCTCGGGAAGCAGGAGGTCGGGAACGTCATCCGGATCGCCAAGTTCGAGGTCATCGCCAAGGAGGAGGCCGCCAAGCTCGAGGCGCAGAAGAACCGCCAGGTGCTGCTCCCCCTCAAGGTGCGCATCATCCCGGTGAACTTCTCCACGGCCGCCGACCTTTCCCGCCAGGTGAAGGACGTCCTCACCGACCGGGGCACCGTCACCATCGACGAGCGGACCAACGTCCTCATCGTGAAGGACACCCAGGAGGCGCTGGCCCGTGCCGAGGGACTGGTCCGCAACCTCGACACCGAGACCCCCGGCGTCCTGATCGAGAGCCGCATCGTCGAGGCGGCGACGAACTTTGCCCAGTCCCTGGGCGTCCAGTGGGGCGGCAACTTCGGGTTCAGTCCCGCCACCGGCAACGGCCTTCCGGTTTCCTTCCCCAACGTGATGACCGGGGCTGGCGCGGCCGGACAGGCGCCGAACCAGGGCGTGGGGACAACGCCCAACTACGCCGTCAACCTGCCCGCCGCCATCGGCCAGGGCGCTGGCGGCGGCATCGGCCTCGTCTTCGGATCGGCCAACGGCGCCTTCAACCTGAACCTCCGGCTCACCGCTCTCGAGCGCAAGGGCTTGCTCAAGACCATCTCGGCGCCGAAGGTGGCCACGCTCGACAACAAGGAGGCCACCATCTCGCAGGGCACCTCGATCCCGTTCTCCCAGGTCTCGGCGTCGGGCGTGAACACCACGTTCGTCGAGGCGCTGCTCGAGCTCAAGGTGACTCCGCACGTCACCGCCGACGGTTCCATCCTCATGAAGATCAAGGCCACCAACAACAGGCCCGACCCGAGCCTCACCGGCGCGAACGGGCAGCCGGCCATCACCAAGCGGCAGGCCGAGACCACGGTCCTGGTGAAGGACGGCGACACGACAGTCATCGGCGGCATCTACACCCGCGCAACCGCGAGTGCGACGCAGTCGATACCGTTCCTCGGCGACATCCCGATCCTCGGCTTCTTCTTCAAGTCCAAGACCGAGGACGACGCCCACACCGAACTGCTCATCTTCATCACGCCGCGCGTGCTCAACCGTCAGTCGATGATGGGCGGCCCGACGCCGGTGGCGAACTAGGAGACGGCCATGAAGATCCGGACACTCGCCGCCACCGCCGTCGCGCTCGGGCTCTCGGCCTGCGCGGCCGACTACAGCGCGGTGGCCATCCACGCCATCTGTGCGCCTCCCGAGCCCGACGCCGCGAGCGGGGCCTGCCTGTACCCCGCCACCTGCGACGCCACCTTCGCGGGAACGCCGCTCCTGGACGTCACCACGGCCCAGGTGGCCTTCCGGCTGCCCTTCCAGATCAACAACGAGCTCGAGAACAACGCCGACACGACGGCCGGGCGGGTCAACACCAACGACGCGTTCATCCAGTCGTTCGACGTGACCTACGCCGGGGCCAGCCTCTCGCCCTGGAACATCTCCGCGGCCATCACGGTGCCGGCGGGCGGGTCCTCGGGAGCCCTGATCCCGCTCATCCCCGAGCAGTTCTTCGCGTCGATCGTCCCCCCGGGCAGCGCCACCCTGAACCTCGTCCTGAACGTGCGGGCCAACGGGATCCTGGGTTCGCAGGCCAGCTTCTCGACCGCCTGGTTCCAGCTGCCCGTCCAGGTCTGCGCCGGCTGCCTCGATCTCAACTTCTGCCCGGCCGGCGAGGTCTTCGTGGCCTCCTGCCCGTCGGCCGTGCCCGGGGCATCCTCTCCCGGCCAGAGCGCCTCGATCCTCTGCGAGGCCATTCCGCTGTAGCGAGCCGTCAGGCACCCTCGTCCGCACGCTGGCCCTGCCGCGCCCCGCCTTGACGCCAGGGCGGGCCAGGGCTACAAGGGCCGCGGCTCGTCGAGCCACCGCCCGAAACCACGGGCGTTTTTCCGAAAGAAGGGCGGGACCGGCATGGGCTTCCGGGAGCACTTGCAGGAGGTCTGCAGGGGCGTCGACGGCGCCATTGCCTGCTCCCTGATGGGCATGGACGGCATCGAGGTCGACAGCCACGTCCAGGCGGAGGCCGGCGTCGACGTGCAGTCGATGATGGTCGAGATGACGGGGATCCTTCGCACGGCTCGGGAGGCCGCAGAGGCCCATCAGGCCGGGGGTCTCTCCGAGTTCAGCGTCGGGACCGACAAGCTCCTGACCATCGGACGCCTCGTGTCGCCCGACTACTTCATGGTGGTGGCGCTCCAGCCGGGAGGGAACCAGGGCAAGGCCCGGTATCTCCTCCGGGTAGCGGCGCCCCGGGTGCTCGCCGAGCTTTAGGCGCCGCCCCGCCGGCCGCATCGCGGGCGGCCGACCCGAACGCAGGATAAGAGGAGCAAACGGACATGGGAGACACACTCGACACCAGCGCCTTCCGGCGGGGGCTCAAGATCGAGATCGACAAGGAGCCCTGGGAGATCGTGGAGTTCCAGCACGTGAAGCCCGGCAAGGGCAGCGCCTTCGTGCGGACCCGCATCAAGAACCTGCTCTCCGGGCGCACCATCGACAAGACGTTCAAGTCCGGAGACGTGGTGGGGAAGCCCGACCTGGAGGAGAAGGAGATGCAGTACCTCTACAAGGAAGGCGACCACTACAACTTCATGGACAACAAGAACTACGAGCAGACCTTCCTGACCGAGGAGCAGATGGGGGACGCCAGGAACTTCATCAAGGACAACACCACCACCCAGGTGCTCTTCTACAACGGCAAGGCGATCGGCATCGAGATCCCCAACGCCATGGACCTGCGGGTGGTCAAGTGCGACCCGGGCGTCCGCGGCGACACGGTCTCCGGCGCCACGAAGCCAGCCGTGCTCGAGACCGGATACATGGTCAAGGTCCCGCTCTTCATCAACGAGGGCGAGATCCTCCGCATCGACACCCGCACCGGCGAGTACCTCACCCGCGTGGCCGGCTAGCCCGGCCCACACCACCCCCGAGCAGGAGGCACAATGGCGAGCAAGAAGGCGGACGGCGGCAAGGAGCAGGCCACGGGCGGCTTCACCCTCGGTGACGTGACCAGGCTCGTGGACTCGCTGGAGGGAAGCGACGTCCGCACGCTGGTGTGGACCCGGGGAGGCGAGAAGGTCGTCATCCGCCGGGGCCCGGCCCCGGTGGGCGTGGTGTCCTCCCCCGCACCGGCTCCGGTCGCGCTGGCGGCCCCCGTGGCCGCCCCCGTCCCCGCCGCAGCGGTTCCGGCCGCGCCAGCCGCCAAGGCGGAGAAGGCCCCCGAGAAGCCCGGTCACCTGGTCACCTCGCCCTTCGTCGGCACCTTCTACAGGGCCCCGTCGCCCGACTCGCCTCCCTTCGTGGACGTGGGCTCCACGGTGAAGAAGGGGCAGGTGCTCTGCATCGTCGAGGCGATGAAGCTCATGAACGAGATCGAGGCCGAGGTGGAGGGCAAGATCGTGGAGATCATGGTCCTCAACGCGACCCCGGTGGAGTTCGGCGAGAAGCTCTTCCGCATCGAATCGGCCTAGGGGGCGCCATGTTCAAGAAGGTGCTCATCGCCAACCGCGGCGAGATCGCGCTGCGCGTGATCCGCGCCTGCCGGGAGCTGGGCATCGGCACGGTGGCCGTGCACTCCACCGCCGACGCGGACTCCCTGCACGTCCGCTTCGCCGACGAGGCCGTCTGCATCGGCCCGCCCCAGTCCAAGCTCAGCTACCTCGACACCCGCGCGCTGCTCTCCGCCGCCGAGGTCACGGGTGCCGACGCAATTCACCCAGGGTATGGATTCCTCTCCGAGAACCCGGCCTTCGCCGAGCTCTGCGAGAAGCTGGGCCTCAAGTTCATCGGCCCGCGCTCCGAGATGCTCCGGCTCATGGGCAACAAGGTGGCGGCGCGCGAGGCCATGGAGAAGGCCGGCCTGCCTCTCCTCCCCGGGGCGCGCGGCGTGCTCCACGACGGCGAGGAGGCCGAGCGGATCGCCAAGCAGGTCGGGTTTCCGGTGATCCTCAAGGCGGCTGCCGGGGGCGGCGGCCGCGGCATGAAGATCGTGCGCGACGCCGGGTCGGTGCGAAAGGCCTTCGAGGGCGCCAGCGCGGAGGCCCTGGCCGCCTTCGGCGACGGGTCCATGTACCTGGAGCGCTACGTCGAGGAGCCTCGCCACATCGAGCTCCAGATGGTGGCCGACGAGCACGGGAACATCATCCACCTGGGCGAGCGCGAGTGCTCGGTGCAGCGGCGCCACCAGAAGATGATCGAGGAGGCTCCCAGCCCGGCGGTGTCGCCGGAACTGCGCAGGGAGATGGGCGAGGTCGCCCTCAAGGCCATGCGCGGCATCGGCTACAACAACGTCGGCACCATCGAGTTCCTCCTCGACGAGAAGGGGAACTACTACTTCATGGAGATGAACACCCGCATCCAGGTGGAGCACCCCGTGACCGAGCAGGTCTACGGTCTCGACCTGGTGCGGCTCCAGATCAAGCTCGCCAACGGCGACCCGCTCGAGCGCACCCAGGAGTCGGTGGTCCCGCGCTTCCACGCCATCGAGTGCCGGGTCAACGCGGAGGATCCACGCACCTTCGCCCCCTCTCCCGGGACCATCACCGGCTACCACCAGCCCGGCGGCTACGGCGTGCGGGTCGACACCATGGCCTACGAGGACTACCGGGTACAGCCGTACTACGACTCCCTGGTCGCGAAGCTCATCTGCTGGGGGGACAAGCGCGAGGTGGCCATCAGCCGCATGCGCCGCGCGCTCGAGGAGTACGTCATCGAGGGGATCAAGACCAACATCCCCTTCCACCGGCGGGTCCTCGAGCACCAGGGCTTCCTGACGGGCCGTTATGACACCCGGATCGTCGATCAGATCATGACCGCAGGCGCCGACGCCATCCCCAAGCCCGATGGCGGATGATCGGAAATTCAATTGGGATTCCAAGATCCTGGATGCCCAGGTCCCTTGACCCGGGTCGGCCCATTCGCTAGGCTCCAACCCCTCCCGTCCCGGGTCGCCTTCACCCCACGCCGGGGAGTCGTCGGCTAGCCCCGGCGCGAACCGTTCCCTCAGATGGCGGTCGACAAGAACAAGATCGTCGCCGAGGCGACCCGGCTCGTTCAGAAGGGGCAGTACGACAAGGCCCTCAAGGCCTACGACAAGATCCTGGCCGAGGACCGCAAGGAGGTGCGTACCCTCCTCAAGGTCGGCGAGATCCACCAGAAGAAGGGCGACAGCGGCGCCGCGGCCGCGGTCTTCAACCAGGTCGCCGAGATCTACGGCGAGCAGGGCTTCTTCCTCAAGGCGGTGGCGGTCTACAAGCAGATCGCCAAGCTCACGCCCGACGACGTCCGGGTGAACGAGAAGCTCGCCGGCCTCTACCAGCAGCTCGGCCTTCTCAACGACGCGACCAACCAGCTGCAGGCGGTGGCCACGGCCTACGAGAAGGCCGGGGACCAGGGGCGCCACCTCGACGTGTTGCGGCGGCTGCTCGACCTCGACCCTGAGAACGTCGTCACCTGCCAGCGCCTCGGCGACCTCTACGCCAAGGCCAACCGGACCACGGAGGCCCTCGAGCTCTACCGCCGGGCCGCAGCCCACCTTCGCGAGAACAAGCGGGGCGACGAGTACGTGAAGCTGGCCGAACGCATCTTCCAGCTCACTCCCGACGACCTCACGCTGGCGAAGGAGCTGGCCCAGGAGTACCTGGCCCGGGGCGACACCAAGAAGGCCCTCGGCAAGCTCCAGCTCTGCCACGGAGCCGACAAGCAGGACGTGGACACGCTTCGCCTCATGGCGCAGGCGTTCCGCGATCTCGGCCAGGTGTCCAAGACCATCGCCGTCTATCGTGCCCTGGCGCGTGTCTATGCCGAGCGGGGGCGTCGCGACGAGGCGGCGGTCACCTGGCGCATGATCCAGGAGCTCCTCCCGGACGACCCCGAGGCGCTCGAGGAGCTGGCTGCCAGCGGGTCGACCAGGCCCCCTGCAGCCGGGCCCGCGGAGCCGCGAGCCCCGGAGCCCGCCCCTCCGCCGCGCCCGGTCGCCGCGCGCCCGCCCGAGGTCCGGCCGGCTCCTCCCCAGGTGTCGCGCCCCACCCCACAGGCGCCGGCCGTGCAGGTCAGCCCGGTCAGCAGGATCCTCACCGAGACCGACGTCTATCTGAAGTACGGCCTCCACCAGAAGGCGCTCGAGCACGTCCAGAAGCTCCTCGAGACCGACCCCGAGAATCCGGATGCCCTCGAGCGGGTCCGGGACATCCGCGATGCCCTGGGCGACCGCCAGGGAGCAGCCGAGGCTGCCGAACGGACGGTGAAGGCCCTGCTGGAGCGAGGGGACGGGGAGCGCATCGGCCACGCCACCGAGCGACTGCGCCAGCTCGACCCCAGTGCCGCCGAGAGGGTCCTGCCGGCGACGCCCCCGCCGGAGGAACTCCCCCCACCGGAGCCCCCTCCACCGGTCGACGAGTTGCCGCTTCCCGATGACGAGTCCCTGGCCGCTCCGGAGGCGCCGCAGTCCACTCCGGAGGCGCCTCCGGCCGTTGCCGAGGAACCCTTGCTCATCGTGCCGCCCGACGAGGAGGGACCGAAGGCGGTGGCGGGGCCAGAAGGCCCTGCACCGGTCGAGGACGACGAGTCCCCGGCCGCGATCGATGCCTACCCGGCCACGCTCGTGGAGGAGGACGCTGGCCCCCCGCTCGAGGTCGAGATCGAGGAGGTCGAGCTGGAGCCCGTCGAGGAGGTCGAGGAGATCGAGCCGGAGGGCCCCCCTCCGCTCGCCAGCACCCCTCCACCCCTCCCCGAGCGCTCCTGGGAGCCACTCGACGCCGAGATGGAGGAGGTCGAGTTCTACGAACGCCAGGGGCTCCTGGAGGAGGCGCTCCTCGCGGTTCGGGAGATCGCGTCCTCGCACCCGGGCCACCCCGTGGCGGCGGAGGCCCTGAACCGGCTCGAGCAGCTGGCTGCGCTGGAGGCGACCCGCTCCGAGCCACCGCCCGACGAGGAGCCACCGTCTCCGGCCGAGGAGCCACAGCGCAGCGGTGGGAAGGATTCGTACGGCTCGACCGGAACCACGGGGATCTTCGACCTGGGAGCCGAGCTCTCCGCGGAACTGGGGCCGGAGCTCACCCCGACACCCACCGGCGAGTTCCAGTACTCGGTCGCCGACGTCTTCGACCAGTTCAAGAAGGGGCTCGAGAAGACCGTCCGCCCGGACGACTCGGCAACCAAGTACGACCTGGGGATCGCCTTCCAGGAGATGGGCATGCTCGACGAGGCGCTCGAGCAGTTCCGGTCCGCCCTCGCCGGGGGGGACCGGCGGCGAGACGCCGAAATCCTGAACATGATCGGGGTCTGCCTGGGCCTGAAGGGGCGCCACGGGGAGGCGATCGAGGCCTACCGTCAGGCACTCCAGTCCGAATTCCTCACGAGTGACGCGGCCAAGGCCCTCCATTTCGAGCTCGGAGTCGCCCACGAGGCCGTCGGGGAACCGGATGTGGCGCTCTGGTACTTCCAGAAGATCGCCCACGGCGACCCCTCCTACCGTGGGGTGGCCGAGAGGGTCTCCCGGCTCGGGGGCGGCCCCGGGATCACTCCTGGAAGTGGGGTGCCGAACGAGGTGCCGCCGGCACCCGCCGGAAAGAAGGCACGAAACCGCTAGAGCGGAGTTGGCGCACGAGCCGCGGGAGGTGAGAATGCGCCCGTGAAGCGGCGCATCGCGCTCGGGTTCCTGGTCTTCCTGTTCGCCGCGGTCGGCGGGGCGCTCTGGCTCGCCTCCACCCCCTGGGCGGGGCGGAAGCTGTGCGAGCTGGCCACCACCAAGGCTCGCGAGGCGGCCGGGGTGGACGTCGCCGTCGGAGCGTGCCGGGTCCGTCCCCTGCGACTCGCGGTCGAGCTCGACGAGGTCCGGGTCGGACCGCCGGAGCGGCCGATCTTCGCCGCAGACGCCGTCTCGGTCCAGATCGCTCCGCTGCAGGCGCTCTCCAGGACCCTGGCCCTCGACGAGGTCTCGGTCGTGCGACCCAGGGTGAACCTGGTCCTCCCGCCGTCGAAGCCCGGCGAGAAGCCCGCCCCGTGCCCTCCGCCGCTCCTCAAGCAGTTCCACCTCCGGCGCCTCCAGGTCGAGGACGGGACCGCCAGCATCACCCTGCCCGGAGGGGAGGAGGTCCTGGTGGGCCGGGTCGACGTCCGCACCACCTCGGAGTGGATCCCCAGGGACCTGGAGGGACTGGTGACCGGCTCGCGGCGCAGCCGGGTGACGGTCCAGCTGGGCCCGACGCTCGTCGAGGCGGGCGGCCGGCAGACCCTGCTCGACCAGGGCGCCGTCGACGCCGATCTCGCCTTCGACCTCTCCCGCCTCTCCATCCGCGACTTCCGCGTCGAGGGGGAGGGCGTGAAGCTCTCCGCCCACGGGACCGTGAGCAACCTCTGCGAGCCCAGGCTGGGCATGGAGATCGCCGCCGAGGCGCCGCTCCCGGCCATCTTCTCGCTGGCACGCGTCCGCGCTCCCTCGTCCGGGAGCGCCAGCGTGAAGATCCAGCTCTCCGGGCCGGTAGCCTCGCCCGACGCCGCCGGGCAGGTCCAGCTCGCCGGGGCCCGGGTCGGCCCGTACACGCCCGGCGATGCCCGCGTCGCCTTCCGCCTTCGCGGGAGCGACCTCGAGTTCTCGTCGATCGAGGTTCCATTCACGGGAGGCGCCACCATCGTCGCGCGGGCCACGGTTCGGCTCGGAGCGGCTCCCTCGGTGGTCGCCGAGGCCGAGGTCAAGCAGGTCGAGTTCTCCGAGCTGCTCTCGCGCCTGGGTCTCACCGACGCCCGGGTCATGATGAAGCTGGAGGCAAGGGCCAAGGTCGAGGGGCCGCTCTCCCCGCTGCGCCTCGCCGGGCAGGTGGCCGTCGACGCCCAGGACTTCCGCGTCATCGACCGGTCCTGGGTGAAGTGGAAACCGGGCCTGGAGACCGTCCTCGATCTGCCACGCGGCAGGGTCGAGGCGCCCGTGGTCATCACGGAGGCTGGCGTGGAGATCCAGGAGGGGGGCAAGGCCATCGCGGGCGACGCCACGCTCGGGGTGACGGGGCGCCTCTCCTTCGACGACGCGGGCGGCTTCGACCTGGCGCTCGACGGTGGGGTGGATCTGTCCGCGCTCCGGCACATCGCCAGCGTTCCCATGGCCGGAAAGGGCACGTTCCGTGGGCGCGCGTCGTGCGCCCCCTACGGTCCACCCCGCATAGAGGGCTCGCTATCTGTCAGCGAGTTCCACTTCCTCCAGCTCGACCTGGGTGAAGTCACGGCCACGGCGCTCGCCACCCCCGACCTCGTGCTCCGGATCCGGGACGGGTCGGGGCGCAAGGCGGAGAGCAGCTACACGGTGGAGACCACCATCGATCTCGGAGCCACGCCCATCCGCATCCTCCCCTCCCAGGCCACCGCCCGGGGACGCCTCCACGATCTCTTCGACGTGGTGATGCCCTGGCTTCCCACCACGAAGCTGTTCCAGGACGCCATCGACGGCAGCGTGCAGCTCACCATGCCGTTCGAGGGGGACGTGCCCAGGGTCAACATGGGCTTCCGGGGGACGCTGGGACGGGGGAGGCTCTGGGGCAGGGAGTTCGACTGGGGGCGCATCGGAGCCCGTGTCGTCGAGGGCGAGAAGGCGGTCATCGAGGAGGCCGAGCTCCACAGGGGCGAGGCCGTGGCCCGGGGAGGCGGGACGGTCCGGTTCGAGCCTCCTTCGCCGTGGAGCCTGGCCGTGGCATTCAGCGACCTGCCGCTCGACGGGATGGATCTCCCCGGCGACGGCTGGGGCGGGACGGTGGACGGGAACGCCGAGTTCGGCGGCACCGTGGAGGACCCGGTGATCACCTTCTCGGCCGAGGGGGACGGGGTACGGGCCATCGGCCTGCCCGTCGGCGTCGTCGACGTGACGGGCGTGCTCCGGGGGCGGAGGCTCACGCTCGAGGCCGGAACGGCCGGCGTGGTCTTCAGGGCGGGTGCGCTGCTCGAGGGCGTCATGCCCTTCGAGGCCTCGGCCGACATCGACGTCGAGGACCTGACCCGCTTCATGCCGGGAGGTCCACCGGCAGGGCTCCGGGCCCAGGCGCATGGGCGCGCGTCGGCGAAGGGGAACCTGGACGACGTCCTGGAGTCCCAGGCCCGGCTGGAGCTGGACCGCGTCCGTCTGGGGTACGCCGACTTCCGCGTCGGCAACAAGGACCCCATGGTGCTCACCGTGGCCCGGCAGCGCATGGCTGTCGAGTCCTTCACGCTCCAGGGAACCAATACCGAGTTCTCGGCGACCGGGGCGCGGGCGCGCGGTGGCGCGCTCGACTTCACCGCGGCCGGGACGCTCGACCTCCGCCTGCTGGGAGGCCTCCTCCCGGGCATCGTGAGGACCCACGGCCGCCTCACCGTCGATGCCGCCATCTCCGGGACGCTCGACGAGCCGCTCATCGTCGGGGGCGGAAGGCTCGCCGACGCGGGGTTCCGCTTCCGGGAGCTCCCCATCGTGTTCGCCGGAATGGCCGGCGAGCTCACCTTCTCCCAGAACCTGGTCCTCTTCGAGCGGCTCGCCTCCACCGTCAACGGCGCGCCCACCCGGCTGCGCGGCGAGGTGGGGCTCAAGCGCTTCGTCCCCAGCCAGATCCGGATCGAGGCCGACCTCGATCGCGTCCCGGTGGCAATCCCCTCCTGGCTCCCCACCGTGCTCTCCGGGAAGCTCGAGGCCTTCGGATTGCTCGACGCCATGACACTGGCCGGGACGCTGCGGGTGATGACGGCCCGCTACACCGAGCCCTTCGACCTCGACAAGCGGATGCTCCAGGTGGGCGGCGCGCCGGCCGCGCCGCCCCGCGCCTACGACCCCTCCGGCGAGTGGCTTCGCTTCGACATCCGGTTCGTGGTGGACGGCGATGCCCGCGTCGACAACGACCTGGTCCGCGGGCAGGCCCGCGGCGAGTTGCTGCTGACCGGGACGCTCGCGTCCATCGGCATGACCGGGAGCATGGCCTTCCTCCCCGGCGCGCGCGGCTTCTACCGGGGCAACGAGTTCCTGCTCTCTCGCGCGGTGGTCGACTTCACCGAGAAGAACCGGCTCCGGATGGTGCTCGACGTGACCGGCGAGGCGGCGCTCAAGGACTACCGGGTCTTCCTCCACGTGTACGGCGACTTCGACGACCTGAAGCTGCAGCTCACCAGCACGCCCGCCCTGTCGCAGCAGGACATCATCACGCTGCTCTCGCTCGGATACACCAGCCGCGACGTCTCGCTGGGGAGCAACCTGGGAGTGGCCGCGGGCACCGCCGCCGCCCAGGCCCTCTTCGCGGTCTCCGGTCTCGACCAGCAGCTGCGTCGCTTCGTCCCCCAGGGCGGCGTCCTGGAGGACGTCAGCGTGCGCCTCACCAGCGCCTACTCCAAGACGAGCCTCACCGTCGAGCCGCGCCTGGAGTTCGAGACCAAGGCCATGGAGGGCAAGCTGCGCGTGCGGTACCAGGCCCCGCTCTCGAACCAGACCCGGGGCCAGAAGGCCCAGGTGGAGTATCGTCTCGGCGACCGGGCCAGCGTGCAGCTGCAGTGGGACAACGACAACACGGACGTCACCGGAGGGGACCTGGGCGCCGATTTCAAGCTTCGCTGGGAGTGGAACGATTGAGCCCGCTGGCGGTGTTCGCGGCGCTCCTCCTCCACGCGGCGCCTGCCCCGGCGGGCGTGGCGCCCCCGACGGCGCGCCCGGTCGTGACCGAGGTCGCGCTCGTCCTCCCGCCCGGCCTGGACCCCACCCCGTTCCGGCCGCTGGTCGCCATCCAGGAGGGCCAGCCGCTGTCCCCGGGCGTGACCCAGCGCACGGTCCGGTCCCTCTACCAGACCGGCAGGTTCGCCAACGTGGAGGTGGTCGCCTTCCCCGCCGGGGGCACGCAGGCGGCTCCCCGGGTCCGCGTGGAGGTACGCTGCTCGCCGAGGAGAGATGCCGCCTCGGTGACGGTGGACCTGGGTGGAGCGTCCCTGCCGGTGACCGAGGAGACGCTCCTCGCGACCGGTGCCCTGCCCAAGGGGGCCGAGATCTACCCCGGGCGGCTCGAGGCGGCGGGAGCCGCCATGCAGGCGCTGCTGGCCCGGCACGGTTTCCGCCAGGCCAGGGTGATCCCAACCCAGAAGGGCGGGACGCAGGTGGACGTCACCTTCACCGTCCAGGCTGGCGCGCCCACCCGGGTCTCCGCCGTGGAGATCGGTCCCGACCCCGGACTCCCGGTTGACGAGTTGCGGGCCGCGATCCAGACGGTGCCGGGGGAGATCCTCGACATGGACCGGCTCGAGGCGGACCTCCGCGCGCTGCGCGCCGCGCTGCAAGAGGCGAGCTTCTACCGGGCCCGGCTCGATTCGCCCCGGGTGACGCTCGACGGGGAGCTCGCCCGGGTCGACTTCCAGGTGGAGGCGGGCCCCCGCTTCACCCTGCGGTTCGCGGGCGAGACCCCGTTCGGCCCGGACCAGCTCCGCTCGCGGCTCGGATACGAGGGGGACGTTCCCCTCGACGCCACCACCATCGAGGCGGCGGCCGAGCGTCTCCAGGCCTTCCTGGCTGCCTTCGGGTTCTCCCAGGCGCGGGTCTGGACCCAGGAGGAGGAGTCGTCGGGCGGGATCACGGTCTGGTTCCACGTCGACTCCGGAAGGACCTTCTGGCTTCGCGACACCCGCTTCGTGGGCGCGAAGGAGCACGACGAGGCATGGCTGCGCAAACGGCTCGCGGAGGGGTTCGCGCTCGCGCCGAAGGTGGAGGCCGACCAGTGGCGAGCGGACCTGGACTCGCTCGCCTACCGGGCGGGGCTCACCCCGCGCGACCCCGTCCCCTACCTGAGCTCCGACCCCCAGCTGGTCTACAACGCCGAGGGCTGGCAGTTCGCCATGCAGTACCTGGCAGACCAGTACCGGCAGGACGGGTTCCTGGAGGCGGTCGCGGAGGTGCGCAGGCTGTCCCTCGACGCCGTGACCGGCCAGGCGGACGTGGAGGTCCAGGTCCGGGAGGGCGTGCGCACGCTCGTCGAGGCGGTCGAGGTCGAGGGGAACGGGGGAATCGGCCAGGAGAACCTCCTGCCTCTGACGAAGATCGCGCCCGGAGACCCGCTCTCCCTGTCGAAGGTCTCGGCGGCTCGCCAGGCGCTCCAGGCTGCCTACTTCAAGAGCGGCCACGTCTACGCCCGGATCGAGTCGACCGAGGAGTTCGGGCAGGACCGGACCCGCGCCCGGGTCCGGTTCCGCATCGACGAGGGGCCGCAGGTGCGGTTGGCGGCGATCGTCGTCGAGGGCAACAAGCGGACCCGGACCTCGCTCATCCTGCGCGTGGTGGGGATGACCGCCGGGCAGGTCTTCGACCCCGAGGCCGCCGCCGCCGCGCAGTCGGACCTCCTGCGCCTGGGCGTCTTCCGGGCCGTCACGGTGCACCTGGTCGACCCCGACGTCCCCCAGGAGTCGAAGAACCTCGTGGTGCAGGTCGAGGAGCGCCCCTGGCAGACCATCGTGGGCACGGTGGGCCTCTCGTTCGCCGAGGGGCCGCGCGCCGGGGCCGAGTACGCGCTGCCCAACCTCTTCGGCAACGCCATCGAGTTCAGCGTCCGCGCCAAGGCGAACTACCCGCTCGCCATCTTCCGGCCCGACCTGATCGTCATCCCGCCTGGAGAGCGGCTGGAGTGGCTGGCCGAGGTGGGGCTCCGCCAACCTCGCGCCTTCAACCTGCGCGAGGTGTCGCTCCGCGCCGACCTGGTCGGGCAGCACAAGATCCAGGCCTCCTACGAACTCCTGCGCGGGGCCTTCATCCTGGGAGCCGACCTGATCCGGTTCGGTCGGCTCTCGGCGTCGCTCACCGGCCAGATCGAGGTGGACGACGTCACCAGCCGGACCGCCTACCCCATCATCGACGCGACGAACCCCCAGGAGGCCCGCCAGGTATTTCCCCAGGGGCTCACCTGGCTCTTCTCGCTCCAGCCGCGCGTCTCCTTCGACCTGCGGGACAACACCGCCCGCCCCACCCAGGGGATGTACGCGGAGGTCTCCGCCGACTTCTCCCACTCCATCGGGAACGCCGAC
Organism: uncultured delta proteobacterium; assembly: GCA_963802065.1. Taxonomy (GTDB): domain Bacteria; phylum Myxococcota; class Myxococcia; order Myxococcales; family Anaeromyxobacteraceae; genus CAIOAK01. The sequence goes on along the minus strand of CAWDHF010000010.1, from coordinate 289,643 downwards.
ACGATCTTCCGGAGCGACACCCACATCAACCTGGTCAAGCTGCAGGGCACGCTCTCCGGGTACCTGCCGATCTGGGACCTGGTGCTCGCCGTCTCGGCACAGGCGGGGCAGGTCTTCCCGCTCGACTCGGAGTCGGTGACCATCGCGCCCAAGCGCTTCTACCTGGGCGGCGGCACCTCGATGCGCGGCTACGGCGAGAACGAGATGATCCCGCAGGATCAGCGGGGCGTCGTGGCCGCCCAGACCGAGCGCTGCGCCAGCGTGCTCTCCGGGCTGGGGTGCTCGCCGCAGCTGCGAAGGCTGGTGTCGGAAGGGGTGATGCTCCCCAGCCAGGGCGCCCAGATCTCGGTGCTCTTCCGGGCCGAGCTGCGGGTCCCGCTCTCCAGGGCCACCGAGCTGGGCTTCTTCGCAGACATCGGAAACCTCTGGTACGACCCGGTGCTCGCCGATCTGAAGATGCTGCGAACCAACGTCGGGTTCGGGTTCCGCATCATCACGCCGGTGGGGCCTGCCGCCTTCGACGTCGGGTTCAACGTGAACCCCGAGTACCGGATCAACGAGCCGGTCTTCGCGCCCCACTTCTCGGTCGGCTTCTTCTGATCGTGCTCCGGCGGCGGTCGGCGCCGCGGCCCGTCACCGTGGGAACCAGGCCATCACCTCGTTGAAATCCTGGAAGGCACGGTGCGGCAGGCCGCGCTCCACGCAGTGGTCCACCAGCCGCCGGGTGGCGAAGACGAAGTCGGCGGCGTCGGCTGCGCACCGGTCGGCGGTCCCGTCGCCGCAGACCACCACGCGGTGACCCGCGGACTGGAGTTCCCGGACCACGCTTCCCTTGCAGAAGCCGCACCGGCCGCACCCGTCGGCCCGGAGTGTCTCGTGGAATTCGAGGGTCATCCCCGCGGGGGAGCAGCGGGCCCGGTTGGAACGCAGCTCGAGGTGGGAGCGCAGGTGCGCGGGGAGACGCTCCAGGACGGGCTCGATGTAGACGTCGAGCCCTGCCGAGCAGACGACGAACGGCCGGCCGGCCGCGGCGCACGCCGACAGGAACGACTCGAAGCCGGGGCGGAGCACGGCGCGCTCCCGTGCGAACGTCGCGATCTCGGCGGGGCCCGCGGTGATGGGCTCGAAGATGCGGCGAAGGAGCTCGCCGAAGGAGAAGGCGCCCTGCCCGTACTCGTCCTCGGCCCGTCGCCAGGTGCCGTGCCCCGCGAAGTGCTGCGAGACGGCGTCTCCGAGGTCCTCGGTCAGTGCCGTGCCGTCGAAGTCGCAGACCACCGCCCACCCGTCACGCACGGGAGCCCCCCGCGCCGAAGCGGTCGTGCAGGAGCCCCCAGCGGACCCCGCGGTCCGAGACGGTCAGATGCGTGAACCCGCCCAGGTCCATGGCGGCGGCGACCAGGATCCCACCGGCCACGATCACGTCGGCGCGCTTCGGCTCCATCCCCGGCAGGCGGGCCCGCTCGGCGGTGGGGAGCGCGGCGAGCCGGTCGACCAGAGCGGAGATCTCGCCCCGGCCCATCGTCGAGCCGTGGACCCGGAGGGCGTCGTAGGCGGGGAGCGCCTGGGCGACCGCCGCCAGGGTCGTCACCGTTCCAGCCACGGCCACGAGCCGGGCGCCGGCGAGCACCCCGGAGGCCCGGATCCCTGCGACCTCCTGGAGCGCTCCGCGAGCCATCTCCTCCATGCGGCGGAGGTCCGGGGCCGAGGGCGGGTCGCCCGGGGCTGCACGCTCGGTGAGGCGGACCGCCCCCATCTGGAAGCTGCGCCGCCCGTCGGGCACCGGACCCGATCCCCAGGTGACCTCGGACGATCCGCCACCCACGTCGAGGACGGCCAGGGGGATTCCGGCAACGCCGAAGTCGCCCCAGGCCGAGAGATGGACCAGGCGCGCCTCCTCCCCACCGGGGATGATCTCCGGGGCCAGGCCGGCGGCGCTCCTGGATGCCTCGAAGAACTCGGCGCCGTTCCGGGCGTCGCGCGCGGCACTGGTTGCGACCGCGGCGATGCGCTCCGCGCCCAGCGAGCGGGCCTCCGCCGCGTATCGGGCGATGACCGCGACGGTCTCGGAGATGGCGGCGGGGTCCAGTTGCCCGGTCCGGTCGACGCCACGCCCCAGACGCGTGATCTCGGCCCGCTCCACCACCGGGTGGAAGGAGCCTCCGCGCCGCTCGGCCACGGTGAGGAGGACCGTGTTGGTCCCCACGTCGATCACCGCGACTCGCCCGGTCACGGGGCGAACGGTCCCCAGATCGGGGCCGCGATGCCGGCCGCATCGGAGGTGACCACCTTCTGCCGGTCGCCGGCCGGGTTGGAGACGACCAGCTGCTGCCTGCCTCCACGGTCCGAGACCAGCACGAGAAGCCGTCCGTTGGGCGCCCAGGAGGGCTCCTCGTTGGTGAGCCCCTGGTCCTGGGTCACGCGGGAGATCCTGCCGGTCTCGGGCGAGACCAGGAACACGTCGAAGACCCGGCGCTCGTCCCGCGCGGTGAAGGCGATCTGGTCGCCGCGGGGGCTCCAGCGCGGGGTCTGGTTGTAGTTGCCCTTGAAGGTGAGGCGCCGCTGGTCGGAGCCGTCGGCGTTCATGACGTAGATGTGGGGGTTGCCCGAGCGGCTGGACACGAAGGCGATCCGGCGCCCGTCGGGGGACCAGGTGGGGGAGGTGTCGGTGGCCGGGTCGGTCGTGAGGCGGCGGATGGCGCCGCCGGCGGCGGTGGCCACGTAGAGGTCGGAGTTCCCGTCCACCGAGGCGGTGAAGGCGATGCTGCGCCCGTCCGGCGAGTAGACGCCGCCGCTCGCCAGGTCGCCGAGCGAGATCACCTTGCGGGGGGTTCCCTCGGGCACCTTGAGCCCCCAGATCTCCGGCTTCCCGGAGCGGTAGCTCGTGATCAGGATCTCTCCGCCGTCGGGGCGCCAGGAGGGCAGCATGGCGATGGAGGTCTCCCTCCGGAGGGTCTCGGCGCCCTTGCCGTCCACGTCGAGGAGCACCACGTCCCAGGTGCCCTTCCCCTTGCGGATGGCCGCGATGCGGGTGCGGAAGACGCCCTGCTCCCGGGTGTAGTACTGCAGCACGTCGTCGGCGAAGCGGTGGGCGAGCATGCGGGCGGTCCGCTCCCGGTAGACCCGGTAGAGCACCTCGCGGCCGGCGCGGACGTCGTAGAGGTGCAACTCGCCGGCGACGAGCGCGCCCTCCCGCTTCACGGCGGCCTTGACCAGCCCCTCGGCGCCCACGTCGCTCCAGCGCGTGAACTTGATGGCGGAGGCCTGGGTGCCCTCCGAGGCGTCGGCCAGGAACGATCGCGGGTCGAGCAGGTCGAAGATCCCGGTCAGTTCCAGGTCGTCGCGAAAGGTCTGCTGCACCTCGACCGCATCGGCCTGGGCTCCCGGCCCGGACTGGAACGGCACCACCGCCAGCGCCAGCGGCCGGAAGTCGGGGGAGCCCACGTCGATGTACTGTCGCTGGGCGAGGGCCAGCGCAGGAACGAGGAGCGCGACGGCGACGAGGAGCTTGCGCATGGGGTGGCGGACCTTCCTAGGGCGTGAAGTTCACCCCGAGTCCGACGGTGCGGTAGACCTGCTGGAGCTCGGGTGGGGGGGAGGCAGCCGGGAAGCGCGCGCGGCGCGCTCCAGGGCCTGGTCGAAGGCGGCGTTGCCGCTGCGCCTCTCGAAGCGGAGGCTGGAGACTCGCCCGTTGGGCTCGATGATGAGCACCACGGTGGCGCGCAGGGAGGCGCGCTCCTGGACCGGGATCGTGTCCGGGAGGGTGTAGTTGGAGTGCAGGGCCTGGAAGACGAGCCCGAGGTAGCGGTCCCCCTCGGAGCCATCGGTGGCGTCTCCCTCGGGCAGGCCGGACGGATCGCCCCAGCGCTCCTTCGACGCGAGCTTGTCGTCCCGCCGGACCTTGTCGAGCGCCCGGGAGAGGGCATCCGATCCCTTGCCGCCCTGGGTGGCCGGGGCGGGGCGGGGCGGAGCCGGCCTGGGCGCCACCTTGGGAGCGGGGAGGGCGACCGTCTTCTGGGACGGCGCGGGCGGCCCCGGGACGGGCACCGGCACCGGATCGGGCGCCCGCGGTGCGGCCTCCGGAGGCGGGACGTCGCGCCGGGGCAGGAAGTGCTCGGGGCGCTTCTCTCCCAGCCGGACCAGCTTCGCGACGATGGGCTTCTGCTCCAGGTTGACGATGGCGGGAGGGCGGACGAAGAAGGCCACGCCGATGAACCCCGCGTGAAGCGCGACCGAGACGAGGACGAGCGGCCAGAGCCGGTCGGGGCCGCGCAGGAGCGCGCTCTCGCCCGTCACTCCCTGCGCCCTCCCGGCCGATCGGGAACCGGATCGGTGATCATGCCCAGGTTGGTCACGCCGGCCCGCTGCACCGCGGCCATGATCTCGACCACGTAGCCGTAGGGGAGGGACCGGTCGGCCATGAGGTAGAGCTCGCGGTCCCGGGCGACGCGGGCGTTGGCCTTGAGCTTCTCCTCCAGCTCGGGGAGGGTGAGCCGCGCCGGCTTGTCGTCGGTGCCGAGCCAGAGGCTCCTGTCCGACTTGACGGAGAGCACCAGCTTCTGCTCCTCGGCCTTCACCGGCTGTGCCTTGACCTGGGGCAGCGCCACCTCCACGCCCTGCTGGATGAGGGGGGCGGTGACCATGAAGATGATGAGCAGGACGAGCATCACGTCGACGAGCGGCGTGACGTTGATCTCCGTGAGCGTCTGGCGGCCGGAGCCGCTGGTCCCGATGGCCACGCGGTCCCTCTAGCTGAAGAAGTGGCGCTTCACGATGTTGAGGAAGTCGTTGGAGAAGTTGGTCATCTCGCTGTCGAGGACCCGGATGCGCGAGACGAAGAGGTTGTAGAAGACCACCGCCGGGATGGCCGCGAAGAGCCCGAAGGCGGTGGCGATGAGGGCCTCCGAGATGGGCTTCGCCACGGTGGCCAGGTTGGCGTTTCCGGCCTGGTAGATGTCGTGGAAGGCCGCCATGATGCCCCAAACCGTCCCGAAGAGGCCGACGAACGGGGCGGCGCTGGCGGTGGTGCCGAGGAAAGGGACCATCGACTCGAGCTGCGTCACCTCGGCGACGGCAGCCCGCTTGAGGGCCCGCTCGACGTTCTCGATGCCCCCGAGCTGCTCGGCCATCTCCCCCTCGGGTCCCTTCTTCTGGGCCGTCACCTTGGACAGCTCCACGTAACCGGCGCGGAAGACCGCGGCGATGGGGCTCGCCGGGAGCCCCTCGGCGGCCTGGTAGATGGCGTCGAGCCGCTTGGACTTCCAGAAGGCCTCGAGGAACCTCGCCGACTCGCCCTGGGCCCTCCGCAGGGCCATCCACTTCTTGAGGATGATGGCCCAGGAGACCACCGACGCGACGAGGAGCAGGGCCAGCACGCCCCCCACCACGAGCCCCGAGTTCATGACGATCTCGAGGTAGTCGATCTCGCCTCCGCGGCCGGCGGACGGGATCACTTCGAGGACAGAGGCGTTCAGGGGATTGAGCAGGCTCGGCTCCAGGAGGGGGGAAGTCCACCGTACCTAGCACGACTTCCGGAGGGCGTCACGGTGGAGCAACCCCGCGCCGCGCCAGGAATTCCCGGAGAATTCGGGGCTCCCGATCGGATGGTTCCGTGCCTTCGCCCCGGTCCTGAATAGAATGACCCCGGGTCGACGTCTCTCGATCCCGGGAGGAAGTCCATGAAGCGCACCGCCGCCATCGCCCTCGCTGCCCTCGCATCCGCCGCCTGCGGCCCGACCTCCCCGCCGCTCGTGGACGTGACCGTCTACTGGGAGTTCGACCGGAACACCCTCATCGACGGGGTGGTCGATTTCGTCCCCTACGACACGCTCGTCAACTGGCCTCCCGGCACGGGCAACCGCAGCTGCCCCGACTCCGGGGTCGACTTCGTGGTCGTCAGCGACCCGGCCGGCAACCCGATCTCCGGATCCGTTCCCTGCATCAACCAGTCGGTCCAGGGAGTGACGGTCCTCGGCTTCCAGGGCCCGGCCACCTACCTGGTGACCGGCTGGCGCAACGGCGTCGCCCAACCCCTCTTCAGCGGCGAGGTCACCATCAACGCCGTGCCCGGCGCGTTCAACTTCGGGACCGCGATCGCGGCCGGCATCCCGAGTTCCCTGACCATCGACATGGTGCTGGTCGACTCCGCTAGTGGCCCCGCCGGCTACCAGACCTGTGGCCTGGCCGGCGTGGATCAGTTCCAGGGCTGGGTCGAGGATGGGCTCGGCACCCTGGTGTGGAGGAACGTCATCGAATGCGGGCCTTCCTTCATGCCCAGCATCCAGTACGGGCCGGTGGACCGCGACGACCTGTTCATCTGGATCGACACCTACGACAACCGGTTCAACCCCGCCGTGATCCCCTGGTCCATCTGCGACTTCGGCTTCGGCCACTTCCAGAACAACCTCTTCTCGCTTCCCATCCCGCAAGGGGTCTGCACGCCGGATCCCCCCGCCCTCCGCGCGTCGCGGTAGATTCCGCCGATGCCCCGCATCGGCATCTTCGACTCCGGGGTGGGCGGGCTCACCGTCCAGCGCGCCATCCTCGACGTGCTGCCGGGGCTCGAGACCGTCTACCTCGGCGACACGGCCCGCGTTCCCTACGGGACCAAGTCCGCCGAGGTGGTGACCCAGTATTCGATCCGGAACGCGCGGGTCCTCGTCGCAGAGGACGTGGAGATGATCGTCGTGGCCTGCAACACCGCCTCGGCGGTGGCCCTGCCGGCGCTGCGCGACGCCTTCGACGTGCCGGTCCTGGGGGTGGTGGAACCGGGCGCCCGCGCCGCGGCCCGGGCCACGCGCACGGGGCGGGTGGGGGTCCTGGGCACTCAGAGCACGATCGCGAGCGGAGCGTACCAGCGCGCGCTCGCGGAGCTCATCCCCGGCGCCCGGGTGACCGCGCAGCCCTGCCCGCTGTTCGTGCCCCTCGCCGAGGAGGGCTGGACCGACCCCTCCGACGAGGTGGTCCGCCTCGTCGCCCGGCGTTACCTGGTCCCGGTCCGGGAGGCCGGAGTCGATGCGGTGGTCCTCGGCTGCACGCACTACCCGTTGCTCGCCGCCGCCATCGCCGCCGAGCTTCCCGGCGTCACGCTCGTCGACAGCGCGGCGGCCATCGCCGCCGAGGTCCGCGAGCGATTCCCGGGAGCCGCCTCCGGGGGCCCTGCTGGACACGCCTTCCTGGTCACCGACACGCCGGAACGGTTCCTCCGGGTCGCGCCCCGCTTCCTGGGCCGGGCCGTGGAGTCGGCGCGCCACGTCGACGTTTGAAAGCGCCCGCCACTCCCCCCAATCCCTGCTGCGTCGCAGGCTGCCTGCCTGCGGTGAGCAGGCTCGTCGCTGCGCGGCTCGACGTAGTTTCACTACGCCTGCGCTGCTCGCTCCTCGCGTGCCCACCTCGGCGACGGCTTCCTGCGCCTCGCGACGGGCTCGGGGGAAGTGGAGGGCGCTGTGATACATTCGCCCCATGCCGCCGGGGCCGAAGAAGATGGTGGTCGGCTTCAACCACAACATCAAGTACCGCGGCCAGACCTACCACGCCCAGACCGAGGACTCGGGGGCCGACCGCGCCCAGGTGGTCACCCACCTGTTCCTGGGCGGCAACATCATCGCCAGCAAGCGGACCGGCTATGCCGACATCGCCGCGGCCGAGAACCTCGCCGACGTCGTGCGCGCCCTGATGGAGGAGCAGCACAAGGAGGTCCTGCGCAACCTGGTCCACGGCGTGTACGACCACGTCGCGCTCCCGCGGGCCCCGGTCCGTGACTACGCGCCCACGCTGGCCCCGGTGCCCACCCAGCCGGCGGAGGAGAAGGAGGTGGAGGAGAAGCCGGCCAGCCCGGGCGACACCCTGTTCGGCGACGACCTCATCTCCGAGCGCTCCCTCGACGAGGTGATCCTCGCCTACCTGGCCGGGGACGACGGCTCCGCCGGCCGTTGACGGGGCAGGAGCCCGATGATCCAGCTCTTCCACGTGGACAAGAGGTACGGGAACGAGGCCCCGGCGCTCTCCGACGTGAGCCTGGAGGTCGGCAAGGGCGAGTTCGTCTTCCTCACCGGCCCCTCGGGCGCGGGGAAGTCCACCTTGCTGCGGCTGGTGTTCTGCGCGGAGCCCCCCAGCTCTGGGCAGCTGCTGGTCTTCGGGCGAAACGTCGCCCGGATCCGGCCGTCCTCCGTCCCGTACGTGCGCCGCAGCATCGGGGTGGTCTTCCAGGACTTCAAGCTGCTCGAGCACCGCACCCTGGCCGAGAACGTCGCCTTTCCACTTCAGGTGAAAGGAGTCCGGCCCGGGGAAGTGGAACGGCGCGTGACCCAGGCGCTCCGCGGCGTGGGGCTCGAGCATCGCGCCGGGCGCTTCCCCCTCAGCCTCTCGGGAGGGGAGCAGCAGCGCGCGGCCGTGGCCCGGGCGCTGGTGGGAGACCCCGCCATCCTCCTCGCCGACGAGCCCACCGGAAACCTCGACGCGGAGCGGACGGCGGAGGTCCTGCAACTCCTCGAGGCGGCCAACGCCCGCGGCACCACCGTGGTGGTCGCCACACACGACCGGTCGCTGCTGTCCCGCCACAAGAAGCGGGTCGTCGCCCTCGAGGGCGGCCGGCTGGTGGCGGACGGGGCCCAGGTGCGCTGATGCACAGGGTCCTACACGCCTTCCGCCGCGCCTCGGACGCGCTCCTCCGAGCCCCCTACGTGACGGTCGTCGCGGTGGGGACGATCTACGTGGCCCTCCTCCTCACCGGCGCCTTCGCCGCGACGCTCGGAGCCGGCGCGCGGCTCGTCTCCGGCTGGGCCGGTGAGGTTCCGGTCTCGGTATACCTGGATCCGGGCGCCGACCTCGGGGCGGCGCGGACGGCGGCGCTCGCCATCGCTCCGGACGCGGTGGTCGAGGCGATCCCTCCCGCGGAGGCGATGCGCCGGCTCCGGGCCTCCCTCGGGGCCGAAGGCCGGGTGCTCGACGGTCTGGGAGACGACGCCCTGCCTCCATCGGTCGAGCTTCGAATCCGCGACCTGTCGCACGAGCGGGCCCGCGCCCTCGCCACCCTCCTCCGCACCGTTCCGGGCGCCGTGGAGGTCGATGACGGAGCGGTCTGGGTGGCGCGGCTCGAGGCCCTCGTGGACCGGGCCCGGAAGGCGGGGCTCCTCCTTCTGGGGCTCCTGGGGGCGGCCACCGCGATCCTCGTCTCGAACACGCTCAAGCTTGCGGTCTACGCCCGCCGCGACGAGATCGAGATCATGAAGCTGGTCGGCGCCACCGACCTGTACGTGGGCGCCCCCATCCTCCTCGAGGGGGTCATCCAGGGCCTGCTGGGGGGCGGGCTGGCCGTGGGGACGCTCGTGACCGCGAACCTCGCGCTTCTGCCTCGGGCCCGGGAAGCCCTGCCGCTGGCCGCCCGGCTGGCCCCGGCCGACGTCCTGCCGGGACGGCTCCTGGTGGCGATCGTCGTCGTCGGTGCGCTGCTCGGCCTCGTGGCCAGCGCCATCTCGCTGCGGAGGTTCCTGCGGAGGCCTGGCGGGTGAGGGCGGCCCTGTGGCTCGCCCTGGCGCTCGCCGCCGACCCGAGGGCCCGCCTCAACGAGCTCGAGGCCCGCAAGGCCGCCGAGCGAGCCGCGGCCCGCGCCCTGGCCGATCGGGAACTGTCGGTCCTCGACACGCTCGAGCAGCTGGAGCGTACCTGGCGGGACGCCGAGGCCCGGGCACGCGCCGCCGAGGGCGAGCGGTCCCGCTCCGCGGATCTCCTGGAGGTTGCGGAACGGGAGGAGGCTGCCGCCCTGGCCCGTCACCGGGCGCTCCTGGGGAGGCTCCGTCCCCGCCTTGCCGCGCTCCAGCGCATGGCCCAGGTGGGCGAGCTCCGCCTGCTCGTATCTGCCCCGAGCCTGGGAGACCTGGTGAAGCGGAGGGCGCTGCTCGGGAAGATCGTGGAGGGGGATGCGGCCGTGCTGCGAGGGGCACGGGAGGCGCTCATCGAGCAGGAGAGGCTCACCACCGTCCGGCGGGGCGAGGCGGCCCGGCAGGAGGCGCTGGCCGTGGAGGCGACCGCACGGCGCACCGAGGCCTCCGCCCGGCGCGACGGATTCCGGGCCACCCTGGCGGCGGTCCGAGGCGAGCGGCAGATCCACGAGCGGGCCGCGGCCGAGGCCGACGTCCAGAGCCGGAAGCTCGCCGAGTTCATCGACGCGCTGCCCACGGCACGAACCGGGTCGGCGCCCTACACCGGCTTCGGGGCGCTTCGAGGACGGCTCCCGCGCCCGGCGGGGAGCCGCATCGACGTCGGCTTCGGAAAGGTGGTCGATCCCCGTTTCCGGACCGTGACGGTGCAGAAGGGGGTGGACATCGCCGCCCGGCGGGGCGAGGAGGTGCTGGCCGTCGCCCCGGGCCGCGTGGTCCACGCAGGGTGGTTCAAGGGCTACGGAAACCTGATCATCGTCGACCACGGCGAGGGGTTCCACACCCTGGTGGCCCACCTGGCCACCATGACGGCGGCCGCCGGCGAGGACGTGGCGGCGGGCTCCATGCTCGGGACCGTGGGAGACACGGGGTCGCTCAAGGGGGCCTACCTCTACTTCGAGATCCGGGAGCACGGGAAGCCGCTCGACCCCAAGGCCTGGCTCCTCCCGTGATGGAGCCGCCGCCGTCCGGCGCGGGTATGATCCCCCGATGTCACGAAGGCTCCGCAACCCCCTCCTCCCGGCCGTCCTCGCCCTCCTGCTGCTCGTCGCCGGGCGCGCCTCGGCCGCGCCGCGCCGCGACCCCGCGCAGCCCTACCGCTCGCTGGACGTGCTCGCCGAGGTGCTCGCCTACATCCAGAACAGCTACGTCGACGAGACCAAGGAGCGGGAGCTGGTGCAGGGAGCGGTGGAGGGGATGCTCCAGCGGTTAGACCCGTACTCCATCCTCCTCCGCCCGGACGTGTACCGGGCCATCCGGGACGAGACCACGGGGGAGTTCGACGGCGTCGGACTCGAGGTGAGCCAGGTCGCCGACGGGATCGTCGTGGTGGCGCCGCTCGCCGACTCCCCGGCCGAGAGGGCCGGGATCCTCGCCGGGGACCGCATCGTGGCCGTGGACGGCGCTCCGACGAAGGAGATGCCCATCGGCGAGGCGACCCGCCGCATGAAGGGAGCCGCCGGGAGCCAGGTCGTCCTCACGATCGAGCGTGCCGGCCTGAAGGAGCCGCGAGTCTTCACCCTGGTCCGCGACCACGTTCGCACGACCAGCGTCGACTGGCGCGTCCTCGATCGCGGAGCGGGCACCGCCTACGTCCGGATCCGCAGCTTCCAGGACCGCACCGACCGGGAGCTCCGCCATGCGCTCGACGGGGCGCGAAAGGAGATCGGGGGGCCGATCCAGGGGCTGGCCCTCGACCTCCGCAACAACCCCGGCGGGCTCCTGGACCAGGCCGTGAAGGTGGCGGACCGCTTCCTGTCGAAGGGCGTCATCGTCAGCACCGAGGCGCGGGGCAAGCAACCAGAGGTGGAGGAGGCCCGCGAGAAGGACACCGAGCCGGGCTATCCCGTCGTGCTCCTCGTCAACCGGGGGAGCGCCAGTGCGAGCGAGATCGTGGCGGGCGCACTCCAGGACCAGGGGAGGGCGGTGGTGGTGGGTTCTCAGACCTTCGGGAAGGGATCGGTGCAGACCGTCGTGGAGCTGGACGACGGATCGGCGCTCAAGCTCACGGTGGCCAGGTATTTCACGCCCAGCCACCGGTCGATCCAGGACCGGGGAATCACCCCGGATGTCCCGGTGGGAGGGGGCGAGCCGCCTCCAGTGTCGACGGAGGCACCCCAGGCGGGGCGACCCGATGGTGCGACCCGAACCGACCCCCAGCTGGATCGGGCGGTCGACCTGCTCCGCGCGGCGAAGGTCTTTCGGGGTAAAGGCCCCGAGAGGTCCTGATTGTGCCCCCGGCGGCCGGGGAGGTTCAGGTTGACTTCGTGACGCACCCGGCTAGACTTCGCGGCGTCTTGGGACGAAGGGAGCGGTGAGTCCGCCTTCCTCGACGCTCGGCGTGTGACAGCGCCCAGCGCATCGCTCCTACCCCGAAAAAAATGAATTCTCTCGAGATCACCGTCGTCGCCGCCTACGGGCTGGTCCTGCTCGTACTCTCCGTGTACGGGTCGCACCGGTACTTCATGGCGTACCTGTACTACCGCCACAAGTACAACGTTCCGGTCCCCCGGAGCCGGTGGGAGACCCTGCCACGCGTGACCGTGCAGCTCCCGGTGTTCAACGAGATGTACGTGGTGGAGCGGCTCATCGGGGCGGTCTGCGAGCTCGACTACCCCCGGGAGAGCCTGGAGGTCCAGGTCCTCGACGATTCGACCGACGAGACCACCGGGATCGCCCGGCGGACGGTCGACGCCTGGAAGGCCCGGGGCATCGACATCCACTACATCCACCGGACCAACCGGCAGGGGTTCAAGGCCGGAGCCCTGGAGAACGGACTGCAGACGGCCACCGGCGAGTTCGTGGCGGTCTTCGACGCCGACTTCGTCCCGCCAAGCGACTTCCTGCGCAAGACGGTGAACCACTTCACCGACCCGGGCGTGGGCATGGTCCAGGTCCGCTGGGAGCACCTGAACCGCGGGTTCTCCTCGCTCACCGAGGTGCAGTCCATCCTGCTCGACGCGCACTTCGTCATCGAGCACACCGCGCGCAACCGGTCCGGGCGATTCTTCAACTTCAACGGCACGGCCGGGATCTGGCGCCGCACCACCATCGCATCGGCCGGCGGGTGGCAGCACGACACGCTCACCGAGGATCTCGACCTCTCCTACCGAGCCCAGATGAAGGGCTGGAAGTTCGTCTTCCTGCCAGAGGTCGTGGCCCCGGCGGAGATCCCGGTGGAGATGAGCGCCTTCAAGAGCCAGCAGCACCGCTGGGCCAAGGGCTCCATCCAGACGGCGATGAAGCTGCTCCCGCGCATCCTCTCGAGCGAGCTGCCGTACGCGGTGAAGAAGGAGGCCTTCTTCCACCTCACCGCCAACGTGGCCTACCTCCTCATGATCCCGCTCGCCATCCTCATGCCCATCACGGTGGTGGTGCGGGTGAGCCACGGCTGGATCGAGGTGCTGCTGCTCGACCTGCCCTTCTTCGCGACCGCCACCATGAGCGTGTGCGTGTTCTACGTGGCGAGCCAGCGGGAGATCCACGCCTCCACCTGGCAGCGCATCAAGTACCTGCCCTACCTCATGGCCCTCGGAATCGGACTATCGGTGAACCAGGCCCGCGCCGTGGTCGAGGCGCTGCTCGGTCACCAGACCGTCTTCACCCGCACCCCCAAGAGCGGAGTGCAGGGTGGCACCGCCGCCGCGCCCAGGCGCAAGTACCGCGTGGCGGTCAGCCTCCAGCCGCTCCTCGAGCTGGCGCTGGCGGCCTACTTCACGCTGGCCGTGGTCTGGGTCATCGACCGCGGAGTCTGGTATTCGCTGCCGTTCCTCATCCTCTTCCAGGCCGGGTTCGCCTACGTCGGGCTGATGAGCGCCATCGAGGGCCTGCGCGACTTCTGGGCCCGCTTCGTTCCGGCGCCGCAGCAGGTCGCCGACGCGGACTAGCCCAGCGCTAGCGCGGCTGGAGAAGCTTCTCGTGGAGGGTGTCGCCGGCCCGTAGCCGTTCCACCGGCGCGAAGCCGATCCGCTCCCAGAAGGCACGCGCCCCGTCGTTCTCGCCGGTGACGGAGAGACGCAGGGCGAGGAATCCCTCCTGGCGCAGCGCCTGCTCCAGCCCGGCCGCTGCCTCGCGGCCCAGCCCCCTCCCGTGGAGCGACTCCCGCAGGAGCAGGAGGCGGACGTGGGCGGCTCCCGGCTCGGGCCAGTGCAACTGCACGTCGATGAGCCCGGCGGCCGCACCGCCGGAGGCCGGCCAGAGGACCAGGAGGCGCCGGTCGCCGTCCGCGTCGGCGTCGGCGAGGAGTTCGGCGGCGGCACCGTCGCCGGCGGGCGCACCGTCCGTGAGCTCGTGGTAGGTGGGCGCCGCGGCGAGCACGTCCTGGAGCGCCGGCACGTCGTCGGGTGATGCCTGTCGGGCCAGGAGCCGCGGGGTGGAGAAGGGCGTCACGCCGAGGCCCCCGGAGCGGAACCGCCCTCGAGCCAGGCGAGCAGGGCAGGCGCGGCACCCTCCAGGGAGGCGAGCACCCCATCCGCGCCGGAGCGGCGCAGCTCATCCGCCCCGAAGCGCCCGGTTGCGACGGCCACGACGGGCACGCCGTGCGCGCGTGCTGCCGAGACGTCTCGCGGCGTGTCGCCGACGATCAGGGCATCCCCCGGATCGAGTGGCGCGCCGAGCCGGCTCGCACCCCGATCCAGGGCGGCCCGGACGAGCAACTCGCGGGCCTCTCCGTCGTGGGCGAACCCGGCGATGGCGTCCGGGCCCCACTCGAAGAACCCGTCGATCCCCCCGCGGGCCAGCTTCAGGCGGGCGCCCTCGGCCACGTTGCCGGTGCAGAGGCCCAGCGCCGCGCCTGCCTCCGCGAGCTCGGCGAGCAGCTCCGTCACGCCTGGCAGCACCCGGAAGCCCGGCCCCTGGATCTCCTCACGCAGCGCGAGGACGTAGTCCTGGAGGATCCGGTCGCAGAGCGCATCGTCGAATGGGCGACCGAGCGTCACCAGGACCTCCCGCACGATCAGCCGATCGGTCATGCCGTCGAGGCGCAGACCAGCGACGGCGTGCCCCACCTGCCCGAATTCCCTGGCCAGCACCCGCTCCAGCGAGCGACGCCCCGCGCCCGCGGCGTGGACGAGCGTGCCGTCCACGTCGAAGAGGAGGACCCGCCTGCGCCCGGGGCGCCGAGCCTCAACCGAAGAGGGCATCCACGAACTCGGCCGGGTCGAATGGACGCAGGTCGGCAACCTTCTCCCCGACCCCCACGTAGCGGACCGGGATGCCGAGCTCGTCGGAGATGCCGATGACCACGCCGCCCTTGGCGGTGCCGTCGAGCTTGGTGAGCGCGATGCCGGTGACGCCGAGGGCCTCGTGAAACTGGCGGGCCTGGGCGATGGCGTTCTGCCCGTTGGTCGCGTCGAGCACCAGGAGGACGTCGTTGGGGGCGCCAGGCAGGGCCTTGTCCACCACCCGCTTCACCTTCTTCAGCTCCTCCATGAGGGGGAGCTTGGTGTGGAGCCGTCCGGCGGTGTCGAGGAGGACCACGTCGGCCTTCTCCTCGACGCCCCGCTTGACCGCCTCGAAGCAGACGCTGGCCGGATCGGAGCCGTCCTTGCCGCGGACCACCGGAGCGCCCACGCGGTCGGCCCAGACCTCGAGTTGCTCGCCGGCGGCGGCTCGGAAGGTGTCGCCGGCGCCGAGCAGTACCTTGTGGCCGGCTTGCCCGAGCTTCGCGGCCAGCTTGCCCACCGTGGTGGTCTTGCCCGAACCGTTCACTCCCACCACCATGATCACCCAGGGGCGGGAAGCGCCGATGGCGATCTCGCGGGTCGTGCCGGCGGGCGAGCCCAGCGACACGATACGGGCGATCTCCTGGCGCAGCGCGGCCTTCAGCTTGCCCGGATCGTCGAGCTCCCGCTTCTTCACGCGCTCACGAGCCCCCTCGAGCAGGGCCGTGGCGGTCTTCACGCCGATGTCGGCGGTGAAGAGGATCTCCTCCATCTCCGCCAGCGTCGCCTCGTCCACCTGGCGGTTGCCGCCGAAGATCCCCTGCAGCCGGGCCATGAAGCCGCCGCGGGTCTTCTCCAGACCGGCCGCCAGCGTGCGTCCTGCCTCGGCCTCGCCGCGACGCCGCGCTGCCTCCTCCTCCAGGAGCCGGGCCTCCTCGGCCTCGCGGGCCTGCCGCGCCCGCTCCTCCTGGACGCGCCGCTCCTCCTCCTCCCTCTCGAGGCGCCGCCGCTCCTTCTCGAGCCGCTCGGCCTCCTTCTTCTGCCGGTACTCCTCCTTCTTGCGGGCCTCGTCGGCGGCCGCGTCGGCCTCGCGACGAGCGATCTCGGCCGGGGCGGGGGCCGGCGGCGCCGAAGGGCGCGGAACGGGAGGGGCGGGAGGAAGCGCGGGCTCGGGTGGCGCCTCGGGGGCAACACCCGCATCTTGCTCGAGCTCTCGCTCGATCTGAGCCTGCGATACCGGCGGCTCGACGGGAGCCGCGCCCCGCTTCCGGAACATGCGCAGGCCGGCGACGACGAAGAGCACCACGAGCGCGGCGATGACGAGGGCGCCGACGACGTCGGACGTGACCAAGGCGAGCGGGATGGAGTGCACGGTGCCCCTGCGAGGGAGGAAAAACGTCGAGAAAGCGAGACCATATAGGTCCCGGGCTGGCGCGGTGTCAACGCGCGCCTGGGGGAGCGGGAAAGCGGGAGGGTCGTTGATGTCCTGGGTCGTTGGGCAAGCGGTGGGAAGGTCGACGTCGAATTCGCGCGTGTCCGGGATCCGTCAATGCGTGGTGCGCCAGGGCATTGCGAGGACGCGGTCGCAGAGCGTGAGGGGCTTCGCGGTCAAGGTGGCGTGGCGCGGCCCCCCGCTCTCAGGGGCCAGGCCGCAGTTGCCTGCGATGGCGCCAGTTGAGCAGGAAGAGCACACCGACGAGGAAGAGGGGTGCTGCGATCGACAGCACCACGTGCCACCCGAAGAATGGCCTGTTCCATGCCCAGAGGAGGTAAAGGACTCCGAGGGCGATGAACAGCACCCCGCCGACCCACTCGCGGCGCCACGACAGAGCAAGCACAAGGAGGACGAGGAACGTCGGCAGCAGGTGCATCAGCAGGGCCAGCACCACCTGCCAGGCGGGCACCCCCTTCTGGAAGACGTCCACGGCGAAGATGCCGATGAACGCGGCGAACGCGATGCCGAGTACGCGCGGAGTCCAGTACAGCAACCGCTTCGCGGCTCCGTTCATCGCGGCCTCCTCCCAACGCACTCCGGCGCGCGCAGGCGATCGCCCCGCCCCCTCGCGACCCGGCCCCGGATCCCCTACGCCGCCGCCGACCGCCCACTCCCCGACAACCGGACCGACACCAGCTTCGACACCCCCGGCTCCTCCATCGTCACCCCGTACAGCGTGTCCACCGACTCCATGGTCCGCTTGTTGTGGGTGATGAGGATGAACTGGGACGCCTTCGCCATCTCCTTCACGAGCTCGTTGTAGCGGCCGACGTTGGCCTCGTCGAGCGGCGCGTCGACCTCGTCGAGGAGGCAGAACGGGGACGGCTTGATGAGGAAGATGGCGAAGATCAGCGAGACGGCGGTGAGCGCCTTTTCGCCGCCGGACAGCAGGTTGATGTTCTGCAGCTTCTTCCCGGGGGGCTGGGCGAAGATCTCCACGCCGCCCTGCTGTTCGTCGCTGTCCTCGGTGAGCACCAGGCCGGCCCGCCCGCCGTTGAAGAGGCGGGGGAAGACCTGCTGGAACTTCTCGTTCACCCGATCGAACGTCTCGCGGAAGCGCTCGCGGGAGGCCCGGTTGATCTTGCCGATGGCCTTCTGGAGATCGGAGAGCGACGACTCCAGGTCGCCCTTCTGCTCGGAGAGGAAGGCATGGCGGCGCGCCAGGTCGTCGTACTCCTCGATGGCCGTCAGGTTGATCGCTCCCATCCGGTCGGCCTGGGCCTTGAGCTCGTCGAGCCGGCGCCGCTCCGCCTCTCCCGGCGGACGCTCGGCGTGGAACCGGAGAAGCTCGTCCCGCAGCTCGGCCTGGCAGCGCTCGCGGATCTGCTCCTCGAGGTGGCTCAGCTCCAGCGCCTGCTCGCGCGCGGTCAGCGCGGCATCGCCGGCGGCCTGGGTGATGGCCTCGGCCCGCTTGCGCAGGTCGCGGGCCTCCGACTCGGCGGAGCGGGCCTTGGCGGTGGCGTCCTGGTGCGCGGAGCGCTCGGCGAGCAGAACCTCCCGCACACGCCCGAGCTCCTCGGCCAGGCGGGCCCCGTCGCCCCGGGCTCCCTCCATGCGCTCCCGGAGGTCGGAGGCGCGTGCATTGCCATCCGAGAGGGCGGCGAAGAGTCGCTCCCGGCGATCCTCGGCCGCCGCCTGCGCCTCCTCCACGCGGCGCAGGGACTCCCCGATGCCGTCGCGCCGTTCCCGCTCCGATGCCACCTTGACCTTCACGGACAGCACCTCGGCCTGCAGCGAGCCGGCCCGCCTGCCCCGATCCTCGAGGCGTGCGGCGGCATCCCGCGCGCGCTCCTCGTGGCGGGCCCGGTCGGCCTCGGCCCCGGCGGCCTCGAGGTGGTGCGATTCCTCCTCGCGGGCCAGTCCGGAGAGGCCGTCCTCCATGGCGCCCCGCTCGATCTCGAGCTGTCCCACGCGCTCGGCCACGCGCTCGAGCTCCTCGCCGAGCCGGGCCAGGTCCTTCTCCTGCGTGAGCAGGGCCAGGTCCTTCTCGCGGTTGTCGCGGTCGATGGTCTTGAGCGCGGCCTCGAGCTGGAGCAGGCGGGATTGCAGTGCGCGGTGGCGCTCCTGGGCCAGCGCGAAGTCGGCCTCGAAGGAGCGGACGGTGTCGGTGAGCTCCTGCACCTCGCGCCGGCGCTGCAGGGCCCCGTGCCCCTCTCCCTCGAGCGGGCCGCCCGTCACCACGCCGTGCGGATCGAGGACCTCCCCGTCCAGGGTGACGAGGGTCCCGTCGGCTCCGCCCGACTGCCAGATCTCGAGCGCACTCGAGAGGTCGCGGACGATGGCGGCGTCGCCGAGAAGGAAGCGGGCCAGCCGATCGTAGGCGGGGTCGAAGCGGACCACGTCGAGGCAGCTGGCGACGAAGCCGGGGTGGGAGCGGCCGGGCGGCGTCGCGGCGCCGTCGTCGTCCCGGAGGCGGAGCAGGGGGATGAGCGACGCGCGCCCCTCGGCGGCGCTCTTCAGCCAGTCGATGGCCTCGACTCCCTGGCTGTGGCTCTCGACGATGACGTACTGGAGCCGTTCTCCGAGGACCGCCTCGACCGCGTTCTCGTACTCGGCGGGCACCGACATGACGTCGGCGACGAGCCCCATCACGCCCCGCTCGGTCCCCTCGGCGGCCTGGGCCCGGGTCATCAGGCTCCGCACGCCGCGGCCGTAGCCCTCGTAGTTGCGCATCACCTCCTGGAGCGATTGCAGGCGGGCCCGGCGGTCGGAGAGCTCCTCGCGCAGGGTGATGAGCCTGGCCTCGTTCTGGATGAACTCCGAGCGCGTGCGGTCGAGCAGCCCTTCCTGGGCGCCCCGCTGCTCCTCGAGGTGAAGCTTGAGCTGCCGCGTCTTGCCCAGCGTCTCGACATGGGCCGAGCGGGAACCATCCAGGGAGGCGCCCCGCGTCGCCAGGTCGTCGATCTCGGCGCGGACGCGCGAGAGCCGCGCCTGGAGGTCGGCGCGCTGCCGCTCGACCTGGGCGAGCGCGCTGCGGCGGGCCGCCGCGCGGCCATGGGCCTCGGCGGCGTCGGCCCGGGCGGATTCCCCCTCGGCGGCGAGGGTCGCCTGCTCGGCTGCGAGATTGCGCAGCGCAGCCTCCAGCTCGGCGAGGCGGGCCTCGTCGGAGCCGGAGAGGCTGGCGAGCTCCTCCCGCTGGCGCAGGAGCGCGTCCCGCTCGGCCGAGAGCGCATCGGCCTGCACCTTGAGCGCCTCGACCTCGGAAGCCTGGCCGCGCGAGCGCTCGGCGATCTGGGCCAGCTCGCGCTCCGCGGCTTCGGTGGAGACGGCCGACACGCGCCCCTGGCTCTCCAGCTCGTGCTCCCGGTCTCCGAGCTGCTGGAGGGAGAGCTCCCGCTCGGCGAGGAGCGCCCGGTCGGCCTCCAGCGCCTGGTCGATCTGGGCCAGGCGCGCGGAGATCTCCGCCTCGTCGGCGCGGGCGGCGGCGTGTCGTTCCTCCGCCTCGCGCCGCCCCACGGTCAGCTCGAGCCAGCGGGCGGCGCCCACGTGCAGCTCGAGCTCGCGGATCTGGGCCTTCAGGGCCCGGTACTTCTCCGCCTTGCGGGCCTGGCGGTTCAACGAGTCGAGCTGCTTGCCCAGCTCGGCGACGATGTCCGTGACCCGCTCCAGGTTGTGCCGGGTCGCCTCCATCTTCCGCTCGGCGGCCTCGCGCCGCTTCTTGTACTTGGTGATGCCGGCCGCCTCCTCGATCACGCCACGCCGGTCCTCGGCGCGGGCCGACACGATCTGGCCGATCCTCCCCTGCTCGATGATCGAGTAGGCGGTGCGGCCGACACCGGAGCCGAAGAAGATGTCGTTCACGTCGAGCAACCGCGCCGGGGCCCGGTTGACGAGGTAGTCGGACTCGCCGGTGCGGTGGAGCCTTCGACCCACGGTGATCTCGGAGAGCCCGGCGAAGGCCGGGGGAAGCTCGGACGGGCGGTCGTTCTCGAAGGTGAGGGTGACCTCGGCGAAGGAGAGAGGAGCCTTCGACTCCGACCCGTTGAAGATCACGTCCTCCATCGAGCGGCCGCGCAGGCGGAGCGCCGACTGCTCGCCGAGGACCCAGCGGATGGCGTCGGCGACGTTGGACTTGCCGCAGCCGTTCGGCCCGACGACCCCGGTCACGCCGTCGTCGAAGGCGACGACCGTCCGGTCCATGAACGACTTGAAGCCCACCATCTCCAGACGCCGGATCCGCATCTGGCCGGGATAGCACGCTCCCGGGGATCGATCAATCCAAGTCCTTGATATCTACAGGGATTTTCCGCAAGGACTGGAGATCTCCGAGGAAAAACGAAACCTTGCATGGCAATACATGCATGGTCAAATTCCTAGAAGGCCACGGGTCGCGCCTGCGGCCTCCCAAGGGTTCCGTAGATCTGGAATCCGAATCCACCGTCCCTGCCCTTGGCGCTCGCCAGGCCGGCGTCGATGAGCGGCTTCAGTGGAGCCACCTGCTCCTTCCTCCAGAAGCCCTCGGTGGGCCGGACCCGTGCCCTTCCGCTGAGCGCAGAGTGCTCGACCCTGGGCTGGAGCTGGACGAAAACCTGCTCGGCGACGATGTCGACGTCGTCGCCCTTCGACTCGAGCGTCCCGAAGTCGGCGCGGCCCGCCTTCACGGCGCCGCGGGCGGCGATCGCGCCGAGCTTCACGGGCGGTACCGTCAGGCCGCCTTCCATGCCCGGGACCTGGATCTTGCCGCCCAGGATGGCCCCGTCCTTCACCAGGAACTCCAGGTTGCCGGTGCTCTTCGAGGGGTCCTTCGGGTCGAGGGTCACGTCGAGGGTTCCGGAGAGGATCCCGGCCAGGTCGAGCCCGGTGGCCGCGCGCAGCACGGCGGCGCGGGACAGGTCGATCCCGGTGACCCGTGCCTGGTAGTGCGAGGCGGTCTTGCTGGTGTCGGTGGAGCCGACGACGTGGCCGTCGAAGATCGAGGCGTCGAAGGAATAGGCCCGGTGTCCCCGCAGGGTGGGCCAGATGCGCAGGCCCACCTGCAACGCCTCGAGCGGGATGCGCGTGCCGTCGGCGGTGGTCACGGTGACCTGGCGCGCCCGGATGCCCACCAGCCCCGCCGGCGCGAGGTCGTTCACCTTGACCTGGAATCCCTGGGCGGCGGAGTCGAGGATGAGCCGCTCCTTGACCGCCTCGACGGGGAATGTGAAGCGGAGCGCCACGACGAAGGCGAAGGCGAAGAAGGCCACGTAGGCCGCCGTCTTCCTCCACCCGGTGAGCGTCCACTTCCGGGGGTCGAGGGTCCAGGTCCGCGGGTCGAGCTTCACGCAGTCCTCCTAGGTCTTCAGCTGCCAGGTGGAAACTTGGAGGGTCACGTCGACGAGCTTGGGATCGTCGTTCCGCGTGGCCATGCGGATCTTCCGGACCTTCACCACGCCGGGACCGCGCTCCAGGGCGTCGACGAGCCGGGCCAGGCGGGGGAGGTCGATGCGGGCCAGGTTCACCTCGACGCTCTCCTCGGTGAGCCCCTCCGTGGTGCTGGGCGTCCCGGGGCGCAGGTCGTTCACCTCCACGCCGGTCTGGGCCCCCGTCTGCGACACGAAGCTCATCAGCTGGATGGGCGGCCCCTTCAGGCGGGCCTCGAGCGACTGCCGCTCGGCCTGCGCCTGCCGGTACCCCCGGGTGAGCTTCCCGATCTGGGAGAGCATCTCGGTCTTCGACTCGATGCGCTTCTCCCGGGCGGAGATCGAGCGGGTGACGCCGGCGGTGACCAGGAAGAGGACGAAGAGGGCGACGGCCCCGGCGGCCGCCGACACCATCACCCGCTCGCGCGGGGAGAGCCGGGCGAGGAAGGCCTCGAGATTGGCGCGGAGCCTGCGCAGGCTTTCCATGATCAGCCCTTCCCCCCGGGCGCCGGGGCGCCCTCGCAGGTGATGTCGGCGTCCACGGTGAACTCGAACTTCTGCTCGGTGCCCCGCTTGCGCGCGCCGCCCGAGCGGGCGTCTCCGAAGCAGCGGGAGCCGCGAAGCGCAGCCACGATCTTGTCCACGTTCTCCGCGGCGTCGGTCGTCCCCTGGAGGTGGAGCTTCTCCCGGGTGATCTCGATGCGGTCGAAGCGGAGCTGCACGTCGGGGGAACGAGCCGCCAGCTCGGCCAGGACGCCGGCCGCCGAGACCCGGGGGATCGATGCTCCCACCGTCCCCCTGCCGCGCAGGACCGACTCGGCCATGGCGAAGTCGTCGTAGCACTTGCCGACGACCTTCTGCGTCACCTCGCACATCGTCCGATCGAGGAGCTTCTCCTGCCGGTTCAGGGCCACCACCTTGACGACGGACGAGACCACGGCGAGGAGCAGCACCAGCGACGCGTAGACCGCGACGCGCTGCAGGCGGTCGCGGACGTCCTGGGTGGACCGGGTGCTGGCCAGGTCGCCGCGGCGAAGGTTGAGCCGCTGGAAGCGGTTTCCCAGCCAGCCTCGCAGCGCCAGCGCGAGCGGGAGCGCGAAGCGGGGGACGTCCTCCGGCGGGATCGCGCCGGCGGCCGGGCCGGCGAGGCGCAGAAGCTCGGCCGGGATCCCGAGCTCCTCGCCCACGGCGGGGGCGAGGCCCGCCCAGGCTGCGGCGCCCCCGACGAGGCGAACCCGGACCACCGGGCGGCGCGACGGCCTGGCCTCGAACGCGTGCAGCGTGGCCCGGAGCTCGCGAACCAGGGGGACGAGCGCGGAGCGCAGGGCGGCGTCCCCCCCGGGCGAGTCCACCCAGGGAGGGAGCCCCTCCTCCACGACCACCTCGTCCGGGTTCCGACCGCTGCCGCGCGCCAGGGCGCGCAGCAAGGTCGAGGACCCCGAGGCGAAGGTCCGGGCGAAGAGGCAGCGCCCCTCCGACACCACGCAGGCGTGGGTGCGGTCGACGCCGAGGTCGACCGCGAGCTCGGCCTCGCCCGGGCCCGCCGGGTCGGCCACCGCGCCCGCCGCCCACAGGGCCGCGAGCACCGGCCCCCCGGGCGTCACCACCGCGGGGTCGACCCCGACGCGGCCCAGGTCGGCGATGCACCCGGTGAGCTCCTCCCGGCGGACCACGCCGACGAACAGGTCGGAGCGGCCCGCATGGGAGTCCAGCATCTGCCAGTCCCAGGCCACCTGATCCAGGTCGAACGGGATGGCGGCCTCCACCTCGTACTGCACCGTCTGCTCGATGCGGCGCGTGTCGGTGAAGGGAAGGGTGACGAGGTGGGACGCGGCCACGCCGGGCATGGATGCCGCTGCCGAGACCTCGGAGGTCCAGCCGCGTCCGGCGATCAGGGCGGCGACCGCCCCGGCCATGCGCTCCCCGGCCGGGGGGCCGCCCTCGGTGGCTGCCGCGATGGGTGCCTCCGCGGTGCCGGCCACGGTGAAGCCGCGAAGCGTGGTCTCCAGGAGCACGGCCTTCACGCGCCGCGATCCGAGATCGAGTCCGAGAATGGGATGGGACATGGTCAGTCCTCGCGCCAGTGAAGGATCCGCCCCAGGTCCGCCTGGAGCTGTCCGGCGCGGTCGTCCATCGTGACCACCGCGTCGATGGTCCTCTCCACGTTGCCGGCTCGGCCGGTGGCGCGGATGGTGAAGGTGCTCGACTTGTTGCCGAAGGGGCTGCGGGTGTCGGTGTTCTGGGCCTGGAGGTAGATGGGCTGGAGCTTCACGCCCAGTGCCTGGAGGACTGTGGCGAACTGCTGGACGGTGATGGTCATGAAGGGCAACGGCCGCGCCAGCCGCAGCGCCAGGTCGAGCTTCTGGGAGAAGGCGGGGTCGAGCAGCGGGGCCTGCGGCACGCCGGGGGGTTGCGACATCAGCAGCGCGTTCACCAGGATCTGCTCGGGGTCGCTGGTGTTGACGTTGATGGTCGCGTTCACGTCCGGATACACCGTCAGCTGGTCGCCGAACGCTCCCATGAAGGCGTCGCCGATGCCGGCCAGCAGGTAGAGCTCGTCGAGGGAGTCGAAGCGGGCGTTCTTGGCGCGGTACCGGTCCTCGCCACGATCGTAGTACTGGTTCTCGTCGCCGAAGCCGTTCTCGAAGGGCGCCATGGGATTCGGACCCAGCGTGCTGGTGGTTGCGTCCTCGTCGGCCCAGTCGCGCAGCGCCACCGCCACGTCCTGCCGGGTGAGCCGGTTGCCGTGCTCGTCCTCCCGATCGAAGAGGACGTCGTACTGGGGGTCGCGCACCGCGAGGAGGAAGCGCTGCACCTGCGGTCCGGCCACCGTGGAGAGGCCGGCCAGCTGCGCCACGTTCACCTTCCGCTCCTCGTCCTCGATGGTGGCCTGGAAGCCCTCGTCCGGCTTCGCCGCTCCCTCGGTCTTCCGGACCGTTCCGAGGAGCATGGGGATGGCCGTGTCGTCCACCGGGATGGCGTCCCAGAGGCGGAAGGAGAACGTCCCCTGGGTTGCGGCCGCCGGCAGCCCGGTCGTGCCCTGGGCGCCCTGTGCTCCCTGGATCCCCGCCAGGACCTGTCCGGCCGCGCCGCCGGCCTGGTCGAGCCGCTGCTGGAAGTGGAGCACCAGCCGGGAGAGCGCCACCGCACCCCGGGCCTGGTGGGAGGCGCGCAGCTCGTCGCGGGCGTTGGCCGCGATCTGGAGCGAGACCCGGGTATCGTAGGCCAGCTCCGTGGCCAGGACGGTGACGATGGCCACCACCATGAGGACCAGGAGGAGGGCGGCTCCGCGCTCGTGGCGCGCCGTGGGGCGTCTGCGGGTCATCCTAGAAATCGAGCGGCCGGACGATGGCGATCCGGGCCTGGGTCTCGAAGCTCCGGTTCTTGCCGTCGGGCATCCTCAGGGTGAGCTTCATCTTCACGCGCGGCGGAAGGAGGGGCCGATCTCCCGGGGCGGTGGACCAGTCGCGGACCCACTCCTGCTTCTGCCAGTCCCAGTACTCGACGTCGAAGCCCACCACGTGCTGGAGGAGCAGCGACTTCACGCCCCCCCGGTCGGGCTCGTCGTCGATGCGCAGCTTCTCCCGGCGGTAGAGCGCCTGCTCGCCCGGGTTCTCCGGGTCGGAATCGAGGAGGTACTCGACCACCGACTGGTCGGACTCCCGCGCGTCACGGATGGCGCGGGTGTGGGCCATGGTGGCGAAGAGGAGCGTGTCGCGGTCGCCCCCGTCGCGCCCCTTGAACACGGTGGGGCGGTCCCGGAAGCGCTGGCGGTCGAAGTGGTCGGAGAGGAACGCGGCCGACACCTCGCGGGCCATTCGCCCGAGGGCGACCCGGGCTCCCCCGACCCGCTCGTCCTGCGCCTCGACCGCCTGACGCGCGGCCGCGGAGCGCGAGAATGCTCCCAGCGCCATGGCCCCGATCACCGCGGTGATGCTCACGGCGATGAGCACCTCGATCAGGGTGAATCCCCGCTGGCGGTTGCGGCTCACCGGGTCCCTCCGCCCGGAAGGCTGCGCTGTCGCGGGTCCACCGGCTGGCGCGGTCCCGCTCCGGGGACGCCGGGGAGCCGGCTGGCCTGTGCCGGGGTGGGGAGATTGGGAGGGATGTCCGGATCCTGCCCGCGCGCGCCGCCGGGGGCCTTGGGGTTCAGCACCACCCAGTAGGTCGACACGTCGAAGCCGTTCTCGGTCTTCCCGTCCAACCAGGTCACGCGCAGCGAGACCTGGCGAACCCCCTTCTTGAGCTCCTCGGTGAAGGCCTTGATCTGCCCCTGCAGGACGCCTCCCAGCAGGCCGCCGGGAGCGCCCGACGACGGTCCGCCCTTCGATCCGGCGCCCGGGGAAGCGCCGCCGCCCAGGAGCTTCCCGATCATCTCCTGGGTGCCCGTGTCGCCCTCGCCTCCTCCCAGGAACGCGCCCAGGATCTTCTCGGCGGTGAGGTCGGAGGTGGGCTTCAGGAGCTCCAGCTTCCATCGCATGCCGGGCTCGCCCTGGTCGGCGAAGGTACCTTCCTCGGTCTGGTCGAAGTCGGTGAATCCGGAGTCCTCGTACTTCTCCTCGAGCTCGGCCATCTTGCCGCGCGCCAGCAGGGTCGCCACCGAGAGGTCGCGCGCGTAGACGTAGTTCCGCAGGGCGTTGCCGGAGAGGTCGGCCACCGCCATGAGCGACCCGGCCAGAACGGCCAGCGCCACCATCACCTCGAGCAGCGTGAAGCCGCGTACGGTCCGGACGCGCCTCACCGGGGCACCTCGGGAATCCCGGTGACCACCCGGGCGCGGCCGGAGAGCGGCTGGGTGACCACCGTGTAGGCGTTGCCCCCGTCGGAGACCGGGATCTGGGCCCGGTCCGCCTGCCCCTGGGGGAAGAAGTAGACGTACGCCTTGCCCTTCAGCTGGGGATCGCGATTGCGGGGCGTCCAGACCTTCTCGAAGGCCGCGCCTCCCTTGAGCTTCCGCTTCTGGACCTGGCGGTCCTTGAACTCGGCGAACTTCGCGCGGGCCAGGAACTTCCGCTTGTCGGCGTCGACCTCGTCGGAGAAGCCCCGGGCCAGCTCCCGCTCGTCGTCCTCGGCCGTGCCGTCCTTGCCCATCACCGGCTGGTTGCGGCGCGAACCGGGCGTGGCGGTGGTGCACTCGGCCCACCACTCCCGGGCGTCGATGTCGAGGACCAGGCGGCAGGTCTGGTGGCGCAGCGCGGCCGTGTCGAAGAGGTACCGCGACGCGCCGGCGATCTCGCCGGCCGAGGATCGGGCGTTGGCGCCGGTCAGGGAGTTCACCGCGGGTGCTGCGGCGAGCGCCACCACGCCGATCACCGCCACCACGATGAGGACCTCGATGAGGGTGAATCCCCTCGGCTGGCGGACGTCGCCGATCATCGCTCCCGGGTTCCACGCCTCAGGGGTTGACGATGTCGGCGTTGGTGCCGTCGCCGCCCGCCTGCCCGTCGCCGCCGTAGGACTTGATGTCGAAGGAGTCCGGGTGGACCTGCCCGGGGAAGAGGTACACGTACGAGTTTCCCCAGGGATCCTTGAGCTGGGGCTTGCACTTGCCGGCGGTCACCACCGCCTGGAGCCCCTCCTCGGTGCTGGGGTAGCGCCCCTTGTCGATCTTGTAGAGGTCGAGGCAGTTCTCGAGCGTGTGCAGGTCGGTCTTGGCCTGCTTCACCTTGGCCTCGTCGAGCTGGCCGACCACGTTCACCGCCACCGCGGCCGCGATGATGCCGAGGATGGTGATGACGACCAGGATCTCGATGAGGGTCATGCCGCGCGACGCGGCGCGGGCGCTTCGGGGTGCTCTCACGTTCAGCCTCCGGCGATGGTGTTGATCTGGAGAATGGGCATCAGGATGGAGAAGACGATGAAGGCCACTGCCACGCCCATCACCACGATCATGATGGGCTCGAGCAGCGAGGTCAGGGCGGCGACCTTGGTCTCCACCTGGCTGTCGTAGGCGTTGGCGACGTTGCCGAGCATCTCCTCGAGCTCGCCCGACTTCTCGCCGATGGCGATCATGTGGTGCACGAGCGGCGGGAACTCGCCGGAACGCTTGAGGGGGGCGGCGATGCTCTCGCCCTCCTTGATCGACTCGCGGGCCTCCTCGATGACGGCGGCGAGGCGCGTGTTCCCCACGATGTTGCGGACGATGTCCATCGCGGTGAGCAGCGGGACGCCGGACTTCAGCAACGTGGCCAGCGTGCGCGAGAACCGGGCCACCGCCACCTGGCGAACCAGCGGCCCGAAGATGGGCGCGTCGAGGACCCAGATGTCCCAGCGGGCCCGGCCCGAGGGGGTCTTGCGCCAGCGCAGGAAGGCGTAGACGGCGCCCACCGTCAGGATCCCCATGGCCCACCAGTAGTCGTGCATGAAGGTGGCGAAGCCGATGAGGATGCGGGTGGTCCAGGGCAGCACGACCTTGGTGTCCTCGAAGACCTTGGTGATCTTGGGGATGACCACGGTGAAGAGGATGCCCATCACCGCCGCGCCGATGACGACCATGGCGGCCGGGTAGGTGAGGGTGCCGAGGACCTTGGAGCGCAGCCGGGCCTGGCTCTCGGTGAAGTCGGCGAGGCGGAAGAGCACCACGTCGAGCGCGCCGGACGACTCGCCGGCCCGGATCATGTTCACGTAGAGGTTGCTGAAGGCCTTGGGATGCTGGCCCAGCGCGTCGGCCAGCGAGGAGCCCTCGTTGACCCGCTGCTTCACGGCGGAGATCACCCGCTTGAGCCGCTCGTGGTCCACCTGCTCCACCAGCGCGGTGAGCGCGTCGACGAGAGGGATGCCGGCGTTCACCAGCACCGCCAGCTGGCGGGTGGCCACCGCCACGTCGTCGGCCTTGACCCGTCCGCCCACCCAGCGCCGGACGTTCACCTCGGGGGAAGCGGCCCTGGACTGCTTCTCCCCGGTCACCTCGGTGAGGTAGAGCCCGTCCCGCCGCAGCACCGAGCGCAGGGTCTTGGGCGAGTCGGCCTCCTTGAGCCCCTCGACGTTCTTTCCGCTCTGGTCGAGCGCCTTGTATGCGAAGACCGGCATGGGTGCGCGTCAGATGTCTTCCGCCGTGACCGAGAGGACCTCGGCCGCGGTGGTCTCGCCCTTGGCCACCTTGTAGGCGCCGTGCTCGAGGAGCGTCATCATGCCGCCCGCCACGGCCCGGGCCTTGATGGTCCCCGAATCGACGTTCTTCAGGATGAGCTGGCGGATCTCGTCGTCCACCAGCATGAGCTCGTAGATCCCGGTGCGGCCCGAGTAGCCGGTGCGCTGGCAGAGCGGACAGCCCACCGCCCGGTAGAGGTGGCGGGGGTTCCCGGCCCGGGCCAGCACGGCCGGGGAGATGCTGGCCTGGGCCAGCTCGTCCGGCGAAGGCTCGTAGGCCTCCTTGCAGGCCGGACAGAGCATGCGCACGAGCCGCTGCGCCAGCACGCCCACGAGCGAGCTCGCCACCAGGAAGGGCTGCACGCCCATGTCGGCGAGGCGGGTGATGGCGCCGGCCGCGTCGTTGGTGTGGATGGTGGAGAGGACCAGGTGTCCGGTGAGCGAGGCCTGGATGGCGATCTCGGCGGTCTCGAGGTCCCGGATCTCGCCGACCATGATGACGTCCGGGTCCTGGCGCAGGAAGGAGCGCAGGCCGTTCGCGAAGGTCAGGTCGATCTTGGCGTTGACCTGCACCTGGGCGACGCCCTTCAGCTGGATCTCGACCGGGTCCTCGATGGTGAGGATGTTGAGATCGGGGGAGTTGATCTTGGCGAGGCCGCCGTAGAGAGTCGTGGTCTTGCCCGAGCCGGTGGGTCCGGTCACGAGCACGATGCCGTGCGAGCGGGTGATGAGCCCGTCCATCACCTCGAGCTGCCAGTTCTCGAAGCCCAGCTGCGAGAGGTCGAGGAGCACCGCCGACTTGTCGAGGAGGCGCATGACGATGCGCTCGCCGTTGGCGGTGGGGATGGTGGAGAGCCGCACGTCGACGTCGCGGCCGGCGATCTTGATGCGGATGCGCCCGTCCTGGGGGAGCCGCTTCTCGGCGATGTTGAGCCCGCCCATGATCTTGATGCGGCTGGCGATGGAGGCCTGGAAGCGCTTGGGGGGGCGGATCACCTCCCGGAGCACGCCGTCGATCCGGAAGCGCACCGAGATGTCCTTCTCCTCGGGGTTGATGTGGATGTCGCTGGCCCGCTCCTTCACCGCGCGGAAGAGGAGCGAGTTGACGAGCCGGATGATGGGGGCCTCGTCGTCCGACTCGAGCAGGTCGGTGGGCTCCTCCAGCTCGTGGGCGACGCTCTCGAGGTCCTCGGTGGTCTCGAGGTCCTCCATGAGCCGGTCGTGGCGGTCGGCGGTCCGGTCGTAGACCTGGTTGATGGCGTCGACGATGACCGCCCCGGGGGCCACCACCGGCGAGAGCGGCGCGCCCAGCAGCACCGAGAGGTTGTCCTGGGCGGCGGTGTCGAGCGGATCGGCGACGGCGACGCGGATCTCGTCCCCGTCGCGCCCCAGCGGGAGGACCCGCGCCGTCTTGGCGAAGTTGATGGGCACGAGCCGCGCCAGGTCGTCCGGCACCTCCCCGGCTTCGATGCTCGACTGGAAGGGCAGGTCGAGCTGGAGGGCCAGCGCCCGGAGGACCTGCTCCTCGGTGGCCAGCTTGGCCTTCACCAGCGCCTCGCCGAAGCGCAGGCCGGCCGGGTCGGCCTGCTGGGCGGCCAGCGCCTCGGCCACCTTCTCGGGCGCCACTCCTGCGATGGCGGCCAGGATCTCTCCGAGCGGCCGCCCACGCAGCGCGGCCGGCGACACCGTCGTTTCCGGGGAGGGGGCGGGCGGCGCCGCCGTTTCGATCTGCTGCGTGGCCATGTCGGCTGGGCCGCGGGCCGTCTAGCCGCCGCCCGGAGGCGGGGCGCTCGTGCCGGGAGCGGGAACGGTGGGGGCGGCCGGCTCCGAGCCGGGGATGGGCTTCCACGTGCCCTGGGTGGGCGGGAAGGTCCGAGGCTGGGTCGTGGGAGGCGGAGGCGTCTTGGGGGCCGTCGTCGGAGGGGTGGCCGGCAGCGGCCCGGCGGGGATCGCCGCCGGGGGGATGGTGCGGGGAGCAGGAGCACTGGAGCCGTTCGAAGCCGGTGCGGGTGTAGGCGCCGCCTCCGGAGCGTAGCTGGGCGGCTTCATCGTCCGCTCGCCGACGCCCCCTGGGCCGCCGTTCTCGATCTTGGCGTTCTCCGTCAGCACCTGCTGCCGGACGCGGGTGAGCGGGCCGGGCCGGCTCGAGGCCTCGGCCAGGGTGTAGTCGGGCTTCTTGCCGTAGTAGAGCTCGTACAGCTCGCGGTGCTCCCGCTGCTTCCGCTCCAGGATGCGCCGGAAGTCGGACTGGTCACGGATGATGTAGGGCGTGAGCAGGAGCAGCAGGTTCGTCTTCTTCTTCACGATGTTGGTGCTGCGGAACGCCCAGCCCAGGATGGGGATGTCGCCGAGCAGCGGCACCTTCGACACCGACGTCACGTTGCGATCCTGGACCAGGCCGCCGATGACGATGGTGCTCTGGTCCTTCACCACGACCTTGGTCTTCACGCTCCGCTTCGCGGTGGTGGGACCGAGCGTCGGGTTGTTGGCGACGATCTCCTCCTGCGACTCCTCGATGTCCATGCGCACCATGTCGCCCTCGTGGATCTGCGGCTTGATCTTCAGCTTGAGGTCGACGTTCTGGCGCTGGATGGGGGCGATGAGGCTCACCGCGTAAGGGCTGGCGAGGAGGTTGTTCGTGGTGTTGCCGGTGGTGGTGGTGCCGACCCCGGTGTTGAACCCCGGGTTGTAGCCGGCCTGGAAGGGCACGTTGTTGC
Organism: uncultured delta proteobacterium; assembly: GCA_963802065.1. Lineage (GTDB taxonomy): Bacteria > Myxococcota > Myxococcia > Myxococcales > Anaeromyxobacteraceae > CAIOAK01. The sequence continues at coordinate 258,188 of CAWDHF010000010.1, read as the reverse complement.
CGACGATGATCTCCGACTCCTCGTTGTCCTGGGCGATCAGGTGCGGCGTGGAGAGCACGTTCACGTCGGAGTTGGACTGGAGCGCCTGGATGACCACGCCCACGCTCGGGAACGGGAAGATGTCCTTCAGCTCCGCCGAGACCGGGCCGACCAGGCCGGTGAGGAACCCGCCCAGCTGGAGCGCGGACGTCGGGTTGAGGGAGTTGATCTTCCCGGGCTCGAGGCCGATGGGGATGAAGCCCTTGCCGTTGGGCGTGTTGACCGGGACGGCGAGGTGCATGCCCACCCCGATGTCGCTGGTGTTGTCGATGTCGACCTCCATGATCACCGCTTCCACGAAGACCTGGCGGCGCGGCCGGTCGAGCTTGTCGATGAGCCGCTGGATCACCGCGAAGTCGGAGGCGCTGGCGATGATCACGAGCGAGTTGGATGGCTTGTCGGCGGTGACCTTCACGTCGCCGCTGAAGAGCTCGGCCGTTCCGCCACCGGCCCGCGGGGCCGAGACGCCGGGGGGCGACGCCATGGCCGCGGTGACGGACGGAGGGGGTGGCGACCCGCCCGACGAGCCGGTCCGCCGGGAGCCGCTTGCCAGGTTCTGGAGCGTGTTGGAGAGGTCCTCGGCGTTGGCGTTCTTCAGGAAGATGACGTGGATCGAGCCCTCGCCCGCGGTGGGCGTGTCGAGCTGACGGACCAGCTCCACGATGCGCTGGTAGCTCTTCTCGTCGGAGATGACGATGAGCTTGTTGGTGCGCTCGTCGGCCACCACCTTGCTGATGGAGATGTCGTTCGAGTCCCCCAGTGCGCCGCCGGCGGGTGCCGCGCCCGGCGCCGCTCCCGGGGTGGCCACGCCGCCGATGACCGGCCGGCGGGTGCCCTTGGCCGGTTGACCGGGTGCCTGGACGAAGATCTGGTTCACCTTGTCGGCCACGTCGCGGGCCGGGGCGTACTGGACCTGGATGACGCGCACCAGGTCGTGCGAGCCGGGCTGATCGAGGGCCTCGAGCAGGCGCTCGATGCGCCGGACGTTGAGCCCGATGTCGGTGACCAGGAGGATGTCGGGCGGGATGGTCTGGATGTCGGCGCCCTGGGGCGACGTGAAGTTGCCGAGGACGGCGCGGAGCTGGTCGGGGTCGACGTAGCGGAGCCGGAAGAGCTTGGTGAGCGGCTGCTCCAGCGCGGGAATCTCGGTGTCGTCGCCGAGCAGGGTGGGGATGGGCACCTTCTTCGCGTCGGCGATCCGGACGAGCTTCCAGTACTTGCCAGTCTGGTACATGGCGATGCCGCTGGTGTTGAGCGCGGCCAGGAAGGCGGCGTAGGCCTCGTCGGCGGTCACCGGGGTCTTGGAGAGCAGCGTGATCTTCCCGCGGACGACCTCATCGGTGTAGGCGAAGTTCCGGCAGGTCCAGCGGCTGGCCTGCTCGAGCAGGTCGAGGATGTCGGCCTTGTTGAAGGCGAGCAGGAACTTCCCGTCCATCGGCTCGCAGGCCCCGGAGGAGCGGGCCGAGCCGCCGGCCTGGCCGGCCGGGATGGTCTCCGCGCGCGACGGCAGCTGCTGCTGGGGCGCCGGGGCCACGGGGGGCGGGTCCTGGACGTCCGAGGCGGGAGCCGGGTCAGGTGCAGTCGTCGCGGGGGTGGGCCTGCCGACCGGAACTCCGGCCCGCATGCCCCCTGGCGCCCGGCGCATGGGTCCGGGGCGCGGAGGCGGGGGGGCCGGGGCGGAGTCGTCCGAGGTCGTGGCCGGGGACTCGGCCGGCGCGTCGGGCGGATTGCCTGGCTCGCCGGGCGGCGGAGATTGGCCTCCGGCAAGGGCGGACACGAGAAGGATGGCGAGCAGCGAGCGCATGGGATCCCCTCGCACCGGCTACTGGCCGGTGACGTTGTACTCCTTGCGGATGGTCTGGCCGTTGCGCTCGAGGTCGACGGTGACGTGCCGTGCCTCGCGCAGCTTCTGGTAGATCTCGAGCGCCTTGTCCGGCGAGTTGATCTCGTAGCCGTTGATCTTCTGGATGACGTCGCCGTTCTCCACGCCGATCGAGGAGTAGAAGGAGTTCGGCTGGATCGAGAAGACCTTGAACCCGTTCGCCACGCCGTTCTTGAAGCTGGGCACGATTCGCGCCTGGGTGGCGACCGCGTTCAGGTTGGACAGGGTCTTGTCGAGGACTTCCTTCTTCACCTCGTACTTGTTGTCGGCCGTCTTCCTGATGCCGTCGGTCGCCGGCCCGGACGGGGGCGGCACCTTCGCGACGCCAACGTTGGGTGCGGGGGCGGTTACGACCGCCCCGGCGCCGCCGGTCCCGAAATCGATGAACTCCTTGCGTCCGTCGTGGCAGACGATGGCGGCCACCCGGAAGGCCCGCCCGCTCGGGTCCTCGTCGTCCCGGATCCGCTCGACCGAGAGGAGCTTCCCCCCCTGGACCTCGTCACCGATGCCGTAGGTGTGGGTCTGGCCGGTGGCCTTGTCGACGACGACCGCGACCGAGCGGAGGGGCTTGTCGGACACGATGGCGGCGACGAGCTGCACGCGCAAGGACGTGGCGACGGGTGGGGCCCGGACGTCCGAACAGGTCCTCGGCGGCGGGGGTGCGTCCGGCACGGCGTCGGCCACCACCACGGCCGGCGGCTTCTGGCCGATGAGCGGGTAGAGCCTGTCCACGTCGAGGGACGCGAAGGCTGGCGAGGGGGCCGAGGCCGGACCGCCGCCGGCATCCACCCGAGGCGTCGGACGGATCGCGGCGCCTATGGCGGTGTTGACCGTCTTCGCCAGCAGCCAGGCGGCCGCCGCGAGGAGGATCAAGTTGGCCACCCAGCCGTATTTCTTGAGAAACACCTCGAGCATCGTAGGACAGTCGCCCCCAGCGTGACGTGAGCAACCTGCGTGCCACCATACCGCAGGAGGCATCGCAGGCAAATACGGGAAACAACAAGGCTAATTTAAACTCACATCTTGCAGGAGCGACCCGCCCTGCCATTCTGGCAATTCCGCTGCCAGGCGTCGTCGCCGGGCGCCATTTTGGCACTGCGCCCCCGGGACCCTCTAGGAGCGCTCCGGAGCGTCCCCCTCGACGGGTTCCGTGTCCAGCAGCCGCCCTTCCCCGTCCCGGTCGAGCTTCCTGTAGATGGTGCGGGGAGCGACCCGGAGGAGCTGCGCGGCCAGGTTCTTGTCCCCCCGCGTCTGGCGCAACGTCTCGCGGATGACGATGCGCTCGATCTCCTCGAGCGGGGTCCCGATGGCGATGGTCAGCGTGCCCGAAGGGGGAGCCGGCCGTCCGGTGGCCGAGCTGCGCACGGCCTCGGGAAGATCGCCAACCTCGACCACCTCGCCCCTGCAGAGGACCACGGCGCGCTCGACCGCGTGCTGGAGTTCGCGGACGTTCCCCGGCCAGTCGTGGCTCGCGAGCGCCTGGAGCGCCGCGTCCGAGAACCCGGTCACGGGACGCCGGTTGCGCTCGGCGAACCCTCGCAGGAAGAAGGCCGCGAGAAGCGGGATGTCCTCCCGCCGTTCGCGCAGGGAGGGCAGGCGGACGGCCACGACGTCGAGCCGGTAGAACAGGTCCTCGCGGAACCTGCCCGCACGGACCTCGGCGGCGAGGTCGCGATTCGTGGCGGCCACGATTCGGACGTCGACGTGGACCGGCTGGGTGCCTCCGAGCCTCTCGACCACCCCGTCCTGGAGGACCCGGAGCAGCTTGGCCTGGACCCCGGGCGACATGTCCCCGACCTCGTCGAGGAAGAGGGTCCCCCCGTGGGCGCGCTGGAAGCGGCCCTCCTTCCGCTGGGTCGCCCCGGTGAAGGCGCCCCGCTCGTAGCCGAAGAGCTCCGACTCAAGGATGGGCTCCGGGATTGCGGCGCAGTTCACCGGGACGAACGGAGCGCCGGAGCGGGGGGAGAGGTCGTGGAGCATCCGCGCCGCCAGCTCCTTCCCGGTCCCGCTCTCCCCGAGGAGCAGGACCGTCGCCGAAGCCGGAGCGACCTGGCGGAGGGTGTCGAGGGCGGCCCGGAAGGTCGGAGCGCTTCCCACCATCCCTCCGTCGGCCGCCTCGCCGGAGAGACGGGCCAGGCGTGCGCGCAGGGAGCGGTTCTCGGCGACCAGGGAGGCCCGCTCCAGCGCCAGGCGCACCGACTTCACGATGGAGTGCCGCTTCACGGGCTTGGTGATGAAGTCGTAGGCCCCGTCCTTCATGGCGGCCACGGCGCCCTCGACGGTGCCGAATGCGGTCATGAGGACCACCTCGATCTCCGGTGCGATGGCCTTCACGGCGCGGAGGAGCTCCGCACCCCCCATCCCCGGCATCATGAGGTCGGTCACGATGACGTCGGGCCGGTCCCGGCGGACCACCTCGAGGGCGGCCTGGCCCGAATCCGCCAGGGCGACCCGCCACCCCTCTCGCGTGAAGGTCCGCTCGAGGGATTCCAGGTTGGACCGTTCGTCGTCCACGATGAGGACCAGGGGAGTCACGCTGGCGGATCCTACAACGGAGCCCCCCCGATCACCCGTTTGCCGTGTCAGGACCCTGGTGTATGAGACCGACGGGGCCGGCCGGGAACCGGGCTGGCGTGGAGGAACACCATGAAGCGAAGTGCCGTCCTGATCGCCCTCGCGATCGCCGCCTGCGGACCCTCGGTGAAATCGATCTCGGTCGAGCCGGCCAGGTCCGTCCTCGAGGTGAAGGGGAGCAGCGCCGCGCTCCGGGTCGTGGCCCGGGACGACAAGGGGCAGCCCGTCGACGCCTCCAAGCTGAAGGTGGCCTGGTCGAGCTCCGCGCCCCAGACCGCCACGGTGGACGAGGTGGGCACCGTGACCGCGCAGAGATCCGGTGAGGCCACCGTCACGGCCGCCGTGGGAGAGGTGAAGGGAACGGCCCAGGTGGTGGTCTCCATCCCGGCCAGCGTGAGCGTGTCCTCGGTCTCGCACGCCCTCCGGCCCGGCGAGACGTTCGTGCTCAAGGTGGTGGTGGTCGACGACGCCGCCAAGCCCGTCACCGTTCCCAGGACCATCACCTGGTCGTCCAGCGACCCCGGGGTGGCTCGCGTGGTCGATGGAATGCTGGAGGCGATCGGGCCGGGGTCGGCCACGATCACCGCCGCCACGGGCTCCCTCAAGGGCACATCGGCGGTGAAGGTCCGCATTCCCGACTTCGCCCGGCTGGCGCTCACCCCGGCGAAGAACCAGTCCCTCAAGAAGGGCGGCCGGCTGACGGTCAAGGTCGCCGCCCTAGACGGGAAGGGCCGGAAGGTGGCCGGGGTGCCTGTCGCCTGGAAGTCGTCCGACCCACGGGTGGCCACGGTCTCCGCGGACGGGGTGGTCACGGCGGTGAAGAAGGGCAATGCCAAGGTCACGGCCTCGGCGTCCGGCAAGTCGGCGACGGTGGGCGTCACCGTCACCGACGCCGCGAAGGCGAAGCCCAAACCCAAGCCCAAGAAGAAGTAGCGGAGCCCGGGCCCCGAAAACGAGGAAGGCGAGCCCCCCGGGGCTCGCCTTCTCCACGCCCGGCTCGAGACGGTTGGCTAGGCCTCGGGCGTCTCGGTCGAGGGGGCGGCCTCGGCCTTGGGAGCCGGCTTCGGCTTGCCGGCATTGGCCTTGGCGCGCTTGGTGGCGCGATTCTCGTCCTTGGCGGCGGCCTTGACCGGTGCGGGCGCCGGGGGCGGAGCGACCTTCTTCTCCTCGCCCTTCGGGGAGTTGGCGTAGCGGTTCTTGAAGCGCTCGATGCGGCCGGCGGTGTCGAGGATCTTCTGCTTGCCCGTGAAGAACGGGTGGCAGGACGAGCAGATCTCGATGTGGAAATCGCCACGCGTCGAGCGGGTCTCGATGACCGCGCCGCAGGCGCAGACCACCTTGGACTTCTTGTACTCGGGGTGAATGCCTTCCTTCATGACGTCCTTCCTGTCGCCTCATGCATCGCGCGAGAGCGCGCGGTGGTCCGGGCGGAAGCGGGGATATAGGGCTTCCGGTGGTTTCCGTCAAGGACGGCGGTCACTTGCCTCCGCCGACCATCATCTGGAAGAACTCGGCGTGGTTCCTCGCCTGGCGGAACTTGTCGAGCATGAACTTCATGGCCTCGACGTTGTCGAGGCCGTTCAGGATGGTCTGACGCAGGATGTAGATCTTGGAGAGCCAGTCGGCCGGGAGCAGCAGCTCCTCCTTGCGGGTCCCGCTCTTCGCCAGGTCCATGCAGGGGAAGATGCGCTTCTCCATCAGCCGGCGGTCGAGCACGATCTCCGAGTTGCCGGTGCCCTTGAACTCCTCGAAGATCACCTCGTCCATCCGGCTGCCGGTGTCGATGAGCGCCGTTCCGATGATGGTGAGCGATCCGCCCTCCTCGATGTTCCGGGCGGCCCCGAAGAAGCGCTTGGGCTTGTGGAGCGCGTTGGCGTCCACGCCTCCGGACAGGATCTTGCCCGACGACGGGACCGTGGAGTTGTAGGCGCGGGCCAGGCGGGTGATCGAGTCGAGGAGGATCACCACGTCCTTCTTGTGCTCCACCAGTCGCCGGGCCTTCTCGATGACCATCTCGGCGACCTGGACGTGGCGGGTGGCCGGCTCGTCGAAGGTGGAGGCCACCACCTCGCCCTTCACCGTCCGTTCCATGTCGGTGACCTCCTCGGGCCGCTCGTCGATGAGCAGGACGATGAGGGTCACCTCCGGGTGGTTGGCGGTGATGGCATGGGCGATGTGTTGCAGCAGCACGGTCTTTCCGGCTCGCGGTGGGGAGACGATGAGGCAGCGCTGCCCCTTGCCGATGGGCGCGAAGAGGTCCACGACCCGCGTGGTCATCTCGGCGGGATCGTGCTCCAGGTGGAGCCGCTCGGTGGGATAGAGGGGAGTCAGGTTGTCGAAGAGGGCCTTGGCCTGTCCCTCCTCGGGAGGCTCTCCGTTGATCGAGTCGACCTGGAGGAGCGCGAAGTACCGCTCGCCCTCCTTGGGCTGGCGCACCGTTCCCCGGAGCGTGTCGCCGGTCCGCAGGTTGAAGCGCCGGATCTGGGACGGCGACACGTAGATGTCGTCGGGACCGGGCAGGTAGCTGAAGTCGGCGCTGCGGAGGAAGCCGAAGCCGTCCGGGAGGACCTCGATGGTCCCCTCGCTGGCCACCTCCATCTCCTCCTTCTTCTCGTCGGCCTTCCTCGACTCGGCCTGGAGGATGGCGAAGATGAGGTCCTGCTTCTTCATCGCCCCGGCGGCCTCGATGCCCAGGTCGCGGGCCAGTGCGGCCAGCTCGGCGACCTTGCGGTGCTTGAGCTCGGTCAGGCTGGAGGTCGGTGGGGAGGGCGCTGCGGGGGAGGAGACGGGCATTGGGGGGGTGTCCGAGGCGCCGACGGGCGATTGGCCCGGAAGGAACGGCTGGCGCGGCTGCGGGGGGAGACGGGAAGCTAAGGGGGACCGGGCCGCGTGTCAACCCGGGACTCCTTTCACCGGGAGCGGAGGAGGACCTGTGTGCGAAGATGCGCGCACACACGCTTGTGCCATGGACGCGGGTCGCGCGGGGACGAGGTGGATCGGCGCGCGTGGCTTATGATGATCCAAAGGAGGTCGCTTGCTTCCCCACGAGGCGGTCGTCGCCGGCTCCCCCGAGTTCGTCGACGCGCTGCTCCCACTCCTCACCGATCGTCTCGGCGGCGCACCGCGCGTCGCCGATTCACCGCACCTCGCCTCGGCCCTCTGCCAGGACGGGGCTCGCCTGCTCGTCTACGAGCACGGTGGACGGGAGTGGCTCTCGCTGTGCGGCGAGCTCCGGGGCGCCGCCGGCCCCGACCTGATCGTCGTCGCGGCGCTCCCACCGGAGCACGCCGGCGACGTCGCCGAGATATCCGCGACGGCCAGCGCCGTGGTCGCCTGGCGCGGCGATGCCCGGCCGGTCCTCGAGGCGGCCGACCGGGTGACGGCCGCTCGCGAGGCGCCGCACGCGCCCGTCCAGGCCCGGCGCGCAGGGCCGGTCCTCACGCCCCAGCCATCGCGGGTCCCGGTGCGCCCGGCGCCCACGCCTCCACCGCCCGCTGCGACTCCGCGTCCGCGACCGGTGATGGCGGTTCCGGGCCCCGCCGCTCGCCAGGCCCCGAGGCCGACCCTGGCCGCGGTCCCCGCGCCTGTTGCCTCCGCAGACGCCGTCGGCGAGGTCTCCTTCGACACCCTCTTCGACGACGAGGCCGCCACCGACGCCGCGACCCCGCTTCCGCCTTCGCCGGCCGCCGCCGGGACGACTCCACCTCCCGTCTCGATGCCGACGGCGGTCTGGCCCGGGACGGTGCTCTCCGCCACCGACGGGCTCGCCGTGGTCCGCGCGGCCCTCTCTGGGCTCTGGCCTGAGCAGCGGCTGCGCCCGGTCACCGAGAGGCTCGTGGCAGCGCTCTCCACGGCCGAGAAGGCTGCCGCCCAGGGGCAGAAGCTGCCCTTCGACCCCGCGCCCGTCCGGCGCGCCGTCGGGCTTCGCTGGCAGGTGGCCGCAGCGATAGACACCCTCCCTCCGCTGGGCACGCAGGTCGATCAGGCCGCCGTCCAGGCCATCCTGGTGGGCATCGACGAGGTTCTGGCGGCGCTCAAGGAGCAGAGCGACGACGCGGGGCCCGAGGCCCTGCGCGCGCTCGAGACGGTCCGCCACACTCTGGTCAAGGAGGCCATCGACCTGACCGAGGCGCTCCAGCAGGTCGCGCCCGCCGAGGTGGTCGAGGAGATCACCACGAGCCGGAAGGCCCGACGCACCGAGGCCGCTGCCGTCACGCGGATGGTGCGCACCCCGGCGGCGGTCGAGGACGGGCCGCGCAATGTCCCGTGGGGGCTCGTGGTCCTGCTGGTGCTGGCGGTGATCGGGGCAGCGGCCTACCACGGGTATCGGTTCGTCAACCGGCCCAAGCCGGCGGCCCCCGTGGTCTCCGGAGCGCCTTCCGGAACGGTGGGAGCCGTGACGCCCCAGGGCAAGGTCGTCGTGGCTCCGGCCGGGACCCGCCTGGACCCGAAGGAAGTCGAGAACTTCAAGAACCTGGAGAGAGCGAAGGGAAACGAGGTCCGGGAGATCTCGCCGGGCACGTTCATCGTCTCACCCGAGAGGTCCCGGTCTGCCCCGTCGGCCGGCACGGGTGGCGAATCGACGCAGGGAGCGAAGCCATGAAGAACGAATGTCGCCGGTCGCACCGTGGATTCACGCTCGTGGAGCTCATGATCGTGGTGGCCATCATCGGCATCCTGGCCTCCATCGCGATCCCCGAGTTCCAGACCATGGCGTTGCGGTCCAAGATCGCCGAGCGCGAGCCCATCATGAGGGGGATCGCCAAGGGCGTCGGCGACCTCCTCGTGAACTCCGGCTCCGGGCTGGATCCGGCGGTCAGCGAGTGGAACCCGGTGGCCGATCCCGACAACAACCGGAACCAGTGGCGCCGGGCGGCGGCAGGGTTCGGGAAGATGTCGTTCGCGGTCGAGGGGTCGACCTACTGCTCCTACCAGTACGAGTACGACGATGCCACGCAACTGCTCCTGGTGAAGGGCCAGTGCGACATCGACGGAGACGAGACCCCGAACCTCCTGGTGCAGACCTACCAGGGGCTGGGGGACGGGTTCGTGCTGTTGAACCCCGGGATCTCCGAGTCCCGCATCTTCTGACGTTCGCACCGGTTGCCGCCGCCCCGCGCCCGGCGTAACACTTCGCGCATGGCCGACGGCGCGGCGAATCGCATCGAGGAGCTGAGGGCGCGGATCCGCGAGGCGGACCGCGCCTACTACGTCCTCGACAACCCGCTGCTCTCCGACGCCGAGTACGACCGGCTCATGCGGGAGCTCATCGCGCTGGAGGAGGCCCATCCCGCGCTGGCCACCGACGATTCCCCCACCCGGAGGGTATCCGGCCAGCCCGGCGAGAGGTTCGCAAAGGTCGAGCACCGCGAGCCGATGCTGTCGCTCGGGAACGTGACGACCGACGAGGAGCTCGACGAGTTCGACGCCCGGGTCCACCGGCTGCTCGACCTGCCCCCGGACGCGCCGGTCGAGTACGTCTGCGAGCCCAAGCTGGACGGGCTGGCGGTGGAGCTCGTCTACCTGGACGGGGAGCTCGAGAGTGGCTCCACTCGAGGGGACGGCTCGGTGGGCGAGGACGTGACCCGGAACCTGCGCACCATCGGCGCGCTGGGCGCCAACGCCGGCGTTCTCCCGCGCCTGCCCGGGAAGGCGCCGGCCAGGCTCGAGGTTCGGGGCGAGGTGCTGCTCCAGAAGGGGCACTTCGAGGCCATGAACCGGGTCCTGGCGCGGCAGGGCGAGGCACCCTTCGCCAATCCCCGGAACGCGGCGGCCGGGTCGCTGCGGCAGCTCGACTGGCGCGTCACCGCCACCCGCCCGCTCTCCTTCGTGGCCTACGAGGCCCTCGCGCCCGGGGCGCCGGGATGGAGCACCCACTGGGCCAAGCTCGAGGCGCTGGCCGCCCTCGGCTTCGCCACCAGCCCGGAGAACCGGCTCTGCCCGGGAATGGCCGAGGTGAAGCGCTGGAAGGAGGAGATGGCCGAGAGACGCTTCGCCCTCCCCTACGACACCGACGGACTCGTGGTGAAGGTGAACGGCCTGGACGCGCAGCGCCGGCTGGGCGCGGCGAGCAAGTTCCCGCGCTGGGCGGTGGCGTTCAAGTACCCACCGCAGGAGGAGACCACGCGCGTGGAACGGATCTGGGCCTCGGTGGGGCGCACGGGGGTCCTGACGCCGGTGGTGGAGGTGACGCCGGTCCGCCTGGGAGGCGCCACCGTGTCCCGGGCCACGCTCCACAACGAGGACGAGATGCGGCGCAAGGACGTGCGCATCGGCGACATCGTGCTGATCCGGCGCGCCGGGGAGGTGATCCCCGAGGTCGTGAAGTCGATCCCGGAGCGACGCAACGGAGAGGAGCGAGAGTTCGTCTTCCCGGAAAGGTGTCCGGTCTGCGGCGCCCGGGTCGTTCGGGAGGAGGGGGAGAAGGTCTACCGGTGCACCGGTGCGGCCTGCCCGGCGCAGCTGGTGGGGCGGCTCACGCACTTCGCGCAGCGGAGGGCCCTCGACATCGACGGGCTCGGAGAGGCCGTGGCGGCGGCCCTGGTGGCGAACGGACACGTGCACGACTTCGCCGACCTGCACGCCCTGCCGGCCGCGACCTGGGAGGCGATGGAGATCGCCGAGACGAAGACCGGCGCGACCGTGAAGCTGGGCGTCCCGCGGGCCCGGCGGATCCGCGAGTCCCTGGAGCGCTCGAAGACGGCCAGCCTGCGACGCTTCCTCTTCGGGCTGGGCATCCCTCAGGTCGGCGAGGCCACCGCCGCCACGCTGGCGAGGCACTTCGTCACCCTGGAGCGGTTCCTCGCCGCCTCCGAGGACGACCTCCTCGGTGTCCGAGACGTCGGGCCCGAGACGGCGCGGGAGATCCGGGCCTGGATCGAGGAGCCGCAGAACCGGCGCGTGGTCGCGCGGCTGATCGAGGCCGGGGTGCGGCCGCCACCCGAGGAAGCGCCGCGCGGTGGGGCCTTCGCGGGAAGGACGGTGGTCCTGACCGGGAGCCTGGAGGGGTACTCCCGCGACGAGGCCAAGGCCGAGATCGAGCGGCGCGGCGGCAAGGTGTCGGGCAGCGTGTCGCGAAAAACCGACCTGGTGGTGGTGGGAGCGGACGCCGGGTCGAAGGCGGACAGGGCCCGCGAACTCGGCGTGAAGATCGTCGAGGAGGACGGGTTCCGCCGGATGCTCGAGGAGGGAAGCCGGTGAGCTGCGCCGATCGGACGCGGGTCCGGGTCCGCCTGCGCGTCTCCGGCCTCGTCCAGGGGGTGTTCTACCGCCAGTCCACGTCCGACGAGGCGACCCGCCTCGGGCTCGCGGGGTCGGTGCGCAACCTCCCCGACGGGTCGGTCGAGGTGGTGGCCGAGGGGCGGCGCGCCGAGGTGGAGGCACTGGTCGCCTGGTGCCGGCGGGGTCCGCCGGCGGCGCGGGTCGAGGAGGTGGATGTCGCGTGGGAGGCGCCCACCGGGTCCGGGGGTCCGTTCACGGTCCGTCGCTGAGGGGTCCTGGGGGAGCAAGCCCTCGTTTTCACGGGGGTCGCTTGCCCCGCCGCTGCCGTGCGTGCTAGGTCCCGATCCCCCGGCGGCCGCATTCGCGGCCGCGGCCACGGGCAACCGGCGGTTCGAACCCGCCGCCCGACGACATGACGACCCACCTCTCCCTCGACGAGATCATCCTCGCGGTCCAGAAGCCCTCCCGCTACGTGGGCTGCGAGTTCGGAAGCATCCGCAAGGACCCGGCCCGGGTCCGGCTGCGCTTCGCGCTGGCGTTTCCCGACACCTACGAGGTCGGGATGTCCAACCTGGGCTTCCGGCTCCTCTACCACGCGCTGAACGACCGCTCCGACGTGGCCTGCGAGCGGGTCTTCCTCCCCTGGCCGGACATGGAGGCGATGCTGCGGCAGAACGGGCATCCGCTCTTCACGCTGGAGTCGCGTGCGCCGGTCCGCCAGTTCGACGTCGTCGGGGTGACCCTCCAGACCGAGCTCGCGTTCACGAGCGCGCTGGCACTGCTCGACCTCTCCGGCATCCCGCTCCTCGCCCGCGAACGCACGCCCGCCGACCCGGTTGTCGTGGGAGGCGGGCCCTGCGCCTTCAACCCCGAACCGGTGGCCGACTTCTTCGACGCGCTGGCCGTGGGGGACGGCGAGGACGTGGTGCACGAGATCGCCGACGCCGTGCTGGCGTGGAAGGGGAGCGGCGAGGACCGGGCTGGCCTGCACCGCAGGCTGGCGCGCGTACCCGGCGTCTACGTCCCCTCGCTCTTCGCCCCCCGCTTCGACCCGGCCACCGGCGCGCTCCTCGCCATGGACCCGCTCGAGCCCGGCTACGAGCGGGTGGTCCGCCGCGTGGTGCCCGACATCGACACGCTCTCCACCTCGGCCTACGAGCGGCCCGTCGTCCCCTTCATGCAGACCGTGCACGACAGGCTCCCCATCGAGCTGCAGCGGGGCTGCACGCGAGGGTGCCGCTTCTGCCAGGTGGGAATGATCACCCGTCCCACGCGGCAGCGCAGCCCGGAGACGGTGCTGCGCGTCGCCGAGCAGGGCCTGCGGGCCTCCGGCTACGAGGAGGTCGGGCTCCTCTCGCTCTCGTCGGGCGACTACGCCTGCCTGAACCCTCTCCTCGACGACTTCCTCTCCCGGTACGAGTCCGAGCGCGTGGCGCTCTCGCTCCCCTCGCTGCGCACCGAGACCATGAACGACGAGCTGGCCGGGAAGATCGCCCGCGTCCGCAAGACCGGCTTCACGCTGGCTCCCGAGGCGGCCACCGAACGCATGCGCGCGGTGATCAACAAGGGCAACCGCGAGGAGGACCTGCTCGCCGCCGTCGAGTCGATCTTCAAGAACGGGTGGTCGCTCCTCAAGCTCTACTTCATGATCGGACTGCCCGAGGAGCGGGACGAGGACGTGGTGGCCATCGCCCGGCTGGCGAAGCGCTGCCTCTCCACGGCGCGGCGGGCGCTGCCGCCCGGGAAGGGCTCGGTGGCCATCAACCTGGGCGCGAGCACGTTCGTTCCCAAGCCCTTCACTCCCTTCCAGTGGGAGCCGATGATCACGCCGGAGGAGACCCGGCGACGCCAGGCGCTCGTCTCGGCCGAGCTGGGCGGGCGCAGCGGAGCCATCTCGTTCAAGCCGCACGACTCCCGCGCGGCCGCCATCGAGGGCGCGCTCGCGCTCGGCGACCGGCGCGTCTGCACCGCGGTCCTCCACGCCTTCCGGCTCGGGCAGCGGCTCGACGGGTGGACGGAGTGGTTCGACGAAGGGAAGTGGGCCGAGGCCTTCGCGGAGATGGAGCGGGTCCACGGCGTGGGCATGGACTGGTTCGTCTACCGTCGCCGCCGCATGGACGAGGTGCTTCCCTGGGACCGGATCGACTGCGGCGTCGAGAAGGCCTACCTCCAGAAGCAACTCGCGGCGGCCCGAAACCTGGCCGAGGTCCCGGACTGCGTGCTCGCTCCCTGCAGCGTGTGCGGCGCCTGCGACTACGACGTCGTGAAGAACCGGGTCCACCTGCCCGAGGACTACGTGAAGGCGCCCCCGCCGCCTCCGCCGCCCCGGGAGACCCCGGTCCGGACCCACGTCCGGGTCCGGTACGCCAAGGAGGGCAGGCTCGTCGCCCTCTCCCACCTCGAGGTGATGCACGCCGTCCTCCGGTCGGTGCGGAGGGCAGGCCTGCCGGTGGCCTTCTCCCAGGGATATCACCCGAAGCCGCGCATCTCCTTCGGGCCTGCCCTGCCAGTCGGAGTGGCCAGTACCGCGGAATTCCTGGACTTGGAGCTCGTCGGCCGCCACGAACCCGGCCCGGTCGGGGGGGCGCTGGCCGTCGCCCTGCCCGAGGGCCTGACCTTCCTGGAGGCCCGCGAGATCGACCCCAGGACCCCTTCGCTGTCGGAGTCCGTGCGCGCGGTCCATTATCGGGTAGAATTCCCGCAGGGTTGGAGCGCGGAGGCGCTCTCCCGGAGAATTGACGATTTTCATTCGGCGGACCGGTCGGTGGTGCGCAGGGAGGCCCCACCCAAGGCCCGCGAGAAGAAGCGAAGCCAGAGATCTGCGGCGCCGAAGTCGAAGGAGATCGATTTGAAGGAGATGGTGACCCACCTGTCGGTCGACGGACCGGGGCGGGTTGCATTCAGCTTGAAGGCGGATCCATCGGGAAGCGCCAAGCCAGCCGAGGTGCTGGCGGCCGTGTTCGGTGATGGAGCGCCACCCAGAGGAGTCAAGGTCTTGAAGGAGGGTGTCAGCTTCGCGCGGACGGCAGACTTGCCGCGTGGCTTCCAGCCGCGATCACCGCGCTATGCCGACGCCTGACGGTAAACGAATTCTAGAGCTCGGCCGTGGGTCGCGAACGCCGCGACTCCCCCGGGCGCAGGGAATGCGAACGTGAGCAAGTGCTCGACAGGCGATCCGCGGGCCCCGGAACCACCGGGTCGTCCGCGCTCGCGGCCCGAAGCGGGCCTCGCCTTCCCTTCGTCCGGACCGGGCAGGCGAGGTCCGAAATGGCGGGCAACAGCATCCTGGTGATCAACGCGGCCGGCGCGGAGACGCGCGTGGCCCTGGTCGAGAACGGCACGATCCACGAGTACTACCTCGAGCGAAAGCGCGAGAAGGGGATCGTCGGGAACATCTACAAGGGACGGGTGGTCCGCGTGCTGCCCGGCATGCAGGCCGCCTTCGTGGACATCGGTCTCGAGAAGGCGGCATTCCTCTACGTGGGGGACGTCTACGGCGACCCCGACTTCTCGGAGGAGTTCGAGCTCACCGAGGGCGAACACTCCGAGCAGGTGCCCGAGGTGCCGTCCGAGCAGGAGGCCGAGGAGCAGGAGGTCAAGGCGCTGGCCGGGGACGTTCCCGCGGCCGACGCCCCGCCGGCGGACCTGCCGACGCCGGACGCAGTCCCCATCGAGGCGGTGGTGGGGGAGGGTGCCAGCGCCGAGCCTGCTCCCGATGCCGCGGCTGCCCCCGCCCCCGATGCCCCGGCGGTGTCCACGGATGTGCCGGGCGCCTCCGACGTGCCCGTCGCCGAGCTGGCGGCCGAGCCCCCGGCGCCGTTGCCGGAGGTCGTCGCCGCGGAATCCGAGGGGCTCGCGATCCCCATTCCGCTCACCCAGGTGGTCGAGGACGTCCCCGGAGCTCCGGACGTGCCCGCTGCCGACCTTGCCGCGGCCGAGCCCGCCCCTGGCGAGGAAGCCGCCGAGGCCGTCTCGCCCGCGGTCGGCCAGATCGCCGTCCGCCCCGAGGCCGCGCCCCGCGAGGCTCGTGGGGAGCGCACCGAGCGCGGTCGCCGGGACCGTGAAGGCGGCCGGGAAGGCAACCGCGAGCGCGAGGGAGGGCGTGAGGGCGGTCGCGAGCGCGAGGGCCGCCGGGGTGGCGGCCGCAACGGGCACAACGGGCACCGCAGGGACGAGGAGCGTCGCCCCCGCGAGCAGAAGAACATCCAGGACCTCCTGAAGGAAGGGCAGGAGGTCATCGTCCAGGTGGCCAAGGACCCCATCGGCACCAAGGGGGCCCGGATCACGAGCCACATCTCCATTCCCGGGCGCCACCTGGTCTTCATGCCCACGGTGGACCACGTGGGGATCTCCCGCCGCATCGAGCGCGACGGGGAGAGACGCCGCCTGCGCGAGCTCGTCGACCGCATGCGCCCGGAGGGCACCGGCTTCATCGTGCGCACCGTCGCCGACGGCGTGGAGGGGCAGAAGCTCGAGGCCGACATCCGCTTCCTCATCCAGGTGTGGAACGAGATCATCCGCACCAAGGACAAGGTGGGCGCCCCGGCCTTGCTCCACCCCGACCTCGACCTGATCCTTCGCGCCACCCGCGACCTCTTCACGTCCGACGTGAACAAGCTCGTCATCGACGACCGGGAGGAGCACGAGCGCATCCTGCGCTTCGCGCGCGAGCAGGCCCCGCACCTCGAGTCGCAGATCGAGCTCTACGCGGGCCAGGAGCCGGTGTTCGACGCCTACGGCATCGAGCAGGAGCTGAAGCGGGCGGGCCAGCGCAAGGTCTGGCTCAAGAGCGGCGGCTACATCATCATCGACCAGGCCGAGGCGCTCACCGCCATCGACGTCAACTCGGGGCGGTACGTCGGGAAGAAGAGCCTCGAGGAGACCATCACCAAGATCAACGTCGAGGCGGCCAAGGAGATCGTCTACCAGCTCAGGCTGCGCAACATCGGCGGCATCATCATCATCGACTTCATCGACATGGACAAACCCCAGAACCGGGACAAGGTCTTCAAGTCCCTGCAGGAGGCCCTGGGGCGCGACAAGGCCAAGACCAACGTCCTCAAGATCTCCGAGCTCGGGCTGGTGGAGATGACGCGCAAGAGGGTGCGCGAGTCGATCACCCGCATGACGACCGAGCCGTGCAGCTACTGCGACGGGAAGGGGCACATCCGCTCCCGCGTCACGGTGGCGTACGAGATCTTCCGGGAGATCCGGCGCGACGCGCCGAGCTTCCCCGAGCCCGTACTCGTCGTGAACTGCCACCCCGAGGTGGCGCGCATCGTCCAGGGATCCGAGCGGGACGAGCTGCGCTACCTCATGGACCGCTTCAACAAGACCATCCAGGTGAAGCCCCAGACCGGCTACCACCAGGAGCAGTTCGACATCTACGGTCGCCAGGAGCGCGGCGAGGCTGGCGAGGGTGGCGGAGCCGAGGGGCGCGGCAGCGCCGGAGGAGGCGACGGGCGCGGAGGTGGCGAGGGCCGCAGCAGCGGCGGTGAGGGGCGTGGAGGTGGCCGGGGCGAGGGTGGCCGCGGGCGGCGCGACCGGGGCGATCGCGGCGGACGAGGCGGCGGCGGAGGAGGAGGCGAGGGACGCGGGGGTGGCGGTGGAAGCGCGCCCCGGGAAGAGGCTGCACCTCCCAGGACCGGAGATCCCACCTAGGTCGCCATGGCGTCCGACGGAGAGCGGCGCGAGGCCGACACCCGTGCATCGCGATGGCTCGCCGTGTTGCGGGCCGGCCTGGCCGCCTTCAAGGGGGAGGGCCTGAGGCTCCGGGCCATGGCCCTGACCTACGTCTCGATATTCTCGTTGATCCCCGCGGTGATGGTGACGGTCTCGATGGTCCGGTCGTTCCCGGACCTGGACCGCGTGCGCGTCCGGTTCCAGGACTTCCTGACGTCGAACCTCGCGGTGGGATCCCGCGACAAGGTGCAGGCCTACCTCGACCAGTACGTCTTCGGAGCGTCCGCCATGACTCCGGGACTGCTCGGATTCGCGCTCCTCCTCTTCTCGGCGATCGCGCTCCTCGCCCAGGTGGAGCACGCGGTGAACGTGATCTGGTCGGTCCGCCACCCGAGGCCCCGCCTGCACCGCTGGCTGACCTACTGGGCGGCCCTGACCGTCGGGCCGCTGGTGATGGCGGGATCGATCGCCATCGCCCTCGACGCCCACGAGAAGCTGGGCGCGCCGCGGATCGTCGGCCAGGTGGCGGGCGTCGCCCTGACCTACGTCTTCTTCATGGCCGCCTACCTGATCCTGCCGGCCACGCGGGTCCGCTTCTGGCCCGCGTTCGGCGGAGGAGTCGTCGCCGGGACGGCCTTCGAGATCGCCAGGTGGCTCTACACGTGGGCGGCGACCCACCTCTTCCGATTCCAGGCCGTGTACGGGTCCATCGCGGCCGTGTTCGTCTTCCTGCTCTGGCTCTACCTCTCCTGGACCATCTTCCTGTTCGGTGCGCGGCTCGCCTTCGTGCTGCAGCACCACCGGGCGCTCGTCGAGAAGGAGGAAGAGGGGAACGGGACGGGACGCGAGCTGCTCGCCGTTCGCGCGCTCCTCGAGGTCGCGCTCAGCCTGTGGGACGGCGCGAAGGCGCCCGACGCCGGAGAGGTGGCCGACCGGATCGACTCCCCCGCGGAGCCGGTTCGCGACGTCCTCGGAGCCCTGGAGGAGGCCGGCTACCTCACCGAGTCGGACGACGGCAGCCTGGCGCCGGCGAGACCCCTTTCCCGGATCACCCTCGCCGACGTCCACCGCGTCATCGCCGGCCCGCCGGCTCGCGCATCGGACGGGGGGACCGCGGCGATGCTCGCGGAACTCCTCGGCGAGGGCGAGAGCGCCGCTGTCGAACGGCTATCCAGGACCAACCTGGAGGACCTTTGCAGGACCGTTCGCACCGCCCCTTCGACGCCGCAACAGGGCCCAGATCCGGTCACCGACGGGTCGTCAGCACGCATCCCTGTATAAAGCTTGCCGAATTTCCACGCGTCGGCTAGGCTTCCCAACGGTTTCGCCCCGGGTAACCTCCCGAAATGCGGAGCAACTCCATGCTGAAGTCGGACCTCATCAACATCCTCGTCGTGAAGCGCGGCGTGACCCAGAAGCAGGCCGAGCTCACCATCGAGACCATCTTCGAATCGATGAAGGATGCCCTCTGCAAGGGCGAGAACATCGAAATCCGGGGGCTTGGCGCATTCCACGTGAAGCACTACGAGGGATACCAGGGTCGGAATCCGAAGACGGGTGAGGTGATCCCGGTGCGTCCCAAGCGTGGAATTCTCTTCAGGACCGGCAAGGAACTTCGGGACCGCGTGAACCACCCCGACGACGAGCCGGTCGCCGCTCCGGCGTCGGCGCCGACGACGGAGCCCTCCACCGGGGCCGGCGGCGCCCAATAGCTCGGATTCACTCGCAGAAGCTGGCGCGCCCCACGGGCCGGACCTCCAGATCCGGAGGAAGTTCGTCGTAGGCCAGCACCGCAAGCCCCGGGAATCGCTGCGCGACCAGTTCGCGCAGCGGCCGGCGAACGTCGCCCGGGGCGAGCAGGGCGCGCACCCGGGGCGAGGCGGCTAGCCCCTCCTCAACCGAGGCGAGCAGGGAGCGAACCCGGCTGGCGTCGGGCGGCCCGGCGACCCCGTGAAAGGAATCACGGAACGCGAGTTCCGCCTCCGGGTCGAGGAGCAAGGCCTCGAGCGCGCGACCGCGAAGGAGCGGGTGCGCGATGTGCCGCGAGAGCGTGCGGCGACAGGCATCGGCCAGGGACGAGGCGGGTGCGCCCGCTGGCGCCGAGAGCAGTGCCTCCAGGATGGGGCGCAGGGGGCGGATGGAGACCTCCTCCTCGAGCAGGCGCCGCAGCGCCTCGCCTATCACTACAGGTGAAACGTGCCGCGCCACCTCGCGGACCAGGGCCGGCGCCGAGGGCTCGAGCGCGTCGAGCAGGGCCTGCACCTCCTGCACCCCGAGGAGAAGGTGGGCCGCGCGCCGGAGCGCGGCGTGCGCCTCGGCCAGCGCCCGGGTCCCCGGGTCGAGCACCGGTCCGAGCGCCCCCGCACGTTCCGCGCTCACCGCCTCGACCACGGAGGCGGGGGATCCCGTGAGCGGGTGGCGCGCCGCTCCCGCCGGGATCCCGGCCAGGTGCAGGTCGTCGGCTGGCGCCATGCAGAGGAGCCTGGTCACGGGCACCTGTCCGGAAGCGGCGGGAGCCCCGTCGACGAGCAGTCGCCAGCTTCCCGGGTCGTCGCCGCCGGCCCGGACCACGATCCGGCCGGCCGGGACGCCCATGGAGAACCACAGGTCGCTCCGGAACGCCGCGGAGGCCTCCCGCAGCCATGCCTCGCCGTCGTCCCGCCCGGCCACGAGGTCCGTGGAGATCTCGATCACCACCGGATCCACCGGGGCGAGGTCGCCCGTGCGGGACGGGTTCTCCGGCCGCACCTCGTCGGGAACGGATCCGCCGCGCAGGGCGCGAATGCCGGCCCACGTCATCGCAGCGCCGATGGCCAGGAAGGGGACGGCGGGGAGTCCGGGTGCGATCCCCAGGGCCAGGAGGAGCGCCCCGGCCGCGACGAGCGCGCGCGGCTCGGCCACGAGCTCGCGGGCCACGCGGGAGGCGACGCTCCGGTCGTCCCCCGACACCCGGGTGACCGCGATGCCGGCGGCGACGGCGAGGAGGAGGGCGGGGACCTGCGAGGCCAGCCCGTCGCCCACGGCGAGGAGCACGTAGCGGCGAGCCGCCTCGCCGGGCGCCATGCCCCGCAGGACGCCGGCTGCGAGCCCGCCCACCGCGTTCACCAGGGCGATGGCGATGCCTGCGATCGCGTCCCCCTTCACGAACTTGAGCGCGCCGTCCATGGCCCCGTGGAGCTGGCTCTCCTGCTCGAGGGCACGGCGCCGCCGCCCGGCCTCCGCTGCGTCGATGGCCCCGGCACGCAGCTCGGCGTCGATGGCCATCTGCTTCCCTGGCAGGGCGTCCAGGGTGAAGCGGGCGGCCACCTCCGCCACCCGCTCCGCGCCCCGCGAGACCACCAGGAGCTGGACGAGCGCCAGGATCGCGTAGACGACGGCGCCCGCGACCCAGCTGCCCTGCATGACCACGCGCCCCAGCGCCTCGATGACCCGGCCGGCCTCCCCACGGGTGAGGACGAGTCGCGTGGAGGAGATCGCGACGGCGAGGCGCAGCAGCGTGGTGAGGAGCAGGAGCGCCGGGAAGGCGGAGAGGCGAAGGGCGTCGGGTGCGAGGAGGGTCGCGAGCAGGACCGCCGCGGAGATGCCCAGGCTCGCCGCGACCAGCGCATCGACGACCGCGGGGCCCACCGGGACGAAGAGGAGGCCGACCAGGGCCACGACGGCGAGCCCGGGCGCGAGCTCGGCGACCGGCGCGAGGCGGGACCCTCCCCCCGGGGCGTGCCCGCCCTTCAAGTCCGGACCCCGTCGTCGAGGCCGTGGACGTGGGCCAGCAAGGCGGCCGTGGCCTCGTACAGCTCCTCCGGGATGGCCTCGCCGACGTCGGCGAGCCGGAACAGGGCGCGGGCGAGCGCGCGATCGGGGACGACCGGGATGCCGAGCCGGCGGGCCTCCCGGCGCAGCGCCGCGGCCCGGATCCCCGACGCCTTTCCGAGCACGAAGGGAGGATCGTCCCCTCCGCGGCGGTGCGCGATCGCGACCGCGAGGCGGGTGGGATTCACCACGAGGCAAGTGGGGCGCCCGGGAGCCCCTGCCAGCGAGGCGTGGAGACGTCGCCGCTCGGCGCGCTGGCGGGGGTCCCCGTCGTCCTCGCGGTGGTCCCGTTCCAGCTCGGTCCGGGTCATGCGCAGGCGCCGCAGGTGCCGGTGTCGCAGGAGGAGGAGGTCGGCCAGGCCGGCTCCCGCGAGGAGCCCCAGCAGAGCGGGGATGGCCGAACCGACGGCCCCGGCGGCCTCGGTCCAGGCCGCCCCGGCGCGCATGCGCGGCACCTGCGAGAGCAGGGGGATCCGGTCCGCCAGGAGCCGGGCCCCGAGGGCGAGCGCCGCGACGCTGACCAGGGTCGCGTACGCCGCCTGGCCCGGCCCGGACAGGGAGAGAAGGCGGCGGAAGCCGGCGGCCGGTTCGATGCGATCCCACCGGATTCGCACGGCCTCCGGGGCGAAGAGGCCGCCGGTCTGGGGCAAGCCGGCGAGGATCGCCCCGGCGCAGGCTGCGGCAGCGGGCGCGGCCGAGAGGAGCGCGATCCGTCCCAGCGCCGCCATCGCCAGATCCAGGAGGACGGGCTCCACTTCCGAGACCGCGGCCGCGAGCGCCTTTCGCAGCGCCGCCGCCTCCTCCCGCGCCAGGGCGGGCGCCGTGGCCACGAGCGCG
Organism: uncultured delta proteobacterium; assembly: GCA_963802065.1. Lineage (GTDB taxonomy): Bacteria > Myxococcota > Myxococcia > Myxococcales > Anaeromyxobacteraceae > CAIOAK01. The sequence goes on along the minus strand of CAWDHF010000010.1, from coordinate 236,143 downwards.
GCGAGACCGAGCGACGTGGAGCCCAGACCCACGAGCACGCGGCTCACCGGCACGTCGCCCCTGCGGCGGGCCTCGCGAATCCGCCGGCCGGAGGGGGGAAGGGTGCGGCTGCTCACGGACGACCCGCCATCCGGTCCACCGTTCCCGCGGCCAGAGCGGCCATCTCCACCAGCCGCCCTCCGATGGCGGCTGCGGGCAGCGCCACCGCGACGAGCCCGAGCGCCGCCCGGACCGGCGGCAACGCATCGAGCGGCGTGGACCTGGGTGCGAGGCGCGAAGCTGCGGAGAGCGCGAGGTCGGCACAGAGCAGGGCGGCCGCGGCGGGAGCTCCCAGGCAGAAGGCCGCCGCGAGCAGGTCGGTCGCGACCGCCGCGGCGGCGTCGAAGCGGATGGTCCCCGCAAGCGCTCCGCCGACCGGCAGGGTCCGGAAGGTGTCGAGCAGCGCCGCCACGAGCAGCCTGTCGGCCCCGGCCCAGGCGCCGAGGGCGACGGTCCACCGCGCGAGCAGGTCGCCGACGGCGGTTTCCCTCTGCCGGATGGGGGCCACGTGAAGCTCGCCCAGCGTGGCTCCACGAAACGTGTCGACGAGCCGCCCGGCGCCCCGCGCAGCCTCGACGGGAAGGCTCGCGGCGAAGGCGAGCGCCGCGCCCAGCGCCAGCTCGGAACCTGCGACCGCCAGGAACGAGACGCCGGGGGGAATGCCGGAGCCGGTGGCCGTCCGCACCGCCGCGCCGAGCGCGAGGGCGAGGGCGGCCCGGGCCATCGGAGGCAGGAGGGGCCCGCCCAGGAACGGGGAGATCGCCACCACGGGGAGCAGGCGCAGCGAGCACGTCCCCACGTCCAGGGCTGCGGTGGCTAGCTGCCGCAGGACCGCATCCGCGATCACGGCGCCACCCGGAGCCCGGCGTCGATGCAGGCCTGTCCGAACCGGACCACGTGGGCCGCCGTCCACGGTGCCGCGAGCCCGACGATGGCGAGGACGGTCACCAGCCGCGGAACGGCGCCGAGCGCGTGGTCCTGGATCTGGGTGACGGCCTGCAGCGTCCCGGCGACGAGCCCCACCAGGACGGCGGCGGCCAGGGGCGGAGCCGAGATGGCGAGCGCGACGATCAGCGCCTCTCGCCCCGCGGCCAGGAGCATGGGATCCATGTGTCCCGTCAAGGGATGTAGCCGGACGCCAGGCCCCGGGTGACGACCCCGAATCCGTCGACGGCCACGAGGAGGAGGAGCTTGAACGGAACGGCCACGGCCGTCGGCGAGAGCTGGGTGAGGCCGAGCGACAGGAGCACGCTCGCCACGGCCAGGTCGACGACGAGGAAGGGAAGGAAGACCAGGAACCCGACCGTGAAGGCCCGCCGCAGCTCCGAGACCACGAAGGCCGGGGCGAGGACTCCGAAGCCCTCGCCTTCGTTGACCTCGGGTGGAGAGCTTCCGCGGGCCCTGGCCGCCAGCAGGGCGAAGGCGCGACGGTCGGCCGGCGCGGCGAAGCGGGAGAGGAAGAGGCGGAGCGGCTCGGCGGCGTGCCTGGCGGCGGCGAGGGTCTCCTCCGGGCCGCGCGGCGCGGGGGCCTCCTGCCAGCGCGTCCAGCAGGCCGAGGCGACCGGCTGCATGACGAGCAGGGTGACGAGCAGCGCCAATCCGGTGACGGCGGCATTCGGCGGCACCTGGGGCACGCCCAGGGCAGAGCGAAGGACCGAGAGGACCACGACCACCTTCAGGAACGATGTCAGCGTGACGAGCGCGAGAGGGGCGAGAGCCATCGCGCCGAGGAGGGCCAGCAGCTCCAGCGGCCGCTCCCCGGGAAGCGCCTGGGCCAGTGCGGGCGTGATCACGGGGAACGGCTCCTCCCGACGCGCGCGACGAGGCGAACCCCCTCGCGCCCCCACCCGACGAGGAGGAGGTCTCCCCGGGCACGGACGAGCGCGATCCCCGTCTCCCGGGAGAGCGGGGCCCGGTCCGCGATCTCGAGGTCGCGCGGCCCCGGGAGGCGGGACAGGCGCCGGCGCGCGAGCACGGCGCCCCCCGCGAGCAGGGCGAGGACGGCCGTCGCGAGGAGGGCCGAGCCCGTCACGGCGCCTCCACCAGCGAACCGATCCGGACGCCCACCGCGCCGTCGACCTCCACCAGCTCGCCCCGGGCCACGGCGCGATCCCCGATGCGGAGGGTGACCCGCCCACTCCGGTCGATCCCGAGGGGCAGGACGGCCCCGGGCGCGATCCGCGCCACGTCACGCAACGGAACGGTCACGGTGGCGAGCTCCACCTCGAGCACCACCGGCGCCCTCCCGGCCGATCGTCCGCCATCGGGCAACTGCACCTCCTCCACCTCGAGGGAGCCGCCCGTGATCCGGCCCCGCGCCTCGATGCCACCCGGGAGGTGGAGCGCGGCGGTCTCGCCGGCGCAGCGATCCAGGAGGAGCACGTCCCCCGGCTGGACTGCCTCGAGCTCCTCCGGATGGAGGACCACCTCCCCGTTCCGGACCGATCCGCGAACGGGGACCTCCTGGAGGGCGGGGGACATCCCGCTCGCCCTCGGGAGGGCGCGCAGGGCGGCCTCGGGCAGGAGCAGGAAGGCTCGCCCCTGCGTTCCCGCCGCGGTGACGGCGAGCTCGATGCAGACGGGACGGGTGGGCGTGCCGCCGCGCAGCGCGAGCCGGGGCCCGAGCGCGGTCTCGATCTCCGTCTCGGCGGCGAGGGAGTCGAGGGCTCCCAGGATCGCCAGCTCCACCACGGCGCGCTCGGCCGCCGAGAGCGAGCCCGTTGCGGCATTGCGGCCGGCTCCCCCCGCGACCCTCCCCGCGAGGCGCGCAGCGAAGCCCCGGTCGACGGCGAGGGTGGCGACTCCGGCCAGCGCGGTCAGCTCGACGGGCACGAGCGCGGCTCCAGCGGGTTCCGGGAGCCCGGGGAGCAGGCGGCCCCGGACGGCGGCCTCGCCGCCCAGCACCGACGAGAGCCCGAGGGCAGCGCTGCGGGCCGCGCGCGCGCCCAGGTCGACGAGCGATGCGTCCATCTCGGCCAGGGCCGGCGCCACGGTGGGAAGATCGAAGGGGAGCACGTGTCCCGGCTGGAGCACGGGCCATGCCGGCTGCTCCCCGGCGGAATCCTCCGCCGGGACGGGGGCGGTCGCGTCCGTTCCGCGTACCCCGGACCGCATGCCGGCCGTCAGGGCCTCGGCGAGCGCGCCAAGCCGCTCCGCGCGCGAGGCGGAGAGGATCGAACGGCATTCGTCCGGGTCGACCCCGGGATGGCGGGACAGGAGCGCCGCCGCCCGTGCCGGGGCTAGCGACGCGGCGAGCGCGACGACCATCCGTGGATCGCAGCTCACGCGGGGTCCTTTCGGCGCCGCCCCAGCGACAGTGCGCCGGCGCCCAGGATCACGGCGAAGGCCAGGGCCGACCCGGCGAGCCAGGTCCGGGAGAATCGCGACGCCTGGACCCTCGCTGGTGGGGGATCTGCCGTCTCGGCCACCACGACCGCGACCGAGGCGGGGTCGAGCCCGTCGGCTGCCCCGGCCACCATCCGCCGAAGGCCGTCGGCCTGCCCCTCCAGACGGTCGCGGGCGTCCGGACGGCACTTGATCAGGATCGAGGCGCGCGGGGTCGAGCGTGCGTCCGGCCTCAGCGGGTCCGGTACGGGGAGGGCCAGGTGGACGCGCACCCCCACGACGCCGTCGAGCGCTCCCAGCGTCCGGGCCAGCTCACCGGAGAGCGCGTGGAGGTAGCGCGCGTGCTCCTCGAGTGGCGTGGGCACGAGGCCTGGGCTCCCGAACAGCTCGGAGAAGCCAGGGGACCGCACGCGGGGGAGGTCCCGGGCGGAGAGCAGGCTGCGAGCCGCCGGAGCCTCCGAGGGGCGGACGGAGACGGTGAAGGTTCCGTCGTCCGAACCCTCCCGATCCTTTCGCGCCAGGAGCCCCGCGTCGCCGAGCGCGACGAGGACCTGGTTGGCCTGGGGCTCGTCGAGCTGGTGGAGGAGCACCTCGTCGCCACAGGCGGCGACGAGGCACAGCAAGGCGAGGGGCAAGGCGTTCCGGGTCACGGTCAAACCTGGGCGTTGAGGGCCTGCCGCAGCCCCTGGACTCCGTGCTCGACGGCCCGGGCCGCGAACTCCACCGTCTGGGCGAAGCGATGCGAGTCGGCCTGGAGGCAGAGGAGTTCCTGCGGGCTGAACGTGCGGCCGTTCCGGGCCTGGGTCAGCATCCCGTCGATCCGGGCCCGGACCCCCTCGATGTCGCGCAGCACCGCGGGAAGCGCGGGAGCAGAGAGGGGCGGAGGCCCTCCCGGCATCGGCCCACCGGCCTGGCGATGCGCCGGGGCCGGCTCGAACATGCGCCGGAGCACGGCCACCGGGGGCTGGACCGGAACGGGAGCCGACGCCAGATCGGCCACGCGGAGCAGGGCGGCCGGGTTCACTGGACGTTCTGGATGGCCGAGCGGGCGGCGTCGTGGCGGACCTTCATGACGTTCGAGACCGCCGTGAATTCCCGCGTCTCCCGCTGCATCCGCTCCTGGAGCTCGAGGTACTTCAGGTTGAAGCTCTGTCCCTCGGCCTGGAGGACGCGGGCGGCGTCGAAGGCATCTCCCGCGCCTGCCGGGGCCGATGCGAGCGTGGACGTTCCGAGGGGTGGCGCACGGACGGCGCCCGCCGCGGCGTGAGCGACGCCCCGGACCGCGCCGGCGAGGACCATGCCGGCGGGGGCGAGGGGGGCGAGGAGGCCGGACGCGGCCGCCAGCCCGTCCGCGGCGCCGGCGATTGCGGCACGAAGCGTGGCTCCGAAAGAGGATGGTGCGGACTTCCGATCTGCGGTGGGGGCGACGAGGACAGACGTGATGGGTTCCATTTGGACGACCTCCTGGGCCATCCCGGGAGCACGCGGCGTGCCGTCGCGCGCCCGCGAGGCGGCTCGCGACCCCTGCGCGCAGGCGGCCGCCCCGGAGACGGACGTCCGTTCCGCGGCCCGTGGTAGCTTCCGGGCGTGACACGGGAACACCTCCGCCGGCTGTCCGATCAGCTCATCGCGGCGCAGCGCCCCATCCGGATCCTCAAGGCCATCAACTGGGGGCCCCGGGTCCACGCCCAGTTCTTCCGGACCGGTTGCCGCGAGCTCCCCCGCCCGGAGTACGCCCCGCTCGGCTTCGACGTGAAGGAGAAGCTCCGCGAGCTCCGCGACCTGCGCCGTCAGATCCGTGGGAAGAACCCGGTCGAGGAGCTCCTCCGGGAGAAGTGCGACGAGTTCTCGCTCCTGGCCGGGATGCTCGCAGCGCGTGGCACCCGCCGTTTCTACGAGCTATCCCGCCAGGTCTTCGGGGACCCTCGCGACCGCTTCCCCGACGTCCGCGCCGACAACCTCGCCATCGCCCGCCTCTGGGCCTCCCGGCCGCGCGCCCGCGACGAGGAGCAGTCCCTCTCGGCCGAGAGGGCTGCGCGGCTCGTCCACGAGATCTGCGATCCACTGCTGGGCGGGCAGGTGAAGGTCGCGGTCCACTCCCGGCTCACCGCCAACGCCGCCGCCGGCGCCACGCGCATCACGCTCAAGAAGGGGGCCCGCTTCTCGCCGAGGCAGGTTCGTGCGCTGGCCCACCACGAGGGGCTCTGGCACGTCCTCACCTCGCTGAACGGCTTCCAGCAGCCGGTGCTGACCGTGCTCGGCGTGGGCCTGGCCCGCCACACCGAGTCGCAGGAGGGGGGCGGGATCGTCGCCGAGTACCTCACCGGGAACATCACCGACGAGCGCTACATCGAGCTGGGCGAGCGCACCATCGCCATCGACATGGCCGCGCGCGGAGCCGACTTCCTCGAGGTGTACCGCTACCTCCTGGCCCGCTTCACCCCTCAGCGGGCCGCGCAGATGTCCGAGCGGGTCTTCCGCGGCGGTGTCGTCGAGGGCGGGGCGCCGTTCACGAAGGACGCCGCCTACCAGCGCGGCTACTGCCGGACCTTCAACTTCCTGCGCGCCGCCCTCGAGCATCGCGACCTCGACCTCGTCCGTGCCTTCCTCTCCGGGAAGATGAGCGTCGACCACGCTGCGCTGGTGCGCGAGCTCACCGACGAGGGACTGGTCGTGGGCCCGGTCTACCTGCCCGAGTGGTTCATCGACGTGGACCGGCTGAACGCCATCGCCACCCACTCGGTGACCATGAACCGCTTCAGCCTCCCCAAGGTGAGCCGTTACTACGAGAGGCGCAGGGCCGGAGCCGCGGCGCGGAGCTCCCGGGCCTCCCGGACGCTCCGGAGGTCGAGTGTCGACGCGCCGCTCGACGACGAGTTCCCCGTGCGCGACCCTGCCGGGAGCGACGAGGGAGACGGTGGCGAGTAGCCGCGACGGGAGTCGCTAACCCACCACGGCGCCGAAGAGCCGCCCCACGAACCAGGTGGCCCCGCCGGCCAGGGCGGCGAGCCCCACCATGCGCGCCGCCGATCTCCACGCCGGCGTGCCGGCCAGGAAGCCAACCAGTCCCCCCACCCCGGCCAGCACGACGGCGGATGCCGCGGAGGCCACCGTCATGGCCGGGGTGCCCCGGAAGAAGAAGAAGGGAACCACCGGGATGAACGCGCCCACGGCGAAGGTGCCGAAGCTCGACCCCGCAGCGCCCCAGGGCGAACCCAGGTCGTCCGGGTCGAGGCCCAGCTCCTCGCGCACCAGCGTGTCGAGGGCATGCTCGGGGTGCTTGAGCAGTTCCGCGGCGGTGCGCGCCGCGTGCTCCGCGGACAGCCCCTTCTGCTGGAAGATGAGCGCCAGCTCCGCGGTCTCCTCCTCCGGGGCCTCGGCCAGCTCCCTCCGCTCGAGCTCCACCTGGCGCGCCAGGATGTCGCGCTGCGAGGCGACCGAGGTGAACTCGCCCACCGCCATGGAGAAGGCCCCGGCCAGCAGCCCGGCGAAGCCGGTGACCATGAGGGTGTGCGAGTCGGCGCCCGAGCCGGCCACCCCGAGCACCAGGGAGAGGTTGGAGAGGAGCCCGTCGTTCACGCCGAAGATGGCGGCGCGCAGCGAGCCGCCGCGCCCCCCGCGGTGCCACCGCTCCCGCGTGGCGATGGCGGCCCGCGCCTCGAGCGGCCGGTCGCCTCCCAGCCCGGTGAGCACTTGCTGGTGGGCGCGCTCCTCCTCGGCCATGGGCGTCGCGTCGGCGCCCCCTTGCCTGGCGTACTTGTCCGCGTCGCCGGCCTCGTTGGCCACGATGTACGGGATGACCGCGTCGCTCCCCAGCCGCTTCGCGAGCCAGAGGAGGGTCCGGATGCGCGACGAGGGACGGTCGGGCGGGACGGTCACGCCGGCCTTCTCGAGCTTTCTCTGCCAGACCTCGGCGTGGCGACGCTCGCCGTGGGCCAGCTCGGCGAAGCTGGCCGCCCGCTCGGCGTTCTTCTCCACCGCAGCCAGCCCCTCGTAGAGGGCCGCGCCGTCCCGCTCGTCCTGGAGGTTCTGGAGCCAGACGTCGGTTCGGGGTGCCATGGCCGGGGAATGTAGCGCGCCCCCGCTGGTTTCGTGTAGAAACATAGATCTTTCGAGCCTTTCCGTGCAGATCCTCCGCGCAGACGCCCCCGACTTCGAAGCCCGCTGGAAGCGGCTCTGCTCCCGTGGCTCCGACGAGGACGAATCGGGCGTCCGCGACGCGGCGGCGGCCATCGTCGCCGACGTGCGCACCCGCGGGGACGACGCACTCCTCGAGTACACCCGCCGCTTCGACGGCTGGAAGCCGGGAAGGGCCGCCGACCTCGTGGCAGGTCCCGCGGAGCTGGCGGCCGCCTGGCGCTCGCTTCCCCCGGCCGGGCGCAGGGCGCTCCGAACCGCGGCGGCCCGCGTCGCCTCGTTCCACCGGCGGGAGACCGACTCCGTCGTCCCCACCTACCGCGACCGGATCGGCGCGCGGCTCGGACAGGTGTCGCGCCCGCTCGGCCGGGTCGGGCTCTACGTCCCCGGCGGCACCGCCCGGTATCCGTCCAGCGTCCTCATGACCGCCATCCCGGCCCGCGTGGCCGGCGTGGGCGAGGTGGTGGCGGTCTCGCCCGCCGACCGCCGGACCGGCGACGTCGACGACTGGACGCTGGCCGCCTGCCACGTCTCCGGGGTATCGCGCCTCTTCCGGGTGGGGGGAGCCCAGGCGATCGCGGCGCTGGCCCACGGGACCGCCACCATCCCGGCCGTCGACAAGATCTGCGGCCCCGGAAACGCCTACGTGGCGGCGGCCAAGCGGCTCGTGTTCGGAACGGTCGACATCGACATGATCGCCGGGCCGTCGGAGGTCCTGGTCCTGGCCGACGGGAGCGCGCGCCCGTCGGAGGCCGCCGCCGACCTGCTCGCCCAGGCCGAGCACGACGCCAGGGCGGTGGCGGTCCTGGTGGCGACGAGCGAGGCCGTGGCCCGGGCCACGCAGGCCGAGGTGATGCGCCAGCTGGCCGGGCTGCCCCGCGAGGAGATCGCCCGCCGCTCCATCGTGGAGCGGGGCGCCATCGTCCTGGCCCGGGGACTTTCACAAGCCGTGAAGCTGGCCGACCAGTTCGCCCCCGAGCACCTGGTGCTCCTGGTGAAGGACGCGGCGCGGCTCGTGCCGCGGATCTCCCGGGCCGGCGCGGTCTTCGTGGGCAGCCGGACCCCCGAGGCCATCGGCGACTACGTGGCCGGGCCGAGCCACGTGCTCCCCACCGCCGGGACGGCACGCTTCGCCTCGCCGCTCTCGGTGGCCACCTTCCGCCGCCGCATGAGCGTGGTGGAGATGAGCGAGCGGTCGCTGGCGGCGCTGGCCCCGGTCGTGGAGGCCCTGGCCGCGGCCGAGGGGCTCGAGGCCCACGCCCGGGCGGTGCGGATCCGGCTGCCGGAACCGAAGGCGCGCCGCAGGGCGCGGAGGGGATGAACATGGCGGCGCGCAAGGCACGTGGGGCGAAGGCCCCCTCCCGGCGGGGCTCGGTGGCGCGCAGGACCCGGGAAACCGACGTGGACGTGTCGCTCGCCCTGGACGGCGGCGCGGTGAGCGCCGGGACCGGCATCCCCTTCTTCGACCACATGCTCGACCAGCTCGGGCGTCACGGCGGTATTTCGCTGTCGGTGAAGGCGGCGGGCGACCTGCACGTCGACGCGCACCACACCGTGGAGGACGTGGGGATCGCCATCGGCGAGGCGCTCCGCCAGGCCACCGCCGACAAGGCCGGGCTCTCCCGCTACGGCCACGCGGTGGTGCCTCTCGACGAGGCCCTGGTCGAGGCGGTGGTGGACCTCTCGGGGCGGCCGCACCTGACCTGGAACGCCAGGCTCCCCTCGGGAAAGCGCTTCATCGGGACCTACGACGTCGACCTCACCCAGGACTTCTTCCAGGCGCTGGTGAACCACGCCCGGATCACCCTCCACGTGAACGTGCGGCAGGGGCGGAACCTCCACCACGTCGTGGAGGCCATCTTCAAGTCCACGGCCCGGGCCCTGCGCGCCGCCCTGCGCCGCGAGGGGGACGGGATCCCGTCCACGAAGGGCGTTCTGTGAGAAGAGCGAATCTCACGGCCTCCGGCCGTCGCGAGGCGAACCAGTCCGTCGACGAGAGAGGCGCCCGAGGAGGGAGCACCGCAGGAATACTCGACGGTATTTCGAGGAGCGGACCGACGAGGCCGCCTCTCGCAGGCAGGAATGGTTCGCCGCAGCAGGCCGCGAGGTCGCGGGATGCGCTCTAAAGGCGTCATCGCGCTCGTCGACTACGGCGCGGGCAACCTCCGGTCGGTGGAGAACGCGCTCCGGGAGGTGGGGGCCGAGGTGGAGGTCACCCGTGACCCCGAGGTGGTCCGCCGCGCCGGACGGATCGTCGTTCCCGGCCAGGGGTCGATGCCCGCCTGCGCCGATGCCATGCGGGCCTCCGGCGTGGCCGACGCCCTGGTCGAGGCGCTCTCGCGGGGCGCGCGGATGCTGGGCATCTGCGTCGGGCTCCAGGTCCTCTTCGAGCGGGGAGAGGAGGCCGGGGGAGCCCGCGGCCTGGGCATCGTCCCGGGGACTGTGGCTCGCCTCCCACCCGGAGTGAAACTTCCCCACATCGGCTGGTCGCCGGTCCGGGCGGTGGGCACGCGCCACCCCCTCTTCGCCCCCCTCGACGGGCAGTACGTCTACTTCGCCCACTCCTTCGCGGCCCCGGCCGACGCGCCCGGGGTCGAGCTCGTGGCCGTGCACGGCCGCCCGTACTGCGCGGCCCTGGCCCGCGGCGACCTCTTCGCCGTCCAGTTCCACCCGGAGAAGAGCCAGAAGGTGGGACTTGCGCTCCTCGACCGGTTCGTGAGGCTCTGAGCCATGCTCGTCATCCCCGCCATCGACCTCATGGACGGCAAGGTGGTCCGCCTCTCCCGCGGCGACTTCGCGACCCGCACCGTCTACTCCGACCGGCCGGCCGAGTTCGCCGAGGCTTTCCGGAAGTCGGGAGCGCGCCGGGTCCACGTGGTCGATCTCGACGGCGCCCGGGCCGGCCGTCCGGTGAACACCGAGGTGGTGAAGGCCATCGTCGCCACCGGCGTGGAGGTGGAGCTGGGCGGGGGGCTGCGCTCGGTCGAGGCGGTCGAGCAGGCCATCGCCATGGGCGTGAAGTTCGTGGTGCTGGGCACGGCCGCGGTGGAGAGGCTCGATCTCGTGGCCGAGGCCTGCCGCCGCTTCCCGGGCCGGGTGGTGGCCGGCATCGACGCCCGCGACGGGGAGGTCAAGGTGGCCGGCTGGGAGCAGGGGACTGGCCTCCCCGCCGTGGACGTCGCCCGGCGGGTGGCCGGTGCTGGCGTGACGCTCGTGGAGTACACCGACGTGGCCCGCGACGGCATGTTCACCGGGGTGGACGCCGGCGGCGCGGCGCTCCTCCAGACCCAGGCCGGCGTGCCCGTGGTGGCGAGCGGCGGCGTGGCCTCGATCGCCGACGTGGCCGCCTGCAAGGCCGCCGGGCTCTTCGGGGTCATCGTGGGGAAGGCGCTCTACGAGAGGCGCATGGATCTTGCCGAGGCCATCGCCGTGGCGGAGGGATAGGGGCATGCCCGCCAAGCGCATCATCCCCTGCCTCGACGTGAAGGGCGGGCGAGTGGTGAAGGGGGTCAACTTCCTCAACCTTCGCGACGCCGGCGACCCGGTCGAGGCCGCGTCCCGCTACGACGCCCAGGGCGCCGACGAGATCACCTACCTCGACATCGCGGCCACACTGGAGAACCGGGGCACGCTCCTCGACCTGGTCTCCCGCACCGCGGCCCGGGTCTTCGCGCCGCTCACCGTGGGGGGTGGGGTTCGCTGCGAGGAGGATTTCGTGGCGCTGCTCCGCGCCGGCGCCGACAAGGTGAGCGTGAACTCGTCGGCGGTTGCCGATCCGGAGCTGGTCGACCGGCTCTCGGCCATCGCAGGGGCCCAGGCGCTGGTCGTGGCCATCGACGTCAAGCGCCGCCCCGGCACGACACCCACCGAGTGGGAGGTGCACGTCGCCGGAGGGTCGAGGCCCACCGGCCGCGAGGGCATCGCCTGGGTGCGCGAGGTGGCGCGCCGCGGGGCCGGCGAGATCCTCCTCACCAGCATGGACCGCGACGGCACGCGTGCCGGGTACGACCTGGAGCTCCTCGAGCGGGTCTGCGCCGCGGTCGAGGTTCCCGTCATCGCCTCCGGTGGAGTAGGAAGCCTGGAACACCTGGCCGAGGGGCTCCGCTTCGCCGACGCGGCGCTGGCGGCCTCGATCTTCCACGACGGCCAGCACACGGTGGGGGAGGCGAAGCGCTTCCTCGCCGACCGCGGCATCGAGGTGCGGCCGTGACCGTCGCCGTCCCCCTCTCGGAGATCCGCTTCGACGAGCGCGGGCTCGTACCGGTCGTCGCCCAGGAGCTCGACGGCACCGTGCTCATGCTGGCCTGGGCCAACCGGGAGGCCCTCGAGGCCACCGGGCGCACCGGGTTCGCCCACTACTGGTCGCGCAGCCGCAAGGAGCTGTGGCGCAAGGGAGACACGAGCGGCCACGTGCAGGAGGTGGCCGAGGTGCGGACCGACTGCGACGGCGACGCGGTGCTCTACCGGGTGCGCCAGACCGGGCCAGCCTGCCACGAGGGAAAGCGGAGCTGCTTCGACCCCGCGCCCTGAGGGCGCCCGGAGGAACCATGGCGAACGAGCAATTCCTGGCCCAGCTCTGGGCGACGATCGAATCCCGCAGGGCCGACGCCGGCCCCGAGAAGAGCTACACCCGCGAGCTCCTCTCGAACCCGTCCAAGGCCCGGAAGAAGGTCGCCGAGGAGGCCCACGAGGTGAACGAGGCCCATCAGGCGCTCATGGCCGGCCAGGACTCGAAGGATCACCTGGCCCACGAGGCGGCCGACCTGATCTACCACCTGTTCGTGGTCCTGGCCTCGGCCGACGTGACGCCCACCGAGGTCTACGCGGTGCTGGAGAAGCGGCACCTCCAGGCGCCCCGGGCAGCGAAAGCCCCTTGACACTCAGGGGTTTTCCCCCTAAACGAGCGCATTCAGCCATCGTCCGAGCCGGGTGGGTCGCCACCCGGCTCCACGTCTTTCAGAACCCCATTCCAGCAGTACCGGTAGAGGTGTGCATGACGGGAGTCCGAGTCAAGGAGGGCGAGTCCTTCGAGAACGCCATGAAGCGTTTCAAGAAGGCTTGCGAGAAGGCCGGGATCCTCTCCGAGGTCCGCAAGCGCGAGCACTACGAGAAGCCCAGCGTGAAGCGGAAGAAGAAGGCGCTGGCCGCCAAGAAGCGCGCCCTGAAGAAGAGCCGCAAGTCCTACTAGCGGCTGCGCCCGGGAGATTGACCATGGCGCTCCGAGAGAAGCTCGACGAGGACCTGAAGTCCGCGATGCGGGCCAAGGACTCCCTGCGCATGAACACGGTTCGTGCGCTGAAGAGCGCCGTCAAGTACCGCGAGATCGAGCTCATGAAGCCGCTCGACGACGCGGGGATCCTGGGCGTGATGGCCACCGAGATCAAGCGGCGGCGCGACTCGGTGGAGCAGTACCGGGCCGGCAACCGCGCGGACCTGGCCGAGAAGGAAGAGGCCGAGATCGAGATCCTCAAGGAGTTCCTGCCCCAGCAGCTCACTCCGGCCGAGGTCGAGGCCAAGGTGGTCGAGGCCATCGCCAAGGTGGGAGCCCAGGGACCCAAGGACATGGGCGCCGTCATGAAGGCGCTCCAGCCCGAGGTCCAGGGGCGCGCCGACGGCAAGGTGGTGAGCGAGCTCGTCAAGCAACGCCTGGCGGGGCGCTGACGCCCCCGGCGGAGCGCGGCCGGCGCGGATGATCCCGGATTCGATCATCGAGGAGATCCGGAACCGGACGGACGTGGTGGCGGTCATCGGGCGCCACGTCGATCTCCAGAAGTCGGGTCGCACCTGGAAGGGCTGCTGCCCGTTCCACGGGGAGAGGACGCCGAGCTTCCACGTCTACCCGGAGGACAAGCACTTCAAGTGCTACGGCTGCGGCGAGTACGGCGACGTCTTCAAGTTCCTGCAGAAGCTCGAGGGAAAGGAGTTCCCGGAGGTGGTGAGGTCCTTGGCCGCCGAGGTCGGCGTCGAGATCCCGGAGGAGACCGTCGAGGACACCGTCGAGGCCCGCCGGAAGCGCAAGGAGCGCGCCGAGGCCCTGGCGGCGTGCGACGCGGCCGCCCGCTACTGGCAGGCGCGCCTGTGGAGCCCCCACGGCGAGGCCGGTCGGGCGTATCTCGCCTCTCGCGGCATCTCCGAGGAGGAGTCGCGCCACTTCCGGCTGGGCATCGCCGCGTCGGAGTGGAACGACCTTCCGCCGCGCCTGGCGCCGAAGGAGATCTCGCTGCCCTCCATCGAGCGCGCCGGCCTGCGGGTGGAGAGCGACCGGGGCGGCTACGACCGCTTCCGGGGCCGGCTCATGTTCCCCATCGTCGCCATCGACGGGACCGTCATCGGCTTCGGCGCCCGCGCCATGGGAGAGGAGAAGGGGGCCAAGTACATCAACACGCCCGAGACCGTGCTCTACAAGAAGAGCCGGGTGCTATACGGCCTCGACCTGGCCCGCGAGTCGATCCGCAAGACCCGCTCGGCCGTGCTGGTCGAGGGGTACTTCGACGTGATCGGCCTGCACCAGGCCGGCGTGAAGAACGCGGTCGCCGTCTGCGGGACGGCGCTCACGCCCGAGCACCTGGAGCTGCTCGAGCGCTGCGACTGCCGCGAGGTCGTGATCCTCTTCGACGGGGACGTGGCCGGCCTGGCGGCGCCCGCCAAGGCGGCGCAGGTGCTGCTGCCCTCGAACGTCACCGGCAAGGTCGCCGTGCTCCCGTCCGACGGCGGCAAGGTGGACCCCGACGACTTCGCCCGGGCCCACGGCAAGGAGGGGGTGGACGCCCTGATCGCGTCGGCCGTGCCGCTCACCGACTTCCTGATCCTCCGGGCGGTGGAGCGGCACTGTCCCGGCGGGGCGTCCGACGCCCCGGTGGAGGCCAAGCTGGCAGCGGTCCGCGAGCTCGCGCCGCTCGTCCGGCTCGCCCCGGAAGGGCTCGCCCGCACCACCTTCGAGGAGCGCATCGCCCGGCGCATCGAGCTCGACCTTCAGGCCCTCCGCGCCGAGATCCAGGGACGACCCGCGACCCCGGCGCCCGGGGCCGAGCGTCGCCCCCGCCCGATCGCACCCGGTCCGCGCGCCAGCGTGCTGCTTCCCGGACCAGCCGTCGACGCCCTCGGACTCCTGGCCGGCCACCCCGGCCTGGGCGCGGTCGCCGCCGAGGAGGACCTGGCCCGCCTCTTCCCGGAGGGTCCGCTGGCCGACCTGGTGCGCGAGCTCTGCCGCGATCCCGTTCCCCTCGACGCCCTGCTCGCCCGGCTCGGGCCGGCAGCCGATGCCCGGGTCGTGGAGCGCGTTCGGGCCCTGTCCGGTCCGGCGGCACCCCGCCCCGAGGTCGCGGAGCGGGAGCTTCGCCGCGCCATCGTGGAGGCCAAGCTGGATGCCCTCCGGCGCGAGCAGTCCCGCCTCCTGGCCCTCGTGGCCAGGGGAGGGTCCCCGCCCGCCGAGGACCTGACCCGGGAGCAGCTCATCCTGCAGCGCCGCCGCCAGGACCTCGAGAAGCGCCGCGAGGAGCTTCGCCGGCCATGAGACGAAACTGCGAGATGGGCGCGGCCGTCTGCGTTAGAGATCCCCACTCCCGCCCGGGAAACCGGAGGAGCCCCCCGAGATGACGAAGAAGCCGAACGCGAAGAAGCAGGCCCGGAAGGACGCCAAGCCCAAGGCTCGGGCGGCGAAGCCGGAGAAGAAGGCCCCGCCTCCCAGGAAGGCGACGCCGCCGGCCAAGGGCAAGGTGCCGGCCAAGGCGTCCCCGCCCAGGTCCCCCCCGGCCAAGGCGGTGGCGAAGCTCCAGGCAAAGGCACCGGCCCGCCCCGAGAAGCCCCTGAAGGGCTCCCGGCCCTCCGAGGGCAAGCCCGAGAAGAAGGGTTCCGGCCGCAAGATGTCCCGTCAGGAGAAGGCCCGCCTGCGCGGCCTCACCGACGAGGAGCGCGAGGCGCTCGGGGAGGAGGAGGAGCCCGAGAGCGCCGACGGCGAGGACGAGGCCGAGACCGCCGAGGCGGACGACGACACCGCCGACGACCTCGACGTCACCGAGCGCACCGAGGTGAAGGCGCTCATGGAGCGCGGCCGCGAGAAGGGCTTCCTCACCTACGAGGAGGTCAACGACGCGCTGCCCTCCGACATCGTCTCGTCCGACCAGATCGACGACGTCATGTCGATGTTCGGCGAGCACGACATCGAGGTGGTCGACGACGCCAAGAAGATGAAGCTCCCGGACAAGCCGCCCGAGCCCGAGGCCAAGGCGGCCGACGCGGAGGAGGAGAAGGAGGAGGAGGACGCCGGCTACGGGAAGTCCAACGACCCGGTCCGGATGTACCTCCGCAAGATGGGGTCGGTCTCGCTGCTCACCCGGGAGGGAGAGGTCGAGATCGCCAAGCGAATCGAGGAAGGCGAGAAGTCCGTCCTGACCTCGGTGCTGGCCTCGCAGCTTGCCATCCGGGAGATCCAGGACCTGGGCGAGCGGCTCAAGAAGGGAAAGATCCGGGTCCGCGAGATCATCAAGGACGCCGGCGAGGAGCCCGTTCCCGCCGAGGGAGCCGAGGTCGAGGTCGAGGAGGAGGCCGAGGTCGAGGAGGCCGAGGAGGTCGCCGTCGAGGGCGCCGAGGGCGAGCCCGCCGTGCCCGCCCTTCCCAAGGAGGAGGAGAAGAAGGTCGAGCAGGTCCTGAAGCACATCGAGCGCATCGCCAAGCTCGAGCGGGACGTGGCCCGGCAGAAGGAGATCCTCGAGCAGAAGAAGCTCTCCGACGCCAAGCGGCGCGAGATCCGCGAGGAGATCAAGGTGCTCGAGGGGCAGATGGTCGAGAGCCTCGAGGACATCGGGCTCAACAAGAAGACCATCGACCGGATCGTCCTGCGCCTCAAGGGGCTCATCAAGCGGGTCGAGGAGTCGGAGCGCGAGTTCTTCGACCTGGAGCGGCACCACCGGCTGCCTCTCCGGGAGATCAAGCGGCTCATCGCCGAGGCCCGCACCGACGACGCCGCGCGCCGCAAGGCGGCTCGCAAGCTCGGGCTGACCCCCGAGGGGATCGACGAGCTCGATCGGGTCATCCGCGCAGCCCGGCGCAAGATCCAGCGCGTCGAGGAGGAGGCGATGCTCCCGGTCGACGACCTGCGCCGGACCTACCGGGCGCTGGCCGAGGGGGAGCACGCCGCCGAGCGCGCCAAGACCGAGCTGGTCGAGGCCAACCTGCGCCTGGTGGTCTCGATCGCCAAGAAGTACACCAACCGTGGGCTCCAGTTCCTCGACCTGATCCAGGAGGGGAACATCGGCCTCATGAAGGCCGTGGACAAGTTCGAGTACAAGCGCGGCTACAAGTTCTCGACCTACGCCACCTGGTGGATCCGGCAGGCCATCACCCGCGCCATCGCCGATCAGGCCCGCACCATCCGGATCCCGGTGCACATGATCGAGACCATCAACAAGCTCATCCGGACCTCGCGCTACCTGGTGCAGGAGCTGGGGCGCGAGCCCACCCCGGAGGAGATCGCCGAGAAGATGGAGCTCCCGCTCGACAAGGTCCGCAAGGTCCTCAAGATCGCCAAGGAGCCCATCTCGCTCGAGACCCCCATCGGCGAGGAGGAGGACAGCCACCTCGGAGACTTCATCGAGGACAAGGCCATCGTCTCCCCTTCCGACGCGGTCATCAACATGAACCTGGCCGAGCAGACGCGGAAGGTGCTGGCCACGCTCACGCCGCGCGAGGAGAAGGTCCTGCGCATGCGCTTCGGGATCGGCGAGAAGTCCGACCACACCCTCGAGGAGGTGGGGCAGGACTTCGAGGTGACCCGCGAGCGCATCCGGCAGATCGAGGCCAAGGCGCTCCGCAAGCTGCGCCACCCGAGCCGGTCGAAGCGGCTCAAGAGCTTCGTGGAGAACTAGGTGAACGCCCCCGGGCCCTCGACCGTGCTAAGGAAGGGGCCAGGCGGTCCGGGGGCCCATAGCTCAATGGCAGAGCGGCCGGCTCATAACCGGTTCGATCCAGGTTCGAGTCCTGGTGGGCCCAACCCGGGGCCCTCCAACCAAGGAGACGTCCTTGTCGCTGCGTGAGAAGCTGAAGGCGCTGGAGGAGTTGCAGCAGGTCGACATCGAGCTGGCCGAGGTCAAGGCCGAGGCCGACGCGGTACCCCGCCGCCGGGCCGAGATCGAGGCCGACGTGACCGTGGCCCGCAAGGCCTGGGAGGCCGAGCAGGACCGCCTGGCCGGCATCGAGCGCGAGAAGCGGAGCCAGGAGCAGACCGTCGCCGCGGAGCGCGACAAGGTCAAGAAGTGGGAGGGGCGCCTCGCCGAGATCCGCACCCCCCGCGAGTACGCAGCGCTCTCCCGCGAGATCGACATCGCCCGGAAGACCAACGAGTCGGTGGGCGAGCAGACCAAGCTCCTGACCGTCCAGGCCGAGGAGGTCTCCCGCAGCATCGAGGCGCTCCAGGAGAAGCTCGACGAGAAGGAGGCCGGCGCCCAGGAGGAGCTGGAGGGGCTGGAGCTGCGCGAGGCCGAGTTCGCCAGGCGCACCGTGGCCCTGAACGCCCGCCGGACCGAGCTCGCCACCCGGGTCGAGCCGGCCATCCTGCAGCGCTACGAGAACATCCGGAAGCGGCGGGGCGGCATCGCCGTCACGCAGGTCACCGGCGGCACCTGCCGCGGCTGCAACCGGCAGATCCCCCCGCAGATGGCCATCATCCTGGTCCGGGCCAACTCCATCGAGAACTGCCCGAACTGCAACCGGATCATCTACGTTCCGGAGGCGACGAGCCCGGCCTCGCCGCCGGCCGCCTGAGCCGCCCAGTGGCCAAGCCCGTCCTGGCCGAGCTCCTCCGCTTCATCGCCGCCAACGAGGACCTCCCGCGCTCCCTGGCCCGCTACAAGGGCTACGACCGCGACGTCCTCGGCAAGCTCATCAACGCCGCCGCCGACCGCATCGAGCAGGCCGAGGAGGCCGCCGCCGGGGCCACCGCCGCCGCCGTGAAGAGCGGCCTCAAGGTCCGGAAGGTCACCGAGGTCGAGCGCGCCGCCCGCGAGTCGGCGGAGGAGCTCGACGCGGCCATGAACGAGTCCAAGGTGGTCCGCGACCGCAAGAAGAAGGAGCGCGCCGAGGTCGCCGCCGCCGAGCGCGAGGCCGAGCGGGCCGTCGAGGCCCGGCCGGTGCGGACGCGGCTATTCACGGATGGTGCTGCACGGGGGAACCCGGGCCCGGCCGGCGCCGGTGCCGTGATCATCAGCCCGGAGGGGCACGTGGTCGCCAAGGTGGGCAAGTACCTGGGCGAGACCACCAACAACGTGGCCGAGTACACCGGCCTCATCCTCGGGCTCAAGCGGGCCAAGGCCATGGGGCTGCGCGAGCTCGAGGTCCTGGCCGACAGCGAGCTGCTGGTCCGGCAGCTCTCCGGCGAGTACCAGGTGAAGGCCGATCACCTCCGGCCGCTGCACGACGAGGCCCAGGCGCTCATCAAGGGCTTCGACGAGATCGAGGTCCGGCACATCCCGCGCGAGGAGAACACCGCCGCGGACGAGATGTCGAACCGGGCCATCGACCTGAGGTTGTAGGGCCGGAGGTCCGCGCCGCGGACCCTGATTCGCCCGTCACCTTTGGAAGCAGGGCCGCGCGACGGGCGTGGGTTGTGCAACCATTTCGGGTTCGATATGGAATCGCACATGGCCACGCTGACCCTGAAGGACCTCCCAGCCGACCTGCACCGGAAGCTCAAGGCGCGCGCCGAGCAGAACGGGCGAAGCATGAATCGTGAGGTGATCGAGTGCCTCGAGCGCTCGTTCCAGGCCGAGCGCATCGACGTCGAGGCGCTCATCGAGAAGGCGCGCCGGGTGCGGGCGAGCATCGCTGCCACGACCGATGCCCGCATCACGAAGCGGGAGATCGACCGCCTGAAGCGCCAGGGGCGCCCGTGATCGTCGTCGACACCAACGTGCTCGCGTACCTGCTCCTGCCCGGCGGCCAGCAGGCCGTTGCCGAGCAGGTCCTGGCGCGCGACCCGGCGTGGGCGGCGCCGCTTCTCCTCCGCTCCGAGTTCCGCAACGTGCTCTCCGGGTGGGCTCGGCGCGGAGCCCTCACGCTGGACCGGGCGGTCTCCACCGCGGTCGAGGCCGAGGACTACGTCCGGGGTCGGGAGTACACGGTCCCGGCACGCGACGTGCTCGAGCTCGCCGGGCGCTCCCGGTGTACCGCCTACGATTGCGAGTTCGTGGCGCTGGCCAGGCAACTCGGCGTGCGGCTCGTCACGAGCGACCGCCAGCTCCTCGCCGCCTTTCCCGGGATCGCGGTCTCCCTGGAGTCCTTTGTCGCCCACTGACCTGGTGCGAGACCACGCCCCCGTGCCGAACGACGTGGAGAAGGGTGATGGTCCGCTGGGCGGACCATCGAGGCCACCTGGGCGCAGTTCTTCCAGGGATCCCGGGCGGGCGCGTGTCGTGCAGCGTGGGGCGCTTGCCATGAAACTGGACATGACCACGATCGTCTTGAAGGGGGTTCCCATCGAGCTCCGAAAGCGGCTGGAGGCACGTGCGCGGTCGAACGGCCGGCGCGTGAGCCTCGAGGTGATCGCCTGCCTCGAGTCGGTGGTGGGGCCTCCGACGGCGACCTCGTCGCCGGAACGGAAACTGCTGGAGAGGATCAGGAGGGGAAGGGAGGAGATCGCGGCGACGACCGGCCTGTCGATCACCAACGAGCAGATCGACGCGGCAAAGCGAAAGGGACGCCCGTGATCGTGGTGGACGCGAACCTCCTGGCGCGCCTGGTTCTCCCCGGTGTGGATGCGGCCCTCGCCGAGGCGGTTCATCGCCGCGATCCGGACTGGATCGCGCCCCCCGTCCTCTACTCGGAGATCCGGAACGTCCTCGTCACGATGGTCCGGAGGGGAGCTCTCCGGAAGGAGCAGGCCATCGCGGCGGCGACGGAAGCCGTGATCGTCATGAGGGGGGACCAGATTCCCGCGGGCATGCCCGACGTCCTGGAACTGGCGGTGCGGTCCGGCTGCACCGCTTACGACTGCGAGTACGTCGCGGTGGCCAAGGAACTGGAGGCGACGCTCGTCACCAGCGACCGGCGGGTCCTGGCGGCCTTCCCGGAGACCGCGGTTTCGCCCGAGGCCTTCGTCGTCGCCCATTGATGGTAGGGACGGCCACGTTTGCCGCCCCCATCCTCGCGTGTTAGATCCCCCTCGCCGGAGCCGTCCGGACGAACGCGTCGGAACTCGTGTCCGCCGAGGAAAGTCCGGGCACCACAGGGCAGGGTGCCGGTCAACGACCGGCCGGGGTGACCCGCGGGACAGTGCAACAGAGAACAGACCGCCGAACGGCGCCGCGAGGCGTGCGTGGCAAGGGTGAAACGGTGCGGTAAGAGCGCACCGCGGTCCTGGTGACAGGAACGGCATGGCAAACCCCACCTGGTGCAAGAGCAAATAGGGAGGCGTCCTCGTCGCAAGACGGGGTGTCGGGCGGCCCGCCCCAGCCTCCGGGTACGGCTCGCTAGAGGCGCACGGCAACGTGCGTCCGAGAGGAATGTTCGTCGCCGCCGGGTTTCCGGCGGGACAGGACCCGGCTTACAGGGCGGCTCCGGCATTTTCTACGTAGTTTCAACTGGATGCGATCGAGGGGACGGCGGGGCGTGGCCATTTCGTGGCCATTCTCCGGGTCGGTGGGCTCCGGATCGGGGTCCGTGGCGCTCAGGTCCAGGTCGATGATGGCGAGGTCGCGGGCGCTGATGGAGTAGCGCCAGGCAGAGCGCGGCGATCCGATGGATTCCCTGCAGGAGCCCCGCGGCGACGAGCAGCACGGCGACGTGGAGCACCGCCAGCAGCGCGACCACGGTCTGGATCACGGTCCAGTACGAGCCGTCCTGGTCATCGTGTGAGCGCTCCCCAACCTCCACCGACGGCCCCCGCACCCGGCGAGGATCGAGACGGGAGAGCCATGCCAGGAGCAACCAGATAGCAGCGACGAGCAGGGGGCCACCGAGCGCGACTTGAAGGCGGCTCCCGTAGCCGGTTGGCTCGCCCAGCAGGTTCCAGTGCACGGGCACGGTTGCGGGGAGCTTGGGATAGAGCACCACCGAGGCGATCACGTCCGCGAGAAGCGCAACTCCTGGAAACAATCGGCCGGCTCGAGTCATCGCTTCATTCCTCCTCGGAGGTCCAGCAGGGCCCTCACCACGTCCTGCATCACCGTGGTGTCGAGGGCGTAGATCACGCTTTGCCCTTCGCGCCTCGAGGTGACCAACCCCGCGTGCCGGAGCACGGCGAGGTGCCGGGAGATGGCGGGCTGCGAGATTGAGAAACGCTCGACGATGTCGTTGACCGACATCTCGCGCGCTCCAAGCAAACGGAGTATCTCCCGTCGCGTCGGGTCGGCCAGCGCCTTGAAGGCGGGGTCGCTCATCCGCTCACGCCCCGAAGAACGGCGCCACCACGTGCAGCCAGATGTCGGCGGTGCCGTGGGCCACCATCGCCGACTCCAGGCCCCGCTTCCGGAATAGCCACCCGCAGACCACACCCACGAGGCCATTCGCCACGAGCAGGTAGGAGATGACGAACGGGGTGAGCGTCATCCCAAGCGCCTTCGCGGCTGGCAGGTGGGCGACCCCGAAGAGCAGGGCCGCGCCGACGTTCGCGATCCAGAAGGCCAAGCCATTCCGCAGCCCGACGCGGACGAGGAGCATCGCCAGAAGCCCGAGCAGCCCCCATCGCAGGAGCAACTCCTCGATGATGCCGCCGTGGAATGCGCCGGTCGCGGCGATCCACGGGCTCATGGGCGGGAGCTTCCCGCCCGCCGGGATGCGGGAGCCCGCGGCCAGGGAGAGCCCGACGACCGCGAGGGAGGATATCGTGCCAGCGACGAGCGCGACCGGCATCAGTCCGAGAAGGCGGCGGCCCACCGGCCGACCCGCGAGGCGCGCCCGCACCAGCGGAGCGTCGAGGCCCGTCCAGCGGCTCGCCCACAGACCCGCGACCGCGGCAAGCGCGGAGAGAACCAGGCTTTGGAGGCCCTGAACGGCAACCAGCTGCACCGGGGTCAGGGGGATCGCGACGGCCCGCGCACCGATCATCCCGGGGAGGACCTTCGCGAAGAACGGCGAGGAACCGACCACGCCGACGACGGCGAGAAGCATGAGGCCCAGCCACATCCTCGCCGGGCGCGGGGCCGCGGATGAGTGGGCAAGAGGGGATGAGGCAGCGTTCGACGTCACCCAGGTCTTCGAGGACAGCGAAGGCATGCTGTGGGCCGGCACCAACCGCGGCCTCACCCGCCACGACAAGCGCGACAACAGTTTCGTCTCCTTCTTCAAGGAATCCCGCCGAGCCGGCCACGAGCCTGGCCGGCAACGAGTTCAACCAGTACTCCACCACCATCGCAGAGGACGAGGACGGCCTGCTCTGGTTCGGCACCTCAGAGGGGCTCTCCCGCTACGACCGGAAGACCGGGCGCTTCGTCAGCCTCTTCCACCAGCCGGACGACGCCGGGAGCCTGCCGGGCAACGACATCCGGGCGGTCTTCGCCGATCGACGGGGGAGCGTCTGGGTGGGCACCAGCAAGGACGGACTGGCGAGGATCGACAAGAGCACCGGCCGCATCGAGCGCTACCGGAACGTCCCCGGAGATTCCCGGAGCCTGCCGGCCGACGACATCAGCGCCATCGTGGAGGACACGGCGGGCGACCTGTGGCTGGCCAGCCGGAAGAGCGGCCTGATCCGCCTCGATCGCAAGACCGGCGTCTTCGAGCATTTCAGCAACGCCTCCGGCAACCCCCACGGCCTGCCGAGGTTCGACATCCGCCAGATGGTCCGGCTCAGGGACGGCCGGCTGGTGATCGCCAGCTCGTACAGCGGCAGCGGCCTGGTGATCTTCGATCCGGGGTCTCGCACCACCCGCGTCCAGAGGACGCGCCCCGGGGACCCCTTCGGGCTCTCCTTCAACAATGTCGTGGGCGCCCTGGAGGACCGCGATGGCCGGCTCTGGGTCTGGTACACGAGCGGCCGGGTGGACAAGCACGACCCCGCGGGCCACCGCTTCGAGGTGTTCCAGCACAACCCCCTCGACCCGAAGAGCGTGATCCGCGACGGGGTGGTGCCCATCCTGGAGGATCGAAGGGGCAACATCTGGATGGGGACCTCGGGCGAGGGCCTCGAGCGCTACCACCCCGAGACCGGCGAGTTCGAGCACTTCCGCCACGAGCCCGACGACCCGGCCACGCTCCCGCAGAACTATCCCAACGCCCTGCTCGAGGATCGCGACGGAAGGCTGTTCATCTCGACCTTCGGCGGCGGCGTGGTCGAGTTCGATGCGGAGGCCGGCAAGGTGATCCGGCGCCTGACCCGGGACACCGTGTTCTTCTCCATGGTCCAGGACGAGCGCAACCCGGATCTCGCCTGGGCCGTGGGAGGGGAGCAGGGCCTGAACCGGCTCGACCTGCGCACCGGCGAGTTGCGGGCATTCCTGCCCGATCCTGCGAATCCGGACGCCATGTCCATCTCGTCCGCCTATCACATCCTCTCCGATCGGGAAGACCCCGACCAGCTCTGGATCTCCACCTGGGGTGGTGGGCTGGAACGTTTCGACAAGGCCAGCGGGCGGTTCGAGCATCACCGGCACGATCCCGCGGACCCCCGCAGCATCGGCTCGAACATGGTGTACTCCACCCACCAGGATCGAAAGGGTCGCCTCTGGGTCGCCACCGATCGCGGCCTCGATCGGTACGATCCCACCTCCGGCAGCTTCCGCCACATCTCGCCAGACCAGGGCTTCCCGGCCACCAACGTCCAGAACTTCCTCGAGGACGGCCGGGGCCACCTGTGGCTGGGTACCTACGCGGGCCTGATCGAGTTCGACCCCGACCGCGAGCAGGTCCTGCACGTATTCACCACGGACGACGGGTTGCCGAGCCAGAACTTCTTCGTCGCCTCGCGCGGCAGGACACGAGACGGCAAGCTCTGGTTCGGCGGCTACGACCTGCTGTTCAGCTTCGTGCCCGAGGCCATGCGCTTCAACGAGAGGCCGCCGCCGATCCACCTGACGGCCCTCACCCGCAACGGCCAGCCGATCAAGACCACCAGTGCGCTGGAACTGCTCGACGAGGTGAGCCTCGACTGGCGGGGGAATCGCTTCGAGTTCGAGTACGTCGCGCTCAACTACACGCGTCCGGCCAAGAACCGCTACCAGTACATGCTGGAGGGCATGGACGGAGAGTGGTACGAGGCCGGCGCCAGCCGGGCCGGCCGCTACGCCAACCTGCCGGGCGGGGACTACGTCCTGCGCGTGCGGGGTTCCAACAACGACGGGGTCTGGAGCACGCCGGAGCAGGGCGTCAAGCTGCTGATCCACGTCGGCGCGCCGCCCTGGCTGACCGGCTGGGCCTACGCCGCCTACGGGCTGGCCGCCGCCTTCGCCTTCTTCGGTCTGGTCCGGTGGCGGCTGCACGCGAGCGAGGTCCGCCAGCGTGAACTCGAGGAGCTGGTCGAGGAGAGGACCGGGGAACTCGGGCGGGAGAAGGAAAGGGCCGAGGCCGCCAACCGCGCCAAGAGCGTCTTCCTGGCCAACATGAGTCACGAGCTTCGCACGCCGCTCAACGCCATCCTCGGCTTCTCCGAGATGATCGGGCACGACCGCAGTCTGCCGGCCACGGTGCAGGACAAGGTGGGCCTGATCAACCGCGCCGGCGCCCATCTCCTGTCGATGATCAACGACGTGCTCGACCTTGCCAAGATCGAGGCCGGCAAGCTCAAGCTGGAGCCGGAGCCCACCGATCTGCACGCGCTGATCGGGGAACTCGGCCGCATGTTCGAGGCGCGTGCCCGGGACGCCGGCCTGCGCTTCCACTGGGAGCTCTCGCCGGACACCGCCCGCCACGTCTCGATCGACGCGGACAAGCTGCGGCAGGTCCTGATCAACCTGCTCGGCAACGCCTTGAAGTTCACCGAGGAGGGGGGCTTCGCCCTGCGCGCCCGCACCCGCACGGAGGAAACGGATCCGGCCCGGTTGCGCCTCCGCGTGGAAGTCCAGGACAGCGGCCCCGGCATCCCGCCGGAAAGGCAACGGCAGCTCTTCCAGCCGTTCGAGCAGCTGGGCCACCCGCTGACCGGGAGCCAGAAGGGCACCGGCCTGGGCCTGTCGATCAGCCGCGCCCTGATCGAGCTGATGGGCGGGCAGATCGGCGTCGAGAGCGAGCTCCGCAAGGGAGCCCTGTTCTGGGTGGAGGTTCCGGTGCACGCGGCCGAGGCCGGTGAGGTTCCCCGCGGCGAGGAGAGGCTTCCCGAAATCCTGGGCCTGGCGCCCGACCAACCCGCCTGCCGCGTCCTGTTGGCGGAGGACGACGAGCAGAACCGCATGCTGCTGGTCGGCCTGCTGCAGCCGGCGGGTTTCGAGGTGAGGGTGGCGGAGGACGGCGAGCAGGCCATCGCCCAGTTCCAGGCGTGGCAGCCGCATCTCATCTGGATGGACATGCGCATGCCGGTGCTGGACGGCTTCGAGGCCACCCGGCGCATCCGCGGCCTGCCGGGCGGCGATGCGGTGAAGATCGTGGCGATCACCGCCAGCGCCTTCAAGGACCAGCGCGGGCGAATCCTCGAGGCCGGATGCGACGAGATCGTCCACAAGCCCTATCGGCGTCGGGACATCTTCCAGGCCATGGGGAGGCTGCTGGGCCTCCGCTACGTCCACGACGGGGCGCACCTGGCCCCGAAGGCGCCGGAGGAACTGCCGGAAGCGCCGATCCTCTTCCTGACGCAGCTGTCGAGCATGGAGGACCTGAAGCGCGCGTTCCGGACGGGCGGCGTGGATTACATCGTCAAGCCGGTCCGGAACTCCGAGCTGGTGGCCCGCGTCAACACGCACCTGCGTCTGCGGCGGATGCAGCAGGCCCTGGAGACGACGGTCGCCGTGCGCTCCGCCCAGTTGCGCGATGGCGAGAAGCGCTACCGGCGGGTCTTCGAATCCATGGACGAGGGCTACTTGCTGGCGGACCTGGAGGGGAAGATCCTGTCCGTCAATCCGGCCACCCTCGAGCTGTTGCGGTGGGATCGGCCAGGCGACCTGGAAGGCCGGAGCATCGTCGATCGGGTCTACGTCCATCCGTCCGAGAAGGAACGGCTCGAGACCAGGTTGATTCGGGATGGCTCCATCGCCGGCCACGTCACCCAGTTCAAGCGACGGGACGGCGTCCGGATCGACGTCGACTGCAATCTCCACCTGCTCCGCAAGGCAGGCGGCGCGCCGATCGGCCTCGAGGGAACGTTCCGTGACGTCACCGATCGGTTGCGCATCGAGAAGCAGTCCCGCCACGCGAAGCGGATGGAGGCCATCGGTACGCTCGCCGGGGGCCTCGCGCACGACATCAACAACATCCTCGCACCGATGCTCATGGCGTCGGCGCTCCTCAAGGACCGCCTGGCCGACGACCACGATCGCGAGGTCCTGCAGGTGATCGAGAATGGTGCGCGGCGTGGGGCCGGCATCGTGCGTCAACTCCTGACGTTTGCGCGCGGAGGGGAGGGGCCGCGAGCGATCGTGCAGCCGCGTGGCATCGTCAAGGAGATGCTGGCCATCATGCGGGAGACCTTCCCGCGCAACATCGTCATCGACGATAGGTGCTCGTCCGACCTCCGGAACGTGCTGGCGGACGCGACGCAGCTGCACCAGGTCCTCATGAACCTGTGCGTCAACGCCCGGGACGCCATGCCGGGAGGCGGAACCCTCACCCTCCGGGCCGCCAACGTCGATCTCGGCGAGGCGGAGGTGCGGGGCCACGAGCCAGCGGTTCCTGGCCCCCACGTCGTCCTCGCCGTCGAGGATACCGGCCAGGGTATCTCTCCGGACGTCATGGAGCGGGTGTTCGACCCGTTCTTCACGACCAAGAACGCAGGCCGCGGCACCGGTCTCGGACTCTCGACGGCCGTCGGCATCGTCCGCGCCCACGGCGGGTTCCTGTCGGTGCGGAGCGAGATCGAACATGGTTCGGTCTTCGAGGTGTACCTGCCCGCGTCCCTCGAGGCCGCGGAGGTCGCGCCCGCGGCGGGCGCCACGCTCGAGCGGGAGAGGGGCGGCCATCACGAGCTGATCCTCGTGGTCGACGACGAGGAGCTGATCTGCGAGATGCTCCGCCGCACCCTGACGAGGCGGGGGTACCGCGTCATCGTCGCGCACGACGGCGCATCCGCCATCCGGGCGTTCCAGCAATCCCACGGCGAGATCCGGATCGTGCTCACCGACGTGATGATGCCCGGGATGGACGGATTCGCGTTGATCCGCGCGCTTCGCGCCATCGAACCCGGTGTCGAGATCGTGGCGAGCAGCGGTCTCGCCGAGATCGAGAGGCACGGAGAGTTGACGGCCCTCGGAGTACGGACCGTCCTCGAGAAGCCCTTCACCCCGTCCATTCTCTTCGACGTGGTCGAGAGGGTCCTGGCCGGGAGCGATTCGCCGCACGGCCGTTGACACGGCGATCGCCGGCCCGTGGGTGTTGAACCACGACAACGGTGTCGCGGGTCGGGCTAGGATGCCCGCATGTGGCAAAGGTGCAGCGTCTGCAAGAAGCCCATCGCCTTCGGCGGCGCCTATCTCAAGTGCGGCGTCTCCACCTGCAACCGGAAGCGCTTCCAGCTCTACTTCTGCTCCGACTCCTGCTGGGACGCCCACAACCCGGACCAGAACCACCGGAACCCGAGCTACACCGAGCACCGGGCGCCGGCCGGGCCTCCCGCGAGCTGAGGCCCGCCCCGGCGTCAGCGCGATCGCCCCGTCGACGCCGGCTGCAGCCACGCCTCGAAGAGCTTCGTCAGCAGGGGGACGACGATCCAGGTCATCGACACGACCATGATGACCGAGGTGATGAGCGCCCCGGTGAACAGGGACACCCGCGCGAGCGCCGGCGCGAGCCAGTGGGCGACCGCGAGCGACATCGGGTACACGGCGACGAGGAGCACGACCGCCATCTTCCAGCGTGGCGGGGCATCGGGAGCCTTCGCGTCCACGAAGAAGGCGTCCATCCCGGAGTAGCGCTGCACGTGGTCGGGCGTCGGTGTCGACGGCGCCATCGCCGCGCGCCACCGGCCGAAGCCGGCCGAGGCGAGCCAGGCGGCGTGGTCCTGTTCGGTCGCGAAGCGCTGCAGGATCGAGAACTCCACGTCGCCACCCGACTCACGGCGGAAGACCAGGCTCCCGGAGGCACCCGGGACGCGCGCGAACTCCTCGAGCAGCCCCTCCAGGGTGGAGCGGAAGGCCGGTTCCTCCGCCGAGGAGATGACCCGGTCGACGAGGACGGTGACCGATTCCCCTCCCGTCGCGTTGCCCCTGGGTGGATGCGACGAAACGGGATAGAGAAGTTCCATGGGAGGAAGCCTACCGCGGAGCGCAGGGACGGCGATCGCCGCCTTCGGGGCGTTCCTCCTCGCGGGCGCCCCCGGTGGGGCCTGCCGAGCGAGCGACGCGCTCTACCCCGAGTCACCGCCGGGCATGTCCGACGACTACCGCATCGAGACCCGCCGGTGCCCGCGCCCCGCGGACCCGCGGAAGAACATGATGGACTGCCGGCTCGAGTGGTTCGACGCCGCCCTCTCGGCCGTCACCGATTTCTGGGCGAACACCCGCGACGAGCTCCAGCTCGCCGGCGTGACCCCACGTGCGTCCCTCTATGGAAGCTTCTTCGCCGGAGCGGGGGAACCGATCCCCGGTCCGGTATGGGGCGGCACCCTGGCCCTCTCGCTCGCGCTCGACGTCGGCAAGCTGGCGGGAGCCCCGGCGGGCCTGAGCGTCTACGTGGGCGGGGTGGCGGCGTGGTCGAAGGAGCCCTGGCCGTTCCCGATGAGCGTCAATTACCTACGAACCGACGCCTGGCTCAACGAGCTCTACGTGCAGCAGTCGCTTCTCGACGGCGCGCTCGTCCTCGCGGCGGGACGCCTGCAGCCGGCCATGACATTCGCCTTCCTCCCGGTGATGCTGAACCACGTGGGTCCCGTCCTGATCGCCGGCTGGCTCGCCTTCGACGAGCCCCCGTACCCGCCGGGCCCCGCCTCCCAGTGGGGCCTGCAGGGCGTGTGGACGATCGCCCACCAGTTCCAGGTCGCCACCGGCGTGTACGGCAACAACCCGTATTCGGCCCGGGGCGCCTCGCACGGATTCGACTGGCAGCTCTGGGAGGGCAACGAGGGGGTCTACGTCATGGCGCAGGCCTCGTGGATGCCGGGAGCGAAGCCGGGAACGATGGAACTCCCGGGGCTCTATGCCATCGGCGGCTGGTACGACGGTAACCACTTTCCGGCTCTGGGGACGGGATCCCCCGGGAAGGGGAGCTACGGCTTCTACGTCCAGGGACAGCAGATGCTCCTGCGCCAGGGCGGGATCGGGAACGCCCGCGGGATCACCGTCTGGGGCCAGTTCACCTGGACGCCGCTCGTGGACGTGAACCTGACGCCGCTCGGCGGGATCGCCGGCCTGAGCTGGCACGGTTTCACCGAGGGGCGACCGAGGGACACCATCTCGCTGGCCGGGTACGCCGGCCGGTACTCCCCGGCGCTCTCCGGGAGCCGCGGCCTGGAGGGGCTCGAGCTCACCTACGACCTCGCGCTCACGGGTGCGTTCTCCGTCCTCGCCGACCTTCAGGGGATCTTCAACGTCAACGGGGTCGCGGGTGCGAATGCCTTCGTGGGCGGGATCCAGCTCGCGCTCAGCCTGTAGCGAACACGATCGGGGCATGCGCTCAGCGGACCCGGCGCTCCACGCCATGTGGATTCGATGGGTGGAAGGCGCCAGAACTCAGGTTGATCCCGGGAGGGGTGCGCGCTAACCTGTTGCCCGCTTGCGTCTCCTCCTCGTGCTCTTCCTCATCCATGGAATGGTCCCCGCCGTCGGCGAGGTGGCCGAGGCCGTCGTGCACTACGCGACCACCGGTCACCTGGCGCACACCGACGCCGATCAGGGTGATCTGGGCGAGCAAGGGAGCGAGCACGGGTGCAGCCCGACGGAGCATCGTTGCGCCTGCTGTACCGCCCAGCCCGTGCTGACGGCGCAGCGCGAGAGCATCGCGCCCCGGCCGTTCGTCGCAGTGCAGTCGGCGCGAGCGAGCGCAGGGAGTTGCCCGGTTCGCGCCCAGGAACCTCCGTTCCGCCCCCCGATCGCCTGATCAACCGGTGATTCGTCGCGACGGCCGTATCGCGGCCGGCGTGGCTCCTCCATCCGCTTCGAGACGGGTGGTCGTTCCCGAGATCAGGTTTCGAGGAGGCAGGACCGATGCGGTCGAGTATTCGATTTCTGTCGTCGTGGGCCATCGTGTGTGCTGCGGCGGCGAGCGCAGCAGCGGCCGAACCGCTGCGCTGGGCCGACGTCGTGCTCCGGATGGAGGAGGATCCCCGCGTCGCCGAGGCCCGGGCTCGTGCCCGGGCCGCCGCGGCGGGGGTGAAGGCAGCGGCGCAGGTGCCGAACCCCCAGTTCGAGTTCACGGGAGGGGAGGGCAGGAGCCAGGACGGAATCGAACGCCGGGGAGAATGGTCGGCTTCGCTCGCCGTTCCGCTCGATTGGCTGGGCACGCAGGGTCCACGCGTGGACGGAGCCCGATCGATGGCGGTCGCCGCGGAGGCGGAGTCCTCGAGCATCCGTCGCGAGACGATGCTCCACCTTCGCCGGCTCTTCGTGACGACCGCCTATGAGCAGGACGTCTCCACCTCCATGGCCACGCAGCTGGCCCAGACCGAGGAACTCGCTCGGCTCGTCCGGCGAAGGGTCGAGAGTGGGGAGGGTCGCCCCACGGAGTTGCCCCGCATCGAGGTCGAGGTGGAGCGGACACGGGGTTCGCTCGAGCAGGCCCAGGCGAGAGCGGAAGGGCTCCGGGAACAGCTCTCCCTCTGGATGGGGCGCCAGGTAGGCAGGGTCGATGCCGAGGCGGCAACCGTCCCTGACCTCCCACCCCTCTCGGACGTGCAGTCGCGCGCACGGGAAGACCATCCGCTCGTGCTCGCGGCCCGGGCGCGGGTCGCCTCGGCGCAATCGGGGCTACAGGTGGAAAGGAACCAGCGCATTCCCGCAGTGGCCATCGGCGGATACGCCCTGAGCGAGCTCGATCGGAAGGCAGTCGGCGGGAGCGTCGGCATCACCGCTCCCATCTGGAACTGGAACGGGGGGAGGATCGAGCAAGCCGAGTCGACCCAGCTCGCCGAGGAGCGTCGCCTCGACATCGCCCGGATCGAGGCCACCGGAGCTGCGACCCAGGCGTGGTGGATGTGCCGCCAGGGGCAGGCCGCCACCCGACGGTACCGCGAGGCCATCCTGCCCCGCGCCGAGCAGACGGCCCGCACCCTGGAACGGTCCTTCCAGCTGGGCGAGGCCTCCCTGCTCGATGTCCTCGACGCGCGGCGGGTGTTGCTCGAGGCACGCCGGGACGCGCTCGCCGCATGGCTCGAGCGCGAGACCGATTGCGCCACCCTCCACTACCTGTTCGCTGGAGACCTCCGATGACCCGCTTCATCGCAGTGGCGTTGCTCGCCGTCGTCTTCGTTGCGTCCGCCTGCCGCCCGAGCGGGGGTCCTCCACCCTCATCCAGCACGGCCACGTCGGCCAGCTCCGGGGCGCACGACCACGACAGCCAGGGCTCCGGAAAGGTCTCGGACCTCGATCGGCCGGTGGACGAGCTCTTCGCCGGCTCCTGCGAGCACGGGATGAAGACCCACGAGTGCGACGAGTGCCGCTACGAGGTCGGTGTGGTCCGCGTGCCGGAGAGTCTCCTCGAAGAGGGCCTCGTGAAGACCGGAACGGTCGGGCGCGGACGGCTCGAGACCCCGGTGCCGCTGACCGGCGAGGTGCGTTTCGCAGACAAGCAGGTCACCCACCTCACTCCGCGCGCGGAGGGGGTGGTGCGGTCGGTACGGGTCGCGCTCGGCCAGCGCGTGGAAGCTGGCCAGCCGCTCCTCGAGATGGAGAGCGTCGCCCTCGGCGAGGCGGAAAGTCACTACCTCGAGTCCGAGGCTTCCCTCCGCCTGGCTCGCAAGGCCTTCGAGCGGCAGTCCAAGCTCAGGGACGAGGGAATCTCCTCGGAGAAGGAGTTCCTGACGGCGCGTCAGGAATCGGAGGCCGCCGGCATCCGCAAGCAGGCGGCAGCCGACAAGGTACGCCGCATGGGCCTCACCGGAACGGAGATCGAGGGGCTCGCGAAGGCCGGCCCGGCCGGGGCGACGGGACGGCTCGTGATCCGCGCCCCTGCGTCAGGGACGATCCTCGAGATGCACGCGGTGCCAGGGGAGGCCGTACGCCCCGACCAGAGCGTGTTCACCATCGGCGACCTCTCGCTCCTGTGGGTCCTGGCCGACGTGTACGAGGGACAGGTCCAGGCGGTCCTCTCGCACGAGGGCCACGGCGACATGCGAGCCACCGTGACGTCCAGGGCCTTCCCGGACGAGGTGTTCCCGGCGTCCGTGGATTACGTCTCCCCGTCGATGGACGAGAGGACCAGGACGCTCAAGGTCCGCGTCGGGGTGAAGAACCCGAAGGGGAGGCTCCGGGCCGGGATGTTCGTGAACGTCCAGCTCTACCTGCCATCCGGTGAAGACGCCATCGTCGTGCCGAAGGCGGCTCTGCTCGCCGACGAGGGAAGGTCCTTCGTCTTCGTCCATCATCACGGCGAGTACTGGGTGCGGCGCCCGGTGGAGACGGGGCGGTCGTCCGGTGACCAGGTGGAGGTGACGAAGGGACTCATCGGTGGCGAGACCGTCGTGACCGAGGGGTGCTTCCTGCTCAAGTCGGACGTGCTGCGCTCGAAGATGGGCGCAGGCTGCGCGGACTAGGGATCCCGACATGCGAGCCATCCAGTGGGTCCTCGGCAACCGGCTTCTCGTCCTCCTCGTCACGGTCGCCCTCGCCATCGGGGGGGTCGTGGCGTGGAATGGCCTCCCCATCGACGCCTTCCCCGACGTCAGCAACACCCAGGTCATGGTCCTCGCGAAGGCCCCCGGCCTCGCGGCGGTGGACGTGGAGTCCCGGGTCAGCTTTCCCGTCGAGCAACACCTGCGAGGCCTTCCGCGGGTGAAGCAGGTCCGGTCCATCTCCAGGGCCGAACTCTCGCAGGTGGTCGTCGTGTTCGAGGACGGCGTCGATACCTACTGGACGCGCCAGATCGTGTTCGAGCGCCTGGCGGCGGTCCGGGAGCGCCTGCCGCGGGGAGTGGATCCCGAGCTCGGTCCCATCTCCACCGGCCTGGGGGAAATCTTCCAGTACACGCTCGAGGGCGAAGGGCTCTCGCCCATGGACCTGCGCACCATCCAGGACTGGATCGTGGCTCCGCTGCTCAAGCCGGTGCCGGGCGTGAACGAGGTGAACAGCTTCGGTGGCGAGGTGAAGCAGTACCAGGTCCTGGTTCGCCCGGAGCGGCTGGTGAAGTACGGTCTCACGGTCCGGGAGGTCGCCGAGGCGCTGGAACGCTCCAACGGGAACGCCGGCGGTGGGGTGATCGTCGAGGGCTGGGAGCAGACGTACCTGCGCGGCGTCGGTCTCCTCCGCGACATTCCGGACATCGACCGGGTGGTCTTGAAGGCCCACGACGGAACGCCGATCTACCTGCGCGACGTGGCCGACGTCGTCATCGGCGCCGAGCCGCGCCAGGGGGCGGTCACCCGCGACGCGAAGGGCGAAGCCGTTGCCGGCATGGTCATCATGCTCAAGGGGGAGAACGCCCAGGAAGTGGTCGCCCGGGTGAAGGGGGCGATCGAGAAGGCGCGGACGACCCTGCCCTCCGGTGCCAGAATCAACGTGTTCTACGACCGGACGTCCCTCATCGAGGCGTGCATTCGCACCGTGGTGGACGCCCTTCTCGAGGGCGGCGTCTTCGTCATCCTGGTGCTCTTCCTCTTCGTTGCCGAGTTGCGGACCGCGCTCGTGGTGCTCGTCTCGCTTCCTCTCACGTTCCTCGTGACCTTCATCGTCATGGGGAGGGTCGGCCTCACCGCAAACCTCATGTCGCTCGGCGGGCTCGCCTTCTCGGTGGGGATGGTCGTCGACGCCTCCATCGTGGTGGTCGAGAACGTGCGGCGCCACCTGGCCCACCGGGCCGACGGCGCTCCCAGGCGCCGGATTGTCGCTGAGGCCGTCCAGGAGGTGGCGAGACCGGTGGCCTTCTCGGTGCTGGTGATCGTGGTCATCCTCGTGCCGCTCTTCGCGCTCCAGGGCGTCGAGGGGAAGATGTTCGCTCCGCTCGCCTCGACCATGCTCATCGCGCTCCTCGTCTCGCTCGCGGTGGCGCTGGTCGTCATCCCGGTCCTCTCGGAGCTGGTGCTGAAGCAGGTGCCCGAGAAGGAGTTCGGCTTCATCCGTCGGTTCCACGCGGGCTACCGGGCGCTCCTCGACCGGGCCATCGCCCGCCCGAAGCGGACCATCACGCTCTCCATCGTCATCCTGGTCGGCGCAGGCGCACTGACGCCGCTCGTGGGCACGGAGTTCATGCCCGCGCTCGACGAGGGCGCCATCGCCATCAACGTCGTGCGCCTTCCCAACGCATCGCTCCAGGGATCGGTGGAGGTCGCCCGTTACCTCGAGAGACGCCTCAAGACCTATCCCGAGGTGGAGACGGTCGTCTCCAAGACCGGCCGCGCCGAGATCTCGGAGGACCCCATGGGTCCCGAGCAGACGGACGTCTTCGTGATGCTGAAGCCGCGCCGGACCTTCGGAGGCGGCAGGTCTCGCGCCGACCTGGCGCAGGCCATGCAGCAGGACCTGGTCCAGATGCCTGGCCTTCGGTTCTCCTTCTCCCAGCCCATCGCGCTGCGCGTGAACGAGCTCGTCTCCGGCGTGAAGAGCGACCTCGCCGTGAAGGTGTTCGGGACCGACCTGGCGCTCCTCAAGGGCTTCGCGGACCGGATCGCGGTCGCCGTCGGCAGCGTCCGGGGAGCCACGGACGTGAAGGTCGAGCAGGTCTCGGGACTCAACCAGTACGACGTCGTCATCGACCGTGAGGCGGCAGCCCGGCACGGGATCGCCGTGGGGGACATCAACGACACGATCGAGTCCGCCATCGCCGGCAAGTCGGCCACGACGCTCATCGAGGACCAGCGACGGATCGCGGTGGTGATCCGGTTCCCGCCGGAGAGCCGGAGCGACATCGCACAGGTGGGCCAGCTGCTCGTCGCGGCCCCGGGCGGGGAGCGGGTCCCGCTCGCGCAGCTCGCCACCCTCCGGCTCGTGGAAGCGCCGGCCCAGGTGTCTCGCGAGAACGGGATCCGGAGGGTCGTGGTGGAGGCGAACATCCGCGGCCGTGACCTCGGCGGCTTCGTGGCGGAGGTGCAGGAACGCCTCGAGCCCTTCGAGAAGGAGTTGCCCGCGGGTACGTTCCTGGTGGTCGGCGGGCAGTTCGAGAACCAGCAGCGAGCGATGCGCACCCTGGCGATCGTCGTTCCCATCGCACTGGCCCTCATCCTGCTGCTCCTCTATCTCGCGCTGG
Source organism: uncultured delta proteobacterium (assembly GCA_963802065.1). Taxonomy (GTDB): domain Bacteria; phylum Myxococcota; class Myxococcia; order Myxococcales; family Anaeromyxobacteraceae; genus CAIOAK01. The sequence continues at coordinate 200,227 of CAWDHF010000010.1, read as the reverse complement.
GTACCTTCGGCGACGCGCTGCTCGTGCTCCTCAATCTCCCGTTCGCGCTCGTGGGTGGGGTGGTCGCGGTGGTGCTCTTCCGGATGCCTGTCTCGGTGTCCGCCGCGGTCGCGTTCATCGTCCTCCTGGGCATCGCCGTGCAGAACGGGGTGGTGCTGATCGCGTTCCTCCGGCAGCTCCGGGATCAGGGAATGGGAGCCGCCGAGGCCGTGCGGGAGGGCTGTAGCCTGCGCTTCCGGCCTCTCCTCATGACCGCTCTCACGAGCTTCATCGGGCACCTTCCCATGCTCTACGCGCAGGGCTCGGGTGCCGACATCCAGAAGCCGCTCGCGGTGGTCGTCATGGGGGGGCTCGTCACGTCCACGCTCCTCACGCTGCTCGTCCTCCCCGTCATCTACCTGACCCTGGCGAATCGCCGCAGGGGGTCCGCGGGCCCGCCCGCATTCGCGCCTTGACCGCGCCTCGCCGCCGCTCTACACCCGAAGCGGATGCTCGATCCCCTCGCCCCCCTCCTCGCCGACGGTGTCATCGACGGGGTCGTCTCACGGCTGAAGGGCGGCAAGGAGGCGGACGTCTGGCTGGTGAGGGCCGGTGGCCAGACCGTCGCGGCCAAGGTCTACAAGGCCCGGCAGACCCGGAGCTTCAAGAACGACGCCGCCTACAAGGAAGGGCGCAAGGTCCGGAACACCCGCACGCAGCGCGCGATGGACCGGGGAAGCCGGTTCGGCCAGGCCGCCGCCGAGGACGCCTGGAAGGAGAAGGAGTCCGACGCCCTGTTCCGGCTGCACGCGGCGGGCGTCCGGGTGCCCCGGCCCGTGCTCTTCCACGAGGGCGTCCTCCTCATGGAGGTGGTGCTGGACCCGCACGGCCACCCGGCGCCGCGGCTCGTGGACGCGACGCTCACCCGGGAGCAGGCGGCGGGGGTCTACGCCGACCTCCGGAAGCAGGCGATCGGGATGCTGGCCTGCGGCCTCATCCACGGCGACCTCTCGCCGTACAACGTGCTGCTGGGCGCCCACGGGCCGGTGGTGATCGACCTCCCGCAGGTGGTCGATGCCGCGCACAACAGCCAGGCCGAGCGGTTCTTCCTTCGCGACCTCGACTGCGTCCGCCGGTTCTGTGTCTCGCTCGACCCCGCGCTGGGCGGGGAGGGCGACGGGCGCGAGATCTGGCAGGCCTTCGTCCGCCGCGAGCTGACCGCCGACTTCGTGCCCACGGGTCGCGCCCCGGCGCCGAGGAGGTCGGACCGGCCGGCCGGCGGCCACCACCCGCAGGCTTCGCAAGGCGGTTCCCCGCGGCCGCACGCGGGGGGGCACGCGCAGAAGGATGGGCGAAGGCCGGAGGGCCCCTCGGTGCCGCGGCGCCCGGGCACGCGCGGACCGCACGGGCCACGGCAAGCGCCGGCGCCCGAGGTGATCCGCGTCGAGCGGCTGCCGCACGGCAAGCCTGCGCTGGGCCACCCGCCGGACGCAGCCAGCGCGGGAGCCGGTGGCGCGCCGGGCCGGCGCAGGCGGCGGCGCAGGCGGCGGCGCGGGGCGTGATGGCGCCCCTTCCCGCTCCCGGCTACGGGTTCATCTCGTAGGCGTCCTTGAGCGCGTGCACGGTCCGCCAGACCCTGTCGGCACGCCCGGCGTCGTAGGCCGGCCTCCGGATCATCTTCAGGGCCAGGTCGACCTGTGCGGGGGTGGACGCCGGCTTCGAGTGCAGGTCGAGCGCGTGGCGCGAGAAGTCGCGCACCAGGACGTCGAAGATCTGGTCGACCGTGTCCCCGTCGATTCCATCGGGCGCCGAAAGCGCTGCGCTCTCGAGGACCAGCTGGGCGTAGACCACGAGCGTGAAGAGCTCGCCGACCACCAGCAGGAAGTCCACGTCCCGGGACTGCTCCTCGGTGGGCGTGGCCCGGACCAGGAACTCCTTGAGGGCGGCGATCTGCTCCCTGAAGAGCGCCACGTTGGGCTGGCTCCAGGCCGCGAAGACCGGCGACGGGTCGTGGAACCGGATCTTCGACAGGCCGCTGGCCGGCCCCTGGTCCCAGAGGAAGGCGTCGTCGGCTGCGTCGTCGCGCCGGGGGACGGGCGGGAAGGGCGCAGGCGCGAAGAGGTAGTTCTTCATGAACTTCACGATGAGCGCGATGTTGACGTGGACCGTCCCCTCCAGCTTGGGCAGGGCCCGGATGTCGCGCGCCGCCATCTCGAAGTAGGTGTCCTTCTCGAAGCCCTTGGCGGCGATGACGTCCCACAGGTGGTCGATGACCTTCTCGCCCTCGGTCGTGACCTTCATCTTCATGACCGGGTTGAAGAGCAGGTAGCGGCGGTCCTCGCGCGAGGCCGAACGGAAGTAGTCTGACGCCCGCAGCGCGAAGAGCTTCATGGCCACCAGGCGCGCGTAGCCGTCGGTGAAGAGACGGCGCACGTGCGGGAAGTCGGTGACCGCCATCCCGTAGAGCCGGCGGTTGGCGGCGTGGCGCACCGCCTCGTAGAGGGCGTGGGTGGAGATTCCGATGGAGCCCCAGCCCAGGTTGTACTTGCCGACGTTGACGGTGTTGAGGGCCGCGTCCCAGGCCGCCTGGCCGCGCGAGAGGATGTCGGCCTCGTTCACCGGGTAGTCGTGGAGCACGAACTCGGCCACGTACGACTGGCTCGCCACCACGTTCTTGACGAGCTCGAACTGAGGGCGCTTCGGGTCGACGAGGAAGAAGACGTACTCGCCGGTCCCGGCGATCTTGCCGAAGACGGAGAGGAGCGCCGCCTCGTTGCCGTTGCCGATGTAGTACTTGTCCCCGCGGGCCAGGTACTTCCCGTCCCCGGCCGGGACGAGCTCCATGTCGGTCGAGTAGATGTCGGCCCCGTGCTCCTTCTCCGAGAGCCCGAAGCCGAAGATGCCCCCTGCGCCGAGAAGGCCTGCGGTCCGGCGCCTGGCCTCCTCGTTCCCGCTCATCCAGATCGGGCCGAGGCCGAGGATGGAGACCTGCCAGGTGTACCAGTAGGGGAGCCCGTAGAACCCGAGCACCTCGTTGAGCGCGCAGTTCCGCCAGGTGTCCCAGCGCGCGCCCGGGCCGCCCAGCGGCGCCGGCGTGAGGAACGTGGCCAGGAGCTTCTCCCGCTTCGAGAAGTCGAGGAAGTCGGCGTACCAGGTCCGGTCCAGGTCGTCCTTCCGGAGCCGGGCCTTTCCCTTGGCCTCGAAGAACCCGATGGTCCTCTCGATGAGCTCGCGGGACCGGGCGTCGGGACAGTGGCGGGAGGGCACCTTCGGATTGAGGAGGAACATGTGGGCTCCGGGCAGGGGACCGGTCGTCGTGGCTCGGGGTGCATCTTCGCAGATTGACCGGGTCCGTCCACACTCCGTGCTGGACAACGTCTCGCGGTCGGAGTGTGCTCTGCAGCCATGACCGGACGACCGCCCGCATTCGACCTCCCCCGCATCACCCTGGGGGTCCTGGCCATCGCGGTGATGATCTCCGCCAGCGTCTGGGTGCTGCTGCCCTTCGTGCTGGCCCTGCTCTGGGCCACGATGATCGTGACCGCCACCTGGCCCATGCTGATCGCCCTCCAGGCCCGCCTCGGGGGGCGCCGCGGACCGGCCGTCGCGGTGATGGTCCTGGCCCTGCTCGCCCTGATCGTGGTCCCGACCTGGCTGGGCATCTCCACGGTCGCGAGCAACATGGACCGGGTGGGGAAGTTCGTGCATTCCGTCGCCACGGACGGTCTTCCGCCGCCCCCTGCGTGGCTCGAGCGGGTGCCGCTCGTCGGCGAGCAGCTGACCAGCAAGTGGCAGGGGTTCGCCGGAGACCCCGAGTCGCTCATGGCCCGGCTCCAGCCCCACATGAAGGAGGCGGTGTCCTGGATCGCCAAGAAGGCGGGAGGCGTGGGCAGCACGATCATCCAGCTCCTGCTCATGGTGCTTCTCTCCGGGATCCTCTACGCCTCCGGGGAGAAGGCGGCGAACGGGGTCCTCCGCTTCCTCCGCCGGCTGGGGGGAGAGCGCGGGGAGAACGCCGGACGCCTCGCCGGCAAGGCGGTGCGGGCGGTGGCGCTCGGCATCGTCGTCACCGCCCTGGCCCAGACGGTCATCGCGGGGCTCGGCCTCTTCGTCTCCGGCGTGCCGCACGCGGGCGCGCTCACGGCGATCGTCTTCGTCTTCTGCATCGCCCAGCTCGGCCCACTCCTGGTGGTGGCGCCGGCGACGATCTGGCTCTACGCCACCGGGTCGGCCGGTCGGGGCACGTTGCTTCTCGTGATCTCGATCGTGGCCCTCACGCTCGACAACGTGCTGCGGCCCGTCCTCATCCGGAGGGGCGCCGATCTCCCGATCCTGCTCATCCTGTCCGGGGTCATCGGAGGAGTGCTGGCGTTTGGCGTCGTCGGGCTCTTCGTCGGGCCGGTGCTGCTGGCCGTCACCTGGACGCTCCTCGGCTCCTGGGTCGACGACATCGACCGCCTTCCGGGAGTCGGCGACGGCAAGGTCGAGTGATGGGCCCGCGTCGAGGGCGCGGGACCTGGCCGGGGGCCGCGCTCGCCGCCGTCCTTCTCCTCGCGTTGAATCCCGGGCCGGCGCGGGCGGAGGACCCGTGCGCGGACGACGTGAAGCGGCTCTGCCCTGGCGTCACCATCGGCAAGGGAGCCGTGAGGAGCTGCCTCAAGAGGAACGAGGCCCGCCTCGGGGAGGCGTGCCGTGCAAAGGTGCAGGCGGATGAGGCCACCGCCCGGAGGGTCATCCGGGAATTCGCCCAGGCCTGCCGGGCCGACATGGACCAGTTCTGCCCGGCCGTGGAGCCTGGCGGAGGCCGGCTCCTGGGGTGCCTGGCCCGGCACCAGCTCGAGGTCTCGAGCGCGTGCCAGGCGGAGCTGACGCGAATCGGGGAGGCGCGGGACCGCCTGGATGCCTTCCGGAGCGCCTGCACGAAGGACCTGAATGCGCTCTGCGCCGACGTGCCCCAGCAGGCGGGCCCGCTCCTCGAGTGCGTGGCGGCGAGCGAGGAGAGGGTCTCCGCGGAGTGCAAGGCCACGGACTTCCGGCTGGCCTGGGAGGCCGCGGCCGTCGTCGAGATCATCGAGGAGATGACCAGCCGGGAGCGCGTCCGGGAAGCGCTGGAGATCCTCCAGGGGCTCGACTCCGTGGCCTTCTCCCGGAGCCAGATCCTCCTCCAGTTCGACAGCTTCCAGTCGCTGGCCGGGAGAGGGAACGGGGGGCGGATGCTCTTCAACCCCCAGTTCGTCCTCGGCAAGTCGAGCGAGTTCGCCCTCCAGTTCAAGGTCCCGGTCACCGCGCTATACCCCTACGCGGCCAGCGCCCCCACCCAGTTCGGGCTCGGAGCGGTGAGCGCGGCGTTCGCCTGGAACTTCGTGGGCACCGGGCGCGTGCGCCAGTTCCTGGCGCTCGGCCTCCAGGTCGAGACGGCCTCCACCCCGGCCATCGGCGGTCCCTGGGCGCTCGTGCCCTCGTACGCCATCGGGGTCGCCCTGGCGCGCTGGATCTCGCTCACGACGCAGGTCCAGTGGTTCCGGTCCCTGGGATCGAGCGAGACCTACCCGGAGCTGAACCTGCTCGTCGTGGAGCCCATCCTGGTGGGAAACCTCCCGGGCCGGTCGTTCGTGGCGCTCGACACCCGCCTGGCCTGGAACTTCGCCACCGGCACCTTCATCCCCATCATGAAGGGGATGGCGGGGCTCTTCATCGATCGCCAGAAGTCGCTGTCGGTCTCGGCCTGGTACCAGGCCACGCTGACGCAGCCCGCAGCGTCCCAGTTCTTCAAGTACGGGGTCGGGATGGGGCTGGCCTACTTCTTCGACTGGTGAGGGCGGCGCGGACCTACCGGGCCTCGTGGACCACCTTCCCGCCGACGATGGTCTGCAGCGCCCGTACCTTGTCCATGGACGTGGGGTCCATGGTGAAGAGGTCGTCGGAAAGCACCGCCATGTCGGCCAGCTTCCCGGGCTCGATGCTCCCCCGGCTCCCCTCCTCCTGGATGGAGCGGGCCGCCCAGGTGGTCCACATGCGGAGCGCGTCCGTCACGGACACCGCCTCCTCCGGCTGCACGACTCCCAGGTCACTCACCCGGGTCACCGCCGTCTTCATGTGGAGGAACGGGTTCACCGCCTCGAGGTAGACGCCGGTGGTGTCGGAGGAGGCCGCGGGCATCAGGCCGGACTTCACCATCGACCCGTACCGGAACCCGGTGCGGGCGCGCTCCTCGCCGAGGAGGTGGTAGGTGGACCTGCCGAGGAAGAGGAGCCAGGCGGGCTGGGTGACGACGAGGAGGCCCAGTTCCTTCACCGCCAGGGCCACCTCCGGCGTGGAGCCCACGAACTGGCCGTAGTGCTCGAGCCGCTGCGGGGTCCGGGGGCCGCCGTCCCGGGCTGCCTCGCGGTAGGCGCGAACCGCGATCTCGCTCGAGGCGTCGCAGGAGGCGTGCATCGCCACGGCGAGCCCTGCAGCGCGGGCCTTCCGCGCGAAGGCCGTGGCCTCCGCCTGCGTCGAGACCTGGAGACCGCGGCCGCCGTCGGGAACGCCCTCCGGGTCAGCGTAGGGGGCGGAGCAGAATCCCGACCCGGCGTCGACCTCCCCGTCGATCCAGATCTTGATCCCGGTCGTCCGGTAGTAGGCGCGGGGGGCACCCGGCGGCATCTCAACCTGGCGCAGGTCGGCGGGCATGCCGTCGCCGTTCGGCGACGAGAAGACGAAGGCAGAGTAGCGGATGGACGGGACGAAGCCCGACGCCGCGACCGAGCGCAGCGCCGCCAGCTCGTCGAGGGCGAGCATGCCGTTCAACGTCGTGAAGCCGTGGGCGTTCCACAGCGCGGGGATGCCCTCCCGGAACCAGCCCACCACCGTCTCCGGAGGGGGAGTGAAGGGAACGTCGTCCTCGGCCTCGAACATCTCGCCGGTGGGCTCCCCTCTCGCATCCACCGAGACCCTGCCTCCGCGAGGGAGCTTCAGGTGCCCCTTCGAGATCCCCAGGGCCTTCAGCCCGAGGGAGTTCACCACCTGGGCGTGGGTCCCGTTCCAGAACCAGACCGGGTTGTCGGGAGCGGCGGCGTCGAGCTCGGCCCGCGTGGGCAGCCGCTTCTCGACGAACTTGGCCTGCGACGACGACGCGCCGACCACGGGAATCCAGGCCCCTTGCGGGGTGACCTTGGCCCGGGCCTCGATGTTCCGGAGCGCCTGGGCCACCGAGGGCACTCCCGGCGCTCGCGCGTCCACCGAGGTCGAGAAGAACATGGTGGGGGCCGGGTGGCAGTGCGCGTCGATGAGCCCGGGCACCACCAGCCTTCCCCCGAGAGACACGATGTGCGTGCCCTTCCCGGCGAGCTTCCGGATGGCCCCGGTCGAGCCCACGGCCGTGAACCGGCCGTCCTTCACCGCCACGGCCGAGGCGACGGTCCCCTTCGCGTCCATCGTCGCGAACTTTCCGTCGATGAAGACGACGTCCGGGACGCCGGCGGGGAGGGCGGCGGGGAGGGCGGCGGCCGACGCCAGGGCTGGGGCCCAGGCCGCGACCGTGACCATGGTGAGGACGAGCCACCGGAAGGGAGTCGTCGGTCGAGGTCGGGCCATGCGTCGCCTCCGGAAGCGGGTCCGCAAGAGCCTGCGGCCATTTGGGGGTGAGCGGTAGCGAAAATGGCGAGGGAGACCCGGAAGGCACGAGGACGACTGGTCGCGGCCCACTCCTGGTGCTAGACCTTCGCTCGTGCGCGCCACGACCCTGGCTCCGGCCCTCGTCCTCCTCGTCGCCTGTGCCACCGTCCCCACGCAGTCGAAGTACATGGGTGAGGAGGGAGTCAAGGTCTCCTCCGAGTCCATCCGGATGCGGATGCGGTCCGAGGCCGTCCCCTTCACCGGCCTGATGGAGCAGGCGGTGGACGAGGCCAGCGCGGCGTCCTCGGATCCCGCGGTGCGCCGGCGGGCGCTGGTGTGGAAGATCAACGTCGTCCCGGCGATGTACCGCACGTTGTTCAACCAGCGCCCCCTCGTCGCCCTCCTCGACACCTGGGCGCTGCTGCTGCAGGCGGAGCAGTACCTCGAGTCTGCGGAAGGCAAGGCAGCCTTCGGCCCCGGGGCCGCCACCGTGCTGGCCACGACCCTGGAGCTGGAAGGGCGGGTCCAGGAGATCGCGCGGTGGGTGTTTCCCGACAAGGACCTGACGGTGCTCCGGGGAAAGGTCCAGGCCTGGGTGGAGAAGCACCCGGTCCGGCTGACGTTCGCGACGCGCGACACCATCGAGCAGTACCTCGTGACGGTGGCGCCCACCGAGGAGCTCTCCGCCTTCGCGGTCGTCGGCCAGCTCAACGAGGACATGAACGGTCTGGTGGGGCGCATGGACTTCCTGCCGGTCATGCTTCCCCGCCAGGCGACCTGGCAGGCGGAGCTGGCCTACGTGGACCTCGTCGACGCGCGCCTGGACGTCGCCCTGAAGCAGGCGGCCGGGGCGATGGACAAGCTCGACGGCATGATCGCGTGGCTCGGCACCGAGGGGCTCGAGGGGTTCGCCGAGGACCAGCGCGTCCAGATCATGCGGGCCATCGCCGCCGAGCGGATCGAGATAGAGAAGCTCGTGGAGCACCAGCGCGTCGAGATCCAGGCCTTCGTGGACCGGGAGCGGCAGGAGATCGCGGCTCTCGTCGGCCGGGAGCGCGCCGCCGTCGTCGCGGACGCCCAGCGCCTGGCCGACCACGCCACGGCCGAGGCCACGAGGAGCGCCAAGGAGGTCGTTGATCACGCCATCGTGCGCATTGCCTGGGTGCTCGGTGCGACCCTGCTCCTGTGGGCGGTGCTCACCTGGTTCCTCCGGCGTCGGGTCCGGCGAGGGGAGCCCTGAAAATCCGATTCTCCCCGGGTGTCGCGCCGTTTACGCCCCGTCGTGGCCCGCCCGCGCGGGCCGGGAGGGCTTACACGGGGTGGGGGAGGAGAGAAGGAGAACCCGCACCATGGCACTCGATCTGAGGCAGACTTCCCGCCGCCTGATGGAGGAAGCGTTCGGAAAGGGCAACCTGGACGTCTTCGACGAGCTCTGCTCCGAGGAATTCCGCGCCCACGATCCGATCGCCGGCGACACCGACCGGAGCGGGGCAAAGCAGAACTGCTCCATGTACCGGACGGCCTTCCCGGACCTGAAGCCCACCATCCTGAGCGCATACACAGATGGTGAAATGTGCGTCAGCCACTGGCGCATGACCGGAACGCATCAGAAGGAGCTCATGGGGCTCGAGCCCATGGGAGCCCGCTGCACCGTGGAGGGAATCACCATCGAGAGGTACCGGGGCGGGAAGATCGTGGAGAGCTGGACGCAGTGGGACGCGCTGGGGCTCATGCGCCAGCTGGGCGTGGCACCGACCGTCGGGGCGGTCGCGGCGAAGACCGCCGCGGAGCGCAGCCACCGCGCTTGACCCCTGGGCGGCGGCCGCCGAAGACGGCGAAGTGGAGCCACCTGTAGGAGCAATCCACGTCGGCGAACCCGGCCCGCCGGAGCCAGGCGAGCTGGGCGGAGAGCGGGGCGAGGACGTCGAGGCGGGTGCGGCGCAAGGCGGCCGCCAGCTCGACGTTCCCGACCCCGCTGCTCCGGACCCGGGAGATCCAGAGCCTGCGGTAGCGTGCGGCGAGGGTCGCCGTCGGCGCCAGGACGTTGTCGGCATCGACGAACCATCCGCCGGGACGGAGCGCGGCGAAGGCGCGGCGGAACAGGGCCCGCTTTCCGGCATCCGGCAGGTGGTGGATCGACAGTGCGGAGATCACCGCGTCGAACGGTCCACCGAGCGGGTCCTCGAGGTAGTCGGCGGCCCGGATCTCCACCCGGGCCTCCCGTCCCGCGAATCGCTTGCGGGCTCGATCCAGCATATCGGTCGACAGGTCGACGAGGACCAGCCGCGCGCGTGGCCATCGCTCCAGGACCCGGCCCGAGAGGAGCCCGGTTCCCGCGCCCAGGTCGAGCACGCGGGGCGAGGCCCCGGCGGGGAAGGGGAGGGCGTCCAGGACTGCCCCGTAGAAGTCCTCGAAGCACGGGATGAGCTGCCGGCGGAGCCCGTCGTAGCCTGGCGCGGCTGCGTCGAAGGCCCGCTTGATCCCGCTGCTGGGGGACGTGGACATGCCGTGCACCTCCTTCTCGCGGCCGAGCATGCCTCCGGCCAAGCTCGGGATCCAGGAGGACGATCCGCATTGCGCAATAGCCTGGCTCTATCGATAGGCGGTGTACCCCGGTCGGGGCTCCGGCACCCGGCGGGGAGGTGGCCTATGATCCGGCTCTCTCAAGGGGGGAATCCATGAAAGCAGCCATCTGCCTGGTCGCAGTGCTCCTCGCCCCGTCGCTGGCCGCGGCCGCCCCACCGGCATCGACTCCGGCCGAGCCGGGCGTGCAGTGGGAGCAGACCGTGGAGATGCAGATGGCGGGGTTCTCGATGCCGGCGCAGACCTCCAAGGTCTGCGTGCCGAGCAAGGGGATGGCCGAGCCGCCCGGAACGGGGCGGGACGAGAACTGCAAGATCACGAACCTCAGGAACGACGGCAGGAAGATGTCGTGGTCGATGATCTGCGAGAAGGAGAAGATCACCGGTACCGGCGAGATCGTCCAGAGGGCCGATGGCTACGACGGGAAGATGACCATGAACAGCCCCGAGGGCGAGATGGTCATGAAGCTCTCCGGCAAGAAGCTCGGCGGGGAGTGCGACGCGGCCGAGATGAAGCGGAAGGTGGCGGCGATCCAGGCCCAGGGGGCGGCACAGCTCGCCCGGAGCTGCCGCGAGATGGCCGAGCAGGGACTCCTCCAGATGTTCAGCGGGCCGAACGCGATCTGCAAGGACCCCGCGGACCGCGCCGTCCTCTGCCGGCAAGCCGCCACGCCCGAGGGAGTGACCGCCCTGTCCGCGCAGCCGGCCACGGCGGCCGAGGATCTCGCCACGCTGTGCGGCAAGGACCTCGCGACCCTGAAGGCCGAGGCCTGCGCCGACGCCGGGCGGCGCGAGGCGGAGCGCCGGTGCACCGACGGCTCGGAGAAGCTGCTCTCCTTCCTCGGGGCGTCGTGCCCCTCGCAGACCCAGGTGATCGCCCAGCGCGAGTGCGCGGGCCGGACCTACACCGACCTCACCGCGTGCTACCGCTCCTTCTGCACCTCCTACGCGGCGAATCTCCTCGACAAGGGCAAGAAGCCCGCACCCCAGCCTCCCAAGCCCGAGGACGCGGCGCAGGATGCCGCGAAGAAGGCCGTGAAGGGTCTCCTGCCCTGGTAGCCGGAGCGCGTCCAGGGGGCGCCGCGTGAAGACCCTCGCCCTCGCCGCGGCGGTGCTCCTCGCCGCCCAGGAGCCCGCGGGTTCCGTGCCGGTCGACCGCTTCCCGGAGGCGGCGCCATCCTACCTCGTCGCCGTGGACGGGGAGGTGATCTGGGCACGGGCCCCCGACGCGCCGCGCGCGCCCGCCTCCCTCGCCAAGCTCCTCGCCGCGATGGTGGCCCTCGAGTCCCCGGACCTCGACGGATGGCTCACGGTGAGCAGGCGGGCCGCCGCCGAGACCGGTTCCCGGGTCGGGCTGCGGGCGGGCGAGCAGGTGAAGGTGCGAGACGCGGTCGCCGCCATGATGGTCGCCTCGGCGAACGATGCCTGCCGCGCGGTGGCCGAGCACGAGGCCGGGAGCGCGTCGGGCTTCGCCTCACGCATGAACGGGCGGGCGAGGGAGCTCGGGCTCGAGCGGTCCCGGTTCGTCGACCCCTGCGGGCACGACGCGAAGGGGCAGCGCACCACCGCCCGCGACCTCGAGCGGCTCGCGCGAGCGGCCCTCGCCAGCGCCGAGATCCGCCGGCTGGCGGCCCTACCATCGGTTCGATTCACGACCCGCTCCGGCCGGGTCCTGGACGCCCCCAGCACCAACGCGCTCCTGGGCCGGCTCCCGGGCGCGGACGGGCTGAAGACCGGGTTCACGCGGGAAGCCGGGACCTGCGTGGTGGCCCACGCCACCAGGGAGGGTCGCGAGGTGCTGGTCGTCCTCCTCGGCGCCCCGGACCGGTGGTGGACGGCGGCGGCACTCGTCGAGAAGGCCTTCGCCGAGGCGCCCCGGCGTGACTGATCGGCGGGCGGACGCCCTGGTCCTGCTCGCGGCCGTCGCCGCCGCATGGGCCACCTCCTTCACCGGCGTCTTCCAGTTCGACGACTGGAACGTCATCGTGAACGAGCCGCGCGTGGCCTCGCTCGGCGCCTGGTGGGGCTCGATGCCGGGCATCCGGCCGCTCCTCAAGCTCTCCTTCGCGGCGAACCGGGCCTCGGGGCTCGGGCTGGCCGGCTTCCACGCCGTCAACCTGGCCGTGCACGCGGCGAGCGCGCTCCTCGTGCTGGGGCTTCTGCGGCGGGTGGCCGCGGGGTGCGAGGCGACCGGCGCGACCTCCCGGGCAGCCCCGCTCTTCGGCGCGCTGCTCTTCGCGCTCCACCCGGTCCAGGTCGAGGCGGTGACCTACGTCTCCGGCCGCTCGTCCTCCCTCGCCGGGATGCTGGCCCTGGGGAGCGCCGTGGCGTGGCTGGCGGGGAGGGAAGGGCGCGGGAAGTGGCTCTCAACGGCTCTCTCCCCGGCCCTCTTCGCCGCGGCGCTCGCCACGAAGGAGTCCGCCGTGGTCCTGCCCGCGGCGCTGCTCCTCCTCCTGGCGATCGACCTTCGCCGTCCGTTCCGGTGGCGCGAGGCATTCGCCGCGACGGCCCCGCACTGGGCGCTCCTGGGCGTCGCGGCCGTCCTGTTCGCCGCCTCGCCCACTTACCGGCGGATGCTGGCGGCGAGCGCCGCCCTGCGCACTCCCGGCGCGAACCTCCTGACCCACGTGGACGCCGTGGCCTGGCTGACCGGCCAGGTGGTGCGCGTCGATCGGCTCGTCGCCGACCCGGCGCTGCCGGCCCTGGACGGGTGGAACGCAGCCGTGGCCGTGGAGGCGTTCCTGCTCCTGGCCGCCCTCGCCTGGGCGCTGGTGGCCATCCGCCGGCGGCCGGCCCTCTCCTTCGGGATCCTCTGGTTCCTGACCTGGCTCCCGCCCACCGGCTGGTGGCTACCGCGCCCCGACCCCGCCAACGAGCGGCAACTCTACCTGTCGCTCGTCGGACCGGCCTGGGTGGCGGGCCTCTGGCTCTCCCCGTGGGCGGTGGCGGGCGGGCTGCGTCGCCTGTCGGTCGCGGCCCTGGTGGTCGCGCTCGGTGCGGCCACCGCGGTCCGGAATCTCGTCTATGCCGACGAGATCGGATACTGGCAGGACGTGGTGACGAAGGCGCCGCACGGCGCTCGCGGGCACGGGAACCTGGCGTTCGCCCTCGCCGCCCGGTGCCGCATCCCCGAGGCCGAGGCCGAGCTCGTCCGGGCGCTCGAGCTCGACCCGGGCTACCTGAAGGCCGCCGTCAACCTCCGGCTGCTGCGCGAGGGCGCTCCGCTCGGGCCGGAGGAGCCGCGCTGCCCGCCGCCGGAACGGCCGCCTCGGCGGTGACCGGGACGTCGAGCCGTTCGGCGCCGAGGTAGCCCCTCGAGGCCACATCCCCCTCCTTCCAGACGGCCCAGCTGGGGAGGCCTCGTTGCCATCCCTTGAGCATTCGCCAGGCCTGGACCTTGGAGTTGGCGAGGTAGAGGAAGGCGGTGCGCCTCGGGTTCCACGGGTTCGGAAAGGCCACCGCGATCCCGTCGTCGGGTCGGGCGAAGGTCTTCCCCTGCCAGCGGAAGAAGCCCCTGCCCGTCTCGAGCGGGAGCTTCCAGAGTCCGGCCATGCGGGCGGCGACCGAGTTGTCGAGTGGGCCCCCGACCACCACGAGGTCGTGGGACGCCAGGTCGGCGTCGGTGACCTCCGCGTCGGAGGCCAGCGGGGGCAGCACCTCCACCGAGGCGTCGGCGACCACGTCGCGCCAGAGCAACGCCAGCGTTCGGTTGGCCTCGACCTCGCGCGCCGTCCCCCGTACCCAGAGGAGCGCCGAGAAGTCGTCGAGCATGGCGGTGAGGACGGTGCCCCCGTCGCGGCGCACCGGCACGTCGGCCGCGGCGTCGAAGGTCACCCGCAGCGGCCTCTCCTTCGAGGAGAACGCGAAGGTCTCCTGGGCATTCGACACCACCACCCGCTCGTAGCGGAGCCCCTTCTCGCCGGCGATGGCGAGGGCCGCCGCGTAGCGCCAGGGACGCTCGTGGGCGACCTTCACGGTGAGTGTCCAGGTCCCGTCGGCGGCCTTCTCGGCCCGGGCGGAGACCACCGGGTCGGGCAACTCGGCCGTCTCGATCCACGGGGCGAGCACGGGCCGGACGTCCTTCCCGGCGATCTCCGAGGCCAGCGCCACGAACTGCCCGGTGGTGAGGGGCCTGGCTGCCGAGCGCTCCACCGCGGCGCGCAGGATCCGCGAGAAGGCAGCGTTCCCGACGGCGAGGCGCAGCTGGTGCAGCGCGAAGGTGCCCCGCACGCGAGGGACGCCGTAGGGCGCGTACCCGTCGTAGGCCGGCCGGGTGGCGGAGGGCGCACTCACCGGCTCCCGGGCGCCGAGCCAGGCGAGCCGGAGGTCTGCGTCGGAGAGCGCGCCGCGAAGCGACTCGAGAGCCTTCAGCGGGTCGTCGGGGAGCTTCTTCAAGATGGCCCAGTAGGCCGCCGATCCGCTGGTGAGCCAGTTGTCGGCGTCGGTGGCCGGGAAGATCGTCCCCTCCCAGAGGAGCTTCTTCTCGAAGAGGAAGTCCCCCTTCAGCGCGGCCACGTCGGCCTTCGGGTCGGCCGGCGTCGGGGCGGGCGCGACGGCCCGGGCCCGGGCGGCCTTCAGCCCGTCGGCCACGAAGGCCGGGCTGAACGTCGTGTATCCCAGCGTGAGGTGGGGGATGGCGTTGGGCAGGTCGGCGATGAAGCGGCTGCCCACCCACTTCTCGCGCAGGGTGGTCTTCCCGTAGTGGGCGATGAAGACCATGCGGTCGGCCATCTCTCCGGTGGTGATCTTGCCGTCGCAGGCGTGCGGGCGGTTGACCGGCGACGAGGCGAAGAGGCGGACGGCGGCCGTGAGGTCGATCTTCCCCTTGCCGTGCTGCTCGTAGAACCTCCAGAAGGCGATGTCCCGGTTCCAGGCGTTGAAGGCCATGTCGGCCGGGGTGCCGTCCGGGCTCCGGGCGTACTCGCGTCGCACCGCCGGGTCGCGGGTGTTGTTGTTGGCCCAGACGAAGTCGCGCAGCCCGCCGGGAGTGTCGGCGCCGTGGCCGGGCGATCCGGTTCGCCAGAGCTTCCAGGCCTTCGTGCCCAGGAGCAGGTCGGCCCCCTCGTCGGTCTTGGCGTCGGCGATGGTCCAGTCGTTGGTGTAGAGGCCGTTGTTCTTCTCGCGCAGGATGCGGGCCACCTCGTCGATGGACGTGCCGTACTGGGCTGCCTTGCGGGCCCGGTTGGACTGGGGCGTGCCCTCCGGGGCGAAGGGGGTCTGCCCCACGGTGGTCTCGCCGATGACGATGCCGGCGTCGTTCATGTACCAGTCGGACCCGGAGTGGATCCCGCCGGGGAAGGTCTGCATCACCGTCCGCCGGCCCTTGGCGGGGACCACGTCGAGGATCACGTCCCAGTGGACGCCGCTGTAGCCGTTCCACATGAAGATCTGCCCCATCACGAAGCGTCCGTCGGGAGTGGCGCTCTTCGTCGCCACGAAGGAGGAGCAGCGGTCTCCGGCGGTGACCGCGGGGTCGGTCTCGTCGTCGGCGGAGAGGAAGCTCTTCCCGGTGACCGCGCTGGGGGAGACGTGAAGTGCCTCGTCCAGCTGCGAGAGGTCCACCGCGCTGTTCAGGGTGACCACGTCGAGGAGGTCCACCGCGCGTCCCTTGAACTTCGCTCCGCCCTTGGCCGCGCCGTCGGCGATCCCCTTCATCTCCTCGAGGTACTCCGGATCGAAGCGGCGCATCATGAGCGCGTCGGCGAGCCGCCGGAGCCCGTTCCACCCCTTCTCCGGGTCGCCCTTGTCCTGCAAGGTGGCGAGCTTCTCGAGGTACCGCGCCAGCTCGGGCGCCACGAGCTCGCCGTACTGCCGGCCGCGTGGGTAGGGCTCTCCCTCGACGTGGACGAAGATCCACCCGCCGTCGTCGTACCGGAACCCGGGTCCGGACCACTTCACCTGGGCGAGCGGGACGTAGGCGGTGACGTCGGGCACCTCCTCCAGGCGGACGTCGGAGAAGGTGGCCGAGCCGGTCGCCTTTCCGTTCCGACCCAGGTGGAGAGCGACCCGATCGCTCGCGGTGGTCGCGAGGAAGAGCAGCTCGACGCGCCTCCGCGCGTCTCCGGCCACCGAGGGCGAGCAGTTCGTGAAGGGAAAGCTCCGCATGGCGACGCAGGCGCCCACCGGGGTGGGGTAGCGCCCCACCGGGTCCACGGCGACGCCCCTCGTCTCCACCTCCGCCGAGATCCGGTAGAGACGCCCCACCGCGAGCTTCACCGGCGAGGAGAGCACGGTGGTCTCGCCGCCCCCCGGAGGCGCGGCCACCGAGACCGGAGCGTCCCAGGGCGCGACGGCGAAGGGTTCCTGGGGAGCAGGGGGGGCGGCGGCGGCGGCCGAGAGGGCGATGCAGGCGAGCAGGGCGTTCATGGCGCCCGCAACAAAGCACGAACTCAGCGCCAGGTGAACCGGAAGACCAGCTTGCCGGCCTGGCCGCTCCAGCGGAATTGCAGGAGCAGGTCCGGGCTCAGGTCGAGGGCCCGCTGCAGGAGGTAGGGTGCCACCGCCAGGCCGTCCGGGGTGAACTGGGCAAGCTCGGATCGGCGGTTGTACTCCTCGAGGGTGCGGCGGACGTCCTCGGGGTCGATCCCGGAGATGCGGAGCTGCGCCCGGAGGAGTCGCACCGGGGGATCGGGGGGGAAGATCAGGGCCTCGAGCTCGATCCGCTCCTCGGTGGCGACGGCGTGCTCGAGGCCGGTCGGCTCGTCGTCCGGAGCGGCGGGTCCTGCCGCCGCGAGGAGCGCTCCGGCCAGCGCGGCGATCCAACGCCGTCCCATGATTCCAGCATGGCCACCGGGAGAAGACGCCACAAGGCCCCCTCCGGCACCCGCGCAACCCCTGGAAAAGAGAAGGGCCACCGGCTTCCCGATGGCCCTTCGTTTCGAACCGGCTGGGAGCCGGGGACTACATCCCCATGTCGCCCATGCCGCCCATTCCGCCCGGCATCCCGCCACCGCCACCACCGCCCTTGTCCTCCTTGGGCTTGTCGGCGATGACTGCCATGGTGGTGAGCATGAGGGACGCCACCGAGGCGGCGTTCTGCAGCGCGCTGCGGGAGACCTTGGTCGGGTCGATGACGCCGGCCTTCACCAGGTCCTCGTACTCGTTGGTCGCGGCGTTGAAGCCGTAGTTCTGCTCCTTCGACTCCTTCACCTTGTTGACCACGATGGAGCCCTCCAGGCCGCCGTTCTCGGCGATCTGGCGAAGCGGCTCCTCGAGGGCCCGCTTCACGAGCACCACGCCCGAGCGCTCCTCGCCCGTGACGTCGAGCTTGTCGAGCTGCTTCTGGCTGCGCAGGTAGGCCACGCCGCCGCCGGGAACGATGCCCTCCTCGACGGCCGCGCGGGTCGCGTGCAGGGCGTCCTCGACGCGGGCCTTCTTCTCCTTCATCTCGGTCTCGGTCGCGGCGCCCACGTTGATGACGGCGACGCCGCCCACCAGCTTGGCCAGCCGCTCCTGCAGCTTCTCGCGGTCGTAGTCGCTGGTGGTCTCCTCGACCTGTGCCCGCAGGGTCTTCACCCGGGCCTGGATGTCGTCCTTCTTGCCGGCGCCGTCGACGATGGTGGTGTTGTCCTTGTCGATGACGATGCGCTTGGCGCGCCCGAGGTCCTTCAGGGTGACCTGCTCGAGCTTGAGGCCGAGCTCCTCGGCGATCATCTTGCCGCCGGTGAGGATCGCGATGTCCTCCAGCATGGCCTTGCGGCGGTCCCCGAAGCCCGGGGCCTTGACCGCGGCCACGTGCAGGGTCCCGCGCAGCTTGTTCACCACCAGGGTGGCGAGCGCCTCGCCCTCGACGTCCTCGGCGATGATGAGCAGCGGCTTGCCGCCGCGGGCAACCTGCTCGAGCAGCGGGAGCAGGTCCTTCATGTTGGAGATCTTCTTCTCGTTGATGAGGACGTAGCAGTCCTCGAGCTCGACCTCCATCGCCTCCGGATCGGTGACGAAGTAGGGCGAGAGGTAGCCGCGGTCGAACTGCATGCCCTCGACCACCTCGAGGGTGGTCTCGAGGCCCTTGGCCTCCTCGACCGTGATGACGCCCTCCTTGCCGACCTTCTCCATGGCCTCGGCGATGATGTTGCCGATGGTCTCGTCGCCGTTGGCGGAGATGATGCCGACCTGGGCGATCTCCTTCTGGGAGGCGGTGGCCTTGGAGAGCTTCTTCAGCTCGGCGACCACGGAGACCACGGCCTTGTCGATGCCGCGCTTGATCTCCATGGGGTTGTGGCCGGCCGCGACGAGCTTGGCGCCCTCGCGGTAGATGGCCTGGGCGAGCACGGTGGCGGTGGTGGTGCCGTCGCCGGCGATGTCGGAGGTCTTGCTGGCGACCTCCTTCACCATCTGTGCGCCCATGTTCTCGAACCGGTTCTCCAGCTCGATCTCCTTGGCGACGGTGACGCCGTCCTTGGTGATCGTGGGGGAGCCGAAGCTCTTCTCGATGACGACGTTGCGGCCCTTGGGGCCGAGGGTGACCTTGACGGCATCGGCGAGGACGTTCACGCCCCGCAGGATGGCGTCGCGCGCGACCTGATCAAAAAGGATCTGCTTGGCAGCCATGTTCAGTGCTCCGATCTGTGGGGGAAAGTCACTTCTCGATCACGCCGAGGATGTCGTCCTCGCGCATGATCAGGGTTTCCTCGCCGTCGACCTTGACCTCGGTGCCGGCGTACTTGCTGAAGAGGATGCGGTCGCCGGGCTTGACGTCGAGGGGCTGGAGCTTCCCGTCCTCGCCGATCTTGCCCTTGCCCACGGCGATCACCTTCCCCTCGGCCGGCTTCTCCTTGGCCGAGTCGGGGATGATGATGCCGCCCTTGGTCTTCTCCTCTTCCTCGACGCGCTTCACGATGACGCGGTCCTGAAGGGGACGGATCTTCATGTTTTGCTCTCCTCTTTCGAATCCGCGCCTGTCGCCCAGGGGGGCGCGCGGAAACCGGTTGGAACGATTTGGGCCCTGGCAGTCGGGATGTCCGTCTGCCAAGAGCCGGGTGGAGTGTAATCAGCGTCGTTGGACTGTCAACCGGCGGATGGCGAATTAAATCTGGTGAAATATCAATCATTTACGGCCTCGGCCTGGCAGTCGTCCCGAATGAGTGCTCGAAGGGGCGGACTGCCAGCCAATTCCGTAAATATCCTTTGTCATTCCAGTGGGTTGAATCCAATCCGTCTCCGTGGCGTCAATCGAAGGGGGACGAAAGACGGCTGGAAGGAGGCTTCGAGCATGCACGCCGGCACGAAGGGTCCCATCGTCACGGATCAGACCCCGCAGGAGTTCTTCCGGGAGCTCGTGGTCGGGGCGCTCGCGCACCGGAAGCTCCGCGTCCAGGAGTCGACGGAGTTCTACCTGGTCCGGCTGCTGGAGCGGTTCCTCGAGCGGGAAGCGCTCTACGCACAGGGTTCGGGGGAGCCCGCCCGGATCGAGCCCCTGGCGCTCCTGCTCCTTCGCGCGCTCGAGGAGGGGCTGCAGCGGCGGCGGGAGGGGCTCCGGCGGCTCGGAGACACGTCCCTCTTCGTGGCCGGCTTCTTCGGCGACTCGCTGGCGCGCTCGCCCGTCGACTCGGGCTACTACGTGGCCATGGGCGAACGGGCGTACCAGGCGCTCGCGGCGTCCCCGGGTCCAGCGGGCGCGGCCGAGACCTTCGGCGAGATGGCGGCGCGCTTCGAGGTGTTCGTCGACGTCCTGGCCGAGATCGCCGAGATGCAGGAGCTCCGCTCCAACCGGGGGCTCGTGCGCCTCTACGAGCGGTTCCTCCACACCGGGAACCAGCGCGTCGCCGAGCAGCTGCGCGCCCGGGGCGTGGCCCTCTTCGCCGGACCCGGATCCAGGGTCTTCTCCAGCTGATGGCTCCCCAGGCCCCGGCTGCGGCGACCCTGGCATTCCTGCAGGAGGAGCTCCAGGCCATCAACGCGGTCCGGGCCCCGCCCGTCGTCGATTTCCTCGTCGAGCGCGACCGGGCCGTCGCCAGCGGAGCGCAGCTCATGGCGTCGGAAGCGCTGCTGGTCCGGGAAGGCGCCGAGTGGCTCGACGTGGGTCTCTTCCTCGATCCAGGTGTCCTGGCCGCGGCAGCAGCGGCGGCGCACCGGGACGGGGCCCGGTTGCTCGCCCGGCCGATGCTGGAGGGCATCACCGCGGCGGCGGAGGGGATCTCGCACTTCGTGTACGTCGCCACCCGGGCCGGGGAGGGGAGGCGCATGTCGCTCCTCGAGCTGGAGATCCAGGCCGAGGTCGACAAGTTCGCCGTCCTTCTCCTGCAACTCTGGACGCGCGGCAGGCGAAGGCTCGGGAACCTCTCGGAGGGGCTCCGCCGCAGGCTCTTCGAGGACATCCGCTTCCTCGAGCACCTCGACTCCGGCGAGGTCGAGCGATACCGGACCGCGAACCGGCTGGCGGCCGGATACGCGCGGTGGCTGGAGCAGCGCTTCGTGGGGGCAGGGGACCGGGACGGGTTCCTGCGGGAGCTCAGGACCACCTACCGGCGAGGCACGGCGGAGAAGCCGGGCTACCTCGCCTCACGGGCCTGAAAGCGCCAACCGGGCGGGGCTTTCAGCGGGCTACTTGGACCGCGACGGCGTACCGGCGACCGGCTTCTCGCGGTCGAACTTTCCCGCGAGCGCGTCGCGAACCGAACGGTCGAAGCGGACCTTTCCGGTGGCGATCTCGCGGAGCGACTGCACCGTCGACTTGTTCCGGCCGGCGGGGAGCAGGGGCCGCGCGCCCGCCATCAACTGGCGGGTGCGCTTGGTGGCGAGCAGGACCAGGGCGAACCGGTTCTCGACCATCGGGAGGCAGTCTTCGACTGTGACGCGTGCCATCTCTCGCAACCTCTCTGAAACGGATGTTCGGGAGCCGGGAAGATAAGGGCAAGCCCCCGGAAGATCAAGCTCATCCACCGCCCGGTGCGGAGAGCAGGCGGTCCGGGGCCGGATCGAGCGCCGCCGGGGGAACGCCCTCGACGGCCAGGATCTCCCCGCCCCTGCGGCCGAATCGGGTCCGGTCGAAGGCGTTCTCGTCACCGAGGTCCAGGGTCGCCGCGCTCCCGTCCCGAAGGGTGACGGTCAGCCGGGAGATGGCCGGCTCGAGCCCCCGGGCTGCCAGTGCTCCGGGCTCGACGGGGAGGGCGCTGCGCACCCGCATCTCCGAGAGGCGATCGAGGAGCCCCTCGACGGCGACGGTGCTCGCCTCGCGTCCGGACGGGGTCACGCTCCAGCCGGCCCCGCTCCGCGTCAGGTGGACCTCCGGTGAGCCGCGAGGCGCGATGGAGAGCGAGACCACGTCGGCCGGCCGGAACGGGAGCGCCCGGGTCTCCCGGTCGTGGCGGGCGCCCACGGCCAGGTCGGGGCGCTCCACGGCGAGGAGCGCCCAGGCTATCGACCCGGCGAGGGCGGCGGCGAGGGCCGCGGCGAGAGCCAGCGTCCGGGTGCGGGCCTTCACCGTCAGCGCTCCCGGCGGGAGAGCCAGACCGCGATGCCGGCGAGGAGGAGCGCCACCGGTACCACGTCGATGGCCAGGAACTTCAGCGTCCCCACCTGGCCCTCGGTGAGCGCGATCCGGGACGCCTCCCGGGCGCGCGGGCGGATGGTGAGCCGATCGTCCCGCTCGGCGAGCCAGCTCACCATCGAGAGGAAGAGGTCCTGGTTGCCGAGCAGGTGGAGGTACCCGTTGGAGAAGAAGTCGGAGTCCCCGCCCACCACCGCACGCAGCTCGCGGGGCGGCGCGCCGGCCACCGGCCACCGCACCGCCAGCGCCAGCGGAACGGGGCCGACCTTCTCCCCCTCGTCGAGCCGCGCCTCCCCCGCGAAGATCGCGCGGACGTCGTTCTCGGCCCAGGCGCTCTCCGAGGTGAGGGCGAGGGGGACCGCGCGCGCCGGGGCCCCCCGCAGCGCGACGAGCGAGCGGGCGGTGGGAAAGACGACGCCCACCTCGGCGAGCGGCTCGCTCACCGGGTGCGCCGTGGTGGCCCGGAGCACGGGCATGACGGGCGTGGCGCCGGCCAGCCGCGAGAGCGGGTTCGGGTCCACGATCATGTCGTTGCCGGCCTCGACGCCCAGCGCGCCGAGGAGCGGGTCGAGCCCGGCGTCGGACTCGGGCTCGACGAAGATCCCCAGGTGCCCGCCGCGCGAGGCATAGCCGCGCAGCGCCTCCACCTCCGGGTCGAGGAAGGGCTTGCGGGGCCCGACCACCAGCACGGCCGCCGCGTCGGCCGGCACCTCGCCGGTGGAGAGGAGGGCGAGCGGCGCGAGCTCCACGTTCTCCCGCTCGAGCGCCCGGGCGGCCAGCGACCAGCCCGACCGGCCGGCGTCCCCGGGTGATCCCTCTCCGTGACCCTGGGTGAAATAGACGCGGGGCCTGGACGGATGGGACACCCGGACCAGCGCGTTGGTGAGCGACTCCTCCGAGACCTCCCGCAGTCGCGCCTCGGCGGGCCCTGCCGCCACCACGACCCGGGTGCCGGACTCGGAGATCTGGTGGCGGCGCACCCGGTCCGGGCTGCGGTACGGGTCGACCATCTCGAAGCGGAAGCGCCGGCTCCGCTCGGCGTAGCGGCGCAGGAGGTCCTGGGCCGGCGCGAAGGAGGCGTCGTCGGGGCGGAAGAAGGCCAGCACCTCCACGTCCCCGGGCAGGGCCTCGAGCGTCCGCACGGTGTCCGGCGAGAGGGTGTGGATGCGTTGCCGCGTCACGTCCAGCACCAGCGGCCGGCGGTGCGAGATCCAGAGGACGGCTCCGAGGGAGGCCGCGAGGAGGAGGCCGGAGAGCACGGTGACCGCGGCGTAGTGGGTCCCACGCCCGGAGAGGGCCCGCGACAGTCCCTCCCGCCCGTGGAGCGCCGCGCCGGCGGCCACTGCGGCCAGCCCCAGCGCGACCTTGCCGAGGAGCAGTCGCGCGTCCCCGAGCAGGAGCGTCACCACCGCGCTGGCCAGCAGCACGAGCCCGGCGGCGAGGAGGATGCGGGCGGCGAGGGAGCGCGTCACGGATCAGCCCCAGCGGCGCCCCTCGACGGCCCGCTCGGCGACGAACAGGCCGAGGGCGCAGAGGGACAGGTAGTAGAGGACGTCGGGGAGGGCGATGCGCCCCTGCAGGAACGGGGCGAGGTGCTCGGAGGCCGACAGCCCGGCGGCCAGGGCACGGGCCGCTCCCCCGGCGCCCACCGTGAACATCCCGGCCAGCCAGAGGCCCAGGAGGACGAGCAGCGAGAGCAGCGCCGCGACCACCGGCGTCGCCGCCAGCGCGGAGAAGGCGAGCCCGACGGCCAGCGCCGCTGCGCCGAGGAGGAAGAGGCCGAGCAGGCCCGCGCCCACGGTGGCCCACTCGATGGCGCCTCCTCCCTGCGCGCCCCGCCCCGCCACCGCCAGGAAGGCCGGGAAGAGGGCCACCAGCGAGAGCGCGGCGGCCAGGACGACCAGGGCGGCCAGGTACTTGCCGGCCACGATCTCGACCGGGCGGATGGGGGCGGTCATGAGCAGCTCGAAGGTGCCGGCACGCCGCTCCTCGGCCACCAGCCTCATGGAGAGGAAGGGCGTGGTCACCACCAGCAGGAGCCCCACCGATCCGAACAGGCGCGCCACCACCGCGTCGGTCAGGTTCACCCGCTCGAGGAGCTGCGCGCCGCCGGGGATCTCGCCGGCCCGGGACGTGAGGAGCCGGAACCCGTCGAGCGCGCCGGCGAAGACCTGCGCCGAGAAGAAGGCCACCACCACCAGCACCACCCAGGCGAGCGGGGTGGTGAAGGTGACCGAGAGTTCCTTGCGGACGATGGCGAGGACGGCGCGCACGTTCATTCAGGCCGGGGTGACGAGCTTCCCGAAGATCTCCTCGAGGAACGCGATGTCCTCGAGGGTGACCTTCCGTCCCGGGAGGTGGCGGGCGATGAGCCCGTCGAGGGTGTCGAAGTCCACCATCCGCCCGGCGTTCAGGACCAGCACCTTCGAGCAGGTCATGGCCACCTCGGGCAGGACGTGGGAGGAGAGGATCACGGTGTGGCGCCCGCCCAGCGAGCGGACCAGGTCGCGGACCTCGCGGATCTGGATGGGGTCGAGCCCCACGGTGGGCTCGTCGAGCACGAGCACGTCCGGGTCGCACAGGAGCGCCTGGGCGATGCCCACCCGCTGACGGAAGCCCTTGGAGAGGTTCGCGGTGAGCCGGTCGAGCACGCCGTCCACTCCGGTGAGCCGGGACACCCGGTCGACCTCCGCGGGCAGGAGGGCGCGCCCGAGTCCCTTCAGCTCGGCGGCGAAGCGCAGTTGCCCCCGCACCGTCATGGCGTCGTAGAGGGGCGGGACCTCGGGCAGGTAGCCGATGTGCCGCCGGGCCTTGCGCGGCTCCTCGAAGACGTCGAAGCCGGCCACCCGGACCGAGCCGGAAGTGGCGGGCAGGAAGCCGGTGAGGAGCCGGAGCGTGGTGGTCTTGCCCGCCCCGTTCGGTCCGAGCAGGCCGACCACCTCGCCGCGTGGAATGGTGAAGGTGAGGTCGTCGACGGCGGCGCGATCGCGGAAGCGCTTGGTGAGACCGGTGACCTCGATCATCCTCGCCCTCCGTGCGCCGCCCGGCCGACAATCGCGTCCGCGGCGGGGCCTGTCAAGGAGCGACGCGGTGATAGGATCCTCGAACCCGGGACGGCGGAGGGCGCGATGAACGTGGTGGTGCAGAAGTACGGTGGGTCGTCGGTGGCCGACGTGGAGAAGGTGCGCAAGGTGGCGGACCGGGTGGCCGCGGCCCGCCGGGACGGGCGGCGGGTCTGCGTGGTGGTCTCGGCCATGGGCAAGACCACCGACGAGCTGCTGGCGCTGGCCCGGCGCGTCTCGGGGAACCCTGCCCGCCGGGAGCTCGACATGCTGCTCACCGCGGGGGAGCGCATCTCGATGGCGCTGCTCGCCATGGCGCTCGAGGATCTCGGCTGCCCCGCCGTCAGCTTCACCGGTAGTCAAGCAGGCATCCTCACCGACGAGCGGCACGCCTCGGCGCGCATCGTCGAGGTTCGGCCGGTGCGGGTCTGGGAGGAGCTCGACCGGGGGCGGGTGGTCATCGTGGCCGGGTTCCAGGGGGTCTCGCCGCGCAAGGAGGTGACCACGCTGGGACGCGGCGGCTCCGACACCACCGCGGTGGCGCTGGCCGCATCACTGGGCGCCGACTGCGAGATCTACTCCGACGTCGACGGGGTCTACACCGCCGACCCGCGCGTGGTGACGAGCCCGCGCCGCCTCGACGGGATCTCCTACGAGGAGATGCAGGAGCTGGCCCGGGCCGGGGCCAAGGTGCTGAATGCCGAGGCGGTCGAGTTCGCCCGCGAGAAGGGCATCGCCATCCACGCGCGGGCCACCGTGGGGTCGACGGCGGAGACCGTGGTGCGCGGCCACGCCGCGGCGGGGAGCCGGGTGGCCGGCGTGACCTCGCAGAAGGGGCTGGCGCTGGTGGAGGTGCCGTGGGGTGGGCTCGGGGCCGCGCTCGAGGCGCTGGAGCGACGGGGGGTCCTGCCGGCCGACGTCTCTGCGCACGGTGGGCGGGCGCTGGCGGTGGTGCCCCTCGACAACGCGCACGAGTGGACGGCGGCGCGCGGGGAACTGCTCGCCGCCGTGCCCGACGCGGCGGTGGACGACAGGGACGCCGGGTCGGTCAGCGTGGTGGGCACGCGAGCCGGCGCCGGGCCGGAGGTCCTGCGCGAGGTGGTGGCCGCGGTCCGCGCGGCGGGGGAGGAGCCGCGGGCGCTGCTCGCGACGGCGATCCGGGTGACGGCCTGGTGCTCGGCGGCGCGTGCGCCGGAGGCGGTGCGAACGCTGCACCGCAGGCTGGTGGAGGAGGCGTAGCGAGGGGCCGCGGTCGCGAGGTGACGGTGGTTCGCTGTGAGTGAATCCGGCCGCGTGGCGGACCACCGGCTAGATGGGGCGTAAGGAAACGTTGCGCTTGACGGGGTTTCCGTGCCTTTCGGCTTCGGCGGTCGACGTGGCGCGGGGATGCGATTCTCGACGCCGCAGTTCGTTCCAGGGGCACGCGCGGAGTTCCTGGCGAGGTTCGAGATCTCCGCGCAATTGCGTTCGTACGCGCCCGTCCCCGTGCGTTTCCGGAGGCCCGGGAATCGCGTGAGACACTGCCTTTCATGAAAGACACCGATCTCACCGAGGCCCGTTCCTTCCACGCCCGGCTCGTCGACCTCCTTCGCGTCGAGTTCGTCTCCCTGGGCACCTTCCTCGAGGCCCTGGCCGAGTTCGACCGGCGAAAGCACTTCCGCGGCCTCGGGCACGCGAACCTGTTCTCGTATCTCCACCAGGGGTTGAAGCTCTCCCGGGCGGCTGCTCATCACCGGCGTGCCGCCGCCTGGCTCGTCCAGCGATTCCCCGTGGTGCTGGAGCCGATACGCGAAGGGAAGCTGTGCTTCACCACCGCGGCGGTCCTGGCGTCGGTGGCGACGGAGGAGAACCTGGCCAGCGTGCTTCCGCGATTCTACGGCCTCTCCAAGCAGGAGGCCCTGGAGCTGGCGGCGGAGTTGAAGCCCCGGATGGTGGTACCGACGAGGACGGTGGTGACACGGGTAGAGCAGGTCGATGCGGAGGAGCAGACGGTTCCGGAAATTCGCCCAGGCGAACTCGGCATGCCCCGAACGGAACAGGAGCGGCCAGTCGTCGAACGGCCCGCTGCCGAACGGACGCTGGTCGAGCCGATGACCGCCACGTCGAGGCGGATGCACGTGACGGTTTCGCGGGAGTTCCTGGCCCTGCTGAAGAGGGCGAGGGCCGGGGAATCGCACCGGAATCCGGATGCGTCCGACGAGGAGATTCTGACCGCGGCGCTGGAGGCTCTCATCGAGAAGCAAGGGAAGCGGCAGGCGTCCGTCCCTCCCCGCGTGAAGCGCGAGGTCATGAAGCGAGATGGGGGGAAGTGCACGTGGCCGCTGGCGGACGGGGGCGTTTGCGGTTCGGAGGTGCGGTTGCAGGTCGACCACGTCGTTCCTCGCGGGAAGGGCGGGGCGTCGACGGTGGAGAATTGCAGGACCCTGTGCCAGGCCCATAATCTGGAGGCAGCTCGGAGGGTGTACGGGGACGAACACATGGATCTCTTCGTACCGAGGAACCCGGTCGTGGGAGAGCGTTGCGCTGCCTACTTCGCAGTCCGCGCCGCCATGCCCCCGTCCAGCACCAGTTCCGTCCCGGTCACGTACGCGGCGGCGTCGGAAGCGAGCCAGGCGATGGCCTCCGCCACCTCCTCGGCCGTCCCCATCCGGCCCATCGGAACGTCGGCCGCGACCTGCGCCGCACGCTCCGCCCGGTCGGGTCCGTTCCCCAGGACCGCCTCCCACATCGGTGTGTCGATCGCGCCCGGCACCACGGTGTTGCAGCGCACCGGGTACCTGGCCAGGGCGCAATGGAGCGCGACCGACCGGGAGACGCTGATCACGGCGGCCTTGCTCGCCGCGTAGGCCACCGCCCCCGGTACACCGATCGTCCCGGCCCGGGAGGCGACGTTGACGATGCTGCCTCCGCCGCCGCGCATGGCGCGAAGGCCGTGGCGGCAGCCGAGCACGACCCCTTCCAGGTTCACCGCCAGCACCGCGCGCAGCGTCTCCAGCGTGAGGGACTCGGGGTCCTGGCCTCCGGGCGCCGTTCCGAAGCCGGTGATGCCGGCTGCGTTCACGAGCACGGAGAGCGGCAGCGGGGGCAGGGAGGCCACGGCCCGTTCCCAGGCTGCCTCGTCCCGGACGTCGAGCGCCAGGGCACGCGCCGGCGGGCCGACGGCGGCCGCCGTCGCCTGGGCGGACTCGAGCCGGACGTCGGTGGCCACGACCGTGAGCCCATTCCGGGCCAGCCGGATGGCGGCCGCCCGCCCGATGCCGGACCCGGCACCGGTGACGAGAGCGAGCCTTGCCCCTGGAGCCATGCGAAGGCCTCCGCTACCGCCAGAACGAGCCGCGCCCCGGCTCCGCGTCCTTGCGGTAGTCGGGGCCGTCGACGATCACGAAATCGCACATCTCGTTCAGGCGGGAGTAGATGCGCTGCCCGACCCGCTCCTCCAGGCTCATCAGCTCGGCGTCGCGCTGGAAGTCCTTCGAGGCGGTGTGGAACTTGCCGCCGGCCGGAACCGGCACGGGCGCGGGATCGCGCGGGTAGTTGGTGGCGAAGACGGTGGTGAGGCCGGCGTTGTAGCGGCGGCTGATGAGCTCGTCGAGCATCGACCGCTCCCACTCGGTTCCGCGCTCCTTGCCCAGCTCGTCGATGGCGAGCACCGGCACGCTGGCGAGCGGCCCCAGGATCTCCATGTGGCCGCGATTGGAGCCGAAGCCGGCGCGGATGTCGGAGAGGAGCAGCATGAACTCCACGTAGCGGCAGGAGATGCCCTTCTCGAGCGCCAGCCAGCGCAGCGAGGCGGCCAGGAGGTGCGTCTTCCCGCAACCGGGCTTTCCGTGGAGGAGGACGCCGCGGCTGGCCCGGTCGCCGCGGACCTGGTGGGCGAAGTTCTCGCAGGCGGTCTTGGCCTTCGACTGGCTCTGCGACCAGGGACGGAAGGTGTCGAAGGAGGCCCTGGCGACTGCGGCCGGGATCCCGGCGGCGTTGAAGGTGGCGATGCGCTGGTCGAGGTGGCGGCAGGCGCACGCCTGGGCCACGCGGCCCGGGCCGGTCGAGACCATGACGTAGCCGCTTCCGCCGCAGCGGGGGCAGGTGACCTGGCAGGCGCAGCGGTGGGCCCTGGCCGACGCGCCGACCACCTGGTCGACCACGTATCCCGCCCCGCCGCACGCGGTGCAGGCGGCGCCGCTCTCTGGGGTTTCCGGCATCGGGCGGCGCAGTCTACACGGTCCCGCGAAGGCAGAGTATCCCCGCACGGCGGGCTGCCTCGAAGAGGTGCGTGCGGAGGGTCTTCCGGTAGGCGGAGCGCCGGGCCCGCCGGGTCCGATCGCCGGCCAGCAGCCGGCAACGGGGCCCGAGCGCGGCGCGCTCCGGGCGTGGGAGGGACAGGATCCACCGGTGGAGGAGGAGGTCGTCGGCGGCCTCGAGAGCCAGCTCCAGGGACTGGAGCGAGACCTCGTCGTCGGGCAGGAGCGCCGCGGCCGCGCGATAGGCGTCGCGCCGGTCCCCCGTCGTGGCCTCCGCCGACCCGGCCAGCGAGGCCCGAGCGGCCCCCAGGCGCGCTCGCGCGGCCTCGGCCTCCGGTCCCGGTGCGCCGCCGTCGCCCACCCGGCCGTCCCGGTAGGCCCGCCACTCCTCCTCGACGAATCCCCGGAGCGCCCGGAGCGAGCGGGGCGGGGCGGCTCCGGGCGCCCGCTCGCGACCGAGGTCGTCCCAGCCCCGTCGCATTCCGCGGCAGACCACGGAGGCCGGGACGCCGCGCCGCTCCCACTCTGCGACCAGCTCCTGGTCGAGAGGGGAGAGGAGCAGCCCCGTTCCGCGGAGTTGCAGGAAGAACTCCGAGACGAGGGCGGCGTAGGAGAGCTCGCCGGAAGGGATGAGCGACACGTCACAGCCCCGCGGCGGCCCGGACCTCGGCCGCGCTCTGGAATCGCAGTGCCGGGTCCTTCCGGAGGAGCTGCTCCGAGGCGGCCGCGAGGAGCGGATCGGCGCCCGGGTTCAGCTCCCGGATGGACGGCGGCTCGAGCGTGGTGATCTCCCGCCACAGCTCGGCCGGCACCGAGGAGGGGAACGGGGGGCGCCCGACCAGCAGCTCGTAGAGGATGACTCCCATGCTCCAGAGGTCCGCGCGGTGGTCCACGTCGCGCCCGGCAGCCTGCTCCGGCGCCATGTACCGGTAGGTGCCCACGATGCGTCCGGAGAGGGTCAAGGCGCTCGCGTCGGCGAGCTGCTTCACGAGCCCGAAGTCCATGATGCGGGCCCGCCGGGCGTCGTCCACCATGATGTTGGACGGCTTGAGGTCACGGTGGACGAAGCCGCGGGCGTGCACGAAGTCGAGGGCTCCGAACACCTCGCCCAGGACCGCCCGCAACCGGGCCAGCCGCTCCGGGCGGTTGAGCTGCAGCGCCAGCGCGGCCGAGGGAGGCTCGGGTTCCGGCTCCTCGCCCCCGGCCAGGTCGACGGCGTGGGGCGGGTCGGCCCTGCGCACCCATGAGCCCGAGCCGTCGTCCGTCTCCGGCTCCTCCATGAGATCCGCGAAGGCCCGGATGTCGTCGACCCCGGCGCCGGGCGGACGGGCCACGATGGATTCCACGTCGGCGTGGGTCTCCGGCTCGCGCAGCCAGGCCTCCATGTCGAAGACCAGCCCCGCACCCCCCTCGAAGGCAGGCGAGGTGCCGTGGGTGGACGAGAGCTCGAGGATTGGGCTGCCCGCCAGCGGAGCGAGGTAGGTGCGGAGGTCGAGCCCCTCGACCAGCTCCATCGCGAGCCAGGAGTACCCCTCGGCCTGGCCGGCGTCGAAGACCCGCACGACGTTGGGGTGCTCGAGCGCCCGGAGGACCTCGAACTCGCGGGCGAGCCGGCGGGCCGAGGTGGGATCCACGGCGGGCGCCGGCCCGAGGAGTTTCACGGCGGCCGGCATGCCGTCGAGGAGGTGCCGGGCGCGGTAGACCGTTCCCACTCCACCGCGGCCGATGACCGAGAGGATCTCCCAAGGACCTACGCACCGCGGGGGCACGAGGAAAAGGATAGAGGTGGCCGGGCCGGGGGGTCAAACCCGGCCGCTCGCCAGCCGGTCCGGGCGGCGTGCTATAAGCCCGCCCGTGGCCGAGAAAAATCTCGTTCCCTGGATGGAGTCGCGGGTCCGGTCCCGCCCCCTGCCGCGCCATGTCGCCATCATCATGGACGGCAACGGCCGCTGGGCCGAATCCCGCGGGATGTCGCGGGTCGAGGGGCACCGGAAGGGGTCCGAGGCCGTCCGGGCGGTGACGCGGGAGGCCCGCAAGATCGGGCTCGAGGCCCTGACCCTCTACGCATTCAGCTCGCAGAACTGGGGACGCCCCGACGAGGAGGTCGGCGCGCTCATGATGCTCCTCGCCGAGTACCTCGACTCCGAGCGTGCGGAGATCCTGGACAACCGGATCCGGCTCCACACCATCGGCGACACCGATCGCCTGCCCGGCTTCGTCCGGGACCGGCTCGAGTCGGTCCGGGCCGCCTCCGCCAGGAACGACGGAATGGTGCTCACCCTCGCGCTCTCGTACGGGGGGCAGGAGGAGATCGTCCAGGCCGCCCGGGCGGCGGCGGTCGCCGGGGAGGTCGACGCCGCGGCCATCGAGGCCAACCTGTGGACGGCGTCCCTTCCCCCGCTCGACCTCCTGGTGCGCACGAGCGGCGAGCGGCGCATCTCCAACTTCCTCCTCTGGCAGGCGGCCTACGCCGAGATGGTCTTCGTGGAGACGCTCTGGCCGGACTTCCGCGAGCTCGACCTCCTCGGCGCCATCGCCGACTTCCAGGATCGGGAGCGCCGCTTCGGTCTCACCGCCGCGCAGGTGGGGAGCGCCTAGTGCCCCGACCCAGGCAAGATGACTACTGCGAGCGCCGATCCTCTCGCTGCGGCGAGCGGCCTCGTCGGTGCGCTGCTCGACGCAGCGCTGCTGCGCCTCCGCTGCTCTCTCCTCGGGCGCCCGCCTCGCTTCGGTTTCGGCGCTCTCGCTACATCACCTCGCCTGGGTCGGGGCACTAGCCGGATGCGCGAGCAGAACCGGAACCTGGCCGTCCGCGTGGTGACCGCGCTCATCCTCTTTCCGTTCGCCGTGTGGATGACCTGGCTGGGGGAGCACTACTTCGCGGTGCTGATCGCGGTGGCGGCGGCCCTCTCCGCCGGCGAGCTCGTCTGGATGTTCGAGAAGCGCCTGTCGCCCACCGGCTGGCTCGGGGTGATCGGGGCGGCGGCCTGCCCCATCGCGTCCTGGCTCTGGACCGAGGCGGGCAAGTCCTTCCAGGACTGGGCGGGCGTGGTCGGTGCCGGAGCCGTCGTGGCGCTCCTCGCCACCGCCATGCTCCAGCGGGGCGAGCTCGCGCAGGCGCCCCGGTCGGCCGCGCTGGGGGCGCTGGCCTGGGGCTACGCCGGCCTGCTTCCGGCCTCGGTGGTGGCCCTCCGCGAGGGGGCGGGCTGGCAGTGGGTGGTGCTGCTCTTCGTGGTGACCTGGGCCAACGACACCCTGGCCTACTTCACCGGCCGCTTCCTGGGGAAGCACCCGCTCGCCCCGCGCATCTCCCCCAAGAAGACCTGGGAAGGATTCTGGGGCGGCGCCGCGGGCAGCGTCGCCGGTGCACTCGTGGTGAAAGCGCTCTTCCTCCCCGGCCTGTCGATCCCGGCCGCGGTCCTGGTGGGGGCGGGGGCCGCCCTCCTCGGCCCGCTCGGCGACCTCTGCGAGTCGATGCTCAAGCGGGCCGCGGGCGTGAAGGACTCCGGAAAGCTCCTCCCCGGCCACGGCGGGCTCCTCGACCGCATCGACGCGGTCCTCTTCGTGGCCCCCTGGGTGGTCGCGTGCGCCCTCTGGTTCCAGCGATGAAGCGCCTCTCCATCCTCGGCTCCACCGGCTCCATCGGGGTGCAGGCCCTCGACGTGGTGTCCCGGAGCCCGGGGCGCTTCTCGGTGGTCGGGCTCTCCGCGGGGCGGAACGTCGAGCGGCTGGTGGAGCAGGTCCGGAGCTTCCGGCCGCTGCTGGTGTCGGTATCGGACGCGGCGGCGGCGGCCGATCTCCGCGAGCGGCTGGGGAGGGATGCGCCGGAGATCCGGCACGGCGAGGCCGGTGCGGTCGCGGTGGCCTCCCTGGCCGAGGCCGACTTCGTGCTGGCCGCGATCTCGGGTGGAGCGGGGCTCCGCTCCACGGCGGCGGCCGTCGAGGCCGGGAAGCCGGTCGGCCTCGCCAACAAGGAGTCGCTGGTGCTCGCCGGCGAGCTCATCATGCGCCGGGCCGCCGAGCGCGGCGTGACCCTCCTCCCGGTCGACAGCGAGCACAGCGCCATCTTCCAGTCGCTGGCAGGCCACAACCGCGCCGAGGTGCGACGGCTCATCCTCACGGCCTCGGGCGGCCCCCTGCGCAACCACGCCGCCGACCGGCTGCCGCAGGTCACGCCGGCCGAGGCGCTGCGGCACCCCAACTGGATCATGGGCGCCAAGATCACCATCGACTCGGCGACCCTCATGAACAAGGGGCTGGAGGTCATCGAGGCCCGGTGGCTGTTCGACGTCCCCCCCGGACGGATCGACATCCTGGTGCACCCGGAGTCCATCATCCACTCGATGGTGGAGTACGTGGACGGCCAGGTGGTGGCCCAGCTCGGCGTCTCCGACATGCGCGGGCCCATCAGCTACGCGCTGGCCCACCCCGACCGGATCGCGCTCGACCTGCCCCCGCTCGACCTGGCCCGGGTGGGGCGCCTCTCGTTCGAGGCCCCCGACCCCGCCCGCTTCCCGGCCTTCACGCTGGCCTACCGGGCCCTGGAGATGGGGGGCACCGCGCCGGCTGCCCTCTCCGGGGCCGACGAGGGGGTGGTGGAGGCCTTCCTGGCCGGCCGCTGCTCCTTCGATGCCATCGCGAGGGTCTGCGCCGAGGTGCTCGAGGCCCACCGGGCCGAGCGGCTCGAGTCGGTCGATCAGGCCATCGCCGCCTCGGACTGGGGCCGGGCAGAGGCCCTCCGGCGGGTGGGGTGATGTCGCCGGCACCCGGGATGTGCGGGAATCCTCCTGCACGCCGCCGGTTGTCGGGCTAAGGATCCGGTTCGTACCGGACGCGAAACCACATGCCCAGCGACATCCTCCTCAAGGTCGGTTCCATCGTCCTCCTCCTCGGGGGGCTCATCTTCGTCCACGAGCTCGGCCACTTCATCGCGGCCAAGCTGCTCGGGGTGAAGGTGGTGAAGTTCTCCATCGGCTTCGGCCCGCGCCTCCTCGGATTCCGGCGTGGCGAGACCGAGTACCTCCTCGCGCTCCTGCCGCTGGGGGGATACGTGAAGATGGCCGGCGACGAGCCGGGTGCGGAGGTGGCACCGGAGGACCGCGGGCGAGGGTTCCTCGAGGCGCCGCCCTGGAAGCGGTTCGTCATCGCCTTCGCCGGTCCCGCCGCGAACCTCGCCTTCCCGGTGGTGATCTATTTCGCGCTGGCGATGGCCCAGAACGGTTCTCCCGTTCCCGGCCCCACCCTGGGCACCATCATGCCCGGGTCGGCGGCCGACCAGGCCGGGCTGCAGGCCGGCGACCGGGTGATCTCGGTGACGGTGCCCGGAAGGCCCTCCGAGCCGGTACGCTACTTCTCCGACCTGCGGCAGATGGTCGCCCCCCGGGCGGGGGAGCGCATCGACTTCACGGTGGAGCGCGGCGGTGCCCGGGTCGTCGTCCCGGTCGTCCCGGCCGCGGAGAAGGAGTCGAACCCGGTCGAGACCGTCACCCGCGGTGTCATCGGGGTCTCGCCGGCCTGGCCGTCGGCGGTGGTCGCCCCAGCCCTTCCGGGCAGCGCCGGACCGCTCGCCGCATTCGACCTGGTGGTCCGGGCCGGAGGGGCGCCGGTGAAGAACATGGGGGACCTCGACCGGATCCTCCGCGCCTCGCCCTGCGCGCCGCTCGACCTCGAGGTGCTGCGCGAGGCGCCCGTCGGGGCGCCCGGCGTGGCGGTGTCCACCTACGCGCCGGTGAAGCTCGGTCCGGTCCCCACCTGCAACGGCGGCCAGCCGGCCTTCCTTGCAGCCGACCCGCTCGTGTCCACCTTCGTCGCCGAGGTTGTGCCGGGCAGTCCCGCCGAGATCGCGGGCTTGCGCCGCGGCGACGCCATCGCCGCCGTGAACGGGAAGCCGGTGCGCTCCTTCCGCCAGCTCAACCAGCTCTCGGCCGACTTCCTCTCCGGCACGCCGGTGAGGCTCGACCTCGTCGGCGGCCGGGTCGCCGAGCTCGTGCCCGCCGAACAGGAATACGTCGACGAGATGACCCGCGAGCCGCGCCGGCGGGTCACGATCGGCTTCTTCCCCCTCCAGCGCGGGCTGGTCGAGTCGAGAGCGCTCGTGGCCGAGGAGGTCCCGCTCGCCATCGGGGTCGGCGAGGCCCTCGGCAACGCCTTCGGCCACCTCGGGGAGGTGGTGCGGCTCACCGCGCTCGGCATCGCCCGGATCGTCCAGGGGGAGATCAGCTTCAAGACCGTGGGCGGCCCGATCATGCTCTTCCAGATCGCCGCCCAGGCCGCGGAGGAGGGCTGGTCGAGCTTCCTCTTCAAGATGGCCCTCATCAGCGTGAACCTGGGGCTCATGAACCTCCTCCCCATCCCGGTGCTCGACGGCGGCCACATCGTGGCCACGGCGGTCGAGGCGGCCACCCGGAGGCCGCTCTCCCTGCGCACCCGCGAGGTCGCCAACCTGGTCGGGATCCTCCTGCTGGTGTTCCTGATGGTCTTCGTCTTCAAGAACGACATCGTCCGGCTGATGGGGTAGAGGCGAGCCCCCGGCCATGCTCGTCGCCGCCATCGACACGGCCACTCCGACCCTTTCCTGCGCGCTCCTCGAGCTGCGCGGCGGTGCGGTCGAGGTTCTCACCACCCGGACCGACCGCCAAACCGGCCCCGGTGTCGGCCACGGCATCCGGCTCCCGGGCGCGCTCACCGACCTGCTCGATGCCCTCGGGCGCAAGGTTCCCGACGTGGAGGGGTTCGCCATCGGCCTTGGCCCGGGCTCCTTCACCGGGCTGCGCATCGGCCTCGCCACCTGGAAGGGGCTCGCCTACGCGAACCGGCGCCCCATTGCCGGGGTCTCCAGCCTCGCCGCCATGGCGCTCGAGGCGTCCGCCGCGGCTCCCGGGAGGGACGCGCTGCTCGTGCCCATGCTCGACGCCCGGAAGGGAGAGGTCTACGCGGGCTTCTACCGGGTGGCGGGCCAGGGGGTGACGGCGATCCGTCCCGAGGAGGCCCTGGCGCCCGAGGCGGTGGGCTCGCGGCTCGAGGGGCTGGGTGCGGCATTCGCCTTCGGGGAAGGATACGCCGCCCACGCGGGCGTGCTCGCCGCGGTCCTCCCGCTCCTCGAAGGCGGCCCGGCCACTCCCTCCGGCGACGCCGTGGGCCGCCTCGCAGCGCCGCGCCTCGCGACGGCGCCCTTCGACGACCGGGCGCTCTTCGCGCTCGAGCCCCACTACGTGCGAAAGAGCGAGGCCGAGGTGAAGTTCCCCAACGGGATCCCATGACCATGCGCGTATTCCTCACCGGGGCCACGGGGCTCATCGGCCGCGCCCTGGCCACCTCGCTGGCCGCCGACGGCCACGAGGTCGTGGCGCTCTCCCGCAGCGACGCTCCCGCCGGGCTGCCCGCCGGAACGCGGGCCGTGAAGGGGGACCCGGCAGTGGCCGGGCCCTGGCAGGAGGAGCTCGCGCGCTGCGACGCCTGCGTGAACCTGGCCGGGGAACCGGTCGCCGGGGGGCGATGGACCGAGGAGCGCCGCAAGCGCATCCGCGACAGCCGCGTGCTGGCCACCCGGAACGTCGCCTCGGTGGTCGCCGGGGGTGGCCCGGCGGTGCTGGTGAACGGCAGCGCCATCGGGATCTACGGCCCGCGCGGCGACGAGGTGATCGACGAGAGCTCCCCCGCCGGGAACGACTTCCTGGGGCACGTCGCGCAGGAGTGGGAGGAGGCCACCCGTCCGGCGGCGAAGCGGGCCCGGGTCGTGCTCGTCCGCACGGGCATCGTGCTCTCCCCCGACGGCGGCGCGCTCCCCAAGCTGGTGCTGCCGTTCAAGGTGCTGGCCGGTGGTCCCATCGGCGACGGCGGGTTCTGGCAGTCCTGGATCCACGTGGCCGACCAGGTCGGGATCCTGCGGTTGGCGCTCGAGAACCCGGCCGCCCATGGGCCCGTGAACGCCACCGCCCCCGACCCGGTGCGCAATCGCGACCTGGCCCGGGCGCTGGGGCGCGTGCTGCGGCGCCCCAGCCTGCTCGTGGCCCCCGCCTTCGCCGTCCGCGCCGTGCTCGGCGAGATGGCCGAGGTGGTCCTGGCCAGCCAGAGGGTGCTGCCGAGGCAGGCGCTGGCGCTCGGGTACAGGTTTCGCTGGCCGTCGCTGGAGCCCGCGCTCCGCGACCTTCTCCGGGAGGAGCCGCACCGATGACCGACAGGCCGCTGAAGCTCGCCGTGGTGGGTGCAACCGGCGCGGTGGGCCGGGCCGTGCTCGAGGACCTGGAGGCCCGCGAGATCCCGGTGGAGCTCCGCCTCTTCGCGACGGCCCGCTCGGAGGTGGACCTCCTCGAATTCCGGGGCGACGAGCTGGAGGTGGAGACGATCTCCGACCGGTCCTTCCGCGGGTGCGACGCCGCCATCCTGGCGGTCCCGGCGGCAGTGGCGCGGGAGCTCTGCCCGAAGGCCTGGGCGGACGGGTGCCTGGCCATCGACCTCTCGGGCGCCCATCGGTCGGCCGAGGGCGTGCCCCTCGTCGTGGCCGGAGTGAACGACGCCGAGGTGGCTGCCGGGGAAGGGCGGGGAATCGTGGCCACGCCGTCCGGCCCGGTGGTGCCGCTGGCGCTGGCGCTGGCTCCCATCCACCGGGAGGCTGGCCTCCAGAGGGTCGCCGTCACCATCCTCTACGCCGCCTCCGGCGCCGGCCGGGCCGGCCTGCGCCAGCTCGAGAAGGAGATGGTCGCGCTTCTCAGCGGCGAGGAGCCCGACGCCTCCGATCTCTCCCACCGCGTGGGATTCAACGTCGTCCCCCAGGTGGGCGACTTCGGCCCCGGGGGGAGCACCGACGAGGAGGCGGCGGTGGGTCGGGACCTGCCCCGGCTCCTGTCGGCTCCCGCCCTGGCCACGACCGCCACCGCCATCCGCGTCCCGGTGTTCTACGCTCACGGACTCAACGTGAATCTCCGGACGGCCAGGCCGCTCTCCGCCGAGGGTGCCCGGGCGCTGCTGCGCGCGTCGCCGGGACTCAAGGTCATCGACTCCCCGGCCGAGAGGATCTACCCCATGCCCATGCTCGCGGTGAACGACGACTCGGTGCTGGTCGGACGCGTCCGCGAGGACGGCTCCCAGGTCAATGGCCTGGACCTGTTCCTGGTGGCCGACAACCTCCGGCGGGGAGCCGCCGGGAACGCCGTGCGCATCGCCGAGGCCTGGGTCCGCGTGCGCCGGTCCTGACGGCGTCGCCCCCCGGCTGATCCGGACGTGGGTTGCCAAAATGGCACTCCAGGGGCGCCAGGCGGCGCTCGTTTGCCAAAAAGTCGCCTGAGGGAGAGGACCCGGCGGTCCCCGAGCGGCAACGGGAGCTTGCAAGGGTGGCCCCGGCCTTGCAGAATCGCGTCCCATGCTCCGCAGAGCCACGCTCGTCCTGCTTCTCCTCCCCGGCATCGCCCTGGGCCAGACCGCAACGGGGACCGTGACCGCCCAGGTCACCACCTCAACCCCCGCCCAGGCCGCCGGGCAGGCCAACCGGGCCGAGTGTGCCTCGACCACGAGCCTGGCCACGTGGAACCTGGTGACCAGCATCACCCCCGTGGTCGCCAACGGCGACAGGTGGCGACTGGGAACCGCGACCACGACCAACGGGTGCACCACCAGCGGCGGCCTGCCCGCCGGGGTCCACCAGGACGTGATCGCCACGGCGGCGACCCAGTCCATCACGTCCGTGCCCGTCAACACCATGGCCACCACCGCGGGGGTGAGCACCTGCACTCAGGCCAACGACGCGGCCATAAACCTCTGCGTCTACTACCTCCCGGGTGGGTCGACGACCAGCTGGCAACTGGCCGCCCAGGGCAACTTCAACTTCCAGCTGGCCATCCCCCCCAGGCCCACCATCACCGGCGTCACCCCGGGGGACTCCCAGCTCGGCGTGAACGTGGTCGCCGGAACGGTCACCGCCACCGAGACGGCCACCAGGAGCGTGACCTTCACCGTGACCTGCGCGCCTCCCGGGGGCGGAACCGCCAGCACCGGCGGCCCCGGGAACCCCGGCACCATCGTCTGCAGCGGCCTCACCAACGGCACGGCCTACACGGTGACCGCCACCGCCCAGAGCGCGGCCGGAAACCCCGGGTCGGCATCGGATCCCACCGGCCCCGACGCATCCACCACGCCGCTCCCGTTCCAGAGCTTCTGGGACGTCTACAAGGCCGACGGCGGGGTCGAGGCCGGCGGATGCGGCACCGGTGGCGGCGGCGCGCTCGCCCCCGCGCTCGCGCTCCTCGCGCTCCTCGCCGTCCGCCGGAGGCGCTCGTGAGGGCGGCCATCGTCGCGCTGGCCCTGGCGCTCGCCTGGCCCGCGGCCGCCCAGAGTCCGGTCCTCACGGTGAAGGAATCCTCCCGGGTGGGATCGTTCCAGGTCTCCATCTCCCCCTTCAGCCCCAACATCGACTCGGAGTTCACGAACGCCACCTTCCCGCCGTACGCCACCATCTTCGGGACGGGCCGGCCGCTCATGGTCCAGGGCCAGTTCAACTACTCGGTCTGGATCGGCGAGTTCGGCACGCTCGACCTCGGCGTCGGCGCAGGCTTCTGGGAGGCCTGGGGGCAGGGCTGGTACCAGGGAAGCGACGGCACGCTGCTCCGGGGCGGGACCACGAGCCTCATGATCATCCCGCTCCAGCTCCAGGTCGGCTACCGCTTCGAGTGGTTCTACGAGCGGTTCAGCGTCCCGCTCGAGCCCTACGTGAAGTTCGCCCTCCTCGACTACATCTGGAGCACCAGCGGGCAGAGCGGCGTGTCCTCCTGGACCGGGCCGGACGGCGTCGCCTACCGCGGGTCGGGCGCCACCTTCGGCTGGTCGACCACGCTGGGCCTGGCGCTGGTGCTCGACTTCTTCGACACCGGCCTCTCGCGCCAGATGGACTACGACGTGGGCATCAACCGGACCCTGCTCTTCTTCGATTTCACCCGATCCAGCGTCAACGACTTCGGCTCGAAGAACAGCTGGCAGCTCGCTCCCAGCTACTGGGCCTGGAGCATCGGGCTCCAGTTCGTGTTCTGACGCAGCCGCAAGGCCCTACGGGCCGCGCAGCTTCTCGCCGAGCCGATCGCGAACGCCCGGCCATTCACTGGCCGTGATCGAGTACATGGCCGTGTCCCGCACCCCGCCGTCGGACGCCGGCATGTGGCTCCGCAGAACTCCCTCGAACCTGGCCCCGATCCGCTCGATCGCCGCGCGCGATCGCAGGTTCCGCACGTCCGTCTTGAGCTGGACCCGGTGCACCTGCCAGGTCTCGAAGGCGTGCCGGAGCATGAGCCGCTTGGCCTCGGCGTTCGCCCCCGTCCGCTGGGCGGCCCGCTCGAGCCAGGTCCACCCGATCTCCACCGCGTCGGCTCCTCCGGCCGGCCGCCGCGCCCGTCCATCGGGCCAGGCCCAGCGCTCCACGTTGCCGAAGCGGGTCGAGCCGATGACCCGGCCGCTCGTCGCATCGAGCGTCGCGAAGGGAACGGCGCGCCCCTCGGCGGAGAGCGCCAGGGCCTCCTCGATCCAGGAGGCCATGCCGTCCCGGTCGCGCGGAACCCAGGTGAACGGAAACGTCTCCTCGGCCGAAGCATTCGCCGCGTCCAGCAACGGGTCGAGGTGCGAGGCGTGGAGCGGAACGAGCCGGACCACCCGTCCGGCCAGGACGACGGGGCCCACGGGCGCCGCCTCCGGCCGCTCGGCCCGGCCAGTCACGCCGGGATGACGCCGCGCCGGCGCCCCACCTTCACGAACGCCTCCACCGCCCGGTCGATCATCTCCGGCGTGTGGGCCGCGGAGAGCTGCACGCGGATGC
This sequence comes from uncultured delta proteobacterium, assembly GCA_963802065.1. Classification (GTDB taxonomy): domain Bacteria; phylum Myxococcota; class Myxococcia; order Myxococcales; family Anaeromyxobacteraceae; genus CAIOAK01. Next base: position 159,488 of record CAWDHF010000010.1, on the reverse strand, counting down.
GGGCCTCGCCCTTCGGCACCACCGGGAAGCTGAAGCCGACGACGTAGATCCCCTCGTCGAGGAGGTCGCGGGCCACCTCGACCGCCAGCCGGGCGTCGCCGAGCATGATCGGCGCGATGGGGTGGAACCCGGGCCGGAGCTTGAAACCGGCCTGGGTCATGCCTTCCCGGAAGCGCCTGGCGTTCGCCATGAGCCGGTCGCGGAGCCCGGTCGAGCCCTCGAGCAGGTCGAGCGCGGCCAGGCTGGCGCCGACGATGGGCGGCGCCAGGGTGTTGGAGAAGAGGTAGGGGCGGGCGCGCTGGCGGAGCAGGTCGACCACCTCCCGCGGTCCGGCGACGAAGCCTCCGGCGGCCCCGCCCAGCGCCTTGCCCAGCGTGGAGGTGAGGATGTCGACGCGCCCCTGAACCCCGAAGTGCTCGGGGGTTCCGCGCCCGGTGCGCCCCACGAACCCGGAGGCGTGCGAGTCGTCCACCAGGACGAGCGCGCGGTGGCGCTCGGCGATGGCGCAGATCTCGTCGAGCCGGGCCAGGTCCCCGTCCATGGAGAAGACGCCGTCGGTGACCACCAGCCGGAGCCGGGCGTCGGCCGCCTCGCCGAGCCTCGCTTCCAGGTCCGCCAGGTCTGCGTGGGCGTAGCGGTACCGCCGCGCCCTGGCGAGACGGATCCCGTCGATGATGGAGGCGTGGTTGAGGGCGTCGGAGACGATGGCGTCCTGCTCCCCGAGGAGCGCCTCGAAGACCCCGCCGTTGGCGTCGAAGCAGGAGGAGAAGAGGATGGCGTCCTCGAAGCCGAAGAACGCCGAGAGGCGCCGCTCCAGCTCCCGGTGCAGGTCCTGCGTGCCGCAGATGAAGCGCACCGAGGACAGGCCGTAGCCGCGCGCCTCGAGCGCCGCGCGCGCCGCCGCCAGCAGGTCCGGGTGGTCGGAGAGGCCGAGGTAGTTGTTGGCGCAGAAGTTCAGGACCCGGCGACCGCCCACCTCGATCTCGGCGCCCTGCGGGGACTGGATGACGCGCTCCTCCTTCCACGTGCCGGCGGCGCGGATCTCCTCGAGGGTGCGGGCGAAGATTTCGCGGGCGAGCTCGTACACGGAGGCCTCCGATCCGTCAGGGGAACTGGATGAGCACCTTGGGGTGCAGCTTGATCTTCTCCTCGAAGGAGACCGGCTCCCAGGTGGAGAAGGGGACGATGGTGTCCTTGCCGCCCTGGAGGATGACGTTCCAGACCTGCTCCTGGATGTTGGGCGAGGTCGACTCGAGCAGGTTGCGGGTGATGTGCCAGGTCTCGAAGATGCGGCGGCCCACCACCGCGTGCAGGCTGATGCCGTCCACGATGACCCGCTCCAGGCTCTCGATCACCGCCTCGCCGCTCTTCAGCCCGAAGAGGATGACGTGCCCTCCGCGCCGCACCACCGAGATGGCGGTGTTGAGCGCGGCATTCGACCCGGACATCTCGAGAGCCACGTCCACGCCCACGCCGTCGGTGAGGTCGTGGATGGCCCGGGTGATGCCCTCGTCGTGCACGTAGGAGGTCTCGGTGGTCTTGGTGGGCTCGACCACCGCGTCGGCGCCGAGCTTCTTGGCCATGTCGATGTGGGTCCGCATGGGCTCGACGCCGATCACCTGCCGGGCCCCCAGCGCGCGGGCCACGGCGATGGCGAAGAGGCCGATGGTCCCGCAGCCGATGATGGCCACCGACTTCCCGCGCAGGTTCACCTTGGTGCAGGCGTGGACGGCGTTGCCGAACGGTTCCTGGAGGGCCGCCACCTCGGGCCGGATCTTGGCGACGTCGGTGGGCCAGAGCGCCTGGGCCGGCAGCTTGACGTACTCGGCGAAGCAGCCGTCCACGCTGATGCCGATGATGCGATCGGTGGCGCAGACGTGGTTGTCGCCGATGCGGCACTGGTAGCAGGTGTTGCAGATGATGTGGCTCTCGGTGGAGACCACGTCGCCGGCGCGGAGCCCGAAGTCGCGGGTGGCCTCCGGGCCGGCCTCGACCACCTCGCCGAGCAGTTCGTGGCCGATGACCCGGGCATCCTTCCCCTCCGCGGCCAGCGTGGACTGGATCATGTCGCCGAAGGCGCGGCGGAACCAGATGCCGCGGTCCGACCCGCAGAAGCCGGCGAAGCGCGGCTTCACGATGACCATCGAGGCGTCCCGGTAGTCCTTGCCCACGTCGAGGACCGGGCGGGCGACCTGTTCCTTGCGGAGCCCCCTGGTGGTGCTCCAGGGGTCCTTCTTCCGGTCGTAGACCAGCGCCCACATCGACGGATCCATGCTCACCTCGGGTTGGAAGGCGGGCGGAGTATACTCGGGCGTCCATGGCATCCCCAGCCGTTCGTCGATGGCGCTGGCGCATCCTCGGCGGTGGGGCGGTCCTCCTGCTCGTGGCCATCGGCGTGCGCGCCATCCTCGGCCCGAAGGTCCCCGCCTGGCAGGTCGAGCGGAGCGAGCTCGTCCAGCGCGTGGTGGCCAGCGGGCGGGTGCTCGCCCCGGCCCGCATCCAGGTGGGAAGCGTCGTGGTGGGGCGTGTCGTGCGGGTCCTTCTCGACGAGGGGGACCGCGTGAAGCCGGGCGATCTCCTGGTGCAGCTCGACGACGTCGAGGCGAAGGCGGCGCTCGCCCAGGCCCGCGCCGCGGTGGCCCAGGCGCTCGCCAGGCTCGAGCAGGTGGAGGTCGTCACGGTCCGCGTCACCGCCGAGGCGCTGCGCCAGGCCGAGCTCCGTCTCGCGCAGGCGGAGGTCAAGCTCACCCGGCAGCGCACGCTGGCCGAGGCCGGCTCGGTGAGCCGTTCCGACCTGGACGACGCCATCCAGGCCCGCGACCTGGCGGCGAGCCAGGTGGAATCCGCCCGGATCCAGGCCAGCGCCGCGGCTTCGGGGGCCGACCGTCGCTCGGCCCTGGCTGCGCTCGAGCAGGCACGCGGCGCGGAGCAGGCGGCCGCGGCCCGGCTCGACAACCTCTCCATCCGCTCCCCCTCGGCCGGCGTGGTCACGGAGCGGGACGTCGAGCCCGGCGACGTGGTGCAGCCGGGTCGCGCCCTCCTGGTCGTCGCCCGCGACGGGGCGACGCAGCTCTCCGTGCTGCCCGACGAGAAGAACCTGGCCCTGCTCCGCCTCGGCCAGCCGGCCACCGCCTCCGCCGACGCCTTCCCCGACCGGACCTTCCCGGCACGGGTGGCGTACATCGCCCCGGCGGTCGACCTGTCGCGCGGGACCGTGGAGGTGAAGCTCGACGTGGAGAGCCCGCCCGCGTTCCTCCGCCCCGACATGACCGTCTCGGTGAACGTGGAGACGGGGCGCGACCCCCAGGCCCTGGTGCTGGCGGCCGGCGCGATCCGCGATCCCGGGACCGGCCCGTGGGCGCTCGTCGTCAGGGACGGCAGGACGTCGCGGCAACCCGTGACGCTGGGCCTGCGCGGCGACGGCAAGGTCCAGGTGCTCACCGGGCTCGCGCCCGGCGAGTGGGTGGTGTCCCCCGCGGCCGCGGAAGGTCCGGGGCGCCGGGTGCGCACCGAGCCGGGTCGGTAGGGCCCCCGCCATGCGATTCGAGTGGTTCATCGCCATCCGGTACCTGCGCGAGGGGAAGGCCCAGACCGCGCTGGTGCTGGGCGGGACCACCGTGGGCGTCGCGGTGCTCATCTTCCTCACGGCCCTCATCAGCGGGCTGCAGCGCACCCTGGTGGCCCAGACCCTCTCGGCGCAGGCCCACGTCTTCGTGAAGGCGCCCGAGCGCGTGGCCCGCCCGCTCCCTTCCCGGGAGCAGGTGGCCGACCAGGTCGAGAAGGTGCCCGACCGCGTCCGCTCGATCGAGCAGTGGCAGCAGGTGCTGGCGTCGATCGGGACGCTCCCCGGCGTCGTCGCCGCCACGCCCACCGCGGCCGGCGCCGCCTTCGCGAGCCGCGGCCCGGCGACCAAGTCGGTGACGCTGCGGGGCATCGAGCCGGAGAGCTTCGCCCGGGTCATCGACGTGATCCCGAAGATGCAGTCCGGGCGCTTCGCGCTCGAGGGGGCCGAGGCGATCATCGGAACGGTGCTCGCGTCCGACCTCGGCGTGGGCGTGGGGGACAAGGTGCGGGTGTCCACTCCGGAGGGGCGCGGCGACGTGTTCACGGTGTCGGGCGTCTTCGACCTCGGCAACAAGGAGGTGAACGCGCGCTGGGTCTTCGTCCCGCTGCGTTCCGCGCAGACCCTGCTCGACGTCCCCGGGGGCGCCACCACCCTCGAGGTGAAGGTGGACGAGATCTTCGAGGCCGAGCGCATGGCCCGCGAGATCGCCCGGCGCCACGGCCTCTCCGCCGACAGCTGGATGGAGCTCAATCGACAGCTGCTCGTCGGCCTGAGGTCCCAGTCGGCCTCCAGCTGGATGATCCAGGCGCTGGTGGTGCTGGCCGTGGCGCTCGGGATCGCCAGCGTGCTCGGGGTATCGGTCATCCAGAAGTCGCGCGAGATCGGCATCCTCAAGGCGACCGGGACCTCCACCGGCGCGATCCAGCGGATCTTCCTGCTCGAGGGCGCGCTGGTGGGAGGGGCCGGATCCGTGCTGGGCGCCGGGATCGGCTCCGGGATGGCGCTGGCATTCGCGCGCCTGGCCCGTGGCCCCACCGGCGACCCGCTCTTCCCCGTCGACCTGACGCCCGGGCTCTACCTGGGCGCCGCGGCGGTCGCCATCCTCACCGGCACGCTGGCCGCCTGGTTCCCGGCCACGCGGGCGGCGCGGCTGGAGCCGGCCGAGGTGATCCGCTATGGGTGAAGTGGGCGCCGACGTCCTCCGGCTGGAGGGGATCACCCGCGACTTCGGGGAAGGGGATGCCCGGACCCGGGTGCTGCGGGGCATCGACCTCTCGCTGCGCCGCGGCGAGTTCGCCGCGCTCATGGGCCCCTCCGGGTCGGGGAAGAGCACGCTCCTCCACCTCATGGGGCTGCTCGACAAGCCAACCGGGGGCCGAGTCGTCCTCGACGGGCAGGACACCGGCGCGCTCGACGACGACGGGCTCACCCGATGCCGCGGGCGGACACTGGGATTCGTCTTCCAGTTCCACCACCTCCTGCCCGGGTTCACGGCGCTCGAGAACGTCCTCATCCCCATGGCTGCCGACGAGGGGCGCCTCGAGCCGTCGATGCGGGAGCGCGCCCGTGCGCTGCTCGACCGCGTGGGGCTGGCCTCCCGGGCCGACGCGCGGGCCACCACCCTCTCCGGGGGGCAGGCGCAGAGGGTCGCCATCGCGCGCTCGCTCGCCATGAACCCGAAGATCGTGCTGGCCGACGAGCCGACCGGAAACCTGGACACCCGGACGGCCGGCGAGGTCTTCTCGCTGCTCCGGGACGTGAACCAGGAGCAGGACGTCACCTTTCTCGTGGTCACGCACGACCGGAGGCTGGCGGAGCGCACCGACCGGATCATCGAGCTGGTGGACGGCCGCATCGTCTCCGACCAGCCCAACCAGCCGAGCTGACCCGATGGAGATCTCCCCCGCCCTCCGAGCCGCCGCCCGGCGCGCCCTCTCCCTCCCGGCCGAGGCGCTCTCGGCGGAGTGCGAGGAGGAGTTCTTCGTGGCCTCGGGGCCGGGAGGCCAGCACCGCAACAAGACCGAGAGCGGAGTCCGGCTCCTTCACCGGCCCACCGGCGTCACCGTGACCGCCACCGAGCGGCGCAGCCAGGCCCAGAACCGCTCCGCCGCGCTCACCCGCCTCCGCGAGCGGCTCCAGGCCCTCTCCCACGTGCCACGGCGGAGGGTGGCCACGAAGCCCACGCGCGGCGCCAGGGAGCGGCGCCTCGCCGAGAAGCGGCGCAACGCCGAGCGGAAGTCGGGCCGGCGCGACCTGGAGTGAACCGGATGGGGCTAGGCGGGAACGGCGTTGCCCGGAAGCGGAAGGGGCTCCACGAGACCCTTCTCGACCAGGCGGTCGACCGATTCCCGGATCTGCGAGGCCGGAGTCCCGCAGGCGTCGAGGGCCCGCGCCAGATCGGCGAGGGAACGGCGCCCTGGCCGGATCTCGGCCATCACGATGCCATCCGCAGGCGAGAGCCCGAGCGCATCGGCCCAGCGCTTCTCCGCCTGGGTGAGGGCATCCCGCCCGAGGGAGCGGACGTCCATGACGGCGGCACGGTAGGCCGCCTCGGCGTCCACGCCCGGCGCTGAGAGGGTGAAGCGCTGGCCGCGAGGCCACCGGCGACCCTGTGTGGGCTGCTGAGCGGAGAACATGGACGTACCCAATGGGCCCTACCAGGGTGGGTGTCAAGGACCCCGTGGGCGGAAAACGATGCAAGTAGAGGAATCCCCAGGGATATAACCGGCCGTGAGCGCGGTGCCACGGGGCCGCCCGGAGGTTCCTTGATCTTCCTGTCCGGCTTGCTGGGTCCGATCGCCGCACTGCTCGTCTCGGCTTCCCCCCCGGAGCCGGGGGTGGCCGCGCTGGTGGCCAGGGTGGTCGAGGCCCACGGTGGGAGGTCGGCCCTCGAGAGGTTCCCGGTGGTGGTCCAGGAGGGAGAGGTCACCGCGCACGAATCCTCGGACAAGGGGCGCCTGACCCGCATCTTCGAGCGGCCGCGCCGGCTTCGCGTGGTCATCTCCTACCCGGGCAGCCAGGCGGAGAGGCGCATCCTCGACGGAGACCGGGCGTGGCGCGACGGGAGGGAGGTGACCGGATTCCCGCCCCGCAGCGCCATGGTGCTGCAGGCGGCCCGCCTGGACCTGCCGCTCGCGCTCGCGGTGTCCGTCGAGAGGGTGGTGGACGAGGGAACGCTGGAACGCGAGGGCAAGCGGCTCCGGGCGCTGACCTTGCCGCTCGGGGACGGCATGACCGTCACCGCCGAGATCGACGAGGCCACCGGCAGGATCGAGCGCACGGTGGGGCGAATGCCCGGCGGCGTGGGCCGTCTCGAGTTCGTCACCGCGTTCTCCGACTACCGGAAGGTCTCGGGCACGTGGGTCGCGTTCCACGAGGAGAACTTCGTGCAGGGGCGGCATTCCGGCACCACCGAACTGCGCGCCATCGAGTACCTCCCGGAGGCCCCGACCGGTGCGTTCCGCCCGTGAGATCCGCCCGAGGCCCGGGGCCTGCCTGAACTGCGGGTCGTCGGCCGTCGCCGACTTCTGCGCCCACTGCGGCCAGCGGAACATGGACATGCGGGTCCCGGCCCGCGATCTCGCTCTCGACGCCGTCGAGGACGGGCTCTCGCTCGACTCGCGCATGGCCCGCACGGTCCTGCCGTTCCTGTTCCGGCCCGGTTTCCTCACCGTGGAGTGGACCAGCGGCCGGCGCGCCCGATTCAGCTCCCCGCTCCGGCTCTACCTGCTCGCGAGCTTCGCCTTCTTCCTCGCCAACGGGATGGCCGGGGAGGTCGGGCCGTCGCTCCACATCGACGCGACGCCGGACCAGGCCGCCCTGCTGGACGCCCAGGATCGGCTCGACGCGGCGGGAATCCAGGTCGACGTCGCGGCCGCGGCGAGTGGCGCAACGGGGGTGCAGCAGGTCCCGGTCGGTACCGACGAGCAGCACCAGCGGCTCCGCGCGCAGGGCTGGCTGGGCCGGACCATCGACGATCGCTGGCAGGCCTTCGGGAAGATGCCCCGGGACGAGTTCGTCGCCCGGGTCGACAGGGCGTTCCGGGAGTGGACCCCGCGCGTGATGTTCGTCCTCGTCCCGGCGGCGGCGCTGGTCCTGGCCCTGCTCTGGCGCAGGCGCTGGCTCTCCGAGCACCTGGTTCTCTCCCTTCACCTCCACGCATTCGCCTTCACCGTGTTCACCGTCCTCCTGGCGCTGCGGGTCCTGCCGTGGCAGGCGCCCCGCACCGTGCTCGGACCGGTCCTCCTCCTCACGATCCCCCTGTACCTGCTCCTGGCCCTGCGCCGGGTCTACGGGGAGGCCTGGAAGTGGACGGTCCCGAAGGCGCTGGCCGCGGCGATGCTCTACCTGATCGCCCTGGGCATCGGGCTCGCCGGGGTCGCCGGGCTCGCGCTCTACTTCGCCTAGACCCCGTCAGGTCGAGACCCGAACCAGCTCCACGAGCGGCTCGTCGGGATCGGGTCGCTGCTCGAGGTCGACGATGCACTCCAGCATCCAGTCCACCTCGCCGGCCTCGTCCACGACGCGCTGCACAGCCCTCCAGCGCCGAGGCCCTTCCTCGGTGAGGAACGTGTTGTCCGGGCGGCGAGCCCGCGGCGTGACGTCGATGCGCGTGTGCTCCGCCCAGTAGGGGGCCATGGCGTCCTCGAGCCGCCGGGGGGTCCACTCCTCGCCCGGACGCTGCCGGACGAGCGTCGCCGCCTCCTCGTGGGAACGGCGGGACAGGGCTCCGAGCAGGCGGTGCAGCTCCGCTCGCACGCGCGCGGTGAATCCGCGAGGGTTGGTGGCCGGGTCCAGGGCGAAGGCCGGAACGGCCGGAACCGCACCCGGCCCCTGCGAGGCGACGCCCAGAGGCGAGGGCTGCCCGGCTCGCATCCGCTCCCACTCGTCCACCAGGCTCGAGTCCACGCCGCGGACGGTCGTCCGCAGGAAGACCACCACGTCCTCCAGCGCCTCGTCGCGAAAGGTCTCGGGAACGGTCTGCACCAGGGTCTTGTAGGCCTCGGACAGGTAGCGGAGCAGGACGCCCTCGCTCCGCTGCAGCTCGTACTCCCGGACGTAGTCGTTGAAGGACATGGCCCGCTCGGCCATCTCCCGGGCCACCGACTTGGGGCGGATGTTCTCCTGCCCGACCCAGGGATGGCGGGCCTCGAACTCGTTGAAGGTCGCGTAGACGAACTCGGCGTTCGGCTTCGGGTACTCCACGTGCTCGAGCTCGGCCATGCGCTCGTCGTACTCCTTGCCCTCGGCCTTCATGCGCGCGACCGCCTCTCCGCGGGCGCGGTCGAGCTGCTTCCAGAGGACCACGTCGGGGTTCTCCAGGATCGACTCGACCTGGGTGAGCACGTCGAGGGCGTAGGTCTCCCGCTGCGGGTCGATGCGCGGAAGGCTGTCGAGCAGGTAGAGCGAGAGCGTGTGGAAGAGCGAGAAATCGTGCTGCAGCCCGCGGGCGGGACGGACGTGGCGCCCGGGGTAGCCGTCCACGCCATGCAGCTCGATCAGCCCGGCGGTGCGCAAGGTCCGGAAGCGTTGGGCCGCCACCCGGCGATGCCTGGCCCGGGTGTACTCGTTGCCGTGCGAGCGGCCGATGAGCTCGACGAGCCTTCCGTATCCGCCCCCGCGGCGGGAGGTCTCCCCCTGGAGCAGGTTGAGGAGCAGGCCGAAGGTGACCTCGAACCGGCTCTCGAGGGGCTCGGGCGCCCTGGCCTGGAGCCGCTCGAAGGTGAGCCGGTCCCAGGGGACATAGCCCTTCTGCGGCGGCTTCTTCTTCTCGATCCTCTTCCCGGCGGCCTGCTTCTCGGCGATGCGCTTGTTCTCGACGACGTGCTCGGGGGCCTGTGCGACCACGTATCCCCGGTCGTCGAACCCCTTGCGGCCGGCGCGGCCGGAGATCTGCCGGAAGTCGCGGGCGGCCAGGATGGCGGTCTTCTCGCCGTCGAACTTGCAGAGCTGGGAGAAGAGCACGGTGCGGATGGGGATGTTCACCCCCATCCCCAGCGTGTCGGTCCCGGACACCACCTTGAGCATGCCCTGCTGGGCCAGCTTCTCGACCAGCAGCCGGTACTTGGGGAGCAGCCCGGCGTGGTGGAGCCCGACGCCGTGGCGCAGGTACCGCTGGAGGTCCTTCCCGAACGGCGTGTCGAAGCGGAAGCCCTCCAGGGCCTGCTTGATCCGCTCCTTCTCCTCCTTCGAGGAGAACTTCGCGGACATGAGGTTCTGCGCCTGCTCGGCTGCGGCACGCTGGGTGAAGTTGACGAGGTACACCGGGGCGCGGCCGGCCGAGACCAGCTCCTCGATGGTCTCGTGGAGCGGGGTCTCCTGCCAGATGAACTCGAGCGGGACGGGGCGATCGTCGCTGCGCACCTCGGCCATCTTCCGTCCGGTGAGCGCGATGAGCCCTTCGGCGATGACCCCCACCTCGCCGAGCGTGGCCGACATGAGGAGGAAGCGGGCCTTCTCGAGCAGGAGCAGCGGGACCTGCCAGGCCACGCCCCGCTCCCGGTCCCCGTAGTAGTGGAACTCGTCCATGACCACGGCGTCGACCCGGGGGTTCGCCTCCCGGAGCGCCACGTTCATGAGGATCTCGGCCGTGCAGCAGACGATGGGGGCGTCGCGGTTGACCGCCCCGTCGCCGGTCATCATGCCCACGTTCTCGGGACCGAAGAGCCGGCACAGGTCGAAGAACTTCTCGTTCACGAGCGCCTTGATGGGGCACGTGTAGAACGAGCGCTCGCCGCGCGCCATGCACTGGAAGTGGAGGAAGTTGGCCACCATCGACTTGCCCGACCCGGTGGGCGTGGCCAGCACCACGTGGCGTCCCTCCAGCAGCTCGAGGATGGCCTCCTCCTGCGCCGGGTAGAGCGAGAGCCCGGAGGCCGACACCCAGGAGACGAAGCGGTCGAGCACCTGGGAGTCGTCGAGGGCGGGCGCGCCCGGGGCGGGAAGGAGGGCGAGGAGCGGGGCTTCGGTCGTCATCGGGGGACCGGGAGGGGGCAGCCCAGCGCGGAGGCGCGCCGGGCGGCGTCGAGGGGAAGGGGGCGGGGACCGCTTCGGGCGGCTGCCCGGCGGTAGGCCGCGCAGGCCTCGTCGCGGCGGTCGAGCCGGGTCAGGGCGATCCCGGCCGAGACCGGGTAGAGGGGATTGCCGGGGTCGATGGCCTCGGCGGCCTGGAACGCCGAGAGGGCGCCCGGCCAGTCGCCGGTCACCGTGAGTGCCTGGCCGAGGAGGTTTTGCATGAGCGGATCGCCGGGCGCGGCCCGGACGGCCGTCAGGGCCTCCTCCAGCGCCTCGGCCTCACGGCCGAGCCTGGCGAGCGCGGCCGCGCGGTTGGCGTGCAGCGAGAACTCACCCGGGGCGAGGGCGAGTCCCCGGTCCACCACGGAGAGCGCCTCGGCGGGACGGCCGGCCTCGATCAGCAGGGCCGCGTGATTGCGGGCCAGGCTCGCGGCCCGTCCCGGCTCGCGCACGACCGTCCAGGCTCGCTGGTAGGCGGCCTCGGCGCCGGCCCGGTCGCCGCGCTGGTTCCGGGCGAGGCCGAGGTTGGTCCAGGCCCGGGGGTTGCCGGGAGAGGCGGCTGCAGCGGCGCCCCAGAGCGCCTCGGCCGAGGTCCAGAGCCGGGCCTGGGATGCGAGCGCGAGCCCGAGACCGAGAAGGGTCGCGACGGCCAGCGCTGCACCGGCCGCTGCGGCGCGAGGCCGGGGGACCAGCCGGCGAACGAGCGCGTCGGCCCCGACCGAGACCGCCAGGAAGGGGCCGAGGCTGGCCAGGTAGACGCGGTGCTCGACGGCCAGGTCCGCCACGGGCACGAAGGACGAGGTAGGGGAGAGGGCCACGAACCAGAACAGGATCCCGAAGGCGCCGAGCCGCTCCGCGGGACGTGGGCCGTCGGCCCGCTCGGCGCGGAGCCAGAGCCAGCCGGCGATCCCCAGCAGGACCCCGATGCCGACGCCCGCGGCCAAGACCGCGGCGTCCACACCCGTGCTCGGGGCGAATGCCCGGTCGAAGGCCAGCGCGTCGGGCCAGGCCAGCAGCCGGAGGTAGAGCCACTGGACCCGAAGCTGGGTGAGGAAGTACGCCCCGGAGCCGAGCGCGGTCGCGGTGAAGCCCGCACCTCCGCCGGGTGCCGCCTCGAAGGAGCGGAAGTGGAGGGAAGCGCTCCATGCCGCCAGGGCGAGGAGCGGCGCGGCGAGCAGGAGGGCCCGGGCGGCGCGCCGCCGCAGCGGGGCGGCTCCGCGCTCCGCGGCGGGCGCCACCACGGCCTGGTCGAGGAGGAATGCGCCCGGGGCCGAGATGGCGATGGTCTTCGCTCCCATGCCCACGAGCCAGGCGAGTCCGGCTCCGGCCCAGGAGGCCATCCCGCGCCATCCGGGCCAGCCCACCGCGGCCCGGTCGAGCAACCCGAGCGCGAGGAGGTACAGGAGGGAGGCCAGGACCTCGGACCGCTGCGCTGCGTAGGCCACCGACTCGGCCTGGATGGGGTGGAGCGCGAAGAGCCCTGCGACGACCAGCGCGATCCCCCGGGGGCGTGGATGGCCGGAGCGGCGCAGGAGGGAGGAGAGGAAGGAGAAGGCCGCGATCACGGTCGCGAGGTGCAGGAGGAGGCTGACGACGTGGTACCGGTACGGCTCGAGCCCGGCCGCCTGCCAGTCGAGGGCGAAGGTCACCTCGGTGACCGGCCGGGTCGGGCCGAGCATCTCCCTCGGTGTCGGGATGCGAACCGCGCCAGGGGAGCGCAGCCGCATGTTGGCCTCGATGCTCCCCCAGTCGTCGAGCACGAACGGCCCCGGCAGCGCCGGCGCGTAGGCGGCGGCCGTGCAGGCGAGGACGGCGGCCAGCAGCAGCCACGGCGCGGCGCGGGTCATGCGTGCGCAGCGTCGGCCGGATCGGGAGGGGGGTCAAGCGGGAAGCTCGATGTCGTTCCGCTCGAAGAGCTGCCGCAGCTCGCCCTTGGCCACCGCCTTGGACATGGCCTCGGCCGGCTCGACCAGCTTCCGCTTCACCAGGTCGAGCAGGGCGTCGTTGAGGGTCGCCATGCCGATCCCCTTGGCCGTCTGCATCACGGAGGGGATCTGGAAGGTCTTCCCCTCCCGGATGAGGTTGGCGACGCTGCTCGTGACGAGCAGGACCTCCATTGCGGCCACGCGTCCTCCGCCGATCCTCTTGCAGAGCACCTGGGTGACCACGCCCTTCAGCGACTCGGAGAGCATGGTGCGGATCTGGGACTGCCGGTCGGCGGGGAACTGGTCGATGATCCGGTCGACGGTGGAAGGGGCGCTGTTGGTGTGGAGGGTGCCGAACACCAGGTGGCCGGTCTCGGCGGTCTCGATGGCGATGGCGATGGTCTCGAGGTCGCGGAGCTCGCCCACCAGGACCACGTCGGGATCCTCCCGGAGCGCCGCGCGGAGCGCCGCCTTGAAGGACTGGGTGTGGGTGCCCACCTCGCGCTGGTTCACCAGGCAGCGCTTGTTGTCGTGAACGAACTCGACCGGATCCTCGATGGTGATGATGTGGTCGTCCCGGTTGCGGTTCACGTGGTCCACCAGGGCGGCCAGCGTCGTCGATTTGCCCGAGCCGGTGGGTCCCGTGACGAGCACGAGCCCCTTCGAGAGGAAGCACAGGTCGAGGATGGGCTTCGGGATCCCCATGTCCGCCGCCGGGCGAACCGTCGAGGGGATCTGGCGCATCACCGATCCGATGCCGTACCGGTCGGCGAAGACGTTCACGCGGAAGCGGGCCTCTGCGGTGGCATGGGCGAAATCGGTGTCCGAGCGCTCCTGGAACTCCTCCCGGTTCTTGGCGGGCGCCAGGGCCCAGAGCATGTCGGTGAGGCGCCCCTCGTCGAGAGAGCCGAACTCCCGGAGCGGCACGATGTCCCCGTCGACCCGGAGCGCGGGAGGGTGCCCCGAGGTGAGGTGCAGGTCGGAGGCCTTCCGGGCCACCATCTCCGAGAGCAGGCGGTGCATGGCCTCGCCCGGATCTACCGGGAGGGGGATCGTGCTCGCGGCGGCTGCCTGACCGGACTCCGCGTCGCCGGTGGCCGGAACGGGGGCCGGCCGGGGAGTCGGTGCGGCATCCAGCGGGGCCTCCGGGCCCCCGGGGGTGTCGTCCCGAGCCGCGTCCCCGAGGACCACGGGGGCCGGGCGAACCACGGCCCGGACCTGGCCGCCCGAGGCGTCGAACTCGATCTCCACGGGGCCAGCCGGCGACGGGTAGGGGAACGCGGTCCTGCCCGGCCGGGGAAAGGTCGCCTGCAGGTCGACGGGGACGATCTCGGCGAATGCGCCGATGATCTGCGGCGTGGAGAGCGCCTGGCGGACCAGGACCCGCTGCTCGCCGTCCACGGTGAGCACCGCCCCGTGCGCGGTCTGGAAGAGGAGCTCCGCGCCGTGGCTCGAGGAGAGGCGTTCGATGAATGCGTCCAGGCGGGCCATCTCGATCACCTCTGCAGGATCGCCACGCGGGCGACGTGGGAACGGCCGACCAGCGCGACCCGCCCGCCTTCCAGCAGGCGGAGGAACGGCTCGGGCCGGTTGAGGAAGTCGATGAGCCGCTCGCGGGATGGCGGGGCCACGTAGGCGACGAGACCGGTGAGCCGGGTCCCGTCGGCCAGGGTGATCTCCACCTCGTGCTCGGTGGGGATGGTGAAGGAGTCGTCGGCGGGCTCCTCCTCGGCGGCGACCCGCGCCACCGCGATCGACGCTCGGTGGAGGAAGGTCATGGCCCCGGGTCCGGACTCGCGGGCCGGGATGAACGGAACGGAGCCGTTGAGCAGGTCCGAGAGCCGCTCGGGTCCGGGGTGCGTGGCGGCGCCCTCGGAGAGGTAGATCGCGACCTGGCGCGCCTCGCCACCGGGGAGCGTGACCTCGACGGGAATCGCCCTCTTCGGAACGCGCAGGTCCTCCATGCCCCGGGCAAGTGCACGGTGCGTGCCCTTCCCCAGGGACGCCGGCTGCGCTAGAAAGCCACCATGAACTGTCCTCACCACATCCAGTGGGTGGTCGAGGCCCCCAACGGCCTCCACCAGTGCCTGCAGTGCTTCGACGCCGTGACCAAGAAGGACATCACGCCCAAGTTCGAGGAACTCGGGGAGGAATTGCAGAAGCGGTGGGACGCGCACGAGGCCCGCGCCGTCAAGCCGGCTGCCCCCGCCCCCGCGTAGGGGCGGCGAGGGAACCAGCCCACATGGCGCACCGCCGTACGCGGAGCGCCCCGGGTATCGCGCCACCCCGAGGGGGTGGTGCCCCGGACCCGGGAGGGATCCTCACGACGATGCGTCCGATACCGCTCGCCTCGATGGGTGCCGCCCTGGGACTCGCGTTCCCGGCGGCGGGGGTGGCCCTTGGCGCCGCGGGCCCGGTCCTCTGGCTGCTGATCGCCGTCCCCGGGCTGCTCGCCCTGCTCGGCTTCGCCGCGGGGAGCCGTGCCACCTCCGAGGCCGACGAGGGCCGGGCGGATCTCCTGCGCGCGATGCGCGCCAGGCGCGACGAGGCCGAGCGCGCCGCGGCCGAGCTGGTCCAGCACTCCGCCGACCTGGCCTCGGCGGCGTCCGTCCTCGACGCCAGCAGCGAGGAGACCGCGGCGCGCGTTCGCGGGACGAGCGACACCCTGGCGCGCCTCTCCGGCACGGCGACCGCCTCCGCCCTCACCGCCGAGACGGTGGTGGGGCTGGCGCTCGAATCGGAGCGCGCCGCCGGGCGCGGGCTCTCCATCGCCGAGCAGTCCCGCGTGGCGCTCACCCGGCTGGCCGAGGAGGTCCATTCGCTCTCCGAGCTTGTCGCCGGGCTCGACGGGCGGATGCGCGACATCCTCGAGGTGGCCGACGCGCTGACCCGCGTCGCAGATCGCTCCCGGTCGCTCTCCTCCATGGCACGATCCCAGGCCGACGGTGGATTGCTCGCTCCCGAGGCGCTGCCGGCCCTGGTGGCGCGCATGGATGGGCACGTCGAGGAGACCGCCGCCGCCGCCGCGCGTGCCCGGAGCATCCTCGCCGGGATGCAGGGGGAGATCTCCCGGGCCGCGGAGGCCGCCGAGGACGGCAGCGTCCGGGCCGGGGAGGGGGCCATGGTGCTCGAGGGGGCGGCCGCCACCATCCGGGAGCTGGCCCGTGCGCTCGCCACCTCGGCCAGCTCCGGCCGCGCCATCGCCGCCGTGGCCCAGCAGCAGGAGGCCGGGCTGGAAACGCTCCGGCACGCCATGAACGACATCTTCCTCGCCCACGAGCGGACCGCGGCGTCGTCGCGCCAGGTGGCGGGCGAGGCGCGCGCGCTGTCCGACCTGGCCGCCCGGTTGCGGAAGGCGTTCCGTCCAGATTCATAGCCGTAGACTATCCAACCGATAGCTACGATGTGTTGCGCCCACTCGGTTCCCGGGACAGGACCATCCCCGGAAGGGCGCTGCACCGGCCCCGAATTGCCCGAGACAGAGTTCCCGCCCCGGGATAACAGGACGCCATCCGCGTCCCATCGAGAAGCAGAAAAGGAGAGGTCCACATGGCAGAACTCAAGGGAAGCAAGACGCACGGAAACCTCAAGGCCGCCTTCGCCGGGGAGTCCCAGGCGAACCGCCGCTACATGTACTTCGCCAAGGTTGCCGACGTGGAAGGCTACCCCGAGGTCGCCGGCAACTTCCGCGAGACCGCGGAGGGCGAGACCGGTCACGCCTTCGGCCACCTCGACTACCTCAAGGTGGTGGGCGATCCGGCCACCGACCTGCCCATCGGCGACTCGGTGGCGAACCTCAAGTCGGCCGTCGCCGGCGAGACCCACGAGTACACGGACATGTACCCCGGCTTCGCCAAGACCGCCCGCGAGGAGGGCTTCGCCCAGGTCGCCGACTGGTTCGAGACGCTCGCCAAGGCCGAGAAGTCGCACGCCGGCAAGTTCTCGAAGATGCTCGACAGCATCAAGTAGCGTCGCCGGGGCCAGCCCCGGGGATCGCGCTGGGACCATGGCGGCCCGGCTCCTGCCGGGGCCGGGCCGCTCTTCGTGGGAGGGATCCACCATGTCCGAGGCAGGCAAGAAGGTCAGCTACGACCCGACTCCCGGGCTCTCCTACGACCCTTCACAACCCGTGTACTGGGATCCGGCCGCGCTCCAGGGCGAGCTGCTGCGGGCCTTCGACATCTGCAACGGCTGCCGCATGTGCTTCAAGTTCTGCGACAGCTTCCCCCGCCTCTTCGAGCTGCTCGACAAGCGGGACCACGACGTCCACACCCTGGGCGCGTCCGAGATCAAGGGGGTCATGGACGACTGCTTCCAGTGCAAGCTCTGCGAGGTGCAGTGCCCCTACACCCCGCGGGACAACCACCCCTACCAGCTCGACTTCCCCGCGCTGGTGCACCGCTACGACGCCCAGGAGTTCCGGGCCCGCGGGGGCAGGCCCACGCTGCGCGAGAAGTTCCTGGGCGACCCCGACCTCTCCGGGAAGATGGCCCGGATGTCCCTCGGCCTGGCCAACGCCATGAACAAGGTGGCCCCGGCCCGCTGGATGATGGAGAAGGTCCTCGGCGTCGACCGGCACGCCGCGCTGCCCGACTTCGCCACCACCGCCTTCGACACCTGGGCCGACGGGGCCGGCTGGGTGAAGCCCGAGCCGGGCGGCGACGCGGTGCTCTTCCAGACCTGCTACGTGCAGAACAACGACACCGCGCTGGGTCGGGACACCCTCGAGGTGCTGCGCAAGAACGGAGTGGACGTCCGGGTGGTGAAGGGGCTGCGCTGCTGCGGCATGCCCGTCTGGGAGCACGGCGACGTCGAGCAGCTGCGCCGCCAGGCCCACGACGACCTCGACCTCCTGCTCCCCTTCGTCGAGAAGGGCGCGAAGGTCCTGGTCGTGAACCCCACCTGCTCCATGATGATGCGACGCGAGTGGCCCCACCTCCTCGAGGGGGAGGACCGCGCTCGCGCCGAGAGGCTCGCGCCGGCGGTGATGGACGTCTCCGAGTACCTCTGGTCCATCCGCAACGAGCCCCGCTTCAGCAGCGACTTCAAGAGCACTCCCCCGGGCGGAAAGATCGCCTACCACGCCCCCTGCCACCTGCGCGCGCAGGCGGTCGGCTTCAAGGGCCGGGACCTGCTCCGGCGCATCCCTGGCGTCGAGGTGGCGGCGACGGTGATGGAGTGCTGCGGCCACGACGGGACCTACGCCATGACCGTGGAGGGGCACGACGCCTCGGGGCGCATCGGCCAGAAGGCCTTCGACGGGATGAAGGGGGCGGGGGCCCAGGTCTGGTGCACCGACTGCCCCCTCGCCGCCGTCCAGTTCGACCAGTTCGCCGGAAACAAGCCGCTCCACCCCATGACCGTGCTGGCCCGCGCGTACCGTGAGAACGGATTCGGGACGGGCGGGAAGGAAGGAACGTGATGAAGCCCGTGACCCGGGACGAGATCCTCGACCTCACCGCCTACGAGAAGGCCCGGGCCGGGATCCGCGAGCAGGTGCTCTCGGTGAAGGCGCCGCGCCGGGTCCACCTGGGCGACGCGCTCACCTTCCTCTTCGAGAACCGGGACACCGTCCGCTACCAGGTCCAGGAGATGGTGCGGGCCGAGCGCATGGTCGACGAGGAGGCCATAGCCCACGAGCTCGAGACCTACAACGAGCTCCTGGGGCGGAGGGGCGAGCTGGGAGCCGCGCTCCTCATCGAGATCGACGACCCCGCCGAGCGGGCCGTGAAGCTCCACGAATGGATGGGCCTTCCCGGGAGCCTCTACGTGAGGACCTCGAGCGGACGGAAGGTGAAGGCGACCTTCGACGCCCGCCAGGTCGGGGAGGAGAGGCTCTCGTCGGTCCAGTACCTCAAGTTCGACACCGGGGGCGAGGTTCCGGTCGCGGTGGGCTCGGACCACCCCCGGCTCAACCTGGAGGCGCCGCTCTCCTCCGACCAGCAGCAGGCGCTGGCGTCCGACCTGCGGGACTGATCGGCCACGCTCGAAATAGGCGGCCGGCGGCCGCGTAGGGAGGTGGACCTGGAGGTTCACCATGTGGAAGCCCGCCGCCCTCGTCGCCCTGTCCCTCGTCCTGGAAGGCGCCTTCATCCTGAACGCCCTGGTCCCCGATCCGGGTGCGATGCGCCGTGCCGTCGCCGAGGCCCGTCCCCGCCCTGCCGAGGTCGTCGCCGCGCAGGCACGGCCCGGCGCGATTTCCCCTGGCGCCATCGCCCGCGCCCGGTAATGGAAACCCCATGAAGCGCTCGAACGAGACCACCCGCGCCGTCGCCATCGCCGCGCCCCGTCCTGCCGAGTCCGGCCTCTGGTTGCAGTTCCTCGCGGCCGCCGCGCTCGCCGCCCTGTCCTTCGTGGTGGCCGGCGCGCTCCGCTAGGTCCCTCGCCCGGCCTCTCCCCGCTTGATCCCCTGGTTCGAGGCCCCTTCGCTTCACGTGGGGCCGATCACCATCCAGGCGTTCGGCGTCCTGGCGGCCCTCGGCGTGGCCACCGGGGTCCGGACGGCCGCCTGGGCGGCTCGGAGGCGGGGACTCGACCCCCGCCCCATCCTCGATTTCGCCATCTGGGGCGTGCTCGCCGGAGTCGCCGTCGGCCACCTGGTCCACGTCGGCCTCTACCACCCGGACGAGATTCGCGACCCGCGAAGGGTACTCGAGTTCTGGGACGGCCTTTCCTCGTTCGGGGGGCTTGCCGGGGGGATCGCCGCGGCGGTGGTCTTCTTCCGGGTGCGGGGGGTGCCGCTGGCCCGCTACGGCGACGCGTTCGCGGTGGGCATGCCCACGGGGTGGGCCATCGCCCGGATCGGCTGCTTCCTGGTCCACGACCACCCCGGGCGCCTCACGCGCTTCCCGCTGGCCGTGGACTTCCCGGGAGGAGCACGCCACGACCTCGGTCTCTACGAGGCGGTCGTCCTCCTCGCCATCGCCGCCGTCCTCTGGCGCCTTTGGGCTCGCCGGCAGCTCGAGGGCAAGCTCCTCGGCCTGCTCGCCGTCCTCTATGGCGGCGCCCGGTTCCTCCTCGACTTCCTCCGAGCCTCCGACATCGCCTACGCCGATGCACGATACGCCGGGCTCACCCCGGCCCAGTACGGGTCGGTGCTGCTCCTGGCCTGGGGGGCGTGGCGCCTGGGGAGACCCTCCATTATCCTCCCGGAATGGCCATCCTCGTCGTAGAGGACGACCCTGGCATCCGCCAGGGGATCGCGGATTTCCTCGGTTTCGAGGGTTATGCCGTGGACGTGGCGGTGAACGGCGAGGAGGCGCTCTCCTACCTCCGGGAGCGACGCCCGTCCCTGCTGGTGCTGGACCTGGTCATGCCGGTGATGAACGGGCCCCAGCTGCTGGAACGGCTCCGATCCGAGCGAATCGCCGAGGGGGTGCCCGTGGCCATCATGACGGCTGCCATGCCGGGCGCGAGCACGCTGCCGTCGGCCGACGCCTACCTGTCCAAGCCCTTCGACCTCGAGGAGCTGCTCCAGGTGGTCGGGCGCCACGCCGGCCCCCCCGGCGATACCGGCGGCATCGCGGCCCGTTAGAGACGTTGCGGAATCGCGACGGCCTGTCGTTATGATTGCCGGACATGCCCAATCCGAGCGACGCGCCCCCTGCCGCGCCGAGCGCCTCGAACCTGGGGTTCGTCGAGGACCTCTACTTCTCCTGGCGTGAGGACCCGGCCTCCGTGGACGAGGGATGGCGCGCCTACTTCGAGGCGCTGCCCGCCGTTCCCGAGGCGGCCCCGGCGCCGACCGGCTGGCCTGCGCGGACGGTCCGTGAAGGAGACGGGACCCGCCCCGACGACCGGGAGGCCTTTCGACTCCGGGTGGATCGATTCACCCGGGCCTGGCGCACCTTCGGTCACATGCAGGCCGACCTCGACCCGCTCGGGCTCGAGCGGCGGCGGGCCGAGCGGCTCGAGCTCGCCGAGTTCGGGCTCTCGGAGGCCGACCTCGACCGGCCGTCAGGCCTCCACGGCGGCAGGCCCGAGACGCTCCGGGAGCTGCTGGGACGGATGCAGGAGACCTACGGCCGGACCCTGGGCGTGCAGCTCGGCCACATCAACGACCGCGAGCTGCGCGGCTGGCTCGAGCAGCGCATGGAGCGTACCCGGAACCGGCTCACCCTGGCGCCGGACGTCCAGCGGCGCCTGCTGGAGAAGCTGATCCAGGCGGGGATGTTCGAGCAGTTCCTGGGAACCCGGTTCCTGGGCGCCAAGCGCTTCTCGCTGGAGGGGTCCGAGATCCTCGTGCCGCTGCTCGAGCTGCTGCTCGACCGGGCCATCGGCTACGGCGTCCGCAACGTGGTGATCGGGATGGCCCACCGCGGGCGCCTCAACGTCCTCGCCAACGTGCTGGGCAAGCCCCTGCGCGACATCTTCGCCGAGTTCCGGGACCAGGCCATCATCAGCGGCGCCGCCGGCGGCGACGTGAAGTACCACCTGGGCTACTCCAGCACGCGCGACACCGCCGACGGGGGATTGCGCCTGTCGCTCGCCTTCAACCCCAGCCACCTGGAGTGGATCGACCCGGTGGTGCAGGGGAGGGTGCGGGCCAAGCAGGACCGCTTCAGCGACGCCGAGGGACAGCGCTCCATCCCGGTGCTGATCCACGGCGACGCCGCCTTCGCCGGGCAGGGCATCGTGGCCGAGACCTTCAACATGTCGGGGCTCCCGGCCTACAGGTGCGGTGGGACCATCCACGTGGTGGTCAACAACCAGATCGGGTTCACCACCTCCCCCAGGGACTCCCGGTCCACCACCTACTGCACCGACGTGGCGCTCATGCTCGACATCCCGGTCCTCCACGTGAACGGCGAGGACATCGAGGCGGTGGCCCAGGCGGTGCTGCTCGCGGCCGACTTCCGCCAGCGCTGGCACCGCGACGTGGTCATCGACGTCTGGGGCTACCGGAAGTACGGCCACAACGAGGGGGACGAGCCCACCTTCACCCAGCCCGTCATGTACCGGGCCATCGCGGCCAAGACCCCCTTCCCACGGGCCTTCGCCTCGGAGCTGCAACGGGGCGGCGCCGTCACCGAGGACCAGGTCGCGGGGATGACGCGGGCCTACCAGGCGCGACTCGAGGACGCGTACCTGGCCTCGGCGGCCGTCGCGGCGACTCCCGCACCGGTCGCGATCGAGGGCGTCTGGAGCAGCTACCGGGGCGGACCGCTCGGATCGGCCGAGGACACGGTGACGGCCATGCCCGTGGACCGGCTCGCCCACGTGGCGCGCCATCTCTCCGAGATCCCATCGGGATTCGACCCGAACCCCAAGATCGCCAAGCTCTTCGAGGCCCGAGCCGAGATGGCGCGGGGCAAGCGGGCGCTCGACTGGGGCTTCGCCGAGCTGCTCGCCTACGGGTCCGTCGCCTGGGACGGGCACGGGGTCCGGCTGGTCGGCCAGGACGTACGGCGCGGCACCTTCAGCCACAGGCACGCCGTGATCCACGACCACCGGAACGGCGCCCCGTACATGCCGCTCTCCCACCTGCGCGAGGGGCAGGGGAAGGTCTCCATCTTCGACAGCTTGCTGTCCGAGGCCGCCGCGCTCGGCTTCGAGTACGGCTACAGCCTGGAGCAGCCCGAGACGCTGGTGATCTGGGAGGCGCAGTTCGGCGACTTCGTGAACGGCGCGCAGGTGCTCATCGACCAGTTCCTCTCCTCCTCGGAGGTGAAGTGGAACCGGCTCTCGGGCCTGGTGATGCTGCTCCCGCACGGGATGGAGGGGCAGGGTCCGGAACACTCCAGCGCCAGGCTGGAGCGATTCCTGGAACTCTCGGTGGAGGACAACTGGCGAGTCGTGAACCTCACCACTCCGGCCCAGGTGTTCCACGCGTTGCGCGGACAGGTGCTCTCCAGCTTCCGGAAGCCGCTCATCGTCATGTCCCCGAAGAGCCTGCTGCGGAACCCGGCGGCGGTCTCCCCCATCGAGGAGCTCTCCGCGGGCCGCTTCCACGCCGTCCTGCCCGACGTGGCCGTCGCCGACCCGTCCGGGGTCCGGCGGGTGCTCCTCTGCTCGGGAAAGGTCTACTACGACCTCGCCGAGGCCCGCGCCTCGCGCAAGAGGGGCGACGTGGCCATCGTGCGGGTGGAGCAGCTCTACCCGCTGCGATTCGCAGAGCTGCAGGCCGCGCTCGCATCCTATCCGGCCGGGGCCGAGGTGCTCTGGGTCCAGGAGGAGCCGCGCAACATGGGGGCGTGGCCCCACATCCGCGACGCCCTTGGCCAGGCGGTGCACGGCTTCGACGCCCGCTCGGCGGTGGTGTCCCGCCCGCCCAGCCCGAGCCCGGCGTCGGGCTCGGCGACGCGGCACAAGCTCGTCCAGCAGGCTCTCGTCGAGGAAGCGCTGGGATGACCCGATATCCGGGAAAGGTGTGATCCATGGCAGTCGAGCTGAAGGTCCCGTCGCTGGGCGAGAGCGTGACGCAGGCGCAGGTCGGGCAGTGGCTGAAGAAGGAGGGCGAGGCCGTCACCCGGGACGAGCCCGTGGTCGAGGTGGAAAGCGAGAAGGCCACGGTGGCCGTCCCCGCTCCGGCCTCGGGCGTGCTGCGCCGGGTGCTCCGGCAGACCGGCGAGACCGTGGCCGTCGGGCAACCGCTCGGTGAGATCGACGAGGGTGCGGTCGCTGCGGAGGCCCCGCGGGCAGCCGCTCCCCCGACTCCCCCCGCCCAGCCGCCCGCGAAGGCCGCCGCGCCCCCGCAGGTTGCAGCGCCCCCGACGGTCGCAGCGCCTCCCGCGCCGCCTCCGCCGGCCTCCCGCGCCGGCGCCACCGACGTCCGTCTCACCCCGGCCGCCCGGAAGCTCCTGGCCGAGAAGGGTCTCGGGAAGGCCGACGTGCTCCGCCTGCTGGAGGCGGCCTCGGGCAAGGCCCCCCTGGCCACCACCGACTTCGCCCCGCCCGGGCCGCGCGAGCGGCTGGTCCCCATGTCGCCGCTCCGGCGCACGGTGGCCCGCCGTCTCCTCGAGGCCCAGGAGAGCGCCGCCATCCTCACCACCTTCAACGAGGTGGACATGTCGCGGGTGATGGATCTCCGCGACCGGTACGGGGCCGCCTTCCAGGAGAAGCACGGCATCAAGCTCGGGTTCATGGGCTTCTTCGTGAAGGCCTCCGTCGAGGCGCTGACCGCCTTCCCGTCGGTCAACGCCGAGGTGCGCGGGGACGCCGTCCTCTTCAAGGACCACTACGACGTGGGCGTTGCGGTCGGCGGAGGCAAGGGGCTGGTGGTGCCGGTCATCCGCGACGCGGACCAGCTCTCGCTGGCCCAGATCGAGCTCTCCATCGTCGAGCTGGCGAAGCGGGCCCGCGAGAATCGCATCACCATGGAGGACCTCTCGGGAGGGACCTTCACCATCTCCAACGGGGGCATCTACGGCTCCTTGCTCTCGACCCCCATCCTCAACACGCCGCAGAGCGGGATCCTCGGCCTCCACAAGATCCAGAAGAAGCCGGTGGTCGGCCCCGACGACACCGTGGTGGTCCGCCCCATGATGTACCTGGCCCTCTCCTACGACCACCGGATCATCGACGGGCGGGAGGCGGTGGGCTTCCTCGTCAAGGTGAAGGAGCTCATCGAGGAGCCCAGCCGGCTCATGCTGGACGTCTGAGCGCTCCATGGACTCCGAGACCTTCCGCAAGCTGGGGCACGAGCTGATCGACTGGGTCGCGGACCACCGCGAGCGGATCGAGACGCTCCCCGTGATGAGCCGGGTGCGGCCCGGGGAGATCCGCGCTCGCTTCGCGTCCA
The DNA here is from genome assembly GCA_963802065.1 of uncultured delta proteobacterium. Taxonomy (GTDB): domain Bacteria; phylum Myxococcota; class Myxococcia; order Myxococcales; family Anaeromyxobacteraceae; genus CAIOAK01. The sequence goes on along the minus strand of CAWDHF010000010.1, from coordinate 135,244 downwards.
CGCCACCCGCCGAGGGAGGGAGGCTCGGCGAGGCCATCGAGGCGCTCGATGCGGTGGTGCTCCCCGGCATCACCCACTGGAACCACCCCTCGTTCTTCGCCTACTTCCCGTCCAACACCAGCCACGCCTCCATCCTGGCCGACCTGGTGTGCGCCGGGCTGGGCGCGCAGGGCATGAGCTGGCAGACGTCGCCTGCCGCGACCGAGGTGGAGGAGGTGGTGATGGACTGGCTCCGCCAGATGGTGGGGTTGCCCGCCACCTTCACCGGGGTGATCCACGACACCGCCTCGACCTCCACGCTCACCGCGCTGCTCTGCGCCCGGGAGCGCACCAGCAACTTCGCCCAGAACCGGGAGGGGTTGCAGGGGGGCGAGCCGCCCATGGTGGTCTACGCCTCCGACCAGGCCCACAGCTCCATCGAGAAGGACGCGCTCCTGGCCGGCTTCGGGAAGAGGCACCTGCGGTCCGTCGCCACCGACCGCGCCCACGCCATGCGCATCGACGCGCTGGCCGAGTCCATCGAGGCCGACCGGGCCGCAGGCCTCCGCCCCTGCGCGGTGGTGGCCACCACCGGCACCACGGGGACCACGGCGCTCGACCCGGTGGCCGGCATCGCCGGGGTGGCGCGGCGCCACGGCCTGTGGTTGCACCTCGACGCGGCGCTGGCCGGAACCGCCATGGTCGAGCCCGGCTACCGCTGGATGTGGCGCGGCGTGGAGGAGGTGGATTCGCTGGTCTTCAATCCGCACAAGTGGATGGGGCCGGGCTTCGACCTCTCGGCCTACTTCGTGCGCGATCCCCAGCACCTCGTGCGCGTGATGTCGACCAACCCGAGCTACCTGCGCACCGCCCAGGACGGCGAGGTCCGGAACCTCCGCGACTGGGGCATCCCGCTGGGGAGGCGCTTCCGCGCCCTCAAGCTCTGGTTCCACCTCCTCGACGAGGGCGTCGACGGCATGAGGGCCCGCATCCGGCGCGACGTGGAGAATGCCCGCTGGCTGGCCGACCGGGTCGACGAGACGGCGGGGTGGGAGCGGCTCGCGCCGGTCCCGTTGCAGACCGTCACGATCCGTCACGTGCCGTCGGCGGCCGCCGACGAGGCGCGCGTGGCGGCGCACAACCTGGCCATTGCACGTCGGGTGAACGAGGGCGGCCGGGCCTACCTGACCCCGAGCGTGCTCAAGGGGCAGCAGACGTTGCGGGTGTCCATCGGGGCCGAGGGCACCGAGCGGCGCCACGTCGAGGCGCTCTGGCGCGAGCTGCAGGACGCGGCCCGGGCCGAGGGCGGGTAGGGGCCCCATGTCCATCATCGTCGTCGACGTGGAGGCCGACGGCCCCATCCCGGGGAAGTACTCCATGGTCTGCCTGGGCGCCGTGGTCGTCGAGCCGACGCTCTCCCGGACCTTCTACGGACGGACTCGTCCCATCTCGAAGGAGTGGCTCCCCGAGGCGCTGGCGGTGAGCGGCTTCGGCCGCCCCGAGCACGAGGCCTTCGACGATCCCCGGGAGGTCATGGCCCGCTTCGAGGCCTGGGTCGTGGAGAACTCGAAGGGCAAGCCGGTCTTCGCGTCCGACAACCTCGCCTTCGACTGGCAGTTCGTGAACTGGTACTTCCACACCTTCCTGGGGCGGAACCCGTTCGGCTGGTCGGGGCGGCGCATCGGCGACCTCTACTGCGGCATGGTGAGGGACGGGTACGCCACCTGGAAGCACCTGCGCAAGACCGTCTCGGACCACGACCCGGTGAACGACGCCAAGGCCAACGCCGAGGCGCTCCTCGCCATGATCGGCATGGGGCTGAAGCTCCCCGCGAGGTAGCCGCGCGCCGTGACACGCGGGTGACGGGCGGTGGTTACGTTGCCCCCATGTCGAACGAAGCCACCGCACGCCGGACCAAGCCGCTCCTGCGCGGCGTGTCCCACGAGATCGCCGCCGGCGTGTCGCTGGCCGGGCTCGTCGCGCTGGTCCTGCTCGCTCCCGGGCCGCGGGCCCGGGTGGGCGCGCTGGTCTACGGGGTGAGCCTGGTGGCGCTCTTCTCGGTGAGCGCCCTCTACCACCGTCCCAACTGGAGCCCCCGGGCGCGCCTCTGGATGAGGCGCCTCGATCACTCCGCCATCTTCCTGCTCATCGCCGGGACCTTCACGCCGCTCTGCCTGTTGCTCGGCGATGCCCGGGCGCACGCCATGCTGGCGGTGGTGTGGGCCGGGGCCGGCCTCGGCGTGCTGCGGGCCCTCTTCTGGCCGAAGGCTCCGAGGGGTCTCGCGACGGCGCTCTACCTCCTGCTCGGCTGGGCGGCGGTGCCGCTCGTGCCGGCCATGTACCGTCAGCTGGGGGCGGGGTCCCTGGCGCTGCTCGCGGCCGGGGGGCTGCTCTACAGCGTGGGGGCCGTCATCTACGCCACGCGCCGGCCCGACCCGTTCCCGCGGGTCTTCGGGTACCACGAGATCTTCCACGCGCTGGTCATCGCGGCGGCCGGCCTCCACTTCGCGGTGGCTGCGGGCGCGGTGCGGGCGCTGGCCGGGTAGGGCCTCCCGCGGTAGCATCCCCCTCCCGGTGGCGGAGCCGGCTGGAGCGGGGGGGCATGAGATGACGGGGGCGGTGGCCGTCCGGACGGCTTTGCTGGCGGTGGCATGGTTCGTGGTTTCGAGCGCATCCGGATGTGGAAGCACGTCCACGAATGCCGGGGGTCCGGGCGCGGTGCCGGTGCCCGAGGGCGTGGGCGCCTCCGCCGGGATCGATCGCGATCAGGTGGTCGTCGGGTGGATGCCGGGCGCCGGGCAGACCTACGAGGTCGCCTGGCGGGTCGGGACCGGCGCCTGGTCGGGCCTCGGGTTCACGAACAGCTCCACGTTCCAGTACACCGTCGCCCTCGAGCCGAACGTCCCGCTCGGCACGGAGCTCGGTTTCCGCGTCCGGACCAGCCGGGACGGCACCTGGTCCGACTGGAGCCCGGAGGCGAGGTGGATCCGGCCCCACGGGGCCGTCGTCGTCATCCCGGACCGGATCCGGACCGGCGGCACCGTCCGCATCCGGCTGCGCGGCTGGCTCTCCGCGCTCGCCCCCGACAACCCGCCACTCGAGCTCACCGCCGGCACGCACGTCGTGGCCGCGCTGGGATCCATGCCCGTGCCGGCCGAGATCGCCTGGGACACGACCACGGTCCCGGAGGGGAGCCACGACCTCGGCGTCCGGCTCGCAGGAGGAGGCCCCGCGACCGGCTACTCGATCGCCGGAACCTCCACAATCGTGGTCGACCGCGCGGTCGTCGCCACCTGGACGCTCCCCGCCTATTTCCACTTCTACACGAAGGATGCCGTCCTCCGGTTCGAGTTCTCGGTGACGCCGATCCTGTTCGACGCGCCGCCTCCTCCCGTGGCGCGCCTCTGGGCGGGCGACATCCTGGTGGCGGAGCTCGGTCCGCCTCCGTGGCCGGCCGTCGACTGGGACACGACGGGTGCGCCGGAGGGGGAGTACGCCATCCGGCTCGAGTTGCCCAACTACTCCGACCCCACCCCGCCGGGAGCCCTGGACGTCCGCGGCTCGCTCAGTCCAGTGGTGGTGCACCTCGATCGCACGCGCCCTTCCGTGACATGCGAGCCGCCTCGCCTCGGGCAGGCGGTCGGATGGACCCGGGGGCGGCTCCTCATGCTCCCCGACGAGTTCGTGTACACGTCCAGCGTGACCTTCAGCGAAGATCGCTCTGCGACGGACTACACGGTGAGCTCGAGCGAGATCGACGTGGACCAGGCGGTCTGGCCACCGAGGATGTCGGTTCCATGGGGGGCCGGCGCGTTTCCGCCCTTCCGCGTGACCGCCGCGGCGGCGGCGACCGACCTGGCCGGCTGGCCGGCGACCACCTCGTGCACGTTCGACGCGCCCGCCTGGCTCGCGCCCTGGGGCGAGGGCCCTTTGACGGCGGGCGGGGAGCCCGTGGTGGCCACGGCGATCGCGTTCGAAGCGCGCCTCCCGTTCGACGCTCCCAACCTCATCCAGGCGACGCTCGGCTGGATTCCGCCGGATGGGAGCCCGTCGGCGGGGCGGATGCTGGTCGCCCGCGACGACGGAGCCGGCTTCGGTGCCCCCTCGCTCCTCGGATCGGCAAGTGGGCGGGCCACATCCGCCGCGCTGTCGGCGCGGCTGTCGAGCGCGACCGGTGAGGGCGATCCCTGGATCGCCTGGACGGAGGCGGTGGCGGGCGGGAAGGCGCAGCCCCACGTCGCGCGCTGGGACGGGCTCTCCTGGGTCGAGGACCGGCCTGCGGGTATCGGCGACTCCGCCCGGGTCGCCCGCGAGATCGTCCTCTCGATGTGCGCCATGGCCGAGGCCGACGGAGTCGCTGCCTGGACGGAGGAGGACGACGCGGGCTTGTCGACGCTTGCAACGAGGCGCCTCGTGAACGGGTCGTGGCGCGATCTGCAGGGGCAACCGGGCATCCCGCTGCCCGCCGGGGCACGGAGCCCGGCGATATCGACCACATGGCGCGACGGAAGCCAGACGACCGGCATCCCGAGCGTGCTGCTCGCCTTCATCGAGGCCGGCCCGGCGGGTGCGCCCCAGGTCCGCGCCGCGGAGGCTTTCCCCGGCACGGGCTGGGTGGCGCAGGTGGCGGTCGCGAACCAGGACCCCGCCGCGTCGGCCTCGGAGCCGGCCGCCGTCTGGCAGCACGAGGCGGCGGTGGCCTGGGTCGAGGCTGGACAGGTGCTCGTCCGGGAGACGGATCTCTTCTTCGACGGGCTGGGCTTCGGCGATCCGACCGTCCTCAACGTGGACCCTGCGCGCCGGGCACGCTCGCCCCGGGCCGCCCGAAGCTCGCCGCTGCTGCAGGCGGTCTACGCGCCGGGATGGCGGGCGCCGTTGACGATCTACTTCGTCGAGGAGGGGCCTGCGGGCGACGAGATCTGGGCCCGTCGGAGGCACGGCGCGACGTGGGAATTGCTCCCCGGCCCGGTGAACGCTGGGGTTCCCGGGGGCGTTCGCGGGCTCACGGTGGTGAATGTCGGGGAGCTCACCACCACGTCGGCCGTCGCGTGGATCGACGACCAGGGGCACGTGCACGCTCGTGTCGCCAATCTGTAGCCGCCGAGGACGGCGCTCGCGCTGCCGTGCCCGGGCGCCTCAACGCCGTCCGCGCGGTTCGGGGGGCCTCGCCGTGCGCGGATCCTCCGGCCAGGCGTGGCGCGGGTAGCGCCGCATCAGCTCGCGGCGCAGGGCCGGGTAGTGGCGATCCCAGAAGCCGGCCAGGTCGGTGGTCACCTGCACGGCGCGCAGGTTGGGGGCGAGGAGGTGCAGCACCAGGGGCACGCGCCCCGCGCCGAGCGTCGGACCCTGCACGGCTCCGAAGAAGTCCTGCAGCCGGCTCTCCACCCAGGGCGGCTTGTCCCCCGCCTCGTAGTTCACCTTCACCCCGCGGCCGCCCCCGAGCGTGACCCTCTCCGGCGCGAGCCGATCGAGGAGCGAGCGGCCGGCGGAGGGGAGCCGCCCCAGGAGCGCCTGCGCGATCCCGGCCTCCCGCAGCTCGGCGAAGCTGCGGCGCCCGGCGCAGGCCTCCCGCAGCGCAGCCGCCACGTCTTGCTCGGAGAGCGGGATGATTCCGCTCTCCGGCGCGGCGCGCGCTGCGAAGGCGACGCGCGCGAGCAGCCGATCGATCTCCCCCTCGTCGGCGAAGCTGCGCGCTCCCCGGGCCAGGGCCGCCTCGGCGAGCAGCGCAGCGGCGCGCTCCGGATCCGGCGCCGGCTTGCGCGACTCCTCGAGGACGAGGTCGCGGTAGCGCATCCGCTCGAAGGCGTCGACCCGCCCGGCCTCGGTGTTCCAGGTGAGCTCCTCCTCCCACCGGAGCGCGTCCGGGAAGAGCTCCAGGATCATCTCCGGCGTGGCGGCCGACGCCACCCGAACGAGCACCTGCCCGCCGCGCCCGGAGTTGGGGGCCGGACCGGGGCCGCGCCGTTCGCGCCGCTCGTCGGCGTCCACCGCCACGAGGAGCGGCGCCTCGCGCACCACGCTCCCCTCGTCGAGCCGGGCCGAGCCTCCCCCGGCCAGGACCACCTCCGGACTTCCCGGAGCGCGCCGCCGCCCCACCCGGTCCGGGTAGGCCGCCAGCGTGGCGAGCAGGAGAGCCTCCTCCGCGTCCTCGGCCCTCGCCGGCCGCCGGGACGACGGGCCCCGCCCGAGCAGCTGTGCGATCTGTCGCCGGCTCCGCTCCACCGCCTGGACCGCGCCCGGGGAGAGCCCGAGCGAGCGCAGCCGGTCCGGGTCGAAGCGCGACCCCGAAGCCTGCTCGACGAGGTGGGCGAGCTCGAGAAGGTCGGAAGGGCCTGTGGGCGGCGTGCCGCGCCCCCGGTCCGGTGAGCGTTCCCGCACGTCCCGCTCGGCGAGCAACGCGGCGAGGAGGGCTCCGGGGGGTCCGGCTCCCCGGTCATCGGCCTCCACCACGAGGCGGGCCAGGCGGGGGTGGAGCGGGAAGCGCAGGAGCCGCCGGCCGCGCGGCGTGATGCCTCCGGCCGCGTCGAGCGCCCCGAGGTCCCGGAGCAGCTCGCGGGCCGCCGCGGCGGACGGCTCCGGCGGCGGGTCGAGCCAGCGGAGGTCCGGTCCACCCATCGAGGCCACCGCGAGGAGGGTCTCGGAGAGGTCCTCGCGCAGGATCTCCGGGACGTCGAACTCGGGGCGCGTGTCGAAGTCGTGCCGGGTGTAGAGGCGCAGGCAGCGACCCGGCGCGGTCCTTCCGGCGCGTCCGGCGCGCTGGGTGGCCGAGGCCCGCGAGACCCTCCGGACCTCGAGACGCGGAAGACCCGACCACGGGGAGTGGGAGGCCACGCGGGCCAGCCCGGAGTCGACCACCACCGTCACGCCGTCGATGGTGACCGAGCTCTCGGCGACGTTGGTGGAGAGGACCACCTTGCGCCGAGGCCCCGGGCGCACGGCCCGGTCCTGCTCCTCGGGCGTGAGGTCGCCGTGGAGCGGCAGGACGTCCAGCCCGAGTCGGGCGCCGAAGGGGGCGCAGGCCTGGGCGGCCCTCCGGATCTCGGCCATCCCGGGGAGGAAGACCAGCACGTCGCCGGCGGGCGCCTCGTTCACGACCCTCCGGACGGCCGAGGCCACCCGATCCTCCAGGCGGTCGTCGCGGGCCGCGTCGGCGGGGGTGAGGTGCTCGATCGAGACCTCGAAGAGGCGCCCCTCGGAACGCACCGACGGGGCATCCAGGAAGCGGGCGACGGGTGCGGCGTCCAGCGTCGCCGACATGGCGACCAGCTTCAGATCGGGGCGCGTGGTCTCCTGGAGCCGGCGGAGGAGCGCCAGGGCCAGGTCGCCCTGCAGGTGGCGCTCGTGGAACTCGTCGAGCACGACGGCACCCACGCCGGGCAGGCCGGGCTCTGCGACCAGCCGCCGGGTGAGCAGGCCCTCCGTGACATAGCGCAGGCGTGTTCGCGGACCGGTCACCTCCTCGAATCGCACCTGCCAGCCCACCGTATCGCCGGGGCGCTCCCCCATCTCCTCGGCGACGCGGCGCGCCGCCATGCGGGCCGCGAGGCGCCTCGGCTCGAGGACCACAACCTCGCCGTCGCCGGCCAGGCCGGCCTCGAGGATCGCGCGGGGGATCCGGGTGGTCTTGCCGGCGCCGGGCGGGGCCTCGACGACGAGGGACCTGCCCCGTCGAAGGGCCGCCACGACGTCGGGGAGGATGGCGTCGACCGGGAGCGGGAGCACGCGCCCTTCTCTACCATGCGGCCGCGTCGCCTTCGGTCCTGCCTCTCGGATGCCGCCGGCGGTTGGGGCGCGCCGCTCCTCGCTGCGAATCCTCGGGCGAAGTGCGTTCCTCGACCGGATGGCGTCGAGGTTCGCCGGGGCCTTCGGCCCGGCGCCTCGACTTGCCCTGCGGGCAGCTCGTCGCAGCGCGCCCCCCGCCGGCTGGAGACAGGCGGGTGGGAGGCGACCCGTGACCGTCCCGAGGGCGCGGGCGGCCCGCTCCCGCCAGAAGAGCGACGAGTGCTGGCGAGCGGTACCTACGAGCCGCGCGATTCGCGGCGACGACCGTTCCGTCAGGCGACCCGGGTGGCCTCGGCGCGGGGCGCATCCGCAGCGACCTGATCGGAGTCCCCGGTCGTCGCGGCCCCGAGGCGGATGCGGTGCCCTGTCGCCGCGACCCCGCCTGCCTCGCCGAGCGAGGACCGGCGCCCTCAGCGACGAGGCCCACCCTGGGTCGCCGGCACCTCGGAAGGTCGATCCCCGCGAGGCCGCCGAAAGCTAGGCGACCGGCTCGGCCGGCACCGTCGGCTTCACCAGGAGTCGGATCTGGTCCTCGGCGGCGTCGATGGTGACCTGGCCGCCCTCCTTGAGCTCGCCGAAGAGGATCTTCTCGGCCAGCGGCTCCTTCACCTTCTTCTGGATGATGCGCCCCATGGGGCGCGCGCCCATGAGCCGGTCGAAGCCGTGCTCGGCGAGCCAGGCCCGGCCCGCCGGGGTGAGCTCCAGCGACACCTTCTTGGGCTCGAGCTGGACGGCCAGCTCGGCGACCATCTTGTCGACCACCTTGCCGATGACCTCGGGCGGAAGCGACTCGAAGGAGACCCAGGCGTCGAGCCGGTTGCGGAACTCGGGGCTGAAGGTCCGCTCGATGGCGTTGCGGGCGTTGCCCTTGGATCCCTCCCCGGAGGAGAAGCCGAGCGACCGGCTGGAGAGCTCCTGGGCGCCGGCATTGGTCGTCATGACGAGCACGATGTGGCGGAAGTCGGCCTTGCGCCCGCTGTTGTCGGTGAGCGTGGCGTGGTCCATCACCTGGAGCAGGATGTTGTAGATGTCCGGGTGGGCCTTCTCGATCTCGTCGAGGAGCAGGACCGCGTACGGCGTGCGCCGGATGGCGTCGGTGAGCAGCCCGCCCTGGTCGAAGCCCACGTATCCCGGGGGAGCGCCGATGAGCCGGGAGACGGTGTGCTTCTCCTGGTACTCGGTCATGTCGAAGCGCAGGAACTCGACCCCCATGATGCGGGCCAGCTGCTTCGCGAGCTCGGTCTTCCCGACCCCGGTGGGGCCGGAGAAGAGGAAGGAACCGATGGGCTTCTCGGGCGAGCCCAGCCCGGAGCGGGAGAGCTTGATGGCGGACGCGATGGCGTCGATGGCCTTGTCCTGGCCGTAGATGACCTTCTTCAGCTCGGGCTCGAGGGCGGCGAGCTGGGCCTGGTCGTCGGCCGAGACGGTGCGCTCCGGAATCTTGGCCATGCGCGCCACGACCCGCTCCACGTCCCGGGCCAGCACGCGGTGGCGGCGCTTCTCCTCCGGCCGCATGCGGTCGGCGGCGCCGGCCTCGTCGAGCACGTCGATGGCCTTGTCCGGGAGGCGCCGGTCGTTGATGTGCTTGGCCGAGAGCTCGGCGGCGGCCCGCAGAGCCTTGTCGGAATAGACGACCCCGTGGTGCCCCTCGTAGGCGGGCTTCAGGCCCTTGAGGATCTTCACCGTCTCCTCCAGGGTCGGCTCGTGGACCTCGATCTTCTGGAAGCGGCGCGCCAGCGCGTGGTCCTTCTCGAAGGTCTGCTTGTAGTCCTCGAAGGTGGTCGAGCCGATGCAGCGCAGGTCGCCCGAGGCCAGCGCCGGCTTCAGCAGGTTGGAGGCGTCCATGGAACTGCCGGTGGTGGCCCCCGCGCCGACGATGGTGTGGATCTCGTCGATGAAGAGGATGGCGTGCGGGATCTTCTTCACCCCGGCGATGACCCCCTTCAGCCGCTGCTCGAACTCGCCCCGGAACTTGGTCCCGGCCAGCAGCGCCCCCATGTCGAGCGACCAGACCGAGGCCTTCTCGAGCACGTGGGGAACGCGCTTCTCGTGGATGGCGAGCGCGAGCCCCTCGGCGATGGCGGTCTTGCCGACGCCGGGATCGCCCACGTAGACGGGGTTGTTCTTGCGGCGCCTGCAGAGCACCTGCACCGTGCGCTCCAGCTCGGGCCGCCGGCCGATGAGCGGGTCGATCTCGCCCCGGGCGGCCTTCTCCACCAGGTTGGTGCAGAAGGCGTGGAAGGGGTCCTTCACGGTACGTGGAGGGGCCTCCTCCTGCTGCTCGGGCTGGGATTCCTCCTCCTCGTTGCCCTCCTTCTCCTTGGCCACCCCGTGGGAGATGTAGGAGAGGATGTCGAGGCGGCGGACGCCCTGCTTGTCGAGGAGGAAGACGGCGTGGGAGCCGCGCTCCCGGGTGATGGCCACCAGCACGTCGCCGGCGTTGAGCTCGGTGCGCCCGGCTCCCTGCACGTGCCAGGCGGCGCGCTGGAGCACGCGCTGGAAGGCCGCAGTCTGCTCCGGCTCCCCGCTGCCGGTGCGGGCCTCGAGCGTCCGGTCGAGGTAGTCCTCGAGCTCCTTCTCCAGCTCGGCGATGTCCGCGCCGCAGGCAGCCAGCACCTCGGAGGCGATCTTGTCGCGGGCCATGGCGTGGAGCAGGTGCTCCAGGGTGACGTACTCGTGGCGCCGGCGCCGGGCGTCGGCCACGGCGCTCTGGAGGGTTGCCTGCAGTTCCTTGGTTACCGTGACCATCGATGCTCCTGCTACTCGGGTTCGACCGTACAGAGGAGGGGGTACTCGGCCTCGCGTGCCAGCTCCATGACCTTGGTCGCCTTGGTCTCGGCGATCTCGTAGGGGAATACCCCGGCGACACCCACGCCGCGATGGTGGATGGAGAGCATGATCTTCATGGCCACCGGCAAGGGGTGGCTGAAGACGTTCTCGAGCACGTGCACGACGAATTCCATGGTCGTGTAGTCGTCGTTGTGCAACAGCACCTTGTACATGGGGGGCGGACGCGTCTTCGGATCCGACCGGGTCCGGGTGATGGTGCTTGCGTCGCCATCGGGGCGCCCCCTCTCGGACATGTCGATATCTTAACGCCTGGGATGGCCCGTGCCGTCCCCAGGAGAGCCGATTAGGTGGATGACGCCGGCCGTCCGGGCCGGCGGAGGGTCGATGGGGAAAGAGCTGGACGGCCGGGTGGCCCTCGTCACCGGCGCGACGAACGGGATCGGCAAGGTGACGGCCAGGGAATTCGCGCGGATGGGCGCGCGAACCCTCCTCGTGGCCCGCGACCCTGGGCGCGGGGACGCGGCGGCCCGGGAGATCCGGGACGCCACGGGAGCGACCGTCGAGGTCCTCGTCGCCGACCTCTCGTCCCGCGAGGAGGTGGCCGGGCTGGCCCGCACGGTCCGGGAGCGGACCGGCCGGCTCGATCTCCTCGTGAACAACGCCGGGGCCATCTTCGCCGAGCGGCGGGTCTCCGCGGACGGCGTGGAGATGACGCTCGCCCTGAACCACCTGGCCTACTTCCTGCTCACCCTCGAGCTGATGCCCCTGCTCGAGGCTGCGCCCCGTGCACGGGTGGTGAACGTCTCCTCGGTGGCCCACGCAAGCGGCACGATCGACTTCGAGGACCTGCAGCTCGAGCGCAGCTACGGGATGTGGAGGGCCTACGCGCAGTCCAAGCTGGCCAACGTCCTCTTCACCCGCGAGCTGGCCCGGCGGCTCCCCGGCAGCCGTATCACCGCCAACGCCGTGCACCCGGGCGCCGTCGCCAGCGGGTTCGGGCGCGACCACCCGGGCTTCTTCGGAAGGCTGGTCGCGCTCGGCGCCCCGTTCCTCGCGTCGCCCGAGAGGGGCGCGAGGACCACCCTGCACGTGGCGACCGACCCGGCGCTGCGCGACGTCACAGGCAAGTACTTCTCCGCCTGCCGCGAGAGGTCCCCCTCCCGCGCGGCGCTCGACGACGGAGCCGCCCTGCGCCTGTGGCAGATCTCCGAAGCGATGACCCAGCCAACGACGAGGCCGCCCGAACCATGAAGATCCTGTCCCTTTCGATCGCGTTGCTCGCCGCCCAGACGCCGGCCCCCGCCCCGACGGTGGCGCCGACCGGCATCCCCGGCATGACCTCGGTCCCCGGCCGTCCCAACCTGCTGCAGACCGGCGTGGCGCCGGTTCCCGGGAAGCTCTGGCAGCGGGCCGAGCAACTCCTCGAGGCCCGGTCGGCACGCCTCCTCGACGTCTCCTCGACCGGCGATTCGGTGCTGGTGACCACGCGGTTCGGCCAGACGATGCAGCTCCACGTGGTGGACGGGGCCATGGGCGCGCGGACGCAGGTGACCTTCGGACGGGAGCCCGTGACGTCGGGAGCCTTCCAGCCGGGCGACCCGATGGTCGTCTACTTCCGCCGGGACGTGGGCGGGTCCGAGAACTGGCAGGTCTACCGGCTCGACCGGCGGACCGGCCAGGTGGAGCTGCTGACCGACGGCAAGAGCCGGCACGGCGCGCTCGTCCTCTCGGCCGACGGCCGCCGACTCGCCTACGACGGGACGGGACGCAACGGGAAGGACACGGACGTCTACGTGGCCGAGACGGCGCGCCCCCGCGAGGCCCGCCGGGTCTTCGAGGCCGAGGGCACCTGGCAGCCCCTCGATTTCTCCCGGGACGGGAGCCAGCTCCTGGTCCGGCGATACCGCTCCATCGCGGACTCCGACCTGTTCCTGGTCGACGTGGCCACCGGTGCCCGGCGGGCGCTCACGCCCGTCTCGGGCAAGGCCTCGGTGGGCGTGGCCCGCTTCTCCCACGACGGGAAGGCCGTCTACCTCGTCACCGACCGGCACGGCGACTTCAGCGAGCTCTACCGGATCGACCTGGCCGACCCCGCGGCACCGCCCCGCCCGCTCACACGCACGCTGCGCTGGGACGTGGAGGGGCTGGCGGTGGCGCGGGACGGATCCCGCGTGGCCCTCACCGTGAATGCCGACGGGGCCAGCCGGCTCTACTTCCTCGAGCCGCGCAGCGGAAGGCTCTCGTCCGCCGAGCTTCCCCAGGGCGTGGCGTCCTCCCTCCGGTTCCCGGCGGCGAAGCCCGGGTCGCTCTTCCTGGGGCTCGCCACCCCGCGCTCGCCGGGCGACGTCTGGCAGGCGACGCCGGGGAAGAAGCGGCTGGTGAGGTGGACCACGTCGGAGATGGGAGGCATCGATCCGGCCACGCTGGCGGAGCCCACGCTGGTGAGGTACCCGGCCAGGGACGGGACGTCGATCCCCGCCTGGCTCTACTCGCCGTCGGGGCAGGGCAAGCATCCCGTCGTGGTGTCCTGGCACGGCGGGCCCGAGTCGCAGGAACGCCCGACCTTCCAGCCCGTGGCCCAGCTGCTCGTGCAGGGGGGCATCGCGGTGCTCATCCCCAACGTGCGCGGGTCGGACGGCTACGGCAAGGCCTACCTGGCCATGGACGACGGGGTGAAGCGGGAGGACTCGCTCGGGGACATCGGCGCCACGCTCGACTGGATCGCCTCGCGTCCGGACCTCGATCCGGGCCGGGTCGGGGTGTTCGGGGGTTCGTACGGTGGGTACATGGTGCTCGCCACCGCCGCGTTCTACCCGTCGCGGATCCGCGCGGCGGTGGACGTGGTGGGCATCTCCAGCATCCCCACCTTCCTCGAGTCGACCGCCCCGTATCGACGGGACCTGCGCCGCGCCGAGTACGGCGACGAGCGCGATCCGGCGGTTCGTGCCGTCCAGGAGCGCATCTCGCCGCTCAACCGGGTCGGCGACATCGACGCGGCGCTCTACGTCATCCAGGGGAAGAACGATCCCCGCGTTCCCCAGAGCGAGGCCGAGCAGATCGTGGCCGCGGTGCAGGGGAAGGGGAAGGAGGTCTGGTACCTGCTGGCGCTCGACGAGGGGCACGGATTCCAGAAGAAGGAGAACCGCGACTACCTCATCGTGACCACCGTGGCGTTCCTCGAGCGCACGCTCGTGCCGTGATCGCCTTCGGCCCATCCTCGCGTGTGCCGCCGGGCGACGGTGCGCCCCTCTCCGCATCGCTGGTCCTCGCGGCAGGGGGATTCGCGGAGGGTGAACGTAGCCGAGGCCGCTGCGGAGGCGACGCTCGGAGGGGCGACCGTGCCGGCTGGCGAATGCCGGGGCCGAAGGCGACCCGGTCGAGCGTGCGTCGTTGTGACTTCAGGGCGGAGGGGATCGTCGCGGGACCCTCCAGTCCGCCAGGCGCCCGGGGTGGCCTCGGCGCGCGAAGCCTCCGCAGCGGCCTCGGGTGACCTGCCTCGGTGCGGAACGTTCCTGCCGCGAGGACAGCGGAGCGGGGACGAGGCGCACCCCGGGCGCCGGCATCACGGACGGTATCCCGCGTCGACGGACCACCGCCCCCGCATTCCCGCCGTCGCCAGCGCGTTCCTGAGCCTGGCCAGGAACTCCGCCCGCGGGATCTCCCGCGCACCGAAGCGCCGCAGGTGCTCGGTGTCCACCTGGCAGTCGACCAGCTCGAACCCCCGGCCGCGCAACCACCCGACCGCCGTCACGAAGGCCGCCTTGGATGCGTCGGGCCGGTCGGCGTACATCGACTCCCCGAAGAAGGCGGCGCCGAGGGAGACCCCGTAGAGCCCTCCCGCGAGCCCTTCGTCGTCCCATGCCTCGAACGAGTGGGCGTGGCCGAGCGCGTGGAGCCGCTCGTACGCCGCGACCATCTCGTCGGTGATCCAGGTCCCGTCCTGACCGGGCCGGTCCTTCACCGCGCAGCGGCGGATCACCTCGCCGAAGGAGGTATCGGAACGGATCCGGTACCGGCCCGATCGAAGGGTCCGGGAGAGCGACCGGGGGACATGGAGCTCCTCCGGGAGGAGCACCATCCTCGGCTCGGGGGACCACCAGAGGATCGGGGTCTCGTCCGAGTACCAGGGGAAGATCCCCTCGGAGTACGCGCGCAGGAGCCGCTCCGGCGAGAGATCCCCGCCGACGGCGAGGAGGCCGTCCGCCTCCGCCAGATCCGGGTCGGGGAAGATCGGCTCTCGGGGAAGGCGGAAGACGGCCACGGGGGAAGTGTACGGCGCGCCGCTGCCCCGGGGCGAGCTACGCTCAGCTGGCCTGCTGGAGGAACTGCCGAAGCGCGCGCCGAACCTCTCCCTGGACCGGCGCCGGGACCTCGGGCAGCGGCGTGCGTGCGCAGGACGAGAGCGTCTGCTGGAGGGTCTCGCAGCGCGCCGTGCAGCGCGGGCAACCGGCCAGGTGCCGCTCCATCTGCTCGCAGACCGGGGCCGAGATCTCCCCCTCCAGGTGCCGGGAGAAGAGCGAGACCACCTCCGGGCAGGCCTCGGTGATGGGAGCCTCCGGCTCGGTGGCGAGCAGCGGGGCCACCTTTTCCCGCACTGCCATGCGCGCGCGGTGCAGGCGACTCTTCACCGCCTCGACCGAGGCGCCGACGGCCTCCGCGACCTCCGCCGCCGACAGCCCCTCGACGTCGCGGAGCAGCAGCACCTCCCGGTACATGGGATCGAGCTCGGCTATGGCCTGCTCGAGGGCCCGCTCGACCTGCTTGCCGGAGAGCACGTCGTCGGGCGACCGTCCGGGGTCGGCGATCTCCCGCACCTCGCGACCGGTTCCGACCGCGTCGAGCGACTCCTCGTGCTCGGGCGCGAACTTCGACCGGCGCCGCTGCTTGATGCAGAAGCTCCGCGCGATGGCGTACAGCCAGGTCGACGGGGACGACGCACCCCGGAAGTCCTTCACGGTCCGTGCGGCGGCGATGAGCGTCTCCTGGAGGACGTCCTTGGCCGCCTCCGGGTCCCGGCACATCTTCAGGCCGAATCGATAGACGCGCCGCTCGTGCCGCTCGAGGAGGCGCTCCAGGGACGCCCGGTCTCCGGTGCGGGCGCCCTCGATGAGTTGCTCGTCGGTCTGGGGCTCGGTCGCGCTCACGGGGCAGGAATGCATAGAGCACGGGACGCGCCACGACAAGCGGAGAGCATCGCCACGCGTTTTCCCCGTGTTCGTCGGGGTCTATTCCAACCCAGACCCATCTGGGATGTGGGATATACCCAAAAGGGTGTTTCAGAACCTTTTGACGCACATCAATAGGGGGGCTCGATGGTAATTGACCGGACCACTCGACAATTGCTCCACCCCCGCCGGATCGACGCCGAGATGACAGCAAAAGCCCCTGGGAGGCCCGTGCCGGAATGAGCGCACTCTTCAAGCCTTCCGCGAACTTCCTCGCGCGCTTCTCCCTCGTCGCAGTCGCCGTGGTCCTCGGCGGGTCGCTCCTCGGGCTCTGGGGATACTGGCGCACCCCGTACGCCCAGGGGCTGCAGGAGGAGATCGTCCAGCCGGTCCTCTTCGACCACCGGCACCACGTGGTCGACGACCTGATCGACTGCCGGTATTGCCACTTCAACGTGGAGCGGGGCGCCTCCGCGGGCATTCCCTCCACCGAGATGTGCCTCAACTGCCACTCCCAGATCTGGAACAAGAGCCCCAGGCTCGAGCCGGTCCGGCGGAGCTACTTCACCGGCAAGCCCATCGAGTGGAACCGGGTCCACTCGGTCCCCGATTTCACCTACTTCAACCACTCGATCCACGTGAACAAGGGCATCGGGTGCGCCACCTGCCACGGTCGCGTGGACCAGATGGCCGCCGTCACCAAGGTGGCGTCGCTGCAGATGAGCTGGTGCCTGGAGTGCCACCGCAACCCGGCGCCGAACCTCCGCCCCCGCGACCAGATCACCAGCATGACCTGGGAGCCCCCTGCCGACCCGGCAGCGGCCCGGGTCCTCGCCACCGATCTGATGAAGTCCTACGACGTCCAAGCCCGCGTGAGCTGCACCACATGCCACCGATGAAATCGCTGCCGGTCATCCAGGACCAGGGCCACACCCGACCCCCCGGCCAGCGCTCGCTCTGGCAGAGCGTCGAGGAACTCGAGGCGCGGAACGCTGCCGCTCGCGGGGAGTTCGCAGCCGGGGCGGCCGAGGTCCCTCCGGAGATGTCGCGCCGCTCCTTCATGCAGATCCTCGGCGCTTCGGCGGCGCTGGGCGGCCTCACCGCGTGCCAGCCCCCGCGCGAGAAGATCGTCCCGTTCGTCCACGAGCCGCCCGAGAGCCGCCCCGGCAAGAAGTTCCACTACGCCACGGCGCTCGCGCTCGACGGCTACGCCACGGGGCTGCTGGTCGCCAGCGCGGACGGACGACCGGTGAAGGTGGAGGGCAATCCGGCGCACCCCACCAGCCAGGGAGCCTCGTCCACCTGGGACCAGGGCACGCTCCTCGACCTCTACGACCCGGGCAGGGCCCGGGGCTACTGGCGCGGCGCCAACCCACTGTCCTGGAGGGGTCTCCTCTCCGAGATCCAGAAGCTGGCCCGGGGGCACGAGGCCGATGGCGGCGCGCGTCTCGCCTTCCTGCTCGCGCCGGATGCCTCGCCCACCCAGGCCAGCCTCCGCCGCAGGCTCCAGGCTCGCTTTCCCAGGGCACGCGTCCACGTCTGGGCGCCGGTCACCGAGGAGAACGCCGTCGAGGGAGCCCGCATCGCCTTCGGGCGGCCGCTCGACGTCCACCCGAGCCTCGAGCAGGCGCGGGCCATCCTCTCCCTCGACGCCGATTTCCTCTCCGGACAGGGGGACTCGCTGCGCCTGACCCGCGAGTTCGCCCGCCACCGGGAGCCGGGGGCGGAGATGAGCCGGCTCTACGTCGCCGAGCCGGCCATGTCCCTGACCGGAGCGAGCGCCGACCACCGCTTCCCCATGCGGGGCTCGGAGGTGGCCGCCTTCGCGCGGGCCGTCGCGGCCCAGCTGGGCGTGGTGCCTGGAGCCCCGGCGCTCTCCCCCGAGCACACCCGTGCCGCCCGGGCGGTGGCCGCCGACCTGGCAGCCCACCGGGGGCGATCCCTGGTGCTGGCCGGCATCCGACAGCCGCCCGCGGTGCACGCGCTGGCCCACGCCATGAACGCGGCGCTCGGCAACGTGGGCATCACGGTCCGTCACTCGCGACCCGTGCTGGGCGACGGGGCTCCCTCCTCGGCCGCGCTCCCCGCGCTGGCCCGCGAGATCGAGGGCGGCAAGCTCGACACGCTGGTCGTGACCGCCTGGAATCCGGTCCACGCGGCCCCGGCCGGCCTGGACCTGGGCGCGCTCCTCGCCCGCGTCCCCAACGCGCTCTACCTGTCCCTGCGCGAGGACGAGACGTCGCGCCGCTGCAGCTGGAGGCTCGCCCAGAGTCACCCCTTCGAGAGCTGGGGCGACGCACGGTCCCGGGAGGGCGTGGCCTCCCTGGTCCAGCCGCTCATCGCGCCGCTCTACGAGAGCACCACCGCCATCGACCTGCTCGCGGCCTTCCTCGACGAGGGCGACCGCGGGGCCATGCAGCACGTGAAGGCCCACTGGGCGGCACGCAGCGCGCTCGACCCGGCAGGCCTCGAGGCCCAGTGGGATCGGTGGCTCCGCCAGGGCGTCATCCCGGGGACGGGCGAGCCCGAGGAGGGCGCGCCGGTGGACGTGGCCGCGGTGGTCTCGGCGATGGGACGGCTCCCCGCGAAGGGCGAGGGCATCGAGCTCGCCCTCACGACCGTCCTACGGCCTCTTCGACGGCCGGTTCGCCGGCAATGCCTGGCTCCAGGAGCTCCCGGACCCCATCACGAAGCTGAGCTGGGACAACGCCGCCTACCTCTCCGAGGGCACCGCGAAGCGGCTCGGGGTCGAGAGCGGGCAGGTGGTCACCCTGGCGCTGGGCAGCCGGAGCGTCCAGGCGCCGGCGATGCTCATGCCGGGCCATGCCGACGACACGATCACCCTGGCGCTCGGTTACGGCCGAACCGACGGGTCCGCGGTCTCGAAGGGCGTGGGCGTCGATGCCTACCGCCTGCGCGACGCCGGCGCCTGGTTCGCGCCCGGCCTGACGGTGACCGCCGGAAAGGGCAAGCACAAGCTCGCCGTCGCCCAGGGTCACTTCGCCATGGAGGGGCGCCCGCTGGCGATCGACTTCACCTCGAAGGAGTGGGCCCACGACGAGGGGCGCGGCGAGCTCGAGCACCTGCGCGGCATGCCGGCCACCGCCCAGCCCCCGGTCGACTACTCCGAGCAGGAGCACTCCTGGGGCATGTCGGTGGACCTGTCCCGCTGCACCGGCTGCAACGCCTGCGTCATCGCCTGCCAGGAGGAGAACAACATCGCCACCGTCGGCAAGGAGCAGGTGGCGAAGGGCCGGATCATGCACTGGCTCCGCACCGACCGGTACTTCTCGGGGCCGGCCTCGAACCCCGAGACCATCTCCCAGCCGGTGATGTGCCAGCACTGCGAGACGGCTCCCTGCGAGTACGTCTGCCCGGTCAACGCCACCGTCCACTCCGAGGAGGGGTTGAACGAGATGGTCTACAACCGGTGCGTCGGGACCCGGTACTGCTCCAACAACTGCCCGTACAAGGTGCGCCGCTTCAACTTCCTCAACTGGCGCCCCGAGGTCCCGGACGTGGAGACCCTGCTCTTCAACCCGGACGTCACGATCCGCTCGCGCGGCGTGATGGAGAAGTGCACCTACTGCGTCCAGCGGATCGAGGGCGCCCGCATCGACGCCCGCTCCGGCGGGAAGAAGATCGGGCAGGTCCAGTCCGCCTGCCAGCAGGCCTGCCCGGCCGAGGCCATCGTGTTCGGGAACCTGAACGACCCGCAGTCGCGGGTGAAGAAGCTGCACGAGGACGCGCGCCGCTACGACCTCCTCCACGAGCTCGGAACCCGGCCCCGCACCGCCTATCTCGTCAAGATCCGCAACCCCAACCCGGACCTGGCATGACTCCTCCAGCGCAGGCCGTAGCCGAGCGCGACGCGCTCGCCCCCATGCCGCTCATCGCGGGCCACCCCACCGAGGCCCAGCTCAACACCGAGCTGCTCTCGCCCATCTTCGCTCCCACGCCCCAGGCGTGGAAGATGATGGTCGGCCTGGCCGCTGCCGGCACCGGCTTCCTCCTGGTCGGGCTCACCGTCACCATCGCCCGCGGCATCGGCATGTGGGGCAACAACCAGCCGGTGGGGTGGGGCTTCGGCATCATCAACTTCGTCTGGTGGATCGGCATCGGCCACGCCGGCACGTTGATCTCGGCCATCCTGCTGCTCTTCCAGCAGAAGTGGCGAACCTCCATCAACCGTTTCGCCGAGGCCATGACCATCTTCGCCGTCCTGCAGGCGGGGCTCTTCCCGCTCGTGCACACCGGCAGGCCGTGGTTCGCCGTCTACTGGCTCTTTCCCTACCCGAACACGATGGGAATGTGGCCGAACTTCAAGAGCCCGCTCATCTGGGACGTCTTCGCCGTCTCGACCTACCTGACCATCTCGCTCCTCTTCTGGTACCTCGGCCTCGTCCCCGACTTCGCCACCCTGCGGGACACCGCGAAGAAGAGGGCCCAGCGGATCGCCTACGGCGTCTTCGCGCTGGGATGGAAGGGATCCTCGCGCCACTGGCAGCACTACCGGATCGGCTACCTGATCCTGGCCGGGCTCTCCACCCCGCTCGTGCTCTCGGTGCACTCCATCGTGAGCTTCGACTTCGCCGTCTCGCTGCTCCCGGGCTGGCACACGACGGTGTTCCCGCCCTACTTCGTGGCCGGCGCCGTCTTCGGCGGCTTCGCCATGGTGCTGACCCTCATCATCCCGGCGCGCAGGGCCTTCCACTTCGAGAACGTCATCACCAGCCGCCACCTGGAGAACATGGCCAAGGTGATGCTCGTGACCTCCATGATCGTCGCCTACGGCTACCTCATGGAGAACTTCATGGCCTGGTACGGCGGGAATCCCTACGAGGCCTTCCTCTTCTTCAAGACCCGCCCCACCGGTCCGTACGCCGTCATCTACTGGACCATGATCTTCTGCAACGTGGTCGTGCCCCAGACCTTCTGGTGGAAGAGGGCGCGGACCAGCGTGGCCTGGCTCTGGATCGTCTCCATCCTCGTCGGCATCGGAATGTGGGCCGAGCGGTTCGTGATCATCGTGACCTCGCTCCACCGGGACTTCCTGCCCTCCTCGTGGGGCATCTTCATCCCGACCTGGGTGGACTGGAGCATCTTCTTCGGGACCATCTGCTTCTTCAGCCTCCTCTTCCTCCTCTTCCTTCGCTTCGTGCCGTCGGTGGCCATCGCCGAGGTCAAGGAGCTGAACCACGAGATGGCCCACGAGCGGTCGCACGCCAAGGGGCACGCATGAGCGCGACCCGAGTCATCCTGGGGCAATACCCGGACATCGAGTCGCTCTACGGCGCCGCCCGGGCCCTTCAGGACGCCGGCCACCCGGCCGTCGACTTCTACTCCCCGTACCCGCTGCCCGACTCGGACGCCGTGCTCCGGCTCGGCAGGTCGCCGGTTCCCTTCATCGCCGGTGCGGCGGGCCTGGTGGGAGTGGCCTCGGCCGTCCTGATGCAGTGGTGGATGAACGACGTCGACTTCGCGATCAACGTCGGAAACCGGAACGCCGTCCCGTCGCCGACCTGGGTCCCCATCATGTTCGAGCTCGGCGTGCTCCTGGCCGGCGTCTCGATCTTCCTCGGCCTGATGGCGATCTTCCGCTTCCCCCGCCCATACGATCCCCTCTTCGAGGTCGAGGCCTTCCGGTCCGCCACCATCGACGCCCTCTGGCTGTCGGTGGCGGTGAAGCCCGAGGAGGTCCCCGGGGTCTCGGAGGAGCTGCGCAAGCTCGGCGCCGCACAGGTCGAGCTGGTCCCGGAGGAGGCATGAGGGCGCTCCCCGTCGTGGCGCTCGCGCTCGTCGCCGCCGGCTGCGAATGGGTCAACCCCATGATGCAGCAGCCCAAGGTGAAGCCCTACCGCCAGAGCGTCTTCTACCCCGATCAGATCGGCATGCGGGCGCCGCCCCGCGGGACGGTTCCCGCCGGCCCACCGGTCGAGGCGGCTGCCGCCAGCGGCCGCAACCCCGACGGCACGCCGGTGGCCCGGATCCCGGTGCCGGTCACCCCGGAGCTGGTCGAGCTCGGGCGCAAGCGCTACGACGTCTTCTGCGCCGTCTGCCACGGCGTGCTGGGCGACGGGCAGGGCCCGGTGGCTCGCAACATGTCGATCCGCCCGCCGCCCTCCCTGCTCCAGATCGGCCAGCGCCCCGACGGCTTCTTCTTCACCGCCATCACGGAGGGGTACGGCTACATGCCCTCCTACCGGCCCTGGCTCGGGGACGAGGAGCGGTGGGCCGTGGTCGCCTACGTGCGCGCCCTCCAGCTCTCGCAGGGCACCCGCATCGAGCAGGCCCCGCCCGACGTCCGCGAGCGCCTCGAGAAGGAGAACCGATGAACGCAGCGCCCTTCACCGGGGGTCGAACCCTGATGATCCGCGCCGCCGCGGTGGGCGCCGTGGGCCTGCTGGCCACCGCCGCCGGTGGCGCGCTCGACGCGCGGCGCGCGCTCTACGCCTACCTGGCCGCCTTCGTCTACTGGGCCGGCATCGCCCTCGCGGCGATGGTCTTCCTCATGGCCAACGAGGCGGCCGGCTCGAAGTGGTACGTGGTGGTGCGGCGCCTGCTCGAGAGCCTGACCTCCGCCTTCCCGCTGCTGGCCCTCCTCTTCCTGCCCGTCGCCCTCGGGGCCGGCCAGATCTTCCCCTGGATGGACCCCGGAGCCGCGACCCACGCCCCCATGCAGCCCTGGGCGCACGGGGAGGGCAAGCTCGCCATCCACCTCTGGGAGCACCGCCACCCCTGGATGAACCTCCCCTTCTTCCTCTTCCGGGCGGGGCTCTATTTCGCCATCTGGATCGGCGTGGCCTCGCTGATGCGCCGCTGGTCGCTGGCGCAGGACGCCGGGGGCGGGCCGGAGCTGAAGCTCAAGATGCGCCGCCTCGGCGCCGGGGGCCTCCCCTTCGTGGCCCTGGCCATCACCTTCGCCGCCTTCGACTGGCAGATGTCGCTCTCGGCCTTCCTCTTCTCCACCATCTTCGGGGTGTACTGGTTCGCCGGGAGCCTGGTGGCCGCCATCGCGGCGCTCATCCTGGTCGCCGCCGCCGCCTCGAAGGAGGAGCCGCTCCGGAGCGCCCTCAACGCCAACCACGTCCACTCGCTGGGCAAGTACCTCTTCGCCTTCACCGCCTTCTGGGCCTACATCGCCTTCTCCCAGTACCTCCTCATCTGGATCGCCAACCTCCCCGAGGAGGTGCCCTGGTACCTGGTGCGGACCGAGACCGGCTGGAGGGGCGTGGGCGTGTTCCTGGCGCTCTTCCAGTTCGTGCTGCCGTTCCTCATCCTCATCCCGCGCGAGAGGAAGCGGCGCTGGAGGCCGCTGGTCTTCATGTCCCTGTGGATCCTCGCGGTGCATTACGTGGACATCTACTGGGTCGTCATGCCCGGGCTGTCGCCGGGCGGCCCGCGCCCCAGCTGGATGGACCTCGCGGCCTTCCTGGGCGTGGGCGGCGCCTGCGTCGCCTGGGTGATCGCGCGCCTGCGCGGCCACGCCATCGTCCCGGCCCGCGATCCGCACCTGGCCGATTCCCTTCACTACGAGCCCCAGCAATGAGCGACCAGAGCCACCCCCCGGCCACCCGGGCCGAGCCCGATCGCATCGGGACCCCGCGCATCCTCGCGGTGGGCGTCTCGGCCCTGATCCTCTTCGCCGTCGCCAGCTGGTTCACCATCCGCTTCGGGTACGACCGCACGCGCGCCCAGGTGCTCGCGGACGGGCCGGCCGCCCCGCCCTCCGAGATCGGCAGGAACAAGATCGGCATCGTCGAGCAGCGCCTCTTCGAGCTCGCGGTCGAGCCCGCCGGCGGCGCGCGCAGCAGGTCCAGCGGCTCAACGGGTGGGGCTGGGTCGACCGCAAGGCGGGCGTGATCCACGTCCCCATCGACGAGGCCATGGCCCGCGTGGCGCGCGGAGATCGCCCGTGAGGAGCACCGCCGCCATCGCCATCGCGCTCCTCCTCGGATTCCCGGCCGCCCTGCGCGCCGAGGACGATCCGGAAGGGCCTGCCCCCCTGCAGGGGGTGGAGATCGAGGAGAAGCTCAACGCCCAGGTGCCGCCGGGCGCCGCCTTCCTCGACCAGGACGGCAAGCCGGTCCGGGTCGCCGACTTCCTCGGAAAGGGCAAGCCGGTCGTCCTCGCGCTGGTCTACTACGAGTGCCCCATGCTCTGCGGCCTGATCCTGGGCGGCATGGCCCGCGGCATGAAGGAGACCGGCCTCGAGCTGGGCAAGGACTACACGGCGCTCTCCATCTCCTTCGACCCCCGCGAGAGGGCGGCGCAGGGCTTCGTGCGGCAGAAGCACTACCTCCAGTCCTTCGACAAGGCCGACCGCAAGGAGGTCTGGCCCTTCCTGGTTGGGCAGGAGAAGGAGATCCGCTCGGTCACCGAGGCGGTCGGATTCCACTACAAGTTCGACGAGGAGACGAAGCAGTACGCCCACGGCGCGGCCATCATCGTGCTCACGCCCGATGGGCGCGTCTCCCGCTACCTCTACGGCGTCGAGTTCCCCGGCCGCGACCTGCGACTCGCCATCGTCGAGGCCGCCGACGGCAAGGTGGGAACCAGCTTCGACCGCTTCCTGCTCACCTGCTACCGCTACGACCCGGTGGCCCGGAAGTACGTCCCCTACGCCATGGGGGTGGTGCGGGCGGGCGCCCTCCTCGTGCTCTTCGGCCTGGCCAGCGTGCTCTTCGTGTTCTGGCGGCGCGAGGCGAAGGGAGCCCGGCGATGAACCTGCTCAACGAATTCCTGCGCAACCTCCTCTTCCTGCCCCAGCAGGCGTCGCAGTGGGCGCGCGAGCTCGACTACCTGCACTACTTCGTCTTCGTCACCTCGATGCTGGGGGGATGGGTGACGCTGGCCACGGGGTTCGTCTTCGTGCTCCGGTACCGCCGGAAGCACGCCGATCAGTCCACGCCCATCGTCGACCCGAAGCCCATCCACGAGGCGGTGTTCATCGGCCTGCCCCTGGTGCTCTTCCTCGCCTACTTCGCGGTGGGCTACCCGCAGTACGTCCGGCTGCAGACCCCTCCCAAGGGGGCCATCGACGTCTACGTGCAGGGCAAGAAGTGGATGTGGAAGTTCGCCTATCCGGGTGGGCCCAACTCCACCGACGTCCTGCGGGTCCCGGCAGGCCGTCCGGTGCGCCTGCTGCTCACCTCGCGCGACGTGATCCACTCCTTCTACGTCCCCGCGCTCCGCATGAAGCAGGACGCGCTGCCCGGCCGGTACACGCAGGCCTGGTTCAACGCCGATGTCCCCGGACGCCATCCCATCTTCTGCGCCGAGTACTGCGGCCTGGGCCACTCGGCCATGCTGGGCGAGCTCGTGGTCATGCCGGCCGAGGAGTGGGACGCCTGGATGGAGCAGCAGAGGAGGGGGAGCCAGCCGCAGGCCCAGGACGGCCAGCCGCTGGCCTCGGAGTCGTACGACCTGCGGGGCAGCCTGATCGACCAGGGGCGGCGCATCGCCGCGGTGCAGGGCTGCTTCAAGTGCCACACCGTCGACGGCACCCAGCACATCGGCCCGACCTGGCTGGACCTCGCCGGACGGACCGTGAAGCTCGAGAACGGGAAGACCATCGTCGCCGACGAGGCCTACCTGACCCGCTCCATGATGGAGCCCAACTACGAGGTCGTGGCCGGATTCAAGGACAAGGCGGTGATGCCGACCTACCAGGGCAAGCTCAACGGGCCCGACGCCGCCGCCATCACCGAGTTCATCAAGTCCCTGCGGACGGACGCTCCGACCGCCGAGCCGCAGAAGGGTCCCATCTATGTCCCCGTCACCGGCAAGTAGCCCGGTCTACAACACGCCGAACTACCTGAACGCCGAGAAGGGCGTCTGGTCCTGGCTGGCCACCCTCGACCACAAGCGCATCGGGGTGATGTACCTGGCGCTGACGCTCACCGGGTTCTTCCTGGGCGGCGTGTTCGCGCTTCTGCTGCGGATCGAGCTGCTCTCGCCCGGGCCCACGGTCATGGACGCCATGGCCTACAACCGCATGTTCACGCTGCACGGCGTGATCATGATCTTCCTCTTCATGATCCCGGCCATCCCGGGCATCTTCGGGAACTTCTTCATCCCGCTCATGATCGGGGCGCAGGACGTGGCCTTCCCGCGCATCAACCTGCTCTCGGTCTACCTCTACCTGCTCGGCGCCGCCATCGCCGTCTGGGGCATGATCCACGGCGGAACCGACACCGGCTGGACCTTCTACACTCCCTACAGCACCACCACCGTCACCACCGTGGCGCCGGTGCTTCTCGGCGCCTTCATCCTGGGCATGGGGTCGATCGTCACCGGCCTCAATTTCATCGTCACCGTCCACACCATGCGCGCCCCGGGCGTGACCTGGATGCGGCTCCCGCTCTTCGTCTGGGCCATGTACGCGACCAGCGTCATCCAGGTGCTGGCCACCCCGGTGCTGGGCATGACGCTCTTGCTGGTGGCCTTCGAGAAGGTCTTCGGCTTCGGCATCTTCGACCCGGCCCGCGGCGGCGACCCCATCCTCTTCCAGCACCTCTTCTGGTTCTACTCGCACCCCGCCGTCTACATCATGGTCCTGCCGGCCATGGGCGTGGTCAGCGAGCTGGTCCAGTCCGCCGCCCGGAAGAACATGTTCGGCTACAAGGCGGTGGCCTTCTCGTCGCTGGGCATCGCGTTCGTGGGCTTCTTCGTGTGGGGGCACCACCTCTTCACCTCGGGGCAGTCCACCTTCGCCTCGGGCGTGTTCGGCGTGCTCTCCATGTTCGTGGGGCTCTTCACCGCCATCAAGGTCTTCAACTGGACGGCCACCCTCTACAAGGGCGCCATCCAGGTGTCCGCCTACTTCATCTACTTCATGGGCTTCCTGTACTTCCTCGTCTTCGGCGGGCTGACCGGCATCGCGCTGTCCACGGTGTCGCTCGACGTCCACTGGCAGGACACCTACTTCGTGGTGGCCCACTTCCACTTCATCATGGTGGGCGGCACCATCATGGCGTTCCTGGGCGGACTTCACTACTGGTGGCCGAAGATGTTCGGGAGGACGTACTCGGAGCGCTGGGCGCTGGCCGCCTCGGTGCTGATCATCCTGGGATTCAACGCCACCTTCCTCCCCCAGTTCCTGCTCGGGAACATGGGCATGCCGCGCCGGTACTACTCCTACCCGGAGCAGTTCCAGTCCCTGAACGTGGCCTCCACCGCGGGGGCCTCGCTCCTCGCCTTCGGATTCCTCATCATCCTCGCCTACCTGGTGCACTCGCTGGTGAGGGGGAAGGCGGCGGGGCCGAACCCGTGGCTCTCGCGCGGGTACGAGTGGAACACCCCGTCGCCGCCGGCTCTCGCGAACTTCCCGGCGACGCCGGACTACGAGAAGGGTCCGCACGAGTACCAGGACGGCCCCGCCGCCGAGGTGAAGCATGCACACTGACGCCGCCGCGGCGCCCTCCCGGCTCGCCCACCACTTCCCGGACATGAAGACGCAGGAGCACGCCGCCCGCATGGGGATGTGGCTCTTCCTGGCCACCGAGATCCTGCTCTTCGCGGTGCTGTTCACGGCCTACGCCGTCTACCGCTACCTCTTCCCGATGGGCTTCGAGGAGGCGAGCAAGCTGGCCCACGTGGCCATGGGCGCCACCAACACCGTGGTGCTCATCACCTCCTCGCTCACCGTCGCGCTGGCCATCCACCACGCGCGCCGGGGCGAGAACCGCAAGGTGGTCGGGCTCCTCGCCTTCACCATCGCCTGCGGCGCCATCTTCATGGTGCTGAAGGGCTTCGAGTACTACCACCACTGGATCGACGGGCAGCTCCCCGGCCGCCTGTACCACTACGCCGGCCTGGAGGGGCCCGGCGTGAGCATGTACTTCACCGTCTACTTCCTCATGACCGGGTTGCACGGCCTCCACGTGCTCATCGGCATGAGCCTGCTAGGCTGGGTGGCGTGGCGCGCCGGCCGCGGGCATTTCGGCCCGGGGTACTCCACGCCGGTCGAGCTCTCGGGTCTCTACTGGCACCTCGTCGACCTGATCTGGATCTTCCTCTTCCCGCTTCTCTACCTGGTCTGAGGGGGCATCCGTGACTTCGACGACCCACGGCGAAGAGAAGCACCTCGGCCCCGCGCAGTACGTGATGGTCTGGGCGGCGCTCATGGTGCTCACCGGCCTGACGCTCGCCGTCTGGAAGACCGACATGTCCTACGCAGCCCGGGTGGTGGTGGCACTGTCCATCGCCACCGTCAAGGCGGCCCTGGTGGCGGTGTTCTTCATGCACCTCTGGGAGGAGAAGGGGATCGCCCGCCTGGCCCTGCTGTTCTCGACGATCTGGGTGGCCCTCCTCATCGGGCTCACCCTGCTCGACAACGCGACCCGCTTCTCCTACGCGAACCCCCCGTACTCCGGGTCGTGGGAGGGCGCGCCGTTCCAGCAGGCCGCGCCGCCCCTGCAATCGGAGCCTCCGCCGATCCGGAGCTCCGCCGGGTCGAACGCCGAGCACCCGGCCGCCCACAAGCCGTAGGCGACGGAAGCGGCACTACTCCTCGGCCGCCTCGCCATCTCCTGGCCGAGGTCTCGGCGCCAGCCCGAGCAGGCCTCTGGGCGCCTGGACGGTCCTGGCAGGAAAGACCGCGTGTCCTGCCGGGACGTCACGGGTCACGACGCAGTTGGCTCCGATCATCGCGTCATCCCCGATGGTGACCCGTCCGAGGACGCGGGCTCCGACGTAGACGTCGACGCGGTCCCCCAGCCGGGGCTTCCCCTGGATGAAGGCGTTGGTTCCGAAGGTCACCTCGTGGAAGACCAGGCAGTCGCCACCCAGGATGGTCCCGCCGGCGATCCAGACGTTGCGTGGGTGGATCAGGCACAAGCCGGGACCGATGCTCGCGGCCTGGATGTCGACGTTGAGGAAGAACTTCCACGGCAACTCGAGCAACCGGTGCACGACGAGCAGTGGAATGCGCAGCACCCGTGAATCGATGGCGCGAGCCCATGCCCCCAGGCGATAGGTGGCTCCGATCCAGTATCCGGTGTTCCGAGCCCAGCCGCCCAGCTCGGCATAGCGCTCCCGGTCGCGCCGCAACGCGGCGAGCGTGTACGGGAGGTCCGGGCCGCCCGGCGTGCGGGACGCTTGCCCCGTCGCCCGGCTCATCCGGACAACCCTCCGTCGATCACGAGCACCTGCCCGGTGAGGTAGGGCGGCGCCGCGGAGGCCAGGTACTCCACCAGCCGGGCCACCTCCTCGGCGGTCCCGAACCTCCGCATGGGCACCCGGTCGAGGCAGGCCCTGCGCTGCGCTTCCGGGAATCCGGCGGTCATGTCGGTGTCGATGAAGCCCGGCGCCACCGCGTTCACCGGGAGTCCCCATGGCGCCATCTCCTTGGCCAGCGCACGCGTGAACCCGATGATGGCCGCCTTGGCCGCGCAGTAGTTGGTCTGGCCGGCGATCCCCACCAGCCCGGATACCGAGGTGAGGTTCACGATCCGGCCGGATCGCTGCCGCATCATCTGCTTCGCGAGCGGCTGGGTGGCGCCGAAAAGTCCATTGAGGCTGGTCGCCAGCGGCGCGTTCCAGTCGGCCTCCGTCATCGAGGGGAGCAGCCGGTCAGCGGTCACGCCGGCGTTGTTCACGAGCACGTCGATCCTGCCCGTCTCGCGCACGGCCCTCTCGGCCCAGGCGCGCGACGAGGCGATGTCCCGCGCGTCGACACGGTCGGCCTGCACCTCGAGCCCCTCGCTGCGGAGCGAAGCCACCACCGCCTCGGCTGCCTCCGTGCTCTTCACGTACGTGAAGCGCACGGCGAGGCCACCCCGGGACAGCCGCTCGACGATTGCCCTTCCGATGCCCCGGGATCCTCCCGTGACCAGCGCCACGCCCTGCGATCCGGTCTGGCTCACGTCGGCCTCGAGAGGACGACGGCGGACGCGCCGCCGGAGAGGGAGGTCGAGGTGACGAGCGCGTGACGCACGTCGACGGGCGAGGGCGAGGAAAGGTAGTGAAGGCCGCCCACCTCGGGATCCACGAGCCGCGGTACCGGGGGGGCCACCCCGGTGCGCATGGCTGCCAGGGCGACGCCCGCCGCGACGAGCCCCTTCGCGTCGACCGATTCGCCGAGGCTGGCTGCGGGAGCGACGACCCCTGTGTCCGCCGCCGATGCGCCCAGGACCGTGACGAGCGCGCGGGCCTCGGCCCGGTCTCCGTCGATCGATCCGCTGGCCCCGCAGGCGGCCAGGCCGAGGTCGGCGGCACGGAGGCCGGCCCCGGCGAGGGCGAGCCCGCAGGCGCGGGCCAGGGCGTCGGCGAGGCCCGCCGGGGAGGGAGAGAACGTCGAGGCCTGGCCGGCGACCGTGGCGAGCACGTCCGCGCGGCGAGCGCGGGCTCCCTCGAGCGGCTCCAGCACGAAAGCCACCGCGGCCTCGCCGAAAGCCGTGCCTCGCCGCGCCCGGTCGAGAACGACGAATCCGTCCGCCGGGGCGAGCAGTCCGGCCCGCGCTGCCGAGAGCACGAGCTCGGGAACGACCGAGAACATGCCGACCACGATCGTGGCCCGCGCGCGGCCCGCGGCCACCAGGCGGGCTCCCAGCCCGAGGGCGTCGAGGCCGGACGTCCCACCGTCGGCGAGCGTGATCGAGAAGGCCTTGGCCGTGAACGAGAGAGCCAGGGCGGCTCCAGGCGCGCTGGGGATGGCGAGGGGCATGAGCGCCGGATTCGTCCTGGCGATCCCCGCCGACACGACGCTTCGGTCGTACTCGAGCAGGGTCTCCAGGTGGGCGAACGTCGAGGCGACCACCACGCCGAGGTCCTCGGGGGGGAAGTCCGCATCCAGCTTGGCCTGGTCGAGGGCGAGGCGGCTCGCACAGATGCCGAGGCGTGTGGGGCGGTTGTAGAGCCGCAATCCGCGGACGTTTGCGTACCGGGTG
The DNA here is from genome assembly GCA_963802065.1 of uncultured delta proteobacterium. GTDB lineage: Bacteria > Myxococcota > Myxococcia > Myxococcales > Anaeromyxobacteraceae > CAIOAK01. Next base: position 104,637 of record CAWDHF010000010.1, on the reverse strand, counting down.
GCGTCGAAGTCGGCGATCCGGGCGGCCGGGGCGCCGTCCAGGTCTGCCGCCGCCTCGACGGCCACGCGACCGGATTGCAGCGCCTCGTCGAGAGGCCCGATGGCGTCTCCGAGCGGCGTGAGGATGCCCATCCCGGTGATGGCGATGGCGGGTGCGTCCGTCGATCCGGTCATCGGGGCGCCCTCTTCCAGACCGTGCAGACGTTGAAGCCGCCGAAGCCGGCCGACAGGTTCAGGCAGGTCTCCAGCGCCATGGGGCGAGCCCGACCCGCGACGTAGTCGAGATCGCACTCGGGGTCGGGCTCCTCGAGCCCGGCGGTGGGGGGCGCAGCCTGCGCCTGCAGCGCCAGAACGCAGGCGACCGCCTCCACCGCCCCGGCCGCCCCGTTGGCATGCCCGATCATCGACTTGATGGAGCTGATGGGGATCCGGTGTGCCCGCTCGCCGAAGACCGCCTTCATCGCGCGGGTCTCGGCGACGTCGTTGTACTGGGTCCCCGTGCCGTGGGCGCTCACGTAGCCTACCTCGTCCGGGGATGTCCCCGTCGAGGTGAGCGACTGGCGCATCGCCCTGGCGAAGCCCTCCCCGCTGGGCTCGGGCGCGGTGATGTGGTGGGCGTCGTTGGAGAGGCCGAACCCGGCCATCTCGGCCCGGATCCGCGCCCCACGTCGGCGGGCGTGTTCCATCTCCTCGAGCACGAGGAAGGCCCCGGCCTCGCCGAAGCTGACGCCGTCGCGCCGCCTGTCGAACGGACGGCAGGCGCTCTTCGAGAGTGCGCCCATCCGGGTGAATCCCGCGTAGATGGCCCGGGTGAGGACGTCGACCCCCCCGACCACCATGACGTCGGCGGCGCCGCTCGCGATGGCATCGAAGCCCCAGGCGAGAGAGGCGTTGCCGGAGGCGCAGGCGGTGGCGCTCACGATGACCGGGCCGCCCAGGCCGAGGAGGCCTGCAAGGCGCCCGGCCAGGGAGTGGTTGCTCGACCGCGCGAGGAATCCGGCATCGATGCAGGAAGGTCCCTCGGCTGGCCACCGGTCGCCGACGGCGCTGACCTGGCGCTCCTGACCCATGGTCGTCCCGACGACCACGCCCGACCGCGCGCTCTCCGGACCACCGGCCGCGAACCCCGCGTCGGCGAATGCGCGGCGCGCGGCAGCCTCGGCCAGCAGTCCGGCCAGGTCCCGATACGGGTCCTCCCCAGCCCCGGGTGTCACGTCGCCGGGAAGCTCCACCTCCACGCCGCGCAGGCCTTCCAGGCCGGGAACGGTGAAACGGCGCAGCGGGCCGACGAGGACCTGGCCGGAGGCGATCGACGTCCAGAAGGACTCGAGATCGGAACCGGCGCCGCAGACGACGCCACAGCCCGTGACCGCCACCCGACCTGGCATGGGGCGAGCCCTAGGCCTTCAGGCTGGACACCAGCTTCACGATGTCGTTCAGGGTCTTCACCTCGGCGTAGCGATCCTCGGGCACCGCAACGCCGAGCACCTTCTCGAGCTCGAAGACGATCTCCAGGGAACGGACGGAGTCGACGCCGAGGGCGTCGCGCAGGTTGGCATTGGAATCGAAGTCGAGGTTGGTCTCGGCGATCCTGGCGACGATGCTGCGAACGGTCTGTTCCATGAGGTCCCCCCTGCGTTGTGAATGCTACCTGCTCCCGTTCCCGCGTGGCAGCCGGCCCATGATCAACCGGGCGATCGTCTGGACGGAGCGAAAGGTCTCGGCGTTCACGTCGGCCGGCTCGAGCTCGACCTCGAAGGCCTGCTCGAGGTGGGCGATGAGCGCCATCGTCGAGAACGAGTCGAGGATGCCAGCCTGCTGGAGGTCGGTGTCGTCGGCGAAGCCCCGAGCATCCCCCGAGAGCCAGGTGGTGACGATGTACTCGCGAAGCTCGATGCGGAGCTGCGTTTCCACCCGTGTCCCCCTCAACTCCCGGCGCGGTGCGCCGGGTCCAGGACCTGCTTGTCGCCGTCGACGTAGGCCGCTCGGGTCCGGACCCGGTCGGCCTTCCCGCTGGACGTGCGCGGGAGCGCCCTGACCAGCCGCACGTCCCCCGGGACCATGTACCGGGGAAGCCGCGAGGCACAATGGCGCTTCACGTCGAGGACCGACACCGACCCGTCCTCGGGAACGGCGACGGCCACGAGCTGCTGGTCGACGGCGAAGGCGATGGCCTCCCGGAGCCCCGGGTGGGCGTTCAGGGCCGCCTCGACCTCACCGAGCTCGACGCGGAATCCGTGGATCTTGACGAGGTGGTCGCGGCGGCCGTGGTAGAGGAAGGCCCCATCCGGGCGGCGGGCGACGAGGTCGCCGGTCGGATACGGGTGCCTCGCCGGGGTGCGTTGCCCCCCGTCCCAGTACCCGAGCATCACAGTCGGTCCCTCGATGAGGAGCTCACCTACCTCGCCCTCCGGAACCGGAAGGCCCTCGGCGTCCACGACCGTGGCCACGTCCCCGCAGGAGGGCAGGCCGATGGGGATGGCTGTCGCGTCGGGGTCCGGCATCCGGGGCAGGGCCCATGCCAGGCAGACGTTCGTCTCCGTCGGCCCGAAGAGGTTGTAGAAGCGCGCCTGGGGGATGGCCGCCATGGTGCGGCGCAGCTGCCTCATCGGAAAGACCTCGCCCGCGAACAGCACCTCGCGAAGGGAAGGGGCCCCCCGGTCCTCCAGACCGCCATTCTCCAGCATGAGCATGAGTGCCGACGGGACGCAGTAGGAGACCGTCACGCCCGCCGATCGGATCCGGTCGAGCATGCGGCGTCCGGAAGTGACGGCCCCCTCGTCCACCACGATCACCGTTGCACCCCTGGAAAGGGAGCCCCAGACGTCGAAGATCGAGAGGTCGAAGTGGAACGGCGCGATGCTCGACACCCGGTCGTCCTCGCGGAGGCCCACCCAGTCGGCCGTCCAGTCCACGAACGCGAGCGCGTTGCGGTGCGAGAGCATGACGCCCTTCGGCACCCCCGTCGATCCCGAGGTGTAGAGCATGTATGCCAGCGCATCGGCGTCGCTCCCCGGTGGCGGCGGCGGGCTCTCGCTGGTGGCCGCGATCTCGGCCCAGGGGTGGACCCGGGCGCCAGGTGCCTCGACGGGTGGGGAGTCGGCCGAGAGGAACACGTGCTCCACCGGCTCGAGCACCCCGGCGGATCGCCAGCCGGCGAGCAGCGCGGGCGAGATCACCAGGTGGCGCAGTGCGCAGTCGCGGGCGATGAGCGCCATGCGCACGGGCGGAGAGCTCGGGTCGAGCGGGACGTACACCGCGCCGGCGCGCATCGCGCCCAGCATGGCCGCCACGCCGCGCCCCGAGCGCGGCATGTGGATCCCGACGCGCTCCCCTGGCCGGATGCCGCTCGCCCTCAACGCGTTGGCGAACCGGTTCGCCATCCGGTCCAGCTCGCCGTAGGTGAAGGACTCCTCCGTGCACTCGATCGCCTTCCGGCCCGGGAAGCGGGCTGCCCACGGAGCGACGAGCAGGTCGAGCCGGCTCACTTGAGCCCCATCATCCGGGCGACGATGGTCCGCTGGATCTCCGACGTCCCGGAGAAGACGCGGGCCGGGATGGCGTCGCGGAGAAGGGCGTCCACGCCCGTCGTCGGCGTCATGCCAGAGCCTCCGAAGACCTGGATGGCGTCGAGCCCGGACTGGACGGCGGCCTCCGAGATCCAGAGCTTGGAGAGGGCAACGGCCTCGTCGCATCGCTTGCCCTGGCGGTGCAATTCACCGGCCCGGTAGAGAAGCAGCCGGCTCGTCTCCAGCCGCAGCTTCATGTCGACGATCCGGCTGGAGACCGCCTGGAAGTGGCCGATGGGGTGGCCGTACTGCGTTCGGGTTCGCGCGTGCTCCACGCACCGATCCAGCGACCGCTCCATGGCTCCGACGTAGTAGGCGAAGAGGCAGCCGCGCTCCCAGATCATCGACTCGCCGAAGAGGGCGGCGCCGGAGCCCTCGGGACCCACACGCCACTCCCCGGGGACCCGGCAGCCGTCCATGTGGATGGAGCCCCAGGGTGAGGTGGTCAGCCCGGTCTTGGCGTGTTCCGGGGCGACCGAGAGGCCGGGCGTGCCGCGAGGGACGAGGAACGCCGAGATCCCGAACATCCCGCGTTCCGGGTCGGTCACCGCGTAGAGGAGGAAGAGGTCGGCGATCGGTGCGTTCGTCACGAAGCACTTTTCCCCGTCGAGGAGGTAGTCCGAGCCATCGCGCACGGCGCGTGCCTTCATGGCGTGGACATCCGACCCCGCGCCGGGCTCGGTGGTGCCGTTGCAGCAGATGACGCGGCCGGCCGTGACGTCCCGGAGGTACCGCTCCCGGAGTTCCGGAGATCGCGACCGCCAGAGCGGCACCGCCGACGCGAACATCTGGGCGCAGAGCGAGAAGACCAGGCCGCCGTCCTCGCAGCCCTTCCCGAGGGCCTCGACCACCTGCATCGTCTCCACGGCGTCGAGACCGCTGCCACCCCATTCCTGTGGAATGGGGAGCCCGGTCAGGCCGAAGGCCGCCGCCTCGTCCCAGAGCGCGCGATCGAAACGGGCGTCCGCCTCGCGCGCCCGTGCGCCGGGAGAGAGCCGTTCCCGAGCGAACCGGAGCACGGCGGCGATACGCTCAGGCTGCTCGGGGGACTCCATGGGAGAAGGTTCATTGCGCGGGGGGGGCATGTCAACTGCTGTGGGTGTGGGACAGGTGCCTCCCGTGTTCGAGGGGCTGCGCCCCGGCCACCGAGCGTGCTAGGCGTTTCGAAGGGTCGACCGTCCGTGTCGATCGAGCCGCGAGGCGGGGCGTTCGATGGCGGGCCGGGATCCAGGACGAGACTTGCCGAGGCTGCGGGCCGACCTGCTCCTCGTGCACCCCCCTGCCTTTCACGAGTTCCGGGGCCGCCGCGACCTGTACTTCCCGTTCATGGGGACGACCGGAGACGTTCCCATCACTCCGCTCTACGAGATCTTCCCCCTGGGGTTCAAGCAACTCCAGCGCCACCTGCGCGACCGGGGACGTCGGGTCGAGATCGTGAACCTGAGCACGCTTCTCCTCCGCTTCCCGGAGATGGACCTGGCCACCTTCGCTCGGGCGCTGGACGTGAAGCTGCTCGGCCTGGACCTCCACTGGATGGTCACGGTGCAGGGTTGCCTCGCGGTCGCGGAGGAGCTGAAGCGGCTGCGCCCCGACATCCCGATCCTCCTCGGAGGGATCTCGGCCACGTACTACGCGGGGGAACTCATCCGGCTCCCCTTCGTTGACATGGTGATGCGGGGGTACGACACGCTGGAGCCGGTGCAGAGGCTCCTGGACGCCGTCTCGAGCGGTTCGGCGCCCGCCGGGATCCCCAACCTGCTGTGGAAGTCCGGCCGGGAGGCGATCCACGACAACGGCTTCACCCACCAGCCGTCGACGATCGGGTGCGGCATCGACTGGTCGACCTCCGTCCAGGACGCGACCGCAGGGCTGATGCCGATCCGGGAGATCCTCTCCCATCAGAACGCGGGGTGCTCGAACGACTGCGGATGGTGCGGCGGATCCCGGAACGCCGTCCGGCGCATCTGCGGCCGCGACCTGGGGGTCGTCCGGAAGAGCGAGGAGGAGGTGGCGTACGAGTTCGGCTCCATGGGCAGGATGCGGGAGCCGGAGAAGACCATCCTCTACGCGAGCGGGGCGTACAACCAGACCAGGGGTCGCCTGACCGCCCTGATCGATCACGTCGCCGAGGCGGGCCTCAAGTCCGTGAACTACGAGCAGTTCCACCTCCCGTCCGACGAGGTACTCGAGCGGATGGCGGCCGCCAATCCGCAGACCAGCATCACGCTCTCCCCGGAGAGCCACGACCTCGAGGTGGCGACGCTGGCTGGGCGGGGGGTCTACACGAATGACGAGATGGAAGCCTGGATCGCGAGGGCGCTCGATCGGGGCATCAACCGGATCGACCTCTGGTACTTCATCGGGATGCCGAAGCAGGACGAGCAATCGGTGCGAAAGACGGTGGACTACTGCGAGCACCTCCTGGAGAAGTTCCGGGGACAGCCCGTGATGCCCATGGTCTGTCCGATGATGCCATTCCTGGATCCTGCATCGACGTTCTTCGAGAACCCGGAGGCCCACGGCTACAGGGTGTTCGCCCGCTCGGCGGAGGACCATCGACGGATCATGACGCACGCGTCCCCCATCCACCGGATGAACTACGAGACGCGGTGGCTCGAGCGCGGTGCCATCTTCACGCTGGGGCTTCAAGGGATCCGGGACGTGATGCGCGCGAAGGCGAGATCGGGGACGTTCTCGGAGCCCCGGGTGGAGCAGATCGCCGCACGGATCGACGATGCCGTGGAGTTCACCCGGGCGGTCACCACTGCCGAGGCGATCGACGATCCGCGCTCGAGGGCACGCGAACTGGAAGCCCTGGGCGCCGGGATCGAGTTGCGCAACGAGGCGCTCCTGAACGGCGGGGTGATCGACCAGATCTTCCCGCTCCGACGCGCGATCGGCGGACGCTGGGTCGACGAGCTGGGGTGGGAGGAGGAGGCAGTCCGGGAGTGGAGCGCGATGCACCGGGTGATCGCCCCCGCCTAGGACGCGCCACGGCCCCCCTCCGCCGCCACGCGCTCGTACACGGCGCGGTCCCCGGCGGAGAAGCAGCACAGCACGACCCGCTCGAGGCCGACGTGACGGGCCAGCCCGGCCCGTGACTCGGCGAGCGCGATGCGCGTGGCCCGCTCGATCGGGAAGCCGAAGATCCCGGTGGAGATGGCCGGGAATGCGATGGAGCGGGCCCCTGCGGCCACGGCGACGTCGATCGCCCGCCGGTAGCAGCTCGAGAGCGCCTCGTCCTCCCCGGCGTCGCCGCCTCGCCAGACCGGTCCCACCGCGTGCACGACCCACCGGGCGGGCAGCCGGTGCCCGGTCGTCAGGCGGGCGTCGCCGGTCGGACAGCCGCCCAGCGCCGCGCACTCCCGGGCAAGGCCAGGTCCAGCTGCGGCGTGGATGGCGCCGCAGACGCCGCCGCCCGGCAGGAGCCCCTCGTTGGCCGCGTTCACGATGGCGTCCACCACGAGGCGGGTGATGTCTTCCTGGACGATCTGGATCGTCCGTTCCGGCCTGGTCACGACGCAGATCATGCGCCAGAGCCGCTCCTCGCGTCCAGCCGGAGGGTGAGGACGGGGCCGTCCCGACCCGCCCGAAACCCCCGGAGAGTCTCGGGAACGCCCCCGTGCCGTGCGCGCGGATAGATCCAGATCAAGTCGATTCGCAACCATTGCGCGGACGGGGGCGTTTCACCCCGGAATTCGAACGGTGCGCGAATTGCAGAAGTCCCGCCCGGCGATGACCGAGCGAGTCCTCATTCTCGACGACGACAGGGTCCAGCGGGGCGAGCTGGCCGGCTCCCTCCGGGGCGACGGCCTCGACGTGGTCGAGGCCAGCTCGGCCGAGAATGCCGTCGAGATCCTGAGGGCCACCCCGGTCCAGGGCGTGGTCTGCGCCGTCCTGGGGCACGGGTGGAACTGCTCGGAGGTGATCTCGCTGGCGCGCGCCAGCGGGTCCGACGCGGCGTTCATCGTCACCTCCAGCCGGGAGCAGGTCGCCGGAGCCATGGAGGCGCTGCGGAGTGGCGCCGACGCCTTCCTGGTCCTCCCCGACGACCCGGTCCGCGCCGCGGTGACCGTCAGGCGAGCCCTGGAGAATCGGCGCTTGCGCCGGGAGGCCCGGGACCTTCGCGAGCAGGCCCGGTCCCGGCTCCGCTTCGTGGGCACGTCGCCGGACGCCTCGGTCATCGAGGAGATCGTTCGCCGGGCCGCGCCCACCAAGGCAACCGTGCTTCTCCAGGGGGAGGCGGGGAGCGGCCGGTCCTTCGTGGCCGAGATGATCCACGAGGCCTCGCCCCGTCGCGACCGTCCCTTCGCCCGCGCCGGCTGTGCCGGTCTCTCCGAGAGCCTCCTCGAGGCGCGCCTCTTCGGAAGCGAGGGTGCCCCCTCGGGCGAGTTCCCCCGCCGCCAGGAGGGACTCCTCGAGCGGGTCGAGGGGGGCACGCTCTACCTTCACGAGGTGGGCGGTCTGGGCCCTTCGCTCCAGGTCAAGCTGCTCCGCCTGCTGCAGCAAGGGGAATACGAGAGGGTGGGCGGGAGCCAGACCCTCCGCGCCGACGTGAGGGTGGTGGCTTCCACGCGGCTCGACCTGGCCGGCGAGATCCGGTCCGGGAGGTTCCGCGACGACCTCTACTACCGCCTGAACGTGGTCTCGCTGTCCATCCCGCCGCTGCGCTCCCGCAGGAGCGACCTGCCGGCGCTGGCATCCCACTTCCTCGCCCTGAACGGCCGCGCCCTGGGCAAGACGCTGCGCGGGATCACCCCCGGCGCCCTTTCGGCCCTCTTCGCCTACGACTGGCCGGGAAACGTCCGGGAGCTGGAGGGCGTGATCGCCCGGGCAGCCGAGGTGTGCCAGGCGGACCTGGTGGGGATCGACGACCTCCCTGCAGTGCTTCGAGGCGCACGCCCCGACGAGGGGGCGGGCAGCGCGCTCATCCCGGGAGCCAGCCTCTTCGAGATCGAGCGCGAGGCCATCCTGCGCACGCTCGACGCCATGGGAGGGTCCACCGCGCGCGCGGCCGAGGTGCTCGGCGTCTCGGTGCGAAAGATCCAGTACCGGTTGAAGGAGTACCGGACGGGCCAGCCCAACTCTCGCGTCCGCGCGAGCGAGGCGTAGTTGGGGCCTGCCCCCCACGTCTGATCCGGATCAACCCGGGCCACGCCCCCGGCCCGTAGGCTGCAAGCGCGCCGCGACCCTCGCGGAGACGGAGGAGTTCGAATGACCTTTCCCAGATGGCGGCTCCTCCTGCCCCTTGCCGTTTCCGTAGCGCTCGGCGCGCCGCTCGCCACCGCGGGCGGTGCCCCGGCCGGGCCCGCAGCCGCCAAGGCCCAGGCGCCAGCGCCAGCGCCGGAGGTGCCCGGCGCGGGTCAGGACATCCAGGCCGAGCCGCCGCCCTTCAGCGAGGGGATCTTCCCCTGCACACAGTGCCACGAGAAGGCAGGCGACCCTGCTCCGCGGGAGCTCGCGTTCCACGACGAGATCCAGGCTGGATTCCACCACGGGGCGCCCGACCGCTGGTGCCTGGAGTGCCACGACAACGGGAAGCGGGACTTCCTCCACCTCATCAACGGCAAGCTCGTCCCGTTCACCCGCTCCTACGAGCTCTGCGGCCAGTGCCACGGCGACAAGTACCGGGACTGGAAGGTGGGCGTGCACGGAAAGCGGACCGGGATGTGGAACGGGAAGAAGACCTACTACCTCTGCGTGAACTGCCACAACCCCCACAACCCGCGGTACAAGGCGCTCAAGCCCGAGCCGCCGCCGATCCCGCCCCAGGAGCAGGGCCGATGACCGACCGGAACCGACTTCCCGTCCTCCAGGACGCGCCCGCTGGCGCGGGGGCCGGGACCCCCACGTCGCGCCGCGACTTCCTGCGCACCGCGGCCGCAGGTGCGGTCATCGCCGCCGTGTCCGGGTGCAAGCCCGACGCGGTGGTCGAGGAGCTGCAGCGCCGCCACCTGACCGAGCTCTCCCCGGAGAGGCTCAAGGAGATGCTCGCCAAGCTCGAGAAGAAGTGGTCCGCCCAGTTCGGCAAGGCGGTCACGGTCGGCGCCCGTCCACCCATCCCGGGCGTGGACTTCGCCTACGGCCTCGACCTGTCGCGCTGCATCGGCTGCCGCCGCTGCGTCTACGCCTGCGTGAAGGAGAACAACCAGTCCCGCAAGAACCCCCAGATCCAGTGGATCCGGGTCCTCCAGATGGACAAGGAGCACGGCGTCTCCCTGCAGCACGCCACCCCCTACTACGACCCGGAGAAGGTGCCCGAGCCGGGCCACTTCTACATGCCGGTGCAGTGCCAGCAGTGCCGCCACCCGCCCTGCACCAAGGTCTGCCCGGTGAAGGCCACCTGGAAGGACCCCGACGGCATCGTGGTCATCGACTACGACTGGTGCATCGGCTGCCGCTGCTGCACGGCCGCCTGCCCCTACGGCGCCCGCAAGTTCAACTGGGCGGAGCCGAACCTCCCGGCGGCCGAGATGAACCCGGTCACCGACTACCTGGGGAACCGCCCGCGCCCGATGGGAGTGGTCGAGAAGTGCACCTTCTGCCTCCAGCGGAGCCGCGACGGGCGCTACCCGGCCTGCGTGGAGATCTGCCCGGTGGGAGCCCGCAAGTTCGGGAACCTGCTCGACCCGGAGTCCGAGATCCGCCAGGTGATGGACCGCAAGCGCGTGTTCGTCTTCAAGGAGGAGCTCGCGACCGAGCCGCAGTTCTACTACTTCTACGCGACCTAGCGGCCGGGGGAACGCACCATGGGAATCCTCGAGTTCTTGAAGGGCGCGGCGGGGCAGGTGGTCACCGGCGGCAAGGCCTACAAGGCCTGGATGGCGCTGCTCGTCGCGATGATCGTGGTGGGGCTGGTGGGCTACTCGCGCCAGTGGAACCAGGGGCTGCTCGCCACCAACATGCGCGACCAGGTCACGTGGGCCTTCTACATCGGCAACTTCACCTTCCTGGTGGGGGTGGCCGCGGCCGCCGTGCTGCTGGTCGTGCCGGCCTACGTCTACCACTGGAAGCCCATCAAGGAGGTGGTGGTGCTGGGCGAGCTGCTCGCCATCAGCGCCCTCATCATGTGCCTCATGTTCATCCTGGTGGACATGGGGCGCCCCGACCGGCTCACCCACATCATGCCCGGGCCCGGCAATCCCAACTGGCCCCAGTCGATGCTCTCCTGGGACGCGCTGGTGCTGAACCTCTACCTGGTGCTCAACCTGGTGGTGGTCCTGCACATCCTCTACCGCGCCTACCGCGGGCGGGAGTACGCCAAGCTCTTCGTGGTGCCGCTCGTCCTCTTCAGCATCCCGGCGGCCGTCGGCATCCACACGGTCACCGCGTTCCTCTACAGCGGCATGGCGGCGCGGCCCTACTGGAACGCAGGGATCCTGGCGCCCAAGTTCATCGCCTCGGCCTTCTGCTCGGGACCGGCGGTGATGATCATCCTCTTCCAGATCCTGCGGAAGACCACCGCCATGGAGATCAAGGACGAGGCCATCTGGAAGGTGGCCGAGCTCATGGCCTACGCCATGTTCTTCAACCTGTTCCTGCTCGGCGCCGAGATCTTCAAGGAGTACTACTCCCACACCGAGCACCTGCTCTACACGCAGTACCTCTGGCAGGGCATCGGGAACAACCGGGCACTCGTCCCGTTCGCCTGGTTCTCCCTCCTCAGCTCGGTGATCGCCACCGTCATCTTCGTGCTGCCCGCCGGACGACGGAACTGGGTGACGCTCAACGTCGGCGCGGTGCTGATCTTCGCCGGCGTCTACATCGAGAAGGGGATGGGGCTCGTCATCCCCGGCATGACGCCGGACACCCTGGGCGAGATCTACGAGTACCGGCCCTCGGCGGTGGAGTGGATGGTGGCCATCGGGGTCTTCGGGGTCGGGGCGCTGGTGTTCACGACGCTCGTGAACGTGGCGGTCCCGATCATGATGGGAACCCTGCGGGCCAAGGGAGCCCCGGCGCTGCCGGCCGAGGTACAGGGGGCGGAGGCCGGGCACTGAGCGGGGCGCCCCATCGGGTGCGCATCGGCCGCATCTGGGTCGATGCCTTGACCTTCGACGGGGCGCTGGAGGCGATCTCCGACCTCGTGCGGCGAGGGCAGGGCGGCTCCGTCTTCACGCCGAACGTGGACCACGTGGTCACTGCCGAGGACGACGCGGTCTTCCGCGCCGCCTACGACGCGGCCAGCCTCTCCCTCGCCGACGGGAAGCCGATCCTCTGGGCGGCCAGCCTGCTCGGGACTCCGATCCCGGAGAAGGTCTCCGGGTCCGACCTCATCGAGCCGCTCCTGCACCTCGCCGGGCGCTCCGGCTGGAGGGTGTTCCTGCTGGGCGGGGCGCCGGGGGTGGCCGACGCGGCGGCGGAGAGGGCCCGCAGGGACTTTGGCGTCCAGGTCGTGGGCACGGCGAGCCCGTTCATCCGGCTCGACGGGACGGCCCGGGACGTCGAGCAGGGAATCGACGAGGTTGCAGCCGCCAGGCCCGACCTGGTGCTAGTGGCCATGGGGGCGCCCAAGCAGGAGAGGTGGATCCACCACAACCGCCTGCGCCTGGGCGGGGCGGTGGCGGCGGGCGTCGGCGCGTCGCTCGACTTCGTCGTCGGCCGCATTTCCAGGGCGCCGGGGTGGGTCTCCAGCGCCGGCCTGGAATGGCTCTACCGCCTGGTCCGCGAGCCCAGGCGCCTGGCGCACCGGTACCTGGTGAAGGACCCGCGGTTCGTGGCCATCGTGGCCCGGACTGCCCGGGTGCCGAGGGACCAGCGGGTTCGCAGCTCAGCGTGAGGCAGCCGGGATCGCCTCCCAGGCCTCCCAGTGCGGGTCCACGGGGAGCTTGCGGAACCCCTCGGCGAGCACGGTACGGGTGAGCGGCAGTCGCCCCGCCTCGCCCCGGTAGAGCACGACCGTCCCGGCACGGGACACCGCCGACGCGAACTCGGCGTCGGTCAGGCGCCCGGTCACGCGCCCGAGGTAGTTGTCCACCGTGAAGTACCAGGGCAGGAGGGTCCGCCCGGAGACGAGCGCGAAGTCCGGGGCCGACGTGAGGAGGTATCCGCGCCCCGCATGAAGGTGGGGCAGGACCGTGGCCGCTCCCGAGGAGTGCTCGGGGGCTCGACGGAAGGAGAGCTCGGTGAACCCGATCGGCGACAGGAATGCCGCCGCGACCGTCGCCGGCACGAGCCAGCGCCGCGCCCGGCCGCCCTGGAACGAAGCTCCCCAGGCGCCCATCAGGATCGCCAGCCATGGAAGCGCGAGCGCGAGGTAGTGACGGAAGAACGTGTGGAAGATCAGCACGGCCGCCACGCCGCTCCCCAGGGCGACGACGGCGAGGCTCCTGCGCCGGGAGTCCGGCGCCCGGAGTTGCCAGGCGGCGTAGAGGAAGCCGGGCACCAGGAGAGGGAACCGCGCCAGCGCGAGGAAGAACGCCGCCGACCGGTCGGCGAGGGTCTCCCGAGGTCTGCCCACCTGGGCGCGCAGGACCCACTGGACGAACCCGTCCTGGGCGACGCACCAGGCGGTGAGCGGACCGAGCAGGAGCATCGCTCCGAGGACGAGCGAGCGCCGCCGTCCCCCGTCGGCCCGGCCGCCCGAGGGCCAGGCCAGATCGGCGCCGGCGAGCAGCCCGATGGGCACGACGCTCGTCAGCTTCGCCGACACGGCGGCAGCCAGGAGGAGCCCGGCGAGGAACGCCGAGCGGCGGCGGGTCCCGAGCATCCAGGCCGCGGCGCCTCCGATGAGGAGCGCGTTCTGGATCGGCTCGAGCCGGACCGTGCGGCCCAGGTGGGCGATCCAGACGAGCCCGACCAGGTAGAAGCACACCGCGAGGAGTCCGGCGGCAGCCGAGGCGGCGATCCGGCGCGCCAGGAGGTAGAGCGGGATGCAGGAGGCCAGCGTCACGGCGATGGCGAACCAGCGCGTGAAGGCCAGGCTGCCACCGCCCAGGACCCAGGCGAGCGCAGCGAGGTAGGGAACGAGGGGCGGGTGGGCGAGCATGAAGTCGCGGTACGGACGGCTGCCCTCGGAGATGAGCTTGCCGGCGTAGACGTAGACCCCCTCGTCCATGTCGGGGACGATCATCTCGCCGAGTCGCCAGAGGGAAGCTGCGCCCAGCGCCGCGAGCAACGCCAGCAGGATCCCCCACTCGGCGAAGGACGGCCGGACGTCCATCTGGCGGGATCGGGGAGGCGGCAGGGGCCCGTCCGGCGTCAGGTCGGCGGGAGCGTCGTCGGGCTTCCCGAGGCCCGGGCGACGAACGCGTCGAGCGCGGCGAAGTACCGGTGAACCTCGGGGCGCACCTCGCCCGAGAGCGCGACCTCGAGCCGGAAGGCCTGCTTGGCCAGCCAGCGAACGTGCGCGGGGGGCAGCCTGGAGAGGTCCAGCGGCCTGCCCTCGAAGGCGACGGTGGCTCCCGACCGCCGCTCGAACTGCTCCGTCATCGAGCGGAGCAGTTCCGGCTCGTCGCCCACGAAGCTGAAGTACGGCACGATGGGCAGGCCGTTCGTCGGTGGAACGGCTCGGCGGCCGGTGCGGTGGTCCTCGAACTGGCAGATGAGCTGGGAGGGATGGACCATGTCCTCCTCGGCGATGGGCAGCGTCGCGACCGATCCACGGATCGACTGGGCGTGGAGAAAGGTGTCGAAGTCGACGCGGCGCCCCCGGTGGCGCGTGACCTGGTTGAACAGGTCGAGCGGGGCGTGGCTCCTCCGGACCGCCGCGGCGTCGAACATGAGCTCGAAGGTCGTCGCCAGCCGATCCTCCGGGACGAGCCCGTTTCCCTCGTAGTACTTCACCCCGAGGTAGTCGACCCCCTGGTCCACGATCGCCCGGAATCGCTCCTCGCAGATGCTGGGCCGCAGCAACATGGCATCCTGGTCGTGGAGGAGGGCGTGCCGGGTGCTCGCGTGGGCGATCCCGATCGACCAGGAGAGCCAGGCCTGGACCCACGGCCAAGCGACGAGGTCGCAGATCCGCCGCTGCCGGGGCGTGTAGTACAGGAACTCGAGCGGCAAGGCGGGGAATCGCTCGCGCAGCGCCGGCTCGGCGTCGTGCGCAAGGGTGGACCGGGGGCGGTCGACGACCACCAGGACCCCGTGGGCGTTGCGAAGGTCCTGCTGGGCCAGGAATCGCAGGTTGCAGGCGAGGACTCCGAGGAGCGCGGAGTTGCACCCGATGAGCACCGTGTAGCCGGACGCGGTGGGAGGCCGCGGATCCCAGTCCACCAGGCCGCCGATGAGCCCGCGCACGAGCTTGCGGCGGGCCTGGGTTGCCCGGAACGAGAGCTCGTTCCGGTACTTCTCGTGCGCCCGGAACATGGCCGATCCCGTCTCGACCGATCGGGCAGGATTCACGGGCCGCCTCGGTTCACCGCGCGTTCTGGTAGGTCCAGTTCAGGACCTGGTGCGACCCGGTCTTCAGCCCGGTGGCGGCGGTGAAGCCCACCCAGCCGGTGACGCCGCCCACGTGGGCGGGGATGTCGATCGGGTAGGCCTTGGTGAACGGGGGCAGGCTGCTCAACCTGTCGGTGATCGTCAACTGGAGGATGGCCCCGTCGTAGACCATGTGCACGTCGATCACGTGTCCGGAGCGGAGGATGATCCCGTGGGGGATGAGGTCGTCGAAGGGGATGGTCGGTACGGTCCCGTCGGTGAAGACCCCCGTGCTGCTCTGCCCCTCCCCCTCGTTGTCGTAGGTGTCGAACTTGACGGCGACGCTCCGATCGATGCTCAGGATCCTCTGGGAATCGAAGGGGTCGGGACCGTACCCGAGACCGCCCCCCTGGGACCCCATTGCAAACGGACCGTTGCCCTGGATCGTGAAGGTGAGGCCGTCGGCCTGGGCGTTCACGATCTGGAAGGAGAAGTCGGTGGTGAAGGTCTGGATGTTCAGCGCCTCGGGGTAGAAGGCGCTCGTCACCTGGTAGACGTCGGCCGGCGTGAGGACGAGACGCGTGCTGTCGATGGTCCCGACCCCGTTCAGCTGGACCGAGCCGACGGTGAAGCCGGTGCCGAGGGCCACGCCGACGGGCGGTTCCGGAGGCGGCGGCGGGGGCGGGGGGACGATCGTGTAGACGCCGATCACGGTCGGGCTCCTCTGCAGCCCCAGCTTGGCGAACGCCTGCACCGTGGCGGTCGACTGCAGGGTCAGGGTCTTCACCCCGGTGAAGCTCGACGAGAGCGTGGCGGGAAGGTCGCTCGGCGCGGTCCCGTCGGTGGTGTAGTAGACGACGGCGGTCGCGTCGGGACCGGTGATCGTGACGGTCAGGCCAGGAACTCCCGACCCGCCGGTCGGGCTCAGCGTCGGGGGCGCCAGCGCCCCGAGGCAGACCCCTGCCTGGCAGACGCTGGTCCCGTTGCAGGCCGTGCCATCGGGCCGGCTGGCCGCGGGCGCGCAGACCTGCTGGGCGAGCGTGGACGTGCAGGTCGTCGCGTAGGTCTTGCACTCGTCCTGCGGCCCCGTGGGGATGCAGGCAAGGCCGGGGACGCATGCCGCCACGCAGGCGCCCGAGCTGCAGACGAGGTCGGATCCGCACGAGGTTCCGTCGGCCTGGTTCGTGCCCACGGCGCAGGAGGTCGCGGTGAACCTGTCGGAGCAGGCCGTCGCGTAGGTCTTGCAGGCGGAGGCGGGTGTGGTGGGCGTGCACGTGATGCCGGGCACGCAGGCCGTGATGCACGCGTTCGCGAGGCAGACCAGCCCCGTTCCGCAAGCTGCTCCGTCCGGGAGCAGGGTCGCCGCAACGCACGACTGCGCGCCGGTCGTTGCGTCGCAGGAGGTCAGGTAGGTCGTGCAGGCATTCGCACCCGACGTGGGCACGCAGGCCTGGCCTGCCTCGCACGGTGCGTCCCCTGATCCGCTGGCGCAAGATACGGTGGCGAGCAACAACGCGAGTCCCAGTGCTCTGATCACGGCTGTCTCCCCCGAGGGTCCAAAGGTGCGCGGACCATGCTGCCGTCCGAGTCCATGAAATCTAGAATGAATTCACCTTACCTGGAATCCCACGATCGGAGGGCAGAATCCATCGTGAAACTGGGCACATGGGGCGACACGCACCTACACCTCGATCGGGGTGTGCCTGTGACGGCCGACCAGGGCTGAATGCCTGGCGCGCTCGGATCGTCCCTGGAGGGGAGATGGCGCACCTTCCTCGATGACCCTGGCTCTACCAGGCGTGGACGGCTGCGGTCCTTCCCTGCTACCAATCCGCCGAAACCCGAGAACTGGAGACACACAGATGAAGAAGCTCGTCGCTGCCGCCCTCGCCTCGCTGCTCGTGGCCCCCGCAGCTCTCGCCGCGGGTCCCGCCGAGACCTTCCAGAAGAAGTGCGCCGCCTGCCATGGCAAGGACGGCAAGGGCCAGAGTGACATGGCGAAGAAGCTCGGCGTGAAGGATCTCACCGTCACCAAGCTCTCCGCCGCCGAGGCCGAGAAGGTCATCGCGAACGGGAAGGGGAAGATGACCCCGTGGAAGGGCAAGCTCTCCGACGCGGAGATCAGCTCGCTCGCGAAGTACGTCGCCGGCGGCCTGAAGTAGGGGGGTCTCCCGGCCACCCGGGTCGGTGCCCCACCGACCCGGGTCCCCTCCCGCCGGAGGGTCAGTGCGCTCCGCGCGACAGGAGCACGGCGGGCACGGTCCGGAAGCAGATCTGGATGTCGCCCCAGAGCGACCAGGTGTCGATGTACTCGAGGTCGAGCTTCATCCACTGGTCGAAGGAGACGTCCGAGCGGCCGCTCACCTGCCAGGTGCAGGTGATTCCCGGCTTCACGCTGAGGCGACGGCGCTGCCAGCGCTGGTATTGACGGACCTCGGAGGGCACCGGCGGGCGGGGGCCGACGATGCTCATCTCGCCCGACAGGACGTTCAGGAACTGGGGTAGCTCGTCGAGCGACGTCCGGCGGATGAACCGGCCGACCCGGGTGACGCGCGGGTCGTTCCGCATCTTGAACACCGGCCCCGAGACCTCGTTCTGCGTGCGCAGGGAGTCCAGGCGCTCCTCGGCGTCGACTTGCATGCTGCGGAACTTGAGCATCTTGAAGGGGCGCCCGTTCTTGCCCACGCGCGTCTGGCTGAAGAACACCGGTCCGGGAGAGTCGAGCTTCACGGCGACGGCCGTGGCGACGAACAGCGGGGCCAGGAGCAGGACGGCGAAGGAACTCGCGACCACGTCGAAGGCGCGCTTGAAGAGCAGGGCGACCTCGTCGGTGGGGGCGCGCGTGAAGGCGAGCATGGGCAGCCCGTCCATCTCGCCCAGCGCCACGTGCGATCCGGCGACGTGAAAGAGGTCGAGGCAGACGCGGGCGCTGGCGCCCTGCTCCTGGCAGAGGCGGAACGCGCCCTCGATGTGGGGAAGCCGCTCGCGCGGCACGGCGAAGATGACCTCGTCGATGACGTTGTCGTCGAGGATCTGGCCGAGCTGGGAGACGGTGCCGAGCACGAGTTCCGGGCTCGGCTTCGGGTGGTTGCCGGCGCCCTGGGCGTCGAGGATGTGGCCGGCGAACTGGAGGCCCCACTCCGGGTGCTCCTCGACGGTCTGGACCACCTCGCGGGCGAGATCGCCCGACCCGACCACCGCGAACACGCGGAGGTTGTGGCCGTTGCGGCGGACGGAGCGGGCGACCCGGCGAAGCACGACGCGGTTCCCGGCCAGGGCCGCGAAGGTGAGCGCGAAGTACGTGACGAAGAAGAGGCGCGAGATGTCCTGGTGCAGGCGGACGAGGAAGATCGCCGCGATGTGGACCAGCGCCATGGCCACGAGCGCCTTCGCGATGCGTCCAATCTCCGGCCAGACCGAGCGGGTGCGGAAGCTCTCGTACACCCGGAAGAACCACGTGGTGACGATCCAGAGCAGCAGCGTGAAGACCAGGAACGGCCAGTATTCGGGGAGCGGGACCAGGTGGCCCCGACCGCGCACCGGGAGTAGATCGCGAAGGAAGTAGGCCGCGGGAACTGCCGCGACCACGCACAGGATGTCCAGAAGACGAACGGTACCTTCGACGACTCGGTTCTTCATGACTCGGTCAGCCCCCCGACCACTGTTGACACGGTAGTTAGCGCGATCGGACGGCCGTGAATGTCCCGTGACGCATGTACGCCGAGGTAGGGACAAAGGGGGCCACGTGGGCTAATTGGATGAATTTGCTCCACTTATGCGCATCTTTGCGTGCAAATATCCATTATCAATGGACAATTTGTCGCATGAACGCGGTGCGGGTCGCCCCAATTGGGACGCCCAATGCCGTCGACTAACTCGATGTTGGCTCCCCCAGAGGGGCGTGAATCCGAACGCGACCGGACGCCGCGCTCAGGGGGCTCGCGCCTGAGTGTTCGCCGAGGCGCGCTGGCCGGCGACGCCGCCCGGTCCGCCCGTCCACTCGCGCAGCATTCCGCGCGCGAGGAAGAACCGGGGCTCCGGCCGCAACCGATCCCCGAACACGCTCTTTCCGAGGTCCAGGCCCCGTGCGTCGATCCCGGCGAGGTCGAGCAGCGAGTGGGAGAAATGCGCGACCGTCAGCGGGGCGCCCCGTGCCCGCCGGGCGGCATCGACCTTTCCCGGATCGGCCGCCGCGAGCTCGTCCGACCACCAGGCGAAGGCGGCGGTCGGCAGGTCGTATTCGTTCCCGATGGAGTGCCCGAAGATCTGCCGTTCGTCGTCGAGCAGGTTCTCGCCGTGGTCCGAGACGAAGACCACCGCCGAGCGGACCTTGAGCGCCGCGACGGCCCCGATCATGTCGGAGAGGATCCGATCGGTGTAGAGAACGCTGTTGTCGTAGGTGTTCGACAGGTACTCCGCTCGCGTCGTCGCTCCCTCCGGGAAGACCCGGTACTCGGCCGGGTAGCGCCTGGAGAACTCGAAGTGGCTCCCACGCGTGTGAAGCACGACGAGGAGCCGGGGCGGGCGCGCCGGGTCAGAGAGGATGCGCCTCAGCTCGTCGACGAGCGCCTGGTCGAGGCTGCGATCGTGGTAGCGGCGCCCGTGGGCCTCCTCCGCCACGAGCGGGATGATCCCGCCCCAGTGGCTCACCTCCTGTGCCGACAGCCACCAGGTGTGGAAGCCGGCCTCCCGGAAGGCGCCGATGACGGACTTCTGCGACTGGATGGCCGGCCAGTCGGTGACCGGTGCCAGGCTCAGCATCGACGGAACCGCGACCGCAGTGCTCGGGCTCGTGGTCACGACGTTCGAGAACGAGACCAGGTTGGGGGTCCTGGCCAGGCGGGGCGTGGTCTCGCGCGCATAGCCGTTCAACGACCACCGGTCCGGCCGAGCCGACTCCCCGATGACCAGGACGTAGACCTCGGGAGCGTCGCCGGGGAGCTTCGCGGCTCCGAACGAGAACGACCGACGTGCATCGAGGAACCGGCCGTTGTCGGCCAGGATCGCGAGGGTCACGCCGAGCTGGGACAGCGGACCCACCGGGCTGCTGTAGTCGTGGGAAGCGACGTCGAGGATCGCCCGGGAGGCCGGCATCCCGTGGGTCCGCATCTGACGGACGACCGCCGTGCCGTAGCCCAGGACCAGCAGGCCCAGGGCCGCCCATCCGGTGTATCGGGGCCAGTCGATGCGAACCCTGCGGATGGCCCACGTGCAGAGCCCCCAGGTTCCGGCCAGGAGTGCGACGCCGGTCGCGAGGGGACGTGCGTAGGCATGGACGAACTCCCCGGCATCGGAATGGTCGGTGATGATGATGCTCAGGTAGCTTGTGGTGAGCCGCGATCCGAAGTGGTGGATGAGGAACAGGTCCGTCGCCACCAGGAGGTAGACCGGGGCCAGGAGGAGGTGCAGGACGACGGGGCGCCGGAATGAGGCGTGCAGGGCCAGTACCCAGAGACCGGACATCGCGACGCTCCAGACGAACGCCGCATCGACGGCGCGCCCGGCTTCCCCTCCGGCGACGCGGTAGTAGAAGGGAGGCGAGAGGAGGAAAGCCGCCAGGACGGCGAGGGCCGCGCCACTCCACCAGGAGGCACGAATCCGACGGCCGTCGACGGAACTCCGCGCCATCTCGAATCCCCCGACTCCGTTGGCCGACGACGCGCCCGGTTGTCGCTAAGGCTACCACGCTTCCAGGGCTCGCGCCTCAATCGTGCGGTGGCGCGTGGAGGGTGCCTGTGGCCTAATGAAGAAGGGAGCGCTGGTTCCGCGATCGGTACACCGGGGGGAAAGATGCCGGCAACAGCAGGGTCCGCCGGGCAGCCGTCCGGGGCAGCCAGGACGCTGGTGGTTTCCCAGCGGCACCTGCACCCCGTCGTCTCCTGTTGCCTTCTCTTCGAGTTCGAGGATTCGCTGGTCGCGGACGAGGGCGCCGAGATCGTCGCGTCCGGAAGTGCGCCCTTCGGCCCGGGCCGCCTCCGCACGATCGCCGGGCGCCTCGGCGACCTTTCCCCGGGATTCGCCGCCTCTGTCTGGGAACGGGTGAACGGGGTCTCCCGGAAGCATGAGGTCGTCTTCGTGAACGTCCTCTCCCTGTCGGACCTCGCCGCGCTGGAGCCGGTCGCGGGACTGCGACGACTCGGGCGGATCTCCGTCTGCAACGTCACCGAGATCTGGTCCAAGGGGCTGGCCCTCCGAACCGGAGAGCTCCGGGCCCTTCGCGGATTCGACCTCATCACGGTCGGGTGTGCGGGAAGCGTGGAGGAGGTGGCCCGACTGACGGGACGCCCCTGCCTCTACCTTCCCCCATCCATCGACGCGCTGGCGATGTGTCCTTTCCCGGACGGCCCTTCCCGGGTGATCGACGTCTACGCGATGGGCCGGCGTCCGGCGGGAACGCACGGAGGGCTGCTCCGCCTCGCGGCGATCCGGAGGTGGTACTACCTGTACGACACGGTCGCGGGGAGCGTCGGCTTCACCGATCACAGGGAGCATCGCCTCCAGCTGGCCGACCGGATCCGGCGGAGTCGCTACTTCCTGACCAACGTGGGCAAGGCCAACGCCACGACCGAGACGGGCAGCCAGCAAGAGATCGGGCAGCGGTTCTTCGAGGGGGCCGCTGGAGGCGCGGTCCTGTTCGGCGCCCCTCCCCGAACGGAGCACTTCCAGGAGTGGTTCGGGTGGGCGGACTCCGTGGTCGAGCTTCCGTACGACTCGGAGGACGTGGCCGGATGCCTCGATGCGCTGGAGGCCGACCCGGTCCGCGTCGAGCGGATCCGGCGCCGGAACGTCGCCGAGTCGCTGCTGCGGCACGACCACGTCTACCGGTGGAGCCGCGTCCTCGAGGCGGTCGGCCTTCCGGAGACGCCGGCGATGGGAGCGCGAAAGGCCGCACTGGAGAGGCGGGCGCGGGAGATCCTGGGGCCACGGGACACCCCGCACCCTGCGGCCCGCGGGGCTTTGGACTAGGATGATCGATAGCCTGCGGAAGGCGCATCCAGGGGCAGGCGGGGGGAACGACGGATGAGGATCCTGCTCACGGGGAGTCGCGGGTACATCGGAACCGTGATGGCCCCGATGTTCTTGCAGGCCGGTCACGAGGTCGTGGGCGTCGACACCGATCTGTATCGCCGGTCGACCTTCGGGCCGTGGCAGGAATCCATCCACACGATCGTGAAGGACGTGCGGGACCTGGAGCCCTCGGACCTGGCCGGCTTCGACGCCGTCGCCCACCTGGCCGCCCTCTCCAACGATCCCCTGGGCGACCTGGATCCGTCGCTCACCTTCGCGATCAACCACCTGGCCTCGGTGCGCCTGGCGAAGCTCGCGAAGGCCGCCGGGGTCTCCCGATTCGTCTTCGCCTCCTCGTGCAGCAACTACGGGGCCGCCGGGGACGCGCCGGTGGACGAGACCTCGCTCCTGAATCCCGTCACCGCCTACGGGATGTCCAAGGTTCGTGTCGAGCAGGACGTCGCCGGGCTCGCCGATGGCTCGTTCGTGCCCACCTTCCTCCGTTGCGCCACCGCCTACGGCGTGTCGCCGCGGCTGCGATTCGACGTCGTGCTCAACAACCTGGTGGCCTGGGCCTTCGCGTCGGGCAAGGTCTACCTCAAGAGCGATGGAACGCCCTGGCGCCCGATCATCCACATCGAGGACATCTCCCGGGCCTTCCTCGCCGTCCTCGCGGCGCCTCCCGAGGCGGTCGGCGGGCAGGCGTTCAACGTGGGCCGGGACGACCAGAACTTCCGCATCTCGGAGATCGCCGAGATCGTCCGGGAAACGGTGCCCGGGTGCGAGATCACCTTCGCCGCCGATGCGGGCCCCGACAAGCGGAACTACCGCGCCAGCTTCGCCAGGATCGCCAGGGTCGTTCCCGGGTTCCAGCCCCGCTGGGATGCCCGCAAGGGAGCGGCCCAGCTCCTCGAGGCGTACCGAGCCATCGGACTCGCCGTGGAGGACTTCGAGGGGCCGCGCTACCGGCGAATCGACCAGCTGAAGCAGCTCATGGGCGAAGGGCTGCTCGCCGCCGACCTTCGCTGGCGCGCGGCCGTACCGTCCGCCCAGCGCTCCCAGTGAACCGACCGTGAGGCCCTTCCCGTGACCACGCGAGAGTCGATCTCGAACGCCGTCTGCATGTGCTGCGAGGCTCCGCTCTCCAACGTCTTCGTCGACCTCGGCATGTCGCCGCTCTGCGAGAGCTACGTGTCGCGGGAGGACCTGAACCGGGTCGAGTCCTTCTACCCGCTGCGCGTCCACGTCTGCGACCGGTGCTTTCTCGTCCAGCTGGAGGAGTACGTCAGCCCCGAGTCGATCTTCACCGAGTACGCCTACTTCTCCTCCTACGCCGACAGCTGGGTCGAGCACATGCGCCGCTACGCGGACATGATCTCCGACCGGCTCGCGCTGGGGCCGGGGAGCTTCGTGGTCGAGGTGGCGAGCAACGACGGCTACCTCCTCCAGCACTTCGTCCGCAAGGGCATCCCCGTCCTGGGCATCGAGCCCGCCGCCAACGTGGCGCGGGTGGCGGTCGAGAAGGGGATCCCCACGCTCGTGAAGTTCTTCGGCGAGGAGACCGCCCGGGCCCTGGCGGAGAGCGGGAGGAAGGCCGACCTGATCTGTGGCGCCAACGTGCTCGCACAGGTGCCCCGCCTGCGGGACTTCGTGAAGGGGCTGAAGGTCCTCCTGGCCCCGGACGGCGTCGTCACCATCGAGTTCCCGCACCTGGCGCGGCTCATGGAGGGGAACCAGTTCGATACCATCTACCACGAGCACTTCTCCTACTTCTCCCTCCACGCGGCGGAGCGGGTGTTCTCGGATCAGGGGCTGGAGATCTTCGACGTCGAGGAACTGCCCACACATGGAGGCTCTCTCCGGGTGTACGCCAAGCACGCCGGCCATGCCCTCCACCCGTCCACCGATCGCCTTGCGCGCCTCCGACGGGAAGAGGAGGCGTCGGGCGTCCGCCGGCTCGACACCTACCTCCACTTCTCCGAGAAGGTGCAGGAGACGAAGCGAAACCTCCTGGAGTTCCTGATCGGCGCCAAGCGCGCCGGCAAGCGGCTCGTCGGGTACGGGGCACCGGGCAAGGGGAACACGCTCCTCAACTACTGCGGCATCCGGACCGACTTCCTGGACTTCACGGTGGACCGGAGTCCCTACAAGCAGGGGCGCTACCTCCCCGGGACCCACATCCCCATCCTCCACCCCGACCGCATCCGGGAGCACCGTCCGGACTACGTGCTCATCCTCCCATGGAACTTCAAGGACGAGATCGTGGAGCAGATGGCGTACATCCGGGAGTGGGGCGGCAAGTTCGTGGTGCCCATCCCGGAGGTCCGCGTCCTCGAATGAGATGCCGACGAGGTCCCGTGGTGAACCCAGAAGCCCTCCATCGCCAGGACCGGACGCGCGAATGAGCGCCGATTGGCTCGGCCCCCGCGCCCTGGGCGAGGAGATGCACGGATGGGTGGGCCGGCTGTTTCCACTGTGCCGGAGCATCACCGGGGATGGGCTTCGCGAGACGCTTCGCTCGCTCGGCGGGCTCGCGCCGATCTCGCTCACCGAGGTCCCTTCCGGCAAGGCCGTCTTCGACTGGACGGTTCCCCTGGAGTGGAACGTGCGGGACGCGTTCGTCGCCGACGACGGCGGGAGGCGGCTCGTCGACTTCCGGCGGTCGAACCTTCACGTCGTCGGCTACAGCGTCCCGGTGCGGCGCCGCATGACGCTCGACGAGCTCCGGCCCCACCTGCACTCCCTCCCGGAGCACCCCGACTGGATCCCTTACCGGACGTCCTATTACGAGGAGGGCTGGGGGTTCTGCCTGGCGCAGGCCGAGCTCGACCGGATGCCCGCCGGAACCTACGACGTGGTGATCGACTCGACCCTGGCCCCGGGCAGCATGACCCTCGGGGAATGCGTCCTCCCGGGGGATACCGGCGAGGAGGTCCTGGTCTCGGCCCACTCCTGCCACCCCTCCCTGGCGAACGACAACCTCTCCGGCGTCGTGGTGGCGGCGTTCCTGGCGCGCACCCTCTCCGGGATGCGGCGACGCTTCACCTATCGGTTCCTCTTCGCCCCGGGGACGATCGGGGCCATCGCCTGGCTGGCCCTCGACCCGGCCAGGGCGAGGAGGGTGCGGGCGGGGCTCTCGCTCGCGTGTCTCGGGGACGGCCAGCCGCTCACCTACCATCGGAGCCGGCGCGGAAATGCCGAGATCGACCGCGTCGCGGAGGTCGTGCTGGGCGACCGGCCCGGGAGCGCGCAGTTCCTCGACTTCGCTCCCTATGGCGACGAGAGGCAGTTCTGCTCTCTCGGGTTCGACATGCCTCTCGGGGTGCTCACCCGCTCCGGCCACGGGTCCACGCCCGAGCAGCACACCTCGGCCGACGATCCTTCCCGGGTCCTCCCGTCGTCCCTGGCGGAGGCTCACGACGCGGTGCTGGCCATCGTCCGGGCTCTCGAGTCGAACGCCGTCGCGGTCAGCGCCAATCCCGACTGCGAGCCGCAGCTCGGGCGGCGCGGGATCTTCCGTGCCCTGGACGGCAATCCCGACCGGAAGCGGATCGAGTCGGCGTTTCCCTGGTTGCTCAGTTGCGCCGATGGTGCGCACACGCTCGCGGACGTCGCCCGGCGCGCGGCGAAGCCGTTCCCGGTCGTCGTCGAGGCCGCCCGGCTCCTGGAGGCCCATGGCCTCCTCCGGCTCGACGAGGTTCCGGCCGCCCGTCCCGGCGCGGCTCAGGTGGGAGGTGGATCATGAAGGTCGTGCTGTTCTGCGGTGGTCTGGGAACCCGGCTGCGGGAGTACACGGGGGAGATCCCCAAGCCCATGGTGAAGATCGGGCCGCGCCCCATCCTCTGGCACCTGATGAAGTACTACGCCCACTTCGGCCACAAGGACTTCGTGCTCTGCCTGGGCTACAAGGCCGAGGTCATCAAGCAGTACTTCCTGAACTACGAGGAGTGGATCTCCAACGACTTCACGCTGGTGGGAGGGGGCAAGGAGGTTCGCCTCGAGAACAGCGACATCGCCGACTGGAACATCACGTTCGTCGACACCGGCCTCCACGCGAACATCGGTCAGCGCCTGGTGGCGGCCCGCAAGCACGTCGCCGGCGAGGAGATGTTCCTCGCCAACTACTCCGACGGCCTGACGGACATGGACCTCCCGTCCATGATCGAGAACCTCCGGTCCAGCGACGCCGTCGGATCGTTCCTCGCGGTGCGGCCATCCCAGAGCTTCCACCTCGTCGACCTCGATCCGGATGGCCGCCACGTGAAGGCGATCCGTCCGGTGCGCGAGTCGAACCTGCTCCTCAACGGCGGCTACTTCGCCTTCCGCAGCAGCATCTTCGACTACATCCACGAGGGCGACGAGCTGGTGGAGGCGCCGTTCGCCCGGCTCATGGGAGATCACAAGCTCATCGCCCACCGCGGCGAGCGGTTCTGGTGCATGGACACCTTCAAGGAACAGCAGGAGCTCTCCGATCTCTACAACTCGGGCTCGGCGCCCTGGGAGCTCTGGAAGCCGCAGGGCGTCGCTCGGAGGTGAAGGCCATGCTGCCATTGACCCTCGGCCAAGCCCCGGAGGACGGCTACCGGATCCTCTGCCTGGGAGCGCACAGCGACGACATCGAGATCGGTTGCGCGGGAACGGTGCTCCGTCTGCTCTCCGAGAACCGGGTCGCCGAGGTCACCTGGGTGGTCCTGAGCGGGGGCCCGGAACGGGCGAGGGAGGCCCGGAGGGGAGCCCGGCGGGTGCTCGGGAGGCTCCCCGGCGCGCGCATCGTGCAGCGCGAGTTCCGCGACGGCTTCTTTCCCTACGACGCGGTCCCCATCAAGGAGTTCTTCGAGGAGCTCAAGGGGACCGTCAGCCCCGACCTGATCTTCACCCATCACGGCAGGGACGCCCACCAGGACCACCGCTTCGTCGCCGAGCTCACGCACAGCACGTTCCGCCGGCACCTCGTGCTCGAGTACGAGGTCATGAAGACCGACGGGGACCTGGGCAATCCCCAGGTCTACGTGCCGCTGGAGGAACGGACGGTTCGTAGGAAGGTGGAGATCCTGATGGACTGCTTCGGTTCCCAGCGGAGCCGGACGTGGTTCAGCGAGGACGCGTTCAGGGCCCTGATGCGGCTCCGCGGCATCGAGGGGCTCGCCGCGTCGGGCCACGCCGAGGCGTTCCACGCCCGCAGGATCGTGCTCTGATGGCGCCCCTCGCCTGGCTCGGTCAGAGCGCGAAGGTGTCGCGGAGGGCCAGGGAGAAGTAGGTCGTCCACTGGCGAAAGGCGCCACCGCCCGCCGTCTCGCCCTCGAACTGGACCTGGGTGAATCCCCCCAGGGAGAGGATCAGGAACTTGACCGGCGCATAGCTGGCCGAAAGGCCGCCGGTGCCGTACGACTCGGGCGCGAGCACCGAATGAGGCGCC
This sequence comes from uncultured delta proteobacterium, assembly GCA_963802065.1. Taxonomy (GTDB): domain Bacteria; phylum Myxococcota; class Myxococcia; order Myxococcales; family Anaeromyxobacteraceae; genus CAIOAK01. The sequence continues at coordinate 77,284 of CAWDHF010000010.1, read as the reverse complement.
AGCGCGGCCAGGAGGGAGGCCTGCAGCCGCCAGGCATCGGAGGGGCTCCAGTCGAGCCTCAAGCCACCCGTGAATCGCTGGTACGCGATCTGGAGATAGGTGTCGACGTACGGCACCAGGGCGAAGTCCAGGGTGAGGCGGAGCGCGTCCTGGGACACCGGGTGGTAGTCGAGCTGGAGCGAGGCCACGGGCATGAGGTGGCCCGCCGCGGTCCAGCTCTCGACTTCGCGGTTGGCCAGGCCGGCCCCCAGCGCGATGGTGCTGTCGAGGTCCGTCGACCAGGCCTGCCTCCACCCCTCCGTGACGGTTCCGACGAGGATGTCGAAGCCCCCCACCATCATCCAGTCCCGCGCGGTGGCGGTGGTGATGAGCGTGGCGGTCCTCGACGCATCCCAGGAGAGGGACCCCTCAGCCTGCGGTCCCCAGCTCCGTGGCTGGGCCGCCTGCCCGACTTCCCCCGTGCCGCCCACGTCGAAGTACCCGCCCGCAACACGAAGGCGGGTCCGGGGGGAGAGGATCCCTTCCACGCGAAGGAGGGTGTCGATGCCCACGTAGGGATAGGTCTCGAAGGACCGCACTGGATTGAGGACCGGCGGTGCGGGACCCGCTCCGCCCGGAGTCGAGGCCGGCACGAGCTGGGAGTAGTCGCCCACGACGAAGATGCCCAGCCCGGTGACCGTCCAGAGGCTGGACGCCCTCCACTCGGCGCGGACGGTCGCCCGGTTGAGCACCGCGAGCTCGAAGGAGCCCGTCTCGAACGGGACGGTGAGGCGAGGGGCGTAGCCGAGCGAGAGCGTGAATGCGGGGCTCCCGACCTCGAACGCGATGCCCGGGGTCACCTCGACGTCCGTTCCCCAGACCGTCGAGTCGTCCGAGGCGTTCAGGGTCCGGGCCCGGAGCTGGGAGAGGAGCGCGACATCCAGGAAGGTCCCCTGGCGAGCGGAGAGAGTACCCACCGAAGGCATGAACGGGACGCCGGATGGCCCGGTGAAGTCGTCGGTGACGGTGGGCCTGGCGGGCTCCTCGGCGGCCCGGGCCTCGTCCGCGGGCGCATCGGCCCCGCCGCCATCGCGACCGTCCGCGCCGTTCGACTGGGCGGCGGCCAGCAACAGGAGCGCGGTGGCGATCGGGAGGAACAAGGCTACTCCACGACGACGACGTCCCCGGGAAGCAGGCGGAACACGGCCGCACGACCCTTCAGCTGGGTGAGCGCATCATAGGTGAAGCGGATGCGCTGCAGGCCGCCGCTCCCGGTCGTCTTCCGGATGACCATGATCGCGTTCTTGTCGGCGAAGGGTGTCATGCCGCCGGCCACCGCGATGGCTTGCAGCACGCCCGAATTCTGGTCCAGCACGAAGGCGCCCGGGCGGACGACCTCGCCGAGCACCGAGACCTGGAGTGGGCGCGTCTCGTCGAGCGTGACGGTCACGACCGGACTGACGATGAAGTCCTTGAGCTTCGCCTGGATCACCTTCGCCAGGGCCACCGGCGTCGATCCCGCCGCCTCGACGTCGTTGACGAAGGGCACGGAGATGCGCCCGTCGGGACGCACCTTGCCCCGGCTCGACATCCCTTCCTGGCCCCAGACGCGGATGGAGATCGTGTCGCCGGCCTGGATCACGTACTCCCGATCCGCGACGCCGGGAGACTGGGGCAGATCGTCCACGGACACGTACTCGCCCGTGGTCTTGCACGCGGGCGCGGCCGCCAGGACAGCCAGCATTCCGACCAACGGCCACCTCTCGCTGCCGAAGCTCAAGTCGTCCTCCTTCCGGATCGGGCGGGAGCCCGGAGAGGATCGAATACCACGTTCACGGAGGCTGCACCTCGTCCACCGAGAACCCGGCCACGAAGACGCTGTGGCGGAACGAGTCGGCGAGGAGGTGCGGCGGATCGGGGTCGGGGCGGCCCGTCACCCACCGGCGGGCCCGCCAGGACGAGAACGCGACGAGGAACGCGGCGTCGACCAGGGCGGCCCTCACCGGTCCGTAGTTCTTCAGGAAGAACCTTCGGCGCGCCTGGAAGTAGAAGGCTGGCCACCGTCGCGGCGACGTCGCCGTCACTCCGCTCGATGCCCCCTCGTAGTGGACGATACGGCTCTCCGGGACGAACCAGACCTCCCAGCCGGCGCGGCGAGCGCGCAGGCACAGGTCGACGTCGTCGAAGTAGGTGAACAGCCCCTCGTCGAGCAGGCCGACCTGATCGAGCATGGAGGCGCGCAGGACCATGCTCGCCCCGCTCACCCAGTCGGCGGTGACCGCGCCGGTGGGAACGGGGAAGATCGGCGTCCGATATCGGGACAGCAGCCGGGTCACCGTCGCGACGCGCACCCCGCGCTCGAACTCCCCGAGGGCGCTGTGGAAGCGGAACGGCGAGGCCCGGACCTCCCCCTCCGGGGAGAGCAACTGGCTGCCGGCCACGCCCGCGCGGGGGTGGGCGTCCATGAACGAGGCGAGCGCCTCGAGCGCGCCGTCGAGGACGACCGTATCGGAGTTGAGGAGCAGCACCAGCTCGGGCCTGTCGTCGCCGGAGAGGGCCCGCCGTATGGCCAGGTTGTTCCCACCGGTGAAGCCCAGGTTCGTGGGGGAGACGAGGAGCGAGGCCCAGGACCCCCACCCGTGCTCGTCGATGGCCCGCCGCAGCTTCTCCGGCGCGTCGCCTCCCAATCCGTTCTCCACCACCACCACCTTGGTCCCGGGGACGCCCCCGTGGCGGGACTCGAGCGATCGGAGGCAGTCGATGGTCAGGTCGGCCTGCCGGAAGTTGAGGACGACGACGAGGAGTTTCATGGAGGGCCTGGGGTACGCCGGGCTGGGTCACCCGTCCGACGGAACCGCGACCGAGCCCATGATGCGCTCCGGGCCGACGATGCCGATGGTGCTCCTCAATCCCTCCGGGTCGGAGGCACTGATGCGCACCACGAGGAGGACGACCTCGGCCTGCTGGACCAGCGGGACCCCGGCGAGGCTGCGCATGAGGGAGTCGACGACCACGATGACCCTCGTCCCCTCCTTCACGGCGGCGGCGAGATCCTGACCGAGGAGTTCACCCCCCTTGACGGTGGCGCCCTGGGCGTCGATGAGCCGGAAGTCACCGCGGGAGTGGCGGACGGCCACTGCCCCGAGGGACGATGTCACGAGGCCGACCGGGGTGCCGTGGTCCGCGGGCACGACCGCGAGGGAGTTCCAGCTAGCGGCCAGGAGGGACTCCCACATCTCCTCCAGCTCGCGGGTGGCCGGAGTCTCCGGCGGGGTGGAACCCTGGTTCTTCATCTGGACCTCGGCATGTCGCGATGAGAGCCATAGCATACCGGACCTTGCCGTCGGATTGCGGTACCCGCCAGACGTGTCGCGGGCAGGGGGGGCGCGTGTATGATGTCTCCCGGAACGGAGGAGCGCTCGTTGAAAGACAGGGAGGCGAACCAGCCGGGAACGGAACTCGTCGTCAAGGAGCCCGCCGTCCTGGCCCAGCGGGAGGTTTCACCCCAGGGCTTGCTGTACCAGAGCCTCTGGTTCCGGCTGGCGCGGATGCCCTGGCGGTCGCTCGTCGTCGTTCCTGGAGGCGAGGGAGGGTCGGCGGTCGGCGTCGCCACGGCGCTGGCCGACGTCGGGCGCCGGCTTCGTGCCACGCCGGTCACGTTCCTCGTGATGGTGGGGCCCATCGACTACGCGTCGGCCGGGAAGATCGTCGCCTCGATGACGAAGCCCGCGGAAGGGGCGGAGGAGCAATCGGCCCCGCACGGGCGGGTCATCGTCGCCATTCCCCCGGTTGTGGCGGAGCCACTGGGAATCGCGGTGACCGATGCTGCCGACGCCGTGGTGCTCTGCGTCGAGAAGGGGCGGACCCGCACGCCCTCCGCGCGCAGGACCATCGACATGATCGGTCGCGACCGGATCGTGGGCTGCGTGCTGGTGTAGCTACTTCCCGCCGACGACCCGTGAATCGGAGAGGATCTCGAGTCCGAGGTCGTGCTCCACCTGCCAGGCCTCGTAGATCCGGCGGGACCAGATGTCGGGAACCACCGCCGCGAGGACGGCGAGCAGGAGCGCGGCGAGCAATCCGAGGGGGAGGATCTTCCAGGGATCCGGGCTCACCGGCTCCCGCGGCAGCTCGGCCGGCCAGATGACCTTGTACCGGTGCTTGAACGCGGCGCGTGCCCCGTCGAGCTCGAGCTGGACGGCATTGATGCGTTCCTGCAGGTGAAGGTATTGCCCGCGCACGTCCTTGACGCGGTCGTCCTGTGTGGTTCCCGCCATGCGCGCGTCGCGCGACGAGCGGACCGAAGGACCCCGCGACTCGGTCCGGGGTCGTCCCTCCGCGGCGGCCTGGGCCGCGTACTCCGCCCGGAGCTGGCGCTCCTGCTCGCGCAACTCGGCGATCTGGGGCGATTCGAGCGAGAAGGCCTCGATCTCCTTCTGCAGCCCGAGGACCATGGGGTGCGCGTCGGCGTAGACGTTCCGCTTCTCGGCCAGTTGCGACTGCAACTCGAGCAACCGCTTGCGGCGGAAGTCCTCCATGTCGCGGATGGCGCGTTCCTTGGAGTCGATGAGCGACTTGATCCGCGTGAGCTCGGCGCTCGACGAGGCTCCGCCGGAGAACCGAGGTGCGGCGTCCAGGTCGAGGAGATGCGGTTCCCGCCGGGTGTCGTCCCGCTTCGCCTCCTCCCGATCGAGCTGGCCTCGCAGGCCGGCGAGCCGGGCCTCGAGCAACGCGATGGCCTCGTCGATGGCGGTGATCTCCTGGGTCTGGCGCGCCTCCAGGAAGTTCTGCAGCGCCCCCTCGACGATCTGGTAGGCCTGCAGGGGATCCCGCCACCTGATGGAGATCCGGATGGTGTCCTCGGTGGACTTCACGACGAGTGCCTTGCCGAGCCGGACGACCATCTGGCTCAGGGGATCGGCCGTGCCGGGGTCGGGGCCCAGCCCCAGCTTGAAGAGGGCCCGATCGAGGGCGGGATTGCCTGCCGGTTCCGGACCCGGGTCCTTCATGAGATCCGCCCGCTTCACGAGATCGAGCAGGTTCTCCTGGCGGAGGATGAGCTCCTCGGCCGTGCGCGTGGGTGGGTCGCCCGCGCCCGCCGATCGGACGGCCGAGGGCACGGCGAGCTGCCGCTGCGCCAGGATCTTGGTCTCGACCTGGTACATGGGGCGGGACCGCGCGTAGTAGGCGATCGTCGCGGCGCCGACGCAGAGGAAGACGGCAGCCGAGACCAGCTTCCGTCGCCGGATCGAGCCCACGGCGAAGGTGAGCCAGTCGGCGAGGGAGGTCGTCGAACCGGGCTCGCCGTAGTCATCCGACGACAGGTCGGAGAGTTCGGGCGGGATCCGCGAGGAGTGCGTACGCCGGACCATGCAGGGAAAGCCTAGCACGGAGCCTGGAGCGTCGGGCCCGGACCTGCGTCCCGAGAAGCGGGGGCAGGCTGCCTGCGAGCAGGCGATGGCCGCTCCTGCTAACCTCCCCGGCAGGGCGGATCGTGGACGGCACTCCCAACGTCATCGTGGCGGTCGCGCAGGTCGCGTTCGTGCTCTTCGTGGCCGGAGCCTTCCTCCGCCTGCCGCCTCGAAGGGCCGTGCTGGTCGCGACGGTCGTCGGGTTCCTCCTCCTCCCGGTGTCGGAGGGAACGGTCTACGAGGCGCCGTTCCTCCGCACCAAGGCGATGCTGGTCGGGGGCGTCGTCCTCCTCGGCGCCCTGGCCGTCGACTGGCGCCGCCTGCGCAGGTTCCGCCCCAGGCTCGTGGACCTGCCCATGGCGCTCCTCTGCCTGGCGCCGATCGCCACGTCGCTCTCGAACGATCTCGGTCTCTACGACGGCCTTCAGGGGGCGTTCGAGATGGCGATGTCCTGGGGTGCGCCCTACCTCCTCGGCAGGCTCTACCTGGGGGATCCGGCCGGGCTTCGCGACCTGGCGACGACCGTGGTCGTCGGAGCGATGGCCTACGTGCCGCTCTGCCTCTGGGAGGTGCGGATGAGCCCCCAGTTGCACCACGACCTGTACGGCTTCAGGCCCCACGCCGGATTCCTTCAGACCGTGCGTTTCGGGGGCTACCGGCCCAGCGTGTTCATGGACCATGGCCTGATGGTCGGGATGTTCATGGCGGGCGGGGCGCTGCTCGCGGTGTGGCTCTGGAGGACGGGCGCGCGCCGCATGATCCTCGGCGTGCCGATCGGGTGGATCGCGGCCGTCCTCGTGGGCACGAGCATCCTCACCAAGTCGGTGGGCGCAATCCTGCTGCTCGGCGCGGGTCTCGCGGTCCTGGTCCTCTCCACCCGCCTCCGGACCGCTGTGCTGGTCCTCGCGCTTGCCGCCGTCCCGCCGGTCTACGCCGGTGCGCGTCTCTCGGGCTGGTCCGCCCGCGAGCTCGTGGACCTGGCCGGCGACGTCATCAACGCCGACCGCGCCCAGTCGATGGAGTTCCGGATCCGGAACGAGAACATGCTCGCCGAGAAGGCCATGGAGCGGCCCTGGCTGGGATGGGGTCGCTGGGGGAGGGGGCGCGTCTACAACGAATCGGGAAAGGACATCTCCACCACCGACGGGGCGTGGATCATCGCGCTGTCCGGGGGAGGCCTGCTGGCTCTCGCGTCGCGCCTGCTCGTCGTCCTGCTCCCCGCCCTGGCGGTCCTGCGGGTGATCCCGGTCCGGCGCTGGCGCGACCCGCGTCTGGCGGCCACGGCCGGGCTGCTGGTCTGGCTTCTCCTCTGGGGAGTCGACAACCTGGCGAACTCGATGCTCTCCCCGCTCTTCCCCCTGTCCGCGGGAGGCCTCGGCACCCTCTACCTGCGGGCCAGGGCACTTCGCGCCCTCCGGATCCAGAGGCGTACTCGCCGCGCCCGCTCCTTCACTGGAGGAGAAGCGCATCCCGCCGGTGGCCATGCCGCGTGACCTGGTGGTGGTGGTGATCGGGCGCAACGAGGGGGAGCGCCTGCGGAAGTGCCTGGGGTCGCTCGCGGGCCTTTCCCATCCGGTCGTCTACGTCGATTCGGGTTCCCGGGACGGCAGCCCGGAACTGGCGCGGGCCATGGGGGCCGACGTCGTCGAGCTCGACCCGGCCCTCCCTTTCACCGCCGGGCGCGGCCGCAACGAGGGGCTGGCGCGAGCGCTCGTCCTCTGCTCCGAGGCCGACGCCGTGCAGTTCCTCGACGGCGATTGCGAGCTCGTTCCCGGCTGGCTGGAGCGGGGACGGGCCGAGCTCGGCTCCGACCCTCGACTGGCCGCGGTGTGCGGGCGCGTTCGCGAGGCGAACCGCGGCGCCTCGATCTACAACCGGCTCTGCGACATGGAGTGGGACGCCCCGCCTGGCGAGGCGAGGAGCTGTGGGGGAAACGCCATGATGCGGGTGGCGGCCTTCCGCGAGGTGGGCGGATTCCGCCCCGGGTTCATCGCCGGGGAGGAGCCCGAGCTCTGCCTCAGGTTGCGCAGCTCGGGCTGGCGCATCCGGCGCACCACCGACGACATGGTCCGGCACGATGCGGCAATGACCCGATTCGCGCAGTGGTGGCGGCGCGCGCGCCGCGCGGGCTGGGCCTACGCCGCCGGAGCCGCCGAGCACGGGGCGAGTGGGGAGCGGCACAACGTTCGCGAGGTCCGCAGCATCGTCCTCTGGGGCGGGCTGCTCCCGGTCACGGCCCTCGGGCTCGCCGTGCCGAGCGGCGGGGCGTCCCTCCTGCTGCTCTGCGGCTTCCCGCTGCTGTGGGTGCGGGTCCGCGCGTCGGGGCTGGGCCGGGGCTACGGACGGGACGACGCCGGCCTCCTCGCGACGTTCACCGTCCTGGCCAAGATCCCCCAGTTCCTGGGCGTGGCCGGATTCCTCCTGGAGCGGATCGCACGGAGGAAGGGCGGCGCCGTGGACTGGAGGGGATGAGCCCCGGGGTCAGGGACGGTAGGCGCCGACGTCCGGAGGCGACGCGGGGGGCTTGCCCGCGTCGGCGGGCGACCAGGGGACCGCACCCACGTGGGCCGTCCCCAGGTTTTCCGGTGCAGGGTCGGCGCCGCCGAGCAGGGGCGAGCCCGGGCGAGGCCGGAAGTCGGCGCTGGCGGGGTCGCTGGACGGGAGGACGAACCACGACGGGCACCGGGTGGCAACCCGGTTGCCGGCCGAGGTGACGCCGGGCCCGATGTTCACAGCGGCGTGGGTTCCGCAGACGGCGTTGTTCGAGGCCACGTAGCCGGAGCCCTCGGTCACGCTGGTGGGGGACGTGAAGTTGACCTTGATCCCCCCCGCATCGTCGAGTTCCCGGGAGGAGCGAACGCGGTGTTGTTCCGGACCGTGCCGCGTGCGCTGGGCGTCGACCCGGGGCCTCGCAGGTAGGATTCCTCCGGGTAGACGATGGCCGTGTCGGTGATCCCCCCGACGACGAGGTTGTCCTCGACGACGCAGTCGGCGCATTCCGAGATGGCGATGCCCTTGTCCCCTACGTTGTAGATCTGGTTGCGGCGGACGATCGCCCGCTCGTGGCTGCCCGGGGCGTTGCCTCCGCTGGAGAGCTGGATCCCGAAACACGAGGGCGTGGCCGTGCCCGGGAGCTCGTGGATCAGGTTGTTCTCGATGACGAGATCGGCGTGGGGCTCGTGGACGACGATGGCCACCCCTCTGCAAGCGCTCCCGGTCCCGTGGGCCGAGCGATGGATCTCGTTGTTGGAGATGCGGGTCCGCTGCGCGCGGATGTAGCAGCCGAGAGTGCCACACAGCTGGCCGGGGAACTGTCCGGCCGGGTCGGGAGTCGAGCCGACGTAGATGGAGTGATCGCGGTTCGTCGCTCCTCCGTTCAGGTCCATGTAGTTGGCGTCGAAGGTGCAGTCCTCGGCGCAGGACGTGGCGCGGATGGGGCCGATGCCGAACGGGTTGTTGGTCACCCGGTTGTGGTGAAAGCGGACGCGCTTGATCGTCGAGGTGGTCTGCGCCGCGTAGGCGTTCTCGAACCCGTCCCGGATGGTCATGCCGCAGACCTCCAGGTCCTCGGTCTTGCCGTAGACGAAGAAGGCACGCGACTTTCCGTTTCCGCGAGCGGCCAGGTCGAGGTTGAAGACCCGGAAGCCCGATACGGGGGGGGCGCTGTAGCCGTTCCGGTTGAACCGGGAGCGTCCGAAGGCGAAGAGTTCCACGCCGTCGGCGGGACGCACGAGGGGCTTGGCGCTCGCCGCGAACACCGGGGAGGGATCGTAGTCTCGCCAGTCGCAGGTGCTCGCCGCCGAGCATTTCGCGTTGAGGATGGTCTTGTCCTGGCTCGCGCCGTTGCCCGCGAAGTTGGCGCAGGTGCCCGGCACGTCGTTCCACGCGCCTCCCCGGCAGAAGGCAATCGTGTCGCCACCCTTCATGGTCTTGAAGGTGGCCATGGCCTTCGACCAGGTCTGCCATGGAGCGGTCTTGCTCGTCCCGGGGTTCGCGTCGCTACCGGCCAGGCACCCGGGCGCCGCACCGTCCTGGCAGTCGCACACGAAGTAGGTCGTCCCGCTGGCGCGCAGCGGCTCGCCTGCGCAGTCGGGAGCCGCCCGGGCAGGGAGGGCTCCGGCTGCCAGCGCCAGGGACAGGACGGGGGCGAGGAGGAGACTGCGTTGCATGCGGACCCTCGGAGCGGGACACCCCGAGGATACGCTATTTCTCGAACGCCCCGACGTCGGGCGGCGCGGCGCGGAGCATCCCGTCGTCGGCCAGCGACCAGGGGACGGTGCCGATGGCCTTCGATGCGAAGCTCGCCACGTTGCCCGCGCCGACGAGCACGGACCCGGCGGCTGGGGTGAAGTTGGCCGTGACCGGGTCGTCGGTGGGGTTCACGAAGAGCCCGGCGCAGCTCGTCGGGCTCTGGTTGTTGGAGGCCGTCACCCCGGATCCGATGCGGACGCCGGACACGGACCAGCCCTTGCCGCAGGCGACGTTGTTCGATGCCACGTGCCCGGACCCCTCGATGGCGCTGGCGGCCTCGCCCGTGTTCACGATCACCGCTCCGTTGTAGACGGTGTTGTTGCGGACGATGGTCCTGGCGCTCGGCTCGGAGTCGCCCGCCGTGGCGAGCTCGCCGGGGAACGCGATCGCTGCGTCCGCCGCGTTGACGACCAGGTTGCTCTCGATGAGGCAGTCGGCACATTCCGAGACGTCGATCCCGCCGTTCCCCACGTTGAAGACCTGGTTCCGGCTGATGCTCGCGCGACGGAAGGCCGCCGGGGCATCGCCGCCGCTGGAAAGCTGGATCCCGAAGCAGCCGCCTGCCGCGGTGCCGGGAGCCTCGTAGATCAGGTTGTTCTCGATGACGAGGTCGTCGTGCGGTTCGTGGACCACGATGGTGCTTCCGTTGCAGGTCGACCCGGATCCGCGCGCGGAGCGGTAGATCTCGTTGTTCGTGATGCGGGTGCGTTGCGCCCGGATGTACGAACCGAGGGAGCCGGCGAGCATGTCCGGATACTGGCCCACCGTGTCCGGCTGGGACCCGACGTAGATCGAGTGGTCGCGGTTCGTCCCGCCGCCGTTCAGGTCCAGGTAGTTGCTGTCGAAGGTGCAGTCCTCGGCACAGGACGGGGAGCGGATCTGGCCGACGCTGAACGGGTTGTTGACGAGCCGGTTGTGGTGGAAGTTCACCCTGCGAATCGTCGAGGTGGTCTGGGCGGCGTACGAGTCCCCGAAGCCGTCCCGCATCGTCACTCCGCACACCTCCAGGTCCTCGGTCTTCCCGTAGACGAAGACCGCCTTCGACGTGCCGTTGCCGTAGGCAGCGAGGTCGAGGTTGAGGATCCGGAAGCCCTTGATCGGGGTCGCGGTGTACCCGGTCGCGTTGAAGCGGGACCGCCCGAACGCAAAGAGCTCGACGTTGTCCGCGGGGCGAACCACGGGCTTGGCCGTGGCGGCGAAGACGGGAGCCGGGTCGTAGTCGCGCCAATCACAGGTGGCCGCGGCCGTGCAGTTCGGGTTCAGGATGGTCACGCTCGAGCTGTATCCGTTCCCCGCCATGGAGGCGCAGGTCCCGGCCACCTGCGTCCAGGCCCCGCCCCTGCACATCGCGATGGTGTCCCCTCCGTTCATGGTCTTGAACTTGGCCATCGCCTTGGCCCAGGACTGCCAGGGAGCGCTCTTGCTCGTCCCGGCATTGGCGTCGTTTCCGGCCACGCAGCCGGGGCTCGCCCCGGCCTGGCAGTCGCAGACGTAATAGGTCGTTCCCGTCGTGCGCAGGGGCTCGTTTGCGCACGCCGCCAGCGACGGGGGCGGGGGCGGCGGTGCGGATGCGGTGACGGTGACGACCGCGCTCGCGCTCACCGTGGGGTCGGCAGCCGACTTCGCGACCACGTGGAAGGTCCCGGTTCCGGACGGGGCGACGTATCGGCCCGAGGCGTCGATGGTTCCACCGCCCACCTCCACGACCGTCCAGGTGACGGACGTGTTGGCCGTGCCGGTGACCGATGCGAGGAAGCCTGTCCTGCCAGCCGGGGCGACCTGCGCGTGTGAGGGATCCACCTGGACGACGACGGCCGTCGTGGCCGGAGCCCCTTCAGGCGGCTCGCTGGTGGTCTCCGTGCCGCCACAGGCGGCGAGGGAGATCCCGGCGGCGATGAGGAGGAATCCGATCGGCTTCAAGGTCATGCGTACTGGCTCCTGCGCTTCGTTCGTCCCGTGATTCGGTTACGTGGCGCCTGCAATCAAACACGTCCCGATTCCGGACGACACCCTCCAACAGGCTAGGGGCATTGTACGAAAAGTGCCTACACTTTCAGTATCTTAAGCCTGAGGGAGTATTTTCACTTCACCCACCGCTGGGGTGGGGAGACCTGCTAGTGGACGCAAAGCGTCAACAATTCTTTGGTTTCTGACGGGACACTCGGGGGCTTCAGGAGGTGACCTGGCCGGATGAACAGCACCCTGAGGGGTTTGCGCCGAAGGTGGGGTAAAAACCTCCAGACCCATCAAAACAGGCACGAAGGAGGACGGCTCAGGACGGTGGAGCGGCCGATCCGAGGAGTCCCGGCGCCCGCCTGGACCAGTAGCGGAGGCCGAGCCCCGCCCAGACCGCGACGCAGGGAATCGCCGCGGCGGCGACACCGAGCACGCGGCTCTCCGTCCAGCCCGCCGTGAGGAGCCCCGCGGCGTAGCCCACGGCCGCGACACTTGCCACGCCGGCCGTCAGCACGACGTCGTTCCCCAGCACGTGAAGCCCGCGCCGCCGGATGGCGAGTGCGGAGACGAGATACCGGAGGAATTCGGAGACGACGAGGCCGGCGAGCGCCCCGGCGAACCCTCCAATCATGAATCCGCCGGGGATGAAGACGAGCATGCCGGCGAGCTTCACGCCGTTCCCCGCCGCCATCCAGTCGGAGCGTCCGGTGGCGAGGAGCATCGCGCCGTTCGTGTTCTCGAGGATCTGGAACCAGGAGGCCACGGCGAGGATCTGGACCATCCAGCCGGCGTCGCGGTAGCGAGGGTCGTAGAGGATGGACACGGCGAGCGGGCCGGCCGCCAGCAGGCCGGAGACGATCATCGCTCCGCCCAGGATGAGCGGCATCCGGACCTTCGGGAAGACCTGGTTGAAGTCCGCTCGCCCCGAGGCCCGGCTGAAGGCTGGAAATACCACGCCGGACCCGACTTTCAGGACCGCGTCCGTCGGGACGAGCGCCAGGGTGCTGGCGATGCCGTAGACGCCCAGGACGGCGATCGGCACGAGCTTCCCGAACACGAGCCGATCGGCCGGTCCGGACAGGAACGAGAGCAGCGTGCTGAGCAGGATCCACCGGCCGAAGCGGACGAGGGATGCGAACGCTTCGCGGTCGAGCTCGAAACGGTGGGCGATTCCCTGCAGGATGGTGTGCGAAAGCACGAGGCGGGCCAGCCCGTAGGCGTTCCCGCCGGCCACGATGGCCCAGACGGCACGGGGGTCGTCGGGCCCGAGCCACCTTCGAACCCCCAGCGCGAGCACGACGGTCGTCACCGTGCCGAGGACCTGGCTCGCCAGTTCCATCACGGTGATCCGCTCGAACCGGAGGTGGCGTCGCGACTGGGCGATCGCCGTCGACTCGCACCCGGTGAGGACGGCCGAGAATGCGGCCCCAGGGATGAGCCAGCGGAGCATGGGCTGGTCGTAGAAGGCGGCGGCGGGGATGGCCACGAGCCACGACGCGCCCCAGAGGACGACGCCGCGGATGCAGGTGACGGTCCAGGCCGTTCGCAGGAAGCGCGGGTCGTCGCCCCGTGGGTCCTGCACGATGGCCGGCGTCGTCCCGACGTCGGAGAACAGCTGGAGTGCGGTGAGGAACGTGTAGACGAGCGCGACCTGGCCGAAGACCGCCGGGAAGAGCAGCCGCGACAGGAGGACGTTGCTCGCGAACCGGACCAGCTGGGAGGCGCCGTGGCCGCCGAGCGTCCAGATCGTGCCCCTGATCCCGGAGCCGCGGAGGGATCTGGATCCCGACGCCTGGGACGCGCCCGTCACCGTTCGGGATTCCAGAGGCCGGCCTGCCGGTCATCCGTCTCGGCGGAGGCCCGGGCCTTTCCCTTGAGGAGGCACGCCCACTGGTAGCGCCGGAGGAACCGCCGGAACTCGTCGTCACCGTAGCGCTCGGCGCGCACCAGCATGCTGCCGAAGTAGCCCTTCAGCATGGCGATTCCGCCGAGAAGCAGGGGCGGCCGCGTCATCCGGTAGGCTGCCGCGGCCAGCATGTACACGGGCGTCGTTCCCATGAAGTACTGCCCGTATCCCCACCGGACGCGCCCCGTCCACCAGTTCTTGTGGCTCGTCCCCATGGGGCGCAGGTGGATGAACCTGAGCTCCGGGTCGTCCCATGACGCCGCAATCCATCCCAGCTGCCGGCATCGGTGGGTGTCGATCCCGTCCCACATCACCTGCCGGACGAATCCCCCGATCTGGCGGAAGCAAGCCATCCTGTAGAACTTCGTGGCTCCCACCGACACGTCGTCGCCGATCATCTCCGAGACCAGCTGCGACCTGTCCGTCAGGGGGAAGGGGACGGGCCCGTCGGGCGCGCCGGGCCGGAAGAAGTAGGGCTTGCCGCTGCAGGTGCCGAGTCGAGGAGTCGCCTCCATCCGTGCCATGAGCAGCTCGAAGTACCGCGGCGGCAGGTCGAGATCGAGGTCCAGCTTGCAGAGGTACTCATACCGCGCCGGATCGATCGTATCGTACCCTGCGTAAAAGGCGTCGATGACCCCGCCACCCACCTTCCGGCCGCCTCGATCCGCTCGCCGGACCACCCGGATGAAGGGGTGGCGGGCAGCATACTCGGCGAGGATCGTCGGGGTTTCGTCCCGGGACCCGTCGTCGACGATGACCCAGGTCTCGGGGCGCACCGTCTGGGCCAGGACGGAGTCGAGGGTGCGGCGCGCATGGCGCGCCTCGTCCCGGCACGGCGTGATGAGGCAGTATCGGCTCCGGTTCATCGGGTTCGGAATATAGCCGACGACTGCGCGTGCGGCGCCTGTCCCCAGGTCGCGGGTCACCACGCCGCCGGCGGCGCGTGGAGAGGAGGAGCGCTGGTATCCTCGGGACCCGATCCGCCCTCCGCCATGAGACAGAGCCTCTCGCCTCCGTCCCGCCTCGCCTGCCTCGTCGTCGGGGCGCACCTGCTCGCCTCGCCTGCGATCGCGCGCGGGACGGGCGCGGCGGACCCGTCCGGGTTGTCCTGGGTGGACTTCGCGCCCGCCCGCGACCCCTTCGCCGCAAGAGCGGTACTCGACCTGCGCCGGCTGAACGAACGGCGGGCGGGGGACGGCGGCTTCGTCGTGGAGGAGGCAGGTCGCTTCGTACGGGAGCGCACAGGAGAGCCGATCCGGTTCTGGGGCGTGAACGTCCAGCCCGCCCGGATCGGTGGCGAGCCGCTGCGGAACGCCGCGCGGATGGCGGCGAAGCGCGGCGTGAACCTGGTCCGGATCCACGGGCCGATCTTCGACGAGGCGGGGCGGCTCGTGCCCGAGCGCGTACTCCAGGTCATCGAGATCGTCGAGATCATGAAGGCCGAGGGGATCTATTCCTGGCTCTCCCTCTACTACCCGCTCTGGCTCACGCCGGAGCCCGGCACGGCCTGGCTGGACGGCTACGACGGTCGGACCCATCCGTTCGCGGCGCTGATGTTCAACCCGGCGTTCGAGATGCAGTACCGGGCCTGGTGGACCGCGCTGCTCACCACACCGAGCCCGTCCACCGGGGTCCGGCTCGTCGACGAGCCGGCCGTCGCGGGTGTCGAGATCCAGAACGAGGACTCCTTCCTGTTTCCCACGTTCGATCCCGACCGGATGCCGGAGGCCCAGCGCCGAATTCTCGAAGTCCGGTTCGGCGGGTGGCTGGCGCGGCGCCACGGCTCCGTCGACCAGGCGCTGGACGACTGGAGCGGGGCGAGGACCGGCGTCACGCCGGCCATCGTCGGTGGCGTCGCCTCGATCCCGGGTGCCTGGCGCCGCGGAGTGCGCCACCTCCCCGCGTGGTGGAAGGGCGTCGCCCTGCCGCGCGACGCCCCGGCCGACGGGCGCGCAGCGATCCGTTCGCCCGGGATCCTCGCCCGGAACCGGAGCCTGCGAGACCAGGAGACGGTCCGGTTCCTGGTCGAGGAGCAGTCGGCCTTCTACGCACGCAGCCGGGACTTCCTGCGTGGGACCGGGTTCCGGGCGGCGATCACGGCGTCGAACTGGACCACGGCCAGGCCGGAGATCCTCGAGCCGCTCGAGAAGATGAGCTACCTCGAGGGCGACTTCCTCGACCGCCACGTCTACTTCGACTGCGCCCGGGTCGGGGACCGCGTCTCCTACCAGCTGCAGGAGGGGCACACCTACCGCGACCGGAGCGCGCTACGCCTCGAGGGGGAGGACGGTGTTCCGCTCGCCGTCGCGAGCCCGTCCGCCGACCCCGGATTCGACGGGAAGGCGTCGGCCTTGTCGGAGGTGTCGTGGACCCGGCCCAATCGGCACCGGTCCGAGGCGCCTCTCTTCCTCGCATCCTACGGGGCGCAACAGGGTACCGATGCCATCGTCCACTTCGCGCTCGATTCCGACCGGTGGTCGGTCCAGCCTCGCCCGTTCGCGCAGCCCTGGACGCTTCTCTCGCCTGGAATGATGGGGCAGTTCCCCGCCGCGGCGATGATCTTCCGCGAGGGACTCGTCGCGCCGGGGGACGTCGTCGTACGCGGGGCCCTGGAACGCGCCGACCTCCTGCGGCTCGAGGGCGCGCCCTGGCTGTCCGCCGAGCCGCTCGTCTACCTGGCAGGCCGGGTGGACGCACGCTTCACCGACGGCCCGGGGGAACTGGACGGCACCCCGGCGAGCGGGAACCTGGGCCGCGGCGCGCGCGTGGTCGCGAGCACCTCCGGGGACCTCCGGCTCGACCTGGAGCGGGGCATCCTCGTGATCGACGCGGCGTCGGCACAGGGGGCGAGCGGCGACCTCTCGGTGGCCGGCACGATCCGGACGATGGACCTCGAGATCGACTCCGGGATGACCATCGGACACGTCGTCGCCGTGTCCCTGGACGGGCGGCCACTCTCCGGGTCGAGCCGGATCCTCCTCCAGGTGATGTCGGAAGAGCAGCCGACCGGCTATCGAACCGAGCCCGCCGAGGGCGGGCGCCGCCGCATCGCATCGCTCGGCAAGGACCCGTGGCAGTTCCGGCGCCTGGAGGGAACCGTCCGGCTGCTCCGCCCCGGAGCGGAGCGATTCAGGGTCCTCGAGCTCGACGCCAACGGCTACGTCGCCGGGAGCGTCGTGGGGGCTCACCGGATCCTGTTGCGCCCGGACGTGATTCACTACGTCCTCGAGGCGCCAGGCGCCGGAGCGGTGCCGTGAACGGCCGGGTCGAGGTCTGGCACGCGGATCCCAGGTGCTTCGCCTCCTCCGAGCGGGCGAGCGCCTGCCTCGCCCTGCTGGACGAGGCGGAGAGGGGGAGGCTGGGCCGGTTCCGGGTCGAGGCCGATCGGGTGGCCTGGCTCGTCGCCCACGCCCTGCTCCGGGCGGCCCTGTCCCGCCACGCCCCCGTGGACCCCCGGCGCTGGACGTTTCGAGCCTCGGCGCGCGGCAAACCCTTCGTCGAGGGTCCGGTCGCGCACCGAAATCTATCCTTCAGCCTTTCGCACGCGGCCGGGCGCGTCGCGGTTGCGGTGACGGGCGGGGGCCCCGTCGGCGTGGACGTGGAGCACGTCGGTCGCTCCGGAGCGCTGGAGGAGATCCAGGGCCGCTACCTCTCGCCGTTCGAGGTGGCCGCGCTGCGTTCCGCCGGTCCCGGTGAACGAGAGCACCGGCTCCTCGCCTACTGGACTCTCAAGGAGGCGTACGTGAAGGCCCGGGGGACGGGGCTCGACGACCACCTCCAGGGTCTCTCGTTCCACCTCGACGAGCCCTGCATCCGGCTCTCGTGCAGCGGGGAACTCGACGACGACCCGGGAAGCTGGGCGTTCGTCCGGGCGTCAGCCGGTCCGGAGCACGCGCTGGCCCTGGCCTTCAGGGGGAGGAGCGCCGGCGCGGTGGAAGTTCAGGAGGCGCTCGCGCTCCCGCTCCCCGGGTGATTCCCCGGCCCGGCCGGGGACGCGTCCCCGATCTCCACTGCGATCCGCTCGCCCAGCGCCTTCACCTGGGGTTGATGGAGCATCTCGAGGTGGCTTCCTGGCACCTGGACGACACGAACCCCACCCGTGGCGAGCCCGGCCCACCCCAGGTCGTCGAGTTGCCAGTGGTTTGCAGGGCGCGAATTGCTCCTGAAGAGGACGACCGAACCCGCGACGGGTCGCGGCCTGTGGAGCCTTGCGACCAGGACCTCCAGCTCCTCGTCCCGCCGGAGATACGCGGGCTGCGGCAGGCCCGTGCGCCGGCAGAGATCGAGGGTCGCGCGAAGGAATGCATTCCAGGTCCTCCGGCGGATCCCCCCGGTGACCCGCCAGGTCCCGGCCGGGGCTCCGTGGCAGACGCTGTCCAGGAGACCCAGGAACCCGACCTCCGCGCCGCGGGCCTGGAGCCTGGATGCCACCTCGAAGGCGATCTGGCCGCCGATGCAGTAGCCCGCCAGGTGGTACGGGCCCAGCGGCTGGACGCCCTCGATCCAGCGGACCATCTCCGCAGCCGCGGACTCGATGGTCGCGCCGAATCGCTCGCCTGCGACGTCCGGGGGCTGGAGGGAGTAGGCGGGCCGATCCTGGCCGATCGCTCGCCCCAGGTCGCGGAACATGAGGGCGTCCCCCTGGAACGGGGTGACCAGGAAGATCGGTGACTTCGTCCCCGCCTCGTTCAAGGGAACGAAACGGGAGGGTGGGGCCGGGCTTCGCTCCTCGAGGACGGAGGTGAGCCGCGAAAGGGTAGGGGCGCCGATGAGCACGGACGGGGGCAATCGGGTCCCGAAGGCCTTCTCGACCTGGGCCATGAGCTGGACCGCGAGGAGCGAATGGCCCCCGATGTCGAAGAAGTCGTCGTCCGGCCCGATGTCGCGACGGGAGAGGAGGTCGCCCCAGATCTCGTAGAGACGCTTGCCGATCGCCGTGGGGGCGGGGCGCCCCCGTGGTGGGCTGGCCCCGCTGGCGGCGGTCCCCTCCTGAGGGGCGGGGAGGGCACGGCGGTCGACCTTCCCGATCGCCGTCAGGGGCAGGCGGTCCAGGCGGACGAACGTGGAGGGCACCATGAAGTCGGGCAGCGTGCGTCGCAGGTGCTCGCGCAGCGCTCCGCCGTCCGGAGCGGCGCCAGGGCTCGTGAAATAGCCGACGAGCCGGGGATCGCCCGGTCGGTCCTCCCTCAGCGCCACCACCGCCTCGCCGACGCCGGGGTGGCGCACGAGGGCCGCCTCGACCTCGCCGAGCTCGATCCGGAACCCGCGGAGCTTCACCTGGTGATCGCCGCGCCCCAGGTACTCGAGCCGCCCGTCGACCCAGCGCGCCCGGTCGCCTGTGCGATAGAGGCGCGATCCGGGCTGGCCGGAGTGGGGATCGGGGGCGAAGCGCTCGGCGGTCAGCTCGGGGCGATTCAGGTAGCCCCGCGCCACTCCGTCGCCGCCCAGGTGGATCTCGCCGGGCACGCCGGCCGGGACGAGCTCACCCGCACGGTCGAGCACGTAGGCCCGGACGTTGCCCAGGGGGCCGCCGATGTGCGGCCGATCCCCACTGCCGGTGATGCGGGTGACCGTGGCGTTCACCGTGCACTCGGTGGGGCCGTAGAGGTTGAATGCCTCGCCCCCCTGCGACTCCGCGAGCCTGCGCCAGGTGGCCTCGTCCACGGCCTCGCCCCCGACGAGCAGGAAGGTGGGTCTCCGGTGTCCCGGGTCGACGAGGCCGGCATCGAGGAGCAGCCGCATCTGGGACGGGACCACGTCGATGACGTCCAGTGCATGCCGGCGCGCGTAAGCCACCATGGCTGCGGCGTCGAGCCGGACCTCATCCGGGGCGATGTGGAGGACGTGTCCGCCGAGGAGGTTCAGGATCTGCTCCACCGAGGCGTCGAAGGAGAGGGATGCGTCGAGGCTCACGCGCAGGGGGCGGTCCGGGGCGAGGCGGTAGACCGCGTCGCGGAATCCGAGCCACATGTTGACCGCACAGCGGTGCGGGACGAGAACGCCCTTGGGGCGCCCCGTGGAGCCCGAGGTGTAGATCACGTAGGCGAGGTCGTCCGGGCCGGACAGGGGTTCGGGGTTCGCGTCGCTCTGCCGGGCGACGAGCCTGGAGCGCCCGGCCTCGTCGGTTCGCACCACCTCGACGCCAGCCGCGGCGTCGAGCCATCTCGCGGGGCGCGTCGCCACCACGATCCGGACCCGGGCGTCCTCGAGAACGTCGACGGCCCGCTCCGTGGGAAGGTCGGGGTCGAGCGGGAGGTACGCCCCGCCGGCCTTGAGGATGGCGAAGATCGCCACGATGGCCTCGGCCGAGCGCTCCGCCACGAGCCCGACGATGATCTCGGGCCCCACGCCCAGGGAGCGGAGGTGGTGCGCCAGCCGGTTGGCGCGCCGGTTGAGCTCGCCGTAGCCGAGGGAGCCGCCCTCGCTCACGATGGCCGTCGCGTCGGGGTGCGCGTCCACCTGCGCTTCGAGGAGCTGGTGGACGGGGAGGTCGATGGTGTAGTCGCGCCGGTTGGCGCCCCAGGCGAGGAGCTCCGCCCGCTCCTCCTGCTCCAGGATGGGAACCTCGTTCACGAGCTGGTCCGGGTCGAGGAGCAGGCCCTCCAGGAGGTTCCGGAAGTGGCGTCCCATCCGCCCCATGCGGCCGGGGTCGAAGAGCTCCCGGGCGTAGTCGAGGTAGCAGGTGAGTTCGTCTCCGGCGACGTCCGCCTCCAGCGTGACGTCGAACGGAGCGACGCCGGTGTCGAGGGGCATCTCGCTCCCGGTGAGTCCGCCCCCGAAGGCGAGGGTACCGTCCCTGTGCGGCTTGAAGTTGAAGGCCACGTGGAACAGCGGCGAGTTGCCCATCGGCCGTCTCGCCCGGACGGCCCGGAGGAGATCGTCGAGCGGCTCGTCCTGGTGGTCCAGGCCGTGGCGCATCGACCGGCCGGTTCGCGAGAGCACCGTCCGGAAGGTGTCCCCGGGGACCACGTCCAGCCGGAGCGCCAGCTGGTTGACGAGGAGGCCGACGAGCGACCGGGTCTCGCTTCGGCCACGCCCCGCCACGAGCAGGCCCACCACCATCGATTCGCTCTCCGTGTAGCGGTGGAGGAGCACCGCGAACGCCGCGAGGAGGATCGAGGCCACGGTGGTGCTCTCGCGCGCGGCGGCATCCTGCAGGCGCGGGTAGGTCCCCCGCGGGAGGTCCACGGCCACACGGGCGCCCTCGAAGTCCGGCGCGATCGGACGGGGCCGATCTGGCGGGATCTCCAGCACGGGCGGCTCGTCGCCGAGGTGCTCCAGCCAGTAGGCGCGGCTCCGCTCCCGCCGGCCGGAAGCCTGCGCCGAACGTTCCCACATCGCGTGGTCGGCGAAGTCGGTGGCCTGTGGGGCCAGGTCGGGAGCGGTGAGCGTCGCCGAGGCCCGGTAGAGCTCGGCGAGCTCGCGCAGCGCGATGACACGCGAGCCGGCGTCGAACACGAGGTGGTGGATCATGAGGAGGAGGACGTGGTCGTCCCCGGTCAGGCGGATCAGGCTCGCGCGAAGCAATGGGCCGGAACGGAGGTCGAGGGGCCGGCGAGCATCCTCCCGGGCCAGGCGTCGGACCTCCTCGATGTGCGATCCGGGCGCGACGGCCCCCAGGTCGATGAGCGGAAGCGGCACGGGTCCCGGAGGCTCCACCCGCTGCCAGGGGACGCCGTCACGGTCGTGGAACGTCGTGCGAAGCGCACCGTGGCGCGCCACCAGCCTGGCGAGGGCCTGCGCGAGGGCCTCGGCCTGCACGGGACCCCGGAGCCGCAGGCCGGTGATCGTCCGGTAGGTGGGCCGGCCCGGGTGGAGCTGCTCCAGGAACCACAGCCGCCGCTGGGCATCGGTGAGAGGGTACTCGCTGGCCGGCGGTGCGCGTTCGGCGCGAGCCCCGGATGCTGCGGCAGCCACAGGCCCGACGGACCCGAGACGGCTCTCGATCGTGGCGGCGAGGTCCCCGAGCCGGGGCGCGTCGAACACGTCACGGAACGTCAACTCGACACCGGTCTCCGTCTGGACGCGTGCGAGCATCTGGCCGGCCGAGACCGAGGAACCGCCCAGGGAGAAGAAGTCGGCGTCGGCCCCTCCCGGGTCCTGGCCCAGCACCTCCGTCCAGATTCGGGCGAGCCGCCGCTCCTCCGCAGTTCGAAGCATCGAGGGCCTACGGGGTGAGGCGCGGGTAGTCGATCTTGCCGCTGGCTGTGTAGGGAAGCCCTGGCACGCGGCGGAATCGGAAGGACTCCGGCGTGGCTCGCAGGTCGCGGGCGAGCTGGCCGGCCAGCTCGGAGAAGGTGGCCTCGTCCCCGAACTCGCAGAAGATCTCGAGGCCATCGTCGCCGGCGACGACCGCAGCAGGCCCGCGGCGGCGGACGAGCGCCTCGACGTCGTCGAGGTTCACCCGCACCCCCAGGACCTTTCCGATGCGCCTGGTCCGGCCCGTCAGGTACAGGAAGCCCTCCGCGTCGAGGTAGCCCAGGTCGCCGGTTCGCAGCACCCCGCCGAGATCGTCGCCCCGGGCAAGGTCCACGCGCGACTCCGCGTAGCCCATCATCACGTTGGGCCCCTCGTAGACCACCTCGCCGTCGCGTCGGGGCGAGGTGGCTTCCCCGGGCCCGATCTCCACGCGCAGCCGCCCACCGGGGATCGCGGTGCCGACGGATCCTCGCTTCTCCGCCAGGCGATCCGGAGGAAGGCAGGTGATGCGAGCCGTCGCCTCGGTCTGGCCGTACATGACGAAGAAGCGCCCGCCCCGGCGTTCCATCTCGGCGTGGAAATGGGTGACGCGTTCGGGCGCCAGGCGCCCCCCGGCCTGCGTGAGGGTGCGAAGGCTCGGCACGGGGATCCGCTCGAACCCGATCCGCGAGAGCAGGTCGTAGGTGTAGGGAACCCCTGGCATCGACGTGCAGGCCTGGTCCCGGACCAGCCCCCAGAATCGCGGCGAGATCACGGTCTCCTCGGTGAGGACCACGCTCGCGCCGGCGCGGAGATGGCTGTTCAGCACGGAAAGCCCGTACGAGTAGGAGAGCGGCAGGCTCCCCATGGCGCGCTCCCGGCGGTCGATCCCGAGGCACCCCACGATGGAGTCCGCGTTCGCCTCCAGGTTCCTGCGGGAAAGCCGGACGAGCTTGGGGGAGCCCGTGCTGCCCGAGGTCCCGAGGAGGACGGCGAGGTCCGGATGCGCTGGCGGGCCAGGCTCGCCCTCACGCCACCACAGGGAGACGGCGTCGTGGGGGCCGTCGGCACGATGGCCGTCGACGGGCCCGAGGTCGCCCGGTCCCGCGACCAGCTCGGGTTGGTATCGCTCGAGGAGGAGGCGGAGTGCCGCGGGCGGCATCCGCGCGTCGAGGAGGAGCACCGCGCATCCGGTCTCGACGGCGGCGAGGTAGGCCGCCACCGATGGAGCGGCGTTCCGGCAGAGAAGGAACGTGAGGCCGCCGCGCGCTGCGCGGATCCGCGGCCCCAGGCGCTCCACGGTCTCGACGAGATCGCCGCGGCTCCACCAGCGCGCCGTTGCCGGATCGAAGAGCACGGGGCTCGCGTCGTCGACCGCTGTCGGCTCGAGGAACATTCACGCTCCAGTGGGGCCAGGCCCCAAGCCGAGGTGTACCGCATCCCGCATCA
Source organism: uncultured delta proteobacterium (assembly GCA_963802065.1). Lineage (GTDB taxonomy): Bacteria > Myxococcota > Myxococcia > Myxococcales > Anaeromyxobacteraceae > CAIOAK01. Next base: position 54,154 of record CAWDHF010000010.1, on the reverse strand, counting down.
TCCCCCGAACCCGGCCTCCAGTCGCGAAACGTTCTCCGCCAGGGAGAACTCGTCCTCGACGACGGTCCGCCCGCCGACGGACAGGGACCGGCGCAAGGAAGGGTCCGAGCGGAGGCGGGCGAGTGCGTCGGCCAGGATGGTGGGCTTTGCGCCGGGCACGAGCAGGCCGGCCTCCCGTCCGTCGACGAGTTCGCGGATGGCAGGCAGGTCACCGGCGACCACCGGCACGCCGCAGGCCATGGCCTCCATCAGCACGACCGGGATGCCGTCGCGATCCCCGGACGAGTCGGTGCGGCACGGGAGCGCCAGCACGTCGGCCTGGGCCAGGAGCTCCCGGACCCGCGAATTGTCGACCGATCCCAGCCAGCGAATCGAACCTTCGCAGCCCAGCCGCCTCGCCAGGGCCCGGAGCCGGTCGCGATCCGGTCCGTCGCCGGCCACGGTCAGCTCCCACGATGCGTGAACCCGCTCGCCGAGCTCGTGCAGGGCCTCGATCAGGGTGTCCGTCCCCTTCTTCTCCACCAGCCGGCAGACGGTCAGGACCCGGAACGTCTGGCCGACGGCGCGGCCGGGGTCGCGCGGCAGCCATTCGGTCACGTCGACGCCACAGCGGACGACCACGTACCTGTCCGGGTCCCGGCCGTCGATCTCCGAATAGAAGGCGCGGTGCCACCGCGAGATGCAGGCGACGAAGCGCGCCCGCTCCAGCTTCCGACCCAGCAGGGCCCGCCGCTGGAAGAGGTCGTTGGCGTGTCCCGTGAAGCTGAACGGGATCCCCAGTTGCATGGCGGCGTACATGCCGACCGTGGCCGGCGCATGCGCGAAGTGGCAGTGGACGTGCCGGACACCTCGGGCCCGGAGCGCCCGGGCGAGGCCCAGTGCGACGACCGCCTGGGCGACGAGCTTGATCCGGCCGGAGAGGGACAGCGGCTCCCCGGGATGGAGCGCATCGCCCAGCGCGGTGAGGAGGGTCGCCATCGAGCGGACTGGACGGCGGGCCACCTCGAGGAGCGCCGCACCCAGCGTGGCCACCGTGCGCCGTCCGTAGAGGACGATCAGCGCCTCGCGCAGATCGTGGAGCGGGTCTGGCGCACCACCGCCCGGGTCCGGGGCCGGAGGGTTCAGGCTGGCGGTGCTGACCCTCCACCCGCGTCTCCGCAGCTCGCGGATCTCCCGGTAGACGAAGGTCTCGCTGAGCGCCGGCAGCCGGGCGGCGAGGTACGCGATGGAGCGGGCGCCCGGGCGCTTGTCTTCGATCACGTCGTGTTCCGCCTGGTCCAGTTCTACCCGACCCGCGACCGGATGTCCGGTCCCGTCGGCGCCGGTCCGTGCCTGCCCGGGAGAAATGGGGGACAATGCCCGGGTGACCGGGAGTGGAGGCGATGCCCACGCGACCTACCTGGCGCGCCGGTACTTCGGCGAGCTCGATGGTCTCCGGGCGCTGGCCATCGCCATGGTCGTCTGGAACCACTCGGGCACGGGGGCCTACAAGTTCGGCTGGGGCCTTGGCGTCAAGCTCTTCTTCACGATCAGCGGCTTCCTGATCACCACGCTGCTCCTGCGCGAGCGCGACAGGACCGGGACCATCTCCCTTCGCAACTTCTACGTCCGTCGAATCCTGAGGATCTTCCCTCTCTACTTCGCCGTGCTCGGGCTCTACGTCGTCCTGGTCTGGTTCGCGGAAGGGGATCCGGAAGCCCGGGCCGGGTTCTTCGAGAACCTGCCCGCCTACCTGACCTTCACCGCCAACTGGTTCGTGGACTTCGACGGCGGGCGCGTGATCTTCTACTTCGCGTGGTCGCTGTCGGCGCAGGAGCAGTTCTACCTGGCGTGGCCGTCCGTGGTCCGATTCGCCCGTCGCTGGTGGCTGCCCGTCGCGCTCATGGCGGCGATGCTGGGCGTCTCCTGGGGGGTCCACTCCGCGGTTGCGGCCGGGCGCCTGGACGGATCGAGGCTCGCCGTGCGCATCCTCGCCCGGGTCGATCCCACCCTCGGCCTCGGATTCCTCGCCGCGTACCTGCTCCATCGGCCGGGGGGCTTCCGGGTCGCGCTGCGCGTCGTGGACCGTTGGTGGAGCGCGCCGCTCGCCGTCGTCCTGCTCCTGCTGCAGGTCGTGGTCCCCGCGACACCGGGCCTCGTGCCCCGGGCGGCGGCGCTCCTCCTGATCATGGTCTGCGTCGTGAGGCCGCGGAGCGTCCTCGCGCCGGTCCTCGACAACCGACTGGTCCGCCACGTGGGGACGATCAGCTACGGCATCTACCTCCTGCACATGCTCAACGTGAACGTGGCCCGGCGAATCGTCCCGGGGGAGTCGCGCCTCGCGGTATTCGCCCTGGCGTTCCCTGCGACCGTCCTCGTGGCGAGCCTCAGCTTCCGCTACTTCGAGCAGCCGATCATGAACCTCCGGCGACACCTCATCCGGACCGGGGCGGACGTGGGGAGGACCCCGCCACTCCCCACGCCCTGACGTCTCCGCCTACTGCGCCGCGAACGTCCCGCAGGTCGTCGTGACGTTCGCCGCGAACGCCAGTTGCCCGCTGGCGGTCACAGTCCCGCTGCCCGGCACCACCGCCACGGAGAGGACCTTCTCCGGACCCACCGTCACGGTCGCCAGGACGGTCTTGCTCGGATCCGCCTGGCTCGCAGCCATGACGTGGTAGGTCCCCGCAGCCGTCGGCGCGAGGTAGGCCCCGCTGGTCACGGTTCCGCCACCGGCCTCGACGACCGACCAGGTCACCGCGCCGTTGGCCGCATTCGCCACCGTCGCCGTGAACACCTGCCCCTTGCACGCGTCGACCGTCGCCGTGGTCGGGCTGATGGAGATCGCGACGGCAGGAGGAGGAGGGGCCGTCACGGTCACCGTCGCCGTCCCGCTCTTCGTCGCGTCGGCAACGCTGGTCGCGACCACCCGGCAGGTCGCGCCGGCACTGGGCGCCGTGTACGCGCCCGCCGGGGTGATCGACCCGCAGCTCGACCCTTCCTGCACCGTCCACGTGACGGTCCGCGTGGTGGTGCCGGTCACGACCGCCGCGAAGGACCAGGTGCCGCCCGCCGGCACGGTGACGGTCGCGGGATCGACCGCAACCACCACCTGCGCCGCCGCGCCCTTCTTCACCCGGACCACGCTCGTTCCGTTGCTCTTCGAGGAGGAAGCGCTCACCGCCCTGACGTGAAAGGTGCCCTCGGTCGCGGGCGCCGTGTAGAGCCCGTTCGCATCGATCGTCCCGCCATCGGCCTCGGCGACCGACCAGGCCACCGACCCATCGGCCGTTCCGGTCACCTGGGCGCCGAACTTCACCGAGGCGCCGGGCTCGATGTCCGTTTCGGTCGGGGCCGTCGTCACCGCGACCGTCTGGCCGGCGGGAGCGGTATCGCTGGAGTTGTCGGGGGACGAGCCACCGCAAGCGGCGAAAAGGAGGGAAGCCACTGCGAGGGATACAGTCGTTAGGCGGGTCATTCGGTGAAGCCTCCGGTCGACGAAGCGTGTCTTCGTCGCCGGGTCCCCTCCCCGAGTGACGAATCCCCCGAGGACAAGGTATGGCGTCCCGCGTTACCCCGTAAGACCATGAAGAGGCAGGGTTTTTTGCCTTCATCGTCTCACAGGCCAGCACATGTCGGCGCCTGGAGCACCTCCCACCGACATGTGTGCCGCCAGGTTTGGGCAGGCGCCACGCGTCGCCAGCGGGCAAACGATTTCTCCCCCGTCCGGATGACCCGATCCGGGCCGCTCCGCCCTTGACCCACTGCGTCGGGATCGGTCAGACTCCGCGATTTCCAGCGGGGGACCGCGCCTCCGCAACGTTAAGGATTCAAAGATGACGATGAAGGGGCTGCCCGAGAAGCAGGGACTCTACGACCCAGCCAGCGAGCACGACGCCTGTGGCTTCGGGTTCGTGGTGGACATCGCGGGGCGGAAGTCCCACGCCATCGTACAGCAGGCCCTCCAGGTGCTCGTCAACCTCGAGCACCGCGGCGCAGCCGGCGCGGAGAAGAACACCGGCGACGGGGCCGGGATCCTCCTCCAGAATCCGGACGTCTTCCTGCGCAAGGAGGCCGCGAAGCTCGGCATCGAGCTCCCTCGCCCCGGGCGCTACGCCGTCGGCATGGTCTTCCTGCCCTCCGACCTGCCGAGCCGGACCGCCTGCGAGAGGAAGCTCGAGGAGGTCATCCGGTCCGAGGGACAGCTGGTGCTGGGCTGGCGCGACGTCCCGTTCGACGCCGCCACGCTGGGAGACATGGCCAAGGCCAGCCAGCCGGTGATCCGCCAGGTGTTCGTCGGAGCGGGTGCCGTCTCCGACGACGGGATGGCCTTCGAGCGGAAGCTCTACGTGATCCGGCGGCTCACCCGGAAGTCGATCCTGCGCTCCAACATCCCGGGCCGGCGCGAGTACTACGTGGCGAGCCTCTCCGCCCGCACCGTCGTCTACAAGGGCATGCTCAACGCCGGCCAGCTCCGCGAGTTCTATCCGGACCTGTCCGACCCGGAGATGGCGTCGGCCATCGCCATGGTCCACTCCCGGTTCTCCACCAACACCTTCCCCAGCTGGTCCCGCGCCCACCCGTACCGGTTCATCTCCCACAACGGCGAGATCAACACGCTGCGCGGCAACATCAACTGGATGCACGCGCGCCAGAGCCAGATGGCGTCCAGGCTCTTCGGCGACGACCTCAAGAAGGTCCTCACCGTCGTCGACACCGACGGCTCCGACTCGGCCATGTTCGACAACGTGCTCGAGCTCCTGCACCTCTCGGGGCGGTCGCTGCCGCACGCCATGATGATGATGGTGCCGGAGCCCTGGGCCAAGCACGAGTCGATGAGCCCGGAGAAGAAGGCCTTCTACGAGTTCCACTCCTGCCTGATGGAGCCCTGGGACGGGCCGGCGTCGATCGCCTTCACCGACGGGGAACTGGTGGGCGCCACGCTCGACCGCAACGGCCTGCGCCCAGCCCGGTACTACGTCACCCACGACGGCCTGGTGGTCATGGCGTCCGAGGTGGGCGTCCTCGACATCCCGGTGGAGAACGTGAAGCAGAAGGGGCGGCTGCAGCCGGGCCGCATGTTCCTCGTCGACACCCGCGAGAAGCGCATCGTCCCCGACGACGAGCTGAAGCAGAGGATCGCGTCGGCCGAGCCATACGCGGAGTGGCTGAAGCAGCACCTCGTGAAGCTCGAGGACCTGCCCTCGCCTCCCTCGGTCCACGAGCCCGATCACGAGACGGTGCTGCGGCGCCAGGAGACCTTCGGCTACACCGCGGAGGACCTCAAGACCATCATCAACCCCATGGCCACGACCGGTGGCGAGCCGATCGGCTCCATGGGCACCGACACTCCGCTGGCCGTGCTCTCCGAGAAGCCCCAGCTCCTCTACGGGTACTTCAAGCAGCTCTTCGCGCAGGTCACGAACCCTCCCGTGGACGCGATCCGCGAGGAGATCATCATGGGGATCGAGACCGCGGTCGGTCCGGAGAGGAACCTCCTCGAGCCCGAGCCCGACTCCTGCCACCAGCTCGAGGTCCCGACCCCGGTCCTCACCAACGAGGAGCTGGAACGCATCCGCGCGCTCGACGGGGGCCCGGACAGCCGGAGCTTCCGCGCCATCACGCTCCCGGCCCTCTTCCCGGTGGCCGACGGTGGCGCCGGGCTTCGCAAGGCCATCGAGAACATGCAGGTGCAGGCGTCCGAGGCCATCGCCGAGGGGCACAACCTGCTCGTCATCTCCGACCGCGGCCACGACGAGTGGGACGCGCCCATCCCGGCGCTGCTGGCGGTCTCGGCCGTTCATCACCACCTGCTCCGCGAGGGCACCCGGACGCGCGTGGGCATCGTGGTCGAGTCCGGGCGAGCCCCGCGAGGTGCACCACTTCGCGCTGCTCATCGGCTACGGAGCGAGCGCCGTGAACCCCTACCTGGCCTTCGAGACCATCCACGACCAGGTGGGCCAGGGGCTCGTCCCCGGACCGGCCGGGAAGGCCGAGAAGAGGTACATCAAGGCCGTCAACAAGGGGATCGTGAAGGTGCTCTCCAAGATGGGCATCTCCACCATCCAGAGCTACCACGGCGCCCAGGTCTTCGAGGCGGTGGGGCTGAACCAGGACTTCATCGACGAGTACTTCACCTGGACGTCGAGCCGCATCGGCGGCGTGGGCATCGACGTGGTGGCCAGGGAGGTCCAGGAGCGGCACTACCGCGCCTACCCGCCGCGCGCCATCCGCCACACCACGCTCTCGACCGGGGGTCAGTACCAGTACCGCGCCGACGGCGAGTACCACCTCTTCAACCCGGAGACCGTCCACCGGCTCCAGCACGCCTGCCGCACCGGCAGCTACGAGGCGTACAAGGAGTACGCCTCGCTGGTGAACAACCAGTCGAGGAACCTCTGCACGCTCCGCGGCCTCATGGATCTCAAGCCCGGGGCCCGGCCGGTTCCGCTCGCCGAGGTCGAGTCGGTGGAGGCGATCCTGCGGCGGTTCAAGACCGGCGCCATGAGCTACGGGTCCATCTCGAAGGAGGCCCACGAGGCCCTCGCCGTGGCCATGAACCGCATCGGCGGGAAGTCCAACACCGGCGAGGGCGGGGAGGACCCGGCCCGCTTCCAGCCGCTGCCCAACGGCGACTCGAAGAACAGCGCCATCAAGCAGGTGGCCTCGGCCCGATTCGGCGTCACCAGCGAGTACCTCGTGCAGGCCAAGGAGCTGCAGATCAAGATCGCCCAGGGTGCCAAGCCCGGCGAGGGCGGCCAGCTCCCCGGCCACAAGGTCTACCCGTGGATCGCCAAGGTGCGCCACTCCACACCGGGGGTGGGCCTCATCTCCCCGCCGCCGCACCACGACATCTACTCCATCGAGGACCTGGCCCAGCTCATCCACGACCTCAAGAACGCCAACCGCCGAGCGCGGGTGTCGGTGAAGCTGGTGGCCGAGGTGGGGGTGGGCACCATCGCCGCCGGCGTCGCCAAGGCCCACGCCGACGTGATCCTCATCTCCGGCTACGACGGGGGAACCGGCGCCTCGCCGCTCACCTCCATCAAGCACGCCGGCATACCCTGGGAGCTGGGGCTCGCCGAGGCGCATCAAGTATTGCTCCTGAACAACCTCCGGTCGCGGGTCGCCGTCGAGGCCGATGGCCAGCTCAAGACCGGCCGGGACGTCGCCGTCGCCGCGCTGCTCGGCGCCGAGGAGTTCGGCTTCGCCACAGCGCCGCTGGTGGTCCTGGGCTGCATCATGATGCGGGTCTGCCACCTCAACACCTGCCCGGTGGGCGTGGCCACACAGGACCCGGAGCTCCGCAAGCGCTTCACCGGCGACCCGGCGCACGTGGTCAACTTCATGCGCTTCGTGGCCACCGAGCTGCGCGAGTACATGGCCGAGCTCGGCTTCCGCACCGTCGACGAGATGGTGGGCCACCCGGAGCGGCTGGAGATGCGCCGGGCGGTGGACCACTGGAAGGCCCGCAACCTCGACTTCTCCCGCATCCTCTACCAGCCCAAGGTCCCCAAGGAGTGGGGCCGCACCTGCCAGATCGCGCAGGACCACGGCATCGACCAGTCCCTCGACGTGACCACGCTGCTCGACCTCTGCCGTCCGGCCATCGAGCAGGCCCGGAGGGTCGAGGCCGTCGTTCCCATCCGCAACGTCAACCGGGTGGTCGGGACCATCACCGGCAGCGAGGTGACGCGTCGCTGGGGTCCCGACGGGCTCCCCGACGACACCATCCGGCTGACCTTCCAGGGCTCGGCCGGGCAGAGCTTCGGCGCCTTCGTGCCCCCGGGGATGACGCTCGATCCTCGAGGGGGACGCCAACGACTACATCGGCAAGGGGCTCTCCGGCGGGCGCGTGATCGTCTACCCGCCGAAGGGGTCCACCCTGGTCGCCGAGGAGAACGTCATCATCGGAAACGTGGCCTTCTACGGGGCCACCGCCGGCGAGGCCTTCGTCCGCGGTGTGGCCGGCGAGCGCTTCTGCGTGCGCAACTCCGGGCTAACCGCGGTGGTCGAGGGGGTGGGCGACCACGGCTGCGAGTACATGACCGCGGGACGGGTGGTGGTGCTGGGCAAGACCGGCCGCAACTTCGCGGCCGGCATGTCGGGCGGCATCGCCTACGTGCTCGACGAGGACGGCGGGTTCGAGAAGGTCCTCAACCGGGAGATGGTCGATTCCGAGGGGCTCACCGACCCGGCCGAGACCGCCATGGTGCGAGGCCTGATCGAGGAGCACGTGAAGCACACCGGATCGACGCGCGGGCAGGAGGGTGCTCGAGGCCTGGAAGGAACTCGCGCCGCGCTTCGCCCGGGTGGTGCCGAACGACTACCGGCGCGTGCTCGAGGCCCAGGCCCGCATGCGGGCGAAGGGGCTCTCGCCCGAGGAGGCCGAGATGGCGGCGTTCGAGGAGAATGCGCGGGACGAAGCGCGGGTCGGGGGCAACTAGCGAATGGGCAAGCCGACGGGATTCATGGAGTACGAGCGGGAGCCGGCCCACGACCGATCGCCCGAGGAGCGCGTCAAGGACTGGAACGAGTTCCATCCGCCCGTTCCCGAGGAGACCCTCCGCATCCAGGGGGCCCGCTGCATGGACTGCGGGTTGCCCTTCTGCCACACGGGCAAGCTCATCGCCGGGATGGCCTCCGGGTGCCCCATCAACAACCTCATCCCCGAGTGGAACGACCTGGTCTACAAGGGGCAGTGGCAGGAGGCGCTGATCCGCCTCCAGAAGACCAACAACTTCGCCGAGTTCACCGGGCGTGTCTGCCCGGCCCCGTGCGAGGGCTCCTGCACGGTGGGGATGGACGGCGACGCCGTCACCATCAAGTCGATCGAGGTCTCGATCATCGACAAGGCCTTCGCCGAGGGCTGGGTCAAGCCCGACCGCCCGCAGACCCGCACCGGCCACAAGGTGGCGGTCATCGGCAGCGGCCCCGCGGGCCTCGCCTGCGCCGCGCAGCTGAACCGGGCCGGCCACGCGGTGACCGTCTTCGAGCGTGCCGACCGGGTCGGGGGGCCTGCTCATGTACGGGATCCCCAACATGAAGCTCGACAAGGGGATCGTGCAGCGGCGCGTGAACCTCATGGCCGACTCGGGCATCCGGTTCATCACCGGAACCGAGGTGGGGAAGCACATCCCGGTCCGGCGGATCCTCAACGACTACGACGCGGTGGTGGTCTGCATCGGTGCCACCAAGGCGCGCGACCTCTCCATCGAGGGGCGCAGCCTCCACGGCATCCACCTGGCCATGGACTTCCTCACGAAGAACACCAGGAGCCTGCTCGACTCCGGGCTCGCCGACGGACGCTACATCAGCGCCGCCGGCCGCGACGTGGTGGTCATCGGCGGGGGCGACACCGGGACCGACTGCGTGGGCACCTCCATCCGCCACGGAGCCCGCAGCGTCACGCAGTTCGAGATCCTGCCCCGCCCGCCCGACCGGCGCGCGGCCGACAACCCGTGGCCCCAGTGGCCGAAGATCTTCCGCACCGACTACGGCCAGGAGGAGGCCGCCGCGCTCTTCGGCAAGGACCCGCGCATCTTCGGGATCTCCACCAAGAAGTTCGTGGGCGACGCCCAGGGTCGCGTGAAGGAGCTGCACACGGTTCGCGTCGAGTGGGTGAAGGACGCCGCCGGCCGCTTCGGGCCCAGGGAGATCCCGGGCTCCGAGCAGGTGGTGAAGGCCGACATGGTCCTGCTCGCGCTGGGCTTCACCGGGCCGGAGCGCACCGGTGCCGTCGCCGAGCTGGGCGTGAAGCTCGACGAGCGCGGCAACGTCTGGACCGACGACGAGAAGGCCACCAGCATCCCGGGAGTCTTCGCCGCCGGCGACGCGTCGCGTGGCCAGTCGCTCGTGGTCTGGGCCATCCAGGAGGGGAGGCGGGCGGCGCGCGGCGTCGACCGTTTCCTCATGCAGGGCGAGAGCTACCTGCCGGGGTGATCGCCTAGCGGGCCGCGAACGACCCGCAGCTGGTCGTCACCACCGCCGAGAACGCCAGGGCGCCGGTCGGGGAGACCGAGGTCGAGCCCGGCGTCACGGCGACGGAGAGCACCTTCTCGGGCCCCACCACGACCGTCGCCTCCGCGGACCGTGAAGGGTCGGCGGCGCTCGCCGCCACGACGTGGAACGTGCCGGCGGTCGACGGAGCCGTGTAGACGCCCGCCTGGCTGACCGTGCCCCCGGCCTGCCCCTCCTTCACCGACCAGAGGACGGCGAGATTGTCCGAGCCGGTGACGGCGGCATGGAACGTGACGGAGCCGCAGGCGTCCAGGAAGAACGACGACGGGCCGAGGGTCACCGCCACGGCCGCAGGTCGATCCACGGGAGAATCGACGGGTGGCTCCACGGGCGGCTCCACGACGGACACCTTCGCTTCCTGGATGCTCGTGGGGTCGGCGCGGCTGGCCGCGATCAGGTGGTAGGTGCCCGCTGCGGTCGGGGCCGTGTACACGCCGGAGTCCGTCACGGATCCTCCCGAGGATCCCTCCTGGACCGACCAGACGACACCCGCGTCGGCGCTGCCGGTGACGGAGGCCAGGAACGGGACGGAACCTCCCGGTTCCACCTGGGCCTCCAGGGGCGAAAGGGAGACCACGACGGGCGTCGCGGGGGGGCGCACGCAGGGGTCGGCACGGTCGTCATCGTCCTCGGCATGGAGCAGATCGGACCCACGTTCGTGGTTTCGCCAGTGACGATCCGGGCCTGCTCGACCGGAGCAGTCCCGGGGGGCACGATGGTGATCGCGGTCCCGGACCTGGCGCTCGGCGCCGCCGATCACCGGCGACGCAAGCGAGGCGGAGTCGCCCGGTTCCTCCCGCGGTGCCTCGGGAGCGCGCGATGACGCGATCGAGGGCGCGGATGGCTCGCCCGCAGCGGCCGGCCCGGAACCTGCGGGGGAGCCGGCGCAGCCCGCAGCCACGAAGAACAAGACGGTGGGAACGATGTGAAGGCGTCCTGGCCTCATCTCCATCAGGCCATTTGGCACGGGCGATATCGGTGGCCAAGACCCGTTGGTCCTAGTACGAAATACCACTGGTTTTTCATGGACTTGAACGACCAGCACCGGTTCGTCCCTGGGTGAGGCAGTACCTGGCCGGTACGCCTCCGGGGGGGCGGGCAGCGGCGCGTGAACCCCCTGGCCCACTCGGGCTGGCAAGAGACGTGAGGTAAGATCTCGCACACGGGGAGGCCGCGCGTCGTGGGATCGACGGTTCGTCGGTTGCCGTTCAAGGTGACCTCGCTTCGCGAGACGGCTTGGGACGCGTTGGTCGCGGAGATGTCCGCTCACGGCTTTCGCGCAGTCGAATCGTCTCTCCGTCGGATGCACCCGCCAGCGGTGCAGGTGGTTCACCTTCGCTACCGCTCGGATCGGAGGGCGCGGGCGGTCCGGTTCACCATCGACCTCGGAGTCTTCTTCCCGCAGGCCTACGCGAAGATCCGAAGCTTGCGTGCCCGCAAGACGCCCCGCCCCGGCACGCACGACTGCATGTGCACGGTCAGGTGCAACGTCGGCGCCTTGCTGGGCCCGTCGATGACCGAGCACTGGTGGACCGTGCGCCCGGGAACTGGGGTGGACGAGGTACGGGAGGCGGTGAGCGACGCCGTCCAGAATGCAGTCGTGCCCTGGCTGGACCGGTTCTCCAACCCCCGGCACTCCATGGACGAGACGGACCGGCTCGATGCCATCGCGCTGGCCCTCATGCTGGGCGACACCGACACGGCCCGACGGCTGACGCGCCTCGCGGAGATCGAATCACCCCTCTCCGAGAAGCTCCACGAGTGGGCGAGGAAGCGGTGGCTCGCGACCTGACCGGTTCCCCGGCCCCGTCGCCGAAATACGCCGGTCCCGGGACCGTAGGGCTGGAACCATGGTGCGATTCCTCCTGTTCCTGCTGCTCCTCGCCGTTTCCTGGCCACTCGCGCTCCTCGCGCTGGTCCTCTGGCCGATCGTGTGGCTGGTCTCGATCCCGTTCCGGCTGCTCGGAATCGCGTTCGACGGGGTCTTCGCCCTGCTCCGGGCGGTGGTGATGCTGCCGGCGAGGGTCCTCGGCGGCGGGCGGGCCTAGTTCGCGGCGAAGGACCCGCAGGACGTCGTGACGGTGGCCGAGAAGGCCACGGCGCCGCCCGGCGAGGCCGACGTCGAACCAGGGGTCACCGCGACCGAGAGGACCCTGTCAGGACCCACCACGACGCTCGCCTCCGCTGCCTGCGCGGGGTCCGCCAAGCTCGACGCCACGACGTGGTACGTGCCGGCTGCCGGTGGCGCCGTGTAGACGCCTCCCTGGGTCACCGTGCCGCCGGCCTGGCCCTCCTTCACCGACCAGGAGACGCCCGGGCTCGCCGCTCCCGGGACGCTGGCGCTGAAGGTGACGGTCTTGCAGGCATCCACCGTCGAGGATGCCGGGGAGATCTGGACCGATGAGGCTCCGACGGTCACGGAGGCGATCTGGAGCCTCGAAGGGTCGACGCGGCTGGCCGCCACCACGTGGAACGTCCCCGCCGTGGGAGGGGCCGTGTACACGCCGCTCGCGTCCACGGAACCCCCAGCCGCGCCCTCCTGCACCGACCACGCCACGCCCCCGTCGGCCGTGCCCGTCACCGAGGCCGTGAACGGAACGGAACCGCCTGGCTGCACCTGGGCTGCCATGGGAGCGAGCGAGACGACGACCGAGGTGGCAGCGGGCGTGGTCCCGGTCGACGCGGTGCAGCCTGCGAGCGCGATGAGGAGGACGGCGGTCAGAGGGTGGAATCGCTGTGGGTTCATTCGTGGGCCCATGGGCTCGATGTGAAGCCGAGCCGTGTCTCACGGGGCGATATCGCCCGCCAAGACACCTTGGCCCTAGGCCGCCGGAGGTCTAGGTCGTCCGGGCCACGGAGCCGCGCGGTGGCCGCACCAGCACCGGCACCAGCGTGGCCACCACCAGCACCACCGCCGTCGCCGGAAGCGCGCCGGCGAAGGACCCGGTCCTGTCCTTCACGACCGCCACGAACGCCGGGCCCACCACCCCGGCGAGGCTCCAGGCGAGCAGCACCCAGCCGTAGTTCACGCCCAGGTTCCGGGTCCCGAACCAGTCGGCGATGAGAGACGGCATGACGCCGAACCCACCTCCATAGCAGAGCAGCACCAGGGCGAAGAGCGGGGCCACCGCCCACATCGAGTGGAACCGTCCCACCGAGAGGAAGACCAGGACTTGAAGAAGGTAGATCGCCGCGAACGCCGCGCGACGTCCGATCCGATCCGAGACCGCGCCCCAGAGGAAGCGGCCCAGCGCGTTGGCGAGGGCGATGGTGCCGTAGACCGCTGCCGCGGCGGCCGGGGCGGCGCCGGTCAGCTCCCGCATGATGGGTACCGCGTTGGAGATGAAGAGGATGCCCGCCGTCACGTTGAGGAAGAGCATGGCGAACGCGGCCCAGAACTGCGGGGTCCTCGCCATGGAACCAGGGGTGAAGTCGGGACCGCCCGCGGCGAGCGCGGCGGCCGGTGAGGGAGCTGGTGGGTTCCGGACCAGGAGCGCCCCGGCTCCCCCCAGGATCGCGAAGGCCGCTCCGGAGAGGACGAAGGCCTGCATCACCGCCGCACCGGAGGCCCCGGAGGCGCCGCCGGAGAAGGCCGGGAACGACCGCAGGAGGTGTGCATAGCCGAAGGCGCCGAGCCCGAAGCCACCCACCACGAGGCCGCTGCCCAGGCCCCGCCGTTCGGGGAACCACTTGGTCACCGCCGCCACCGGCGTGACGTACCCCAGCCCCAGACCGAGCCCGCCCAGGACACCGTAGGTGAAGCACAGCCAGCCCACGCCGAAGCGCGCCGTCCCGATGCCGGCGAGCAGGTTCCCGGCGCCCCAGAGGAGCGCCCCGGTGAGCGCCACCGGCCTCGGGCCGGCCCGGTCCTGCCAGCGGCCGCCCAGGACCGCGCCCACCCCCAGGAAGAAGATGGCGATCGAGAAGGGGGCCGTGGCCTGCGCGTTCGTCCAGCCGAAGGCGGCCTGGAGGGGCTGGGTGTAGACGCTCCAGGCGTAGACGGTGCCCAGGCAGGCCATGAGGGCGACGCCGCCCGCGGCGACCCCCCACCGGTTCACGGGTGGGAACGCTTCGACGTTCGCGCCTTCGCCTCCCGGGCGATCTCGATGCGCACGCCGGGCATCTTGGGATCGGGGCGCCGGGCCTTGGCCTCGAACGCCGCCGCGGCGTGGGCCGCCACCTCGAAGCGGGTCTCGCGGGGGAAGATGAGGATCTTGCCGATCTCGGCCCGGGTGACGTCGCCGCGCCGGCACAGGAGGGGCAGCAGCCACTTGGGGTCCGCGCTGCGCTCCCGGCCGATGCCGATGGTGAACCAGACCCCCTCGATGGGCTCGGTCCGCCGGGTGCGGGCGGGTGCCTCGGCTCGGGGAACCTGGCGGGCGGCCCGGGCGGTCTCGGGGAGCTCCTCGGCAGCGGGAAGGCGAGCCCGCTCGCGTCGCAGGAGCGCCGTCGCCACCGACAGCGGCGCGCGGGACTCGAGGAGCCTGCGGGCCGACTGGAGCTCCTCCTCCGACGCCTCGCCGGCCAGGGTCGCGACCTCGGCGGCGAGCCGCTCCTCGTCCCGTGCCCGGATCTCCTCGGCGGTGGGAACGGGGAGCCACTCGGCCTTCGCCCCCGCCATCTTCAGCATCCGGTCCATCTTGAAGCGCTCGGCGGGGGTGGCCAGGAAGACGGCCCGCCCCTTCTTGCCGGCGCGGCCGGTGCGTCCGCTGCGGTGCTGCAGCGCCTGCGGATCGCGGGGGATGTCGGCGTGGACGACCAGCTCGATGCCGGGCAGGTCGAGGCCGCGGGCGGCGACGTCGGTGGCCACGAGGATGCGAGCCCGGCCGTCGCGCAGGAGCTTCAGCGCCCGCGTCCGCTCGCCCTGGGTGAGGTCGCCGGCGATGCCCACCGCCTCGAAACCGCGCTCGGAGAGGCTGGAGGCCATGTGGTGGGCCCCCTCGCGCGTGGCGCAGAACACCAGCGCCCGCGCCGGGTCCTGTGCGCGCAGCACGTTGACGAGCGCGTGCTCCCGCTCCCGCTGCGCCACCACGTGGCCGTGGAGCGCGATGTCGGCGTGGGCCTCGCCCGGAGGCGTGGCGGCGACGCGCGCGGCGTCGTGGGTGTAGCGCTTGGCCAGCTCGAGGATGGGCCGGGGGAGGGTGGCCGAGAAGAGGACGGTGCGGCGCTCGGCGGGCGCGGCGCCCAGGATGGCCTCCAGCTCCTCCCGGAAGCCCATGTCGAGCATCTCGTCGGCCTCGTCGAGCACGAGCGCCTGGAGGGCGGAGAGGTCGAGATTCTTGCGCTCGATGTGGTCGCGAATGCGGCCCGGAGTGCCCACCACCACGTGGGATCCGCCGGCCAGGGACCGGGCCTCGCGCCGCGGGTCCATTCCACCGACGGTCGAGACGACCCGGCCGGCGGCGTCGCCGAGGAGCCAGGAGAGCTCCCGCTGCACCTGGACGGCCAGCTCCCGGGTGGGAGCGATGACGAGCGCCAGCGGCGCCCCCGCCTCCCCGAAGGCGGGCGCGTCGCCCAGGAGCGTCTCGGCGAGCAGGATCCCGAAGGCCACGGTCTTTCCGGAGCCGGTGCGGGAGGAGACGAGGAGGTCGCGCCCGCCGAGCCCGGGAGCCAGCACCTCCTGCTGCACGGGGGTGGGCTCGTCGTAGCCGCGGGCGTCGAGGGCGCGGCGCAGGGCAGGGTGGACCCCGAGGGAGGCGAAGCTCATGGCCGAACCTATCACGGCAGCCGCTCCAGCTCCCCGGAGAGCCGCTCCCACTCCCCGTAAAGGCCCTCCAGCTCGGCCTGGGCCCGCTGGCGCGCCTCCACGTGGATGCGCGCGCGGGAGAAGTCCTCGTAGATGCCCGGGTCGGCCAGGGCCTCGGTGGCCTCGCGCTCGGAGCGTTCCAGCAGGGCGATGCGATCCTCGGCGGCCTGGATGGCGTCGCGCAGGGGCTTCTCCAGGCGCCGCCGGGCGTTGCGGGACTCGGCCTCGGCGCGGCGCCGCTCCTTGTCGCCGCCGCGGGGGCCCGCCTCCCGCCCCCCGTCTCCGCCGGGTTCCGGGCCCGCCGCCAGGGCCAGCTGCCGCTGGTGGTAGAGCCAGTCGTCGAGATTGCCGGACCAGGGGACGACCCCGCCGTCCTTGACCTCCCAGACAGCCGTGGCGAGCCGGTTCACGAAGCTCCTGTTGTGCGAGACGAAGAGCAGCGTCCCGCCGTAGCCCGCCAGCGCCTCGATGAGCGCCTCCGACGACTCGATGTCGAGGTGGTTGGTGGGCTCGTCGAGGAGGAGGAAGTTGGTGGGACGCAGGAGGAGCTTCGCCAGGGCGACGCGGGACCGCTCTCCGCCCGAGAGGACGCCGACCCGCTTGTCGACCGCATCGCCGGAGAAGAGGAAGGAGCCGGCCACGCTCCGGATCCAGGACTCTCCCTGCTCCGGCACCACGTCCCAGAGGGTCCGGAGCACCGTGCGATCGGGGTCGAGCGTTCCGAACGTGCGGGCCGGGCCGTCGGCCGAGGCGTGCTCGTCCCGCTCGAAGTGGTGCTGGGCGTAGTAGCCGGCCACCACGCCGTGGCCGAGCTTCACCGAGCCGGAGTCGGGCGCGAGCTCCCCCGCCACCAGCTTGAGGAGCGTGCTCTTCCCGGCGCCGTTCGGCCCGATGACGGCGATTCGCTCCCCGCGAAGCACCTGGGCGTCGAGGTTGCGGTAGACCGTCACGGGCCCGTAGGACCGGGACAGCCCCTCCAGCCGCAGCACCTCGCGCCCGGAGCGGGGGGCATCGGGGAAGCGGAACAGGGCCGTGTCCCGCTCCTCGGGAAGCTCCACCGTCTCCATGCGGTCGAGCATCTTCTGCTTGCTCTTCGCCTGCGTGGCCTTGGTGTTCTTGGCGCCGAAGCGCTCGATGAAGCGGGAGAGCTGGGCGCGCCGGGCCTCGATGCGCGCCGCCTTGGCGACGAGCTGCTCCTCCTCCTCGGCGCGGAGCCGCCGGTAGTCGTCGTAGTCGCCGACCCAGCTCTTCACCCCCTCCGGCTCGAGCGAGAGAACCCGGTCGATCTGCCGGTTGAGGAAGAGCCGGTCGTGGGAGACGAGCACCATCGCCTTCCGGGTGCCGCGCAGGAAGTCCTCGAACCAGGCCAGGGTGGGCACGTCGAGGTGGTTGGTCGGCTCGTCGAGGAGCAGCAGGTCGGGGTCCTGGAGAAGGAGCCCGGCCAGCGCCGCCCGCATGCGCCATCCGCCCGAGAGGGTGCGGGTGGGACGGTCGAGCCGGTCCGCGGCGAAGCCCAGGCCTCCCAGGATCCGCTCGGCGCGGTGGCGGCCGAAGTGCTCCTCGAAGTGGGCCAGCTCCTCGTGCAGCTCGGCGAGGGCCTCGGAGAGCTCCAGCCGCTCCCCGTCGGTGCCGGCCTCGGTGAGCGCCGCCTCGGTCGCGAGGAGCCGGCCTTCCAGGGCGTCCCGGCCCGGAACCGAGGAGAGCACGGCCTCCACGATGCTGCCCTCCGGGAGCGAGGAGACGTCCTGCGGCAGGTAGCCGATGCGCGAGCCCCTCCGGAAGACCAGCGTTCCGCCGTCGGGCGATCGCTCCCCGGCCAGGATGCGGAGCAGGCTCGACTTTCCGGTTCCGTTCGGTCCCACCAGCCCGATCCGGTCGTGGGGGCCGATGGCGAACGACGCCCCGTCGAAGATGACGTCGGCGCCGAAGGCGAGGGAAAGATCGCTGGAGGATACGAGGCTCATCGGGTTCACACTTCTTCACCCAGGAACCCCGCCGAGGCAAGGGGAGTCGCGGGCTATGATGAGCCCGTGCCCACCGATCCGGCTCTCACCGCGCTCCTCGTCGAGGACGATGCCCGCCTCGCCGCGCTGACCGCCGAGTACCTCGGGGGCTACGGCGTGGTGGTGACGTGCGTCGGGGACGGGGTCTCGGGGCTCGAGGAGGCGCTCCGCCGCCCGTACGACGTCGTGCTCCTCGACCTCATGCTCCCGGGAAGGAGCGGTCTCGACGTCTGCCGGGAGCTGCGGGCCAGGTCCGACGTCCCCATCCTGGTGCTCACCGCGCGCGGCGAGGAGGCCGACCGGGTCATGGGGCTCGAGCTCGGCGCCGACGACTACCTGTCCAAGCCCTTCTCCCCGCGGGAGCTCCTGGCGCGCATCCGCGCCGTGGTCCGGCGGGCCAGGGGCCAGGTGGGACCATCGGTGAAGATCGTCCGCGTGGGACCTCTGCTCCTCGACCCGGGCGCCCGTCGCGTCACCCTGCGCGAGCAGGAGGTCGTGCTCACCGGCTACGAGTTCTCCCTGCTCTATGCGCTGGCCTCGCGCGCCGGACGCGTCCTCTCCCGCGAGCAGCTCATCGAGCTGGCGGGCGGCAGTGCCGAGGACGCCTTCGACAGGTCGGTGGACGTCCACGTCTCCCGCCTGCGGCAGAAGCTGGGCGACGACCCCAAGAGCCCCCGGATGCTGAAGACGGTGCGAGGCGCCGGGTACATGCTGGCTGCGGAGGCCGTCTGAGGGAGCCGTCATGAGCGGATGGCGTCTCCAGCAGCCCCGGATGTTCTGGCGGGTCTACCTGGCCGGGCTGGGGCTGCTCGCCCTGGTGGCGCTCGCGAACGCGGTGGTCGGGGAGCTCACGGCGCGCAGTCCCCTGGTGCGGGGAACGGCCAAGCTCACGCGCTTCGCCGCCGAGCACATCGCCGGCCATCCGGACGAGCCGGACCGCATCGAGGAGGAGCTCAGGCAGATGGCCGACACCTTCCGGGTGGACATGGCCTACCGGCTCGACGACGGACGGGTGGTGGCCAACGTGGGCGAGGCGCCGAGGCTGCCGGAGGAGCAGCGGGCCCGGCTCGATCAGGGTCTCCAGAAGTTCACCGAGGACGACCGCCCGGTCTGGGCGACTCGCGTGACCGGCAGCGCTCCCGGCTACCTCATCGTCGCGGCCGCACCCCGATCCGTGCCGGTCGAGCGGGCGGCGGCCTTCATCACGGCGTGGCTCGTCGTGCTGGCGCTGGCGGCGTTCCCGCTGGCCCGCGCGCTCTCTCGCCCCATGGAGAAGCTGACCGACGTGGCCCGCAAGCTCGGAGCCGGCGACCTCTCGGCCCGCGCCGGCCTGCGCAGGGGTGACGAGGTGGGCGAACTCTCCACGGCCTTCGACGAAATGGCCTCCCGGCTGGAGGGGCTGGTGCGGGCGGAGCGGCAGCTCCTCGCCGACGTCTCCCACGAGCTCCGGACGCCCCTCGCCCGGATCCGCGTCGCGCTCGACCTGGCCGCGGAGGGAGACGTGGAGCGGGCCCGGAGGTACCTGGAGGAGATCCGCATGGATCTCGCCGAGCTCGACCAGCTTCTGGGCGACGTCCTCACCGCCGCCCGGCTCGACCAGGCTGGTGGCCGGGGAGAGGTCCCGCTCCGCCTCCAGCAGGTCGGGGCCCAGGAGATCGTCGATCGGGCTGCCGAACGATTCCGCCAGTCGCACCCCGACCGGGCGCTGTCCGTCCGGATCGAGGGCCCGCTGCCCGGGCTCGTCGCCGATCCCGCCATGCTCCGTCGAGTGATCGACAACCTGCTCGACAACGCCGGCAAGTACTCGGAGGCGCCGGCGCCGGTGGAGCTCGCCGCGAAGAGCGACGGCGTCGCCCTCGTCGTCTCCGTCCGGGACGAGGGGATCGGCGTGGATCCGCAGGACCTGGCGCGCCTCTTCACGCCCTTCTTCCGGACCGACCGCAGCCGGGCCCGTGGAACCGGTGGGGTCGGCCTGGGGCTCGCGCTGGCCAAGCGGATCGTCGAGGCCCACGGCGGGACCATCGAGGTCGAGAGCCGGCCCGGCCTGGGGACGACGGTGCGGTTCCGGATCCCCGCCGAGGCGTAGTTCCTCCTACGGTTCCTGCTGGTGCGGGTAGCCCACCGACGTGGGCGGCACGAAGTTCTCCTTGATGGCCCGCTGGGAGACCCAGCGCATGAGGTTCGACTGGGCGCCGGCCTTGTCGTTGGTCCCGCTGGCGCGCGCGCCGCCGAAGGGCTGCTGTCCCACCACGGCGCCGGTCGGCTTGTCGTTCACGTAGAAGTTGCCGGCGGCGTTCTCGAGCGCCTTCGCCATGTGGACGATGGCGCGCCGGTCCTGGGCGAAGACGGCGCCGGTGAGGGCGTAGGGCGAGGTCTGGTCGCAGACCGCGAGGGTCTCGTCGAGCTTCCCGTCCGGGTAGACGAAGACCGTCAGGACCGGCCCGAAGATCTCCTCCTCCATGAGCTGGAAGTGCGGGTTGGTGGTCTCCACCACGGTGGGGCGGATGAACCAGCCTTCCGACGGGTCGCTGGTTCCGCCGGCCAGGATGCGTGCCTCCGGGGAGTTCCGGGCCACGTCGACGTACCGCGTGATGCTTCCGAAGGCGTTCCGGTCGATGACCGCCCCCAGGAAGCTCCGGAAGTCGGCGGGGTCGCCCATGCGCAGGGCCTCGGTCCCGGAGACGAGCCGCTCCTTCACCTGCGGCCACAGGCTCTGCGGTACGTAGGCGCGCGAGGCCGCGGAGCACTTCTGTCCCTGGTACTCGAAGGCGCCACGCACCAGCCCCGTGACCAGCGCGTCGACGTTCGCCGACGGGTGGGCGAAGACGAAGTCCTTGCCGCCGGTCTCTCCCACGATGCGGGGGTAGCTGCGATACGTCGACAGGTTGCCGGCGATGGTGCGCCACATGCCCTGGAACACCGGGGTGGATCCGGTGAAATGGATCCCGGCGAAGTCGGGGTGGGCCAGGGCCGGATCGCCAACGGTCCGGCCGGCCCCGGGCAGGAAGTTCACGACCCCCGGCGGCAGCCCGGCCTCCTCGAGGAGCTTCAGGAGGTACCAGCCGGAGAGCACCGCCGTGGAGGCGGGCTTCCAGAGGACGGTGTTCCCCATGATGGCCGGGGCGGTGGGGAGGTTGGCCGCGATGGCCGTGAAGTTGAACGGCGTCACCGCGAAGACGAATCCCTCCAGCGGCCGGTGCTCGACGCGGTTCCAGATCCCCGGGGAGGAGACCGGCTGCTGCGCGTAGATCTCGTCGGCGAAGGCCACGTTCCAGCGCCAGAAGTCGATGGCCTCGCAGGCGCTGTCGATCTCGGCCTGGAAGACGGTCTTCGACTGGCCGAGCATGGTGGCGGCGTTGAGAACCTGGCGCCAGGGACCGGCGAGCAGCTCGGCGGCCTTGAGGAACACCGCGGCCCGATCGTGCCAGGCCGTGGCTCCCCATTCGCGACGCGCCTCCCGCGCGGCGGCTGCGGCCAGCGCCACCTCCTCGGGCCCGGCCTGGTGGAACCGGGCCAGCAGGTGCCCGTGACGGTGGGGCATGCGCACCTCCGCCACGTTTCCGGTGCGGATCTCCTTGCCGCCCACCACCACCGGGATCTCGATCTCGGCGGCCGCCATCCGGGCCAGGGAGGCCTTCAGGGCGGCCCGCTCGGGCGTCCCGGGACCGTAGTGGAGGTTGGGCTCGTTCTTCGGAGGCGGGACGTGGAAGCGCGCGTTGGTCATGGGCCCTCGGTTGGCGCCCGAGGATAACTCCGAACGGGGGGAAAGGGATCGGTGGCGAAATCCCCGACGTGCGACGGTGCGCCCCGTACGGCGCGACGTCTTCCCGCGCCAGCGGAGTTCCGTCGGGAGATCCACCACGGGTGAATAGAGCCATGTGCGCGTCGCCGTAAACCTGGCGGGCCGCCTCGAGGTTGTGAGCCTTGCAAGTCAGTCTGCAATTCTCGACGGTCGATGGTCCACCTCTCCCGCGCGGGAGGACGTGGTCGATCTCCAGCCGCACGGTCGAGCCGCAGATTCCGCCATCGGCCAGCTTCCACGTGCACTTCCCCTCGTCCCGCTTCACGACCTCGCGCTTCACCTTCGCCGGCACGCAGGCCTTCCGCTTCGACTGCTTCTCGAGGAGCAGTTCC
Organism: uncultured delta proteobacterium; assembly: GCA_963802065.1. Taxonomy (GTDB): domain Bacteria; phylum Myxococcota; class Myxococcia; order Myxococcales; family Anaeromyxobacteraceae; genus CAIOAK01. The sequence goes on along the minus strand of CAWDHF010000010.1, from coordinate 32,272 downwards.
AGCCCCGCCTTCAGCACCTCTTCGTCGGTCGCGCCGGGATTCCGGTGGGACTCCCCCGCCTTCGCCCTCTTCAGCAACTCGAGGAACTCCCGCGAAACCGTCACATGCATCCGGCTCGACGTGGCGGTCATCGGCTCGACCAGCGTCCGTCCGGCAGCGGGCCGGTCGACGACTGGTCGCTCCTGCTCCGTTCGGGCCATTTCGAGTTCGCCTGGGCGAATTTCCGGAACCGTTTGCTTCACCTCCGCGACAGGGTCCACCGGCCGATCCGCCTCCACCCGGGTCACCACCGTCCTGGTCGGTACCGCCGCCCGGGGCTTCAACTCCGCTGCCAACTCCAGGGCCTCCTGCTTGGAGAGGCCGTAGAATCGCGGAAGCACGCTGGCCAGGTTCTCCTCCGTCGCCACCGACGCCAGGACCGCCGCGGTGGTGAAGCAGAGCTTGCCTTCGCGTATCGGCTCCAGCACCACGGGGAATCGCTGGACGAGCCAGGCGGCGGCACGCCGGTGATGAGCAGCCGCCCGGGAGAGCTTCAACCCCTGGTGGAGATACGAGAACAGGTTCGCGTGCCCGAGGCCGCGGAAGTGCTTTCGCCGGTCGAACTCGGCCAGGGCCTCGAGGAAGGTGCCCAGGGAGACGAACTCGACGCGAAGGAGGTCGACGAGCCGGGCGTGGAAGGAACGGGCCTCGGTGAGATCGGTGTCTTTCATGAAAGGCAGTGTCTCATGCGATCTTCGGGCCTCCTGGAACGCACGGATTCCGCCCATGGAGCGACTTCGCCGCCGGGGATCTCGAACCTCGCCAGGGACGCCGCACGCCTGCGTCGAGCGAAGTGCGGCGGTCTCGAGGGCGTTCCGCGCGCTCCTCGATCGCCGGAGCGTGACATCGCGAAATCCCTGTCAACCCAACGCCCCATCTGGCCGCGAGGTCCGCGGAAAGGACGGTGGTTGGGAGCGGCCGACACTTCGTCATATCCTGCGCCCCATACCGGGACGGCCGACGCACCGGAGGAGCCGCCCATTCCGAGAGGAACGACCGCCATGACGAAGACCCGTATCCTGGCCGCGCTGGCCGCCATCGCCTTCGCCTCGAGCGCCCTCGCCTACCAGGTGACCGGCGAGGTGGAGGAAGTCACCCCGACGACCCTCACCGTGAAGGCCACCGGGGGGAAGAACAAGGGCGAGAAGTTCGAGATGGCCCGCGGCGCCGACACCAAGGTCTCGGGCGACCTCAAGAAGGGCGCCAAGGTGACCGTGGAGTACACGATCACCGCGAAGTCGGTCGAGGTGAAGGCCGACAAGAAGGCCAGGTAGCCGGCCGAGCTACTCGTCCCCTCCACGGGCCAGCCCGTGCTTGTGGAGCTTGTCGTGGAGGGTGACGCGCGAGATGCCCAGCTTGCGGGCGGCCTCGGTGCGGTTGCCGCCGGACGCCCGCAGCGCCTCGACGACGAGCCCTCGCTCGAACGCGTCGACCCGCGCCTTGAGCGTCATGGCCGGCTCCTCGCCGCGCTCCTTGCCGCCCTCCGCGCCGGGCGGCAGGAGGGTCGGATCGAGCTCCCCCTCGTGGGACAGGGCCACCAGCTTCTCGACGGCGTGCTCCAGCTCCCGGACGTTTCCCGGCCAGTGCCAGGCCGCGAGCCGGGCGAAGACCTCGTCGCTCACCCGCAAGGGCCCGGTTCCGAAGCGCTCGGCGAACCGGGAGAGGAAGTGGCGGGCGAGGAGGGGGATGTCCTCGGGGTGCTCGCGCAGCGCCGGCACGTGCAGGTGGACCACGTTGAGCCGCCAGTACAGGTCCTCGCGGAAGGCGCCGTGCGCCACCAGGTCGGCCAGGTCGCGGTGAGTGGCGGCGATGACCCGAACGTCCACCTTTCGGGACCGTTCCTCGCCGACCGGGCGGACTTCCCCTTCCTGCAGGACGCGCAGGAGCTTGGACTGAAGCGGCAGCGGAAGCTCCCCCACCTCGTCGAGGAGCATCGTGCCGCCGTCCGCCTCCCCGAAGAGCCCGACGCGGGCCCGCACGGCTCCGGTGAACGCGCCCCGGGCATGGCCGAAGAGCTCGGCCTCGGCCAGCTCGGCCACCAGCGACGCGCAGTTGAACCGGACGAAGGGGCGCGCCGCCCGGCGGGAGGCCTGGACCAGCGCCTCGGCCACCCGCTCCTTTCCCGTTCCGCTCTCGCCGGTGAGCAGGACCGCCACGTCCCGGGGCCCGACCCGGGCCACCAGCGAGGCCAGCCGGCTCATGGCCGGTGAGTCGAAGATCATCGTGCGGGAGAGGGCCAGCTCCCCGGCCAGCCGCTCGTTCTGGGCCCGCAGCCGCGCCGCCTCGGTGGCGCGCCGAACGACCGCGAGGAGATCCTCGGGCTCGAAGGGCTTCCGGAAGTAGTCCCAGGCGCCGGCCTTGATGGATTCGACGGCCTGACGCTCCGACCCGTGCGCCGTGACCATCACCACCCGGGGAGCCGCAGGCCCGGTGCCGATGCGCCGGAGCAGCTCCATCCCGTCCATGCGCGGCATGCGCAGGTCGGTGAGGACGAGGTCGGGCGCGAAGTCCTCCAGGAGCTCGAGGGCCTGCAAACCGTCGGTGGCCTCGGCGACCTCCAGCCCCTCCGATTCGAGGATTTCACGTAGGGTGTACCTGACGCCGGCGTCGTCGTCGACCACCAGCGCCCGGGCGCGCACCTCGACGGGCCTTTCGCTCAAGCCGCGACCTCGGTCGGGGCGCGGGCGGGAAGGGTGAGCTCGGCCCGCAGTCCTCCTCCCTCGCGAGGGGCCAGGCGGAGCTCTCCTCCGTGCTGGCGAGCGATGGCGCGGGCCACCGTGAGCCCGAGCCCCGAGCCGCCGGCCTTGGTGGTGACGCCGGGCTCGAACACGCGCCCTTCCAGGGCCGGATCGAGGCCTGGGCCCCGGTCGAGCACCGCCAGCCGCGCCGTCTCGGCGCCGTCCTGGACCTCGATGACCACCAGGTGGCCGGGGGGGCTCGCGTCGAGCGCGTTCTGCACCAGGTTGATGAGGATCTGCTTGACCTTGCGCGGGTCGCAGCGGGCCCGCCCGCCCCCGTGAACCTCCACGGCCACGCCGCGGTCCCGGGCCATGCCCTCGTGGAGCATGGCCACCTCGCGGGCGATGGCGCCCACGTCGGTGCTCCCGAGCGCCAGCGGCACGAGCGGCCTGGAGAAATTGAGGAACTCGTCGAGGATGGCCTGCAGCCGGTCCACCTCGCGCCGCAGGACGGAGAGCCGCTCGGCGGAGCGCGGATCGGCTACGGCCGGGGCGAGGAGGGCGGCGAGCCCCTTCACGCTGGCGAGCGGGTTCTTCAGCTCGTGAGCGATCTCGGCGGCGAGTGCCGACAGCTCCGCCTCCCGCTCCTGGTAGGCCCGGAGCGACTCCTCCTGGGCGGACAGGGCGCGCCGCACCATCCCGTCGAAGGTCTTGCGGATGACCCTCCCCAGGCCCGCGCCACCCACCAGGACGAACGTGAGGATTCCCCAGTCGACCAGGGTGGACAGGGTGGTGGCCTGGCCGAGGGCCGGAAGCGCAGCCGGGGCGCCGGTGGCGAGCCCCAGCGCGGCGAGGCCGGCCGTCGCCAGGACCTGGAAGCCGATCACGGCGAAGATGGCCGGCGGGTCGAGGAAGATGCCGAAGGTGACGGCGAGCACCGGGAGCAGGAATACGAGAGGGCTTCCCAGCCCTCCGGTCCCGAGAGCGATGATGGCCGTGCCCACCGCCGCCACCGCCAGGTTGAGCCGGATGGAGAGCCGCTCGATGCCGAGCCGCCGGGCCCGCACCGCCTCCACGGCGAAGAAGCCGATCGCCAGCACGGCCATGGAGCCCACCAGCCAGGTGCGCCACGGACGCGGGTCGGTCCAGGTCAAGGCCACCGCCAGCGCCATCACCACCGGGACGAAGAGTAGCCGGATTCCCACCACGCGACCGAAGAGGCGATTCACCTCCTGGCGCTGGATCTCGGCGAAGCCGTGGGGAGGGCCGGCCATCCACTCGGTCTGTATCACGGGGAGCGGCCCACCGCCCGGTCGAGGGCGGCGAGGGAGCCTCCCAGCCGCGCGCTGGCGGTCGCGACCTGGATCTCGGCCGAGAAGAGGATGTCGTTGGCGGCGAGCACGTCGAGGCTGGAGGAGAGGCCCTCGCCGAAGCCGCGCTTCGCCGAGGCCGCCGCCGCCGAGGCGGTCTCCCGCTCCTGGCGGGCCAGTGCGAGGCGTTGCCGCGACACCTCGACGTCGCGGGCGGAGTTCTGGACCTCCTGGAGGATCTGGATGCGCGTCCCGGTCTCCGCGGCCCGCGCCTCGCTGGCCTGGGCCGAGGCCTGATCGGCCCGTCCGTAACGGTAGCCGCCGTCGTACAGGGTCCAGGTCAGGTCGATCGAGACGCGCCAGCCGGCCTGGTCCCCCGTGGGGTAGGGCACCGTCTGGGCCTGGGCGCTTCCCGAGGCCGAGACCTGGGGTGCGAGCCGCCAGAGCGCCGCGCTCTGCTGCTTCTCGTAGGAACGCACCACCGCGGCCTGGGCGCGGAGCTCGGGGCGCGCCTCGAGCGCCTGCCGGAACAGGTCCTCGACGTCGTAGCTTGCGGCGGGGGCCAGGGGAGGCATGGTGATGGTCACGGGTTCGGACCGGCCGAGAAGCGCGCCCACGGCGACGCGCGCCCGCGACCGCTCGGAGCGGGCGGCGACCAGGTCGCTCTCCCTGCGGGTGGCCGAGGTCTCGGCCTGAAGCACCGAGAGCGACGTGGACGTGCCGGCCTGGAGCAGCCGGCGAGCGCTGTCGGCCTGGGCGCGGGCCGAGGCGACCGCACGCTCGGAGGCGGCCACGATCTCGTCGCCGGCCCACGCGGTCCACGCCGCCTGGACCAGCGCCGTCCGCACCGCGAGCCGGGTGGCGTCGCTCGCCTCGGCGGCCGCGAGCGCCGCGTCGCGAGCCGCGGACACCGAGAACCACGCCTCGGGCACGATGAGCGGGACTCGAAGTCCGGCGGACCCCTGCCAGGCGTCGAGGGGCTGGATGTAGATCCGCGAGAGCGCCCCGCCCTCCGGGGCGGTGATGATCACCGAGGCGTTGTTGTGGAAGTAGCCCCCGCCGACCGCCAGGTTCGGCAGGAGCGGCGCCGTCGCCTGCTTCACCACCCCGAGCGCGGCCGCCGCCCGGGCCCGCGCCTCCTCCATCGTGGGGTTCTGCCGGTCGAGCTCGGCGAGGGCCTCCGGCAGGGTCATCGAGGTGAGCCCGGGCATTCCCCGGAGCCGGGGCGGGTCGAGCACCGTGGGCGAGGAGGGCGGAGGCTCCGCGGGAGGGGCGGCGAGGAGCAGCGCCAGGACGGCGGCGAGAGCGGTCATGCGCTTCGCGGCAGCAAGGAAGATGCCGACCTGCCGCGCCCGCCTTTCCGCACCGTTCCGGTCGCACGGGCGTACCGGCCGGGGCGGGCGATGCGCCGACGTCCTGTACACCTCGCCGAACGGGCCGTCGGAAGTCCTTACATCGGTGGGCGACCCGCCCGGAGCCAGGCGCGGTTTCTCGACTGGACCGGAGGACGACGAACGGCACGCTCCTCGCACTGGAGGCGGCGTGCCCGCGATCCCCGCGGGCGGGGAGTCACCTGATGCGCCGCATCGCCGTCGTCGTCGCCGTGGTCGTCCTCGCGCTGGTCGCCCTGCTGGGCGTGCGCCTCTGGGTCCAGGCCCAGGCGCGGAACGCCCCACCCGGAGGGTCCGGGGAGATCGAGGGGACGACGGTCGACGTCTCGGCGCGGATCACCGCTCGCGTGCTCCGGCTCGTGGCGGTGAAGGGGCGCCCGGTGAAGGCCGGCGACGTGCTGGTCGAGCTCGACTGTTCCGACCAGGGGGCGGCGCTCGCCGAGGCGGAGGCGCGGCTCGCCGCGGCGAAGGCCCAGGCCGCCGCCGCCGAGGCCAACGTGGACGCCACGCGTCGCAGCCGGGAGGCCGCATCCGCCGCCGAGGCCGCTGCGCGGGCCCAGGTCGATGCGCTGGTGGTCCAGCGCGACGTGGCCCGGCGCGAGGCGGCGCGTCTCGAGTCCCTGCCGGAGGACGTCTCCATCTCCGCCCGCGATCGGGCGCGAGGCAGTGCCGAGCAGCTCTCCGCCCAGACGGCTGCGGCCGAGGCCCAGGCCCGGGCCAGCGCAGAGCAGTCCCGCGCCGCTGCGCTCGCCATCGAGGCCTCCAGCGCCCAGGCCACCTCCAGCGTGGCGAGCGTGAAGGCCTCCGGCGAGTCCGCTCGCCGCAGCAGGCTCCTCGCCGACGAGTGCGTGCTCCGCGCCCCCCGCGACGCCATGCTCGACGACCTCCCCCACGAGGTGGGCGAGCTGGTCGCGGCCGGGCAGCCGCTGGCCCGGCTGGTCGACCTGGCCGAGGTGAAGGCCACCTTCTACCTGCCCAACGCCGAGATCGGCGCGGCTCGCCCGGGCGGCAAGGCCACCGTGGTCGCCGACGCCTTCCCCGACCGGAAGTTCGAGGGAACGGTCGCCTCCGTCTCGGCGGAGGCGGAGTTCACTCCCAGGAACATCCAGACCCGCTCCGACCGGGACCGGCTCGTCTACCCGGTGGAGGTCCGGCTCCCGAACCCGGAGGGGCTGCTCCGTCCCGGCATGCCGGTGCAGGTCACGCTGTCCCGGGAGAACTGATGGGCCCGGCCCTCGAGGCGCGCGGGTTGGAGAAGCGCTTCGGCAAGGTCGAGGCGCTCGCCGGCATGTCGTTCGCCGTCCGCTCCGGCGAGCTCTACGGCCTGGTCGGCCCCGACGGAGCGGGCAAGACCACCGCCATCCGCGCGCTGGCCGGGCTCATCGACCTCGACGCGGGGGAGGCACGGGTGCTCGGCATGGACCCGAGAGCGGGCGGCGAGGTCCGCGAGGCCCTCGGCCTCCTGCCCCAGCAGTACAGCCTCTACCGGGACCTCACCGTCTGGGAGAACCTCCAGTTCTACGCGCGGCTCTACGTGCTCCCGCGCGACGTCTTTCGCAGGCGCGCCGAGCGGCTGCTCGCCATCACCCGCCTCGAGCGCTTCGTCGATCGCCGGGCCGACCAGCTCTCCGGGGGCATGTACAAGAAGCTCGCCCTGGCGGCGGCGCTGCTGCACGAGCCCAGGGTCCTGCTCCTCGACGAGCCCACCAACGGCGTCGACCCGGTGTCCCGGCGGGAGCTCTGGGCGCTCCTCCACGAGTTCGTGCAGTCGGGCATGGCGGTGCTGATCTCCACGCCCTACATGGACGAGGCCGAGCGCTGCGACCGCGTCGGGCTGGCGTTCCGGGGACGCCTGCTGCTCGAGGGAGAGCCGGGCGCGCTGCTGTCCGGGTTCGACGAGGAGGCCTATGAGGTCGCCGGCGGCGAGCGCGACCCGGTCGAGGCGGCTCTCGCCGCGCTTCCTCACGTTCGTGCGGTGTCGCCGGCCGGCTCGCGACTGCGAGTCGATCTCGACGCCGGCTCCCGTGAGGCCGTGGCGGCCGCTCTCCTGCCGCTCGGGGCCGAGCTCAGGCCGGTCACCCCCACCTTCGAGGACCTCTTCCTCTCGCGCCTCCACCGGGAGCACGCCGCGTGAGTCCGGGCCACTCCATCGAGGCCGAGCACCTGACCCGGCGGTTCGGGGATTTCCTCGCCGTGGACGACGTCTCGTTCCACGTCGAGAAGGGGGAGATCTTCGGCTACCTGGGGGCCAACGGCGCCGGGAAGTCCACCACCATCCGGATGCTCATCGCGCTGCTCGCGCCCTCGGGCGGCCGGGCCAGCGTGGCCGGACACGACGTCGCCACCGACCCGGCGGCGGTCAAGTCCGCCATCGGCTACATGTCGCAGAAGTTCTCGCTCTACCTCGACCTGCCGGTCCGCGAGAATCTGCGCTTCTTCGGAGGCGCCTACGGGCTCTGGGGGCGGGACCTCGAGCGCCGGGCCGACGAGGTGCTCGAGCTGACCGGCCTGGCCAGGCACCGCGACGAGATCACCGGGTCGCTCCCCGGCGGCATCCGGCAGCGGCTGGCGCTGGGCAGCGCCGTCCTGCACCGCCCGTCCATCGTCTTCCTCGACGAGCCCACCGCCGGCGTCGACCCGGAGGCGCGTCGCTCCTTCTGGAGGCTCATCCGCGACCTGGCGCACGGCGGCACCACCGTCTTCGTCACCACCCACTACCTCGACGAGGCCGAGTACTGCCGGCGCATCGGGCTCATGGTCGACGGGCGGCTGGTGGCCCTCGACACCCCTGCCGCGCTGAAGCGAACCTGGGTCCCGGACCGGGTCCTGCTGGTCCGGGGCCGGAACCTGGCCGCCGGGGCGGCTTCGCTCCGGGAGCAGCCTGGCGTGCGGGCCGCGGAGCCCTTCGGCGCGGGGCTCCACGTACGGGTGGATCCCGCGCTCTGGAGCGGTGCGGCGGTCGGGGCGGCCATCGGGAAGCAGGGCGGGGAAGGGGTCTCGGTCGAGGAGTCGGAGCCGTCGCTCGAGGACGTCTTCCTGGCCGTGGTGGGGCGAGGCGCGGCGGCCGGGGAGGCGGCGCCGTGACCGCCGCCCGCACCCGTGCCGGACGCTTCGTCGCCCGGGTGATGGCCATCGCCTGGAAGGAGGTCCTCCACATCCAGCGGGACCCCCGCACCCTGGTCCTGGCCCTGGTGATGCCGGTGGTCATGCTGCTGCTCTTCGGCTACGGCGTGAGCTTCGACATCGACCACGTCCGGCTGGCGGTCTCCGACCTGGACCGGACGGAGGCGTCGCGCCGGCTGGCGCTGGCCTTCACCGAGAACGGCGAGTTCGACGCCGTGGGCGGCGTCGACCCCGACCAGGCCGACACCCTCTTCCGGCGCCATGGCGCGCGCGCCATCCTGGTCATCCCGCGGGGCTACGCGAAGGATCTCGCGACCGGCGGCCCGGCCCGCGCACAGCTGCTCCTCGACGCCGCCGACCCGGTGACCGCGAACCAGGTCCTCACCAAGGCCGACGCCATCGCCCTGTCGGAGGGGCGCCGCGCCGCCGGGGCGGCCGGCATCCAGGCCGCACCTCCACTTCAAGTGAAGGTGTCCACCCGCTACAACCCCGAGGCCCGCTCGGCCGTCTACATCGTCCCCGGCCTGGCCGCCTACCTCATGGCCATCACCGCGGTCCTGCTCACCGCCCTCACCGTGGCCGGGGAGTGGGAGCGCGGGTCGATGGAGCAGCTCTTCGCCTCGCCGGTGAGCCGCCTCGAGATCGTGCTGGGCAAGCTGCTGCCCTACCTGGGCATCGGCCTCATCCAGCTGCTCCTCATCCTGGGCGTGGGGACCAACGTCTTCGACGTCCCCATCCTGGGGAGCCCGTTCCTCGTCATCCTGGCCGGCCTGCTCTTCCTCGCCGGGATGCTCGGGCAGGGGCTCTTCATCTCCGTGGTGGCCCGCAACCAGCTGGTGGCCACGCAGGCAGGGGCGCTCTCCTCCCTGCTGCCGTCGCTGCTCCTCTCCGGGATGCTCGTCCCCATCGACAACATGCCCGCACCGCTCCGCGCCATCTCCCGGGTCATCCCGGCGCGGTACCTGGTGGACGCGCTCCGGCAGATCCTTCTCAAGGGCAACGGCTTCGCCAGCGTCTGGGGCGACCTGCTCGCCATGCTCCTGTTCGCGGTGGTCATCATCGCGCTCGCCACCCGTCGCTTCCAGCGGAGGATCGCGTGACCGGGCCGGCCGAACGCCGTCCGTCCCGGGGCTGGATCCAGTACGCGGCGGTGGTGCGCAAGGAGGTCCTCCAGACCCTTCGCGACCGCCGCGTCATGTTCATGCTGGTCTTCGCGCCGTTCATCCAGACGGTGGTGCTCGGATTCGCGGTGAACTTCGACGTCGACCGGGTTCCGGTGGTCGTGGCCGACCAGGACCGGAGCCCGGAGAGCCGGCTCCACCTGCGCCGGGTCCTCGCCGACGGCACGCTGCGCCGTGTCGGCGAGGCGTCGGGTGCCGAGGACGGGGTCGCCGCGCTCGATCGGGGCGAGGCCGCGGTGGTCGTGGTCGTGCCGCCTCGCTTCGGCGCCGACGTGGCGGCGGGACGGCCGGCCGAGGTGCAGGTGGTACTCGACGGCACCGACCCCACCCGCTCCAACGTGGCGGCGGGAGCGGTGACGCGCTACTTCGGGGAGGAGGCGATCCGCCGGGTCGAGCAGCGGGCCCGCGCCGCGGGCCTTTCCGCCCCGGCCCGCGTCGAGGTGACGCCGCGCCTCTTCTACAACCCGGGCCTGAAGAGCGCGCCCTACATCGTGCCCGGGATCGCCGCCATGCTGCTCGTGGTGGTGACCACCATCGTCACGGCCATGGGGCTCTCGCGGGAGCGCGAGCAGGGGACGCTCGAGCAGGTGGCGGTGACGCCCATCCCGGCCACGCTCCTGCTGGCCGGGAAGATGACGCCCTTCGTCTTCATCGGCTTCTTCGACGTGCTGCTGCTCACCGTGGCCGGCACCTGGGTCTTCGGCGTCCCGCTGAGGGGGAACCTGGGCGTCATGGCGCTCGCGACCTTCCTCTACCTGCTCTCCACGCTGGGGGTGGGCCTGCTCATCTCCACCCTCTCGTCGAACCAGCAGCAGTCTTTCCTGGGCGGGTTCCTCTTCACGATGCCGGCCATGCTGCTCTCCGGGATCATGACCCCCATCGACTCGATGCCGCCCTGGATGCAGTGGGTCACCTACGCCAACCCGCTGCGCTATTTCCAGGAGATCGCGCGCGCCAACATGATGAAGGGGGCCGGTCTCGCCGACGTCTGGCCGCAGGTACTGGCGCTCGCCGTCTTCGGGGCCGTGATCTTCGGGCTGGCCACGGCCAGGTTCCGCAGGCGGCCGGGGTAGGGAACTACAGCCGGCGGTGCTTGAGCGCCGGCAGTTCCTGGCGCGCCCGTTCCATGCGCGCCCGGTCGAAGCGGGCCACGCAGACCCCCTCGCCCTCCGGGCAGCGCGCCAGCACCGTTCCCCAGGGGTCCACGATCATCGCGTTGCCGTAGGTCAGGCGGTTGGCGGAGTGGCGCCCCACCTGCGCGGGCGCCACCACGTAGCTGAGGTTCTCGATGGCCCGTGCCCGCAGCAGGACCTCCCAGTGATCCTTGCCGGTGAAGAGGGTGAAGGCGGCCGGGATGAAGACGACCTCGGCGCCCAGGCCGGAGAGCTGGCGGTAGAGCTCCGGGAAGCGGAGGTCGTAGCAGATGGTGAGCCCGATCCGGCCCAGCGGCGTGGGGGCCAGCACCACCTTGTCGCCCGGGGCGACGGTCTCGCTCTCGGCGTAGCGGGCGCCGTCGGGGATGTTCACGTCGAAGAGGTGGATCTTGCGGTAGGCGGCGGCGATGGCGCCGTCGTCGGCGATGAGCACGCTGGTGTTGGCGGTCTTGCCCGGCTGCCCGACGTTCTCCGCCACCGATCCGGCCACGATCCAGATCCGCCGCGCCCGTGCCACCTCGCGGATGGCGCCCAGCGTGGGCCCCTCGAGCGGCTCGGCGGTGGCGATGCGCTCCTCGTCCCGGCCCATGAAGGCGAAGTTCTCGGGGAGGCCGACGAGCCTCGCGCCGAGGTCGGCGGCCTCGTTGAGGAGCCGGACCGCGGTGGCCAGGTTGCGGGCCCGGTCCCCGGTCGAGGTCATCTGGACGGCACCCAGTAGGTACGTCGCAGGGGGCGGCATGGATTCTCCTTATCACGGTCTGGTGTATGCTCTTCAGCCTCCAGATGCGCCGGTTCTACACCACCTTCGAGGCCGCACACGTCCTCGGCGTGTCCCTGCCGACGGTCGTGAACTGGATCAAGGCGCGCCGTCTCAAGGCGCACCGCACCCCCGGGGGCCACCGCCGCATCGCCAGGGAGGAGCTCGCCTCCTTCATGTCGCGCCACGGCATGCCCATGCCCGTCGAGCTGGCGGATGCCGTCGAGACGCGGAGAAAGGCGCTCGTGGTCGGAGAGGCCGGTACGGCCGTGGACCACGTCGTCCGGCAGCTCCAGGAGGCGGGCCTCGTGGCCCAGCCGGCGAGCCCCGGCTTCGAGGCCGGCCTGGCCGCGGCGCGCTTCTCGCCAGACGTGGTGGTGCTCGTCGACCCGCCCGCGGACGGGGGCGACACCCTTGCCGGGCTGCGGAGCGACTCCGGCCTGGCCTCGGTGCCCGTGGTGGCCGCCGCGCGGGCCGAGCACGTCCAGCGTCTCCAGACGGTGGGGTGCGAGCTGGTGCTGGCATCGCCCATTCCCGACGGGGCGCTCGCAGCCGCCGCGACCCAGGCGGTCGCCACCGCCGCGGCGACTCCCCGCCGCCGCGTCTAGCGCGCCTCCGGCGCCGCCACTAGACTTCCCTGGAACCCTTGTCCCGCCTTCCCCTCCTCGCGACCCTGGTCGCGCTCGTCGCCGCGCCGGCGTGGGGCGCACCGCCCCCGGCCGCTCCAGCGGCCTCGGTGCGTGCGTACTCCGCGTACCTTCGTGGCCGCCTCGCCGAGCAGCAGAGCGACTGGCGCGCCGCCCTCGGCGCCTACCGCGCCGCGGTCGATGCCGATCCGGACGCGCCCTCCCTGCGCGTGGCGCTCGCAGAGGCCCGGGCCCGGACGGGAGACCTCGCCGGCGCCGAGGTCGAGGGCCGGAAGGCGATCGAGCTCGATCCCGCGGGGCCCGCCGCCGCGGAGGCATGGCTCGTCCTGGGGAGGATCGCGACCATCGGGCGGAGGCCGGCCGACGCCGAGCGTGCGCTCCGGTCCGCCATCGAGGTCCAGTCGGCGCTCGTGGCGAGGCACCCGCCCGGCCAGGCGCCGATCGACCCGGATCCCTGGCGGCTGCTCGCGCAGCTGCGTCTCGACGCGGGAGACGGTCCCGGGGCGGAGGCCGTCCTCGAGGACCTGGCCCGTCACCTCCCCGTCGAGGGCGCCGGAGCGCTGCGGGACCTGGGTCGGGTCCTCGCCGAGCAGAAGGACCTGGACCGCGCCGCCGCGCTCTACCGCAGGGCCGTGGCGCTCGAGCGGAGGGACACCGAGGCCTGGCGGCGTCTGGCCGAGCTGGAGGAGTCCCGGCGCCGGTTCGACGACGCGCGCCGGGCGTGGGAGGGGCTCGTCCGCCAGGACCCCGACGACATCGACGGGCTCGTCGCGCTGGGGCGCCTTTCGCTTCGATCCGGGAACGCCGACGCCGCCGGCGCCTTCTTCGAGCAGGCCATCCACGTGGGGGCGAGCGAGGTCGAGGTGCGCACCCGGGTGGCCTTCGCCTGGCTCGACGCCCGCCGGCCCGCCGAGGCGCTGGCCGTGGTCGACGCGGGGCTCAGGACGTCGACCGACGGCCGGCTGCTCTACGTGAGAGGGCTCGCGCTCCGGGAGGAGCGGCGCTGGGCCGAGGCAGCGGCCTCCTTCGGCGCCGTCGCATCCGACGACCCCGACCTCGACTCGGCGGCGATCGCGGCCCGCGCGTCGGTGCTGGCGCAGGCCGGAAAGGCTGCCGCCGGGCTCGCGCTGCTCGACGCGGAGCTCGCGGAGCGCCCGGGCGACGCGCGGCTCGTCACCGCCCGCGCCTACGTCCTCGAGAAGGCCGGACGGGCAGGGGAGGCGGTGGCCTTCCTCCGGGCGCGGCTCCTCGAGCAGCCGCGCGACGAGCGGCTGCTCTTCGCAATGGGGGTGGCGCAGGAGCGGGCCGGGGACCGGGCCGGCGCCCTCGCCACCATGCGCAGGCTGATCGACGAGGTTCCCGGGCACGCCGAGGCGATGAACTTCGTGGGCTACAGCCTCGCCGAGAAGGGGGAGCGGCTCGACGAGGCCGAGGTGCTGGTCACGAAGGCCCTGGAGATCGACCCGGACAACGGCTCCTTCCTCGACTCGCTGGGCTGGATCCTCTTCCAGCGCGGCGACCTGCCCGCCGCGGTCGCGATGCTGGAGAAGGCCGAGGCGCTGGCCGGCCCTGAGCCGACCATCCTCGAGCACCTCGGGGACGCCTACCGGCGTTCCGGGCGGGACTCCGACGCCGCGCGGGCCTGGCGCCGCGCCCTGCAGGCCCTCGACGACGGAGCCGAACCCGACCTGCCCGGCCAGCGGGCCGGCATCGAGAAGAAGCTTCGCGAACTGCCCGGCGGCGAGGTCCGCCCGGCCCGGAGGTGAACGTGGCCGTCCCCGTGTTTCCCGGAAGCGATCTCGCCCGCCACACCCAGGGTACCGTCCGGGCCCGGGGTGGCCCGGACATCCACTGGGAACGCTACACGCCGCCGGAGCCGCGGTCGACGGTCATCGTCCTTCACGGCGCCGGCGACCACCTGGGGCGATACGCGGGGGTGACCGACGCCTTGGCGCGCGCCGGCCACGAGGTGGCGCTGCTCGACTTCCGCGGCCACGGCCGCTCCGGAGGAAGGCGCTGGTTCGTGGACCGCTTCGAGGACTACCTGGACGACCTCGACGCCTTCGCCGCCACGGTCCGGGCCGGGGCGGCCGGCCGGAAGATCTTCGTGGTGGCGCACAGCCAGGGGGGCCACGTGGCCGCCCACTGGGCGCTGCGCGGCGGCCGATCGGTGGACGGCGTGGTCCTCTCCAACCCCTACTTCCGCCTCGCCATCGACCCACCCAAGGTGAAAGTCTGGTCGGCGCTTCTGGTCGGGAAGCTCATCCCGCACCTCCCGGTGGACGCCGGGCTCGACCTGGCGACGCTCACCAGCGATCCGGAGATGCAGGCCTGGACCGGCGCCGACCCGCTCTACCTGCGCAAGGCCACCCCGCGCTGGTTCACCGAGTCCGGCCGCGCCCAGGCGGATCTGAGGAGGGAGATGGCGCGCTTCGATCGCCCGCTGCTGCTCCTGCTCGGAACCGGCGACCGGATCGCCGACGGGGCGGCGGCCGCCGAGTTCTTCGCCGCGGTCGGCTCGAAGGACAAGACGCTGAAGGAGTACGTCGGGTTCGAGCACGAGATCTTCAACGAGCGCGGTCGTGCCGCACCCATCGCCGACGCGGTGGCCTGGATCTCCGAGCGCAGCGCCCCAGGAACCCATTGACCGGGGCGAGGCCCGCCTCCTATCCTGGGTCGCCACGGAGGCACCCCACGAGCACCGACCCGGACAGCATCGCCCAGCACCGAACCCCCATGGTCGTGGGACCGGGTGCGTCCATCGAGGGCGAGGTCGCCGGTCCGGGCGACCTCGTGGTCCTGGGAAGCGTGCGCGGGCGCGTCTCGATGGGTGGCACGGTGCGTCTCGAGGCCGAGTCCGACGTGCGCGCCGACATCCGGGCTCCCCGGGTCGTCATCGTCGACGGGGCCGCGTTCCAGGGCGAGGTGGACACCTCCGGCGCCGCGCGTCCGGAGACGCCTGCCCTCCCGGACGACGCGGCTTCCGGCGTCACCGGGATCTCCGCGCTCGCCCGACGCATCCGCCTGCGCGGGACGTAGCGTGGAGCACGTACCCCTCGACGAGGTCGCGACCGACGCCACGTTTCGCCTGCGCGAGCCGGGCGACGTATCGGAGCTCGCCGTCGCCATCGGCCGCCTCGGGCAACTCACCCCGGTGGACCTCCGCCCGCTCCCGGCCGCGGGCGGGGAGGGGAAGCGGTGGCAGGTGGTGGCCGGCTTCCGGCGCATGGAGGCGCTCCGGCTGCTCCAGCGCGAGCGGGTGCTGGCCCGGATCCACCCGTCGCTCCCCGACGACGACGCCTGGGCGCTGGCACTGGCCGGGCCCCTCTTCACCGAGCCCTGGAGCCCGGCCGACCTCGAAGGCGTGGCCGCCCGGATCCGCACCCGGCTCCCCTGGGCCGGGCCCGCCCTGGCGGCTGCACTGGGCCGCGCCGCCCGGCCCCGCGCCGCGCCCGGCGCGGCCGACGTCGCCCACGGGCTCGCGGTCCGCGCCTACGAGCTGAACGGCGACCTGGCAGCGGCCTACGAGGGGTGGGTCGCGCTGCCGGCCGAGGGTCGGCGCCTGGTGCTCGAGCAGCTCCGCTACCTGGTTCGCCTCGTCCCCCTCCTCGAGAAGGAGCATCGATGACCGCCGCCGAAGACCGCGCCCGCCTGCTCGACCTCCTTCGCCTGCTCTCCTTCGAGCGGCGCAAGGTCGTCCTCGCGTCGGGCAAGGAGAGCGACTTCTACGTCGACTGCAAGCGCACGGCCCTGACCGCCGAGGGGCACGTGCTGGTGGGGCGCCTGCTCTTCGACCGGATCCGCCGCATGCAGCCGCTGGTTCGCGGCGCGGGCGGCCTCACCCTGGGTGCCGACCCGCTTGCCAGCGCGGTGGCCTTCGCGAGCTTCCTGGCCGGCGAGCCCATCGACGCCTTCATCGTGCGCAAGGAGCCCAAGGGACACGGGACCGGGCAGTGGATCGAGGGGCGCAAGACCATCCCGGACGGGAGCCGGGTGGCCGTGCTCGAGGACGTCATCACCACCGGTGGGAGCGCCGCCAGGGCCATCGAGCGTTGCCGCGCCGAGGGGCTGGTGGTGGCGGGCTGCTTCGCGCTGGTGGACCGCATGGAGGGAGGGCGCGAGGCCATCGAGGCGCTGGGGGTCCCGGTCGAGGCGCTCTTCACCCGGCGCGATTTTCTGGGATAGTGCGGGACATGATGCGGTTCCTGCTGCTCGCGCTCTTCCTCTCCGCCTGCGGATACGTCACCCCGGCCACGACACCCTCCACGCGCGAGGGCGCCTGGGCCCAGGCCCGCGACGGCGCCACCCGCACCGCCAAGCTCTACGACGTCCTCGACGACGTGGCCTTCGCCACCGCCACCTGGCAGTCGCCCGAGGTCAGGGCCGCGCGGGTCGAGCGGATCGCCGAGTGGAAGGGGCTGCTCCCGGCCGAGAAGGAGGCGCTGCTCGCGAAGGAGGGCGCGGAGGCGGCCGAGGGAGAGGAGTTCCTGCTGGCCTTCTTCACCGACGACCGGAAGGCCAACGATCTCGCCACCGACGCGGGAACCTGGCGGGTTTCCCTGCTGGTGAACGGGACCGAGCAGGCGGTCCCGTCCAGGGTGTCGCTGGTGAAGCGCGATCCCACCCTGCTCGTCCTCTACCCCTACATCACGGGCTTCGACACCCTGTACCGGGTCCGGTTCCCGAAACTTCCCGGGCCCGTGCCCCTCGCGGAGCTGCCCTTCAAGCTGCGCATCGCCGGCGCGCTCGGCTCGCTCCAGATGTCCTGGGCTCCGCCCCCGGGGGCTGAACCGCACGCCGTACGCTGAGGGCGCCGCCTTGCCCCGTCAGGAGCGCGGAGTCGGCTCCTCCAGCTCCCCCCGGTGGACGACGGTGTCCTTCAGGAACCGGTCGTCCGGCGCCGGGTGGTCGAGCAGGTAGTGGAGCCCACGCGACTCGCCCCTCCGCAGCGCGCACTGGACGATGAGCAGCGCCACGTCGGCCAGGTTTCGCAGCTCCACCAGGTCGGGCGTGACCTGGTAGCGCCAGTAGTACTCGAGGATCTCGGAGCGGAGGATGCGGAGCCGGGTCCGGGCGCGCTCCAGGCGCTTCACCGATCGTACGATGCCGACGTAGTTCCACATGAGCCGGCGCAGCTCGTCCCAGTTGTGCGCCACCACCACGCCCTCGTCGGGAGCCAGCGCGTCGCCCGGGTTCCAGTCGGGAACCGGCGGGGGCGGGCGCTTCTCGGCGAGCAGCTCGACGGCGGCCAGCGCGGCGCGGCGGCCGAACACCAGCCCCTCCAGCACGGAATTGGAGGCCAGCCGGTTGGCGCCGTGAAGGCCGGTGCAGGCCACCTCGCCCGCCGCCAGCAGGTTGGGCACGCCGGTGCGCCCGAAGAGGTCGGTGATCACGCCGCCGCACTGGTAGTGGGCGGCGGGGACCACCGGGATGGGCTGCACGGCCATGTCGATCCCGAACTCCCGGCAGGTCTGGTAGATGTGCGGGAAGTGGTCGAGCAGGAACCCCTTCGGCAGGTGGGTCATGTCGAGGAAGGCGCAGTCGTCCCCGCGCCGCTTCACCTCGGCGTCGATGGAGCGGGCCACGATGTCGCGGGGCGCCAGCTCCTTGCGCGGGTCGTAGCGGACCATGAAGGCCTCGCCCGCCTTGTTGCGCAGGATCCCGCCCTCGCCCCGCAGCGCCTCCGAGATGAGGAAGCTCTTGGCGTCGGGGTGGAAGAGGCAGGTGGGGTGGAACTGGAAGAACTCCATGTTGGCGACCGAGGCTCCGGCCCGGTAGGCCATGGCCACGCCGTCGCCGGTCGCCACGTCGGGGTTCGAGGTGTAGAGGTAGACCTTCCCCGCACCGCCGGTGGCGAGCACCGTCACCGAGGCGGTGATGGTGCGGATCCGTCCCGAGCCGCGGTCGAGGACGTACGCACCCAGCGCGCGATTCGGTCCCGCCGCGCCGGCCCGCTCGCTGGTGATGAGGTCGATGGCGACCTGGTCCTCCTCGATGCGGATGCCGGCCGCCGCGCAGGCCGCCAGCATTCGCTTCTCGATCTCCTTGCCGGTGGTGTCCTTTGCGTGGGCCACGCGGCGCCGCGAGTGGCCCCCTTCCCGGGTGAGGTGGAGCCGGTCGGGGCTCTCCCGGTCGAACTCGACCCCGAGCGACATGAGCCAGCGGATCCGCTCCGGGGCCTCGGTCACCGTGACCTCGACGGCGTCCCGGTGGCACAGGCCGGCGCCGGCCACCAGCGTGTCCTCCACGTGGAGCGGAAACTCGTCGTCCGGGCCCAGCACGGCGGCCACGCCGCCCTGGGCGTACTGGGTGTTGCCCTCCTGGCGATTGCGCTTGGTCAGGACGAGGACGCTCCCGTGGGGCGCCGCCTCGAGGGCGAAGGAGAGGCCGGCCACCCCCCCGCCCAGGACCAGGAAATCGACGTGCTCCCGCGATGTCGTGGACATGGCCGGGATTCGTAGCACGGTGCCCTGGAAGTTGTCCCCAGGGGCCTTCGGGCGGTAACCTTGGACGGTCCATGTCCCGCGCCGCCGCCATGCTCCTCGTGGGCACGTTCGCGCTCGTCCCCTCCGCCGCAGGGGCGGGGGACACCTTCTCCTGCAAGGACGCCGAGGGAAACCTGGTCATCGGGAACGTGGACCAGCACCGCTGCGTGGGACGGGTGACGAAGGCGACCGGAGGCTCGACCCAGGGCCGACGCACCCCCGCGGCCACGTCCGCTGCGGCGGTGAAGGCCATCCTGCTCGCTCCCACCGCCTACCGGGAGCACGTGCGCAGCGCCGCCGAGAGGTACAGCCTCTCCGAGGAGCTGCTCCAGGCCGTCATGGCCGTGGAGTCGGGCTTCCGGCCCACCGCGGTCTCGCGGAAGGGCGCCATCGGCCTCATGCAACTCATGCCCGGCACGGCCAAGGACATGTACGTCCGCGACGTGTGGAGCCCCGACGAGAACATCGAGGGGGGAGCCCGCTACCTGCGCATCCTCGCGAACCGGTACGAGGGTGACCTCGTGAAGACCCTGGCGGCCTACAACGCCGGGCCCGACGCGGTGGACCGTGCGGGGGGAGTGCCTCGCTACCCGGAGACCCAGGAGTACGTCCGCAAGGTCCTGGAGATCTACAACCAGCTGAAGAGCCGCAACGCCAAGGGGTGACGGGTGGCCAGCGCCGGGATGGGTGAAGCGATCGCCGCCGTGGACGGGCAGTTCCAGCACCACCTGGACGTGGGTACGGAGCGGCTCGCCGCCGGCGACGTCGAGGGGGCGAAGGACTCGCTCCGGAAGGCGGCCGCACGCCCGCCCCGGGACGTGGCCGCGCTCGGCCTGCTCGGCCAGGCGTGCTACCGGGCCGGACTCTACGACGAGGCGGCCGTCGCCTACGGAAGGCTCGTCGACGAGAACCCGGCCGAGGTTTCCGGGCGCGTGAACCTGGGGCTGGCCTGGATGAAGGGCGGCCATCACCCCGAGGCGGTCCGCCAGTTCTCCATCGCGCTCGACCTCGACCCGGATCACCGCAAGGCCATGGGCTACCTGGGGCTCGCGCTCCTCGAGTCGGGCGACCCGCGCGCCGCGCGGCCCTGGCTCGAGAAGTCGGGGAGCGGCACCCTCCTGGCCCGCTGCGATGCGCTGCTGGCCGAGAGGCCGACCCCGATCCCGGCTCCATCGCCGGCACCGGCTGCGGCACCCGCGCCGGCTTCGGCACCGGCTCCGTTCCTGTCGGCCGTGCCCCGGACCTCGGTGGCGCCGGGAGGGCTCGGTGCGTTCGCCGCCGAGCGCACGGTCCGTCCGCCGCCCGAGGTCTTCGCCGTGGAGGGTGGCATCCTCCACGTCGCGGTGCGAGGCGAGCTGGTCTGCCGGATCGACGGGCTCTTCGCGGTGCGCGGCGCCGTCACGGCTCACCCCGAGGCGAAGCGCTTCCGCGGCAAGGTCACGGAGAAGCCCTTCGGTTCAGGGCGCGACCGCATGAACCGGATGGTCGGGGATGGCGCGCTCTTCTTCCGGACCGGCGGCTGGGTGTTCACGGTCGTCGACCTGGCCGGAGACGCCGGCTACTTCCGGGAGGAGGCCGTCTTCGCCCTGGAGGAGGCGGTGCTCTTCGAGAACGGCCGCGTTCCGTCGCGCCACTCCCGGGACCTCGACCTCGTCCACCTGCGGGGCCGGGGTCGCATGCTGCTCCGGACGGCGGCGGCGCCCGTGGCCATCGAGGTCTCCGGTTCCGAGACGCTGCGCGTTCCCCCTTCCGCGCTGGTGGGCTGGACGGGAGCGGTGACGCCGCGCATCGGGTTGCTCGCCGGACCGGACGGGGTCGTCTCCTCCGCCCCGTCGCCCGCCTCGCCGGTGATGGTGGAGCTCACCGGTGACGGGCGGGTGTTCGTCGATCCCGACGCGGCCCCGGCGGACTGATTGGGAAACCTCCGCCGAGACATCCTCAACGCGCCCAACGTCATCACGGTGGTCCGGATCGCCATGATCCCGGTGATCCTGGCCTTCACGTACTACGAGGGACGGGTGAACAGCTTCGTCGCCGGCGGCCTCTTCGCCGTTACCGGGGCCACCGACTTCCTCGACGGCTGGGTGGCGCGCCGCACCGGGACGGTGACCGTGGTCGGCAAGTTCCTCGACCCGCTCGCCGACAAGCTCATCGTGATGTCGATGCTCATCATGCTGGTGCACCTGGGAAGGGTGCCCGCGTGGCTCGTCATCCTCATCATCGCCCGCGAGTTCACCGTGACCGGGCTGCGCACCATGGCCATGAGCGACGGGATCGTCATCGCCGCCGGCCAGGAGGGGAAGTACAAGACCATCCTCCAGATCGCGGCCATCTCCTTCCTGCTCATTCACTACAAGTACCGGGTGGACTTCCTCGCCTTCGAGGTGGACGTGGACGCCAACGTGGTCGGAACCTGGCTCCTGTACCTCTCGGTGGCCTTCTCGCTCTGGTCGGCCTGGGTGTACATCCGCGACTTCTTCAAGGCGGTCTACGAGCCCGGGGAAGGGTCTTGACACCCCGGAGGGGGAGACCCTATAAACTCGCCCCTCGCTACAGGATTTCGCGGGAATAGCTCAGCGGTAGAGCATCGCCTTGCCAAGGCGAGGGTCGAGGGTTCAAATCCCTTTTCCCGCTCCATCTAACCCCTCGGTCCGCCGAGGGGTTTTTTCTTGGCTGCCCGCCGTCTCCTGTATGTCTCCGAGATTCATCGGCCCGTCGAGCAGCCGAACCGCCTCCCGCTTCACGTCCGGCGTCAGGTGGGCGTACCGAAGCGTCATCTCGATGCTTTCGTGGCCAAGCAGCTCCTGAACGGCCTTGAGGGACGCCCCGCGCATCACCAGGTGACTCGCGAAGGTGTGGCGCAGTCCATGGGTCGTGATTCGCTTCCCGAGCCCTGCACGGCGGCAGGCGTTCGGGACGACATCCTTCAGCATGGAGTGCGTCAGGCGGGCGCCGGAAGGGTCGCAGAAGACGTAAGGCCCCTTCAGGTGTCGGTACGCCTTCAAGGTCGCCACAGCCACGTCGGAAAGCGGCACCTTGCGATTGCTACCACCCTTGGGTGGACCTTCTTGGTCGCGCCAGAGGGTGCGGCGGACGATCAGGTGGCCAGCGACGAGGTCGATGTCCTGCCACTTGAGCCCGAGGAGCTCGCCGACGCGGAGGCCGGTCTTGAGCGCCACCACCAGGAACGGCCGCCAGTTGAGATCGGCGGCCGCCAGGAAGCGGTCGGTTTCCTCGAACGTGAGGAAGTGGTCCTCGGAGACGTAATCCGACTTGAGGTTGAAGCCGCGCACCTTCGGTGCCCGATCCATCGCGCCCCACTCGACGGCAAGGTTGAGTAGCTTTCGGAGGGCCGTGAGGTGGTTGTTGATGGACTTCTTCTCCTGGTCCTCGGCCAGCTTGGTGGCCTTGTAGCGCTCCACGTCGGCCGGCCCGATGGCGTCCATCTTCATGGCGCCGAAGAACGGAATGAGATGGACCTTCAAGAGCCCGACCTTGGCGGCTACGGTGCTCGGCTTGTTGTTGGTCTTCGAGAACGTCAGGAAGTGATCCTGGAACTCGGAAACCGTTGGTACCTCCTTTTTCGCAACGTGCGTCGGGGCAACACTCGCGCGGACCACGTGCGCTGCCCTTTCTTCCGCGTACCGCTGCGTAGCGGTCTTGCCCGGAAATGGCGACTTCTTCCGTTCCTCGAAGAACTCGCCCGTAGGCAGGACCATCTTGATGTGAAACTCCCAGCCATCCTTGCTTCGGGCACACTTTGGGCCGCACTTGTTTCGCGAACACCCATCGACATGTGCGACCGAAGTCACGAATGGCCTCACGTAAATGGCCATCACCGACCCCTTGTCGGCGACGGTCCACGCCCTTCCGCCATGAATCGTATCAGGTCGGCCCGACGGAAGCGGAGGGAGCGCCCCACGCGAAAGACTCCGGGCAACTGCCCGCGTTCGGCGCGGTGGTAGACGGCCTTGGGCGTCATTCCAAACAACTGGGCGACCTGGCCGACGGTGAGCGCGACCTGGGCAGGCGCCCACGCCAGTGCGCTCGTCTCGACCGCGGGGGAGGAGCCGGAGGACAGGTCTGGGTCGGGGGAAGGAGGCATGGGGTCCGGCCTGCGAAGAACGAGAGCCTCGCACGCCATCATGCCCAACGTATAGCAGATGACAGTCGTTCGCGCAACGTGATGAGGTCGCTGGTTCCGGATCCCTCAGCGGCGAGTTTGCGCGGGGGCCGTCCCCGTCGAGGCGACTCCGGGTCGCTGGTTCCTGCGCGCGTAGTCCGCCTCCCCCCGCAGGATCGGACCCCTGAGAAAGAGCGCGAGCAGCGTGGCGACGGTGCAGTACTTCACCCACCTGCCCAAGGTTCGACCGAAGCCATCGAACCATCCGGGCATCCGCGCGTCCGCAAAGGAACGTCGGAGTTCGGCTTCCCTCACGATGGCTGGCGGTGCACCTCCGCTCTCCCGAGTCTCCCGAATCGCGACCTCGTAGGCGATGCGGAGTTCGAGGTAGCTGCTGCGGTCGCCTCGGCGCTTCAAGAAATGGAGCGCGATCCCGGTGATGAACAGTCCGAGGACGACGAACTCCAGGTTCCCATAGACCCACACCATGGCGCTTCCTTCCTTTCCGGCGCCAGCATGATCCCTGACACTGACATTCCGTCCAGGGTCGTGCGAGTAGCCAGCTGCTACATGGTGCGCAACCAATGGACAGTCAGACGACAGACGATTAGCATGGCCGCTCGAAACGCCACCAGAAGTGCCCGAGGAAGCCCGATGAGAACCCGCAGGCTCGTGGTCGCCATGCCGAAGGGTGGATCCGGAAAGACGGCAACCGCAACCGCCCTGGCGTGGGGATTCCATCGAATGGGCCGTCGCGTTCTCCTCATCGACCTGGACCCCCAGGGGAACGCCACTGCCGCGATGGGCGTCGCCCCCGGGCGGGAGTACCGGTCGCTCGAATTCCTGCTCCATCCAGACCGAGCATTCGCGCCGGCCACGGTGGTGGAGGGGCTCGATGTCGTACCGGCGAGCACGTGGCGGTCCGGCCTGGACCTGGAAGTGCAGAAGGTGAACCAGCTCACCGGACCCGTGACGCTCCGGGAGGCGATCGACCGGGTCGAGGGAGCGTACGAGTACGTCCTGGTGGACTGCGCGCCGAGCCTTGGACCCGTCACCTACAACGCGCTGGCGGCCGGACCAATCCTGGCCCCTGTCGAGACCACGCGCCTCGCCGTTTCCGTGGTGCCCGAACTCGACCGGGTCGTCGCGACCCTTCGGCGAAGCGTGGCACCCGCGGCCACCGTGATCGGCTACTTGCCAACGCGCTTCGTCGAGCGGCTCTCGGAGTCGAGAGAGGCTCTCCGGGCACTCGAGGCGATGGAGGGGGGCCGGGTACTGCGAACGCGTGTGCCGTTCGCCACCGCCATCGCCCGGAGCCTCGCCGAGGCCGCGTCGCCGTTCAGTCGCAGCTACCGCAACTCGAAGGGGCCGGATGCCTACCTCCACGTCGTGGAGGAGGTGGGAGCCCTGCTGGAGGAAGACCATGGATGAGATAGGCAAGCACTCGATCGCAGCGCGCCTCATGGCCGCCACACCTGCCGTCGACCACGGCTCCCCTGGGGGCGAAGCCCCGGAGCACGAAGGCGTGGGAGAGGACAACGTCCTCCGCCACATCCTGCCGGACCAGCACCTCCTCAGGATCAGGGTGGATCGCATCGCGCCGGCCCACGAGGGGCAGGCGCGGCAGGACTTCAACGAGGAGCGGCTTTCGGCTCTCGCTGAGAGTCTCAAGCGCTCGGGCGTCCGGGAACCGATCATCGTCACGCCCCACGGCGCCGAGCCGGGTCATTTTCAGATCGTCGCTGGGGAGCGGCGCTGGCGCGCGGCGCAGCTCGCGGGGCTGGCCGAGATCCCGTGCATCGTGGACCCGGGGCTCGTCGAGAAGAAGGACAAGCTCCTCGCCCAGGCCGAGGAGAACCTCCATCGCGAGAACCTCAATCCCGTGGAGGAGGCCGCGGTCCTGGCCCAGATCATGGAAGCCCGAGCAATCGACGCGAAGGTTGCCGGTGAGCTCCTCGGAATGAACGCGCGCCAGGCGAGGCGTTTGCTCCAGCTGCACGGCACCGCGGCGCCCATCAAGCGAGCCGTCGTGCGCGGCGTTCTCGACGCGAGGATCGCCCTGGAGATGGTTCGCATCTACAACCGGTTCGTCAGGCAGGACGAATCAGCGGCTGGGAACAAGGCGCTGCAGAGGATTGAACGGCTCATCGAGCGCTACGTGAGCGAAGCGTGGACGATGCGGAAGCTCGAACGCTTCGCGGCGAAGCTCGACGGCAAGACGAACAGCGCCCCCGAGGAGGTCGACGACCCCGACGACACGCACGGCAAGTTGCGGACACAAGGGGTGAGTGGACGAAAGGCCTTGCCGGCGACGGGCGAGGAGGCCCCTGCCAATCGAGCGATGGCCCTGACCGAGGTGAAGAAGGGCCGGCTCGTCATCGACCTGAAGCGGATCGAGGAGCACCAACTCTCCCCCGAAGAGCGCGCATCCCTCATCGACATCCTCGAGGACTTGCTCTTCAAGGTGCGTAGGGCGTAGGCACGGAGAAATCTGGTCTTGGTCCGTGCGGACCAACTCGCGAAAAAGTGAGAGCCGGCATCCGAGTTGCGGTCGATTCGCGCTGGTGTGGCTGACGCCCCGTTCGGAAAAGTGTGAGTTGGTCCGTGCGGACCAGCACCCGAAAATCCGCGGGTCGGGCGCGGCCGGGCCCAAAGGTCCCCTGCGATGAGGCGGCACTGCCCTTCAAAAAAGTAGGAGTTGGTCCGCACGGACCAACTCGCGAAAAACTGAGAGTCGGCCTCCGAGCTGCGGTCGATCCTCGCTGGTGTGGCTGACGCCCCGTTCGAAAAAGTGTGAGTTGGTCCGTGCGGACCAACAAGCAGATTTCTGGAAGAGCGCGAGGTGAAACCTGCCCCCGAGGGTGCCCTGCCAGGGGGGCAGGATTGGGGACAGGGCCAGGGGCAGGCCTGGGGGCAGGGCAAATCGCGCAACCCCGTGAAATTCGCGCCCCGGCCCCGCCAGCCAAGAGGCGCGGTGAACCCGAGGTACGACGTGCCATCTGCCCGACCCCTCTCCCCCAACCACTGGGGAGAGGGGTCGGGCAGATGGCACCAAGGAGAAAGAACCAGAGATGGGTGGCGGGGCCAAGAGCGGATTTCGGGAAAAGAGGAAGAACCAGGACAGGGAGGGTAGGGGGTGGGGAGTGGAGTGGAGGGTGGTGGGGGAACGGAAATCGTGGTCGAACGGGATTGGAAGTGCGGGCGGGAAATGGGCGATCGACCAAGCGCAAAGCAGGGCTTGAACAGACGGAGTAGGGCTTCGTTGAGGCTGTCGAGGTCCAGGCAAGAACCGATGACGGGAATCGGCGAGGCTGGACGGGCGGGAAGGCGGGCCAGCTTCGTAGGGGTCGTCGTCTTGAAGATGACCGGTCCCTGGTAGTCGACCGCTGGCGGCTTCGCCGCAAGCAAGGATCGGCGGCGGCCGACGCCGCCGGACCATTCGGCGCGCTTCGCGCGCCAGACGCGAGGGCCGCGCCAGCCTCGCATCGCCCGATGAGGCCGGGCTCTGCTCCTCTGTCACGCCCCTCGCCCGGTCGCACGCCCTGCGACCGGGGCCATCCGACACCAACGCCGAAGTCAGTCGACGCGCTCCCGCTCCGCGGCCGGGGGCCTGGGGAGGGCGTGCTCCCTGGCCAAGGGGGAGTGAGCGGGCGGTGAGGCGAGGGGACCGACCCGACGGAGGACGACGATGGCCAAGAACGAGGTGAGAGAGCGGATGCTGCTGGAGGGCCCCCGGGCCCTGTCGGACGGGGACCTCCTGTCGATGCTGGGTGCCGACGGGGCGGCCGGCCGGGCGATGTCCGAACTGGCGTGGCTGTCCGTCGCGGAGCTTCGCCGGCTCGGGCTGGGCGAGGTTCGCGCGGCAGGGCTCGCCGCCGCGTTTGAACTGGGGAGGCGCGGGGCCTGGGCGCCGCCGAGGCGGGGGGAGCGGTGCCTCGACCCGGGGCGCGTCGCCGACGTCATGCGCCCCCTGGCGCACGCGCCGGCCGAGGAGTTCCACGTGGTGCTCCTCGACGTGCGCGGCCGGCTTCTCCGGACCGAGCGCGTCGCCCTGGGGTCGGTGAGCCAGTGTCCGGTCAGCCCCCGCGACGTCCTGCGGGCGGTCATCCGGGAGGGCGCGCACAGCGTCGTGTTCGTCCACAACCACCCCTCGGGAGACCCGTCGCCCTCGGCGGAGGACGCCGACCTGACCGAGCGGCTCCGGGCGGGTGCGGAGCTCGTGGGTGTGGTGGCGCGCGACCACGTGATCGTCGCGGCGGGTGGGTACTTCTCGTTTGTCGAGGCGGGGCGCTGGCGCAGGTGAACCCTTGCGCGGGGCGGCCCCGGGGCTCCGGGGCCGTCCTGCCGGAGAACTGAACATGATGACCATCAGCGTTGCGGACGTGGACGTGAAGTACCGGACGGTCGAGGTCCCCGAGGTTTGCCCGATGTGTGGGAACCGGCTGCAGACGAACGGCAAGTTGCGGAGGGCGGCGGTGCGCGAGCTCAACCTCGCGTCGGCCAACTTCTTCGGGACGTTCGGCCGGGACGGGGAGGACGGGTTCCTCGTGGACACCGAGGCGGGCGAGGAGCACCCCTCCGACGCGGTGTGGATCGTCTTCGGTTACGAGTGCGCCGACTGCGGCGAAGTGCTCGCAAGCGGCTCCGTCGGGGTGGGGTAGGGGGCGACCATGGGCGAGCCAGCCATCATCCAGGCGAGCAGCAACGACGCGGCGCAGGACGCCACCGCGAACCGCGCCATCCGTGACGTGGCCTCGACGCCGAGTCCGCACCACATCATCCCCGCGGGCATCGTCGCGTTCCTCTACGAGCACGTCGACCTCATGCGGGCCGAACTCTTCGGCGGCCAGGTGCCGCCGGTCGTCCTCTCCTTCGAGGTGACCGACCGCCGCACACTCGGCCACTACCACCTCATGCGAACTGGCCTCGGAGTTCGCTGGGCGCTCAACCTGAACCCGGTGCACCTGGCCCGCCCGGTGTTCGAGGTGCTCTCCACCCTCCTGCACGAGCTCGCGCACGCGTGGCAGCACGAGCACGGGACGCCCTCGAAGCCCCCTCATCACAACCGCGAATTTCGCGACCGGTGCGAGGCCTTCGGCATCCCGACGGACGAGGGTGGCCACGACCTGGGCGTGCGGCACGGGACGCCCTTCGAGGACTACTGCCGCCGACACGGGATCGGATTTCCGCCGCCTCCGGGCGCTGCCGAGCCGCCGGCCGACGACCCCGGGCATGCCTGGCCCCTCGCCGCTCCTGCCGGTACCACCGGCCAGGCCGAAGGGCTCGAAGATGAAGAAGTGGACCTGTCCGTGCGGCGTCAACGTGCGCGTGGCCATCGCTGACTTCCAGGCGACCTGCGACCGATGCGCCGGGCGGTTCCGGCTCGCTTCGTAGAATTCGGCGGGCCCCGGCACCGCCCCACGGCGGCGCCGGGGCCAGTTCCCGTGACCCGCAACCCTGGCGAGGGGGTGTCGCGTTTAGAATCGACGCCGGCACGACGTCAATGCCCCTGGTGCCGAAGGCCGGCATGATCACGATTCGCTGCACGAAGAAGCTCCTCCGCCGGTTCGGCGCCTCGCGCCCAGCAGGAACGATCCCGCCGATGGACACGGCCCCGACACGAGGCTGGGCGACTGGCACGCCAACGTCCTCTATCGCCCGAACGCCGAGCTGGTCATGTTCGTGAACGACCGCTCGCTGCTTCCCGTCGTCGTTCCGGCCAGGCCGACCGACATCGTCGCGATGAGGCTCGTCGAGGCGCTGGCCACCACCCTCCTGCGCTTGGGAGCGTCCGCCCGGGCGGTCGAGGCCGAGATCGCGGAGATGACCGTCGTGCAGATCGGCCCCACCAGGAGCCGTCAGATCCTCGGGTCGATGACCGACTTCGACAACCTCCTCGACCACCGGCTCGAGCCAGGCCGCACGCTCATCGAGGCCGGGCTCGAGCTCGCGGCGGCGCCTTGCGGGCCGATCGGGATGAGGCGGCCGAGGGACGTGGCGATCGAGCTGCTCGCTTTGGGCGGGTAGCCGGCTTCGCGGGCAACGACTTCGCGAACCTGGCGCACTCGTCGATCCACCCTGCGAGTGCCCTCTTCCCGAGAAGGGCGTCGGGACCCACGAAGACGTAACCGCGCATGGGCCTGCCCGTGAAGTCCATGATCCGGACATGGGGCCGGGACATCGCAGCGTCGTGGGCGTCGGGCCCAACGCGAGCGAGCAGCTCGCTTCCGAGGACACCGCAGAACATCCTGCCCTCGAGCAGGAAGGCGAGGCCGCCGAACATGGCCTTCTCGACGACGTCGTTCCTGCTCACGAGGTGGTGGCGGACGCGTTCGGCCAGCTTCGAGTCGTAGGCCATCGGGCGACACCCTCCGGTGTGTGGCCGATCAGTAGCCGGGGAGGGCCGTAGCCGCCGCCCGAACGCTTTGCGCCACTCGAAGCTAGCCATCCGTCAGGCGATTTGCCAGAATGCCCGGGATAGACGTTCGTCAGTCCCATACGATCCAGTTGACAGCCAACTTCGTTAGCTGCATAACCGTCATACAGAGGACAGTCCGATGCCTGCCAAGCCCAAGACTCCCGCCACGGACCCGTTCAGCACCACCGAGAAGGTGATGCAGACCTTCCGCATGCCTCGCGACCTCGTCGCCTTCCTCCGCAGCGAGGCGGACCGCACCGGGCGCGACCTCACGGCCTTCGTGATCCGCCACATGGAAGGGCTCCGCACCTGGTTCGCCCTCCCCGAGGCCGCGTCCGCGCTGCTCGAGGCGGACCGCACGGCGCTCAAGATGGAGCGCTACGAGTACATCCTCCACCTCCTGTTCCAGCGGAGCCTCGAGCTTCGCGAGAAGGGCCCCGGCTTCGACGCGCCGGGCGCCGAGCGCAAGAAGAAGTGAGGCCGTGATGCGGTGGGAGCTCAGACGACGCGCAATCGAAGCCGGGTCGGCATCGACCTGGGCGCGTCTCCGGCTCCTCCCGCGTCCGCTCCTCCTGCCTGGCCTCCTCCTTCTCCTCTCGGCACTGGCGCCGGCGGCCTCCGAGGTCGCCTCGCTTCTCGCGATCCCCGGCAGCCCAGGGTGGCTCGGGTCGCTGGCGCGCCACCCCGTGATCGCTGGCGGCCTCCCGTTCGCGGCGGCGCTCGTAGCCCTCCTCCTCTGGGAGCGGCCCCGAAGCGCCTCGCCTGCGGCGTACGCCCGCCAGCTCCGGGATCGCGTCCTCGCGGTCCAGGCCGACTTCGACGGCGCCCTTCGCCGCCGAGCACGAGAGGAAGAGGAGAGACGTCATGCACCAGAGCCCCAGCCGTCGGAACCTTGATCCGTTCGCCATCGCAACCGTAGTCGCAGTCGTCGCCATCCTGGCGCTCGCCCCGCTTCCGGCGGCCGCGCAGGTGGCGGACATGCCTGGCTACCAGTTGCTCCAGTTCGCCCGGAACTACATCATCGCGCCCATCGCGCTCTTCGCGATCGTCATCTCGGGAGTCGCGGCCTTCGTCCGGCCCGAGATGATCAAGACGACCGGCTACGTGGCCATCATCGCGGTCATCCTCTACTTCCTGCTCGCGAACGCGGACCGAGTCCTCCAGGTCTTGCGCGCGGGCTGACGGCCGCCTTCACGATCGGGAGCCGCCGTGTTCGCGCCCGTATACCGCCATCTCGACGCACCGAGCACGTTTCTCGGGCTCGCGTTCCCCATGGAGTGGCTCGCCGTTCTCGGTGCCGGCTGGGCTGGCACCGCGCTGGAGGCGCCAAACGTCGGCGCCGGCGTCGCGCTCGCCATCTACCTCGCCATCCGGATCTCGGCGCGTGGCCGTCCGGAGGGCCACCTCCAGCACTGGCTCCAGTGGCGCGTTCGCCAGGCAGTCGTCGCCGGGCGCCTGTCGGCCGCCGCCCGGGGCAGGGCGCCGCGGTTTCCCCACGCGCCGCACTCCGGGGGCGGGCACCCCGCGAGGGGGCGGCCATGAACCGGGAACTCCCCCTGTCGGACCTCGTGCCCCTCTGGAGAACCCTGC
This sequence comes from uncultured delta proteobacterium, assembly GCA_963802065.1. Classification (GTDB taxonomy): domain Bacteria; phylum Myxococcota; class Myxococcia; order Myxococcales; family Anaeromyxobacteraceae; genus CAIOAK01. The sequence goes on along the minus strand of CAWDHF010000010.1, from coordinate 1,376 downwards.
GGGAGGGTGGGGTCACGGCCATCGTGACGCCTGCGCTCGACTACGTGGGCGGCCTGGAACTCGGGACCCTCGACGTCCGCTACGCAGGTGACGACCAGATCGCATCGATCGGGGAGGGGCTACGGAGCCTCGTCGGCTCCCTCGAGGACGAGACGACCCTTCACTTCGTCTGCCGGGTCGAGCGGGGCTCGGAGTCCGATGTACAGGAGTACGAGGCATCCTGCGTCGGAGCCGCCGGGGAGGCCCTCCAGGCATACGTCGCGAGCCGGGCGGCATGGCTGCGCGGAGAGCGGCTTCGCCGGACACGCCTCTACCTGTTCTTCGGAGGGCCGGGCGGGCTCAAGCTCGGAGTGGGGCGGGGTCTCCTCGGTGGCCGCCTCCTCTTCGCGAAGGCCGCGGATCTCACGCGAGCCGAGCACGAGCGACGCCTCGCACGGCTGGGCCAGCTCCGCGATCGCGTGGTGGCGAGGCTCGGGGCGGTTGGCATCGCCAGCCGGGAGCTCGACCTGGAGGACGTATGGCGGCTCCACCACGAGATGCTAAACCCCGGACGGGCTCGCGCTGGCCTCCCTCCGCCCCGTGTCCGTGTCCTCGATACCCTCTGGGCGGAGCCCACCCTACGCCGGGAGGGCCGTCACCTCGCCGAACTCACCGAGGCGGAGCAACTCGCCCACGAGGATGTCGAGGAGGGTCGGGGACTCCTGCGCCAGGGCGGGACCTTCCGCCGAGTTCACACGTTGAAGGTCCTTCCCGAGTCCGGGACGTCATATTTCTCAACGGAACCCCTGCTCGGCCTTGCCTCGTCGGCCGGGCCGCTCCCGTACACGCTCGCCGTGACGGTTCACGTGCGCAGCCAGCGCTCGGCGCGCTGGCTCCTCGACAACCAGCACGCGCTCGTCCAGACGCTGCGCCAGGTCATGCCCTTCCTGGAGCGCCATTCGGTGGAACAGGACGAGGCCGACCGGTCCAAGAGAGAGGCGATCCGCGGGCTCTTCGAGGAGCTGTCCTCGATGAGCAGCAAGATCGTGGCCCTCTCGGTCTCCTTGCTTCTCGAGGCAGATACCCTCGATGGGCTCGACGCGGCCACCGAGGCGGCGCGGAGCGCCTTCGCCGCGGCGGGGAACTCGGAACTGCTCGACGAGGAGGTCACGCAGCTGCCGGCGTTCCTCTCGATGCTCCCGGGCGCGGGCCGCTACCAGCTCCGTCGAAAGGGCTGCACGAGCCGGAACGCCGCCGACTTCCTCCCGGTCTTCTCGCCGTGGCGCGGATCCGCTCGGGCGTCGAGCCTGCTGCTCACGCCGACAGGCGACGCCTTCCGGTTCGACCTCTTCGACAAGTCGAGCGGGGTGAACGCTCATCACGGCATCGTCGTGGCC
>CAWDHF010000009.1:0-62290 GCA_963802065.1 uncultured delta proteobacterium | reverse complement strand
GAGGTGCCTGGCCCCGGAATATCGCTGGGTTGCACGAAGACACGAACCGGCTTCAGCCCCTCCCCGCCCTCGACGGGCGCCACGACGGCCACCAGGGCTCCCCGGGCGTCCAGGGCCCGGCACAGCGCGCCTGGAGCCTCCCGGCGCAGGGTCTTGCCCTGGGCGAGCGCCCGGACCTCCTCCGGGGCCATCTGGACGGCCGGAAAGGCACGCAGGGCGTCGGCCGGGGAGACCATCCGGGAGGCGAGTTCTGCCGGGTCGGCCGTGGCGAGCCTTTCCACCTCCGCGAGCGGCAGGGCGACCTCGATCGAGAAGGGTCCGGAGGCGGTCCGCCTGAGCGCTCCGAGGTGGGACGGAACCCCGAGAGCGGTGCCCAGAGCCGAGGCGAGCGTCCGGACGTAGGTCCCCTTCCCGCACCGGACGGCGATGCGGGCGCGGGCCAGTCCCCCGGTGGGGGGATCGAAGCCGACCAGGTCGAGGGCGTGGACCACCACCCGGCGCGGGGCGCGCTCCACCGTCTCGCCGGCGCGGGCTGCCTCGTGGAGCCTCCTTCCCCCGACCCGCACGGCCGAGTACATGGGCGGGACCTGGTCGATCTCTCCGACGAAGGCGGTCAGCGCCCGGGCCACCCCATCACCGGTCAGGCCGGCCGGGTCGCCCCGCTCGGTCTCCGCCCCCTCGGCGTCCTCGGTGTCGGTGGCGAAGCCGAGGACGACCAGCGCCTCGTAGGCCTTGTCCCCTTCCGTGATCCAGTGCTGGAGCTTGACGGCGTCGTCGATGCAGACCGCCAGCACGCCGGTGGCGGCGGGGTCGAGCGTTCCGGTGTGCCCGGCCTTGGCCGCGCCGAGCGCCCGGCGGACCCGTTCCACCACCGCGAAGCTGGTGGGGCCGGCCGGCTTGTCGACGACGAGGATTCCGCCCTTCATGGTGCCCGTGGACATGGGGGGCGCGGAGTTTCGCAGATGGGAGCCCCGTCACAAAGTCCCCGGTTGATCGTCCCTCCCATCCCGGGGTCCCGCATTGCGATCCCGCCCCGGGAAGTGCCACCATCCCTTGACTTCGAGTCGAGCCCGGAGGGCAAGCGTGAAGTCGGATGGTTCCGGGATCCCCGTCGCCGAGGCTCCGTCTCTTCAGCCGGGGCAGATCACCCGGCTGCTCCAGGAGACTCTTCGTCGCTCCGGACACGGAGTCTGCCGCCCGCCTCGCAGGTCGGCGATCGCATCGGCCGCTTCCTCCTGGTGCGCGAGATCGGGCGTGGCGGCTTCGGCCTCGTGTTCGAGGCGGAGGACACGCACCTGCGTCGCCGGGTGGCCATCAAGGTCCTGCGCCCGGAGCGGGGCAGCGCACCCAGGACCCTGGAGTGGATCCAGCGCGAGGGGGAGGCGGCCGCGAAGGTCCACCACCCCACCGTCGTCACGCTCCACGACGTCGGCCAGTGGGAGGGGGGCACCTATCTCGTCTACGAGCTCCTCCACGGGGAGACGCTCGCCGACCGGCTGGAGCGCGAGCCGCTCACCCGGACGGAGTCCCGCCGCGTCCTCCGATCCGTGGCGGTGGGGCTCGCCCAGATGCATGCCGCAGGCGTCGTCCACCGGGACCTCAAGCCCGACAACGTCTTCATCGAGACGGACGGGAACGTGAAGATCCTCGACCTGGGGCTGGCCCAGGTGGCGGGGGCCGTGGGCATCGTCGCCGGGTCTCCACCCTACGTCGCTCCGGAGCAGTGGCGCGGTGACGTGACCGATTCCCGCGCCGACGTGTACGCCTGGGGCGTCCTGGCGAGCCGGCTCCTCGGCAACAAGGCCCCGGAACTGCCGGCCAAGGTCGCGGGCGCCGCCGGGACGTTTCGCGCGCTCGTCGACTCGGCCCGCTCCCTGGATCCGGAACACCGACCGTCCGACGGCGGGGCGCTCGTGGCCGCCCTCGATCGTCTCGACCGGAGGAAGCAGCGGGCGCGCTTCCTGGCGATCCTCGCCTCGGGCGTCGTCTTCGGTTCCCTCCTCTACGGCCTCGGGCGGATGCTTTCCCCTCCTTCGGGTGCTCCGTCCGGGCCGTTCCGCGTGGCCGTCGCCGACGTGGAGAACGGGAGCGGGCGACCAGCGCTCGACGGCCTGGGCGACCTCGTCGCCCGGGAGCTCCAGTCCTCTCCCCGGTTCCAGGTGCTCGACCGGGCCCGGCTGGAGGGAGTCCTGCGGGCATCGGGGCGGGCCGCGCCGGAGCGGCTCGACCGGGGCATCGCCGGCTTCGCCACGCGCCAGGCCGGGGGCGCCGCGCTGCTCGTCCCGGTCGTCGGGGTCGACGGAGACGGCCTCTCCATCGGCATCGACGCCCTCGAGCCGGAGAGCGGGCGCCGCCTCTTCTCCGTCGCCGGGAAGGCCGCCTCCGAGGACGAGGTCGTTCCCGTGGTGGAGCGGCTCGTCGTCCGCGCCCGGGCGCAGCTTCACGATCGGGAGCCCGAGGTCCGCGGAGCCGATCGGGAGGTCACCCGGGCGGTCTCCTCGAGTCTCCAGGCCCACCAGCACTACCTGGCCGGCGTGAGGTGCATGGACCACCCTTCGGGCGCGGGCGGGTCGAGCTTCGAGAACTGCGACACCCACTTCCTGCAGGCGCTGGCGATCGATCCGGACTTTCCCCTCGCCCACTTCGAGCTGGCGCGGATCAAGTGGTGGGCCGACTACCCCGCCGACGAGCTGCGGCGCTCCCTCGAGATTCCGCTGCAACGACTCGAGCAGCCTGTCCGCGCGGGAGCGGTCGATGGTGCTCGCCTGGGATGCGAGCCTGTCTCCGACCCCGGGCAGGGCGATCGAGATCCTCCAGGAGTCGGCCCGGGACTTTCCGGAGGACGCCAGGATCTCCTACGCGCTCGCGGAGGCACTGTCGCGGCAGGGCCGTCGGGCCGAGGCGGTGCCCCATCTGGAGCGCGCGATCGAGCTCGATCCCGGCTTCGAGCTGGCGAACGACACGCTGATCTGGACCCTCGGGATCCTCGACCGGAGGGAGGACCTCATGCGCGCCGCCGACCGCCTGGCGCGGACGCCGCCCTCGACCGGGACGCTCATCGCCGAGGCCAATGCGCGCGGCTTCACCGGCGACGCGGGAGGGAGCCGTGACCGTGCTGCGCCACGCCGCGCCCGGCGGGACGGGGCTGGCCAGGGACGACCTCGAGAATGCGCTGGTCGCCACGGGACGGTGGGACGGAGGCCGAGGCCATGCTCCGGGAGGACGCACTGCGAGAGCCGGCGCGCCTGGCGAACCGCCTCGTCCGGTACCTCCTCCTGCGGGGGCGCGTGCGGGAGGCCACGGCCCTCCTCTCCCGTCTGCCGCCCCCTTCGGACCGGCGGCTCCGCTTCTACGCCGACGCGCGCCACCTGAACCAGTTCCTCGTGCCCCAGCCGCGACCTGGCGGGGATGCGAGGTGATCCTGGATCGAACCGTGGACTGGTCGCCCGGTGATCGCGCTGAGCCTCGCGCCGGCGCTGGCCTATGCCGGGGACATCGACGCGGGCCAGGGACCTGGCCGAGAAGCACGGCGCCGGGCCCGGAACGCGGAAGCTGATCGTCGCGATCGACGTCGTGGCGGCGCGCAGGGCGCGGCCGCGGCGCGGCCGGCGCTGCGGGAGATCGCCCGCGGCGACCCGCACTGCCGCCGAGGAAGGCCCTCCGGAGGCGCCCTCCTGGTACGCCGCCGAATGCGCGGTCGAGGCCTCTCCCGACGAGTCGGCGCTCGAGGCCCTTCATCGATTCCAGCGCTTCTACTTCCCGCTCGGCCAGTGGCGGACGTGGGCCTACCCGCGCAGCCTGCTCCTCGAGTCCCGGGTGCTGGAACGGCTCGGCAGGCTGGAGGAGGCCCGAGCGACGATGGCGAAGCTCGAGGACCTGTTGTCCGGGGCGGATCCGGACCTTCCGCTCCTGGCCGAGGCGCGAGCGCTGCGCCGCAAGCTGGGACCGGGCCCAGGTGTGGCAGCAACGGCTTCCGATCCCGGGGGCCGACCCCTGAAGGGAGGACAGTGATGGCTGGATCCAAGAAGGGTGGATCGAAGGGACCGAGCGCACCGACCCTGCCGGTGGAAGGGGACGTCGGGAAGCGCGGCGCCACCGGGCCAGACCTGACGGTCGAATTGAAGGTTCTCACGAAGGACGAGGTCATCGATCTCCTGAACGAGTTCGGAGACGATCAGGGGTTCTTCGTCCACCACGTGCACGGGAGCATGGTCTCCCTCACCATCTCCCCTACCCGCGGCGGCAACGATTGAGACGAGCCCGCGGTCCGGGCCAGGTCGTGCTCATCGCCTGCCCGCCCGGTGACGAGCACGCCATGGCCGTGGCGTTGCAGGTCGCCGACCTCGGCCTGCGCCCGGTTCCGTTCTTCCCGTCCCGCCTTCCCGAGCTCGGTCTTCACGCCCGGCTCGGGGGCGGGCGGGCGGCGCGGTGCCTCCTCGGCACGGCCGAGGGCCCCTACGACCCCGCCGAGGTCCGGGCCGTCTGGTGGCGCCGCGCGCCACCCGTGGAGTCCTGGCCGCTGGACCCCGCGAACCGCGCCCTCGCCGCGGCCGAGTGGTCCGCGGCGCTCTCCGGGGCCATCCGCGTCGCGGGGGGATTCTGGGTGAACGATCCGGGCGCCGAGGAGGTGGCGCGGCGCAAGATCGTGCAGCTCGAGGCGGCTCGCCACGTGGGGCTCCCGGTGCCCCGCACGTTCGTCACGAACGACCCGGAACGCGCGGTCGCCTTCGCCGAGGGGCTCCGCACCGGGGCAATCGTCAAGTGTCTCGGATCGACGGCCGAGGGCGGCTTCACCCGCCGTCTCGTCCCCGGGGACGGCTGGCTGGCGGAGCGACTCCGCACCGGGCCGGCCATCGTCCAGGAGCGCGTCGAGGGCCTCGACCTGCGGGTGACCATCGTGGGGCGCGAGGTCTTCTCCATGTCGCTCGACGCCCGCGTGGGCGGCGACCCGGACGACGTCCGGGTCGACTGGGAGAAGGTCTCCGCGTCCGCCCGGCCGGTCCGCCTGCCCGAGGCGATCCGCCGGAAGCTCCTCGCCCTGATGCGGCGCCTCGGCCTCCGCTACGGCGCCGTCGACCTGCGCCGCCGCCGCGGGGGCGGCTATGCCTTCCTGGAGGTGAACCCCGGGGGGCAGTGGATGCACGCGGAGGCGGCCACCGGCCACCCCATCGGCGCCACCCTGGCCCGCCTGCTCGCGTCGGGAGGGACGGCGGCGGTCCGGCGAACCCGCCCTACCGCCCGTCCTTCGCCTTGGCTTCCCTGAGGAGGCGCTCGATCTTGTCGCCCTCCTCGATGCTGCCGTCCCAGACGAACTTCATGTGAGGGACGACGCGGAGCCGGAGGTTCCGCGCGGCCTCGCGCTGGATGAAGCTCACCGCCGCGGTGAGGCCGGCCATGGTCTTCTTCTTCACGGCATCGTCGCCGTGGACCGAGACGAAGACCGTGACCTCGCGCAGGTCGGGGGACATCTTCGCGCCGGTGACGGTGATGAACCCCACGATGCGGGGGTCCTTCAGGCCGCGGGCCAGGATCGCCGACACTTCGTGCTGGAACTCCTCGGCCACGCGGGCCGGCCGGTCATGAGCCATCGTCGTCCTCCTCGGCGTCCGCCAGCGTTCGCCACCCGCCACCCAGGTCGCCCGCCGAACGGGACGATCTCCATCTCCCGGTCGGTGATGAGCACCTGGCCTCCGTGCACGTTGCCCACGTACCCGGTCACCTTGTCGAGCAGCTCGTTCACGAAGGCGTGATCGTTGCCCACCGCGGCCACGCCCACCACGCTTCGCTGCCAGGTGTCGTTCTCCCCCACCTCGGCGATGGCCACCGGGTAGCGCGCCCGCACCCGGTCGAGCGCAGACCGCAGCAGGTGCCGCTTCGACTTGAGCGACCCGGGCTCGGGCAGGTGCAGGGTGAGTCGCAGGATCCCGACGAACACCGCGACCTCCCCTCCGGCGCGCCGCTAGTCGAGCGACGGCCGGGTCTCCTCGAGCTCGTAGGCGTCGAAGACGTCGCCGACCTTGAAGTCGGTGTAGTTCTCGATGCCGATGCCGCACTCGAAGCCGGCCTGGACCTCCTTCACGTCGTCCTTGATCCGGCGCAGCGAGCCGATCTTCCCGGCGTGGACCACCTTGCGGTCGCGCAGCACGCGCACGTGGGCGCCTCGCTTGATGACACCCTCGGTGACCGCCGAGCCGGCGATGGTCCCGGCGCGCGGGATGTTGAAGATGGCCCGGCACTCGGCCTTGCCGAGCGGCTTCTCCTTGATGATGGGGTCGAGCAGCGCGACCATCTCCTCGCGGATGGTGTCGGCCGCCTCGTAGATGATGTCGAAGAGCAGGATCTTCACGCTCTGCTGGCTGGCGATCTGGTCGACCTTGGTCTCGGGCTTGGTGTGGAAGCCCACGATGATCCCCTTGCCCGCCGCGGCGGTGAGGACGTCGGACTCGGTGACGTTGCCCACGCCGGAGTCGAGCACGTTCACCTTCACCTTGCGCGTGGAGAGCTTGGTGAGCGCCTGCGAGATGGCCTCGGAGGAGCCCTGCACGTCGGCCTTGACGACGACGTTCAGCTCCTTGGCGCCGCCCGGCTTGCTCTTGGCGAAGAGGTCCTCGAGGGTGGCCCGCTTCATCGAGCCGAGCTCCTTGGCCCGCGCCTTCTGGGCCCGGTGCTCGGCGACCTCCTTGGCCGACTTCTCGTCGGAGACGACGTTGAAGTCGTCGCCGGCGGTGGGGACGCCCGACAGGCCGAGGACCTCCACCGGGTAGCCCGGCGGGACCTCCTTCACCTGCTCGCCGCGCTCGTTCATCATGGCGCGGACGCGGCCGTGGTGGATGCCGGTGACCATGGCGTCCCCCACCCGCAGCGTTCCCTCCTGGACCAGGACGGTGGCGACCGGGCCGCGACCCTTCTCCAGCTTGGCCTCGATGACCACGCCGGCGGCGACGGTCTCGGGGTTGGACTTGAGGTCGAGCACCTCGGCCTGCAGCGCGATGTACTCGAGCAGCTCGGGCAGCCCCTGCTTGGTGCGGGCCGACACCGGCATCATGATGGTGGTGCCGCCCCACTGCTCGGGCACCATCTCGTACTCGGTGAGCTGCTGCATGACCCGCTCGGGCTGGGCCCCCGGCTTGTCGGCCTTGTTGATGGCGACGAGGATGGTGACCCCCGCCTCCTTGGCGTGCTTGATGGCCTCGATGGTCTGGGGCATCACGCCGTCGTCGGCTGCGACCACGAGCACCACCAGGTCGGTGACCTGGGCGCCGCGCTGGCGCATGGCCGTGAAGGCCTCGTGACCCGGCGTGTCGAGGAAGGTGATGGGCCCGTGCGCCGTGTGCACCGAGTAGGCGCCGATGTGCTGGGTGATGCCCCCGGCCTCGCCCGCGGCCACGTCGGCCTGCCGGATGGCGTCGAGGAGCGAGGTCTTGCCGTGGTCGACGTGCCCCATGACGGTGACGACGGGCGGCCGGTTGACCAGCTTCGACTCGTCGACCACCACGTCGGGGATGAACTCCTCGACCTCGAACCCCTGCTTCTCGACGGTGAACCCGAAGTCGGTGGCCAGGATGGCGGCGGTGTCGGCGTCGACGAGCTGGTTGATGGTGGCCATGGTCCCGGACGCCATCAGCTTCCGGATCAGGTCGGACGCCTTCACGCCCATGGCCTGGGACAGGGCCGAGACGCTGATGGCCTCCTCGATGCGGATCACCTTCTTGTGCTCGGCGCGCTCGGTCACCTGCGTCTTCTGTCCCTTCTTGGTCGGCTTCTTCTTCTTGCCACGGACCGGCACGAAGGAGCGGTCGGTCATGGCCGACTGGAGCAGGTCCTTCGGGGTGAGCGCCTTGACGGCCTCGTCGGCCGGGCGCCCGGCGCCGCGCCGCTTCTTGTCCTTCGAGACGTCGATGAACTCGCGCTCGCGCCCCAGGCTGCCCGGGACGACCTTCAGCTCCCGGACCTCGCCGAGGGCCCGGGGACCGGGGGCGGCGGGGTACTGCCGGCCCGACGACGTGGGAGGGGTGACCCGCCGGACCGGCGTGGTCGGACGCGAGAATCACCACCGCCTGGGTCGAGGTGGGACGGATGCTGCGCGGGTCCGGGCGCGGGGCGGCCGGCGGAACGGCGGCGGCGGGCGTACCGGGCCGGACGGTGGGTGCTGGGCCGGGCGGCTGTGCCGCAGCGACCGGAGCCGCGGGGGGGGGATGCGCTCCTGCCGCGACGGGCGCGCCGGTCTCGACCGGGGGCGCCTCCGGAACGGGGACCGGTGGCTCCCCCGTCGCCTCCGGCATGGGCGCGGCGTCGACCTGGGCGACGAACTCCGCGGCCTCGGCGGCGGTGTCGATGGGCTGCTCCTCCGCGTACTCCTCCTCCTGCTGCTCCTCGTGCGAGGGCTCCGGAGGGGGCAGCGGGGCGGAGGCGATCGGGGCCGGCTCGACGTGGGCGCGCTTGCGCACCACGAACCCGGGGCCGGTGGGGCGCGGCGCGGGGGCCTTGGGCTTCTTCTCGGAGACGATCCGCTCGTAGGCGGACTGGGACTGGTCCTCCTCGAGCGAGGAGGAGTGGCTCTTCACGTCGTAGCCCAGGGCGTGGAGCTTCTCGACGAGCTCCTGGTTCGAGAGCTCGATCCCCGCCTCCTTGAGCTGCTTTGCCAGCTCGTGCACGCGCTTCTTCGACATGGAACCTGTCTCCTAAACCCTGCCGCCGTTGCCCGTCAACTGCTCCCGGAGCCGCGATTCGTCGACCGATACGGCCTTCCGGAAGGCCCTCTCGAAGCCCTTGCGCTTCACCGCGCGAGCCAGGCAGGAGCTCTCCGCGTGCATCCAGGCGCCGCGTCCTCCGCGGCGCTCCCGATCGACGACCACTCCGCTCCCGTCGAACCGCAGGCGCACGAGTGCCGTCGCGGGCAGCTTCTCCCCGCATCCGACACAGGTGCGCTCCGGCGTCGTCATGTCAGACCGGCGACCCCGAACGGCTGCGCTCGGCATCGAGCTCGTCCCGGAGGCGCTTCTCCTCCTCCAGGTAGATGCCGACCGCGTGCTTGATCTGGCGGGCCTTCTTGATTCCCAGGTCGGTGGAGTCGGCGAGCTTGTTGACGTCGGGCTCGGCGTGGATGGCCTCGACCGTCCCGTAGCCTGCGGCCTTGAGCTGGTCGATGGTCTTCTCGCCCACCCCGCGGACGCGCGCCATGCGCTCCTCCTGGGAGAGGGTTCCCGGGTGACGGCGGGCCTCTGCGATGCGGGCCGCCTCGCGCTCCTGCTCGAGCCGGATCTCCTCCTCGGCGTCGGTGATGGCCTGCTCCCGGGCCTGCTTCTGCAGGGCGGGGATCATGTCCATGTCGAAGCCGGGGAACTGCGTGAGCATCTCCGCCGATGCATTGGCGATGTCCTGCGCCTTGCGGAACCCGTGGGCGTAGAGCATCTCCTGCGTGGCCTCGGGTACCCCGATGGCGGTGAAGCTGCGGGTGGCGAACTCGCGCATCTCCTTCACCCGCGACTCGCTGTTGATGTCGAGCTTCCAGCCGGTCAGCTGGGAGGCGAGCCGGACGTTCTGGCCGCGCCGCCCGATGGCCAGCGAGAGCTGGTCGTCGGGGACGATGATCTCCATGGCCCGGTTCTGGTCGTCGAGGAGCACCCGGGAGACCTCGGCGGGAGCCAGCGCGTTGCAGACGAAGCGGGCCGGGTCCTCGTGCCAGGGGACGATGTCGATCTTCTCGCCGCGGAGCTCCTGGACCACCGCCTGGACGCGGCTGCCCTTCATGCCCACGCAGGCGCCCACCGGGTCCACGTCGCTGTCGCGGGAGGAGACGGCGATCTTGGCGCGGCCACCCGGCTCGCGGGCGGCGGCCTCGATGACCACCACGCCCTCGGCGATCTCCGGGACCTCCATCTCGAAGAGCTTGCGGAGCAGCTCGACCGAGGCGCGGGAGAGGATGATCTGCGGCCCGCGCGACTCGCGCAGCACGTCGAAGACGTAGGCCTGGATGCGGTCGCCGGCGCGGTAGCTCTCGCGGGGCACCTGCTCGCGGACCGGGAGCACCGCCTCGGCGCGCCCCAGGTCGACGATGACGTTGCCGCGCTCGAAGCGGCGGACGATGCCGGTGATGACCTCGCCCTTGCGGTCCTTGTACTCGTTGTAGATGTTCTCGCGCTCGGCGTTGCGCGTGCCCTGGATCATCACCTGCTTGGCGGTCTGGGCGGCGATGCGGCCGAAGCTGCGGCGGAAGGTCTTCAGCTTGAGCAGGTCGCCCCACTGCTCGTCCTGGGCGCGGGCCAGGGCCTCGTCGTCCGGGCTGTAGTAGATGGGGAAGTCGAGCTCGTCGCCCGGCTCCACCTCGATGCCCTTCTCGTGGGCGAACGAGACCGGGATCATGTTGACCGGGTCGGGGAGCGGGTTGTCGTCGGTGGGGTCGTCCACGATGGTGAGCACCTGGAAGATGTCGACCTTGCCGCGCTCCTCGTCGAAGACGGCCTTGAGGGCCCGCTCCATGCCGAAGTGCTTCTTGGCGGCCGTGGCGAGGGCCTCCTCGAGGATGGCGACGAGCGTGCCCCGGTCGATGCCCTTGTCCTTCGCCACCTGGTCCAGGATGAGGGAGAGATTCACGTTCGGCTGCATGGCTAGGCCTTCCTCCTCAGATCGGCTTCGAAGTCGTACTCGAGATGGGCCTTGGCGATCCGGTCCACCGGGATGCGGTGGACCTTGCCGTCCACCTCGATTTCCACGGCGCCGCCCGCGAAACCGCGCAGGGTGCCGGTCCACTGCTTGCGGGGCGCGAGCCCGGGCGCGCTCTCGACCGGCCCGAAGGCCTTGATCTTGGCGCGCTGGCCCGCGAAGCGCTTGAAGTCCTCGGGCTTGCGCACGGGGCGCTCGACGCCCGGAGAGCTGACCTCGAGGTTGTAGGCCGGCTCGATGAAGTCCTCGACGTCGAGGATGGTCTCGACGAGGCGGGAGGCCGCGTGGCAGTCGTCGACGCCGATGCCCCCCGGCTTGTCGACGAAGAGGCGGAGCACCCAGGAGCCACCCTCCCGCTGCCACTCGACCTCGACCAGATCGAAGCCGTCGCGCGCGAGCACGGGCTCGAGGAGCTGTCGCGCCCGTTCGGCGACGGATTCCTGTGCGATTCCGGTCATGGGTCCAAAAAAGCGAAAAGTGGGCGCTACAGCGGCCCACTTTCGAGTCCCGGCTACCCGGGGACGAAAATGTGGGCTGTTCGTAACCTAGGGAGCCTCCATAGTCAAGGAGCGCAGGGGGGCGGCCGGGAGCGCCGTGCCCCGACGCCGGAGACGAAAGGCCCGTCGTCCTTGTGGATTTCCGGGCGCAGTTCAAGGCGCGGCGCGCGGGGAGGCCGCGGTCGACCGGAGGAAGGCTCCAACCGCGTCGAAGAGCCGGTTGCGACCCACCTCGAACTGGAGGAAGTGGGTGCCGCCGGGAACGGTGACCGATTCCTTGCTCCTCGCATGCGTGAGGTCCCGCATGAGCGCCTCCGCGTGCTCGCCGGGTGCGACGCGATCGCGCTCGCCGCGGATGACCAGCGTGTCGGCCGAGATGGTCGACGCGTTCCAGAACGGGCGCCCGATTCGGGCGAGATGGAGGTCCTCGAAGGAGCCCTTCGGGAACCGGGTCGCCGGTGGGATCCCTCTTGCCGCTCGCCGGATCGCTCGCCCGGAGCTCGGTCGCCACCGCCTCCAGGATCCCGTCGCTCCAAGGGGGCGGCTCCCATCGCCGGGTCGAGCGTCCGTCGCCAGGCACCTCCCGAGCCCGGAGCCGGTGGCCGGCAGCAGACCGTACGCCCCCGAAGACTCGTAGGGCTCGTCCGCCTCGCGCCCCGAGTAGAGCGGGGCGAATAGGACGAGGCGCCCCACCTTCTCCGGGTGGAGCGAGGCGAAGTACCCGGCGGTCATGCCGCCCCATGACCAGCCCAGGAGGTTCACGCGAACAGTCCGTGCCGGGCGAGGACGTGGTCGACCACGGTGGCGACGTCGCGCACGGCCTCGTGGGAGCGCGACGGCGCCGGGTTGCGGTCGGGGGGCTCGTCCATCGCCCTCTCCCGGGTCGAGCCGCCGTAGTTGCGGACGTCCACGAGGTAGACGGCGTGGCCTCGGCGGGCCAGCCACTCGGCCCAGGAGTACTCCGGCAGGGGAGGATCGAAGGCGGGTCGGGACGGAAGGGTCGCGCCGTGCACCATCACGACGACGTCGTCGGCACCGTACCGAAGGAGGTCGTCCGACTGGCGCCCTTGAAGCGGACCGAGATCAGGATTCCCGGGTCCCGCGACGCGATGAGGTAGTCGCGCGTGACGAGCGGACCCGGGGCCGGCTCCGCGGCGAGGGCCGGGAGGTGGGGCACCGGCATGCCGAGCACGAGGACGGCGAGGGCGAAGGTCTGGCGCATGGCTCCCCCTGTCGTTCGACTGCGGGTGGAGTCCATCAACTCGACGGTCAGGATGCAAGGCCGCGAGCCGCCACAATCGACGCCCGCCCCCGGGAGGGGTACGGAAGTGGTGGAATGGGTCCAGCGCGATGGAGGACTCACAGTAAACCGTCCGCGGCGCGGACCCCGGCCAGATGGGGCGTGGGGTTGACAGGGATTTCGCGATTTCACGCTCCGGCGATCGGGGAGCGCGCGGAATGCCCTCGAGACCGCCGCATTTCGCTCGACGGAGGCGTGCGGCATCCCTGGCGGGGTTCGAGATCTCCGGCTGCGGAGTCGCTCCAGCGGCGGAATCCGTGCGTTCCAGGAGGCCCGGGAATCGCGTGAGACACTGCCTCTCATGAACGACACCGATCTCACCGAGGCCCGCTCCTTCCACGCCCGGCTCGTCGACCTCCTTCGCGTCGAGTTCGTCTCCCTGGCGGCCTTCCTCGAGGCCCTGGCCGAGTTCGACCGGCGAAAGCACTTCCGCGGCCTCGGGCACGCGAACCTGTTCTCCTATCTCCACCAGGGGTTGAAGCTCTCCCGGGCGGCGGCTCATCACCGGCGTGCCGCCGCCTGGCTCGTCCAGCGATTCCCCGTGGTCCTCGAGCCGATACGCGAAGGGAAGCTCTGCTTCACCACCGCGGCGGTCCTGGCGTCGGTGGTGACGGAGGAGAACCTGGCCAGCGTGCTTCCGCGATTCTACGGCCTCTCCAAGCAGGAGGCCCTGGAGCTGGCGGCGGAGCTGAAGCCCCGGAAGGTGGTACCGACGAGGACGGTGGTGACACGGGTAGAGCAGGTCGATGCGGAGGAGCAGACGGTTCCGGAAATTCGCCCAGGCGAACTCGGCATGCCCCGAACGGAGCAGGAACGGCCCGTCGTCGAACGGCCCGCTGACGAACGGACGCTGGTCGAGCCGATGACCGCCACGTCGAGCCGGATGCACGTGACGGTTTCGCGGGAGTTCCTGGCCCTGCTGAAGAGGGCAAGGGCCGGGGAATCGCACCGGAATCCCGACGCATCCGACGAGGAGATTCTCACGGCGGCGCTGGAGTTGCTCATCGAGAAGCAGGGGAAGCGGAAGGCCTGCGTGCCGGCCAAGGTGAAGCGCGAGGTCGTGAAGCGGGACGAGGGGAAGTGCACGTGGAAGCTGGCCGATGGCGGAATCTGTGGCTCGACCGTGCGGCTGGAGATCGACCACGTCCTCCCGCGCGGTAAGGGCGGGGCGTCCACGACGGGCAACTGTCGGATCCTGTGCAGACCCCACAACCTGGAAGCCGCCCGGATGGCCTACGGGGACGACCTGATGGACCTGTTCGCCCCGAGGGACCCGGTCGTGGGAGAGCCCCTGGCCGTCTACGGGTACGCCACGAAGGTCAGCATGGCCTCCAGCCTGGCCGTCGCTCCTGCGCTCGCGAATCCGGTCGCCGGCGTTCCGGTGAGCACCACCCGGAAGTTCGCGTCGACCAGGTCCTGGAAGTCCGCCGCGGTCATCGACGCCGAGTCGAACGACACCTGCATGGACACCGGCCCGGACCCGGTGGGCTGGACCACGCTCGCCGCCGGGTACAGGGAATCCGTCCCGCTGGGCTGGAAGGCGAGCTGGACGGTGCCCGTGAATGCTTGCTGGAGGGTCGTGACGTTCGTCGAGGTCGGGTCGAGGGTCAGGGTCGCCGAGGTGACCGCGATCCGGGAAGGATTTCCGCCCAGCGCCCTGACGGCGGCGTTCACGAAGGCCCCGTACGGATTGCCCGACTCGGTCGTGACGTTCTTGCCGACTTCGATGGCGCCGCCGACGACGTCGCCCGACCTCACGTCCAGGGAGATCCCCACGGGTTCGGAGTAGGTCACCGGGTCCTTCGATCCGCAGGCGGTGGCGAGGACGGCGACGAGCACGGCGGCGTGTCGGGTGGTCATGGCCGGACGCTGCCATGGCGGAGCCCGGGTGGGAAGCTCCTCACGCGGGCAGTCCCAGCCCCAGCAACCACTCCCGGTTCCCGGCCGGCCCGGCGATGGGCGACTCGGCGTGCCCCAGCACCTCGAAGCCAAGCTCGCGCGCGGCGGCCTCCACCCCCTCGAGGGCGGCCACCCGCTTCGCGTCGTCCCGCACCACCCCGCCCTTCCCGACCTCGCCCTTCCCCACCTCGAACTGGGGCTTCACCAGCAGCACGGCCCGGCCGCCGGGCCGCAGCAGCGCCTTCACCGCGGGCAGCACGAGCCGGAGCGATATGAACGACAGGTCGCCCACGACCAGGTCCACGTCCTCGCCCAGCGCGCCGGCTCCGAGGAAGCGGGCATTCACCCGCTCGTGCACCACCACGCGGGCGTCGCCGCGGAGCCGGGGATGGAGCTGGCCGTACCCCACGTCCACCGCGTGGACGCGCACCGCACCGCGCTGCAGCAGGAGATCCGTGAAGCCGCCGGTGGAGGCGCCCAGGTCGGCGCAGACGAGGCCGGACGGATCGACCGGCAGCGCGTCGAGCGCCTTCTCCAGCTTGAGCGCGCCGCGAGAGACGTACCTCTGCGGCTCGGCGCCCTCCTTCACCCGGAGCGGAACCTCCGGCTCGAGCAGCTGCCCGGGCTTCTCGACGCGCGCCTCGCCCGACGTGGCGTCTCCGGCCACCACGGCGCCCGCCATGACGAGCGCCTGGGCCTGGGTGCGAGACGTGGCGAGTCCCCGCTCGACGAGCAGGAGGTCGGCGCGCTGGCGGCGGGAGGACACGTGGGCGGAACGCGGGCTTGCGGGCGGGACCTCCTAGCCGGCGCTCCGCCCCGCTGCGGTGGCGCGATCGCCGACGATCTCCCGGCCGGCCCTGGCGATGCCGGCCGCGTCGAGGCCCAGCTCGGAACGCTGCTTCCCCGCGTCGCCGTGGGTGACGAAGGCGTCGGGGATGCCGAGCCGGCGCACGCGGAGACCCTTCTCGACCAGCCCGGCCTTCTCGAAGGCCTCCAGGCAGGCGGAGCCGAAGCCGCCGGCGAGCGCGTTCTCCTCCACGGTGACCACGCGGCCCGCCTGGGCCGCGAGGCCGCAGATCGTCTCCTCGTCGAGCGGCTTCACGAAGCGCGCGTCGACGACGGCGGCCTCCATTCCCTGCCCGGCCAGGATCTCGGCGGCGGCCAGCGCGGCCTGGGCGGGGCTGCCCGCGGCGACGATGAGCAGGTCGGGCTTCCCCGACGGCTTGCGCATCACCCGGGCCTTGCCGATCTGCGCCGCGACCGGCGACGGCTCGAGCGGCAGGCCCACCGCGGAGCCGCGCGGGAAGCGGAAGGCCACGGGCCCCTCGTGGTGCAGCGCGGTGGCGAGCGCGATCCTGAGCTCGTTCTCGTCGGACGGCGCCATCACCACGAGATTCGGGACGAGGCGAAGGTAGGAGAGGTCGAACGCGCCCTGGTGCGTCTTGCCGTCGGCGCCCACCAGCCCGCCGCGGTCGAGGGCGAAGGCCACCGGAAGTCGCTGCAGGGCCACGTCGTGGATGATCTGGTCGTAGGCCCTCTGGAGGAAGGTCGAGTAGATGGCCACGACCGGCCGCATCCCCTCGCAGGCCAGCCCCGCCGCGAAGGTCACGGCGTGCTGCTCGGCGATGCCCACGTCGTAGGTGCGGCCCGGGAAGCGCTGCTGGCACTTGATGAGGCCGGTGCCCTCCAGCATGGCCGCGGTGATGGCGACCACGCGCGGGTCGCGCTCCATCTCGTCGCAGAGCGCCTCGGCGAAGAGGTCGGTGTAGGCCTTGGGCGCCGCCTTCTTGGGAACCGGCTTGCCGGTCGCCACGTCGAAGAAGGAGAGCCCGTGACCGCGGGTGGCCTTGTCGGACTCGGCCGGGTGGTAGCCCTTGCCCTTGGTGGTGATGGCGTGGACCAGCACGGGCCCGTCGATCTCGCGCAGCTTCGAGAAGCTCCGGACCAGCTCGCCGACGTCGTGCCCGTCGACCGGGCCCACGTACTGGAAGCCCATCCCCTCGAAGAGGATTCCCGGAGTGATGAGGGCCTTGGTGGCGTCGATGCCGTGGCGGACCATCTCGATGGCCTGCTCCCCCTTCGGGATGTGGCGCAGGAATTCCTTCACCGAGCGTCGCCAGCGGTTGTAGGTGCGGGACGCGAACTTCTTCGAGAACCACTCCGAGAGTGCGCCCACGTTGGGCGAGATCGACATCTCGTTGTCGTTCAGGACCACCATGAAGTTCCGCTGGAGGTACCCGGCCTGGTTCAGTCCCTCGAATGCCACCCCGCCGGTGAGGGCGCCGTCGCCGACCACGGCGACCACCCTGCCCGCCTGGCCCAGGTGGTGCTTCCCCTCCACCATGCCCACCCCCGCCGAGACGGCCGTGGACGCGTGCCCCACGCCGAAGGCGTCGTGCTCCGACTCGTCCCTCTCCGGGAAGCCGGCCAGCCCCCCCTCGGTGCGGATGGTGCGGAAGCGATCGCGCCGCCCGGTGAGCAGCTTGTGGGCGTACGCCTGGTGCCCCACGTCCCAGACGATCCGGTCGGTGGGCGAGTCGAAGACGTAGTGGAGCGCCACGTTGATCTCGACCGCGCCGAGCGACGAGCCGAGGTGACCGCCGGTGCGGGCGCAGGTCTCGATGATCTCGTCCCGGATCTCCTGGCAGAGCCGGGGAAGCTCGTCCACGGAGAGCTTCTTGAGGTCGGCGGGGGCGTCGATGGCGTCGAGCAGTCTCTTCATGGCTCACCTTCTCCGGGAGACGACGAAGCGCGCCAGGGCGCGCAGCGCCTCCGCCCTCTCGCCCAGGCCCGCGAAGGCCTGCAGGGCCTCTTCACAGTAATCGTCGGCCCGCCTCCGCGCTTCCTCGACACCGAGCAAGGCCGGCAGGGTGGCCTTCCCGGCCGCGGCATCCTTGCCGGCGCGCTTGCCGAGGTCGGCGGTGGTGGCGGTCAGGTCGAGCAGGTCGTCGGCGATCTGGAAGGCGAGCCCCAGCCGCAGGCCGGGCGCGTCGAGTCCCTGGTCGCTCCCGGTGGCGGCGATGGCCCCGCCCACGACGGAGGCGGCGAGAAGCGCCCCGGTCTTGCGCCGCTGGAGATCCAGGACGCCGTCCAGGCCGGGCGGCGACTCCTCGGCCTGGAGGTCGAGCGACTGCCCCTCGACCATGCGGGTGGCACCCGACGCCAGCAGCGCCGCGAGCCGTGCCGCCCGGCCGTCGCCTGCGGGGCCGGCGAGCAGGTGCTCGAACGCCAGCGACTGGAGCGCGTCGCCGGCCAGCACCGCGGTGGCCTCGTCGAAGGCCTTGTGCACGGTGGGGCGGCCTCGCCGAAGGTCGTCGTCGTCCATGCAGGGCAGGTCGTCGTGGACCAGCGAGTAGGTGTGGATCATCTCGAGCGACGCGGCGAAGCGGAGCGCCAGGCTCCCCTCCCCGGCGGCGGCGCCGAAGGCCTCGGCGGTGGCGCAGACCAGGGCCGGCCGGAGCCGCTTCCCGCCTCCCAGGAGCGCGTAGGAGATGGCCTCCCAGAGCCGTTCCGGCCCCCCCCGGGCGCCCAGCGCGGTGGCCCGGCGCAACTCACCCTGGACGCGCGCGGCCACGCCGGCGAGGTACGGCTCGAGGTCGAAAGGCCGCGTCACGGCGACGCTTCTATCACTTCCCGGCCGGGATGAGACCCCGGATCCGCTCGATGAGCCGGTCGACGTCGAGGGGCTTCGTGAAATAGTCCACCGCTCCGGCCTCGCGCCCGGTCCGCTCGTCCTCGGGGCTCTTCCGGGCGGTGATGAAGATGACCGGGATGTCGCCGAAGGTGGGGTTCTTCTTGATGGCCCGGCAGAGCTCGAAACCGTCGATCCAGCTCATCATCACGTCGAGCAGGATCACGTCGGGCCGGTCGACGTGCATGGCGGAGATGAGGCGCAGGCCGTTGGCCGCCTGGGACACCTCGAAGCCCTCCAGCTGGAGCGCCAGGGTGAGCATCTCCCGGGTGTCCCGGTCGTCGTCGACGATGGTGACCTTGGGCTTGCGCTCCGTCATGCGCCCTCGTCCTCCTCGTCGAGCGGCCGCGCCGCCACCGACCCGTCCTCCGCCCGGAGCAGCATCTCCACCCGGCGCTCCGCCTCGTCCAGCTTC
This sequence comes from uncultured delta proteobacterium, assembly GCA_963802065.1. Taxonomy (GTDB): domain Bacteria; phylum Myxococcota; class Myxococcia; order Myxococcales; family Anaeromyxobacteraceae; genus CAIOAK01. The sequence continues at coordinate 43,826 of CAWDHF010000009.1, read as the reverse complement.
CGCCCCGCCTCGCGGGCCAGCTTCACGCCCTCGGCGAAGGTCTCGAGGGACTTCTCGAGCGGGAGCTTGCCCCCCTCGAGCTCCACGACCAGCTTCTCGAGCCGCTCCACGATCTGGTCGTAGGGCTCGGCGACGGCTTCCTGGGGCTGCCTCTTCTCGCGGCTCACGGTCATACTCTATGCCTCATCGGTGCGGGCGGGGAGTCCCGGGATCGGGTCGGGAGGTGCGTCGCAGGACTCCACGCGGGCGTCGAGCCACCCCTCCCCCAGCACGACCCTCAGGGAATCGCCGGGAGATGCGTCGGCGCTGCGGCGGAGCGGGCGGCCGTCCCGGAGCGCCAGGGCGAAGCCGCGGGAGAGGATCATCGCCACGTTGGCCGGCTCGAGCCGCGCCGCGAGCCCGGCGACCCGCGCCGACTCCCGCCGGAAGGTCGCCGCGCTCCAGGCGACCAGCCGCTCCCGTGCGGCGTCCCGGCGGCGCCGGAGCTCGCGCAGGAGCGCGCGGGGTTCCCGCCTTCGCAGTGCGTCCGCGGCCGCCGCCACCCGCGCCCGCTCGGACCGCAGCCGGGCTGCGGCGGTGCCCTGGAGCCGGTGAAGCCCCTCGTCGAGGCGGCGGCGCTGGTCGGACAGGATGCGGCGCGGGTCGGACAGCTCGGCCCGGAGGGCCCGGAGGACGCGGCGCCGCTCCCCGAGCGCGTTGCCCTCGGCCCGGACGAGGCGTCCCCGGAGAGCGGACAGGGAGGCCACGAGGTCGTCCCGGACCGGGACCACCACCTCGGCGGCGTGCGTGGGCGTGGCGGCCCGGACGTCCGCGACGAGGTCGGCCACCGTGACGTCCACCTCGTGCCCCACCGCGCTCACCACCGGCACCGGGCAGGCGGCGATGAAACGGGCCAGCCGCTCGTCGTTGAACTCCCAGAGGTCGTCGGCCGACCCGCCGCCCCGCGTGACCACGGCCACGTCCACCCCGAAATCGACGAGGAGGCGCAGCGCCGAGATCACGGTCGCGGCCGCCCCGTCTCCCTGCACCCGGCACCCGGCCACGAGTACCCGGGCCCCCGGGAAGCGGCCGTGAACCACTCGCAGGAAGTCCTGGAGCGCCGCGCCGGAGGTGCTGGTCGCGACGCCGATGCGCCCGGGAAGGAAGGGAAGCGGCCGCTTCCGGGCCGGGTCCATGAGCCCCTCCGCCGAGAGCCTCTCCTTGAGCTGTTGCAGCGCCAGCGCCCGCGCCCCCGCGCCCCGGGGCTCGATCTCCTGGACCACCAGCTGGTACCGGCCGCGCGGCGCGTAGATCTCGATCCGCCCCCGGGCGACGACCTCGGCGCCGTCGCGCAGGTCGAACTTCACCCTCCGTGCGGTGGTGGCCCAGAGGACCGCGTCCACCGAGGCGTCCGCGTCCTTCAGCCCGAAGTAGACGTGGCCGCTCGGCTGGCGCCGGAGGTTCCCCACCTCACCGGACACCCAGACGTCCTGGAAGGCGGGCTCGACTGCGCCCTTGAGCCTCCGGGTCAGCTCGCCCACCGTGAGCACGCGGGGCTCCCGGGGCGGCGGCGCCGGCGGCGGCCGGTCGAAGAGTCCCGGCTGGGGGGGTGGGGCGGGTCGGCGCACGGGGTTCTCTTACCGCGCCGCCCCGACGCGGTCACCGTCCCAGGCGGCGCAGGTGGGCAGGGGCAACCATCCAGACCAGGCGGGCCGAGCCGGCCCGGGGCCGGTCGCCCAGGTCGAGCAGGCAGGCGCCGGCCTTCTTCAGCGTGAGGAACGGAACCGGTGAACGGGCCAGGAGCCAGCTCGCGAGCCTGCCGAGCTGCGGTTCGTGTCCGACGAGCGCCACGAGGTCGAGCCCGGCCCGGGCCTCGAGCCAGGGAAGGACCTCCGCCGGAGCGACGGTGGGCGCGATGGCGGGCACCTCCTCCGGCGCCTCCACTCCGAAGGCGCGGGCCAGCAGGTCGGCGGTCTGGACGGCCCGGGCATACGGACTGGTGCCGGTGGCGCCTGGCGGGTCGACGAGACGGGCGAGCCCCTTCGCGGCGGCCCGGGTGCGGGCGCGCCCGTCGGGGGTGAGGGGGCGGAGGAAGTCGTCCTTCCCCAGCCCGAGCCAGGACGTCCGGTCGCCGGCCGGACCGTGCCGGAAGAGGAGGAGCTTCATCGCAGCGCCCCGGCCAGGAAGTCGTTCCGCATCCCGGATCAACGTACAATCCCACCGCTTGGCGCGCATCCTCCTCGTGGACGGGGACCCTGCTTCCCGCGAACCGCTCGAAAGGGCCCTCGGCGACGAGGGGCTCGACGTCGTCGTCGCGGCCGATCCCGAGGCCGGCTGGGAGGCCTTCTCCGCCTTCGGGCCGGAGGTCGTCGTGCTGGGAAGGCGCCTCCCCCGCGCCGACGCCGAGGACCTCATCGCCCGCCTCCGGCGGGCCGATCCGGACATCCTCTTCCTCGCTCCCACCGAGCCCTGGAACGAGATGGCTCGCCGGCTGCGCGTCCGCCTCGGAGCGCCGGCGCCGCGGACCCTTTCCGCTCCCCCCGCTCCGGTGGGCCCGGGAGCCGGGCGCGTGCTCTCCCGCCCCCCGCTGGAGAGCGGCTCCCTCTCCATCGGCGCGCTCGCCGACCTCCTGGCCCGTCTCTGGCGGACCGCGGCCGACGGAATCGTCTCCATCGACCGGCCCGGTGGACCGGACCGGATCTTCCTCCTGCGGGGGACTGCGGTGGCGGTGCGGGTCTCCGGGGAGCGCGCGGGGGGAGACGCATCCGACGCCCTCGCAGCCCTCTGCGCCTCGGGGGAAGGCTCGTTCGCCTTCCACCCCGGGTCCGACTTCGCCGCCGAGATCCGCGGCGTCCGGATGCCGGCGCTCGCGCCGTTGCTGGCCGGCCTTCGCCTGGCCGCCGACGAGCCATCCTACGCGGAGGCCCTGGCCGGCTGCGGGGACCGGGTCCCGCGGCGAGCCGCCGCCTCGGCCGCCGTGATCCGGGAGCTCGCTCCCGACGACGACGACGTGGCCATGCTCTCGGCGATGGACGGCACGGCGACGGTCGACAGGCTGCTCCAGGGCCCGGGACGCCCTGCGTCGCTCCTCTGGTTCCTGCTCCGGACCGGCGGCGCCGAGCTCGGGACGGCCGAGGCGGCTACCCGCGAGGCGCCGGCACCGCGCGCTCCAGCGTGAAGCGCACCACGTCGGCGAGCGCCCCGATGAACTCGGGGTGAATGCCGACGGCCGCGGCACGGTGGTACTCGAGCGCGCCGCCCTTCCGGGCGGCGTCCGCGGCCAGCATGTCCATGTCGTAGAGCGTCTCGAGGTGCTCGGAGACGAACGCGATGGGATGGGTCACCACCGCGCGCCCGCGGGAATTGGCCTCGAGCCACTCGCTGGTGTCCGGACCGAGCCACCTCGCCGGCCCGACCTTGCTCTGGTAGGTGACCTGGTACTCCTTCACCCCGGCCAGCTCGGCGGTGCCGCGGGCACTCCTCCCGACCTCCTCCGGGTAGGGGTCCCCCTTCCTCACCTGGCTCATGGGCAGCCCGTGGGCGCTGAAGACGACGAGCAGCTTCTCCCGGTTCTCGGGCCTCACCCTGGCGATGGCGTCGGTGAGAGCGGCCGCCGAGGCCGCCAGGTACCGTGGGTGGTCCGGGTAGCTGCAGACCTCGAAGAGCGGCCTCTCCCGCGGCCAGAGGCGGCGCATCTCGCGCAGGGAGCTCGTGGTGGTGGCGTTGGCGAACTGGGGGTAGAGCGGGAGCGAGATCGCCTGCTCGGCCCCGGCCGCCAGCGCGGCGCGGATGCCCTCCGCGGTGTCGGGGTGGCCGCAGCGCATGGCGAGCTGGACCGTGAACCCGGAGCCCAGCTCCGCCTGGAGCGCCCGGGCCTGCGCCTCGGTGCCCTCCACGAGCGGGGAGCGCCCGCCGATGAGCTGGTACTTCTCGGCCGACGAGGGCGCCCGCAGCTTGCTGATGAGCCAGGCGAAGAGCGGACGGAGCGGCCCGAAGGGCGCGGTGACGACCAGCGGGTCGGCGAAGAGATCGCGGAGGTACGGCTCGACCTCGGCGAGGCTTCTCGGCCCCCCCAGGTTCATGAGGAAGACGGCGGTCTTCATCTCGACCTCAGATGGTCCGGGAGAAGGTCTGCTTCCTGTCCTGGGCGCGCCGCGGCAGGTAGGCGTCGAACATCATGGCCACGTTCCGGACGAGGAGCTGCCCGACCGGCGTGACCCGCAGGACGTCGCCGTCGAAGGTGACGAGCCCGTCGGAGACGAGCTCGGGGAGCCCCGGCCTCATCGATTCCTCGATCTCGGCGCGCGCCTTCGCGCCGAACCTCGCCGAGACCTCCCGGAGATCGAGCCGGAGGAGGCACATCACCCGGTTGATGACGTGGCGCCGCATGACGTCGTCGTCGTTCACCGAGGCGCCCTTCACCACCGGGAGGATGCCGGCCTCCACCTTGTCGCCCCAGTCCTTCAGTCGATGGGCGTTCTGCGCGTACGCGCCGCCCAGGTCGGAGATGGAGCTCATGCCGAAGGCGATGGTGTCGTCGGCGGGACGGACGGTGTAGCCCTGGAAGTTCCGGGTGAGGACGCCCTCGTCCTGGGCCCGCGCCATCTCGTCCGACTCCAGCGCGAAGTGATCGAGGCCGATGAGCCGGTATCCGCTCCGCGTGAAGGTCTCCACCGCGTCGAAGAACAGGGCCACGCGCTCCGACGTCCTGGGGAGCGCCGCCTCCGGCAGGAGCCGCTGGTGCGGCTTCACCCAGGGAACGTAGGCGAACCCGAACACCGCCATGCGGTCGGGCCGGATGGCCAGGATCCGCTCCAGGGTGCGCTTCCAGGTCTCGGGGGTCTGGAAGGGCAGGCCGTAGATCAGGTCGAGGTTCACGCCCTTGAACCCGTTGTCGCGCGCGGCCTGCACCAGGTCGGCCGTCTCCTTCTCGCCCTGGATGCGCCCCACCGTCTCCTGCACCTTGGGGTCGAAGTCCTGGACGCCCATGGAGATGCGGTTGAAGCCCAGCTCCGCCAGCGCGTCGATCTGGGATCGGGTGGTGATGGCGGGGTCGATCTCGACGGCCTTCTCGCCGTCCTTCGCGAACTCGAAGTGCCGGGTGATGATCTCGTGGCACCGGGCCAGTTGCCTCTCGTCGAGGAAGGTGGGGGTGCCGCCGCCCCAGTGGAGCTGGGTGAAGGAACGCCGGTTGGGCAGGTGCCTCGCCACCAGGGCGACCTCCTTCTCGAGGACGTCGAGGTAGGCGTCGGCGCGGGTGCGGTCGTGCGTGGCCACCACGTTGCACCCGCAGAACCGGCACATCTCCCGGCAGAACGGCAGGTGGACGTAGATGGAGAGCGGCCCCTTCACCGCGTCGGCCCGGGCCAGGTGCCCGGCGAACTGCTCGGGACCGAGCGCGTCGGTCCACTCCGGCGCGGTGGGGTAGCTCGTGTAGCGCGGGCCGGGCCGGTCGTACTTCTGGATCAGCTCTGGGGGGGGAATGGAGGTCAAGGCTCACCCACGGGGCGGAGAGAAGGCGTGGACCGCGTCGACCACCGCCTTCACGTTCTCCGGGGGCGTGGGGGGCGTGATGCCGTGGCCGAGGTTGAAGATGTAACCGGGGCGGCGGCTCCCCTCTTCCAGCAGGGCGCGGGTGCGCGCGAGCAGGAGCTCCTGGGGCCCGAGCAGGAGGATGGAGTCGAGGTTGCCCTGCATGGCCAGGTCGGGCGCCTGGGCGCGGGCCTCGGAGATGGGGATGCGCCAGTCCACCGAGAGCACGTCGTATCCCAGCTTCGCCATGGGACCGATGTGCGTGCTCGTGGTCGTGGAGAAGAGGATGGAGGGCACGCCGAGCGGGCGCACCGCCTCGGCGATGCGCGCCAGGTAGGGGAAGACGTATGCCTCGAGGTCCTCGCGTCCCAGCTCCCCCAGCCAGCTCTCGAAGATCTGGACGGCCTGCGCGCCGGCCTCGACCTGGGCCTGCAGCTGGACGATGGCGGCGCGGGTGAGCTTCTCGAAGAGCGCGTGGGCGGCCGCCGGGTCGGTGTAGAGGAGCGTCTTGAGCCGGGTGAATCCCTGGCTGCCTCCCTCCACGGCGTAGCTCGCCACGGTGAATGGGCCGCCCACGAAGCCGATGAGGGGAACCCGCCCGGCCAGGGTCTTCTGGATGGCGCGGATCCCCGCGGCGACGTAGGGCAGGTCGCGGGCCGGGTCGGGGATCGTCAGCGCGTCGACGTCGGCGCGGGTGCGCACCGGGTTCGCGATCTTCGGCCCGCCGTCGCCCTTGCCCTTCTCCCCCTTCTCGAAGGAGAGGTCGAGCCCCATGGCCGGCAGGTGGATGAGGATGTCGGAGAAGAGGATGGCCGCGTCGAACCCGAACTCGTCGATGGGCGACGCCGTCACCTGGGCGATGAGTTCCGGCGAGTGGCAGAGGTCGAGGAACCCGACCTTCTGGCGGACGGCGCGATAGGTGGGCTGGTAGCGGCCTGCCTGGCGCATCATCCAAACCGGGATGCGGTCCACGGGCAGCTTTCGACAGGCGCGCAGGAAGCGGGACGAGGGCTCGGTCTGGGTCGGGCTCATCGGGCGGCGTTCATAACATGACCCCCCGGAAGGGGCCAGCATCCCGGAACCGTTCAGGAAAGGCTCAGGAAAGGGCAGCCCGTGTGGCCGTCGCGGTCAGGCCCGCCACCCGGACGGTCTTGCGCCGGCCCGCATCCCCGCGCTCGAGGGTCACGTCGGAGCGGCGGACGCCGAGCTTGCCGGCCAGGAACGCGATCAGGGCCGCGTTCGCCTCCCCGTCCACCGGCGGGGCGGCCAGCTGGATCTTGAGCCGGCCGTCGTGCTCGCCGACGACGCGGGTGCGGGAAGCGCGCGGCTGGACCAGGATCTCGAGGATCACCCCGCCCGGCGCCTCGCGCAGCCAGGGCATCAGCGGATCCCGACGACCGCGATCTTCGCCCTGTCGGCCCGGCGGACCATCTCGTCGAGGTCCATCACCAGCGTGCTCCCGGCCTCGACTGCGAGGACCTGGCAGCCGGCCTCCTTCATCGAGTCGATCGTGTCGGGTCCCACCGCGGGGAGGTCGAAGCGCCGGTCCTGCTGGGGCTTCACCGCCTTCACCACCACGGCCCCCTCCTTGGCCAGCTCGCCGCCGCGCCGGATGCAGGCGTCGGTTCCCTCGAGCGCCTCCACCGCCACAGCGACGCGATCCTTCACCACGACCGTCTGCCCCAGGTCGAGACGGCCGATGGCCCGGGCCAGTTCGAGCCCGTAGCGGGCGTCGGCCCACTGGTCCTGGGTGGGCTCGCGCTTCCCCATCACGCCCTCGCGAGCCAGGCGGTCCTGGAGGAAGGCCGCCGGGTCGCCCACCGGGAGCCCCCGTTCCTCCAGCGCTCCGGCGATGGCCCGCAGGACGCTGTCGTCGGTCTTGGTGGCGAGCTTGGCCAGGATCTGGACTCCCAGGCCGTCGAGCCAGGCGTCGCGGAAGAACCGGGCCTTCGTGATCGAGCCGAGCATGACCACCTGCGAGCAGCCGGCCCCCTTGAGCACCTCGAGCACCTTGCCGAACTGCCCCAGCTTCACCCAGGTGCAGGCGTCGACCGCCTTCTCCAGCGCGGGGTCGGCCTGGTTCACGTGGGCGGCCGCCACGACCCGGTGGCCGGCGCGGCGCGCGCTCTCGGCGAACAGGATCGGGAAGCGTCCGCCGCCGGCGATGAGGCCGATGGTGGCCATCCCTAGCGGAGGATGCCCCGCTCCGAGGACTCGATGAACTTCACCCAGTGATCGATCTCGGGGTTCCCGCCCATTTCGGCGCGGATCCGGGCGAGAGCCTCCTTGAGCGGGAGCTTGGAGCGGAAGAAGATCTTGTAGGCGCTCTTCACCCGGCCGACCTGCTCCTCGGTGAATCCGGCCCGCTGCAGCCCCACCAGGTTGATGCCCACCACCTCGGCACGGGCTCCCGCGACCATGAGGTAGGGCGCCACGTCCATCATCACGCCGGTGATCCCGCCGACGTAGGCGAGCCGTCCGACGCGGGAGAACTGCTGCACCGCCGAGACCCCGCCGAAGATCACGCCGTCCTCGGCCTCGACGTGGCCGGCCAGCGCGCAGAAGGTGGCCACGATGACCCGGTTGGCGAGCAGGCAATCGTGGGCCACATGGGCCGAGGCCATGATCAGGCACTGGTTGGCGAGCCGGGTGACGCCCCCGCCCCCCACCGTGCCGGTGTGGATCGAGGCGAACTCGCGGACGACGTTGCCGTCGCCCATCTCGAGCAGGGTGTCCTCCCCCTTGTACTTGAGGTCCTGCGGCGGCGCGCCTACCACGGCGTGCGCGAAGATTCGGTTGCCCGAGCCGAGGGTCGTGCAACCGTCCACGACGGCATGGGCGCCGACCACGTTGCCCGGGCCCATGCGCACCTTCGGGCCGATCACGGCATAGGGCCCGATCTCGCAGGTCGGGTGGATCTCCGCACCCGGCGCGACGATGGCCGTGGAGTGGATGGCCACGGTCAGCCTTCCTTCTTCCGATCGACCAGCATGGCCATGAACTCGGCCTCGGCGACGACCTCCCCGTCCACCAGGGCCTTGCCCTTCTGCTTCCAGATGTCGCCCTTGCGCTTCACCACCTCGACGTGCAGCTCGATGCGATCGCCGGGGACCACCGGCCTGCGGAAGCGCGCATTGTCGATGGCCATGAGGTAGGTGACCTTGTCGCCCGGCTCCTCGATCATGGACCCCTTGGCGAGGAGCGCGGAGGCCTGGGCCAGCGCCTCGAGGAGGAGCACGCCGGGCATGACCGGGTGGCCGGGGAAGTGGCCCGCGAAGAAGGGCTCGTTCACGGTCACGCACTTCACCGCCACCAGCTTCTTCATGGGCTCCATCGACAGCACCCGGTCGACGAGCAGGAAGGGGTACCGGTGCGGGAGGATGGCCTCGATGGCGTTGACGTCCATCAGGGGTACGGGCTTGTCGCTCATTCTTCCTCCTGGAGCTTCTTCAGTGCCTTCTCGAGGTCCCTCACCCGCTTCACCAGCGCCGGGAGCGCGCGGGTCGCCCCGACCTCCCGGAGCCATTCCTTGTGCGCGGTGGCGGGGTAGCCGCTGTGGGTCTCGCCGGCGGGGATGTCGTTCATGACCCCCGACTGCGCGCCCAGGCGAGCCCCGTCGCCGATGTCGAGGTGCCCGACGATGCCGACCTGGCCTCCCAGGACGACGCCCATGCCCACCTTGGTGGACCCCGAGATGCCCACCTGTGCGGCTGCGAGCGAGAGGGGGCCGAAGTCGACGTTGTGGGCGATCATCACCAGGTCGTCGATCTTCGCGCCCCTGCGGATGACGGTCCGGCCCAGCGTGGCCCGGTCCACGCAGGCGTTGGCGCCGATCTCGACGTCGTCCTCCAGCACCACGATGCCCGATTGCGGCACCTTGTAGTGGCGTGGCCCGGTGCCGTCGCCCTCCATGTCGAAGGCGAAGCCGTACCCGTCGCCACCCACGACCGCGCCGGGCTGCAGGATGCAGCGATCGCCGACGATGCAGTGCTCGCGCACCACCACGTTCGGGTAGAGGATGCAGTCGTCGCCGATGCGCGCCCCGTCCCCCACCACGACCCCGGGGAACAGGATGGTGCGGGCGCCGATCGAGGCTCCCCGGCCGACGTAGGCCAGGTCCTGGACCTCGGCGCTGGGGTCGACCGTCGCCCCCGGCGCGATCACCGCCCGGGACGCGATCTCGGGCACCGGCTCGCGCGGCGGGTGGAAGAGGGTCGAGATGCGGGCGAAGGCCAGGTAGGCGTTCGCCGCCCGGAGGACCGTGCGCCCCGGGGCCACCTCCTCGCCCTCCCCCACGATCACCGCCCCGGCCCGGGTGGCGGCGAACTCCGCCGCGTACTTGCGGTTCGCGAAGAACGAGATGTCGGACGGACCCGCGTCCTCGAGCGGCATGACGCGGTCGACGCGGATGGCGCCATCCCCCTCGACCCGGCCGCCGACCCGCTCCGCCAGCTCGTCGAGGCTGAAGTGCACGGGACCTCCTACTTCGCGGCCGGAGCCGCGGCCGGAGCGGCCTTCTTCGCGTCGGTCTTCTTGGCCGGGGCGCCCGTCTTGCCGTACTTGGCGTTGTACCGGCGGACCAGCTCCTGGGTCATGTTGGCGGAGGGCGGGGCCACCATCAGTCCGGCGTTCTGCTGCTCGAAGACGTAGGTGTAGCCCTCGGCGGTGGCGATGTCCTTGATGACCGCCTCCATCTTGTCGAAGATGACCTTCATCATCTCCCGCTCGCGCTCCTGCAGGTCCTTCTGCATCTGCACGTAGACCTGCTGCATCTCGTTGACCTTGCGCTCGAACTCGACGGCCTTCTCGCGCTTGGCGTCGTCGGACATGACGACCATCTGCTTGTCCAGGTCGTCCTTCATCCGCTTGAGCTCGTTCTGCTTGTCGTCGAGCATCTTCTGCTTCTGGTCGAATTCCTTCTTGAGCACGTCCCGGGCGGCCTTGCCCTCCTCGACCTCGGTGACGGCCTGCTGCAGGTTGACGTAGCCGATCTTGAGCTCGGCGGCCCGGGCGGCCTGGGGGACGGCGATCGCCAGCGCGACGGCGGCGAGGACGGGGATGATGCGCATGTTCTCTCCTCTTGGTTCGGTCAGAAGAAGCTGCCGATGGTGAACTGGAAGTCGACGGGCGCGTCGATGATGGCGCCGGTGAGGGGGTCCCGCCGGCGGTCGAGGGGGAAGCCCCACTCGAAGCGCAGCGGCCCGATGGGGCTGAACCAGCGGAAGCCGAATCCCCAGGCCTTGTAGAGCCCCCAGGGGACGGCGGGGTCGATGTACACGCCGGGCGCGAGGGCGTTGCCCATGTCGAAGAAGACCACGGCGCGGATCCCCATCTTCTCGACGATGGGGTACTCGAGCTCGAAGTTGAGCACGATCTGCTTGTTCCCACCCACCTGGAGCAGGCGCAACTGTGCGTCGGGGTTGGTGCTCGCTCCCACCGCCACCACCGGCGACAGGGAGTAGAGCCGGTACCCGCGGACGGTGTTGACGCCGCCCACGTAGTACAGCTCCGACACCGGCACCGGGTTGTTCTCGTTCCAGCCGCGGATGACGCCCGCCAGCAGCCGGAAGCGGCCGGTCAGCCCTTGCCAGATGTCCTGGTAGAACCGGAACTCGAGCGTCTCCCGGTAGAAGAGGTTGACCTGGTCTCCGAAGAGGCCCGGCGGGGCCATGAAGGGCGGGGCGATGTCCAGGGAGGCGGAGAGGAAGAAGCCTCGGGTGGGGAAGAGCCGGTTGTCGCGGCGGTCCCAGGCCACCGCCAGGCGCGCCGCGCTGGTCCAGCCGGAGCGGTACCGGTTGAAGAGCAGCAGGTCCTGGATCGCCGCGGTGACCCGCACCCGCTCCAGCGTGTAGGTCAGGAAGATGCGCAGGTCCTCCAGCTTGGAGAGCCCGGGCCAGAGCCAGGACATCCCGGCCAGCTCGTAGCCCCAGGTGAGCGACCCGCCGATCGCGCCACGCGTGAAGTTCGCGTAGAGGTTCTCGTTGGCGTAGATGTCGAACGCGAAGGTCCACTTGGTGTCGAGGAAGTACGGCTCGACGAACTGGATCTGGCCGAGCTGCCGGAGCGACGACCACTGCACCTGGAGGGACAGTGTCTGTCCCCAGCCGAAGAAGTTGTTCTGGCTGATCTGAGCGGTGAGGATGAAGTTCTCGTAGGAGGAGAACCCGGCGCCCACCTGGAAGGTGCCGGTGGCCTTCTCCTTCACCTCGACCACCGCCACGATGCGATCGTCGGAGCTCCCCTTCTTGGTGGAGATCTCCACGGTCTCGAAGAAGCCGAGCGCGGTGATGCGCTGCTTGGAGACCTTGATGGCGCCGGCGCTGTAGAGGTCTCCCTCGTAGATGCGCAGCTCGCGCCGGATCACCTTGTCGCGGGTCTTGGCGTTGCCCTGGATCTCGATCCGCTCGAAGAGCACCTTCTGGCCGGGCTGCACGTCGAAGGTGAGCCCCAGGGTGCGAGCCTTGGGGTCGAGCTTCGTGACCGGGTTCACGTTGACGTAGGCGTAGCCCATGTCCTTGTAGAAGTCGGCCACCGCGAAGAGGTCGTGCCCGACCTTGGACCGCACGAAGAGCTCCCCCTCCGAGGACTGGAGGAGCTGGGGCAGGAACGGGCGCATGCCCAGGAGCTCGCCCGAGAAGTCGAGCTGCCCGACCGTGTACTGCTCCCCTTCCTCGATCGGGATGCTGATGAAGAGCGAGGTGCGGTCGGGGCTGAGCGCGATGGTGGGCTTGCCCACCTTGACGCTCACGTAGCCCTTCTCGAGGTAGACCGCCTGGATGGCCTGGAGGTCGCGCTGGAAGGCCTCCTCCTTGTACGTGCCCGCCGAGGAGAGGAAGGCCAGGAAGCTCCCTTCCTGGGTCTGCATGTAGGGGAGGATCTCCTCCTTGGACACGCTGTCGTTGCCGACGAAGTGGATGCGGCGGACCTGGACCTTGGCCCGCTCGTTCACCACGAAGACCACCACCACCTGGTTGTCGGGACGGTCCTCGATCCGCGAGGTGACCTCGGCCAGGTAGAAGCCCTTCTCGGTGTACTTCTCCTGGATCTTCCTCACCGTCTTGCGGACGGCCGTCATGTCGAGGATGGCGTAGCGCTTGACCTCGATGGCCTCCTTGAGGTCGTCGGAGGAGATCTCGTCGTTCCCCTCGATCTTGAAGTCCTGGACCGAGGGCTTCTCGACCACCTTCACCACCAGGGTCGGCCGGTTCGGGGGTCCCTTCTCCTCGATGGCGACGTCGGCGAAGAAGCCGAGCTTCATCACCGCCCGGACGTCCTGCTGGATGGAGAGCGCGTCCACCGGGGCGCCGACCTTGGTGACCATCACCGCCTTGACGGCGTCCACCTCGACGCGCCGGTTGCCTTCGACCTCGATGGCGGCGACGGTCGGGCCGGAGGGCTCGGGGACCGGTTCGGCCGCCGGTTCGGTCGAGGGCTCGGGGACGACCTCGGGAGGGACCGCCACGGCGGGCACGGGCGCGGGCGCAGAGGGCGCCGCGGCGGGCGGCGTCTCCTGGGCGTGCGCCCTGGCCGGACCGGCCAGCAGGCACACGAACGCGACGATGGGGAGGGTGCTCCTCACGAAGTCGCGGAATCTAGTGCATGCCCGGGAAAACCTCAAAGGCAATTGCCCGTCCTTCCAGGCCCCTAGGCCAGGCGGCCGGCCAGCAGGCGAACCCTGCGGCCGAGCGACTCCGCCAGCTTCTCGTTGTGGGTCACCACGACCCCGGTCACGCCCAGGTCCCGGTTCAGCTGCTTCAGCAGGTCGTGGATGCCCTCGGCAGTCTGCGGGTCGAGGTTTCCGGTGGGCTCGTCGGCGAGCAGGAGCCGCGGCTGGAGCACGAGCGCCCGGGCCAGGGCCACTCGCTGCTGCTCTCCGCCGGAGAGCTCTCCGGGGCGGTGGCCCAGGCGGTCCGAAAGCCCGACTCGCCCGAGGCTCTCCTCGGCGCGGCGCCTGGCCTCGGCCCGGGGAAGCCGCCGGACCAGCCCGGGCATCATGGCGTTCTCCAGGGCGGTGAACTCGGGAAGGAGGTGGTGGCTCTGGAACACGAAGCCCACCGAGTCGTTGCGGAAGCGGGCCCGTTCCCCCTCGTCGAGCGAGGCCAGGTCGCGCCCCTCGAAGACGACCCGCCCGGCGGTGGGGACGTCGAGCGCGCCCACGAGGTGGAGGAAGGTGCTCTTCCCCGCGCCCGACGGCCCGGTCAGCGCCACCATCTCGCCGGCCTCGATGGTGAGGCTGACCCCCTGGAGCACCTCCAGCCGGCGGCCTCCGGTGAGGTAGGCCTTCGACAGGCCCTCGATCTCGAGCAGGGGGGCCATCACTCGCCTCGCAGCCCCTCGACCGGCTCGAGCCGGGCGGCGCGGGTGGCCGGGTAGATGGTGGCCAGGTAGGACAGCGCCAGGGCGGCCAGCGCCACCAGCGCGAAGTCCCCGCCGTCCACCAGCACCGGCAGGTGGCTGATGTAGTAGACCTCCGGGTCGAGCGGGATGCCGACCCGGGCCACCAGCGCCGTGGTCCCCAGGCCGAGAAGCAGCCCGAATCCGGTTCCCACCGCCCCGATGGCCAGCCCCTCCGCCACGAAGATCTTCATGATGCTGGTGGTGGTCGCCCCCATGGAGCGGAGCACCGCGATCTCGCGGGTCTTCTCCAGCACCAGCATGACCAGCGTGGCCACCACGATGAAGCTCGCCACGAGCATGATGAAGCCCAGGATCACCGCCATGGCGATCCGCTCCATCATGAGGGCCGAGAAGAGGTTGCGGTTCATCTCTCCCCAGTCCTTGGTGCGGAAGGGATAGCCCTCGAGCGCGGCCAGGACCTTGCGCATCACCGGGCGGGCCGCGTTCACGTCGTCCACCTTGAGCTCGAGCCCGGTCACCGAGTCGCCGGTGCCGAAGAAGCGCTGGGCCTCGGCCAGCTGCAGATACGCGAACTTGGCGTCGTACTCGTAGAACCCGCTGTAGAGGAGGCCGGCCACCCGGAACGGGCGGCTCTTGGGCTGCGGGCCGGCGGGGCCGATGTCGCCGAACGGAGAGACGACGCTGACCACGTCGCCGACCCCGACGCGCAGCCCGCGCGCCAGCTCGCGGCCCAGCAGGATCCCGGGGAGCTTCTCCGCGGGGGGTTCCTGCGGCGCCGACCCGCCCTGCCCCGGCCTCGCGCCCTCGGTCGCCTCCAGGGCCTCGGACAGGCCCAGGCGCGGCCTCGCCGGCGGGATCTCCCCAGGCCGGTCCAGCCACTCCAGCTTCCCCTCCTCCAGGCTTCGCGGGATCTCGGTGACCTTGCCCAGCGTCGCGGTGTCGACCCCCTTCAGGATCGAGCCGGTCAGGTTCTGGCCGGCGGAGAGCATGACCTCGGCGTAGAGGAACGGCGTGGAGGCGGCCACGCCGGGAACGGAGAGGACCCGGTCCTGCGTCGCGCGCCAGTCGGTGAAGTCGTTCTGCCCGTACTTGAGGACCACCCCGTGGGCGTGGGCCCCGAGGATCTTGGACTTGAGATCCTGCTCGAAGCCGCTCATCACCGAGAGCACCACGGTGAGCGCCCAGACCCCGGTGGCCACCCCCCCGATGGAGATGAGCGTCATCAGCATGGTGGCGGGGAGGCGCGGGCGCTCGTGCGGCTGCCCGGAGAGCGCGGCACGCCGGGCCTTGCGGTCCTGCCAGGCCGACCAGGCGATGCCGGCGAGCAGCCCGGGGATCACCCCGGTCACGACGATGAGGAAGAGTGCACCCAGGGTGCGGGCATGGAGCCTGAGGTGGCTCCTGGCCACGAAGAGCTCCCAGCCCATCGACGGGTCGAGGCGGCCCGACCCGGTGAGCAGGAAGGCCAGCGTCGATCCCAGGAAGGCGAGCGCGCCCGAGGAGAGGCAGACCAGGAGCAGCCCGGCCGTGAGCACCACCCGCCCCTGGTACTGCCAGGAATGCAGCACGAGGGGCAGGCCCCGCAGCGCGGGGAGCAGGAAGACCAGCGGTCCGAGCGCGAGCACGAGCAGGAGCAGCGTCGCCGAGACGATCTCGTAGAAGGCGATGCGACGGCCGGCCACCGCCGCGGAGGCCCCTCCCAGGACGGCCCATGCCGTGCCGGCGGCCAGCGCCAGCCCGGAGGCGGTCCCGGCCGGGAGCCCGAGCCGATCGGAGAGGAAGACGTGGCCGAGCGCCGCCGCCACCGGCGCGCCGATCACGGCGAGAGCCGAGAGCCCGAAGGACCGCCAGGAGAAGACCGGGGCCAAGGCTACTCGCGCGGCTTGAGCAGCGGGAACAGGATCACGTCGCGGATCGACGACGAGTCGGTGAGCAGCATGGCCACACGGTCGATGCCGATTCCCTCCCCGGCCGTGGGGGGCATGCCGTGCTCCAGCGCCCGGACGAAGTCCTCGTCGAAGGGCATGGCCTCCTCGTCGCCGGCGGCGCGCGCGTTCACCTGGGCCTCGAACCGGGCCCGCTGGTCGGCCGGGTCGTTCAGCTCGGAGAAGGCGTTGGCCAGTTCCATGCCGGCGACGAACATCTCGAACCGGTCGACGAGGCGCGGGTCGGCGTCGCGGCGCCGGGAGAGCGGGCTGGTCTCGATGGGCCAGTCCACCACGAAGGCGGGGCGATCCCTGGGAAGCTGGTGCTCGCAGAAGACCTCGAAGGCCAGCGCGACGGCCTGACCCGGGGAGGCCCGGGAGGCCTTCTCCAGCTTCCAGGCGTCCTCGCTGTCCCCCTCGCGGGTGGCCGCTCGGGCCAGGGCCTCGGAGAGTCCCCGGCCGGAGAGCGCGTCCTCGGCCGTGAGCCCGAGGGCCTTGGCCCCCATCTCCAGGAGGGAGACGCGCGGGAAGGGGGGCGTGAAGTCGATGACCTGTCCCTGGAACGTCACCTTGGGTGACCCGGTCACCTTCACCGCCAGCTCGTGGAAGAGCTCCTCGGTGAGGGTCATGAGGTCCTCGTGGGTGGCGTAGGCCTGGTAGAACTCGATGCTGGTGAACTCGGGGTTGTGACGCCGGTCGATGCCCTCGTTGCGCCAGATCCGCCCGATCTCGTAGACCCGCTCCAGGCCGCCCACCACCAGCCGCTTCAGGTGCAGCTCGGTGGCGATGCGGAGCTTGAGATCGAGCCCGAGGGCGTTGTGGTGGGTCTCGAAGGGCCGGGCCGCGGCGCCGCCGGCCTCCTCCGGCCTGTGCAGCGTGGGGGTCTCCACCTCCAGGTAGCCCCGCTCGTCGAGGAAGCGCCGGATGGTGGAGACGATCCGGGCCCGCTTCTCGAAGGTGTCCTTCACCCCGGGTGTCGCGATCAGGTCGAGGTAGCGCTGGCGGTAGCGCTGCTCGACGTCGGCGAGGCCGTGCCACTTCTCGGGCAGGGGCCGGATGGCCTTGGTCAGGATGCCGAAGGTGGCGGCCTCGACGGTGAGCTCGCCGGTCTTGGTGCGGGTGGCCGGGCCGCGGGCGGCGATCACGTCGCCGACGTCGAGGAGCTTGAAGACCTCGAAGCTCTGCTCGCCCACGCGGTCCTTCTTCACCCAGACCTGGATCTCCCCGGAGCGGTCGCGGATCTTGAGGAAGGCCGCCTTGCCGAAGCTGCGAACCGCCAGCACGCGGCCGGCCACCGACCAGTCGCCCGGGTCGCGGGCGATCACGTCGGCCGGGTCCTCCCCGTAGCGGGCGTGGAGGTCGCGGGCCTGGTGCGCCGGCACGTGGCCGTTTCCGTAGGGGTTCACTCCCAGCTGGCGCAGCTGCTCGGCCTTCCTCAGCCGCTGTGCCACGATCTCGCGCTCGGTGGCTCCCAGTTCCTCGGACATCCAGACCCTCGTTCCCGGAATGCGGACGATTTTCTTTCCGGGCGCAGGCTAGACGGGAGAGCCCTCCCGGTCAACGCGCGGGCCTCCACGGGGTTTGCGCCGCGCAGAGCGCGGCGCCGTCATCAGATGGCCGGGCTGTACGTGCGGTAGTCGATCTCCGGGAAGATGTTGTCCCGGGACTCCACCTGGGAGAGCCAGATCTCGTCGACGTCGCCGGCGCGGATCTGGTCGTGCAGGCGCGTGAAGCGCATCACGTGCTCGCGGGTGCGGCGGATGGCGTAGTCGACCATGGTCCCGGTCTTCATGATGAAGGCCCAGTCGGAGGACTGGGCGAGCAGGAGCTCGCGCGCCGCCTGGTTGAGGGCGCGCCGGGCCAGGGCCTCCGGCTCGGGGAAGTCGCGGGCCAGCGCGATCATGCGCTCGGCGGCCTTGTGCAGGTGACGGTAGATCCAGTCGTTCGACCCGTCCAGCCAGACCCCGGCGTAGCCGCCGGCGCCCCAGGAGCAGAGCGGCGGCGTGCCCACCTGCTGCTCGGGGTTCTCCCGGAGGTAGTCGCCGGGCGTGGCCAGCCTGAAGACCTTCTGGTCGAAGGCCACCTTGCGGACGAGGAAGTCGATGAACTGCGGCCCCTCGTACCACCAGTGTCCGTAGAGCTCGGCGTCGTAGGGCGAGACCACGATGGGCCTCGTGCCCCCCATGTTCCCGGCCAGGTGCTCGATCTGCCGCTCCCGGTTGAACATGAAGTTCCCGGCGTGGGAGGCGGCCCGCTCGCGGGCCCGCCACGGGTCGTAGGGCTCCTTGTGCCCGCCCTTGGCGGTGATGCGGAAGTACTTGATGCCCACGTTCTTGCGGTTCCCGTCCGGCTGGATCCAGGGCTTGATGTACTCCCAGTCCAGGTCCCAGCCGATGTCCCTGTAGAACTCGCGGTACTCCGGGTCGCCGGGGTAGCCGTGCTCCGAGCTCCAGACCTGCTGCGACGACTCGGCGTCGCGCGCGAAGGCCGCCGACCCGCTGGGCGTGTACAGGGGCGCGTAGACCCCGTGGCGCGGGCGGGGCGTGGCGTCGGCCACGCCGTGGGTGTCGGTGAAGAAGTAGCGGATCCCCTCGTCGGCGAGCAGCTCGTCGACGCCCGGGTAGTAGCCGCACTCGGGCAGCCAGATCCCCGCCGGGCTGCGGCCGAAGTGGCGCCGGTGGCTGGCGGCGGCCACGGCGATCTGGGCCCTGGCCGCCTCGGGGTACTGCTGCATGAGCGGGAGGAATCCGTGGGTGGCGCCGCAGGTGACGAGCTCGAGCCGCCCGGCGTCCTCCAGCCGGCGGAAGGCGGCCACCAGGTCCCGGTCGTAGCGATCCTCGAAGAGGCCGTGCAGCTCGCGGAACTCGTGCTGGTAGTACTGGGCCAGCCCGTGGAAGGTGGGATCGTGGCGGGTGCGGCGGACCTCCTTGTCGGTGAGGTCGCAGAGCCTCTCCAGCCGCTTGGCGTAGCGCGACACGAGCAGGTCGTCGCGCAGCATGGCCACGAGCGGCGGAGACATGGTCATGGAGATCCGGAAGGGGACGTTCTCCTCGGTCAGCCGGTCGAAGATGCGGAGGAGCGGCAGGTAGGTCTCGGTGATGGCCTCGTAGAGCCAGTCCTCCTCGAGGAACTCGGGGTGCTCCGGGTGGCGCACGAACGGCAGGTGCGCGTGGAGGTGGAGCGAGAGGTAGCCCTGGACGTCGGGGGGCATCAGGCGCCGTCCTTCCCGCGACGCGCCTTCTTGCCGCCCCCACCCCACGCCCTGGACGGGGAGGACGGTCCGGCCGGCTCGGGGCGTACGTCCCAGGCCGGCGCCGAGGGCTTGCTGCCCTTGGAGAGCCTCGAGAGCATCGAGCGGATCTCCAGGGGGAAGGCGCCGCCGGCCCGCGCGTCGCGCAACCAGCCGTCGAGCGGGAGGTCCCAGGGGATGGTGGCGAACCGGTCGTCCACCACCGGCGACGGGCCGGAGGAGGGCAAGGCCACCTCGTTGGACGGCTCGCCCACCAGCCGTTCCCGGCCGTCGGCCGACACCGCCACGATCATTCCGCGGTAGGTCCGGCCTGGCTCCAGGTCGTGGACGTAGTAGCCGCGCGCCTCGAGGGAGAACTCCGCGACCCGCACCGTCTCCCACTCCCCGTCCCCCTTGAGCGCCAGCACCCGCAGCTGGGCGCGGGGGCGGTCGAGCCACTCGAATCCCCGGTTGCGCGTCTCCTCCGAGTGGTCCCAGTAGAAGAACAGCGTCCGGGGATCGCGCGGCAGGCCCACGAACACGTCGTCCCCGTAGCTCCAGGGGAGGTCCCCGAGCCCCTCGTCGTCGGCCGGGACCGGGACGTCGGCGAGGGCCCGCAGTGCCATCGGGTCCTCGCGCTCCTCCCCTTCGGTCATGGGGTGGGGTGCCTGGCGCGCGGCTTCCTCGCCGCGGACCCGGGCGACGAAGTACCCGTCGGGATCGAGCCCTCCCACAGGAGGAGGGCGGAGCGGGGCCTTGCGTCGGGGGGCCCGTGCCGGCGCGGCCGGCCTGGAGGGCTTCGCCGCTGGCGCCTTCGCGGCGCCGGCCTTCTTCTCGGCCTTCTCGGTCACCTTCTTCTCGGGCACCTTCCTCTCCGGAGCCTTCCTTGCCCGGGGCTTCCCGGAGGGTGCCTTCGCGGGCGGGGCCTTCGCGGCAGGCTTCGGCGCGCCCTTCCCGGAGCTCTTCGGGGTTGGCTTCGCCGGGGCCTTCTTGGTGGGCTTCTTCGTCGCCATGGTGACCGTAGGAAAGGCTTCCCCCGGCGGCGCGTCAAGCGCCTCGTGGACGATTCGCCGCCGGTGCCCCCGTCGGGCAAGGGATTTCGGCGTCCTGCCGGCGTCTGCTAACGTGCTACGGCCAACCTGGGAATGCTTGATGGCGCAAGAACCCAAGACCCTCGAGCCCGTCCCGATCTGCGGCAGCTGCGGCCATCCGCACCTGCCCGGCGACCCCTGCACGTCGGCGCGCCTGGCCGGGGCCGGGACCGGCACCCTGGCCATGGAACCCCTGGACGGGGCCGGCGGCGAGGGGACGCGATCCACCGACCCCCTGGTGGGCTCGACCGTGGGGAGCTTCCGGGTGGTCCGGGCGCTGGGCCGCGGCGGGATGGGCACGGTCTACCTGGCCGAGCACCCGGTGATCGGCAGCCGTGTCGCCATCAAGTTCCTCCACGAGTCGATGGCCGCCAGCCCGGAGCTGGTGGCCCGCTTCTACGACGAGGCGCGGGCCGTGAACCGGATCGGCCACGAGAACATCGTGGGGATCTTCGACCTCTCGATGCTCCCGCCCAACCGGTACTACATCGTCATGGAGTACCTGGACGGCGAGGCGCTGTCGGCACTCCTCCGCCGCGGGGCCATGCCGGTGGGCGAGGCGGTCGCCATCCTCCTGCAGCTCTGCGACGCGCTCCAGTGCGCCCACGAGCGGGGCGTGGTCCACCGGGATCTCAAGCCCGACAACGTCTTCGTGGCGCGGCGCCGGGGCGCACCCTTCGTGAAGCTCCTCGACTTCGGCATCGCCAAGCTGCGGGACGCCCCGGCCGGCGCCCAGACCGCCGCCGGCATGATCGTGGGGACCCCGGAGTACATGGCGCCCGAGCAGTGCGAGAACCGCCCCGTGGACGCCCGCACCGACGTCTACGCGCTGGGCGTGATGGCCTACCAGATGTTCTCCGGAGTGCTGCCCTTCACCGGCAGCATCACCCAGCTGCTCGTCGCCCACGTCCACGAGGCGCCGCGTCCTCCGCGCTCGGTGAACGGCTCGCTCTCCCCCTCCCTGGACGACGCCGTCCTGCGGGCTCTCCGCAAGCGCCCCGACGACCGTTTCCCGGACATGGCCGCGTTCGGATCGGCCCTGGCCGCCGCCGGGCGCGAGGCCGGCACGGCGGTCGCCCAGGGCTCCCCGCCCCCGGCGACCCAGGTCACCCTCCGCGTCCAGCTGGCGGGTGAGCCCCAGGCCCGCTCCTTCCCGGCCGCGGAGATCACCCGGGGCGGGGTGTACCTCGAGAGCGGGCCCCCGCTGCCGGCCCCGTTCTCCCGCGCCCTGGTCTCGGTGCCCGACGGCGGGTCCGGGTCGTCCCCGGTGCCGGCCGAGGTGGTGCGCGTCGTCCAGCCGGCCGAGGCGAAGGCCTGGGGCATGGCAGCCGGATTCGCCCTCCAGTTCCTCCCCACCACGCCCGCCGAGCGGGCCGCGCTCGAGCGGCTGGCAGGCGGCAGCCCGCCCGCCCAGCGGTCCGAGCCCACCGAAGCGGCCGCGGCGGCGCTGCTCGACGCCCTCGAGACCCACTCCGGCGGCACGCATTACGAGTTCCTGGGGCTTCCCCTCGACGCCGAGCTGAAGGAGGTCCAGAGCCGGGCCCGGGCGCTGCGGGTCCAGCTGGAGAACCTCCGCGGCCGGAAGCTCTCTCCCCGCCACGCGGCGCTGGTGGCGCCCTTGCTCGCCCGTGTGGCCTTCGCCGCCGACGTGATCGGCGTTGCCTCGGAACGGCTCGCCTACGACGCCCGCAGCGGCAACCACCTCGGCGTGGCCCGCTGCATCGCCGCCGGGCTGCCCGAGACGCTGGTGGCCCAGCGCAGGCAGGAGTTCCTGCACGAGCGCCCGGGCTCGGAGGAGCGGGTGCGACAGTGCCTCAGCCGCGCCAAGGTGGCCCGCGCGGTGGGTAACCTCCCGTTCGCCCGCGCCCAGTACGAGGAGGCCCTGGCCGCCGACCCGCTCGACCTCGACATCCACCGGGAGTACTGGGCGCTCCGGCGGGACATGGAAGGACCCGCGCGATGACCGATCCCAGGACCGTCCTCGTCACCGGCGCGACCGCCGGATTCGGTGAGGCCACCGCCGAGCGCTTCGCCAGGGACGGGGCCCGCCTGGTCCTGGCCGGGCGCCGCGCCGATCGGCTGGAGGCGCTGGCCAGGCGCCTCTCCGCCCAGACCTCCGTCTGCCCACTGCCCCTCGACGTCCGCGACCGCGCCGCGGTGGAGCGGGCCCTGTCCACCCTCCCGGCCGACTTCGCCCGGATCGACGTGCTCGTGAACAACGCCGGCCTGGCGCTGGGGCTCGAGCCCGCCCACCGGGCCAGCGTCGACGAGTGGGAGCAGATGATCGACACCAACACCCGGGGGCTCGTGGTGGTGACCCGCCAGGTCCTCCCGGGAATGGTCGAGCGGGGGCGGGGCCACGTGGTCAACGTGGGCTCGGTGGCGGGCACCTACCCGTACCCGGGCGGCAACGTCTACGGGGCGACAAAGGCCTTCGTCCACCAGTTCTCGCTGAACCTGAGGGCGGACCTGGTGGGCAGCGGCGTGCGCGTCACCTGCATCGAGCCCGGAATGGCCGAGACCGAGTTCTCGCTCGTCCGCCTCAAGGACGCCGCGAGGGCCCGGGCGGTCTACCAGGGCGTGACGCCGCTGTCGGCGGCCGACGTCGCCGACGCCATCCACTGGGTGGTCGGCCGCCCACCGCACGTGAACGTGAACGTCCTCGAGATCATGCCCGAGCAGCAGGCCTTCTCCCCCCTCGCGGTCCAGCGCCGCTGACCCGGTCGAACGTGCCCGGCGAAGCCCTCGTCCCCGGCCTGGGAGTCGCCCCCGCCCCCTTCCGGGCGGCGGACGCGGCGGACCGGATCACCCGCCTGGATCGCCGCCTGGGCGCAGGCGCGACCGAGGTCGTGGATCTCTGCCGGCTGGCTCCCGATCCCGACCTGGCGCTCATCGGCGTGGAGCGCTTCCTGGACGTCGCCGAGCTCCCCCGCGGGCGCGATCTCCTGGAGGCGCTCGTCCTCCTCACCGGGTCGTCCCGTCTGGCCACGCAGGCCCTGGCGCGCGACCCGGGGCTGCTTCGGCGCGCGGCCCGCTCGCCCTGGGTGCGGCGGGAGCGCCCCGAGGCCTCCATGCGGGCCACGCTGGCGCGTGCGGCACGCCGGCTCGATCCGGAGGACGTGGGCGGGCTGCACCGGCTCCTGCGGCGCTTCGCCGCCCGGGAGGTGGTCCGCATCGCGCTGCGCGACCTGCACCGCGCCCGCGTCGACGAGGTCACCGGCGCGCTCTCGTCCCTCGCGACCTCCGCCCTCCAGGCCGCCATCGAGTTCCACGACCGCCGGCTCCGAGCTCGCCACGGGCCGCCCGCCGGCCTCGAGGAGCGCGCTCCCGGCGCCGGCTTCTGCGCCATCGCCATGGGCAAGCTGGGCGCCCGCGAGCTCAACTTCTCGTCGGACATCGACCTCATCTACGTCTACGCGCCCGACGGCACGACCACCGGCGATCGCCCGCTCACCCACTTCGCCTACTTCGCCAGGCTCGCCGAGCTGGTCACCGAGAGCCTCTCCAGGGTGACCGAGGACGGGATGGTCTTCCGGGTCGACCTGAACCTCCGCCCGGACGGGCGAAGCGGCCCCATCGTGAACAGCGTCCGGGCCGCCGAGCTCTACTACCAGACCTTCGGCCGGTCCTGGGAGCGCAACGCCCTCGTGAAGGCGCGCCCCGGCGCCGGCGACCTGGCGGTGGGCGAGGAGCTCCTCGGACAGCTCGAGCCCTTCGTCTGGCGGCGCTCGCTCGACCTGGGGATCATCGAGGAGATCCAGGCCATGAAGGCCCGCATCGACGCCCGGGCCGGCGCCGAGGGCAAGGACGATCTCAAGCTGGGCCGGGGCGGGATCCGCGAGGCCGAGTTCTTCGTCTCGGCGCTGCAGCTGCTCCACGGCGGCAAGCTTCGCGACCCGGGCATCCGGGAGAGAGCCGTGCTCCGCGCCCTCGATCGGCTGCTCGTCGCCGGCATCGTCCAGGCCCGCGACCGCGATGCCATCTGCGACGCGTACCTGTTCCTGCGCCGCGCCGAGCACCGCGTCCAGATGGTGGACGGTCGCCAGACCCACCGGCTCCCCCCACCCGAGGAGCGGCTCGGGCTGGCCCGGTCCATGGGCTACGCCGACGTGGAGAGGTTCGAGGCCGCGCTGGCCGGCCACCGGGACCGCGTCGCCTCGCTCTTCGCCGGCCTGCTCGGGACCCGGGTGGGTGCGGCGCCCCTCGACCCGGAGCTGGCGCTGCTGGCCGACCAGCAGGTGGAGCCGGAGCGCCGGAAGGAGATCGCCCTGCGCCGCGGGTTCGACAACCCCGACCAGGCGGTGGCCGCCCTCGACGCGCTGGCCCGGCGCCCGACCCCCTTCTCCCGCATGGGAGACCCG
The DNA here is from genome assembly GCA_963802065.1 of uncultured delta proteobacterium. Lineage (GTDB taxonomy): Bacteria > Myxococcota > Myxococcia > Myxococcales > Anaeromyxobacteraceae > CAIOAK01. The sequence goes on along the minus strand of CAWDHF010000009.1, from coordinate 19,351 downwards.
GCCGCGGCCGTGGCGCTCCTCGTCGAGGTCGTGGCCACTCCCGACCCCGGCCAGGCCATCGCGCACCTCTCCGAGTTCGCCGCCGCCCTGAAGTCCCCCGAGCCCTACTTCCGGCTCCTGCGCGACTCCCCGCGCGTCCTCCGGCAGCTGGTGTCCCTCTTCGGCACCTCCGACTTCCTCTCCCAGCGCTTCCTGCGCCACCCCGAGCTGGTGGACCAGCTGCTGCGCGACGACCAGGTGGTCCTGGAGAAGGGTCTCGCGACCTACCGCGAGGAGATCGCCGCCCGGCTCGCCACCGTGCCGCCGGACACGCAGATCGACGAGGCCATGGAGCGGAAGCTGGCCGAGCTCCGCCGGGTGAAGAACGAGGAGGTCCTGCGGATCGCCATGCACGACATCGCCGGGAGCATCGGGCTCCCGAGCGTGGCCGAGCAGCTCTCCGACCTGGCCGAGGCGCTCCTCGGGGCCGCCCTCGAGCTCGCCGAGGAGGAGGCGCGGGCCAAGGGGCGGATGCCCCCGGGTCGCCTCACCGTGATGGCGCTCGGAAAGCTCGGCGGGCGCGAGCTCGGCTACCACTCCGATCTCGACCTCATCTTCCTCTACCCGGCCACCGAGCCGGGCGTGGTCGACGCCCCCGGCCAGACACCGGCCCACATCCTCTACGCCCGCCTGGCCGAGCGCTTCCTCTCCTTCCTCCAGATGCCGCTCCGCGAGGGGTTGCTCTACAAGATCGACACGCGGCTGCGCCCTTCCGGCAACCAGGGCGCGCTGGTCACCAGCGACCAGGGCTTCGCGCGGTACCACCTCGCCCACGCCGACAGCCCCCAGACGCGCAGCCAGCTCTGGGAGCGGCAGGCGCTCCTGCGGGCGCGCCTCGCCGCGGGGGACGCGGAACTCCACGCCCGCATCCGGCGCGACGTCCTCGACCCGGTGCTCTTCGGCGGCCCTGTCGACGCTGCCGGGCTGGCCGCCGAGGTCCGGCGCATGCGCGAGCGGATGGAGAGCGAGATCGGCAGGGAGGCCGTGAAGGGCAAGAATCCAAAGGTGGGTCGCGGTGGCATCGTCGACGTCGAGTTCGCCGTGCAGTACCTGCAGCTCGCCCACGGGCACGACCACCCGTCCATCCGCTCCCCGTCGACCCCGGTGGCGCTGCGCCGGCTCCGCGAGGCCGGCCTGCTCCGCGACGCCACCTACGCCGCGCTGGCCCAGGGTTACGAGTTCCACCGGCGGCTCGCCACCCGGATGCGCATCGTCCACGACTACGGGATCGACTACCTCCCCGCCGGAGGGCACGCGCTCGCCCAGCTGGCGCGCCGTCTCGGCTACCACGGCGAGGACCCGGGGGCCCGCTTGCTGGCCGAGTACACGCGGGTCACCGAGGCGGTGCGCGGCGCCTTCCTCGAGGTCATGACCGGGTAGGGGGCGACACGCTCTGGGCCCTTCCCTTCCCGGCGCGGCGCCGTTATGGGTGGAGGCCGCACCCGGAGGCGCCCCGCCATGGACATCCGCTACGACCTCAAGCCGCGCTCGGAGCGCCGCCAGACCCCGTTCCGCCCCGACGGCCCGTTGCCCTTCGGCCAGCTGCGGACCGACCACATGTTCCTCATGGACTACGAGGACGGCCAGTGGACGGACCCGCGCATCGTCCCCTACGGGCCGCTCTCGCTCGCTCCCGGGGCGGTCGCCCTCCACTACGCCCAGGAGATCTTCGAGGGGGCCAAGGCCTTCCTCCACGACGACGGGGAGATCCATGCCTTCCGGATCGACAGGAACGCGGCCCGCCTGAACCGCTCCGGCGCCGGCGTGCTCATCCCGCCCATCCCCGAGGACGACCAGGTCCAGGCCATCCTGGCCCTCCTCGACGTCGACCGGCTCTGGGCTCCGCACCAGGAGGGGGCCTCCCTCTACATCCGACCCTTCGTCTTCGGCACCCAGGATTCACTGGGCGTGAAGCCGAGCTCCCGCTACACCTTCTGCGTCTTCCTCTCCCCGAGCGGCCCCTACTACCCGGCCGGCTTCCACGAACCGGTGAAGCTGCTCGTGACCCGCCGCTTCCACCGCGCGGCGCCGGGCGGGACCGGCGCCTTCAAGACCGGCGGCAACTACGCGGCCTCCCTCATGGCCGGCCACGTGGCCCACGAGCACGGGGCCAGCCAGGTCCTCTTCCTCGACGTGACCGACACGTACATCGAGGAGGCCGGCGCGATGAACCACTTCCACGTCACGCGTGCCGGCGAGCTCGTCATCCCCACGTTCACCGAGACCATCCTCCGGTCCATCACCTCCCAGTCGGTCCTGGAGCTGGGCGAGGGCCACCTGGGAGTGAAGGTGGGGCAGGCCCGCATCCCCGTCGAGCAGTTCCTCGACGACGTCCGGTCGGGCGCCGTCTCCGAGGCCGGCGGCTTCGGCACGGCCGCCGTGGTCTCGGCGGTCGGGAGCTACGTCTTCGACGACGGGACCGAGCTTCGGGTCGGCGACGGCCGCATCGGTCCCCACACCCGCAGGGTCTACGAGGTCCTCACCGGCATCCAGCGAGGGAAGCGCCCTGCGCCCGAGGGCTGGCTCTTCCTGGCCCAGCGGATCGAGGCCACGGCGAGGCCGAAGGCCAGGTCGAGTCCGTCGCCGAAGTCGAAGGCCGCTTCCCGGGCCCGTCGGTAGCCTTCCGCCCGTTCCCAGACCGTCACGCCGGGGCCGGGAATAGCCCTGGCTGCGACGCGTTCGCCATTGCGACGGCAAATCCGGCCGTTAGATCCATGAAGGCCTGCGGGCCAGATCTTTTCGTGTTTATCAATACTTGAGCGGAGTCAACCCGAGATGCGCACCCGTTACCTCGACCTCGACGATCGCACCCAGGACCTGAACGAACGGATGCGGGAAGATCCCGATCTCGCTAGTGATTTTCTGCAGAAATACGAACTCTCCTGGATCTACCACGAGAACGCCCTCGAAGGGGTGGTCTACACCATCCACGAGCTGGTGGCCGGCCTGGCCGCACCTCAGCCGGTGGCCGACGCGATGGTGATCGGCGTCCTCCAGGAAGTCCGGAACCACAAGGCGGCCATCGACCTCGTGCGCTCGGAAGCCCGCGCCAAGAAGGCCCGGGTCAACCTCACCCTGGTGAAGAAGATCCACGAGACGCTCCACAGGGGAATCCAGAGCAAGGGACCGTCCGAGTTCCGCAAGGACATGCCCCTGCACCGGGCCTATTTCCACGAGATTGCCCAGCCAGCCAGGATCCCGACCATGCTCGCGAAGGTGGTCGACGCCACCGACACGGCCGAGTTCCGCAAGTCCCACCCGGTCCTGCAGGCGGCACGGATCCAGCACGGGTTCATGCAGGTGTACCCGTACACCGACGGCTCGGGCAAGATCGCGCGACTGCTGTCGAATCTCTACCTGATCCACGGTGGATTCCTGCCCTGCGTGATCCACTCGATCGACCGGCAGCGCTACTACGACTCGTTCAAGATGCCGGAAGCAGTGCTGCGGGATCTCATGGTCGAGGCGATGGACAACGCCCTCGGCCACGCCGAGAAGCACTTCGCCGAGGCCTCGCCGTCCCGCTCGCGCCGCGCGGCCCGCTAGGCCCCTCCCCGGCGCCGGCCCCTGCTGCCCATGGCGGCGGGGGGGCGGTTGGTGTATGAGGTGCCCGCAATGATCCTGGGCGCCCACGAGGGCATCGCCGGTGGAGTCTCCCGCGCGTTCGAGCGGGCCGAGGTGGACACCGCCCAGGCCGTCCAGATCTTCGTCCGCAATCCGCGCGGATGGGCCTCGAAGCCCATCGAGGAGGAGGAGGTCGCCCGCTTCCGCTCCGAGGCGGGGCGTACCGGGATGCCATCGGCCGCCCACTCCATCTACCTCGCCAACCACGCCGCCGGCGACCGCGAGCTCCGGGAGAAGTCCTGGGCCGCGCTGGCCGACGAGCTCGGCCGTTGCGAGCAGCTCGGCATCCCCTCCCTGATCTTCCACCCCGGCAGCAACGCCGACGTGGAGGGGGGCGTGAAGCTCGTCGCCGAGGGGATGGAGCGGGCCGTCGACGCGGTGAAGGGGAAGGCGCGCCTGCTGGTCGAGATCACCGCCGGCCAGGGCAAGTCGCTGGGGTGGCGGTTCGAGCAGGTGGCTGCGATCCGCGAGGCGGTGCCCGGCGCCGCCCGGCGACGGGTGGGGGTCTGCTTCGACACCTGCCACGCCTTCGCGGCCGGGTACGACCTGTCCACCCCGGAGGGATACGACCGGACCTTCCACGAGTTCGACTCGGTGATCGGCCTGGAGCACCTGAAGGCCTTCCACCTGAACGACTGCAAGAAGCCGCTGGGCTGCCGGGTCGACCGGCACGAGCACATCGGGGAGGGCTCGCTCGGGCGGGAGCCCTTCCGGCGCCTCGTGAACGACGCGCGCTTCGCCACCCTCCCCGCCTTCCTCGAGACCGAGATGCGATTCCGGGAGAACCTCGACGTGCTCCGGTCCATGCTGCGATGACGCGCGAACAGGCCACCCACCGGAGGCGCGCCCCCGCCGGGCGCTCCCGGACCCAGACGCGGGTCCGCCTCGGCGGGAGCTCCGCTCGCGAGGTCCGCGACCGGCTCGACCGGCTCGTCGCCTTCGCGCGCGGCCACCGGCGGGCCCTGATCCTCACCCACGACAACCCGGACCCCGACTCGATCGCCTCCGGCGTGGCGCTGGCCTGGCTGCTCGAGCAGATGGCCGGGGTCGAGGCGGTGGTGGCCTACGGCGGCATCGTGGGCCGGGCCGAGAACCGCGCGCTGGTGAAGGTGCTGCGCCTGCCGGTGGTGCCGCTCTCCCGGGTGGTCTTCGACGAGTTCGACCTCATCGCCATGGTGGATACCCAGCCCGAGCAGGGGAACCACTCGCTGCCCGCCGCCCACTTCCCGGACGTGGTCATCGACCACCACCCGGAGCGGCCGGAGACGAGGCTCGCGGTGGTCTCCGACGTGGGGCGCGACACCGGCGCGACCTCCACCGTGGTCACCGACTACCTCCGGGCGAGCGGGCTCGAGGTGCCGTCCACCATCGCCACCGCGCTCTTCTACGGCATCAAGTCGGACACCCGCGACCTCGAGCGCGAGACCACCGCGCCCGACATCGAAGCCTACCTGTGGCTCTTCCCCAAGGCCGACACCCAGGCCCTCTCGCAGATCGAGCGGCCGCGGCTCCCCGAGGACTACTTCCGGCTCTTCCACACCGCCGTGGAGAAGGCGCGCGTCCACGGCGACGCGGTGGTCTGCGACCTCGGGAAGGTCTACTACCCCGACCTGGTCGCCGAGGTGGCCGACCGCTTCCTCTCCATGGGGGAGGTGAAGTGGTCGCTGGCAGTGGGGGAGTACCGGGGCAGCCTCTACTTCTCGGTGCGCACGCGCGACCGGCGCATGAACGCCGGGAAGATGATCCGCGAGGTCATCGAGCGGGAGGGCGGGACCGCCGGCGGCCACGGGTCGATGGCCGGAGCGCGACTCCCGGTGAAGGGACTGACGCCGTCCGCGCGGCGCCGGATGCTGCGGCGGGTGTTCCACTCGTTCCTCCGCGAGTTCGACGCCGAGGGCACCCGCCCCCGGCGGCTGGTGTGACCTACCTCGACCACAACGCCATCACGCCGGTCCGGCCCGAGGCCGAGGCCGCCGTGCTGCGCGGGCTGCGGGCCTTCGGCAACCCCTCCTCGGTGCACGCTGCGGGGAGGGAGGCCCGGGCCCTTCTCGACGACGCGCGGACCCGCGTCGCGGCTGCAGTCGGGGTCCATCCCCGCGACCTCGTGTTCACGTCGGGAGCCACCGAGGCGGCGACGCTCGCCATCCGCGGCGCCCTGGCGGCGGCGCCGGAGGGGCGCACCGGCCTCGTGGTCACCGCGGTCGAGCATCCCTGCGTTCTCGACCTGGCGCGGGAACTCTCCCTCCACGGCACGCCGGTCCAGGTCGTCCCGGTGGACCCCGACGGCCTCCTCGACCTCGAGGCGCTGGGAAGCGCGGTCGGGCCCGAGACGGCGCTGGTCTGCTGCATGCTCGCCAACAACGAGACCGGGGTCCTGGAGCCCGTGGCGGATGCGGCGGACGTCGCGCACGCCGCCGGGGCCCTGCTCCTCTGCGACGCGGTCCAGGCGGCCGGGAAGATCCCGGTGGACCTCCCCGCGCTCCGTGTCGACCTCGGGATCCTGACCAGCCAGAAGTTCGGAGGCCCCCGCGGCGCCGGGGCCCTCTGGATCGCACCGGGCGTGCGGCTCGCGCCCATCGCCGGCGGTCACCAGGAGCGGGGGCGTCGAGCCGGCACCGAGAACCTCCCCGGCGTGGCGGGGATGGGCGCCGCCCTCGAGGCGGCCGTGGCCGCATTGGCGGTGGATGGCGAACGGCTCCGCGGCCTGCGCGACCGGCTCCAGTCCGGGCTCCTCGCCGCGCTCCCCGGCACGCGCGTGAACGGGGCAGGAGCCGGGCGCCTGCCCAACACGCTCTCCGTCACCTTCCCGGGCGCCGACGGAGAGGCGCTCCTCATGTCCCTCGACCTCGAGGGGATCTGCGCCAGCGCGGGGGCCGCCTGCACGTCGGGCTCGACCACCCCGTCGCACGTGCTCTCGGCCATGGGACTGACCGTCGAGGAGGCGCGGGCGACGCTGCGCCTCTCGCTGGGCTGGAACAGCACCGACGCCGACGTGGGGCACGCACTCGAGGTGATTCCCGGAGTCGTCAGGCGGGTCCGCGAGGCCCTCGCCGCGCCCTGAATCCGGGGCGGGCGCCCACCGGCCGATTTCCTCCGTATCGCTTGACACCTGCCCCGGCGGCCCCTACAATCAGGTCATCAAACTTCTCGTGATTTCGAGAGGTTATTGCTCTTTCACCGCATCGATCTGCCCCCTGCTGGGTTCGTGATTGGCTTCGAGTCGTTTGGGCCGACTCTGAACAAAGAGGAGCACCTGGTTCCGTTCATGTGCAAGCTCCCGTGTTTCAAGGGAGAAGCCTACGCGCGGAACTTCGAAGTGCCCCACCTGTAGCAATACAGGTCCAAGCAACCGAGCCACACGGCCTGCGCGGGGGGCTCTTTTTCGTGTCCACGACCTCCGCCAGCGCCGGGAAGAGCGCCCTCCGGGAGCGACTCCTCGCCGTCCGCGCCGGCATTCCCCCGGCGGCCCGCGAGGCCGCCTCCCGTTCCATCGCCGCCCGCCTTTCCACGCTGCCGGCCTGGCAGCGCGCCCGCACCGTGGCCCTGCACGCGTCCCTGGGCGCGGAGGTGGACACCGCCGAGCTCGCCCGCCTCGCGCTCGACGCGGGCAAGGAGGTCGCCTGGCCCCGGACGTCGGCGGCCGGTCCCCTCATGGAGTTCGCCCCCTGCGCCGCCTCCGAGCTCGTGCCCGGCCCCTCCCGGGCGCTCGAGCCTCCACGGTCCGCGCCTCCCCTTCCCCTCGAGTCCATCGACCTCGTCGTCGTCCCCGGCGTGGCCTTCGACGCCCGGGGAGGACGGCTCGGCCGCGGACGGGGCCACTACGATGCGACGCTCTCCCGGCTCCGGCCCGACGCCGCCCGGGTGGGCATCGCCTTCGACGAGCAGGTGGTCGAGCGCGTTCCCACCGAGCCCCACGACGCGCCCCTCGACGTGGTGGTGACCCCGTCGCGCCTGCTCGTCGCCGGCGATCGACGGGTTGACACGGTGCCGGACGCGTGAGCGAGATCCCGCCCCCTTGAAACTCCTCTTCCTCGGCGACGTCTTCGGAAAGCCCGGCCGCACGGCCGTGAAGCGGCTCGTGCCGCGCCTCATCACCCGGCACGGGGTGGACCTCGTGGTGGCCAACGCGGAGAACGCCGCCAACGGCGTGGGCGTGAACCCGGAGACCGCCGACGAGCTCCTCGCCGCCGAGGTCGACCTCCTGACCAGCGGCAACCACATCTGGTCGAAGCGGGACATCGTCCCCTACCTCGACGCCAAGGGCTCGAGGCTGCTGCGCCCCGCCAACTACCCGCAGGGCGCGCCCGGGCGCGGGCACACGGCGATCGAGACCCCCGACGGACGCAAGCTCGGGGTGCTGAACCTCGAGGGCCGGGTCTTCATGAAGGACCTCGACGACCCCTTCCGCGCCGCCGACCGGCTGGTGGCCGAGCTCTCGGCGCAGGGCTGCACCTGCATCCTCGTCGACATGCACTGCGACGCCACCAGCGAGAAGAACGCCATGGGCTGGTACCTGGACGGCCGGGTCTCGGCCGTGCTCGGGACCCACACCCACGTCCAGACCGCCGACGCCCGGATCCTCTCCGGCGGGACGGCCTTCATCACCGACGTGGGCATGTGCGGCCCCTGGGACTCGGTCATCGGCGTGAAGAAGGAGCTGGTCCTGGAGCGCTTCCTCTCGCAGCGGCCGGTCCAGTTCGAGCCGGCCAGGCGGGAGGTGTGGCTGCAGGGGGCGCTGGTGGACATCGACGACGCGACCGGCAAGGCCCGCTCCATCGAGCGGATCCAGGAGAAGGACGAGGAGCAGTGACGATGGCACCAGTCGATCCGAGGCTGCGCAGCGCCACCCCCGACGAGCAGTTCCGGGAGGTGACGCGCGGCATGGTGGACCTGCACGTGGAGAAGGACCTCCGCGAGCGGCTCCAGAAGGCCCACGACACCGGCGTTCCCCTGCGGGTGAAGGCGGGCTTCGACCCCACCGCTCCCGACCTGCACCTCGGCCACACCGTGCTCATCTCCCGCATGCGCCGGTTCCAGCAGTTCGGGCACACCGTCATCTTCCTGATCGGCGACTTCACCGGGATGATCGGCGATCCCACCGGCCGCAACGCCACCCGGCCGCCGCTCACCCGCGAGCAGATCCTCTCGAACGCCGAGACCTACAAGAAGCAGGTCTTCAAGATCCTCGACCCGGCCGAGACCGAGGTCCGCTTCAACTCGGAGTGGCTCGGCCCCATGACCTTCGCCGACGTGGTGCGCCTGGCCAGCCGCCACACGGTGGCCCGCATGCTGGAGCGCGACGACTTCCGGAAGCGCTACACCGGCAACACGCCCATCTCCATCCACGAGTTCCTGTACCCGCTGGCGCAGGGCTACGACTCGGTGGCCCTGAAGTGCGACATCGAGCTCGGCTCGTCCGACCAGCTCTTCAACCTGCTGGTGGGGCGCGCGCTCATGAACCAGTACGGGCTCGTGCCGCAGATCGTGCTCACCGGACCCATCCTCGAGGGGCTCGACGCGAAGCTCGACCCGCTGACGGGCAAGATCGCCGGCGACAAGATGTCGAAGTCGCTCGGCAACTACGTGGGCGTGGCGGATGCTCCCGAGGACCAGTTCGGCAAGCTCATGTCGGTCACCGACGACCTCATGTGGCGCTACTACGAGCTGCTCTCCGGCCGGACCAGCGCCGAGATCGCGGCGCTGCGCGCCGGGCATCCCAAGGCGGCCAAGGTGGCGCTCGCCAAGGAGATCGTGGAGCGCTTCCACGGCGCCGGGGCGGCCCACGCCGCGGAGGCCCACTTCGAGCAGGTGCACGCCCGGCGCGAGACGCCCGAGGACGTCGCCGAGGTGGCCTTGTCGCTCGCCGGGCAGGCGTCCCTGCCGCTCGCCGCGGCCCTCGCCGACGCGAGGCTCGCCACGTCGCGCAGCGAGGCCCGGCGGCTGGTTGCCCAGGGCGGCGTCACCGTGAACGGCGAGCGGGCCACCGATCCGCAGGCCCCGCTCGGCGCCGGCGAGTACCTGGTCAAGGTGGGCAAGCGCCACTTCGCGAAGCTGAAGGTCGGATAGGGCCAGGCGCGGGACCCGATCACTCGACCCGGACGCGGACCCCGTCGGCGACCTTGTCGCCCGGGTAGAGGACCACGCGGTCCCGGGGAGCCACGCCTCCCTCCAGTGCGGCCCAACCGCCGGACCGGGCCACCACCGACACGGGGCGGAGGCGAGCCCGGTCGCCGTCCACCGCGAAGACCGCCCAGCCCTCCCCGTGGCGGAAGATCGCGCTCGACGGGACTCGGACCGCGTCGGGGACCTCGTGGACCACGATGGACACGTCGACCGAGTAGGCGTCGCCAAGCGCTTCCCAGCCCGCGCCGGCAGGGTCGAGGATCACGTTGACCCGCTGCTCCTCGACCCCCAGGGGCGAGACCTTGGTGAAGCCCGCCGGCTCGACCCGCCGCACCCGCGCGGCGAGGGAGCCTCCGCCGCCCCAGCCCGAGACGGTCCCGCCGTTCCCGGGCGAGACCTGCACCGCCTCTGCGCTGGGGAGGTCCGCCACCACCTCGAGCCGGCCCGTGTCGCCCACCTCGAGGAGCAGGGCCCCGGCGGGCACCGGGCCGCCGCTCTCGCGCGCCACGCGGAGAACGGCGCCGTTCGCGGGGGAGCGAACCTCCACCGGCTGGCCACGGCTCCCCTCCCGCCCGAGCGCCGCCCTCGCCACGGCGACCTCCGCCGAAGCCTGGCGGAGCGCGGCCTCGGCCATGTGGACCTCCTCGTGGCGCGTTCGCTCCAGCGCCCGGGCGGCCTCCACGTCGCTCGCGGGGATGACCAGTGCCTCGCCCAGGGTGAGCGATCGTTCCAGGTCGCGCGCCGCCTGCTCGGACGCGACCCGAGCCTGATCCAGGCTCGCCTCCGCCCGGGCCTGTGCCGCGCGAGCGGCCACGAGCCGCGCCTCGAGCTCCCGCCGGGAGCGGGGGTCGAGCGGCGCGGGCGCGGGCCCGGCGATCCGCGCCACGACCTGGCCACGCGCCACGGGATCGCCGGGGCGCAGCGATATCCGCTCCAGGTGCCCGGCGGCCGGCGCCGCGATCTCGAAGCGGTCGCGGACCCTCGTCTTCGCGATTCCCTCCACGGTGACCCGGACGACCCCCACGTCCGCGGTCTGCACCTCGACGGGAACCGCCTCCGGCCGGGCCACGAGCCAGCCGATCGCCCCGGCGGCGACGACGCCCCCCGCGATCCACGCGATCGTCCTTCCCTTCATCGGTCATTCCCCCGACTTCAGCGCCACGGCCAGGTCCTGCCGGGCGATCCAGCGAAGCGCGAGCAGGCTCGTCGCCGCCGCCGCGGATCCGGTGACGGCGAAGGCGAAGGCCCAGGTCGACCGCTCGATCACGATCGGGATGCGGAAGAGGTCCGACGCGAACGAGCTCGCGGAGATCCAGGCGAGCCCGAGCCCCATGGCGGCCCCCAGCGGCAACGCGGCGAGAACCTGGACGGACACCTCCCCCAGCAGCACGCGCCAGGCCTCGCCCCGGCGGAAGCCGATGACCCGGAGCGTCGCGAGCTCCCGCTCCCGCTCGCCGAAGGCGATGCGCACGGCGTTGTAGACGACTCCGGCGGCGATGGCGACCGCGAAGCCGACGAGCACGCCGGCATAGGCGAGCACGAGCTCCGCGAGCGTCTGTCGCAGCCCCTGCACGGCGTCGTTCCGCCAGGTCACGGTGGCCACCTTCGGGCGCTCGCCGAGCCTGCGCACGACCTCGGAGCGCATCGCCGGCTCCACCGCGAGGTGCGCGCCGGAGACGACGTCCCCGTCGCCCGCCAGGCGCGACACCTCCGCGAGCGAGGCGCTGGCGGACAGGCCGAGCAGGTCGTCCACGGTGCCGGCCACGGCCACGTCGGCCGCGCGCCGGTGGCCGTCGAGGAGCTCGACGCGCACGCGATCGCCGGGGGAGACGTGCAGGATCCCGGCGAGGTGGCTCGAGATCGTCAACCCCTCCACCGGAACCGGGAGGGCACGGCCGTCCTGATCCACGATGCGCGAGAGCCGGGGCTCCGGGGGAAAGCCGGTCAGCGCGAGCCTCTGGCTCCGATGCCCGTTCCGGACGACGGCGGGGGCAGCGCGGAACGGCTCAACGGCGAGGACGCCGGGGACGCGGGCGAGCTCGCCGATCGCCTCCCGCGAGACGGGGTCGGTGAAGGCGACGGTGGCGTCGGCCCGCAGGGCCTTCTCGAAGGCCACCGTCACCATGGAGTCCACCGCGTCGATGAAGAAGGAGCCGGTGACGAGCACGGCCACGGCCGAGGCGACCCCGAGGCTTCCCAGGAAGGCGCGCGCCGGCCGGCGCCCGAGGTTGCGCATCGCCATCCGGGCCGGAAGGGAGAGGAGCGCCGACAGGCCGATCCGCTCGATCCCGGTGACGCGGAACGTTGCCGGAGCCGGCGGCCGCATGGCCTCGGCGGGCGCGAGGCGCGTGGCGGCGCGAACGGCTCCCGCCGCTCCGGCGGCCGCGGTTCCGAGCGCGACGGCGAAGGCGGCGGCCATGGCGCCCAGGTCGACGCGGTAGTCGAGCACCGGGAAGCGGAAGAAGTCGCGGTACATGCGGGACATCCACAGCCCGAAGAGGTGGCCCAGCCCGGCCCCGAGGACGGCCCCCACGGCGGCCACGACGAGCGCGAACTCCGCGTAGTGCAGGGCGACGGCGCGGTTCCCGTACCCGAGCGCCTTCAGGGTCCCGACCTGGCCGCGCTGGGCCGCGACCAGGCGGGTGAGCGTGACCGCGACGAGGAACGCCGCCACGCCCAGGAAGATGGCCGGGATGACCCGGGCCATGGCCCGCTGCTCCTCGATCTCGCTGTTCACGAAGCGATGCGATACCTGAAGTTCGCGCCCGTACGCGCCGAGCCCGCCGTACGGCCCGAGGATGCGATCGAGGCCGTCGACGACCGACGCCACCGACGCGCCGGGCGCGAGGCGCAGCGCCACGGCGTCGAAGGCGCCTTCCATGTCGAAGGCCGCCTCGAGGGCCCGTCGAGGCATCCAGGCGATGCCGAAGTGACGGTCGTCGGGGAGGAGCCCGCCGGGCGGGATCGCGTAGATGTACTCCGGGGAGAGGACCACGCCCGTCACCAGGAGCGGCTCCCGCCGCCCGTTGACGGTGAGGACCATCCGGTCGCCCGGGACGATGCGGTTCGCGGCCGCGAAGTTCTCCGAGACCACGGCCTCACCGCGCACGTCGGGGGACGGGAGACGCCCCTGGCGCAGGTGGACCCGGTTCAACCGGCTGCCGGACGGCTCCAGGGAGACGAGCCGCAGGCGGGCCGACCCGTCGGCCACGTCGGCGCGCGCGTCGCCGAGCACGCGGGTCTCGACGTCGGCCACGCCGGGGAGCTCCGCGATCCGGTGCGCCACCGGCGCCGGCACGCGGCGCGCCTCGGCGAAGACGTCGGCGAAGGACTCCTGCGCGTAGTAGAGGTCGCGGCTTCGTTCCAGCGCGCGCCAGGTCGCCGTGGAACCGACGAAGGTGGCCGTGGCGCAGGCCATGACCACCGCGATGGCGAGCCCCTGGCCCCGGGCGTGCCAGAGATCGCGCAGGAGCTTTCGCTCGAGGGCCCTCACCAGGAGATCTCCGCCGGCGAGGCTCGCCGCTCGTTCCGGGTCTCGGTCGCGATGAGGCCGTCGGACATCCGGATCACCCGGTCGCCCATGCCCCCGATGGACGCGTTGTGGGTGATGATCGCCACGGTGGTTCCGAGGTCGCGGTTCACGCGGTCTAGCACCTCGAGCACCGAGCGCCCGGTGGCCGCGTCGAGGGCGCCGGTGGGCTCGTCGCAGAGCAGCACGTCGGGGCGCTTGGCGATGGCCCGGGCGATGGCCACGCGCTGCTGCTCCCCGCCGGAGAGCTGGGACGGAAAGTGATCCATCCGAAGGGACAGTCCCACCCGTTCCAGCGCTTCCTCGGCGGGGATGGGATTCGGCGCGATCTCCGCCGCGAGCGCCACGTTCTCCCGCGCGGTGAGGCTCGGCACCAGGTTGTAGAACTGGAAGACGAACCCCACGTGCTCGCGACGGTACGCCGTGAGCGCCCGGTCGTCGGCACGGGCCAGGTCGTGCTCCCGGTAGCGGACCACGCCCCCGGTCGGGGCGTCCAGGCCCCCCAGCACGTTGAGGAGGGTCGACTTCCCCGACCCCGACGGGCCCAGGATCACCACGAACTCGCCGTCCCGGATCTCGAGGCTCACCCCGCGCAGGGCGTGGACCTCGACCTCGCCCATCCGGTAGACCTTGGTGATCTCCACCGCCTCGAAGGCCGGCGCCGTGGTGTGCATCGCGGCCCCCTTCTCCGGACGCTGCACTGCCTGCAACGCTACGCCCTTCCGGCACCCGGGTCGGCGGGATTTCGGGGTGGTCCGGGCCGGGGTTCAGCCCCGGAAGTCCCGCCCCACCACGAAGACCTCGAAGCTGCGCTCCCGCGTGGCCTCCGGGCGCACCACGTCCACCTTGCCGAACCGGGCGCGGACCTCCTTCTGGAAGATCGGGAAGTCGCCTCCCATGAAGACCTTCACCACGAAGGAGCCGCCCAGCTTGAGGGTGTCGCCGGCGACCGCGAGCGCCATGCGGGAAAGCTCGAGCGACCGCGCCTCGTCGGTGATCTTCACGCCGATCGTCTTCGGCGCCATGTCGCTCGTGACCAGGTCGAAGCGCCCCGGGTGGAGCTCGCGGATGCGGTCGAGGGCGTCGGGGGCCAGCAGGTCGAGCACCGCGGTCTTCACCCAGGGCTTTCCCAGCTGCCGGATATCGACGATGTCGACCCCGACCGCGATGCCCCTGGGCCCGACCACCTCGGCGAGGACCTGAAGGAACCCTCCCGGCGCCGCCCCCAGGTCGAGCACCGACCCGCCCTTCCCGAGCAGCTTCTGCCTGTGGAGGATCTCCTCGATCTTGAAGGCCGAGCGGGCGCGGAATCCCTGCTCCTTGGCCTTCTGGAAGAAGCGATCCTTGGGTTCGTAGGGCTTTGCCATTGCCTGTCGGATTGGTATAACCCTCGTCCCCGGACCGGATCGGGAAATCTCCAGGAGAGACGAGACCCATGGCGACCATCATCACCGAGGAGTGCATCAACTGCGGGGCGTGCGAGCCCGAGTGCCCGAACGGCGCGATCAGCCAGGGGGACGACATCTACATCATCAACCCCGACCTCTGCACCGAGTGCGTCGGGTTCCACGACGAGGAGGCCTGCGCCGCGGTCTGCCCGGTCGACTGCTGCGTCCCGGATCCGGCCCGCCCGGAGACCGAGGAGCAGAACTACGCCAAGCTGGCGACGATCCACGCCGACAAGAGCTTCCCGGCGCTGGCCGACCTGCCCGCGAACCTCTCCCGGTTCCGCAAGGCCTAGCCTTCCCGCGCGCGAGAGCGCGAGCCGCATCCACGAGCCCCGCACGTCGAAAGGCGCGCGGGGCTCGTCGTTTCCGGACCCCGTCGCCGTTAGAAGGCAGCCATGGACACGCTCACCGGCGGCCAGCTCGTGGCCCGCATGCTGAAGAAGGAAGGGGTGGGGACGGTCTTCACCCTCTCCGGCCTCCACGTCGCGCCCATCTACGTCGGGCTCGTCGAGGAGGGGATCCGCATCGTCGACACCCGCCACGAGCAGGCCGCGGCCCACGCGGCCGACGCCTGGGCGCGGCTCACCCGCGGGATGGGCGTCGCCATCGTCACGGCGGGGCCCGGGGTCACGGACGCGGTGACCGGCGTCGCGAACGCCTGGGCGGCCAACGTGCCGCTGCTCCTCATCGGCGGGGCGGCTCCCACCTTCAACCAGGGGCGCGGGTCGCTGCAGGAGATGCCCCAGACCCAGCTGTTCCAGGGCATCACCAAGTGGAGCGACCGGGTACCGTCTCCGGAGCTCCTGCCCAGCTACCTCGCGAAGGCCTTCCGCGTCGCCCGTGCCGGCCGCCCCGGTCCGGTCTTCCTGGAGATCCCCTGGGACGTGCTCTCCAACGGGGCCGATGCCTCCACCGCCGATTCCCTCACCGGCTACCGCACCGACGCCCGGATGCCGGGCGACCCGCGCAAGATCGAGGAGGCGCTCTCGCTCCTCGCCGGGGCGGAGCGGCCGGTCGTCCTGGCCGGCTCGTCCATCTGGTGGGACGACGCGCCGGAGGCGCTCGATCGCTTCTGCACCCGCACCGGGGTCCCCGTCTACCTGAACGGAATGGGGCGCGGCTGCCTGCCCCCCGGCCACCCCGGGTTCTTCCAGCACACCCGCAAGGAGGCGCTCGGCGAGGCCGACGTGGTGCTGGTGGTGGGCACGCCGCTCGACTTCCGGGTGGGCTACGGCAGCGAGCCCACCTTCGCGCCCGGGGCGAAGGTGATCCAGGTCGACGTGGACGGTGCCGAGATCGGGCGCAACCGCACCATCGACGTGGGCATCCTCGGCGATTCGCGAAGCGTGCTGACCCAGCTGGAAGCCGGTGCGAAGGCCATCCCCGGCGCCGCGGCCTGGCGGGAGCGGCTGCGGGCCGGCGAGGCCGGCAAGCTCGCGAAGCAGGCGGCGTTCGAGCAGAGCGACCAGCGCCCCATCCACCACTTCCGGCTGGGGAAGGAGATCGACCTCGCGGCCCGCCGGGCCGGCGACGTCACCTTCGTGGCCGACGGCGGCAACGTCGTGGCCATCGCCGCGAAGAGCATCCAGCTTCCGCGTCCGGGGCGCTGGCTCGACCCGGGGCCCCTCGGCTGCCTGGGAGTGGGCGCACCCTTCGCGCTCGCCGCCAAGACGCTGGCCCCGGAGCGGCCCGTCCTGGTGATCCAGGGGGACGGCTCGTTCGGCCTGAACGGCTTCGACTTCGAGACCGCGGTCCGCTTCGGGCTCCCCATGGTCGTGGTGGTCGGAAACGACGCCGCCTGGGGGCAGATCCTCATCCCGCAGCGGAGCATGTACGGGGAGGACAAGAGCCCGGCCACCCGCCTCGCCGCCACGCGCTACGACAAGGTGGTCGAGGCCTTCGGCGGCAAGGGAGAGCACGTCGACGACCCGGCCGACCTGCCGGCGGCCCTGGACCGCGCCTTCGCCTCCGGGACCGTCTACTGTGTGGATGTCGCCATCGACCCCGAGGCCGCCGCCGCCTCGGGAGCCGCCGGCTACGCCGTCTGATCGGAGGAACCCAATGTCCGCGCCGCACCCGAAGCTCCACCGCGACCGCACCGTGATCCTGGTCGTCGACGTGCAGGACCGGCTCACCCCGGCCATGCCGCCCGACACCTACGCACGGCTCGTGAAGTACGCCCGGGCCCTCATCCACTGCGGGAAGACGCTCGGCCTGCCGGTGCTGTGCACCGAGCAGTATCCGAAGGGGCTCGGGCGCACCGTGCCGGAGCTCGCCGAGCTGCTCCCCTCCCCTCCGCTCGAGAAGGTGCACTTCTCCTGCGGCGCCGACCCGGTCTTCCAGCGCACGCTCGAGACCACCGGCCGCAAGCAGGTGGTGATCACCGGCATGGAGACCCACGTCTGCGTCTTCCAGACCACCCGCGACCTCGTGGCCATGGGCTTCGACGTCCAGGTCTGCGCCGACGCGGTGTCGAGCCGCACCGAGGAGCACCGGGTGCGGGGGCTCGACCTCTGCCGGCAGGCCGGGGCGGTCGTCACCACCGCCGAGACCGCCATCTTCGACCTGCTCCACCAGGCGGCCACGCCCGAGTTCAAGGCCGTGTCGCCCTGGGTGAAGTAGGGCGGGGGGCTCAGCCGCCGTTCACGGCGATCCGCGGCAGGAGCGGGTTCACCCGAGTGGTGATCTCGTAGTGGATGGTGCCGGCCCAGGCCGCCAGCGCCTCGGCCGAGACCGTCTCCTCGCCGTCGCGCCCGAGGAGCACCGCCACGTCGCCCGCGGCGGCGCCGGGCACGTCGGTCACGTCCACCATGAACATGTTCATGCAGACGCGCCCCAGCACCGGGGCCCGCTGGCCCCGCACCAGCACGTGGGCGCGGGAGGAGAGCGCGCGCGAGTAGCCCTCGAAGTAGCCGACCGGGATCACCCCGATGCGCGTGCGGCGCTGGGCGCGCCAGGTCCGGCCGTAGCCCACGTAGCCGCCGGCCGGGACGTCCTTCACCTGGGCCAGCAGCGCCTTCCAGGTCATGACCGGCGAGAGCGCGAAGCCGGAGAGCCCGCGCTCCCGGGCCGAGACCAGCGTCTCGCGGGAGGGCCAGAGGCCGTAGAGCCCGATCCCGACGCGGGCCATGTCGAAGTGGGTGCGCGGGAAGAGGATGGCGGCCGCCGAGCAGGCGGTGTGCCGGACCGAGGGGCGCGACGCCGGCGGCGGCGATCCGCTCGACACCCTCCGTGAACCGGGCCAGCTGCGACTCGGCGTAGCCGTGGTCGGTGGTGTCCTCGATGTCGGCGTAGTGGGTGGAGACCCCCTCGAGCAGCACGCCCTTCTCGGCGGCGGCGACGCGGGCCAGCGTCACGGCCTCCTCGACCTCGATCCCCTGCCGGTGGGTGCCGGTCTCGAGCTTGAGGTGCACGCGGGCGGTCCGCCCCTGCGCGCGGGCCGCGCGGGCCAGCGCCGGGATGGCCGAGGGGTCGTAGAGGGTGAGGCGCAGGTCGGCGGCGACGGCGTCCTCGAAGTCCTGCGGCGGCGTGTGGCCCAGGCAGAGGATGGGCACGTCCGGGCCGACCAGGCGGCGCAGGGGGACGCCCTCGTTCGCGCCCCAGACCGCGAGCCAGGATGCGCCGGCGCGGATCGCGGCGGGGGCCACGAGCGCCACGCCGTGGCCGTAGGCCTCGCTCTTCACCACGGCCGCGAGCTTCGAGCCGCCGAGACGCCCGGCGAAGGCGCGGACGTTGGCGGCCAGCGCGCCGAGGTCGATCTCGAGCCAGCTCACCGTGCCCGGGGGCAATCCGGCGGGGCGGGAGGGGGGAGGCGGGGCGGCGTCGGGCATGCGCGGCAGGATAGCCCGGAGCGGCCGCCGGCTCGACGATCCGGCCGAATTCCCCCGTGCGGAGAAGCGGTTGACCCTCGGGGGCGCGAGTGTTACCTATCGCGTCCCTGTCGTACCCGGGGCGTAGCGCAGCCTGGTAGCGCACTTGCTTGGGGTGCAAGTGGTCGCTGGTTCAAATCCAGTCGCCCCGACTCAGAGAAGGCCCCGAGGTTCCTCGCGAAAGCGGCAAGCCGGCGGGGCCTTCGTTTTTGGCCATTTCGGCGCCTTGCATTACCGGTGCATTAACTCGCACGGGGACGCCGAAGGTGAGCGCCCGGTCCACGTCGGCGCGGAAGTCCTCCAGGTCGCTGTGGTCGTACACGGCGGCGGTGATCTCCGGCGACGAGTGGCCGAGGTTTCGCTGGACCGCGCCGAGGTCGACGCCGGCCTTCCGGAGCAGCGTCGCGTGCGAGTGGCGCAGGTCGTAGAACCGGAGCTTCCGGGGATGGGCGACACCCAGAGGCGCATCTCGCACTTCGGGCAGCGCGCCTCGCCGGCCGCGTCCCGACGCTCCTCGAACCCGCACCCCTTCCGACGGCAGATGTACCGGTAGCCCGTGACCACCCCGGCCCGCTTGAGCGCCCTCCGGAGGTGATCGACGAGGTGGAACCGGACCTCCGGCGTGTAGGGGGTACCGTCGGCCCGGGCGAACACGAAATCGGACGGCGAGGCCTTCATCGCCGCCTCGAGGTGCGGCCGGAACTCGCTCACGATGGTCA
>CAWDHF010000008.1:0-702950 GCA_963802065.1 uncultured delta proteobacterium | reverse complement strand
GGGGCCACGGAGGCTCGGCCGGACGCAATCGTCGGGGCAGTCCTCGCCGGATTCGCCGGCGGTACCGTCGTCGGCGTTCCACTGGCGGCAGCAGTCGCGTGGGTCGCTCGCAGGGGAGGGGCCGTCGCATGAAGAAGCACAGACTGGAACTCGGACTCGGCCTTCCCGTCGAGGCGCACGAGTGCGAAGCGTGCGTGGGGCGCCTGGTCCAGGTGCTCGCAAGCAAGCCAGGGATCCTGAGCGCTCACGTCGAGCGAGGGCACGCGGAGGGGGCCCGCCTCTGCCTCCACTACGATCCGTCGAGTCACCGGATCGGCGAAATCCGCCGCCTCGTCGCCGTCGCCGGCGCCGATCTTCGGTCGAGGTACGAGCACCTCTCGATCCCGCTGGCCGGGCTCCGGCACAAGCGGCAGGCCAGGCTGGTCGAGGGAGTCTTCGCGGAACGGCCCGGGGTCCTCTACGCCGCGGTGTCCCTCGGGACTGGTACGCTCTACGTGGATTTCGATCCCACGGTCACCAGCCGAGCCGTTCTCCTGGAATCCGCGGCCAAGGCGGGAGTGGCCACCTGGGACGAGCCGTCCGTCCCGGCCGAGGCCACGCGCGCGCGCGAGGAGCACGAGCCATCGGGCCCGTTCGGGGAGCGATCCGAGCTGATCTTCAGCCTCGCCTGTGGCGCGTTCACCGCCGCCGGGTGGGTAGCGGGGAAGATGGCCGCGCCGGGCCCGGTGTCGACGGGCCTCTTCGTAACCGCCTACCTGCTCGGCTCGTGGTTCACCTGGAAGGAGGTCGTCGTCGCCCTCAGGGCCCGGCGATTCGAGATCGACTTCCTCATGCTCCTCGCCGCCGCCGGTGCGGCGGTGCTCGGAGACTGGGTCGAGGGTGCGTTGCTCCTCTTCCTCTTCTCGCTCGGGCACGCGCTGGAGGGCTTCGCGATGGGCAGGGCACGGAATGCCATCGCGGCGCTCGCGCGCCTCGCCCCGAGCACCGCGCTGCGCGTCGAAGCCACGGGTGGCGCGACTGAGGTACCCGTATCGGATCTTCAAGTCGATGACCGCGTCCTCGTCAAGCCGAACACCCGGATCCCCGTGGACGGGTTCGTGGTGGAGGGAACGAGCGCCGTGAACCAGGCGCCGATCACCGGGGAGAGCCTTCCGGCCGACAAGCGGCCGGTCGACGACGCCGAAGCTGCAAGGAGGCGCCCCGGGGCGGTCGCCGCCGTGCATCGTGTCTTCGCGGGGACGATCAACGGGCCCGGCGCGCTCACCGTCACCGTCACGAGGCTTGCAGCCGACAGCACGCTCGCGCGGGTGGTGAGGATGGTCGCCGAGGCGGAGACCCAGAAGGGTCCGACCCAGCGGTT
Organism: uncultured delta proteobacterium; assembly: GCA_963802065.1. Classification (GTDB taxonomy): domain Bacteria; phylum Myxococcota; class Myxococcia; order Myxococcales; family Anaeromyxobacteraceae; genus CAIOAK01. Next base: position 701,590 of record CAWDHF010000008.1, on the reverse strand, counting down.
CACCGACTCGTTCGAGCGGATCTTCGTGCCCGTCATCCTCTGTGGCGTGGCCCTCCTGCTCCTCGCCGGGGTCGTCGTCGACGAGCCGTTCTCGCGCACGTTCTATCGCGCGATGGCCGTCCTGGTGGCTGCCAGCCCTTGCGCGCTCGCGATCGCGACGCCCAGCGCGGTCCTGTCTGGCGTCGCCCGCGCCGCGCGGGGGGGCGTACTCGTGAAGGGAGGCGCGCATCTCGAGTCGCTCGGGGTCGTCACCGTCATGGCCTTCGACAAGACGGGAACGCTGACGGAGGGACGCCCGCGATTGACCGACGTCCTCCCCGCCGAGGGTGCGAGCTCCGCCGAGCTCCTCCGGATCTCCGTCGCGGTCGAGAGGCGTTCCGACCACCCCCTCGCTGCCGCCATCGTCGACGGGGGGACGGCGCGGCTCCCTCCGGGCGACACGACTCCCGACGTCGCGGATGTCCGGGCCATCGTGGGACTCGGCATCCGGGCGAGGGTCGGTGACGACGATGTCCTCGTCGGGAGCGCCCGCCTGATCGAGCGAGCGATCGACCTGCCCGCCGCCGTGAAGGCGGACGTCGCGCAACTCGAGTCCCAGGGGCGAACGACCATGGTCGTCCTGGCCGGCATCCGCGTTCTCGGCGTCCTGGGCGTGATGGATACGCCGCGCGCGACGGCCCGGGAAGTCATCGACAAGCTCCGTCGCATGGGCGTGAAGCGGACGATCATGCTCACCGGAGACAACCAGGCGGTCGCCGATGCGGTAGCGAGGCAGGTTGGCATCCAGGAGGCCCACGGGGGCCTCCTCCCGGAGGACAAGGTCAATCTCGTGGCCCGGATCGCGCGCTCTGGAGCCCCGGTCGCGATGGTCGGTGACGGCGTGAACGACGCGCCGGCGATGGCCAGCGCAACCGTCGGCGTCGCCATGGGGGCAGGGGGGTCCGACGTGGCGCTCGAGACCGCGGACGTGGCCCTCATGGCGGACGACGTGAGCGGCCTCCCCTTCGCCGTGGGGCTGAGCCGCGCGGCGAGGAGGGTCATCCGTCAGAACCTGTGGGCCAGCCTCGGAATGGTGGCCTTCCTGGTCCCGGCGACGATCTCCGGGTGGGCTGGGATCGGGCTCGCCGTGGCCCTGCACGAGGGCTCGACACTGGTCGTGGTCGCGAACGCATTGCGCCTGCTGGCCTACAGGGACGAGCGAGCCACGTGAGCAAGGAAGGCCAATCCGTCCGCCGGAAGCGGGCACCGTCGGGTGCGGCCGAGGCCATGGCCCGGCTCGGCGAGGCGGGGCAGAAGAGCTTCACCCGCCGCAGGGCGATCATCGAGGCCTTGTTCGAGGCGACGGAGGGCCTGACCGCTCATGACCTTCGCGAGCGGGTCCGTGGTCACGGGCAACCCGTGAGCCTCGCGACGGTCCAGTTGACGCTCCGGAGGCTCGTGGAGCACGGCCTCGCGGACGTTCACAGGCGTGCCGGGGATCTGGCTCGCTTTTCCCCCGTGACGAGCGGGCCAGGCGATGGCCGACTCGTCTGCGTCGCCTGTCAATCGGCAACTCCGTTCTCCGACAACCGTGTCGAGCTCCTTCACGCGGAGATCGCTGGGGCCCGTGGCTTCGCCGTGCGAGGTCACAAGCTCGAGGTCTTCGGCCTGTGCGCTCCGTGCCGGGGCGCCGGGGTGAAGTGAATCACCCACGGCACGCGTCGCCAGCAGGCCGGATTCCGACGGCAGGCCAGGTCCCGGAAACGTCAAACGTCGCCCAGGTTGACCGGCGTCAAGGCAGGAGAAATCTAAACATGAGAATGAGACGCAGGATCAGTAACGACCATCCGCCCTCAGGGAGCCCCAATGTCCGGTCTGCAGCCTGTCGTCAGCGCCGTCGTGGCCACGCTCGTCGCCGCACTCCTTCCGTTGCCCAGCGCGGCTCGGGCTGGAGAACGTCCAATCCAGGACAACAGCTTTCTCATCGAGGAGGCCTACAACCAGGAAGCCGGCGTCATCCAGCACATCAGTGCCCTGACCCGGTCGATGCGAACCGGAGAGTGGGTCTATTCCTTCACGGAGGAGTGGCCCGTGCTCGGCCAGACGCACCAGGCGAGCGTCACCCTCAACTTTCTCGGACTTCAACCAGGCACGGCCGGCATCGGGGACGTGGCGCTCAACTATCGCTGGCAGGCCGTCGGGAACGGCGATTCGTCCGTCGCGCTGGCGCCTCGACTGTCCGTCATCCTTCCCACGGGAAACGCGGCTATCGGCCTCGGAAGCGGCAGCCCGGGCATCCAGGTGAACCTTCCCTTGAGTGCGGCGCTGTCCGAGCAGTTCGTCGCCCACACGAACCTCGGCGGAACGTACCTGCCTTCCGCGCGCGCCGTGGCAGGCGGCCAAGGGGCGCTCTCGTCCTTCTCGATCGGCCAGAGCCTCATCTGGCTCGTCGCCCAGAATCTCAACTTCCTCGCAGAGACGGTCTACTGGGCGTCCGAACTCGCGGGGCCTCAGGGCGTGGAGCGTGCGAGCGCACTGACCGTTGCCCCGGGCGTCCGGGCCGCGCTCGACCTCCCCGGAGGCCTCCAGATCGTGCCCGGCATCAGCGTACCGATCGGGATTGGCCCGAGCCGTGGAGAGACTGCCATCTTCTTCTACCTGAGCCTCGAGCATCCGTTCCGCCCCGCCGGCGAGACCGACGAGGAGAAGACGGTACGGATGGCCACGAATGCCAGGTCAGCCGATTCGGCCATGTGATCCAACGGAAATTGACGCGCGAGGAGGACTCCTGGCGGCACGCGCGAGGTGTCCGCTCCTCGCCGCTGCGACCTTGACGATCCGGGATGCAAGGCGGACACTGGAATGGAATGCTCCTCCGGCTGACAGCCTGTTTGGTGGCCATGACACTCGTCCTCGCGACGGTCACGGACAACGCAGCGGCGTGCCGGGATGACATCCAGGCAACCTCCGAGGGAGATGCGCCCCCCGCGCCCCCCATGTCGCCCCAGGACATGTGTCCGGGAATGAACTGCCAGTCTCCCGGGGAAGCCCCGGTGCCGCTCCTGGCGAGGTGCCTGGCCGGGTGGCGTGTTGCCCCCGTGTTGCGTCACCCGATGCCTGCAAGCATCGACGCGGCGGCGCCCCCAACGCCCCCTCCGAACGCAGCGATCTGAAGCGTAACCGTAGCTCTTGCGGACACGGAAGGGCCGCTTCGTCGCGGACCCTCCGATGTGGCGCGAGGGCTGACCCCCTCAGATCGCATCCTTCGCGAGGTTTGCCATGAAGAGTCTCCCCGTTGCCTGCATTGTCGCGGTCATCCTTCTCCTTCCCGCATGGGCGTCGGCTTCCGAGATGCCATACGGCGAAGCCCCCCCGTGCGAGTTCCCCTGCGAACTGCAGGGCAGCATTCCGCACCCCCCGCACACATGGTTCGCGGGTCGCGCCGACACCACTCCCATCGAGTCGAACGACGTAGAGCTTCCCGACACCCACGCTTCGTTTCAGAAGTCTGGGCCCCCCGGCCCGGGCGTGGACGATTCCTCGGATAGCTGGATCTACAATCGGTAGACACGTCCCCCGGCCGGCTCGGTCTCCATCCGGACCGGACCGGCCGAGGGAATTCTCCAAGTCAGCGCGGTCCCGCAAGCCGCAGCCGGATCCGAGGGAGGAGAGAGGACATGAGCAACCGGGTGGAGATCCGCGTCCGGAACGTCGACTGCGAGAACGAGGCGGCCGCCATCAGCCGGGGCCTGGTCGGGTTTCCCGGCCTCTCCGCCCTCGAGGTCTACGCGAAGGCGGGTGAGGTGGTCGCCTGCACGCGCGAAGCCTGGCCGACCCGGAGGGCTTCTGGCACGAGCGCATCGCTTCGTTCCGCTGGGCCCGCCCGCCGGATCGGATCCTGGAGGGCGACGGCCCAGGGGCTCGCTGGTTCGTGGGCGGGAAGCTGAACGTCTCCGACAACGCCCTCGACCGCTGGGTGGACGAGGGGCATGGAGATCGGACCGCCCTGATATGGGAGAGCGAGGCCGTCGATCACGTTCGGCGACCGGGGGACGTGCGCCGATTCACGTTCCGAGAACTTCGCGATGCGGTGGCGCGTGCCGCGGGTGCCCTTCGCGATCTGGGGGTGCAAGAAGGCGATCGCGTCACCATCTATCTCCCCATCGTTCCCGAAGTTCCCATCACCATGCTGGCCTGCGCCCGGCTGGGAGCCGTCCACAACGTCATCTTCGCGGGCTTTCCGGACCAGGCGCTCCTCGACCGCATCGAGGACAGCCAGAGCAAGGTCGTGGTGACGGCCGACGGTGGCTATCGCGGTGGGAAGGCCATGGCCCTCAAGCCTGTCGTCGACGTGGTGGCACGAAGGACTCCACTCGTCGAGCGGGTCCTCGTCCTCCGGCGGACGGGCGAGCCCGTCGGCTGGACGCCCGGCCGTGACCACTGGTGGCACGAGGCCCTGGAGAATGCGACTCCCGCCGCTCCCGTGCCAGTGGCGAGCGCCGCGCCTCTCTTCGTCATGTACAGCTCCGGCTCCACCGGAAAGCCGAAAGGGATCACGCACGGTACTGCCGGATACATGGTCCACACGGCGCTGACGGCGCTCCATGCCTTCGACCTCCGGCCCGGAGACGTGAACTGGTGCACCGCCGATCCGGCCTGGATCACGGGCCACACCTACACGGTCTACGGGCCGCTGCTGTCCGGCGCGGCCACGGTTCTGTTCGAGGGAGTACTCGGCTTCCCGGACTGGAATCGGGCCTGGGACGTCGTCGAGCGGCATCGACCAGCGGTGCTCTACTCGACACCCACCCTCGTCCGGGCGTGGCTCCGGCAGGGTGACGCAGGCCCGCGAGATCGAGACCTCTCCTCCCTCCGCCTGCTCGCGTCAGTGGGGGAGCCCATCAACCCCAGCGTCTGGCACTGGTTCCGGGACGTCGTGGGAGGCGGACGGGTGCCGGTGGTCGATACCTGGTGGCAGACCGAGGCCGGAGCCGCGATGATCTTCCCGCTCCCCTATGTCACCCCGGCCAAGCCCGGTTCCGCCACGCTGCCGTTCTTCGGGGTCGATCCCGCCATCGCCGACGGCGAGGGGCGATTGCTCGACGGGGAAGCCACGGGCCAGCTGGTGATCCGGCGCCCCTGGCCAGGCATGCTGCATGGGATCTGGGTCAACCCGGGGCGGTACCTCGACACGTACTGGAAGGCGGTACCGGGTGCGTTCGCCACGGGCGACGCCGCTCGCCGCGACGCCGATGGGTATGTCTGGATCGTCGGGCGAACCGATGACGTCATCAGAGCGCCCACCGCATGAGAACGTTCACGGTGCCTCCCACTGCCACTGCGAACGGGAGGATGAAGGCCGTGATTGCCACACCGGTCTTCCAGCCGCGCTCCTTCAGAATCATGAAGAAGTTGGCGATGCAGGGAACGAACAGCGTCATGGTCACGAGCGCGACCGTGGCCTGGATCTCCATGTCGGTGGTCATCGTCCCTGCGCGCATGTGGGGCTCGAACTGCCCGAACAAGCCGGCAGCCGCGTAGTCCCGGCGAAGGAATCCGAGGATGAATGCGATGGCCGCCTCCTTCGGGAGTTGCAGCACGCCGACAACGACCGGGGAGGCAATGCGTTCCAGGAATGCGATCCCGTGGATGCGGTCCAGGACGAAGAGAAGCAGCGTGCCGACGAGGAAGAGGGGCAGGGCCTCGCGTAGGTACCATTCGATTCGCGCAAGCGTTTTCACGGCGACGTTGCCTGGCTGGGGAATCCGCATTGGCGGGATCTCGAGGATGAAGTCCGACCCGCGGCCGGGCATCACCCGCGCGGCGAGGAAGCCGACCAGGAGCAGCGTGAAGACGACGCTCCCCACGTACCACGCCGTGGCGGTGACGCTGAGCCCCGTCGTCATCGCCAGGATGACCCCCATCTGCGCGCTGCACGGCACGCCCAGGGCAAGGAGCAGCGTCACGATTACACGCTCCTTTCGTGTCTCCATGATCCGGGCCGTCATGGTCGCCATGGTGTCGCACCCCAGGCCGAGGACCATCGGGATGACCGCCTTGCCGTTCAAGCCCATCGCCTTGAAGGCACGGTTCAGCATGACCGCCAGGCGCGGCAGGTAGCCGGAGTCCTCGAGGACGCTGAACGCGAGAAAGAACGTGGTCACGATGGGAAGCACGATTGCGATGCCGTAGGAGAGGCCCATCGAGATGAGCCCGTACTTCCCCACGATCAAGCCGCCGTGCTCGCGAAAGGGCACGCCCGCCGGGCCCACGAGGAACTCGGCGACTCCCTGGCTCGGTACCAGGAACCGGATCGCCTGCTCGGTCCAGGGCACCACGTGCCCGTAGAACACCGTGTTCTCGAGCAAGTTGACGAGCGTGCCCGCGCCGAGCACGCCAACGAACTGGTAGCAGGCGTAGAGGGCGGCAGCCAGGATGGGGATGCCGAGCAAGGGGTGAACGGCCAGTATCCCGAGCTTCCGGCCAAAGCCGCTGCCGGAGGACGCTCGAGAACGGGACACGACCTCGTCATGCAGCGCGTCCGCGGCCTGGAGTCGCTGGCGGGAGATGACGTACCGGAGCGACCCGGCTTGGTGGGCGGCCGCCGTGCGCCGGATCGTCTCGATGCGCGCCAGGTTCTCCTCTGAGACCAAGGGCAGCAGTCGCTCCCGCATCGACTCGTCTCCGGCCAGTACCATCAGCGCCACGGCCCGCGGAGCGATGCCCAAGTCCCGAGGGAGGAGCGCGACGATCCCGGCGATCGCGCCCTCGATGGAATCGTCGTAGGTGGGCTGGAACGTCGATGGGCGGGCGGCTGCCATCCTCTCCGTCAAGGCCGGGATCCCCGTCCGCTCGACCGCGACCGTGTGGACGACCTCGATCCCCAAGACCTTCGAGAGGCGCCCCGCATCGATGGTGATGCCACGCGACCGGGCCTCATCGGCCATGTTGAGCGCGAGGACGAACGGTACCTGTGCCTCCGCCAGCTGGGCAGACAGCAGCAGGCCGCGGCGCAGGTTCTTGGCGTCGCAGACCTGGACACAGACGTACCCATCCTCGTCGAGCAGGATGTCGCGTGTGACCTGCTCGTCCTCCGACATCGGGGTGAGGTTGTTCGTTCCCGGAGTATCCATCACCTGCCAGGCTTGGCCTGCGAATCGGGCCGTGCCTCGTGTGACCTCGACGGTCGTCCCCGGATAGTTCGAGACCGTCACGTACTTCCCGGTGAGCGCACCGAAGACGACGCTCTTCCCGACGTTGGGATTCCCCACGAGGATCACCGATCGGGAGAGCCTCGCCGTCTCCTTTCGGTCAAGGACCTCTGCCGCACCACAGCCACACGAATCCATACGGTTCCACCTCGAGCCTGAGATTCACGTCCCTGCCGCTCGGCCATGCTCGCCGGCGCCCGTCACGATCGGTGGGCAGACTCGATCGGCGGTGGCGTGGGAGGCGCTGCGAGGTCGGCGCTGACGAGCGGGCACTCAGCTTCGCCTGCGGCGGTCAGGACCCAGGAGGGAGCAAGGAGCCCAAGGCTCAGGGCGGGTGGGCAGATGCGGGACCTGCATGTACCGCCCGCGCAGGCTCTCCCGGGCGTGGCGGGAGGCGCGTGGTCGGTCCGCGACGCCGCCGGGCTCGCGGTGCCACCACCCCGGCAACACGCGTCGTCATCTGCGAGCCACGCGAGGCCGAAGATCGCCGCCACCACGAAGGCCATCGCCTTGCGCAAGGGGGAACGAGGGGTGGTGGAACGTGAGGACATTGAGAATGAGTCGCAATACCATAATGCGGTGCGGTCGACAATGGAGAATTGCCCGGGCGACGAACGGCAAGGAGCATCGCCGGCGGCGGCTGGAGTCCGTGTTGACACGGGGGCCCCACCGCTGTTAGCAACGCCCTCCGGTGCGCTTCCTTCGACAGATCACCGCCGTGGCCGTTCTTGCGTTGTCCACGTGGGCGTCGGTGGTGGACAATCCGGCCATCTGCATCGACGAGACGTCTCCGTGTGGGGACGAGGAGCCGGCGCATGGTACGCCGGTCGGCTCGAACTGCTGCTTCACCGCGCCCTGTCGCACGCCGGTCGTGTCGTCAGCCCCGAGCACCATTGCCAGGCCCAGCCAGGTTTCCTCGACCCCCGGCGTCGCCGCTCCCCACTTCCTGAGCGGGATCGACAGCCCCGCTCCACCGACCCCGCCTCCGACATCCTTCGACCTGGCCTAGTTCCCCCAGCTCGAAGGAGGAGTCCGTGAATACTGATCGCGGGGCCGCGAAGGCGGCTCCAGAAGCATGCGTGCCCGAGCGATGGCCCGGGCGCGTCATCGTCATCCTGCTCCTGGCATCGGGGCTGACCGCGCAACCGGCGACGGTCGCCGCCGATGGCCCGCTCGACCTGCGAGCGGCGCTCGAACTAGCGCGCAGGGAGAGCCCGGTCCTAGAGGCCGCTCGCGCGAAGGTGTCCGAAGCCCGCGGAGAGCTGACCGGAGCGGAGGTTCTCCTCCCCGAGAACCCGGAAGCCGAGATCGGGCTGGGCCCCCGCTGGCTCAACGATCCGCAGACCGGTCAGCAGCTCGGCGTCGAGGCGTCGCTCACGCAGAAGTTCGAGATTGCGGGCCAGCGAGGGCACCGGAAGGGGCGGGCGTCGGCCGAGATCGCGGTCGCCGAGGCGGAAGCCGCACGAGTAGCCCGGGACCTCGAGCTGACGGTGGCGACCGCCTTCTATCAGGCGCTCGCGTCGAAGGAGAGGGTTCGCATCGCGGAGGACCACGAGCGACTGGCTCGCGAGCTCCTCCAGATCGCACAGGCGCGAGCCGACCAGGGTGCAGCCTCCCCGGTCGACCTGAACACCGCCAGGCTGCGCCTTGCCGAGGCGACGCGCCGCCTGCTCCGGGCCCGAACCGACGAGAAGACGTCGCGTGTGCGCCTTGCGCCCCTGCTCGGACTGGACCCGGCGTCGCCTCCGGAGGTGGCAGGCACCTTCTCCAAGGTCTCTCGAGCAGTGACGCCCACGGCGGCAGCCGTGGATGCGCACCCGGAAGTCGTCGCGGCCCGGGGCCGTACCGAGACAGCGAGGGCGACCGCCGACCTCGCCGACGCGGTCGCGTGGCCTGACGTTCGGCTTGGAGCCAGGTACTTCACCGAAGAGGCGTCCAAGACCCTCCTGGGAACGATCTCCATCCCTATCCCGATCTTCCAGAGAAACCAGGGCGAGCGCGAGCGCTCGACCGCGGCCATTGCCCGTGCGAAAGCCGAGGAGAGGGCGGCTCGTTCGCGCGCCGCGGCGGAAGTCGAGGAGGCAGTCATCGCGAGCACGGAGGCGAAGCACGTGCTCGACCTGTACGACCGAGACGTGCTGAAGGCGCTCGAGGAAAACGTCGGCCTGCTCCTCCGGATGATGGACGCGGGAAAGGTGTCGGCGGCCGACGTGATTCTCATCGAGCGTGAGCTCCTCGACGGACGCCTGGGGTACGTCGAGGCGAGGGTCGAGTTCGTGGTCGCAACCGCTCGCGTGCGTACCGCTGCCGGGCTTCCCATTCTCGACGACGCCGCCGGAGGTGGCCGATGATCCGCTCCAAGACCGCAGCCCTGCTCCTCCTGGCGCTCCTCGGCGTGTCGGGGCCCGTCGCCTGCAAGAAGTTCCCCCCTGCGGTGAAGTCCGAGACGCAGGAGGAGGGGAAGGAGAAGGACGAAGAAGAGTCTGCCGACCGGGTGAAGCTCAGCCCCGAGGCGATCGAATCCCTGAAGCTCGTCCTCGCCACCGCCGAGGAGACGGATCTCTCTCCGGCACTGGAGGTCGCCGCGGAGCTCGTCCCGGATCCCGACCGACGCGCCGATGTCGGGACCCGAACGGCGGCACGTGTCGTCGAGTTCCGCGTGAAGGTCGGCGACCGTGTCGAGAAGGGATCCTCGCTCGTCGTCGTGGAGAGCGCGGAGGTTGGCAAGGCGCGGGCGGAGCTTCACGCTGCACGGGCGAAGGCCGAGGTGGCGCGCCAGGCGGCCACGCGAGAGCGGGCCCTCCTCGCGGCAAGGGCCACGTCCCAGCGCGAGGTCCTCGAGGCCGATGCGTTGGCGAAGACGACCGAGGCCGACGTCGCATCCCTCCGGGCCGTGCTCGTGGCACTGGGCGCGCCCGAGGAAGGCGGCAGCGACCCGGCCCGGTTCGAGCTCCGAAGCCCGGTCGCCGGGACGGTGGTCGCCCGTCCCGCCCAGGTCGGGCAGTCGGTCGAGCCGAGCACCACGCTCGTGCAGGTGGTGAACCTGGACCGCCTCTGGCTCGAGGCGCAGGTCTACGAGCGCGAGATGCGCTTCGTCGCACCAGGACAGCCCGTCCAGCTCGAGGCGCGCGCGTTCCCGGGGGAGGTGTTTCGTGGGAAGGTCGATCGAGTCGGCGACGTGCTCGACGAGAAGACGCGCGCGGTGCCGGTCCGCGTGTTGCTGCCGAATCCGGGGCACAGGCTGAAGCCCGGCATGTTCGCGACGGCCCGCATCATCGGGACGCGGGCGAATGAGCCCCGCCGGATGCTCGCCATCCCGTGGGCCGCGATCCAGGAGATCGACGGCCACCTGTCCGTGTTCGTGCGCAAAGGCGAGGACGAGTTCGAGCTCCGCCGCGTGCATACCGGGGAGCGTGCCGGGGACCTCGTGGAGATCCTGAACGGGGTGGCGCGCGGTGACGTGGTGGTGGCGGAGGGAAGCTTCCTGCTCAAGGGAGAGCTCCTCAAGTCCACGCTGGGCGAGGAGGAGTGATGGCTGCCGGCCTTGTCGCCTGGGCGCTCCGGAACCGCTTCCTGGTCCTCGTCGGCACGGTGCTGACGGTGGTCCTGGGCGTCGAGAGCATGCGTCGCCTCCCCATCGACGCCGTTCCCGACGTGACGAACGTGCAGGTCCAGGTGCTGACGAAGGCGCCGGCCCTGGCGCCGCTCGAGATCGAGCGCCTCATCACCTTCCCGGTCGAGTCGGCGATGGCGGGACTTCCCGACCTCGAGGAGATCCGGTCGGTGTCGAAGTTCGGCCTCTCCTCGGTCACGGTCGTCTTCCACGAGGGAACGGACATCTACCGGGCGCGACAGCTCGTGGGGGAACGGCTTTCCGAGGTCCGGGAGACCATCCCTCCCGGCTACGGCAACCCGGAACTCGGCCCCATCACCACCGGCCTGGGTGAGATCTACCAGTTCGAGGTTCGCGGGGAGCCAACCTGCGCTCCTGGAGCGAAGGAGGACGGGTGCTGGTCTCCCATGGAGCTGCGCACCGTGCTCGACTGGTTCGTGGCCTACCAGCTGAAGAGCGTTCCCGGGGTCGTCGAGGTGAACACCTTCGGGGGCGAGCTCAAGACCTTCGAGGTCCAGCCCGACCCCGCGGCGCTCCAGGCCCACCACGTGCCGCTGTCCGAGATCTTCGAGGCCCTGCAGCGGAACAACCGGAACGTCGGCGGCGCCTACCTCGTCCGGAACCGGGAACAGGTCGTGATCCGGGGAGAGGGTCTCCTCACCGGCCTGGAGGACATCGGGCGCGTCGTCGTCCGGACGAGCGAGAAGGGGACACCCCTCTACGTCCGCGACGTGGCGGAGGTGAAGCTCGCCCCCATGGTCCGCCAAGGCGTGGTCACGCGCGACGGCCGTGGCGAGGCCGTGGTGGGCGTGGCCATGATGCTCATGGGGGAGAACTCCCGCGACGTCGTGAACCGGGTCAAGGCGAAGCTCACCTCCATCGAGAAGAGCCTCCCGCCTGGCGTCCGTATCGAGCCCTTCTACGACCGGACCGACCTGATCCGGCGCACCATCGCGACGGTGGAGCGGAACCTCCTCGAGGGCGGACTCCTCGTCGTGGCGGTGCTCTTCATGATGCTCGGAAGCCTGCGTGGTGGGCTCATCGTCGCGGCCGCCATTCCCCTCTCGATGCTCTTCGCCTTCATCGGCATGGTCCGGGCCGGCGTCTCGGGCAATCTGATGAGCCTGGGCGCCATCGATTTCGGGCTCATCGTGGACGGTGCCGTCGTGATGGTCGAAAACGTGTTCAGGCTCCTGTCGGAGAAGCGAGCCGCCGGGCGGGACCCACGTGCGGTGGTGAGCGAGGCCACGACGGAGGTGGCTCGCCCGGTCGCGTTCGCGGTCGGGATCATCCTCATCGTGTACCTGCCCGTGCTCACGCTCACCGGCGTGGAAGGCAAGATGTTTCGCCCCATGGCGCTCACCGTCATGTTCGCGCTGGCGGGCTCGCTCGTCGTGTCGCTGACCGTGGTTCCCGTGCTGGCGTCACTGTTCCTGCGAAAGGCGCCCAAACACGAGGAGACGTGGGCCGTGCGGATGATGAAGAGGGCCTATGCCCCGGCGCTCGATTGGGCCATGCGACGCCGGGCGATCGTCGTCGGCGCGGCCGCGGCCCTCTTCGCGGCGAGCATCGGCGTCGGGGCCTTCCTCGGCGGGGAGTTCATCCCGCGGCTCGACGAGGGCGCGATCGCCCTGCAGGTCTGGCGGCTCCCCTCCGTGTCGGTCGAAGAGGCGGCCGCCCAGTCGGGCATCCTGGAACGAGTGCTGCATCGGGAGTTCCCGAAGGAGGTGGACACGGTTGTCTCCAAGACGGGCCGTCCCGAGATCGCCACCGACCCGATGGGCGTGGAGATGAGCGACGTCTTCGTGATGCTGAAGCCGCCCGACCAGTGGCGGTTCGCTTCCAAGGAGGAGCTCATCGAGGCGATGGAGCGCGCGCTCAAGAAGGCTGTGCCCGGGGTGGCGCTGGGGTTCTCCCAGCCCATCGAGTTGCGTGTGGCGGAGCTCATCTCGGGCGTTCGTTCCGACGTCGCCATCAAGATCTTCGGCCCCGACCTGGACGTCCTTCGCCGGGAGGCAGGGGAGGTGGCGATCGCAGTGGCGGCCGTCCCGGGGGCGAGCGATACCAAGGTCGAGCAGGTGTCGGGACTCCCCATTCTCACCGCAAAGGTGGACCGGAGTTCGGTTGCCCGGCACGGTGCCTCCGCCGACGAGGTGCTGACGGTCGTCGAGTCGCTCGGCGGCAAGCAGGCAGGGCTCGTGCTGGAGGGCGAGAAGCGATTCATGCTCCGGGTGCGCTTCCCGGAGAAGATCCGGAACGACCCCGCAGCCATCGCGCGTGTCCCCGTGGCGACGGCGGGCGGTCGCCTGGTGCCGCTGGGCGAGCTCGTGAGCTTCGACACCGAGCCGGCGGCGTCCCAGATCAGTCGCGAGGACATCCAGCGCCGGATCACCGTCGAGACCAACGTCCGGGGAAGAGACATCGCGTCATTCGTCGAGGCGGCCAAGGCGGCCATCGCCGACAAGGTCAAGCTTCCGCCGGGCTACACGGTCACATGGGGCGGCCAGTTCGAGAACCTCGAGCGCGCTTCCGGCAAGCTTCTCGTCGTCGTCCCTCTCGCGCTGCTCCTCATCTTCGTCCTGCTCTTCGTCACCTTCGGTTCCGCGCGACCGGCAATGCTCATCTTCCTGAACGTCCCCTTCGCCGCGACGGGCGGCGTCCTGGCCCTTGCCCTTCGGGGAATGCCCTTCAGCATCTCTGCAGGCGTGGGCTTCATCGCGCTCTTCGGCGTCGCAGTGATGAACGGCGTCGTGCTCCTGAGCTACGTCCGTCGCATCGAGCGCGAGAGCGACCTGACACCCGAGGAAGCGGTGAAGGAGGGAGCGGTGGTGCGGATGCGTCCGGTCGTGACCACGGCGCTCGTCGCCGCTCTCGGCTTCGTGCCCATGGCGCTCTCCAGGAGCGCCGGAGCGGAAGTCCAGAGGCCGCTCGCGACGGTCGTCATCGGCGGTCTCGTCACGGCGACAGCGCTCACCCTCCTCGTCCTGCCCGTCATCTACGGCTGGTTTTCGCCCCGCCGGAGGGAGCCATGAGCAACCGGGTGGAGATCCGCGTCCGGAACGTCGGCCGCGAGAACGACCCCGGACGGGTCAACGGATCCATGAACTTCTCCGAAAGGATGAGCTCGGCTCACCGCAGCCGGAAGATCCGGTAGGCGCCCACCAGGACGAGCGCCGCCACGGCGGCCCCCACGACGAGATCGGGGAGGTGCGACCCCGTCCAGGCGACGAGCGCGCCGGCCACAATCACGCCGAGGTTGGCCAGCACGTCATTCGTCGAGAAGATCCAGCTCGCCCGCATGTGGGCTCCGGCGTCCCGGTGCCTGGCGAGGAGCAGGAGGCCGCTCACGTTGGCGGCGAGCGCCAGGGTCGCGACCGAGATCATGGTGGGGGGCTGCGGCGCGCTGCCGGTGAGGAACCGGCGCAGGACGTCAGCGAAGACCCCCACCGCCAGGATCCCCTGGAACACTCCGGAGAGGTGCGCGGCGCGCACCTTCACCCGGGCCGCCCTGCCGACCGCGTAGAGCGCGAGCCCGTAGACGACGGCGTCGGCCAGCATGTCGAGCGAGTCGGCGATCAGGCCCGTGGACTCCGCCGTCCAGCCCGCCACGAGCTCCACGACGAACATGCTGGCGTTGATGGCGAGGAGGACCCGGAGGACGCCGGCCTCCGACTTCGCGCCCGGACCGGCGGGCAGCTCGTCAGCCCGGGCGGCCGTCGAGGACTCGAGCCGCGCGCCGAGGCCGAGCGGCTCGAGCTTCTCCAGGAGCGGGCCATGGTCACCCGAGTGGAGCACGGTGAGCTTCCTCTGCCCGAGGTCGAACCGGAGCTCGACGATGCCCGGAACGCCATCGAGCGCCATGCGGATCAACCGCTCCTCCGAAGGACAGTCCATCTTGGGTACCGCGACCAACGTCCTCTGGGTCGACATGCGACGGCCTCCAGATGCGGTGCGAACGTGAACCCGGCGCCTGCCGCCGGAGGTGGCTGGATGGTGCTCAGGAGAGGGCGACTGCGGTCGACCTGACTGCGCCCCGTCGGGAGGCGTCGCGAAGCAACTGCCGCACCGCCTGGCTGGCAAGCCGGTAGTAGGCGAACTTGCCTTTCGCGCGCAAGGTGACGACCTGGAGACGCCTCAGCGCCGCGAGTTGGTGGGAGACGGCCGGGATGGACCGGCCTGCCACGCGCGCGAGGTCGCAGACGCACAGCTCCTCCTGTGCCAGCGCGTAGAGGATCCTCAGCCTGGTCTCGTCCGATAGGAGGCCGAACAGGTCGGCGATGGCCCGGAGCGCGTCGGGACCTGGCGCGCTGCGCTGGGCCGAGGCAACGCGCGCCTCGTCGACGTAGAGCACCTTGCAGGCGGGGGCGGCGGTGATCCGGGGCCGGCGGCGGGTTGATGATTGCATGGTTGTGCAATTATAGTAGCGATTCGCCTCGCGCAAGCCCCGTGAAGTGGAAGGGAGGACCATGCTTCGCCCCGTGCTCGTCGTCGAGGACGACCGGAAGATCGCCCGGGTGGTGGCGCTGTACCTGGAGGAGGCCGGGTACCGCGTGGTCCAGGCCGCCACCGGCCGGAAGGCGTTAGAGGAGGCCGGCCGGGAGCGTCCTCTCCTGGTGATCCTCGACCTCATGCTGCCGGACATCGGAGGCGAGCAGGTCATCCAGGAGCTGAAGGCGCTCGACGACGTACCGGTCATCATGCTCACCTCCAGGTCCTCGGAGGAGGATCGGGTGGTGGGCTTCGCCCTCGGCGCCGACGACTACGTCGTGAAGCCCTTCAGTCCGAGGGAACTGGTCAGCCGGGTGAGGGCGGTGCTCAAGCGGGCCGGCCGAGACGACCTCTCTGAGGCTGGGCCGGTGAGCTTCGAGCTGGGAATGCTGGTCCTCGACGGACACCGCTACGAGGCCAGGTTTCGTGGCGAGCCGCTGAGCCTCACGCCGGCCGAGTTCAAGGTGCTGTTTGCGCTCGCCTCCAGCCCGGACCGCGTGATGACGCGGAGCGAACTCGTGGACAAGGCCCTCGGCTACCAGTTCGAAGGGTACGAGCGGAGCATCGACGCCCACGTCAAGAACATCCGGCAGAAGCTGGGCGACGACCCCCGGAAGCCGACCTTCGTCCTCACCGTCTACGGCCTCGGCTACAAGTTCATCGGGAAGCGCGATGCGTAGCCGCCTCTGGGCCAAGTTCCTCGCTCTCCTCCTCGCCGTCGTGGCGGTTGCCCTGTCTGCGGCGCTCGTGCTGCGCGGCCTGATGGTACGGGACTTCCGGGCCTACCTGGAGGGCCAGGCCGAGGACCGGGTCTACTGGATCACCGCCGACGCGGAGCGGACCTACGCCAAGCACGGCGGCTGGAGCCGGGAGTGGCTCGACGAGGATGCGCTCTGGGCACTCATGCTCGGGTTCCAGGTCCGCGTGCTCGACTCCGCCGGGCAGGTCGTGTCCGACACGGAGGCCGCCGTCGGTGCCCTCACCCCGGCCATGATGGGGCGAGGACTGGCGATGCCGAGCGAGACGGGGGCCGCGACGGAGTGGGTGCCCTACCCGCTCTTTCTCGAGGGCGAGCAGATCGGGACGCTGGAGGTTCGCCGCCTCGGGCCGCTCGGGGACGCCGCCTTCGTCGAGCGCTCCAATCGCTTCCTTCTGGTGTCCGTGCTGGCGCTGGGCGGCCTGGCGATCGCGCTCAGCGCCTATGCCGTACGAAGGCTCACGGCCAGGCTCTCCAGCCTCGCGGCGGCGGCTGGCGCCATCGGCCGCGGCGACCTGAAGGTGCGCGCCCAGGTCGGGGGCGAGGACGAGGTGGGCGAGCTCGCGGAGACGTTCAACCGGATGGCGCACGCACTCGACGCGCTCGAGCAGCAGCGCAGGAAGCTCCTTACCGACCTCGCGCATGATCTCCGAACCCCGCTCGGCGCAATCCGCGGGGAGCTCGAGGCCATGATGGACGGTCTCCTCCCGGCGACGAGGGAGGGGCTCCAGTCGCTCCATGAGGAGGTCGGACGGCTGAGGCGGATGCTGGAGCGCTTCGAGGATCTGGCCCGCGCCCAGGCGAGCGCTCTCACGCTTGTCCGGGAACGCGTCGCCCTGCGGCCACTCCTGCGACACTTGCTGGAGCGGCTGGAGCGGGGAGCGTCCGGAGCGAACGTGGCCACCAGACTCGACTGCCCGGAGGACCTCGTGGTACGGGCCGATGCCGACCGGCTCGGCCAGGTGGTCATGAACCTCCTCGACAATGCCTGGAAGGCGGCGCGGCACGGCGGGACGGTGTCGGTCACCGGGCTGCGGCGGGACGCGGAGGTCGGGATCGCGATAGAGGACGATGGGCCCGGCATCGCCGAGGCCGAGCTGCCGCTCATCTTCGACCGGTTCTACCGGCGCTCGGAAGGCGGGTTCGGCATCGGTCTCGCCATCGCCAGGGAGCTGGTGGAGGCCCACGGGGGCCGGATCTCCGCCGAGAGCGCTCCTGGCAAGGGCGCGAAGTTCACCATCTGGCTGCCAGCATGAGCCCTCACGATTGCTCACGATTCCCTCCCAGGTGCTTCACGGCGGGGCGATAGGTTCGGCTTGCTGACGATGTCGCAACCAACCTGCACGAGAAGAGGAGACGAAGATGACGAAGGTTCTTGGAGGTCTCGTGGTCGCCGCCGTGCTGCTCGCGGCCGGCGTCGCGTCCGCCTGCGACTGGTGCCACGGGCATGCGGGCGGCTGGCAGGCCGGCGGCTCGAGTGGCGCCGGTGCCGCCGCCATGAGGAAGTTCCACAAGGAGACCGTCGGCCTGCGGGACGATCTGGCCGTCCGCCAGATCGACTTGGCCGAGGAGTACGACAAGGACAGCGCCGATCCCGTCCGGATCGCGGCCATCCGGAAGGACATCGTGGAGCTCGAGGCGAAGCTCCAGGCGGCGGCCGACAAGGCCGGTCTCCGCCACAACGGCTGGGACGGCAGGCGTGCCATGATGGAGAACCGAGGCAGCGGCCATTGCGGCTGCTGGTAGCGTGGACCACTTCGGAGACAGGGCCGGGCAGTCGGTCCTGCCACCCGGGAGCCGACCGATGATGGAGGTGCGGTCATGGAGAGCAGGAGTCGCCGCCATCGCGCTCGGCCTGGCCGCCGTGCCTCCGGCCGCGCTCGCCGAGCCGGGGTGCGACTGCGGCTGGTGCGAGCGCCGACCGTACGGCGGCACGCCTCCGGGACAGCGAGCTCGCTACGGCGCGAACGACCCCGTGAAAACGGCCGAGGAGGCCCGCAAGCGGCTGGAGGCCTACTTCGACGGTGACGATCGCGTCGTCGGCAAGGTGACCGAGCGCCCGCTCTACTTCGAGGCCAGCATCAAGCACCAGGACGGACGGCTCGTGGACCGGGTCATCATCGACAAGCGGTCAGGACGGATCCGGTCGATTCTCTAGGACCGCCCGGAAGGAAACTCGAGCCAGCGATCTTGTTGGCATCCATGGGTGGTCATGATGACACCGATACCGCGTCCGGGCCGCATCCCGCAGAACCTCGGGCTCTCCGTCGCGGTCATCGGGAGCGGTCTCCGGACGCCAAGGAACTGAGAGGTGGCCAGGGTCAGAGCCGATCCTGTCGCGAAAGAGGGGGAGGGGAATTTCACGGTGTACCAGGGGGTACACGGTACCGTACGGAACGGTACGGACCTCAGCCCAAAGCCTTGGTAACCCCCTGGAATGCCAGGCGCAGGCTCAGGGCATGACACTTGCTGGAGTTAGACGCGAACCGCTCGGCGCGGCGACTTCGAGGTCCCCTTCGCCGCAATTTCCGCCGTTGGAGAACACATGAGAATCGCAATAGCAGCCGCCCTCACCGTCGTCCTCACCGCCTGTGGGTCGGCCGGTGCCCCTTCGCCCGCGTCGGGCGTGAACGCCGGGGCGGCTTCCCTGGACCAGGCTGCTCTCGGCGCCTCGACCACCGCGGCGGCGTTCCAGGCGAGCACGACCAGCCTCGGGTCGATGTCGGCCTGCACGGCCGCTGCCCAGCAGTACATGGACCAGATGAAGCCGCACATCGACCAGATGAACCAGGTCGCCAACCCGATGGACACGACCCTGGCATCGATGGGCTGGACCTCGCACGCCGACGTCCAGTGCAGCGCACAGGCAATGGCCTGGGAACTGGGTCGCCACATGGCGATCGCCTGCGGTACGCCCGACATGGCGGCGAACCAAGCCGAGATCCTGCAGCACCTCACCACCATGCAGGACTACGCCAACCACATGCGAATGCGCGCCGCCGAGGTGAACGGGCTCACCAGCCAGGAAACGATGGGCATGGGCGGCGGGATGATGGGCGGGAACTCGGGCTGGAACATGGGCTCGGGCTGGACCATGCCCGGCGGCGGCATGATGGGATGGGATCACCACATGGCGGGGTGCGTCGGGGTTACCGGCCCTACGGGACCCACCGGCGTCACGGGCCCGACCGGCCCGACCGGCATCACCGGGCCTACGGGTCCGACCGGCGCCACCGGGCCGACGGATCCGATTGCCGTGACGGGCCCCGCCTTCGCCGACCCGCCCGCAGCGGTGATCACCAGGAACGGAAACGTCCTCGACGTCTCCGTCGAGGCGAAGCCGAGCTCGAGCACGGTCGGTGGCACCACGGCCACCATGCTCACCTACGGCGGAAGCTACGTGGCGCCGGTCATCCAGGCCCGCCGGGGAGACCTGCTCCGCATCCACTTCAAGAACTCGCTCCCGGCCGACGGGACGACGAACCTCCTCGGCCACCCGCGCTTCGAGACCAATCTCCACGTCCACGGCATGCACGTCACCCCGGGCGCCAACGCCGACGGCGTCGCCGGTGACGACGTCTTCCGCGCCGTCGCCGCGGGCGGGGGAAGCCTCGACTACGAGCACGATCTCTCGCTCCAGCCGGCGGGTTCCATGGGCCTTTACCACCCGCACATGCACGGTGCAGTGGCCGAGCAGATCTGGGGCGGGATGATCGGGCCGATCGACATCGCGGTCGACGCCGGTAGCCCGCTCGCGGCGTACGAGACCCACGTCATGGTCCTGAAGGACGTCTCTCTCTTTGGCGGTGCCCCGAGCACCTACTCCTCGATCATGGACTTCGTCATGGGCAAGGAGGGAAATCTCGTGATGGTGAATGGCCAGGTGAACCCGGTGCTCCCGATCCGGCCGGGCCAGGTCCAGCGGTGGCGCATCTTCAACGGCAGCACGGCACGCTTCTACCGCCTTGGCCTGGAGGGGCACACGCTCCAGGTGGTCGGCACCGACGGCGGCCTCCTCGACAAGCCCTACGAGATGAACGAGATCCTGCTGGCGCCCGCCGAGCGCATCGACGTCCTCGTCCGGGCATCGAGCGCCGGTGGGGTGTTCAGGCTCCTCGCGCTTCCGTATGACCGTGGTGGTGCGGGGATGATGTCGGGAGGCATGGGCGGAACGATGTGCGGTGGCATGCAGTACTGCGGCGGCTCGACGTCGGCCCAGGTGCCCCTCCTCACCCTGAACGACGCCGGCGCGCCGGCGACCGACGCGATCCCGGCGGAGGTGAACCCCTCGGCCAGGCGGATCACCATGGACCTGGCCTCCCTGCCCCGCACGCGTTTCGTGCTGGGGATGATGATGGGGAGGGGCACGATCAACGGCGTGAGCTTCTCCGAGACTGCCGACGGGACGGTGACCTCGTATCGGCACGACTCGAAGGTCGGCACCTACGAGGTCTGGGAGATCGTGAACCAGACGGGGATGGATCACCCCTGGCATCAGCACGTGAACTCGGCCCAGGTGATCAGCGCGACGGGCGTCGACCCGACCTTCTCCTCGTACGCCAGCCTCTACGTGAACTCACCCGCCATGAAGGACACCGTGATCGTTCCGAAGGGCGGCAGCATCACGCTCCTCGTCCCGGTGCTCGACCACGTGGGCAAGACCGTGTTCCACTGTCACATCGTGGAGCATGAGGACATCGGCATGATGGGGATCTGGAACATCCAGCCCTGAGACTCCTCCGCATCGTTCTTCTGTCGGGTGTCCTCGTCGCCACCGGGGCGGGCGCTGCCGATCCCCGCTCGCCACGGGCGAGGCCGCCCGCCAGGCGATGCGGGAGGCAATGATGAAGCAGGCCGTCATGCCGGTGCGCTCGACCTGCCCCTCGAGTACTCCTGGCCAGGCAACGTGCGAGAGCTCGAGCATGCGATGGAGCGCGCGGTAGTTCTGGCCGAAGGGAAGCCGCGGATCGAGGAAGGCGATCTCCCCCCTGAGATCCTGACTGGTGGCATCGAGATCCCATCGACCGAAGACGCGCTCCTCTCGCTCGCGGAGTTGGAACGCTGCCACATCCTGCGGGTGCTTGCGCACCATGGCGGTAGCCGCGAGGCCACGGCGCTAACGCTCGGCAATGGCACAACACCCTCTGGCGCAAGCTCAGCGCCTACGGCGTCGACCAGGTCAAGCCCAGATCGTGATTGGCGCAGCGTCCCGCGGACTCGAGGGCATCCGTTTCCGGAGCAAGACCAACACCGATTGACCGTCGGTTTTCCGTCGTGAGAGAGTTCCGGCCGCATGGCTCCCTCTCACCCACCGTTCCTCGGGGACCTCGAACTTGCCGTGATGGATCACGTGTGGTCCACCGGCCCATGCGACGTGAAGGCGTGCCACCTCGCCGTGGGCGGGCGAAGGAAGATCACATCGAACACGGTCCAGTCCACGCTGGAGCGCCTTTTCCGGAAGGGACTCCTCCGGCGCGAGAAGGTGAGCCACGCCTTCGTGTACGAGGCGGCGCTGACCCGGGAGGCTTACGGGGCCCGGATGGCCGAGCACGTCGTCTCGACGGTGGTCGGAACGGCAGCCCCGGCGACCGTGCTCGCGGCCTTCGTCGACCTCGCGGACCGGGCTGGCGAGGAGAACCTCGCTCGCCTGGAGCGGCTCATCGCCGAGCGACGCGCCAGCAAGGAGCGGCGATGAACCCGCTCCTGCGACTTTTCCTGCTGGCTGCCACGACGGCCGTTGCATTCGGGCTCCTGGCCGCCCTGGTCGGCGCGCTCACCTATCCAGCCGCGCGTGCGCGCCACGCGACGCTTCCAGCAGCAGCCCGGGCTCGGCGGATCGCCTTCTGGTCGGCGGCTCCGTGGCTGGTCGGCGGCCTGCTCGTCGCCCTCTGCTTCCTGCCGTCGATGTGGAGCGCCCTCGGCATCGCGGCCGACCACTGCCCCCTGCATGACGACGGCCACGTTCATCTCTGCGTCGAGCACGCACCGCACGGGCCGGTATCCCTCGTCGAGTGGCTCATTCTCGGGGCAGCCGCGACCGGCGCCGGAATCGTCTTCGCGAGGGTCGTGGCAGCCCAGATCACCACCTGGCGTGCGGTAGGTGCCCTCGTCCGGAGTTCCGGCAAGGCCGAGGGCGGGCTCATCCCGTCGAGCACCCCGCTCTCGGTGACCGCGGGGCTGTTCCGGCCGCTCGTGCTCGTCTCGACGGGCCTGCGTGAGCGCCTCCGTCCCGAGGTCCTCGCGGTGGTCCTGGAGCACGAAAGGGCGCACGCGCGCCGCCGTGACCCGCTGCGCCTCGTCGCCGCCGCACTCCTGTCGGCCGGGCACCTCCCGGCAACCCGGCGCCTTCTCCTCGCCGATCTGGCGCTCGCTTGCGAGCGGGCGGCGGACGACGAGGCTGCGATGGCAGTCGGTGACCGGCTCCGAGTGGCTGAGGCCATCGTGACCGTCGAGCGCGTCCTGGGGTCGAGCCAGTTGGGGCTCGCCGCCGCGATGGGGATGGACGGGGCCAGCACGGTGGCCCGCGTCGAGGGACTCCTGCGGGATCCGCCGACCAGCGCGCCGACCCTGCTCCGCGGATTGCTCTGGGGCCTTGCGGCCATCGCGGCGGTGCTCCTCGCGTCCGACCTCCACCACTTGACCGAGACGCTGCTCGAAGCCCTCGCGAGGTAGGTCACCATGGACATCCCTTCAACTGCCCGGTCGCGCACAAGACCGATGATCAATCGGTGTTCCATCCTGCTCGCCCTTCTCGCGCCGGCCGCGGCCCTGGGGCAGGTGACCGAGGAAGAAGCCGTCCAGCGGGCACTGGCGCGTCCAGAGGTCCGGGACGTCATCGAAGGCGAGGTCGACGTGGCCCGGGGCGATGCGATCCGGGCGGGGATGTGGTCGAACCCCAAGGCCTCGTACAGCCGGGAGCAGGTTTACGGAGGCCCGGCGGCCTCCGCCGAGAACTACGTCGAACTCTCGCAGTCCGTCGACATCTCCGGTCGGCGGTTCCTCCGCGGACAGGCGGGTGACCGTCGGGTGGAGGCTGCACGGGAACGAGGCGTCGCAACCCGCATCGGCCTCGAGGCCGACGTGAGGATGAGCTTCTACGACGTGGTCGCCGGGGAGGCGCGGCTCGCGGCCCTGCGCGACTCGCTCGTGCGAGTCGAACGGCTCGCTGAGGCGACGGTCCGGCGGGAGAAGGCGGGCGACGCCTCCGGGTACGACCGGATGCGACTGGAGCGCGAGCGGGAGAGCATCGCCGCCCGGGTCGCCGCTCAGGAAGGGCAAGTGGAACGTTTCCGGGCACGGCTCGAGGGCCTTCTCGGAGCAAAGACCCCGGTTCGGGTGGTCGGTACGCTCCTGCCGTCGGATGCCCCTCCGCCTACCGAAGCTCTCGTCGACAAGGTCGGTTCTCGCCCGGACTTGAAGGCCCTCGGAGAGGAGGCTCTGGCCGGCGATCTCGAGGCACGCGCTGCCGGCCGCTGGTGGCTCCCGGACCTGACCTTGTCCGCCGGGTACAAGGGTGTCGGCGTCGCGGGGGAGCAGCTGAACGGCTACATCGCCGGCATCGCCATCCCGCTGCCTGTCTTCGACCGCGACCAGGACGAGGCTGCACGTGCCGAGGGTCGGTCCCGCCAGGCACGGGGCCGGCTCACGCTGGAGACGGATCTGGCCACGGCGGAGGTTCGCGGCCTCCGCATCCAGGCGACCCGGCTCGCTGATGCTGCACGCCGCTTCCGCTCCGACGCGACTTCCACCTCGTCCAGGCTGCTCGTCACGGCGGAGGCGGCCTACCGGGGCGGCGAACTGGGCGTCCTGGAACTGGTCGACGCGCAGCGAAGCGCGCTCGATGCCGATCTCCAGGCCATCGACCTCGAGTCCGCCGCCCGCAGGGCCCGCATCGACCTCGTTCTCGCTTCCGGAGGCGCATCCCGATGACCCGCAGCCAAGTAGCCCTCGTGGTGGTCCTCCTGGTCACCGCCTGCCGCCCAGGAGGCAAGGACGAGCACGGTCACGGGGCGGAGGCGCGAGTCGAGTCCTTCACCCGCTTCGGCAACGCCACCGAGCTCTTCGTCGAGTTCGAGCCGCTCGTGGCCAGGCGCGAGACGAAGATGGCGGCGCACCTGACCCGCCTCGCCGACTGGAAGCCCCTCGGCGAAGGGACGGTCACGGTCACCCTGTCGGACGGCGCCAGGGAGGAGCGGTTCGTGGTCGGGGCGCCCTCGACGCCGGGCATCTTCCGGCCTGCGCCCAAGCCTGCCGCACCTGGCAAGCGCCGGCTCGCCATCGCGGTCACCACACCGGCGGGCACCGATGTCCACGACCTCGGTGAGGTCGTCGTCCACGCGAGCCCGGAGGCCGCGGCGAAGGCGGCCGCGCCGGAGCCGGAGCGGGGCGGGCAGATCGCCTTCCTGATGGAGCAGCAGTGGCGGACCGACTTCGGCACGGCGGCCGCGGAGGAGCGTCCGTTGCGCCCGTCCGTGGTCGCGAACGGCGTTCTCCGTCCCCGCTCGGATGGCGACGCCCGCCTGGTCGCGCCCGTGACGGGGCGCCTCGTCTCCGCGGGGCAGACGTTCCCGCACGTGGGCATGGCCGTGAAGAAGGACCAGGTTCTCGCCTCCATCGCCCCGCGGCTGGGAGCGGAGGCGGATCCGGCCACGCTGGAGTCGGCGGCGAGCCAGGCGAAGGTCCGCCTGGAGCTGGCTCGGAAGGAACGGGAGCGGCTCGAGGGGCTGTTCGCCCAGCAGGCGGTCCCGGAGCGGCGCGTGGTCGAGGCGCGGAGCGCCGAGTCACTCGCCCGCGAGGAGGCCACCGCAGCAGCCCGCCGCCTCGCCCAGTACCAGGGCACCCAGCGCGCCAGCGGTGAGGGCGCCACCGGCAAGGTCGAGCTGCGCTCGCCGGTGACGGGGGTCGTCGCCTCCGTGTCCACGGCTCCCGGTGCGTTCGTCGAGGAAGGGAAGGAGCTCTTCCACGTCGTCGACCCCGACCGGCTCTGGCTCGAGGTGCAGGTCCCGGAAGCGGACATCGGCCGGATCGGCAAGCCGTCTGGCGCGTGGTTCGAGGTCCAGGGGTTCGACCGTCCATTCACCGTCGACCCGAAGGCCGGAGGCAAGGTCGTCGCCTTCGGTGGAGTCGTCGATGCCCAGTCCCGCACCACGCCTCTCATCTTCGAGGTGGGGAACCCCGGGCGCGCCTTGCGGGTCGGGATGTTCGCGAAGGTGCATGTTCTTTCCGGCCAGGAGGTGAGGGGGCTCGCCATCCCCGCGTCGGCCGTGATCGACGACGGCAAGCAGGAGGTCGCTTTTGCGCTCGTCTCCGGCGAGGCTTTCGAGCGGCGGCCACTCAAGCTCGGAATTCGCGACGGAGAGTGGGTCCAGGTCCTCGACGGGCTCTCGCCCGGGGAGCGTGTCGTCACGCGAGGTGCCTGGCAGGTCCGGCTCGCCGCAGCGGCCGGGGCCATTCCCGCGTCCGGCCACGTTCACTGAGGGGCCGCCATGATCGACGGCGTCATTCGCTGGTCCCTCCACAACCGCCTCTTCGTGCTGCTCGGTGCGGCGCTGCTCCTCGTCGCGGGCAGCTACACGGCCTGGAACATGCCCGTGGACGTCTTCCCGGACCTGACCGCTCCCACGGTCACGGTCATCACGGAAGCCCACGGGATGGCACCGGAGGAGGCGGAGACCCAGATCGCCTTCCCCATCGAGACGTCGCTCAACGGCGCGCCGGGGGTCCGACGGGTCCGCTCGGCATCCGCCGTGGGGATCGCCATCGTCTGGGTGGAGTTCGACTGGGGAACCGACATCTACCAGGCCCGGCAGATCGTGGCAGAGAAGCTCCAGCTCGCAGCCTCCTCATTGCCCCCCGTCGCCGACCGGCCGACGCTTGCGCCCATCTCCTCGATCATGGGGGAGATCCTCTTCATCGCGCTCACGTCCGACAAGCACGACCCCATGGAGCTGAAGACGACGGCGGACTGGGTGCTCCGAAAGCGCCTCCTCGCCGTTCCCGGGGTGTCCCAGGTCATTCCCACCGGCGGGGACACGAAGCAGTACCAGGTCATCCTTCGCCCGGAGAGCCTGAGCGCGTACGGCATCGCGGTCGACGAGGTGGTCCGGGCACTCAAGGAGACGAACGAGAACACCTCGGCTGGCTTCTACCTGGAGGGGGGACAGCAGTACCTCATCCACGGGGTGGGCCGCGTTCGGCGGGTCGAGGACATCGGGGAGACCTTCGTGGCGATGCGCGGCAGCGCGCCCGTGCTGGTCCGACAGCTCGGCGACGTCCGCATCGGGCCCGCCCTGAAGCTCGGCGAGGGTTCACATGACGCGAAGCCGGCGGTGGTCCTCGGCATCCAGAAGCAGCCCGGAGCCAACACGCTCGAGCTGACCCGTCGCCTCGACCGGGTGCTCGACGACATCCAGGCAACGCTCCCCAAGGGGATGGAGATCGACCGCAACATCTTCCGGCAGTCGGACTTCATCGAGGTGGCCATCCGGAACGTGCTCGGCTCGCTCCGCGACGGCGCGGTCCTGGTCATCGCCATCGTATTCCTCTTCCTCGCGAGCCTGCGAGCCACCGGCATCACGGTCCTCGCAATCCCGCTCTCGCTCGTGACCGCCGTGCTCGCCATGCGCGCATTCGGCGGCAGCATCAACACCATGACCCTTGGTGGCATGGCCATCGCCGTCGGCGCGCTCGTGGACGACGCCATCATCGACGTGGAAAACGTGGCGCGTCGCCTCCGCGAGAACGGCCTGCTCCCGGAGAGCCAGCGGAAGAACTCCCTCACGGTGGTCTTCGACGCGAGCAAGGAGATCCGCAGCTCCATCGTCTACGCCACGGTCATCATCGTGCTCGTATTCCTCCCGCTCTTCTTCCTGTCGGGGGTGGAGGGGCGATTGCTGCAGCCGCTCGGCTTCGCCTACGTGGTGTCGCTCGCGGCCTCGCTCGTCGTGGCGCTCACGGTGACCCCCGTCCTCTGTTCGCTGCTGCTCCCGACCTCCCGAGCCGTCCGGGAGAACAAGGAAGGCGCCGTGGTGCACTGGCTCAAGGCCCGCTACGCGCCGATCCTCGCCGCGGTCCTGCCACGGTGGAAGGGCGTGCTGGGCGCGTCGCTCGTGCTCGTTGCCCTTGCAGGGGTTGGACTCGCGCTCGCAGGGCGTGCCTTCCTCCCCGACTTCAACGAGGGGACGCTCACGCTCTCGGCGGTGACGTTGCCGGGAACGTCGCTCGAGGAGTCCAACCGGCTGGGCCGCCTCGTCGAGGAGACGCTGCTCAGGCACTCGGAGGTGGTCGCCACGGCGCGGCGCACGGGTCGGGCGGAGCTCGACGAGCACGCCCAGGACGTGAACTCGGCCGAGATCGACGTGGGGCTGAAGAAGGGCAAGCGCTCGAAGGAGGAGTTCCTCGCCGCGCTCCGGAAGGACCTGGCCCTCATCCCCGGGATGACGATCATCATCGGCCAGCCCATCTCGCACCGAATCGACCACATGCTTTCGGGCACCCGGGCCAACATCGCCGTAAAGGTGTTCGGCGACGACCTCCAGGAGCTCCGGCGGGTCGCCGAGGAGGTCCGCGGAGTGATGGCGCAGGTCCCGGGGGTCGTGGACCTCTCGATGGAGCAGCAGTCGGACATCCCCATCCTCACGGTTCGATTCGACCGCGCGTCCATCGCCCGCCACGGAATGCGAATCCAGGAGGTGGCGGAGGCGGTGGAAACGGCCTTCCAGGGTTCGGTGACGTCACGCGTGCTGGAGGGGCAGTCCTCGTTCGACCTCGTCGTCCGGTACGGCGCCTCGGCACGTAAGGACCTCGAGACGATCAAGGCGACGCTCGTCACCACGCCCACGGGAGCCAAGGTGCCGCTCGGCTCGCTCGCCGAGATCCGCAAGGACCGGGGACCGAACGCGGTCACCAGGGAGAACGTCCAGCGGAAGCTGGTCGTCATGAGCAACGCGTCCGGCCGTGACATCGTGAGCGTCGTCGGCGACATTCGCGAGCGGGTGGGCAAGACCATCCAGCTTCCGCGGGGCTACCACGTCGAGTACGGCGGCCAGTTCGAGAGCGCGGAACAGGCGTCGCGAACCCTGACACTCCTCGGCATCGCGGTGATCCTGGGGATCTTCCTCGTCCTCTTCGTCGCGCTGCGCTCAGGCCGGGACGCCGTGGTCGTGATGGCCAACCTGCCGCTCGCGCTCATCGGCGGGGTCGCCGGGGTCTGGATCTCGGGTGGGGTGCTCTCGGTCGCGTCCATCATCGGCTTCATCACTCTCTTCGGCATCGCCACCCGGAACGGGCTCATGATGATCTCCCACGTCCACCATCTGGTGGAGGCCGAGGGGGTGACCGATCCCCAGGAGGCTGTCCACCGTGGCGCGATGGAGCGGCTCGCGCCGATCCTCATGACAGCGCTCGCGACCGGCCTGGGGCTCGTCCCGCTGGCGCTCTCCGGAGGGAACGCCGGCAGCGAGATCGAGACGCCGATGGCCATCGTGATCCTATGCGGCCTGCTCACGGCGACCGCCCTCACCATGCTCGCGACGCCGGCCCTGTACCTCCGATTCGGGGACGTGAAGGCACGGATCGCCAGGTCCGTGGCCGGAGGAGGTTGATTCGCATGAGCATCGACGACATGGGCTCGCCCGGGCACTCGCACACATTCGACACCGACCGCGCCGTGCCGGGCGAGGCCCGGACCCGCTGGGTCGTCGCGATCACCGTGGTCATGATGGTCGCGGAGATCGTGGCCGGGACCATCTATGGGTCGATGGCGCTACTCGCCGACGGCTGGCACATGGGGACGCACGCGGCAGCCCTCGGGGTCGCGCTCTTCGCCTACACGTACGCCCGGCGCCACTCCAGCGACCGGCGCTACAGTTTCGGAACCGGCAAGGTGGGCGCACTGGGCGGGTTCGCGAGCGCCGTCGGGCTGGCCGTGGTTGCGCTCCTCGTGTTCGTCGAGAGCGTGGTGCGCTTCGCCCACCCGGTGACGATCCAGTTCAACGAGGCCATCGTCGTGGCCGTGGTGGGCCTGGTCGTGAACCTCGGATGCGCCTGGCTCCTTCGGGATCATGACCACCACCGCGACCACGAGCATGAGCATGACCACGACCACCACCGCGACCACAATCTCCGGGCAGCCTACGTGCACGTGCTCGCAGACGCACTCACCAGCATCTTCGCCATTGGCGCCCTCCTGACCGGGAAGCTCCTGGGCTGGACGTGGATGGACCCCGTGATTGGCATCTTGGGCGCCGCGGTCATCACGCGCTGGGCGCTCGGATTGATCCGGGACACTGGGGCAGTCCTGCTGGACGCGGAGGTGGCACCCGAACGCAGGGACGCGATCCGCCTTGCGGTCGAGACCAGCGGCGACGCACGGGTCGTCGACCTCCACCTGTGGCGGGTGGGCCCGCGCCACCTGGCGGCCATCGTCTCCGTGGTCGCCTCGGAGCCGCTGCCACCAAAGCACTACAAGACGCTGCTCGACGGGTTCGAGGACCTCGCCCACGTGACGGTTGAGGTGAACACGCGGATCGCCCAGGGGCGGGGCCGCATGTAGCGAACTGGGGGAAGATGGTAAGGCTCCCGCCACCTCCGGATTCCGGATGGAGTTCGAGATCGTCGAGGTGGGCAGGGCCCAGCCCGACGGTGGTCGGATCGAGTTGGAAGCGGTGAGCGAGGGCCCGAGATGCCGGCAGGATCGTCGACTTCTCGGCCTGGATCGCGGAGATCATCGCGAGGAGAGAGCTCACCCAGGCTGCCGCTGGCGAGTTCCTCGGCGTGGACCAGCCCACAGTCAGCAGACGGCCCGCTGTCGCTCCGATCAGCAGCGGTACAGGTTGTGGAGCTTCCTCTGGGCGACACCGAAGTCACCCAGGTGATAGAGGCTCACGGACGCTCCCCGGAAGGTGAACGGTTCGAACGGCTCCGCCTTCAACGCGTCCACGAAATCGCGGGTACCGATCCCGACGGTCAGATGAGGGTTGTAGTTCGTGCCGGTGCGGGGTCCGACGAAGCCGTTCACGTAGTCCACCGTCGGCTGGCTGATCGACCCCCCGTCGAGGCGGGGGGCAAAGGCCTCGGCCGTCCCCTTCTCTGCAGCAAGCGGGGCGACGACGTCGATGATCCTTCTTAGCTGAAGTCGACGCAGGTCCTCGGTCGGCTCGATGACGATTCCCACCAACCCGAGGTTCTCGTAGGCCAGGTCGTAGTCGCCAGTCGCCATGCTTGCCCATTTCATCGAGGGCCCGCGGGGCTCGGACGGTGTGAAACTATCTGCCAACCGGACCCAGTGAGCCAGAGGCGACCTCGCACAGCGCGGTCGAGATTCCGCGGTTCGTCGGGATCCCTGTCACTCCGGAGCCCAGGATGACGAAGTCGAATCGCTTCTCGACAGTCATCACGACACTCTCGCCACCGCGACTGCCGCCTTCGCCTCCTTGACGGCCCCTCTCACGTCTCCGAGGCAGCACGACCCCGAACGGATTCCTTTGCTCGCAGGCGCAGCGCCCTGCCCGGATCTCCGCGTCGATGCGATCCGGAATCGTGCTCTCGCCCGTCTCCGCCACCTCTCGCTGGACATCCGCTCGCGTGAACTGGAAGCAGTAGCAGAGCGGGATCGGATCCTCAGTCTCCTTCACCCCGACGCGCACCGAGGCCGCGCTCTTCTCGACGACCCACCCATCGGCGCCGTAGTAGAGGACCCGGCAGCTCGGGGTTCTGCAGAAGCGGCGCTCGACCACGAGCAGGCCGTCGGCGTGCCCCGGCTTCAGGATCGCCCGGATGGTCTCGTCCGCGACGACGCGGCCTGTCTCGCCGCAGCTCGGGCAGGCCGTCTCGCCGTTGCCGGGCGTCTTGGGGATCTCACAGCGCTCACCCGAACAGCAGGAGCTCATGGCGTTCTCCTAGGACCCACTCTGCGCAGGAAGGCTGGCCTGGTAGCCGAGCCTGTTCACTGCATCGACCATCTGCTTCGGTGTCACTCGGGTCGGGTCGAAATCGACGGTCCCGGAGTGATGTCCGTCAACTCAGTCTCCTCCAAGGACCGGGCCAACGGGCCCGTCGGTAGAATTCCCTGTCCCGACGGCCCGTTGGCGCACAAAGGTCCACGGGCGGCGCTCGATGCCATCCCAGAATGGAATGCACGGATCGCCATTCTGGATTACAGCGGGCACATGCCCCCCGACGCGCTCCCCGAAGACATCGTGGCGAGGAGCACCGCCATGCGGCGGGTGCTCAGCCTGGCAGAGCGGGTGGCGGCCGTGAACGTCCCCGTGCTCCTCACCGGCGAGAGCGGTTCGGGCAAGGAGCGCATCGCCCGCCACATCCACGCGTCCTCGCCCCGGTCTGGTGGACCATTCATCCCGGTGAACTGCGGGGCGCTTCCCGAGCACCTGCTCGAGAGCGAGTTCTTCGGCCACGTGAAGGGCGCCTTCACCGGTGCCGACCGCGATCACGAGGGGCTCTTCTTGGCTGCTACCTCCGGCACGCTGCTCCTCGACGAGGTCGGAGAGACCCCGCTCCCCCTCCAGGTGAAGCTGCTGCGAGTCCTCCAGGACCGCGAGGTCAGGCCGGTGGGCTCGTCCAAGAGCCGCAAGGTGGAAGTGCGGGTCGTCGCCGCGACGAACCGCGACCTCGATGAGATGGTGCGAGCGCGCGCGTTCCGGAAGGACCTCTACTACCGGCTCAAGGTAGTGAGCATCGAGGTGCCGCCGCTCCGTCAACGCCGCGAGGATATCCTGCCACTCGCCCGTGCGTTCGTACTGCGGAACTGCGACACCTACCATTGCGGTCCGTGCTCCCTCTCGGCGCGGGCGCTCGACCTGCTCCTCGAGTACTCCTGGCCAGGCAACGTGCGAGAGCTCGAGCACGCGATGGAGCGCGCGTTGGTTCTTGCGGAAGGGAAGCCGCGGATCGAGGAAGGCGATCTCCCCCCTGAGATCCTGACTGGTGGCAGCGAGATCCCATCGACCGAAGGAGCGCTCCTATCGCTCGCGGAGTTGGAACGCTGCCACATCCTGCGGGTGCTTGCGCACCATGGCGGTAGCCGCAAGGCCACGGCGCAAACGCTCGGCATTGGCACGAACACCCTCTGGCGCAAGCTCAGCGCCTACGGTTCGACGAAACCTCGATCGCCGTCGCAAATCCGCGAGCCATCGGACCGGGCGGAGAGGTAGAGAGTCTCTCGGACGTCTCCCTTCGGAACGGTGGCGCAGACGACCCAGTTCTGGCTATACTCTGGCCAGAATGAGGTACGCGATTCTTCTCGCGCCGGAGGCAGTCGACGACCTCCGCGGCTTGAAGGCAAACGTGCGATCGCAGGTCCGGGAGGCGATCGAGGCCCACCTGAGGCACGAGCCAGCCAAGATCAGCAAGAGCCGGATCAAGCAACTCCGTGGCCTTGCGAGACCGCAGTATCGACTCCGGATCGACGAGATCCGGGTCTTCTATGACATCACGGGCAGCACGGTCGAAGTGCTGGCCATCGTTGCAAAGTCGGAGGCAGAATCATGGCTCGCCCAGTTCGGAAGACCCAGGTGAACGAAGTCCCCCTCTCCGAGGTGAAGGACGACCTGTCCAGGTACCTGCGCGAGGCCGAGCGACGGCCGGTCGTCATCACGCGGCACGGGAAGCCGGCCGGAGTCCTCATCGGGTTCGAATCGGAGGATGACTGGTTCGACTTCCGGTTGGAGAACGATCCGCGCTTCGTGGCCCGCGTGGAAAAGGCTCGGGCCAGCCTGCGCGCGGGCCGTGGCGTTCCCTTGGAAGAGGTGTAGGGGCCTCCGTCTCCCGTATGTCTCCCGGACGCTGGGAGAAGCCCGGGGAAGGGTGGGGAAGCCTGGGGAACGGATTGGAGATTCAACCGATGGTAACGACGGGCGAAACGACAGAAAGGCGTGGACTGTCGCATGGTTAGAGTTTACCCGCCGTAAAATTCAAATCCCTTTTCCCGCTCCATCTAACCCCTCGGTTCGCCGAGGGGTTTTTCTTTATCACCCTCTCATGTGCCCCACATGTGCCCCATTTTCTCCCGGCGCGGGCCGGTCGAGGACCTGGACCGCCTCGCGCCGCACCTCCGGGGAGAGGTGGGCGTAGCGCATCGTCATCTCCATGGTCGCGTGACCGAGGAGTTCCTGGACAGCCTTCAAGGCCACCCCGCGCATCACCAGGTGTGACGCGAAGGTGTGGCGCAGGTCGTGGGTCGTGAGCCGCTTCGCGAGACCAGCCTTCTTGCACGTGGACGGGACGACGCCCTTCACCCGGCTGTGGGTGAGTCGTTTCCCGTTGGTCTCGCAGAAGACGTACTCGCCCTTCAGGTGCCGATGCGCCTTCAGGGTCGCGATGGCCTCGTTGGATAGAGGCACCTCGCGCGTCCGCCCGCCCTTCGGCGTCCCCTCCTGGTCGTGCCAGAGCGTTCGGCGGACCAGGAGCCGGCCGGCCACCAGGTCGAGGTCCTCCCACTTGAGGGCGAGGAGCTCGCCGACGCGGAGGCCGGTCTTGAGCGCCGTGACCACGAACGCCGTCCACTCGGTAGCAGCCGCCCGGACGAAGCGCTCAGTTTCCTCGAACGAGAGGAACTGGAAGTCGCCGTGCGCGACCCGCAGCTGCTTCACCCGCGGCGCGTGGGGCAGCTCGCCCCACTCGGCTGCGAGGTTGAGCATCTTCCGGAGGATGGTCAGGTGGTTGTTCACCGACTTCGCCGCCTGTCCGTCCTTCAGCTTCCGTGCCTTGTAGGTCTCGACGTCGGCCGGGCCGATCGTGTCGAGGCGCCGCTTCCCGAATGCGGGCACGAGATGCGTGCGCAGCACCCAGCGCTTCGCGTAGACCGTGCTGGGCTTGTTGTTAACCTCCGAGTAGTCGAGGAACCGCGACTGGAAGGACTCCAGCGTCGGGACCTCCTTCACCTCCTTGCCCAGGGTTCCGGCCAGGATCGCCTCGCGGACCTGGCGCTCGTACTGCAGCGCTCCGCGGCGCGTGTTCACCGGCGAGAAGTCACGAACGCGCTGGGGACGCCTCCCCGGCATCGCGACCTTCACGTCGATGGCCCAGTGCTCGAGCACCTTGCCGTCCTTTCCCTTCCACTTCCGCAGCCTCACGCTCATCGGTCGTCTCCGAGCGCGGGACCGCCGTTACCTCGGAGCCAGCCTAACAGGGCGTCGCGGCCGATGCGGATGGAACGGCCCATGCGGATGACGCCCGGGATCCGGCCGTCGCGCACCGCGTCGTAGAGCGTCTTCCGGTTTACACGCAGGAGGCGCGCCGCCTCGTCGACGGTGAGCGCCGGGGGGAGGGGTGCGGCGGCGTCCTGGGCGCCGGTGCCGGCTTCGGCTGGGAGGTCCTGGGCCACGCGTCACCCTGCGGCAGCCGTCCTCGCCGACGGCCGCGGCTGTGCGTCAGGAACGCTTCCTCTTTCCCCCGCCCGGGGCGTCGAACCCGGGGCCCTTCTCGCGCAACTCGAGCGTCCGCTGGAAGAGGAGGTGCAGGACGTACTCGTAGCGCTCCATCCGAAGCGCCATCCGGTCTTCCTCCAGGATGGCCGTGGCCGCGCCCGGGAGGCCGAACCAGGTGCGCAGCCCCTCGAGGTGCCGGCTGACGTAGGCGGTCAGGTCCATGTCCTTCCGGGCGGCCTCTGCCTTCAGGAAGGTGACGAGCTCGCGGGGGAGCCGGAACGTCTGCATCAGCTTCTCGGTGGTGTTCGGTGCCGGCATCGGGTGCCTCCGTTGACATCTGTACGTATGTCATATCTAACCCGCTTCGACATACGACGCAACCCGAGCCGTTCACCTTTCGCCTCGACCGATGCTGACCGACCGTCACCTACCCAGCTCCCTACCGGCCGACCCCTCTTCTCGTCGCTCCCTCATCAACCCCGCCGTCCTTCCACCCGACAGAAATCTCCATCAACTGAAAATCACCCAGTCCAAAATCGAACAGGCATCACCGACCCCCTCCGACCAAATTTCTCCCTGCTCATGGCCCGCCCTCCGATTCCCATGAAAACTGGTGCCATCTGCCCGACCCCTCCCACTCAAGTGGTCGAGTGGGAGGGGTCGGGCAGATGGCACGCTTCACCTCGCCCGCACGGCGGAGGGCGGGCCACGCGGAACCGGTCGTGAATCCCATCGCTTGCGGCTCCAACCCTGTCCCCAGCCCTGCCACCGAGGGTGCCCTCAATCCTGCCCCTGTGGGAGGGCACCCCTGGGGGCAGGGGTCGCCCGCCGATTTGCCGAAAATCGTGGTCCTGGTCCGCGCGGACCAGGACGCAGTTTTTCGTGAGTTGGTCCGCGCGGACCAACACGCGGAAAATCGAAGAGGCCTGCTGGTCCACGACCAAAGGCAGGGCCCGCCGCTCGGGTCGTGGCCCCGACAGCCTCAGCAGGTGCAGGACCCACCATCCGCGTAGGACCGGATCGCCCTTCCGCGGCTCCTGAGGGTCGTCTCCAGGAGTCTCAGCGTCGCCCAGTGAGCGCCGCCCCCAGCTCACCTGAATAAAGCTCCGCGCGCGCCTCCGAGTAGTGGTCGATCATGAGCTGCGCCACGACGAGGAGGAGCACGCCTGCGGCTGCACCGCTGACCCAGCCTTGCCGCGACAGCGCCGCGGCCGCAAGCGCGAGGGCTCCCAGGCCCAGGGCGGCGAGCCTGTAGTACGGGTACTTCCGGATCACCTCGGCCATTCGGCTCGCCTCGCCGGCCACCGCCGCCCCCGCATCCTCGCCTCGCAGCCGGACGATGAGCGCCTGGCTGTGTGGTGCATCCCGGCTCATCAACGAAACCACGGTCGACGACAACAGGACCGCGAGCAACAGGGACACGACCCCGAAGCCCCGAGAGAACCCGTCGCGACCCGCCGCGTGCAGGACGCCGGCGACGAGCAAGAGTCCCGCCGAGAAGCCGAGGATGGCGAGCCCCTCCTGCCGTTCGCCCCCGAAGTACGCCTCGATGGCCGTGGTGAGAGTGTCGATGTTCATCTGGTCCTCGCCGTTCGAGGTTGGGTCCTTCTAGTAAGCCGTCGAGAGGCTGAGATCGCGCCACCTTCGGTCAGCCTCCGCGAGCGCCGCCGCACCCTTGGCCGCGTACTCGACCGCATCCGGACCGATCAGGAGACGAAGCGGCGGGTCCTGCTCGCCCGCGAGGCGCAGGATCAGCCCAGCGATCTTGCCAGGATCGGACGGCTCGTGCCCGGTGAACCCGCGAAGGAACTCTGCAAACCGCCCCACCGTCTGCTCGTATGGCTTGCTGATCGGGGGGATGGTCATCGAGGAGCCCGCCCAGTCCGTCCTGATCCCGCCTGGCTCGAGCACGGTAACCCTGATGCCCAAGGGCGCCACTTCCTGCGCCAAGGCGGACGAGAACCCCCCGACCGCCCACTTCGCGCTCTGGTATGCGCTGAGGCCCATGGACGCGATCCGACCGCCGAGCGAGGACACCTGGAAGATGTGGCCGCCGCCCTGGGCTCGAAGGATCGGGAGGACCGCCTTCGTCACGTAGACGACGCCGAAGAAGTTGGTGTCGATCTGCGCGCGGAACCGCTCCAGCGAGACGTCCTCTACGGCCGCGATGTCGCCGTAGCCAGCGTTGTTGACGACGACATCGATGCGCCCGAACCGCTGTAGCCCCGCCTCCACCGCGGTCAACACCGCATCGCTGTCGGTCACATCGAGCGCGACCGGCACCATCCGGTCGCCGTACTTCGCGACCAGGTCACTGAGTTGCTCGGGTTTGCGGGCGGTCGCGATCACGGACTCGCCGGCCTCCAACGCTGCATCGACCACCGCACGTCCGAGTCCACGAGAACTGCCGGTAACGAACCACGTCCTGGCCATGTGCATCTCCTTGTCGGTTCGGCGGCGCCAAACCGGAATACAGAACCATCGGTCTGCTAATAGGAAACCGACGGTCGCTTGTCAAGTCGCGCCGTTCCGCTATGATCGAATCATGGCGAAATTCCAGCGAGCCCGTCAGCCGGAGCAGAAGGAGGTACGGCGCCGCGCCATCTTGAAGGCGGCGCGTGACCTCGCCCGGGAGGTAGGCCCCATGGCCGTTGGTCTGAACGAGCTCGGGCGCCGATCCGGCGTATCGAAGCCGAACATCTACCGATACTTCGAAAGCAGGGAGGAGATCCTCTTCCGGCTATATCTCGCCGAGATGACCGAGATGTTCGAGGCGGTCCAGGCGCGGTTGGCGGCGGCGCGCGGCTCCCTCGGCGTCGGAGGCGTTTCGACCGTTCTCTCGGAGGAGCACCTCTCCCGCCCGCTCCTCTGCCAACTCGGCGGGATGGTGTCGTCGATCTTGGAGCACAACATGTCCGCTGGCGCCATCGCGTCGGTGAAGCGGGACTTCGTCGAGATGCTACCGCGAGCCGGCGAGGCGCTCCGAAGCGCGCTACCTTGGCTGTCGGAAGGTGATGCGTGGATGGTGATCCAGAGCATCGAGTTGCAACTCGCCGGCCTCTGGCCCGTCGCCAACCCCTCCCGCTCCGCTCAAGACGTCCTGTCACGTCCGGAATTTGCGTCGATGTGCGTGGACGCGAGCCGCGACTTCCCGCGCTTCATCGAGATCCTGCTCGAGGGTCTTCGCTCGACGACGAAGGAGCGCGCCGCGCCGCGGACTCACCCGACTCGGGATCAGCGGGCTCGGTCCCGCCAGCTCCGGCGATCGGTAACCCTCTGAGCGCTGTGGACCGAGGCGGTAGCCGGTCGGTCCTGACATTCGAGAAGCCCGTCCTCGAGCTCGAGAGCGATCGGGAGACCGAGCTCGACTTGAGGACTGAATGGGATCGGCTGATCATCTCGCCCGTCCGGACGGGAAAGAAGGCGCGAGTACGCACGGCACTCCAGCGTGCGCTCGAGGCTCACGACGACAGCCTCCGCAAGCCGGCCCGCTGAACCCGGGCCGTTCATGGCCGCCGGGTTGCGGACGACGTATACTCCCGGAATGAGGCGAGAAGAGGCCATCGCCAGCCTGCGGCGCCTCCTGCCGACCATCCGGCGGGACTTCGGCGTGCGTCGCATCGCGCTCTTCGGATCGACCGCGAGGGACGAGGCCCGGGACGACAGCGACCTGGACATCCTCGTCGACTTCGAGGGTCACCCGACCTTCCTCTCGTACATGGGCCTCCGCGCCTACCTGGCAGACACCCTCGGGCGAAGGGTCGACCTCGTCACGCCGGATGCACTGAAGCCGCGCATGAGGCCCACGGTCGAGCGCGAGGCGGTGGATGTCGGCTAGGCAGGAACGCGACTGGCGGCTCTACGCGGATGACATCCTGCAAGCCTGCGCCAAGGTTCGTCACATCGTCTCGGGGATGACGTACGAGACGTTCGTTGCCGACGAGATCCGCGTCGATGCCACCCTCCGAAACATCGAGATCATCGGCGAGGCAGCAGGAAACCTCCCGGACGAGGTGACGGCGAAGGCCCCCGAGGTTCCCTGGCGACTCATCGTCGACATGCGGAACCTGCTCGCGCACGGATACTTCAGCGTTTCCCTGCGCATCGTGTGGGACACCGCGACCACGCAGATCGCGCCGCTCGAGGACGCCGTCCGACGGTTGATCCCGTAACGGCCTGGTCTCCAAGGGTTCGCGGGGAGTTCCCAATCCATGTGCCCACCTGTGCCCCGACCCTGCACCACGGGGCGGGACAAGGACCTCAGGATGACGCGACGGCCCGGTGACGGTACGCAGCTTGCGTAGCTACGCAATCTGCGTATACTGTGCCGAGTGAAAGCCCTGTTCGTCGAGCTCCCGGCCTTCCAGCGCCACCGATCGGAGTACCTCGACGACGAGGCGTTTTCGGCTCTCCAGGCGGCCCTCATGGCTGACCCGGAAGCAGGGGACGTGATCCGGGACACGGGAGGCCTCCGAAAGGTCCGCTTCGCGGACAGCCGACGAGGGAAGGGCAAGCGAGGCGGTTTGCGCATCATCTACTACTGGTGGATGCCGGGCTGCCAGTTCTGGCTCTTCACCGTGTACGGAAAAGGTGAGGTCAGCGACCTCACCACCGAGCAACGCAAGGTCGTTCGAGAAATTCTCAAAGCAGAGTTGAAAGCGAGGAAGTCCCCATGAAGACCACCCGAAAGCCCGCCGCCACGAAGCGTGCTCCCCGTCGCGACCTCTTCGCGGAGTTGAGCGAGGGAGTCGCCGCGCTGGCCGACGCCCGCGAAGGGAAGCGCACGCTCCGCACTCACGCGGTCACGTTCAAGCCCCCTCCGGAAGTGTCCCCTTCCGAACTGGTCAGGGTCCGGAAGCAACTGCACCTGTCCAGCGCGCTTTTCGCGACTTGCCTGCGCACGAACCCGCGCACCCTGGAGAACTGGGAGCAGGGGCGCGCCAAGCCCAACGCCCAGGCAGCGTTGCTGATCGGCCTGGTCCGCAAGTACCCCGACATGGTCGCGAGGCTGGCCGAGGTCTGACGACGCGCCGGCCATGTGCCCCACCTGTGCCCCGACCCTGCGCCACGGGGCGGGACGGGCCGGAACGGGAGGGAAGGCGACGGAACGGGAAAGGCGAAGGTTCCCGGCGCGTTGTGAGGTAACGGCGCGTCCCGCAATGGGTTATTCACTCACCGTGTAGACCCTTCAAATCCCTTTTCCCGCTCCATCTAACCCCTCGGTTCGCCGAGGGGTTTTTTTTACTGGGCTTCCCGCTCCCCCTCCGCTCCCCGTACCCCCCTCGAATCGAGGCGGCGGACCGCCTCCCTCTTCACGTCCGGGGAAAGGTGGGCGTAGCGAAGGGTCATCTCGATGCTCTCATGGCCCAGCAGTTCCTTCACGGCCATGATGGAGACTCCAAGAGGAGCATGAGGATTCGGTCGACTCCGCCATTCCGAAGAGCCATAGGAATTGGCGAACTCGGCCTCGCGTCCGCCGCACGGACCAGCACGAAGAACCCGTACACCGTCCATCGCCTCCGGCCCTGGTTCCCGGCGCTTGGCGTCACCCGCGGCCGACACGTCTTCGTGTGGGACCCGGGAAGCATGCTGACCCTCGCCCACGAACTGGAACTGGCGGAGCACCTGATCTGGTTCTGGGTGAGCTAACTGCTGCTCCTGCCACTGCGGCTGGAAGCCGTGGCGCACGCGATGGGAGGTCGAGGCGTATGCCGCGCGGGTTCGCGCCGGATGCCCGCATGGAGAGCGCTGCCCTGGTTATCGCGGGGCCGATGTACGGGTGGAACTGTCGCCGCATGGCGGCTGAGGAAGCGGTCCGGAAGAGCATGCCCCTTCACGTCTTGCCATCGGGCCATGCGGTGATCGCCATCGAACTGTGCCACGGGTCGTGGCCTCAAAAGACGTCCACGTTCGCTTTGTCTACTCTGCAATACAGGAAAAAGCTGAATGTGAACCGGAACCGACCGTCAGGCCGCAGCAGTCCTGGCGGAACCGGCCCGAAGGATCTCGCTTCGCGCATGGCTTTCATGGCTGTGTCGTCAAGCACGAATGAGTCGCTGGGGCGGCAGACCCGCTGATCAACCACGGCGCCATCCGCGTCCGTGGTCACTAGGAGAGTCGCGTGTTGACACTTTCCGACCTCGAACAGACCAGTAGTCTCTAGCCCTTTGATTTGCGGAACCCATTCTGCGGCGGCGGCCTTCCGAATTGCCGCGAAGTACTCCTTGTACGGGCTTTCATCCTCCTTCCATCTTTCTGCGACCGAAGGAGTGGGACACGTTGACTTCGGGGTGGTTGCGCACCCCGCGGCGCAAACGAGTCCAGCCGTCAGTGCCAAGAGCCCGGTCAATCTTGGCTTGGATGGGGCCACACCGAGAGCGTAGCCAATGTCGGGAGGCTCGCGCCACCCGCTCTCCGCCGCGAGCGGGATGCGGGGGAGCGGCATGAGGCTCGCCGGGCAGTCGAGTGTGACGGGCACGTTGGGCTCTAAGAGCCCCTGAAGCTCCTCGGCGCGGCACGACTCGAAATTGCTGAAGTAGTAGAAGACGACGAGGGATTGGCCCACGTCGTAACTGTCGTTGTTCGCCCTCAACCTCGACGTCGAGTTGGTCCCCTACGTCCAACTCGCGCAGAAGTGGTGCGCGATGGTCGGTGTGAGCACGCTCCGCCGCTAATTCCGCTCGGCGACCTTCTAGCAAATGGGGAAGTTCTCGATCTCGTCGGGCTCCGCCTGCGCAGCCCGTGGTGACCTCATCGACTCTACTATAGGTAAAGCATGGCCATCGGGGACGCATGGCTCGGCGGTGGTGTCATGGCCACCGACCATGTCCGTCAGGAGAGGAGACTCACCTTGCGGCAAGAGCCGCGATGCACTCCACCATCGGAGCCCCCACGATGCCTACTCGCAGCTTCGCCGCCCTCCTCTCCCTCGTCGCGGTCCTCGCCCTGGCCGCCTGCGGAGGAAGTGACACCCCTGCCGTTTCTCTCAACCCGGCGTTCGCGGGGACGTGGGACGGAACCACGACGGTGACGATTCCCGGCGCAGCGCCGATCACCTATCAGGGCCAGCTCGTCATCTCGTTGTCCGGTGCCACCGCATCCGTCAGTCGCGTCTGCCTGGATGGCTCCGGTAGCCTGACGATGACGGGCAGCGGCAACGCCGCATCGTGGGCCGGGAGTCTTGTTTGCGCGCCGGTAGCCGTCACCTGTAGCGGTGTGGCAGGCACCCTCAACATCACGCTCACCGCCGCGGCTGGCGCCCTATCCAATGACACGACTACCCTCACCGCGCAGGGGTCCGGGACGGCGACGGCCTGCGGTTCGGCCACGACGATCACGTTCAGCTTCGTAGGC
Organism: uncultured delta proteobacterium; assembly: GCA_963802065.1. GTDB lineage: Bacteria > Myxococcota > Myxococcia > Myxococcales > Anaeromyxobacteraceae > CAIOAK01. The sequence goes on along the minus strand of CAWDHF010000008.1, from coordinate 659,806 downwards.
ACCTAGCGGCGACGGTGCTCCGCAGCACTCAGGACGAATGCCCCTCCGGAACGTGACACCGGAGGACCCACAAAGGGCAACTGCCGGGTGTGAGGAAGAGTAGGCCCGCCTTCGCCGAGAATGGGCCTACAGGTGACGTGAACCACCTGTATGATCGTCGTCACCGCGAAACCATTTCAAGAGCGAGCAGTAGGCCGCCGTCCGAGCACATCGAGCACCAAATCGGTTGAGGCATACGAAATGACACGACGCCACACCGCCGCGCTGACCCTGACTCTCTCGATGATCGGTTGCGTCACGGTAGCACCGCCGCCCAAGGCTATGGAGTCGCCAGTACCCAAGGAGGAGCAATTGGCGGCTCAGGACTCCAGGCGGGTGCCCGAGCAGAAGCGATACAAGACCAAGGTCTCGATCGCGCGGTTCACGAACGAGACCAACTACGGGCGCTCGTTGCTGTACGACGCAGATCTCGACGTGATCGGGAAGCAGGCTTCCGACATGCTCGCGTCGCGCCTCATCAAGTCCGGAAAGTTCGTCGTTCTGGAGCGACCCGACCTGACGAAGATTCGCCGGGAGCAGGAGATTGCGGGCCAAGCCTCGCTCGTCGGCTCGGACACGGTCATCATCGGCTCCGTCACCGAATTCGGACGTTACGTCGGCGGTCAGTCCGGCTTCCTGAGCAGCACGAAGACGCAGATGGCCAAGGCCAAGGTGGACATCCGTCTCGTCGACGTGAGTACCAGCCTTGCCTACTTTTCGGCGACGGGGGCCGGGGAGGCGTCCACGTCGACCGGAGAGGTCGCCGGGTACGGAAGCAGGGCGGAATATGACGCCACGCTCAACGACCGGGCCATCGCGGCAGCCATCTCCGACGTCATCGACGCACTCGTATCCAAGCTCGCCGACCGTTCGTGGAAGACCTACATCCTCGACATCCAGGGACCCCAGGTCTTCATCGGGGGGGGCAAGTTGCAGGGGATCCGGCCCGGCGATGCTCTGGTCGTCTACGAGGCTGGAAAGACCGTCAAGAGCAAGCAGTCGGGCTTCGACGTGACATTGCCGCCCACCCAGGTGGCGACCCTGCGGGTCATGAGCCTGTTCGGCGAGACTGAGACCAGTGAAGGATCCGTCTGCGAGGTCACGGCGGGCGCCGTCGACCCGAACAGGATCGCAACTCTCTTCGTCACCGCTCCGACCAACGGAGGCGCACCGTGAAGAGTCCTTCCATGGCCGTGCTCGTAGCGTCGTCCATCCTTGCTGGCTGCTCAGCTCCTTCCACGACGGTGCGCACCGTGGACACACGTCCCGCCATCGCGATCCTCGACTCGGCTCCGGGCGCGGTCCTGGTCGTCGATGGAAGGGCTGTGGGCCCAGCCGCGAACTTCAACGGCGAACCGACCGTACTTCGCCTGGAGCCTGGGACCCACGACATCGAGATCAAGGACCCCGGCGGAAATACCGTCTACCGGCAGACGATCTTCGTCGAAAGTGAAATCAAGACCATCAGGGTGCACTGACATGAGCCGACGACTCCGCCATGCGATCGCGGCGGCCGCTCTGGCGGCTGGAATGCAGGCGTGCACGACCAAGCAAACTCACTACAGCTGGGGCAACTACGACGATGCCCTCTACACGAACTACAAGAACCCGCAGGATCGGCAGGCGTTCATCGCGAGCCTGAAGACGATCATTCTCGAATCGGAGAGGAGCCGAGGCAAGGCACCTCCCGGGATCTACGCAGAGTACGGGTATGCGTTCTACGAGGAGGGCAACGCCACGGAGGCAATCGCCTACTTCAAGAAGGAACGAGACGCATGGCCCGAGTCGCGGGCCTTCATGGAAAAGATGATCTCCAACGCCCAGCGGCAGCCCCCGAAGACTGCACCGGGAAGCGAGCCGCCGCCCGAAGGCCCGGCAACGGCTCTTGAGAAGGGGACGAGCTGATGCGACGCCTCCTTTTGATGGGAATGCTGGCCGGGCTGGGAGGGTCCCTCGGCTGCGCCACTGCGCCGAAGTCCCAGGATTACGCGAAGCTGACGGCCGCACGGCCAAGGTCGATCCTCATCGTCCCCGTCGTCAACAAGAGCGTCGACATCGATGCCCCGGCCTACTTCCTGTCCACGATCCCCATTCCGGTCGCCGAGCGAGGCTACTACGTGTTCCCCGTGAACATGGTGAAGCGGGTCCTGGAGGACGATGGCCTCTCCGACGCTTCTCTCGTCCACTCGGCGGACCCGATGAGGCTCTGCAGCCTGTTCGGCGCAGACTCCGTGCTGTACGTGACCATCGAGCGGTGGGACGCACAGTACATGATCCTGTCGACGACGGTGACCGTCGAATTTGACTATGTGTGGAAGGACGGGAAGACAGGCGACACCTTCTGGGCTGCGCATCGCGTGATGACCTACACCCCGCAGTCGAGTGGCGGCAGCGGACTCGGTGCACTCATCGCGGCCGCCGTCAACGCCGCCATCACCAAGGCAGCTCCCAACTACATGCCCCTCGCCCGCCAGGCCAACGAGCAAGTGATGGAGTACCCGGGTCCTGGATTCCCGGCGGGTCCGTACCGGCCTGAATACCGGCGCGACTTGGCACCGACTGCCGGCGCGCCTCCGGAAAAGTGAACGGCTCGTACGGGGGGCGATGGCCGTTGGTCGCCTGAGTGCCTCCCTGCCTATGTCCGTGTGGTGGGGAGCATCGGAGTCGATGCCTCGCCTTTTCACGCCCCCTGGTGCCGGCCCGCCGATGCGATCGGTCGCCGTCGTCGTGGCGGTGATCTTGGCCCTGGCCGCCCTGGGTGGCTGCGGCCCCGACGCAGCGTGGAACTGCGACATCGGCGACCAGCGTTGCCATGAGGGGGTGAACCAGGTCTGCGTACTGGACCATGCGGACACGTCCCGGGATGGAACCATCACCACTTTCATCGGCCGGTGGGTGGACAGGGGCGCCTGTCCCTGACGTCGCCTCCCTCCGCCGTCCCGTCGGGAATTCCCGACAAGCCTTGCCTCCAACCCCCTGAAACTCCAGCCCCCCAGACTTGGCAGGGGAGGTGCATTACCTCCTCTCGTCTACCAACTTCGACGGACCCAAGGAGAACACCATGAACCGCAAGACCCCCAGCATCGTCGGCGCCGCAGTCGGACTGGCCCTCTTTCTCGCCATCGCCCTGCTCCCCGCCCTGCTCTACGGTGGCTACGCGGGTGTGCTGCTGGCCGGTGGGATCTTTGGGACGCCTGTGCAGGCGACCTTCGCGGTCCGGGCGCTGATCGTCTTCGGGATGGTGATGGGCGCCACGGGCGTCGGCGCGCTCTTCGCGGTGGGTGGCGCGGTGGCCGGCGCTGCGGTCGGCGTCCTGGCCGAGACCCCGGCCCGGAAGGCCGCCGCCCAGGCCACGAAGGCGTAAGACCCAGAAGTCGCCCGACAAGACGAGGGGCCGGTCCGCGAGGGCTGGCCTGATGCCCAGCTTCCTCGCGATGTCACGAGTATTGAGCCCGCCCGACTCGAGCATCCGTGCCACCCTCGCCGCGAGGTCCGGGGAAAGCCGGCGCCCTGGCCTGGTCCCTGGCCGTTCATGTTCGCCGGGGTTACAGCGACCTGGACGGTCGAGCGCTGGGCGGTGGATGTCGGCCAGGCGAGGACGCGACTGGCGACGCATCGTCAGCCATGTGCCCCGACCGTGCACGAAGGCGCCGTTGAAAGTCGCGGCCGCCCCCGGTAAGAGGCACCCACGATGCGAACGCCCACCACGCTGGTTTCCCTGCTTCTCGCGACTCTCCTCCTGGCCGGGTGCCAGACCACGGTCCTCCAGTCGGCCTGGTACGACCCGACCTTCACCGGCGGGCCGATGGCTCGGATCACCGTCGTGGCCGCGGGCCTCGGTCCCGCCAACCGTCGCGTGGCCGAGGACGTCTTCTCCCAGAGGCTCCGGTCCCTGAGAGTCCACGCCGCCCCCGGCTGGGCAGTGGTCTCCGACGAGGCGCGGAACGCCCCGGAGCCATTCACCGAGGCCTTGAGGGCGTCCGGCGCGGAGGGGGTGCTCGTGATTCGCGTGCTCGGCGTCGACACGCGGACCCAGGTGAACACGATGATGGTGACGACGGCGACCCCGGTCTGGGGCAGCAGCAGCGTCTGGGCGATGACCACGGTTCCGGTGACGCAGGTCTCCCAGTACAACCTCGTGATGATCGAGACCTCGCTCTACGAGGTGTCGACGGGACGCCTCGTCTGGTCCGGTATCACCCAGACGTTGAATCCCTCGGACTTCCAGCGCGACGTGGGCGGATTTGCCGACGTGATCATCGGGCAACTGGCGGCGCGCGGATTGCTCGGCGTGGCGAGGTAGGCCCCCGTCCGGATCGGCGTCACCGTCAGGGCCGCCGGACCGGCTCGGTGGGCCGAGGGAAGTGCTCGACGTGCGTCTCGGCCGTGCGCCCGAAGTACAGGACGCGCCTTCCCGGGAAGGAGACCATGTAGCCAGCGCAGCCGGCGGCCTTCACCGTCGAGGAGAAGCCAGCGTACGTGTATCCGGGCGCGTTGGCCTGGGCCTGGCGAACGGCCTGCGCAACGGCACTCGCCTCGAACTCGGCCGCGACCCCCGCACCTGCAGGCGCCATGGGCAGTTCGATGCTGTCTCCGTCCGGGAGGAAATAGGTGGCCGTCGCTCGCCGGTAGTCGACGGTGTAGCTCTCGAAGCCCGCCTCCATCAACGCTCGCACGATGGCCGGGAAGTCCATCGTGCCTTCCTCAGCGCCGGACAGGCACTTCCGGGCGGCCGCGATCAGCGCTTCTTCCATCGGGTCTGGCTCCTTCGAGGATGCGATTCGAGAGTCACGGATGCCCCCGGTCGGGTGGCGGGCGCCCCGGCGACCCTTCCGGCGGATAGTCGAGCGTGCCCGACATCTCGCCCTTCTCTCGCTCGTCGAACTCGGGGAACGGCAACCGGTTCTCGCCGCGCCAGCGTGCGACCTCCGTCTCCGCCGCCCTGGCCAGCTCCTCGTCGAGGCCGCTGGAGCGTTCCACGTAGAGAGTGCGCGACGGAAAGGCGAACCCGCTGCCGCACGCCTCGACGATGTCCTTGATGCGCAGGTTGAGGTCCTCCTGGATCGCGAGGAACTCGCCGAAATCGCGCGTCTGGATGAAGGCGAAGATCTCGAGATCCAGGGAGGAATCTCCGTAGCCGACGAAGCGCACCCGGGCAGGATCCGGGGAGACCCTCGGATGGCGGATGAGGAGCTCGCGCAGCCGCGCCAGGGCGAGCCGCAGCTGGTCGGCGGTGGTCTCGTAGCGCAGGCGGAGCGTCGTGTGCAGGAGGATCGAGTCGCGCCGCGTGAAGTTGATCAGCTGGAGCTGGCAGAACTCGGCGTTGGGGACGGTGATCACCGTGCGGTCGAGGCCGCGCACCCGGACCGACCGCAGGCCGATGCCCTCGATCGTTCCCAGCTTGTCGCCGAAGCGGCAGAACTCGCCGACCCGCACCGGCGCATCGGCGAACAGGATGAAGCCGCCGATGACGTTCTCGAGGGTCGGACGGACGGCCAGCGCCACCGCGAGGCCGCCGACGCCGAGACCGGCGATCATGGGCGCCACCGACACGCCCAGGCTCTCGCCCAGGTGGATCACGACGAAGGTCGCGAGCACGACGGCGATGAGCCTGAAGACCAGGCGCATGAGCTGGGAGTCCAGCGCGTACACGCCCTTCGCGCGAATCCTGTTCACGGCGTCGGCGGCACGCCCTGCGACCACGAAGATGAGCCAGATCCACGTGACATGGGACAGCGTCGCCATGAGCCCGGCCATCACCGCCCGCCGCGCGCCGGTCAATCCGATCACGTCCACGGTCCCGTGGTTCAGGACGGCGACCAGCACCGTGGCGAAGATCGCGAGCAGCGGGCGGGCCATCCATCTGTGGCCGGCGGAACCCGGCGCAGAGGATTCCAGCGCCACGGTCAGGCGATAGGCGATCATGAAGAGCACCAGGGCGGTCAGCAGCGCAACCGCCAGTGCCGCCCATTTCCAGGCGGGTGCCCCGCCGATGGTCCTGAACCAGGGGGCCGGCAGGCGCTGGACGAAGGCCACGAAGAAGTCCGGCGCGGCCAGGCCCGGCCCCATCCGGTAGCGTTCGACCACGCCGTCATACCTGGCGAAGCGGGATTCCACGGGCAGATCCCGTACGCGCTGGTGGAACTCGCGCAGCCGGCTGACGGTATCGGGGGAGAAGCGGTAGCTGGCCGGCTCGCCGGCCTGTCCTTCGATGCGGACCAACCGGATCTCCGTCTTCGGGATCGTCCAGGAGGCTGGCAGTTCGCCCTTCCCGGGGATTCCCCCGGGGATCTGGTCGTCGGGCGGCAGGGGGATGCGGATCAAGATCTCCAGGAGCATCAGCGCGTTCTCCGTCGCCTTCGGCAAGCCGGACGCGCCAGCCCGGGGCTGGTCGACCATGAGAGCCTGCACCGCGCGGTCCGCGTGGATGGTCATCAGATCCCGGTCGCCCGACAGGTATGCGTCGACCGCGCCGGTGACCTCCGCCAGGAATGCGTTCAGGGTCCGCTCCGGCGAGGTCATGTCGGGCGGATTGAGCGGGAAGCGCTCGAACTCGGAGGCGCTCTGGGCGGCACCGGACGTGGGAACGGCAACCACCACGAGCGCCACCACGCAGGCAAGGAGGACGTGTCGCATGCGGCCCGGATTGTAGCGCATGCGCCGCAGCCATCCGGTCGGGACGATCAGCCGTCCCACGAGGAGGCGCCATTCGCTTGCCCCGACCGGACCGGTGGGCCCGACCGATGCGGACGCAGTTCCTCCATGTGGTACCGCAAGTATTCCAGGAGGTGGCGGCGCCGCTCCGGCCCGCGCCTCCCCTCGCTGTCCCGCTGGACGACCAGCGCCGGGCAGGTCATCTCCACCCGGCGGAAGACCGAGAGCCAGGCCTTGTGGACCGTCTGGATCGACAGGTCGAGCGAGTCGGCGATCTCGCGGTCGGTCTCCCCCAGGAGCGCGTGCACGAGCACGCGCTGCTCCGCCGGCGCGAATCCGAACCGCGGCTCGGGTGCGTTGAACAGCGCATGGGAGGCCAGTCCTGGCGCGCGCCCGCGCGGCTCGCCGCGGGTGATCCGGTACATCCGCGGCGAGTGGCCCGTGGGTGCCCGTGACTCCGGGTGATCATCGAAGGCGCGCCAGAGCTCGAAGCCGCCCAGCTGCAGGTATTCGCCGAGTTCGGATCCGTACGCCTCGAACCACGCCGTCTCGAGCCGGAACCCGCTGTGCACGAAGTGCCAGGCGGCCGACGCGGCCCGCAGGCAGCGCCGCGCGACGGGATGGGAGAGCGACCTGTGCCGGAGGGTGAAGTGCAGGACCGCGAGGTGCAAGCCTCCGCCGCCGTTGGCCGCCCCCACGGCGTCCGGCGGCAGCGCAGCGGGCTGTCGCGAGAGCGTTCGACGGTAGACGAGATTCGCGAAGTAGGGCTCGGGCTGCCGTTCGTACTCGGCGATCAGCGACGGCGCGACGAACGCCGTCAGGAGGCAGCCCGTGAGGTCGAACCGGCGAGCGGTTGGGTCTTCCAGCACGATCAGGGTCGCGGCTCCGTTCCCGACGAGGCTCTCGACGAGGGCACCCCATCGGCCGTCGAGCGCAGGCGTCGCCCGGAAGCCGCGATCCTCGCGGATCAGGGCCAGGCACGGCCCGACGTCGCAACGGCCAGCGATTCGAAACCGCATGCCGGTCTCCCGCCCGGTTCCCAGATAGGGGGGCTGCCGATCACTCGCAACCCCTTGTCGACACCCGCGGGGGCTGTAATCGACTCATTGCCCCGAGCCCCCCAATTTATCGGGTAGGCGATGCCTCGACGGGGGGCTATCGGCGCCTTGGCGACTCGCGCCCGAGAAGGAGGACCCATGACGCGCCTGTCCGGATTCTCGCTGTGCATCGTGCTCGTCGCCTGTGGGTCCAGCTCGCCTCCACCGGATGCCGCCACACCGGCGACCCCCATCGGCCCGGCCGGTGGTGTGGCATCCGGCCCGAATGGCGTGGCGCTGGGCATCCCGGCGGGGACGGTCCCGAGCGACGTGACCATCACGTTCGCGGTGGTCGCACCGCCCTCCACCTCCCTCCCCGACGGGCTCGTGGCGCGCGGGGAGGTCTACCGGGTCGCTTCCTCGGTCCCGATCTCCGTGACCGGGCTCGCCGGGGGCATCGTCCTCGGGCTCCCGATCCCGTCCGGCCTCGATCCCGCGAACCTGCGCGCCGCCCTGCTCGTCTCCGGCGGCGAGGAGTCCGCGGCCGAGGACTGGAGCGTCCGCCCCGGGTTCCACGACTCGTCGCGGAGGCTCATGCTGGTTCGCCTGTACGGCCTCCAGCCGGCCGGCGCGACGGTCCGGCTCGTGGAGGACGTTGCGCCCGCGCCGCTCAGGTCGACCGGCGCGACCACAGTCCCCCGGTCCGCCGCGGCGGCGTCCGACCCCTGGCCCGCCGGGTTCGAGGTGACCGAGGTGGCGCCCAGGCCCCCCGGGAGCGCCGGCGCGAAGGCCTTCTTCGAGGCCCAGCTGAACCTGGCGCTCGCGCGCTACCAGGCAGCCGGCTTCGTGCCCTTCGCCATCCAGACCGTGGAGAGTTCCCTCTCGCTGGATCCTCCCAGCGTGACTCCGGCGTCCCCCACCCGCTACAGGGCCCAGGTGAAGCGGTTTCACCCGGCGAGCGGATCCGGATTCCTCAGGGTGTGCGAGACGAGCGGCGAACTGTCGGTCGCCGGGGAGTACCGCGCGGAGACCCGGGAGCTCGTGCTCTGCGCCTTCCCCACGGCCACCGAGATGCAGGACCCGGCCAACGTCGCCGCGATGATCAAGACGGCGTTCCACGAGCTGTTCCACTCCATCCAGGCCGTGCACCTGGGCCAGCCTCCTCCCGGCGAGGCGAGGTACTTCAAGGAAGGGACCGCCGTGCTGGCCGGCGTCTGGGGGCCCGGATCGGAAGATGGAGTCGTCCGGGACACCGCGCGCGACCGCCGGCTCGTGGACGTGCCCCTGACGGAGATCGCGGGACAGGCTCCGTACGACGCCCAGGACTTCTGGGCGGGGCTTGCACTGCCTCCGCGCCTGCTCACCTTCCAGTCCCTGACGAAGGCCTTCCTGGACGAGGGCGACGTCAGTCCTGCGAGGGTGAACGCCGTGCTGGCGGGCGCCGCCTTCGGCACGACGCTGGCCCACGAGTACCGAGGCTGGGTGCGGCGCCAGTCCACCGTCCCCGACACCTGCATCGGCGCCGTGGGCAGCCCTTCGACCGCCGGCGAGGTCGACATCACCGAAGGCGGCGTGACCGGGATCCCGGCGGCGCAGGCGCTCCAGGCGCCTCCCCTCACCACGCGAGTGCTCTCGCTGGGGATCTCGAACGCGTCGAGCCGCCCGGTGAGCTTCGACGTGGCCTTCTCCGGTGATTGGGCCGCGCCGGCGGAGGGCGGCGTCAACCCGGTCATCGTGACGGAGCTTCGCACCGACAGCGCCGTGAACATCACCTGCGCCACGTCCACCGATGGGATGTTCCCGGTCCAGGATGGATCTCCCAGGCACCGGGTGACGGTCGCCTCCGAGGGCACCACGACCGTCTACGTGCTGGGCGTGAACGAGCGTCACGACCTGGCGAGGACCGGCCAGGTGTCCTTCTCGAAGGAGAAGTTCCTCCTCGACCGGATCGAGGGTCCGGCCAGCATCCGCTTCGATACCCAGGAAACGTACAGCCTGTTCTGGACGGGCGCGCCGAGCTTCCCGGTCACCGTCCGGACGCGAGTCACCGCTTGCACGCTGCAGACGTGCGTGGCCCAGCCGGAGGTCACCTTGCAGCAACTCACGAGCCCCCAGCCCTTCCCCCTGCGCTGCTTCACCACGGGAGGAACCGCGTCCCCCGGCTCCTTCACCCTGGAGGCCACGCTGACGGACGCCGCCGGCGAGCAGACCAACCCGGTCTCGGTCACGGTCGAGTGCGTGAACTGAGCGGGCGGCCGCCGGACGTCACCGCCAAGCGCCCGCCCGGGCGAGCGCCGCGATCGGGCCGCCGGGTCACCGTGGCCCGGCGCACCGGCCCGGGAGGGACTAGAATGCCGGTCCAATGTCATCCCCACGCTCCCTGCGGGGAATCCTGCTCATCGGCCTGCTCCTTCCCGGCCTGGCGTCCGCCAAGGACCGGGGCGAGCTCACGATCCTGAGCTACCACGAGATCGCCGACGAGGCCGACGCGCTCACGCCGGCGTATGCGGTCACGCCGACGAACTTCCTCCGCCAGATGGACTGGCTCCGGAACCACGGCTACCGGTTCGTCAGCGTCGACGACCTGCTCGCCAGCCGCGCCGGGAGGAAGCCGCTCCCGGACAAGGCCGTGCTGGTCACCTTCGACGACGCCTACCAGTCGGTGTACGTCCACGCCTGGCCGGTGCTCCAGATGTTCCGCATCCCGGCCGTGGTGAGCGTGGTGGGAAGCTGGCTCGACCAGAAGGAATTCGTCGACGTCGACGGGACGCGGACGCCGCGCGCGAAGATGATCTCCTGGGAGGCGCTGCGCGAGATGACGCGGAGCGGCCTCGTGGAGGTGGGCAGCCACTCCTGGGATCTCCACCGGGGCATCCTCGCCAATCCACAGGGCAACCTCGAGCCCGCGGCGACCAGCCGGCGCTGGATTCCCGACCGGAAGCGCCACGAGGACGAGGCCTCCTTCCGTGCCCGCATCGAGGCCGACCTGTCGCGAAGCGTGGCCGAGATCAAGAAGCGCACCGGGAGGGCGCCGCGTGTGATCACCTGGCCGTACGGCCGCTACAACGCCACCACCGTGGCCATCGCCGAGCGGCTCGGGTTCCAGGTCGGGCTCACGCTCCTCGACGGCGCCAATGGCCCGGACACACCGCTGCTGGCGCTCCGCCGGCTCATCGTCGATCGGGGACTCAGGCTTCCCGGCTTCGCGAGTGAACTGGAGGAGCGCGAGGAGGACGTGTCCGACGAGGACCGGCCCCAGTCCATCGCCCACGTGGACCTCGACGCCATCTACGACCCCGACCCGGAGCAGCAGGAGCGCAACCTGTCGCACCTGCTCGATTGGTTGCAGTGGCTGAACGTGAACACCGTCTACCTGCAGGCCTTCGCCGACCCGGACGCCAACGGCTCCGCCGACGCGGTCTACTTCCCGAGCCGCCGCCTGCCCATGCGTGCCGACCTCTTCAACCGGGTGGCCTGGCAGATCCGCACCCGGACGCAGGTGCGGCGACTCTACGCCTGGTTCCCGGCCCTCGCCTTCGAGCTGCCGCCCGGCGATCCCGCCGCGAAGGACGTGGTCACGGCCCTGCCGCCGGCACCGGGCGAGACCGCGGGCCGGGTGGACATGGCCTACAAGCGGCTCTCGCCGTTCTCGCCGCGCGCCCGCCAGGCCATCCGCGAGCTCTACGAGGACCTGGCCCGCTCGGCCAGCTTCGACGGGCTCCTCTTCCACGACGACCTCACCCTCTCGGACCGCGAGGACGCGAGCCCGCCCGCCCTCGAGACCTACCGGACATGGGGCCTGCCCGGTTCGGTGGAGTCGATCCGCCGGAGCGACGACCTCGTCGGGCGCTGGACCATCTTCAAGATCAACGCGCTCGACGAGTTCGCGATGGAGCTCGCGGCCGTCGTCCGGCGGGAGCAGCCCGGGCTCGTTACCGCCCGAAACCTCTACGCCCAGGTGGTGCTCAAGCCGCGCGCGGAGGCCTGGTACGCCCAATCGCTCGACAACTCGCTGGCCCGCTACGACTTCACCGCCATCATGGCCATGCCGTACATGGAGAATGCCCCCGATCCGGGCGCCTTCTACCGGGATCTCGTCGCCGAGGTGAAGGTGCGCGGGGCGATGAAGAAGGTGGTCTTCGAGCTGCAGGCGGTGGACTGGCGCCATGACTCGAAGCCCATCCCGAGCGAGGAGCTCGCGGCCACCGTCCGCACGCTCTTCGACCTCGGCGTGCAGCACGTCGGCTACTATCCCGACACCCCGATGAGGAACCACCCCGACCCGGCGGTGATCCGGCGCGTGCTCTCGCAGCGGCCCGAGCAGCCGCGCGCCGTCCCCTGAGGCCCCCGGGTGAGCGCGCTCGCCACCGCCGGGGAGGTCCTGCTCTCCTACGTCTTCTGGTACCCGCTCCTCATGTCTGCGGTCTGGATGGTGGGGGCGGCGCTGTTCTGGTGGCGGAGGGAGCGCGCCCAGCCGAGATGGGACGCGCCGATCCCGCTCGCGGATCCGCCTCCCATCTCGGTCCTCATCCCCTGCTTCAACGAGGAGGAGAACGCCGAGGACACCATCACCCACGCGCTCGAGCTCGACTACCCGGAGCTGGAGGTGATCGCCATCGACGACGGGAGCCGGGACGGCACGGCCTCCGTGCTGGAGCGGCTAGCCACCCACCACCCCCGGCTGCGGGTGATCCACCTCGCCGAGAACCAGGGCAAGGCGGTGGCGCTGCGGACCGGGGCGCTCCTCGCCCGCCACGAGATCCTCGTCTGCATCGACGGCGATGCGCTTCTCGACCGGCACGCCGCCCACTGGCTGGTGCGCCACTTCGTGGAGAAGCCGGGGGTGGCGGCGGTCACCGGCAACCCGCGCATCCGCAACCGCTCCACCATCCTGGGGCGCGTGCAGGTGGGGGAGTTCTCCTGCATCGTCGGGACCATCAAGCGGGCCCAGAAGACCTTCGGGCGCATCTTCACGGTGAGTGGGGTGGTCACCGCGTTCCGCCGCTCCGCCGTCCACCAGGTCGACTACTGGAGCACCGACGTCCTCACCGAGGACATCGACATCACCTGGAAGCTCTACCGGGCCGGCTGGGACGTCCTCTTCGAGCCCCGGGCGCTCACCTGGATCCTCATGCCGGAGACCCTGCGAGGCCTGTGGAAGCAGCGGCTCCGCTGGGCCACGGGCGGCGCGCAGACCCTGCTCAAGAACCTGGACGCGTGGGTGCAGCCCGCGCAGCGCCTCCTCTGGCCGCTGCTCCTCGAGATGATGGCGAGCGCCGTCTGGGCCTACGCGATGCTCGCCCTGTCCCTCCTGTGGCTCGCCGGGCTGGTGCTGCCCGCCGGAACCGTTCCCGCCATCGCCTCGCCACTCGTTCCCGAGTCGGGTGGCGTCCTGCTGGGAACGGTCTGCCTGCTGCAGTTCGTGTTCTCGACCGCGATGGACGCGAGGTACGACCGGGGGCTGGGTCGAACCCTCTTCTGGATGATTCTGGTATCCGGTCGCCTACTGGGCCATCGGCGCCGCGACCACCGTGGCTGCGTATCCCCTCGTGTTCACTAGGGGAAAGGGTGCGCGCGCCCGGTGGGTGAGCCCGGACCGCGGGATCCGGCCTTGAATGTCCAGTGCCTCCCCGCCGTCCGACTGGACAGGGGGGCTCCGATCCGGTAGACCGCGCCTCCCCGGAGCCGCACCAGCAACCTGCGGCAGGGACTGGAGAAAGATGAAGTCGACGTTGATCATCGAGGCCAGCGACCGCCTGGCCTGGCACCATCGGCTTGCGTCCACGGCATCCACCGCCGCCCTGTGGGGCGGCTGGCTCTGGCTGTGGACCCCCCTGGTGAAGGCCGCCGGCCAGTTCGCCCAGCTCGGCCCCCAGATACCGGTGTGGGGACTCACGCTCCTGCCGGCCTCCGGACCGAGTCTTCCGCTCTCGCTGGCCGCTCTCGCCGGCACCTCGGGCACGCTCGTGGCGTGGCGGAAGCTTCCGCGCCGCCGGGCCAAGCTGGAGTCGGCCCTTCCGGTCTCCGAGTACGCGCAGCGCTTCGACCTGCCCGAGCACGTGATCGAGGCTGGCCGGCGCGCGGCGGTCAGCGTGGTGCACCATCACCCGGACGGGCGCATCGCGCACATCGAGTGCCGCTCGCGGTCATAGGCGGAAGGTCCCGGCCGCGACGAGGTTCCGGGACGAATTCCCCACGTGGACCTCGTAGTCCCCCGGCTCCATGGCCCATGACCTGGCCGCCGGGTCCCACCAGCCGAACGGATGGGCCGAGGAGTTGCCGTCCACGAGGATGGTCACCTTCTCCCTGGCGCCGGGCGGCAGGTTCACCTTCTTCCAGCCGATCAGCCGACGGGGCGGTTCGCCCAGGCTGGCGGGCATCGACAGGTAGACCTGCACGACCTCGGCCCCCGTCCGCGTGCCCGTGTTCGCGAGGTCGACGGTGACGGTCAACTGGCTTCCCCCGGCGAGGCTCACGGTCGGGTTCGTGATCGTGAAGGTGGTGTAGGAGAGGCCGAAGCCGAACGGGAAGAGCGGCTCGATGCCCTGCGCGTCGAACCACCTGTACCCGGTCCTCAGTCCCTCGTCGTACCGGACGTCGAACGGCGTCGTGCCGCCGGCTATCGTGGACCTGGGCAGGTCGAGGTGGGTTCTCGGAAAGGTGATCGGCAGCTTCCCGGACGGGTTCACGTCACCGAAGAGGATGTTGGCGATGGCCTCCGCGCCGCGCTGACCCGGGTACCACGCGGCCAGCACCGCGCCCACGCTCGACAGCCAGGGCATGGCCTGGGCGCCGGGCCCCTCGAGCACGACGATGGTGTTCGCGTTCGCGGTGGCCACGGCGTGGATGAGCTCGTCCTGGTCCAGGGGGGACGAGGTGTGGATCAGGTCGGTCAGCTCGAGCGTCGCCCGGTCCAGCGACTCCGTCGACCACTGGGCCGCGAAGACGATGGCCACGTCGCTGCTGGCCGCCAGCGCGGCGGCCTCCAGGGCGTTCGACCCGTCGTGAAACCGCACCGTGGCGCCAGGAGCCTTGGCCTGGATGGCCGCCAGCGGTGACGACGGAAGCCAGCGGACCGGGAACCAGAAGCCCACCGAGCCGGACCTCTCCTCGAGGGCGGTGCCGCCGATGGGGATCACGCCGGCCGAGCCGCCACCCGAGAGGACGCCGACGTCGGCGTGCATGCCGATGACGGCGATGGAACCGATGCCGGCAGGCAGGGGCAGCTGGCCGTCGTTCTCGAGGAGCACCGTGCCCTGCTCGGCCACGGCCTGGGCCACGGCCAGGTTCGCTGCGGCATCGACGGTCCCGGGCGTCGTCGGGTGGTCGTAGAGACCGACGGCGAAGACCGCGCGGACGATCCGGTGGACCATGTCGTCGAGCCTGGCCTGGGTCGCCTGGCCGGCCTCGAGCGCGGCCTTCATCCCACCGAACAGCGCGGAGCCGGGCATCTCCATGTCCAGCCCGGCCATGGCCGCCGGGCCGCAGCTGGGGGTCCCGTACCAGTCGGACACGACGAAGCCCTTGAAGGCCCAGTCCTGCTTCAGCACTCCGTTGAGCAAGGGGTCGTTCTCGGCGCACCAGGCGCCACCCACGAGATTGTAGCCCGCCATCACCGCCTGCACGCCGCCGTCCATGATCCCGATCTCGAACGCCAGCAGGTCCGTCTCGCGGGCAGCTCGCTCGTCGATCACCGCGTTCGCCATCGAACGCGCCGTCTCCTGGTCGTTCAGGGCGAAGTGCTTGATGCAGGCGACGACGTTCTGATCCTGTGTGCCCCTGAGCTGGGCCGCGTTGATGCGCCCCGCCAGGATGGGGTCCTCGCCCTTGGTCTCGAAGGCCCGGCCGTTGCGCGGCTCGCGTCCGACCAGGTTGACGTTGCCGCCGAGGTGGACGTTGACGCCGTGCGCCCGCATGTCCTTCCCCAGCACCACGCCGTACTGGTAGGCGAGATCCAGGTCCCAGGCAGCCGCGCTGGCCATCGCGGCGGGGAGGGCAGTGGATTCCCCCACGGTGTTGCCGACGCCGACGCTTCCGTCCACCAGGTAGAGTGACGGGAAGCCCATGCGGGGGATGCCGGGGACGTATCCTGCGGCGCCACGGGGAATCCCGCCCGCGTCATCGGTGGCACCGTGGATCAGCCTGAGCTTCTCCTCCTGGGTCATCGCGGCGACGAGGATGGAGGCCCGTTCGTCGGCGCTCAGGGTCGGTGGCGGAGGGGGGATGTTCGGAAGGGACTGCGGCGCCGTGCCGCCACCAGCGCTGCACCCGCAGAGGACCAGGAACAGCCCGAGCGCGTGCAGTCGAATCGTCGGCATCTCCATGTCCGCGCCGCCGCTACCGCGGAGCCTCGAGGTCTTCCCGGGAGCCGAGGAAGTAGCGTCCGTCGAAGACGCCGCGCAGCCAGATCGACCAGCCCGGGCCGGTCGAGAACGTCGCGCCCACCGGGTAGAGCACCTCCTGGGAGGCGATCAGCCCCACCGAGAACCCGAGCTGCAACTGCGCAGCGAAGGTGAGCTGGGTGGCGAACGTCCGGAACGGGGTCCACTCCAGCACCGGGAACTCCAGCTGGACGGCCTTGAACTGGACGACCGCGTAGGGGTTGGATCCATCGGGGAGCGTTCCGCCCGGCACGACCCCGAGCACGTCGTTGAAGTAGCCGAAGAGCACGGCCCGGGCCTCCCGGCCCGCGACGACCTGGAAATAGCCCGCCCCCGTGCTGAAGCTCTGCGCGTAGGGTATCAGCCCGCCGCTGGCGGCCTCGACGCCGACCTTGCTGAGCGCGGCTGGCGACGCGAGCGCCAGGACGGGACCGAGGATGAGCATGTCGCCGGGGATGAGCCAGAACGGCATGCGCATCCCGAGGCTCAGGCCGGTTCGCCCGGGCAGCTGGGGAAAGAGGGCCGCGGTTCCGATGACCGAGCACCCAGGGGCATCGCCGCAGCCGTTCTGCTGCGAGGTCTCCGCCTCGAACCCCGCCTCGATGAAGGCGATCCCGGTCCCGACGGAGCCCGTGAGCCCCTCCGAGCCGAATCCCAGGCGGATCCCGGCGCCCACGCTTCCGGTCGCGGACGTCTTGGCGGCGGAGCCCCACGACACCCCGCCGGAGAGCTCGCCGTAAACTCCCACGAACGGGCCCAGTTCGTCCCGGTACCGCGGGACGTGGACCTCGCCCGGTCCGAGGGCGGGGCGTGGCATCCGCCCCACCTGTTCCTGGAAGTGGGCGACCATCTCGGGCGATCCCTTCGACACCGGCTGGCCCATCTCCTTGCACGAGTCGAAGACGCGCACGACCGCGGGGCCCGGTCCCCAGCCGAGGGCCAGCGTCCCGAGCGCGTCGCCTGGCCGCAGCGCCCCGACGAGCTGACGGAGGCTGTCCGCGACGGCGATGGACGCGCGCGCGCTGTCGGCCGGCTTCATCCAGCCGTCCCCGAACGCGATCACGGTCCTTCCACTCCAGTCGACGGTGTCGATTCCGAACTCGTTGTAGCGATCGTGGGTGCCCTTCCGCCAGGCGGCGCTTCCCCACGTGCCCACGCTGTGGCCAGAGGCGAAGATGTCCTCCAGCCAGTGGAGCGAGAACCCCTCGAGCGCGACGATGTCGCGAACCGCCGCCACGCGATCCGCGGCGGGAATGGCGCCGGAGGCCAGCTGCTGCGCGAGCGCCAGGGCTGCGATGTGGTACTGGGCGTAGAGTCCCAGCGCGTTGAGGGGAGCTCCCTCCACGACCGAGGCCCGCACGAACTGGAGGACGTCGTCCCCGGTACGGGGCAGGTGGAAATGCGCGTTGTTGGCGCCGGCCCGGGTCGCGTATTCCGGGTCGACGACCTGGAGCTTCAGGTTGTTCGTGGCGGCTGCCTGCAGCCGCTCCTCACGGCGCGTGGAATCGGCCAGCGCGGCCCGGGTCTCGGCGCTCACCCGGGCGACGTCGAGGATCCAGGGACTGGGCAGCACCACCTCGAGCACCTGGGCCGGGCTGCAGGAGTGGTCGCCGGCCATGGCCGGGATCGCGGCGAAGTCGAGGCACTTGGGGTCGACGCCCTGCTCGCCAGCCGAGAACGGCTCGCAGAGCGGCGCCGCGTAACCCTGGCGCGCCTCCGACCAGAGCTTCTCCAGGACGGCGCGGTCTGCGGGGGAGAGTCGATCGATCGCCTCGGTCGCGATGTCGCGGTGCTCCGGGTAGATCCAGGCCGAGGCCGCCGAGGGGAGGACCGTCGCAAGGGAGAGGGCGACGATCCGGATTGTCGCCGACCATCTCCTGCCTGCTGGTGGGAGTCTCATGGGTTCCCCTGGTGGAGGGTCCTGCGGATTCGTCGATTCGACAACGGATGGTCTAGCATGGGGAATGACGTCACGACGCGAGAACCTGGTGACCGCCTTCGTGATCCTCGCGATCGCCGCGGCGGCGGTGCCTGCCATCGTGGACACCATCGAGACGGGGAGGGTGTACCTGTTCTCGAGGCAGTTCCTCGACGAGCTGCCGAGGCGGTTCACGGGACCTGGACGCCTTCGCTTCATCCTGCAGCCGACGATCGCCATCCTGCTGGGAGTGCGCGGAGGCCTGGCCGACGCCAGGGCCGGGAATCCCCCATTTCTCTTCGGGCTGATCTTCGCGTCCGGACGTCGAAGGGACCTGCTCCGGAGCGGAGCGGCGGCCATCCGCAACCTGCTGGCGGCCGGAATCGTCCTGGACCTCGTGTTCCAGCTGATCCTGTATCGCTCGGTGCATCCGGGCGCGGCGCTGGTGGTCGGGCCCATCCTCATCGCCGCTCCCTACACGCTCTCCAGGGCGCTGACGGGACGGGTGGCCGGGGGGCCGCCGGGAAAGGAGCAGGGGAGATGATTGCCTGGCCCAGGAACCCCGTCCTCTACGAGATCAACACGTGGGTATGGCTGGGAGAGCTGGCGCGGAAGCACGGGACGGCCGTGGACCTCGGCACCGTGCCGGCGCAGGAGTGGGACGCCATCGGCTCGCTGGGCTTCGACGCCGTCTGGCTCATGGGGGTCTGGGAGCGGAGCCCGGTCGGGATCGGGATCTCCCTGCAGGACTCCGGGCTTCTCGAGTCCTTCCGGCGGGCCCTGCCCGACTTCGCGCCCGGGGACGACGTTGGGTCGCCCTACTGCGTGCGGCGCTACGTCGTCGACGAGCACCTCGGCGGGCCGGAGGGGCTCGCCGTGGCCCGACGCATGCTCGCCGAACGTGGACTGCGGCTGATCCTCGACTACGTCCCGAACCACGTGGCGCCTGATCACCCCTGGGTCGGCCAGCATCCGGAGTACTTCGTCCAGGGAAGCATCGACGACGCGAGGAGCGACCCGAGGTCCTTCGTGGAAGTGGGCGGGACGGTGTTCGCCCGCGGCCGGGATCCCTTCTTCCCCGCGTGGCCCGACGTCCTCCAGCTCGACGCCTTCCAGCCGGGGCTCCGCCAGGCCGTGATCGAGACGCTCTCGGAGATCGCCGGGCAATGTGACGGCGTCCGCTGCGACATGGCCATGCTCATGCTGAACCCCATCTTCGAGCGCACCTGGGGAGTTCGCGCAGGCCCCCGGCCGGTCGACGACTACTGGGCGACCGTGATCCCCGCGATCAAGGGACGGCACCCGGGGTTCGAGTTCATCGCCGAGGCCTACTGGGACCTGGAGTGGGAACTGCAGCAGCAGGGATTCGACCACTGCTACGACAAGCGGCTCTACGATCGGATGGAGCACGGGGACGCCGAGGGCATGCGCCTCCACCTCCAGGCAGACCCGTCGTATCAGCAGGGGCTGGTCCGGTTCATCGAGAACCACGACGAGCCGAGGGCTGCGGCTGCCTTCCCGCCGGGCAAGGCACGCGCCGCAGCCGTGGTGATGCTCACGCTCACCGGTGCGAAGCTGCTCCACGAGGGGCAGCTCGAGGGCAGGAAGGTGAGGCTCCCCGTCTTCCTGGGCCGTCGCCCGGCCGAGCAGGCCGATGCGGAACTGTCGGCGTTCTACCGGCGATTGCTGGAGGTGGTCACGCGCGACGTGTTCCGGAACGGCGAGTGGCGCCCGTGCGAGCGCAGCGGATGGCTCGACAACCAGAGCTACCGGAGCGTCCTGGCCTGGTGCTGGGCGAAGGACGGCGAGCGCCACGTCGTCGTGGTCAACTTCGGGCCCGTCGCCGCCCAGGCCCGCGTCCAGGTGCCGTGGGACGAGCTACGGGGGGAGAGCCTCCGCCTCCACGACGCGCTGTCCGGGAAGGCCTACGAACGAAGCGGGGACGAGATGCGGGACGCCGGCCTCTATGTGGACCTGGGGCCATGGGAGTGTCACCTGTTCCGCGTGTACGGGTCCGGTCCGGTGTGACCGGTGGAGGTCGACGGGACCGGCCCAGGCGAGCAGCGAGATCAGGCCCGGTCGAGGACCTCCCGCACCCGCCGCAACAGCGTCGGGGCGGTGAACGGCTTGGCGAGAAAGGTCGATCGGGCATCCAGGGCGCTGCCGCCGGCGAAGGCGTCGGCCGCGTACCCCGAGATGTAGAGCACGGGCAAGCCAGGCCGGCGGCTGCGCAGACCCTCCGCCACCTCGCGTCCGTTGAGCCCCGGCATGATGACGTCGGTCACCAGCAACTGGATCCGGGACACCTGCTCGTCCCCGAATTCGAGGATCGCCTGACCGGTGTCCGCGACCAGAACGCTGTATCCCTTGGCTCGCAAGGTCCGAACCGTGACTGCCCGGACGTCCGGGTCGTCTTCCACGACGAGGATCGTCTCGGTGCCACCCATCGGTGCGGTCTCGTGCCTCGGAACGGTCGACGGGGTGGAACCGTTCGTCCGGGGAAAGCAGATCTCGAACGTCGCCCCCATCCCGGGCTCGCTCCGCACGTGCAGGTGGCCTCCCGCCTGGTGCACGATGCCGTGGACGGTCGCGAGTCCGAGTCCAGTGCCCTTCCCACGGGCCTTCGTGGTGAAGAACGGCTCGAAGAGGTGCGCCTTGACGTCGGGCGGGATCCCCGGCCCCGAGTCGCGGACGATGAGCCGGACCCACTGGCCGGACTGCTCCTCCACTCCCCTCGAGGTCTTGCCCGACGGCGACCTCCACGTTCCGGGTCTCGATGGTCAGATTCCCTCCACCGGGCATTGCGTCCCGTGCATTCACGGCGAGGTTCAGCACCACCTGCTCGATCTGCCCCGGGTCGCAGAGCGTGGTCCACAGGCCGGGCTGGAGGACCACGTCCAGCTCGATGTCCTCGCCCAGCATCCGGCGCAACGCGCCCTCGCTTCGACCCACGACCCGTTGATGTCGAGGGCCACCGGGGCGAGGACCTGCTTCCGCGCGAACGCGAGCAGCTGGCTCGTGAGCCCGCGCGCCCGCTCCCCGGCGACCCCGATGTCCTCGACGATCCCGGGGTCGAGAGGCGAGCCCGCCTCGAGGGACTCCCCGAGCTCGTGGGCTCCCGACAGGATGACCGTGAGCAGGTTGTTGAAGTCGTGGGCGACGCCGCCGGCCAGCCTCCCGACGCTCTCGAGCTTCTGGGCGTGCTGGAACAGCTCCTCCGCGCGCCGTTGCTCGGTCACGTCCCGCGCGTTCACCACCACCCCCTTCACGGCGGGATCCTCCAGGAGGTTGCGAGCCACTCCTTCCGTGAGGCGCCAGGTGCCGTCCCGATGGGAGATGCGCCCCTCGAAGCGGGTCGTCGCGCCGGGCGTCGCGGAGAGGGCCGCGAATTCCTGCTCGAGCCTGGGCCGGTCGTCGGGATGTGCGAATTCGATGAGCGACCGCCCCGTCAGGACCTCGACGGGCCGTCCCATGTGCTCGGCCAGGTTGGGGGATGCGAACCGGAGCCGTCCGTCCCGGTCGAGGAGGACGATCATGTCCACCGCGTTCTCGATGAGCGCCCGGAACCGGTCCTCCGATTGCTGCCGCAGGACCTCCGCTTGCTTCATCTTGGTGATGTCCACGAACGCGGCGACGGCCCCCGACGGTTCACCCGTCTCGTCCCGGAACGGCGTGGCGTTGCCCAGGAGGTGCGTGACGGCTCCGTCGTCCGGGACGATCTCGAACTGGTAGTCCCGGATCTCCTCGCCCCGGAAGGCCGCCCTCTGGACGGGCAGCTGGTCGGGAGGAATCTCGACGCCGTCCTTCATGGCCCTGAAGCCGCGGGGCGCCTCGCCGGGTGGCGCGCTCTTGGAGACGTTGATGCTGGGCGGAACCCCGAGCAGCTCGGTGCCGAAGCGGTTCGTCTCCATCCGGCTCGACTGGCGGTCCCGGGTGATGAACACGGCCGCGGGGACGGCCTCGAGCACGGCCTGGAGCTCGGCGGCGCGCCGGCGTTCGGCCTCCTCGGCCCGGCGCCGATCGGCGAGCTCTCGCTGCACCTCGGAGGTGGCCCGGGTGACCTGGCGGCGGAGCGCCCGGCTCCAGGCCAGCGCGAGGAGCGCCACCACCATCAGGACACCCAGGACTGCCGCTCCCCAGCTGGCGGCCGTGCGCCACGAGACGAGGCGGTCTCCCGGCTGCATCCGGAGCCAGCGACCCTGGATGGCATCCCGCTCCGCCGGGGTCACCGAGGCCAGCCCCTTCTCCATGATGGAGCCCAGCAGGCGCTGGTGCTTGCCGGTGGCGATGGCGAGGACGTTGGTCCGACCGGAATCGGCGGCCACGCGCAGGTTGTTGATGCCGTGCTGCTCGATCAGGTACGTGGCCACCGCGAGGTTGACCATGGCCGCGTCGGCGCGGCCGAACGAGACCGCGAGCAGGGCGGAGAGGTCGTCGGGCTGGGGCTCCACCCGGACACCGGGGTGGGCGCTGCGCAGGAACTCGTGGAGTGCGTTGCCGCTGGATACGGCGACGACCTTCCCCTTCAGGCCCTCCAGCGTGAAATCGCCGTCGGCATTGGCCCGGGCGACGACCACGCTGGGGATCTTCAGGAGCGGTGGCGTCCAGTCGAAGGCGAAGCTCCGTTCGGGCGTCGGTTGTGCGGCGGTGAGACCGTCCACCTCGTGTGAACGGGCACGCCGCATGGCCTCGTCCCAGCTGGGCGCGCGCAGCACCTCGATCCGGGTTCCCAGCCGCGCCTCGAGGATCTCGAAGTACTCGGCCACCATGCCCCGGTAGCGCCCCTCCTCGTCGAACCACTCGATGGGGGGGTAGGCCGGCTCCGTGACGAAGCGAAGCGGACCGTGAGACACGAGCCAGGCCCGCTCCTCGGGCGTCAGGTCGACCTGGGCGGCGGGGGGCGGCTGCTGGGCGTCCGACACCACCGTGCCGGGAAGTGCCAGCAACATCGAGTAAATCACCGCCCGGAGGGGATGCACGCGGCCATCCAACCACGTCGGGGGGTGTCCTCCACGGGGCACGCCCCCAAAAGGACGGCCCAGGAACGGTCACGGTTCCCCTCGGTCTTCGTCCCGTCTCACCGGGCCAGCAGGCCGGGCAGCAACTCCGCCACCTGCAGGCGGAGATCGCCGGGGATCCTCCCGGCGCAGCGCTCGGCGGCCTTCGCTGCGATGACCGGCCATTCCTCGTAAATCCACCCGCTGCTGCGCCTGCCTCCCTCGGAGTGGACGCGCTCCATGGCGGCGAACAGGGCCTCCCGGATGGCCTCGGTGATCTCCTCGTGCTGCTCCGGGGTGGCGCCGGTCCCGGCGCGGACCTCGCCCGCGATGCGCACCGAGAGAAGCCTCGACTCCACGAAGGAGAGGGTCATCACCTCTGCGGCCCCGAGCCATGGGTCCCCTTGCCGGCAGGCCGCCAGCTGCGCCTCCGCCCGATCCGCCGCCAGGGTGCGTGCCCCGGTGCCGAGCAACGGGAGCGTGAGGGCGGACACGCCCGAGGGATCGGCGCCGTCCTCGACCGCGATCCAGAAGAACCGGCCCGACGAGTCCACCCGGGCCGCCGAGACTCCAGGAACCGCCTCGAGACGCGCCAGCACGGGCGCGAGCACGGTGCCTCAACCGAGGCCCGTGACGGGGCCTCAACCGAATCCGGAGGAGTGGACCACGATGGAGCGCAAGGCCGGATGATATACCGGGAGCCCGGGGCGGGACGACGGGACCGTGTGGAAGTGACGTCCCGCCACCATGTCATGGCTTGCCCCGTTCAGGGTGCTACGCTCGACCGGTCCGGGAACCCCACCCATGCCCAGCGTCCTGCTCGTCGACGACGACCAGTTGATCCTCCAGGTCCTGTCCGGGATGCTGGACCGGGCGGGGTTCCAGACCAGTTGCCATACGCAGCCCCTGCAGGCTCTCGCGGCCATAGAGGTCGAGCGGCCCGACGTCATCATCGCCGACCACGTCATGCCCGGGGTGAACGGGGTCGCCTTCCTCGAGCTGGCGATGACCCGGAGCCCGGAGTCGGCGCGGATCCTCTGCAGCGCCTACATCGACTCGGAGGTCGTCATCCAGGCCGTCAACGTCGGCCAGGTCCACCGCATCATCACCAAGCCGCCCCGGGAAGTGGAATTCGTCTCGGCGGTCCGCCAGGCGGCCGAGGTGGTGGCCCTCCGGCGACGGAACGAGGAGCTGGCGGCGGCGCTCCGGGTACAGAACCTCCGCCTGGAGGAGATCGCCCGGGAACGCACGGAGGCCTTGCTGCAGGGATTCGTCGGGACGCTCGACGCTCGCGACTCGGGCACCCAGTGGCATTCCCAGCGGGTTGCCCGCTATGCGCGCTGCCTGGCGGCCCACCTCGGCATCTCCGAGCCCGAGCTCGGCGTCATCGAGCGCGGGTCCCTCCTCCACGACATCGGCAAGATCGGGGTGCCGGACCGGGTCCTCCTCAAGGAGGGGGCGCTCACCAGCGAGGAGTGGCGCCAGATGCAGGAGCACCCCCAGCTCGGGTGGGACCTCCTCCAGACCGTCGACTACCTCCGGGTCGCGTCGTCCGTCGTGCTCCACCACCACGAGCGGTGGGACGGAACGGGCTATCCATCCGGGCTCTCCGGCGAGGGGATCTCGATCGGTGCGCGCGTCTTCCAGGTCGTCGATGCCTACGACGCGATGACCACCGACCGCCCCTATCGCCGCAGCACGACGCATGACCTGGCCTGCCTGGAACTGGTGCGGTGGAGCGGCACCCAGTTCGACCCGGCGGTGGTGAAGGCGTTCCTGGCCGTGCCGTACGAGGAGTGGGCGCAGATTCGCCGGCTCATCGACGAGCGGGCCGCCGGGAGAGGCTAGTCTCTCCGCTGGCGAAGGACCGGGAAGGTGGCATGATCACGCCATGCCCCGGTTCGCCGCCAACCTGACCATGATGTTCAACGAGGTCCCGTTCCTGGACCGATTCGAGCGCGCCGCCCGGGCCGGCTTCGAGGCGGTCGAGTTCCTCTTCCCATACGTCCACGAGCCGGAGGAGATCCGGCAGAGGCTCGTCGAGAACCGGCTCTCGCTCGTGCTGCACAACCTGCCGGCGGGGAACTGGGAGGCGGGAGAACGCGGGATCGCCTGCCATCCGGACCGGGTGGCCGAGTTCCGCGACGGTGTCGCCCGGGGCGTCCACTATGCCCGGGCGCTCGGCGTGGGGCAGCTCAACTGCCTGGCCGGCAGGGCGCCTCCAGGAGTGGGGGAGGAGGCCCTGCGGCGGACCTTCGTGGAGAACCTGTCGTACGCTGCCGCCTCGCTCGGGAAGGAGGGGCTCCGCCTGCTCGTCGAGCCGATCAACACCTTCGACATCCCCGGCTTCTACCTGACCCGCACCGCCCAGGCGATCTCCATCCTGGACGACGTGGGCGCCGGGAACATTCACCTGCAGTACGATATCTATCACGCGCAGCGCACGGAGGGAGAGCTGGCCGCGACCCTCCAGAGGCACCTCCCCCGCATCGGCCACGTCCAGGTCGCCGACAATCCCGGGCGCAACGAGCCGGGCACCGGCGAGATCAACTACCCGTTCCTGTTCGCGCACCTCGACCGCATCGGCTACGCGGGCTGGGTGGGCTGCGAGTACAGGCCGGCCACCACGACCGAGGCCGGCCTGGCCTGGCTCGGACGCATGACCAGGAGCACCCCATGACGGACACGCCTCTCGACGTCGGATTCATCGGCCTCGGAATCATGGGCTCGCCCATGGCCGGCCACCTTCGCGCGGCCGGGCACCGGCTCTTCGTGCACTCCCGGTCGTCGGTGCCCCCGGCCCTCGTCCAGGCCGGCGCCACCGCCTGCGCGAGCGGCAAGGAGGTCGCCGAGCAAGGCCGATGTCGTCTTCGTCATGGTGCCCGACACCCCGCACGTCGCCGACGTCCTCTTCGGCGAGAACGGGGTGGCCGCCGGGATCTCCAGCGGGAAGACGGTGGTGGACATGAGCAGCATCTCGCCCATCGAGACCAGGGTCTTCGCGAGGCGGATGGCCGAGCTCGGCTGCGACTACCTCGACGCGCCGGTGTCCGGCGGCCAGGTCGGCGCGAGGAACGCGACGCTGTCGATCATGGTGGGCGGCGACGAGGCGGTGTTCGCGAGGGTGAAGCCCCTCCTCGAGCTCCTGGGGAAGAACATCACCCTCGTGGGCGGCGTCGGCGACGGCCAGACCGCCAAGGTGGCGAACCAGATCATCGTCGCGCTCACCATCGAGGCGGTGGCCGAGGGGCTCCTCTTCGCCGCGCGCGCCGGGGCCGATCCGGCCAGGGTCCGCCAGGCGCTCCTGGGCGGCTTCGCCTCGTCCCGCATCCTCGAGGTCCACGGCGAGCGCATGATCAAGCGCACGTTCGACCCGGGCTTCCGGATCGAGCTGCACCAGAAGGACCTGAACCTGGCGCTCGGCAGCGCGCGCGCCCTCGGCCTGTCGCTGCCCAACACCGCGACCGCGCAGGAGCTCTTCAACTCCTGCGCCGCCCACGGCGGACGGGGCTGGGATCACTCCGCCATGGTCCGGGCGCTGGAGAAGCTGGCGAACTTCGAGATGGGGCAGGAGTAGCCGGCATGGGATGACGGGTGCCCACGAGTTCCTGCTGGCGCTCACCGTCGTCCTCGGCGTGGCGGCCGTCACGACGGTCGTCTTCCAGAGGCTCCGGCAGCCGGTGGTGCTCGGCTACGTCCTGGCCGGGCTGATCGTCGGCCCCCACGTCCCCATCCCGCTCGTGGCCGACGTCGGGATCGTCCAGACCCTCTCCGAGCTGGGCGTCATCCTGCTCATGTTCGCGCTGGGGCTCGAGTTCAGCCTGCGCAAGCTCGCCGAGGTCGGTCCGGTCGCGGGCGTAACGGCGCTGGTCCAGTGCACCATCATGCTCTGCCTGGGGTTCATCACGGGACGGCTCTTCGGGTGGACGGTCCTGGAATGCCTCTTCGCCGGAGCGATCATCGCCATCTCCAGCACCACCATCATCGCCAAGGCGTTCGACGAGCTGGGCATCCGCGGAAAGCTCCGGGAGCTGGTGGTCGGGGTCCTCATCGTCGAGGACCTCATCGCCATCCTCCTCATGGCGCTGCTCACCGCGTTCGCCCGTGGAAGCGGTCTCTCCGGATTCGAGCTGGCGATCACGGCGGGCAGGCTGGCGCTCTTCCTGGCCGCGCTGCTGGCCGTGGGAATGCTGGTGGTGCCCCGCGCGACTCGCTGGATCCGGCGCCTCGGCCGGCCCGAGACCACGCTGGTGGCGGTGCTGGGCCTCTGCTTCGGCGTCGCGCTGCTGGCCCTCGAGTTCGGCTACTCGGTCGCGCTCGGGGCCTTCATCGCGGGCTCGCTGGTCGCCGAGTCCG
The DNA here is from genome assembly GCA_963802065.1 of uncultured delta proteobacterium. GTDB lineage: Bacteria > Myxococcota > Myxococcia > Myxococcales > Anaeromyxobacteraceae > CAIOAK01. Next base: position 632,424 of record CAWDHF010000008.1, on the reverse strand, counting down.
GCGAGCAGCGGTACATCGAGCACCTCGTCCGGCCGGTTCGCGACATGTTCGCGGCCATCTTCTTCGTCTCGGTCGGGATGCTCATCGAGCCGGCCATGATCGTCCGTCACTGGGGCGCCATCGCGGCCTTCACTGCGCTCGTGATCGTCGGGAAGGTGCTCAGCGTCACCTTCGGCGCGTTCGTGACCGGGCAGGGCACGCGGACCTCGGTTGCGGCGGGCATGAGCCTGGCCCAGATCGGCGAGTTCTCGTTCATCATCGCCGCGCTCGGCCTCTCGCTCGGGGCCACACGGGAGTTCATCTACCCGGTGGCCGTGGCGGTCTCCGCCCTCACTACGCTGACGACGCCCTGGCTCATCCGCGGGGCCGACCCGGTGGCCTCCTGGGTCGACCGGAAGCTCCCGCGCCCGTTCCAGACCGTGGCCGCGCTCTACGGGAGCTGGCTGGAGCGGCTCCGGACATCCCCACGCCGGGCCACCACGGCCGCCGAGGCCCGGCGGATCGCGCGGGTCCTGGCGGTCGATGCGGTCGTCATCGCGGCCATCGTGATCGGGGCCTCCATCGAGTTCGAGCATGGGGGCAGGCTGATCGACGCCTTCCTCGGGGTGGATCGGTCCGTGGGCAAATGGGTGATCGCCGGAGCTGCGGCACTGCTCGCGGTGCCGTTCTGTGCCGGGGTCCTGACCAACGGACGGCGGATGGGCGAGGTGCTCGCGGCATCGGCGCTGCCCGGCCGGATGGAGGGAGGTGTGGATCCCGCGGCGGCACCCCGGCGCGTCCTCGTCGGCACGCTGCAGTTCGCGACGGTCGCCCTGACGGGGCTGCCCGTCCTGGTGGCCACGCAGCCATTCGTCCCGGACGGGGCCGGGGCCGCTGTGCTCGTGCTTCCGCTGCTCGCGCTCGGGGTGGCCGTCTGGCGCGGCGCCTCCAACCTGCAAGGCCACGTCCGCGCGGGGGCCCAGGTCATCGTGGAGGCGCTGGCGCGCCAGGCCCGGGGGGCGGAGCAGCACCACGAGGACGCCATGGACCACCTCCGAGAGGTCCTCCCCGGGCTGGGCGAGCCGGTGGCCGTCCGGCTCGAGAGTGGCCAGGGCTCCGTCGGGAAGAGCCTGGCCTCGCTCGATCTTCGAGGCCGGACTGGGGCCACCGTCCTCGCCCTCTGGCGGCCGGAGGGCGGGGTGATGGTTCCCAGCGCCGGCGAGCAGCTGAAGGCCGGCGACGTCCTGGCGCTGGCCGGGACGGCCGAGGCGGTGAAGAACGCCCGCGAGCTGCTCGGGGGCCCTCCTGGCGCCGACCGGCGCCTTCAGTAGCAGTAGAGCAGCGTCGCCACCTCGCCCGTGAAGGCGGGATCCAGGTACGAGACGAACGCCCAGAGGGCCAGGAGCGCGATGAGTCCGACCCCGGACGCCACGAGCATCGAGCGGATCACGCAGCGCCCTCGGCTCCGGCGCGCAGCCGGGCCACCGGGACCTCCCGGATCGGGAGGTTGATGAGCGAGGCGAGGACGGCGAGGGCGACCGACATCCACCAGACGACGTCGTAGCTTCCGGTCGCCACGTATAGGCGCCCGCCCAGCCACCCGCCCAGGAACGCGCCGACCTGGTGGAAGAAGAACACGATGCCACCCAGCAGGGCCAGGTTCTCCACGCCGAAGAGGGTCGCGACCGTCCCGTTGGTGAGGGGAACCGTGGAGAGCCAGAGGAGCCCCATGGCCGCCCCGAAGGCGTAGGCCGATCCCTCGGTCAGCGGGACCAGGATGAACGCCGTGAGCACGAGCGCACGCGTGCCGTAGAGCGCCACGAGGAGTCCGGGCTTGCTCCTGCGCCCACCGAGGAAGCCGGCGACGTAGGTGCCGGCGATGTTGAAGAGCCCCACCAGGGCGAGGACGGCGGCGCCGGTGGAGGCGCCCAGGCCCCGATCGGTGAGGTAGGCGGGCAGGTGGGTGGCGATGAACACCACGTGGAACCCGCACACGAAGAACCCGAAGCAGAGGAGCCAGAAGCCGGGGACGGCGAGCGCCTCGCCGAGCACCGCTCGCAGCGGCATGGGGGGCGGCCGCGGCGTCGAGGCTCTGGACTCGGAGAGCGGGACCGCGAGCGGCACCATGATCGTCCCGAGCGCCGCGAGGGCGAGGAGCGTGGTGGCCCAGCCCAGCGACTGGATGGCGTTCAGCGCGACGGGCAACATGACGAACTGGCCGAGAGACCCCACCGACATGGCGACGCCCATGGCGACGCTCCTCCGGGCCAGCGGCGTCTTCCGGAGGATGGCGCCGAAGACCACCGGGAAGCTGACCCCGGAGAGCCCGACCCCGACGAGCAGGCCGGCCGAGAGAGCCAGGACCGTGGGGGTACGGGAGAAGGCCATGACGAGCAGGCCCGCCACGTAGAGGACGGTTCCGCCCAGGATCACCCGGCCGGTGCCGTACCGGTCGGCGAACCGGCCGGCGAAGGGCTGGGCCACGCCCCAGATCAGGTTCTGGAGGGCGATGGCGAACCCGAACACCTCCCGGGTCCAGCCGTTGCCCTCCGACATCGGCGCCAGGAAGAGCCCGAAGGTGTGCCGGGTCCCGAGGGACACGGCGAGGAGCACCGCCCCCGCACCCAGCACCATGGCCGGGGTCCTCCAGTCGCGCTCGCCAGGCATCGGCCCCATATACCCCGCCCAGGCCCTCAGCGCGCGATCACCTTGAAGGCGACGAGGAGCGCGATCACCACCCCCATCAGGCTTTCCCCCGCGATCAGCCCCGAGGCGATGGGGGTGACGAAGCGGTCGGCGGAGGCCCGCCTCCACTTCCGCCAGCCCCAGGCCATCAGCGCTCCGAGGAACATGGCCACGGCGTTGCTGGCCGGGATCACCATGGCGATGCCGAGGCCCGACGGCGACGGGACGAGGTGCTGGAGACGCTTCGGCGCCAGCTTCTCGAGGAGCGCCAGCGCGATCCCGAGGAACAGCCCCGCGGCGATGGCCGACCGCGCCAGGGTGCCCAGGCCGCCGATCCCTCCGGCGAAGGCCTGCGACACGCCGGCCCAGACCAGGCACGACGGCGCCGGCCACTCCTCCGAGCCGAGCGCGCCGGGGTCCTGCCCGATGATCAGGTAGTAGGCCGGCACCACGATGGCGGCGCCGGCCAGCACGCCGAAGAGCTGTGCGTAGAACTGGACCCGCGGGCTCGCGCCCAGGAGCCATCCGGTCTTGAGCGTGGTGAGCAGGTCGGCGGCGTGAAGGCCGATGCCGCCGGTCACGTTGGCGCTCATGATGTTGCCGGAGAGGTTCCCCGGAGTGATCACCCCGTAGATGAGCTGCGTCACCGGACCGAGCGCCTTGGTGGGCGTCACGTCGGTCTCGCCGGTGACCCTCGCCGCGACGAACCCCATCACCACCGCCAGCGGCACCGCGATGACTCCCGCCCACCAGGGAATCTGGAAGAGCCAGGTCATGAGCAGCACCACCACGGGCCCGAGGACCACGAACCCGGCCGGGAACCACCAGCCTGGGCACTCCACGGCGTCGATGGGGTCGATGGCCTCGGCCTGGCCGCGCCGCGGCGAGAAGAGGCGGGTGAGGCCGGAGAGGGAGCGGGCCACGCTGCGCCAGTCGAGGGCGAACGAGGTGAGGCCGGCCCCGACCAGGATGGCCGCCCCGGGCCAGACCGTCCAGCCGACGATGTTCTTGTAGCTGACCACCGTGACGACGCCGCGCTCCACCAGCGCCGGTGCCAGCACGGCATAGGTGAGCACCCCGCCGAGCAGCATCGACCAGCCGGTGCGGAAGCTCACCAGGGCGCCCGCGCCCACCAGCACCACCTCCGTCTTCAGCACGAAGGTCCAGTCCTTGAGCGCCCGTCCGGCCAGCGTGACCGGCAGTGCAAAGGAGTCCGGCAGGTTCCACGGCATCCAGGAGACCCTCCCGGAGCGCAGCCAGGTCATCCCGGCGGCAGCCAGCGCGGAGACCCCCAGGGCCGTGGCCTGGCGCGAACCCTCCCCGCCGCGGGCGTCGGGGGCGCCGTGGATGGCCCGGAGCGTCTCGGCGGTGGCCGTGCCGGTCGGGAATGCCAGACCCTCGCGGTTGATGAGCTGCCGCTTGATGGGGATGGCGGTGAAGACGCCGAGCGCGGCGATGGCGCCGAACCACCCGATCATGGGCACCCAGTCCGGCCGCACCGTGGTGACCATCATGAGCGCCCCGAAGGCCGCCATGTTGCCGCCGCCGGTCATGTAGCCGGCTCCGGAGCTGACGGTGGTGAGCGCGTTGTTCTCCAGCGCCGTCAGCGGCCGGCGGACCAGGCCGGTGGCCTGGAGGCCGCGGAAGAGCGCGAAGGCCAGGATGGCCGCGGTGATGGTCACGCCCATCGACCAGCCGGTCTTGAAGAAGACGTACAGGTTCGAGAGGCACATCACCGCGCCGATGAGCATCCCGACCCCGACCGCCCGGACCGTCAGCTGGGGAGTGTCCGGCTGGTAGGTCTCCTCGAGCCAGCGGCGCTCGGGATCCGGCCTCGGGGGCGTCGGGTCGCTCAAGGTGCCTGGCCCGGGATCGTCTGCGGGTGATACGTGCCGCCCCGGCTGGCACAGTCGGCCGTTGCGTCCCCTTCCGTGAACACCGGCGCCGAGTACTGGATGGAGAATCGCACGTCGGGCTCGACCACGTCGCAGAGGCCCACGCCCAGGTCGGAGGAGCAGGCGCTCCCCGCGGCGAAGGAGGAGGCCGGGCCGAGGACCTCCAGGCAGGTGGCCTGGGCCACGATGTTGCTCGAGACGGCGACGAGATCCACGCAAAGGGCGGCGTCGTCGCGGATGCAGCTGCTCCCCTCGGCGGACGGGACGTCGTCACCGCAGCCGAGGGGGAGGGCCGCGGCCAGGAGGAGGGCGAAGAGGGGGATGCGCTGGCTCACGGTGATCCCGTCACTTCACGAGGATGCCGGCCTCGACGAGGTTCTTCACCAGGGTCCCGGCGAGCGACTTCGCACCGGACTTCGCGTCCCGGACGTTCATGGTGGTGGAGGCGCTGCTCCAGACCAGCTTCTCCGGCTGGGAGTGGGCCGAGAACACGGTGGTCTCCGCCTTCACCCGGGTGTCCTCCTCCATGTAGCCGGGCGTGTAGGCCGTCCCTCCATAGCCGTAGGCGCTGTACCAGGTGCCGTAGTTCGGGGTCACCGGCATGGAGTCCACGGTGGGCGCGAGGTAGGCGAGATCGGTCTCCTTCATCAGTCGCTGGACGATGACGAGGTCGATCTCGTTCTCCCGCACGAAGGCGATGGTCTTGTCCTTGTCGGGGGGTGCGTAGGCGAAGACCCCGGTGGCCGTGGCTGAGAGGAACCCCCGGTCGAGGAGTGCCTGGGCGATCGCGTTCTCCAGGATCACCCGGTTCGCGTCGGTGGGTCCGACACAGACGATGAAGACCCGCTTCACCGCCTGCCCGTCGTACCCGGGATCACGCCAGGTCTGGACCATCTTGGTGCCCGTGCACGACGACAGGACCATCAGTGCCACCGCGGAAACCGCGGCGCGGGCGAGCGACCTCATCGGATGCCTTCTTTCTCGAGCCCGCCGGAGCACCCGGTTCGGGTAGCCGCAAATGGGGCGCGAATGGTAGTGCAGGCCCGCTCGGCGGCGCAACCGCGCTGAAAGGGGGTGGTAGATGACCTGAATCATCGCACCCAGGGTCGACGTACACCCGCCCATGTCCCCGACCGGGTGGCCTCGCCTGGGTGCATAAACCGCTGGACTTCACGCGGATTTTTCCGGCGTACGGGGGGCCCCATTCGGCACGATGGTTGCTGTGACACCCACCTCATATGGCCCACATCGACATCGACATCCTGCAGCCCGTCGTGTTCCGCCTCATCGCCGACTCCCGGTTGACCCCGTCCGAACGGGTCGAGGTCCTCCGCATCGCCCAGGGATTTGCCTGCAAGGACTCGGCGTCGGCGGCCAACGTCTCGCCCGAGACCATCCGGGCACGCCGCAAGCGGCTCTACCGGAAGCTGGGGGTGTGCGGCTCGTCCGAGGTGACCGCGAGGCTCCTCGGACTCACCCTCGGGATGATCGCGGCCGGCGAGAGGCTGGATGCCCCGCACCTGTCGCCGGCGGCGTTCGTGCCGGCGCCGGAGCAGGGCCTGCAGGCAGCCCTCTAGACCGGCCGGACGCGCCCCGCCAGGAGCTCGGCGACGTGCCGGGTGCGCGTGGGCGAGCCGGCCACGTCCAGGCCGCCCCCGATCTGCAGCATGCAGCCCGGGCAGTCCATGGCCACGGTGTCCACGCCGGTGGCGCGCACGTTCTCGAGCTTGCGTGCCAGGATCGGAGCCGAGATCTCCGGGAACTTGAGCGAGTAGCTCCCGCCCATCCCGCAGCAGGAGTCGCTGTCCTTCATCTCCTTGATCTCGAACCCCGCTGCGCCCAGCAGCTGGCGTGGCGGCTCGTGGGCCATGAGCTTCCGCTTCAGGTGGCAGGAGTCGTGGTACGTGACCGCGGGGAGCCCCGCGGCGGCCTCCACGGTGAGGCGGCCGGAGTCGACGAGATCCTTCACGAGCGAGGAGAAGTCCCGGACCTTCGAGGCCACGGCCCCTGCGCGCTCGACCCAGTCGGCGTGCCCCTCGGCCTGGAGCGTCGCCGCGAACTCGTGCCGGAGCGCGACCGTGCAGGTCGGGCAGGCCGAGACGATCCAGCGCACGTCCGGGTCCTCCAGCGCCTTCACGTTGTCCCTGGCGTTGCGGGCCGCCACGTCGAAGGCGCCCGCGTAGCGCGCCGGGGCGCCGCAGCACGTCTGCGCCTCGGGGAACGTCACCTCGACGCCCGCCGTGTTCAGCACCTTCACGACGGACTCGCCGATGCCGGGATAGGCGAAGTCCACCAGGCAGCCGGCGTAGAAGGCCGCCCGGTCCTTCGCACCGGGAGGCTGCGCGATCTCGCGGAAGCGGTCGCGGAAGGGCACGTCGGCGATGGCCGGGAGGGAGCGGTGCTCGGTCATCCCGGAGAGGAAGAAGGGCAGGTGGCGGATCATCCCCTTCCTCGCGAAGGGCTTCTGGGCCCTGGACGCGGCGCGGAGCAGGCCGTGGAAGACGCGGCGGTCGTTCACCATCCGCAGAGCGGCCTTCTGGACGAGGGGGTGCCCCTCCTCCTGCGCCAGCCGCCGGCGCAACTCCACGATCATCTCCGGGATGTCGATGCGCGTGGGGCAGACCGGGATGCAGGCGCCGCACTGGATGCAGAGGGACTGGATGTCCTTCGACGACCTGAGCGCGTCGAACCAGGCCGCCAGGATGGCGCCGATGCCGCCCGTGTAGACCCCGCCGAAGACGTGGCCCCCGAGGAGCCGGTAGACGGGGCACACGTTCACGCAGGAGGCGCAGCGGATGCAGCGGAGCGCCTGGGAGAAGCGCGGGTCGCGGGCCATGCTCGTGCGCTGGTTGTCGACCAGGATGACGTGCAGCTGCTTCGGCTGCCCGTCGGCCCCGGGAGCAGGGCCGGTGAACATGGAGACGTAGCTGGTGAGGAGCTGCCCGGTGGCGCTCCGGGGGAGGGCCTTCAGGATGGGCCCCACGTCGGCGAGCCGCTCCACCAGCTTCTCCACGCCCACCACCGCCACCTGGATGCGGGGCAAGGTGGAGACGAGGCGCGCGTTGCCCTCGTTGGTGACCACCACCAGCGTGCCGGTCTCGGCCACGGCCACGTTGGCGCCCGTGATGCCCATGTCGGCCGCGAGGAACTTCTGCCGCAGCTCCCGCCGGGCCACGGCCACGAGCGAGGGGATGTCGGCCTGGAGCTCCTCCTTCACCTCGCGGGAGAAGATGCCGGCCACCTGCTCCTTCGACATGTGGATGGCGGGCATCACCATGTGCGAGGGGCGCTGCCCGGCCAGCTGCACGATCCACTCGCCGAGATCGGTCTCGGCCACCTCGATCCCCTCGCCCTCCAGGAAGGCGTTGAGGTGCATCTCCTCGGTGGCCATCGACTTCGACTTGGCGACGAGCCGGACCCCGTTCTCCTTGCAGAGGCGGGCCAGGTACCGCTTCACCTCGGCGGGGTCGGAGGTGCGGAAGACCGTCGCGCCGGCCTGGGTGGCCCTCTGCTCGAACTGCCCGGCCAGCTCGTCCAGGTGGGAGGCGGCGCGCCCCTTCAGCTCCACCAGCTGGTCCCGCAGCGCCTCGAAGTCGATGCCCTCGTAGGCCCGGGCCCGGGAGGCGACGTAGGCCTCGTTGAATCGGCCAAGCGCGCCGGCCAGCGACCCGTTCTCGAGCGCGTCGGAGACCCGCTGCTTCAGATCCTGGGCTGCCATCACGCGGCTCCGTTCTCGCCGTCCACGGCGATCACCACGAGGCTCCGGGGGCCGTGAACGCCGATGGTGAGGACGCGCTCGATGTCGGCGGTGCGGCTGGGTCCGGTGACGCAGGCCAGGTAGCGGGCCTTGCCCGGATCGACCTGCGCGAGGAGGGCGTCCAGGTCGGGGAGCAGGCGGGAGGTCCGGAACAGGGCGACGTGGACCTCGGGGAGCATGGAGGCCAGCCGGAGCCGGGGGTCGGTCGCGTCCTGGGCGATGGTGCCGGTGGCGGCGAGCGCCCAGTCGAACTCGGAGATGCCGACGCGGCTCCCGGTCGCCCGCTCACGGGTCACGTCGAAGGAGAGTCCGGGGAAGCGACGGACGAGCGCGTCGCGGTCGAGGTGGGATCCCAGGATGGGCCCCTCGCACCACACGGCACGCTCGCCCGGCGCATCCCCCACGCCCTCGCGGTCGAGCACCGCGAGGACGAGGTCCAGGGCCCGGGCTCCGGCGGGAGCCCGGTGGACCTCTGCACTGACTGCCTGCGCCCTCGTCCGGAACGTTTCGAACACGGCGCCCCCGGGGTCCTAGTGGGGGATCATCCACTGCATGTAGTTGTGCTGGAGGAAGACCAGCACGCCCACGAGTCCGGCCAGCACGAGACTGTGCCAGAAGACGTAGCGGAGGATCTCGCCCTCCTTGCCGTGCTCCCCGGTGGCCACGGCGGCGACCACGATCGACTGGGCGTCGATCATCTTGCCCATGACGCCGCCCGAGCTGTTGGAGGCGGCCGCCAGGATGGGCGACATGCCGAGCTTCTCGGCCGAGACCACCTGCAGGTTTCCGAAGAGCACGTTGGAGGAGGTGTCCGAGCCCGTCAGCGCCACGCCCAGCCAGCCCAGCATGGGCGAGAAGAACGGGAAGAGCGCTCCGGTGGAGGCGAAGGCGAGGCCCATCGTCGAGTCGGAGCCGGAGAACTTGGTCACGTAGCCCAGCGCCAGCATCGCCGCGATGGTCATGAGGGAGAAGCGGATGCGGTGGAGGGTGCCCAGGTAGGTCTTCACCAGGTCGCCCAGGCCCACCTTGAGCCAGAGGCCCGAGATGAGGCCGGCGAGGAGGAGGCCGGTGCCGGTAGCCGAGAGCAGGTTGAAGGTGTACTTGGCGGCCTCCACGGAGGGCTTCTTCGCGACCGGCGGGACCTTCTGCACCAGGTTGTGCAGCCCGGACATCTCGAAGGAAGGTGCGAAGATGCCGTTCAGCCAGGTCTTCACGGAGGGGAGGCCCCAGATGAAGACCAGCACGGTGAGCACGATCCAGGGCATCCAGGCCATGAAGGCCTCGCCGCCGGAGTGCCTCTTGACGACGGCGTGGGCGGTCTCCCGCTCCTCCTCGAAGCGCCAGATCTTCTTCGGCTGCCAGAACTTCAGGAGGACGTACATGGCGCCGATGGAGACGATGGCGGCGACGATGTCGACGAGGGAGGGACCGAAGAAGTTGGAGACCACGAACTGCGGGACGGCGAAGAAGAGGCCGGCGACGAGGCAGGCCGGCCACACCTCGATCATGCCCTTGAAGCCGGCCATGGCCCAGACCAGCCAGAACGGCACGATGACCGAGAAGAAGGGCAACTGGCGTCCGACCATGGACGAGAGGGCCATCTCGTTGAGGCCGGTCACCTTGGCGAGCGTGATGATCGGGGTGCCGAGCGCTCCGTAGGCCACCGGGGCGGTGTTTCCGATGAGCGCGAGCCCGGCGGCGGCGAGCGGCTTGAAGCCCAGGCCGATGAGCATGGCGGCGGAGATGGCGACCGGAGTGCCGAAGCCCGCCGCGCCCTCGATGAAGGCGCCGAAGGCGAAGCCGATGAGGAGCACCTGGATGCGCCGGTCGGCGGCGATGCCCGCGATGGTGTCCTTCACCACCTCGAACTTCCCGGTCTTGACGGTGATGTCGTAGACGAAGATGGCGTTCAGGATGATCCAGCCGATGGGGAGCAGGCCGAAGAGCGCCCCGTTCACGGCCGACATCGAGGCCATGCCCGCGGGCATCCCGTAGACGAACACCGCGACCATCCAGGCCGAGACCAGGCCGAGGACGGCGGCCCAGTGGGCCTTGATGTGGAAGAAGGCCAGCGCCCCGAGCAGCAGGATGATGGGGATGGCCGCCACCAGCGCCGAGATGAAGATGCTGTTCGCTACGGGTGCGTAGACCTGGGTCCAGACCATGGGCTTGCTCCTCCGGGAGGCTTCCGGTGTGCCACAGGCGCACCTGCCTCCGGGGGACATCCTGGGTGATCGGTCGCCAGGGACGGATGATCGGCGCGAACCGGCCGGTGACCGGCGCCATCAGATTCCCAGCCGCTCCCGTATCTCCGGGAGCAGGCGGCGGCTCACCGGGACGTCCCTTCCCGAACGGGTCCGGAGCGTCGCCGTGCCCTCGTCGAGGCGGACCTCCTCGACCCGGTCCAGGCGCACCAGGTACTGCTTGTGGCAGCGGACCAGCCCGGCCCGCTCCTCGAGCACGCGGAGGGTGAGCTCGGTGAAGAACTCCCCCCTGGGGCAGATCACGTAGACACCGGCCTCGCTGGAGCGGGCGAACTCGATCTCCTCGGCGTCGACCAGCTTGATGGCGCGCCCGGCCTGGCAGGGGATCCGGTGGATGGCCGTGCGCAGCTGCGCGGCGACCCCGGGATCGGCCGGCGCCAGCCGCAGCCGCTCCACGGTCCGGACCAGCCGGTCGAGGGAGACGGGCTTGAGGAGGTAGTCGACCGCGTTCTCCTCGAAGGCCCGGAGCGCGTGCTCGTCGTGGGCGGTGACGAAGACCACCCGGGGTATCTCGGCGTCGTCGATCATCGAGAGCAGCTCGAAACCGGAGATGGCCGGCATCTGGATGTCGAGGAAGAGCACGTCGGGCCGCCCGGCGCGGATCGCCTGCAGGGCGCTCACCGCGTCGGCGCAGCTGCCCACGATGGTGAACGCGCCGGTCTGGCGGAGGAGCGAGCCGAGCTCCTCCCGGGCGTGCACCTCGTCGTCCACGATGAGCGCTCGCATCATGCGGGAGGGCTCCCTTCGGCGGGGAGGCGGAGGGTCACGCGCGTGAACTCGTGAGGGTTGCACTCCACGGAGAGCCCGAAGTCCTTGCCGTACAGGTTCTTCACGCGCTTGTCGACGATCTGCATGCCCAGCCCGGCGCCGTCGGTCGGCGCGGTCCACGAGCCGGCGTTGTCCTCCACCTCCACCAGCACGGCGCCGTCGTCCCGCCGGGCCCGGATGGAGACGCGCCCCTCCCCCAGCATGCCCGAGAGCCCGTGCTTGAAGGCGTTCTCGACGATGGGCTGGAGGGTGAAGGTGGGGAGGGTGAGCCGCACCAGCGCCGGGTCGACGTCGGTCTGGACGACGATCCGCCCCTCGAAGCGGGCCTTCTCTATTTCCAGGTACGCGCCCACGTGCTCCATCTCCTCGGCCAGCGTGGAGACGTCGCTGGAGCGCTTGAGGTTCTTCCGGAAGAAGTTGGAGAGGTGGATGAGCAGCTCGCGCGATCGATCGGCGTCGCGCCGCAGGATGGCGATGATGGTGTTGAGCGCGTTGAACAGGAAGTGCGGGTTGACCTGGGCGCGCGCCAGCTTCAGCTCGGAGAGGACGAGCAGGCTCTTCTGCTCCTGGTACCTGGATATCAGGAGCTGGCTGGAGAGCAGGGCGCCGAGCCCCTCGCCCAGCGACTTGTTCATGTTGAGGAAGCGGCGCCCGCGCGGCTCGAAGAGCTGCACCGTGCCCACCACGGTCCCGTCGACCTGGAGCGGAGTGATGAGCACCGAGCTGAGCGGGCAGGAGGAGGAGACGGTGCAGTCGTAGGCCTGCCGGATGCCGTCGGCGAAGACCACGGAGTTGGTTGCGATGGCGTGCTTCGTGTACGGCGAGGCGATGGGCCTTCCGGGCCGATGGTGGTCGGCTCCCAGGCCGGCCCAGCCGAGGATGCGCTCGGTGTCGGTGACGCCCACCGCTCCCACGCCGGTCTCCTCCTTCACGATGGTGGCCAGGTCGGTCGCCACGGCCGGGCGGAAGCCGCGGGCCATGAGCTCGAGGGAGCGCTCGGCCACCTTGAGGGCGCGCTCCGACGAGGCTGCCGCCACGCGGTCCTCCTCGCGCTGCCGCTCGGCCAGGACGGTCATGAAGAGGGCCGCGCCTATCGGGTTCATGAGGATCATGGCCGGGGCGATGGCCTCCACCACCGCGACCGCCCGGGAGAAGGGGTCGGTGAGGAGGAGCACGATCCCCATGTGGACGATCTCGCCGACGAAGGTGGTGCCGAAGGCCACCCGCGGCGTCATCAGCAGCTCGGGCTTCCGCTTCAGCGCGAGGTGCACGAGCCCGCCCAGGCCGCCCTCCAGCGTGGTCGCGACCGCTCCGGCCAGCGCGGCTGCGCCACCCAGCGCGGTGACGCGGTGCACTCCGGCGGTCACGCCCACCAGGATTCCCAGGACCGGCCCGCCCAGCAGGCCGGCGAGCACGGCGCCCACCGCCCGGGCGTTCACGATGGCCTGGCCCTCGACCACGGGGACCCCGAGGTAGTTGCCCAGGATGGCGATGCCCGAGAAGACCAGGTACAGGCGCACCTTGCCGCGGGGCTGGGGCCAGTCCGGCATGAGCGGCCGGAAGGCAGGGGAGCGGCAGTACAGGTAGAAGATGACGACGAAGACCGCGAGCACCTCGACGAGCTGGATCGCGATCTTCATGGCGGGCGCGCATTATCGCGCCGCCGGGCGGCGAAGGGGAAGCGCCGGGGCCGAGGACGAGGTTGCCTTTCCCTCGAGGAGTGCCGACACTGCGGCCCGCAAGCTCCCGGTCCGAGGCCGGGCCAACCCTTGCCGAGGAGGCATCGTGCCGTACGTCAACATCCGCTTCGTTCGCGAGAAGGCGACCAGGCAGCAGAAGGCGGCGCTCATCCGGGGCGTCACGAATCTTCTCAATGACATCCTGAAGAAGAACCCGGCCACCACCGTGGTGATCATCGACGAGGTCGACGCCGACAACTGGGGACTGGGCGGCGAGACGGTGAGCCTGCGCAAGAAGCGGCGCGAGGGGTAGGCGATCGCACCCCCGGATCGCCGCTTCCTCAGGACGCGCCGGCTGATCCTGGGAGTGGTGCTGGGGAGCTACGTCCTCTCCTTCTTCCACCGCACCGCTCCGGGCAGCATCGCCGGCGAGCTGACCCTCGCCTTCGACATCCCGCGCGCCGTCCTGGGCGCGCTGGCCGCGACCTACTTCTACGTCTACACCGTCCTGCAGATCCCGGTCGGCGTCCTGGCCGACACCGTCGGTCCACGCCGGCTGCTCAGCGCCGGCTCGCTCGTCGCCGCGGCCGGCTCCCTGGGCTTCGCCCTCGCCCCCACCTGGGAGGTCGCGGCCGCCGGGCGAACCCTGGTCGGGGCCGGGGTGTCGGTCGCCTTCATCGCCGTGCTCAAGGTCAACGCGGTCTGGTTCCCGTCGAACCGGTTCGCCACGCTGAACGGCGCCACCATGTTCGCGGGCAACCTGGGCGCGGTGCTGGCCGGGGCGCCGCTGGCCTGGGCGGTCACCTGGGTCTCGTGGCGGGCCGTGTTCGTGGCGCTGGCGGCGCTGTCGGCGGCGATCGGCGTCGCCTCCTGGGCCCTCGTTCGGGATCGGCCGGAGGATGGTGGTTTCCCCTCGGTGAACCCCGCGAGCCGCGGAGCCGGACCTCCCCAGCGCTGGACCCGGGCGCTCCGCCAGGTGCTGGCCAATCCCGCCACCTGGCCGGGGTTCTTCGTGAACGTCGGCGTCGGGGGCAGCTTCCTGGCCTTCGCGGGGCTCTGGGCCGTCCCGTACCTCGTGGAGGTCCACGGGATGCGGCAGGTCACGGCGGCCCAGCACGCCAGCGCCCTCCTGCTCGGGGTGGCCGTGGGGGCCCTGCTCGTCGGCGCGATCTCCGACCGGCTGGGGAACCGCCGGGGCGTGATGCGGGTCTACACCCTCCTCTACGCACTCAGCTGGGCGCCCTGGATCCTGGACGCCCGGTGGCCGGTGGCCGCCACCCTGGCCTGGTTCGCCGGGATGGGGGTGCTCGTCTCCGGCTTCGCCCTCACCTGGGTGGTAGCGAAGGAGGTGAACCGGCCCGAGCACTCCGGGATGGCCACCTCGGTCGTGAACGTCGGGGTCTTCCTGGGCACCGGGCTCCTCCAGCCGATCATCGGGTGGCAGCTCGACCTGGGGCGGAGCGCCGGGACCCTCGCCGGAGCCTGGTCGCGGGGGATCGCGATCCTGGCGGGAGCCGCGGCCCTCGGGGCGGCGTGCTCGTTCCTGGTGAGGGACCGGGCCGGGCGAGACTGACCGCTCCGGGTGCGCTATGAATGTCGGCAATGGCGGAGAAGGTCGCACCCCGACGCGCGGACTACGCCTGGTTCCGGCCGGTCACTCCGCGCTGGATGGACAACGACGTCTACGGCCACGTCAACAACGCGCACTACTACTCGTACTTCGACACCGTCGTGAACCGGTACCTCATCGAGGCCGGGCGGCTCGACATCCACGCCGGCAAGGTGGTGGGCTACGTGGTCAGCTCGGCCTGCGACTTCTTCCGCCCGGTGGCCTACCCCGACGACCTCGAGGTTGGACTGCGGGTGAATCGGATCGGGCGGAGCTCGGTGCGGTACGGGGTGGGACTCTTCTCCGCCGGAAGCGACGCCGCCTGCGCCGCCGGGACGATCGTCCACGTCTTCGTGGACCGGGGCGCGTCGGGTCCGGTGGAGATCCCGGATCCGATCCGCCGGGCGCTGGAAGCCATCGCCCGCTAGGAACGGGGCCATGCCCGAGGCCCGCCTCCACACCTGCATGCTGTGCGAGGCGACCTGCGGCATCACCGTGCAGCTCGAGGGAGGCCGGGTCACGGGAATCCGGGGCGACGGGGACGACCCCTTCAGCCGCGGCCACGTCTGCCCCAAGGCCGCCGCCATCCCCGACGTGATGGCCCACCCCGACCGGATCCGGGAGCCCATGCGCCGGGTGGGGGATCGCTGGGAGCCGGTCTCCTGGGACGATGCGCTCGCCGAGGCGGCCGGGCGGATCACCGACATCCAGCGCCGTCACGGCCGCGACGCGGTGGGGCTGTACGCGGGCAACCCCACCGTGCACGGCCACGGAGCCATCCTGGGGATCCCGCTCCTCTCCAGGGCGCTGGGAGGGCGTTCCCGCTTCTCGGCCACCTCGGTGGACCAGCTTCCGCAGATGCTGGCCGCGCTCGAGATGTTCGGGCACCAGCTCCTGTTCCCGGTGCCGGACGTGGACCGGACCGCGTTCCTCCTGGTGCTGGGCGCGAACCCCATCGCCTCGAACGGCAGCCTCATGACGGCCCCGGGGATCGCCCACCGCCTCTCGGCGCTGCGGGCCCGGGGAGGCCGGCTCGTGGTGGTGGACCCGCGAAGGACCGAGACCGCCGCGATCGCCGACCGGCACCTGGCGGTGCGACCCGGAGGCGACGCCGCGCTCCTCCTGGGGATGCTCCACGTCGTCTTCGCCGAGGGGCTGGAGCGCCCCGGGCGGCTCGCCGATTTCACGGATGGTCTCGAACGCCTCCGGGGGATCGCCGCGCGCTACGCCCCGGAGCGGGTGGCGCCGCGCGCCGGCGTCGCGCCCGCCGCGATCCGCTCCCTGGCCCGGGAGTTCGCGGCGTCGCCCACCGCCGCGTGCTACGGGCGGGTCGGGGTCTCCACGCAGGAGTTCGGCGGGATCGCCTCCTGGCTGGTCAACGCGCTGAACGTCGTCAGCGGAAACCTCGACCGGGCCGGCGGCGCCATGTTCACCACGCCGGCGGCCGACGTCGTCGCGCTCAACGCCCGGCTGGGCTCGCTGGGCAGCTTCGGGCGTTTCCGCAGCCGGGTGCGCGGGCTGCCCGAGTTCGGCGGGGAGCTCCCGGTCGCGACGCTGGCCGAGGAGATCGAGACGCCAGGCGACGGCCAGATCCGCGGCCTCCTCACCTTCGCCGGGAACCCCGTGCTCTCGGCACCGAACGGACGCCGGCTCGACCGCGCCCTGGCCGGCCTCGAGTTCCAGGTGGCCATCGACCTCTACCGGAACGAGACCACCCGCCACGCCCACCTGATCCTGCCGCCCACCTTCGGGCTGGAGCGCGACCACTACGACCTGGTGTTCAACACCGTGGCCGTGCGCAACGTCGCCCGCTACGTGAAGGCGGCCGTGGCGCCGCCCCCCGGCGTGCGGGACGACTGGGACATCCTGCTCGGCCTGGCGCTCGCGCTGCGAGCCCGGGGAGGGGGAGCGCGGAGGCGGAACCTCGGCGCGACGCTCCGGGTGGCCAGGGCCCTCGGCCCCCGTCGCATCCTCGGCCTGCTGCTCCGTTTCGGCCCGCACCCCCTGTCGATCGGCACGCTGGAGCGGGCGCCCCACGGCCTCGACCTCGGTCCCCTCCAGCCCCGCCTGCCGGGGCGGCTCTTCACGCCCGACCGGCGCATCCGGCTCGTGCCCCAGGTCTTCGAGGAGGATCTGGCCCGGCTCGACGCCGACCTCGACGCCCTCGCCCCTCCGCCCAGCGGGGAGCTGCTGCTCATCGGCCGGCGGCAGGTCCGCTCCAACAACTCCTGGATGCACAACGTCGCGCGGCTTGGGAAGGGGCCGGTGGCCTGCACCCTGATGGTCCACCCGGAGGACGCAGCCGCGCGCGGGCTGGCGCAGGGCGTCGACGCGCGGGTCCGGTCGCGTGTCGGGGAGATCCGGGTCCCGGTGGCGGTGACCGAGGAGGTCGGGCGAGGGGTCGTCTGCCTGCCGCACGGGTGGGGCCGAGCGAGCTTCAACGACCTCGCAGACGACGGGCGGGTCGACGCGCTCTCCGGGAACGCCGACTTCAGCGGGGTTCCGGTGACGGTGGAGCCCGGGTGATCGCGATCGCCGGCGGACCCTTCGGTGGTAGCCTCGCCTGACCCGACCATGCCCGCCGACCCGAAGAAGCTGAAGCGGATCGAGAAGCGAATCGAGAGCGAGATGAAGGAGTACGCGGTCATCGCCGCCTACTTCGCGTTCCTCCTCCTGTCGCTCACCACCTACCGGAAGCTCATCCTCGCCGAGTACGACATCCCCTACTACGAGTACGGCTGGGCGCTGGTCCAGGCCATGGTCCTCGCCAAGGTGGTCCTCCTCGGGCAGGCCGTCCACCTGGGAAGCCGCTTCGACGACCGGCCGATCATCCTCACCACGTTCTGGAAGTCGATGGCCTTCGCGCTCCTCGCCGCCGCGCTGGTCGCCGCCGAGCACGTGGCGGCGGCGCTCGTCCACGGCCGATCCGTCGCCGGCGAGTTCCAGCTGTCGGGCGGGCACGGTCTCGAGGTGGTCGCCCGGCTCCAGCTCATCCTGGTTGCCTTCGTGCCCTTCTTCGCCCTCCGGGAGCTGGGCCGGACGATGGGCATGGAAAGGCTGGCCAGCATCCTCTTCCGGCCGCGGCAGGACGGACGCTTCATCGATCGCGACCCCCCGCCGGAGAGTCCCGGATGATGGATCTCCCGGCACTCGTCTCCGCCGCGCGCGAGGCCGGCGCGAGCGATCTCCACCTCGAGGCGGGCCTGCCCCCCAGCGCGCGGGTCCGGGGCCGCCTGCAGGCCATGGGCGCGCCCCTGGCCGCGCGGGAGCTGCTGGCGGCGGCCCGGGAGGTCGTGGGCGAGGAGCGCTGGCCCGAGTTCCTGGAGCGGCGCAGCGCCGACGTGGCGCGGAACATCGCCGGCGTGCGCTGCCGCGTGAACGCGCTCTGCACGGCCCGCGGGGTGGGGCTCGCCATCCGGTTCCTGCCCACCACCCAGGCGACGCTGGAGCGGCTCAACATCCGGGCCGACCTGGCGCGCCTCGTCGAGCCGCACCATGGCCTGGTGATCGTGAGCGGGCCCACCGGGTCGGGGAAGTCGAGCACGCTCGCCGCGCTGGTGCAGGAGGTCAACCTCCGCGAGGCGCGCCACATCGTGACCCTCGAGTCGCCCATCGAGTACGTGCTCCTGCCCCGGCAGTCCTTCATCCGGCAGCGCGAGGTCGGGCGCGACACCCCCAGCTTCGAGCAGGGGCTCTACGACGCCATGCGGGAAGACCCCGACGTGCTGGTCGTCGGGGAGCTCCGCGACGCCGAGACCATGCGGCTCACGCTGGCGGCGGCCGAGACCGGCCACCTGGTGCTCACCACCGTCCACTCCTCGTCGACGGCGGAGGCGCTCCAGCGGATCGTCGGAGCCTTCCCCTCGGAGATCCAGGCCGGCATCGCGACGCAGCTCGCCGATTGCCTGGTCGGGGTGGTCTGCCAGCGGCTGCGCTGGTTCCCGGAGCGGAACCTCCGCGCCCCCGAGTGCGAGGTGCTCATGGGCAGCCAGGCCGTGAAGGCGATGGTGCGGCAGGGCCAGTTCTTCAAGATCCCCACCGCGCTGGAGACCGGCGCCGCCGAGGGGTGCTGGACCTTCGCCCGCTACCGCGAATGGCTGGAGCGGCGGACCGACTGGCACGTGCCCGCGCCGGACCCGGCGGCGCGGGACGGGGAAGGGCGCGAGCGGGTCGAGCGGGCCCGGCCGGCGATGCCGGCGGGACGGCGTTCCCCCGCGGGCCCGGCTCCGGCGGCGAGCGAGTCCCGGGAAGGCGTGCTCGAGATCCCCTCGTCGGACGAGGACCTCGGGCGCATCCTCGACGAGCTGGAACGGCGGGGAGATTGATCCGCTAGAAGTGCTCGAGCAGGACCGTCGCCGAGAGCGCGTTCAGCGTGGCGCAGGCGTCGGTGAAGCTGCTGCCCCCGGAGATCGACAGGGCCGACGAGAAGCAGAGCGAGCCCGTCGTCGTCGAGGCCGGCACGGTGAATACCGTCTGTCCGGATGCGTTGGTGAACTGCTCCAGGTTGGGGATGCCGGTCGGGACCGGAGGAATCAGGGTGTCGTCGATCCCCGCCGACATGACGACCGGGGCGTTCGGGAGCACCGCGCCTCCCTGCCGGACGGTGACGGTGACCTGGGTGACCGAGGGGCTGTCCGAGCCTCCGCAAGCGGCCAGGCCCAGCGCAACGGCGAGCAGCAGGGTGAATCGGCTCATGGTGTCGACCCTTTCCGATGGTGAAGGAGGAGCGTACCTGACGGCCGGTGCACGGCTACGCCCCTTGAAGGTCCGCTCGCTTGCGGAGGTGATGAATGCGGCCACACCTGCGCACCCTTGGCCCCTTCGCTTGCCATCGGGGGGGCGATGGGGTCTGGTGCGCCCTTCCCCCCAGTCCCGAGGAATCCTTGCCCCAGGCCACGCGCCGGAATGCACTGCTCGTCTACCCGAAGTTCGAGGGAACCTCGTTCTGGAACTACCAGGCGACCTGCGAGCTGATGGGGGCGCGCTACTCGGCGGCGCCGCTCGGGCTCATCACCGTCGCCGCGCTCCTCCCGGACGCCTGGTCGGTGCGGCTCGTGAACCGGAACACCGAGGAGCTCCGGGAGGAGGACCTGGCCTGGGCCGACGTGGTGATGACGGGCGGGATGCTGCCGCAGCAGCCCGACACGCTCCGGATCGTCGAGATGGCGCACGCGCTCGGCCAGCCGGTCGTGGTCGGAGGCCCCGACGCCACCTGCTCCCCCGAGGCCTATGCGGCTGCCGACTTCCTCGTGCTCGGGGAGGCGGAGGAGATCATGGCCGACTTCGTGGCCGCCTTCGAGGCCGGCGCCGGGAAGGGGGTCTTCGAGGCCGGCCGCTTCCCGGACGTCACCCGCTCCCCGGTTCCCCGCTTCGACCTGCTCAAGCTGGACCACTACCTCCACGTCGGGGTCCAGTACTCGCGTGGCTGCCCCTTCGACTGCGAGTTCTGCAACGTCATCGACCTGAACGGGCGCGTGCCGCGCGCCAAGACCACGGAGCAGGTGCTGCGGGAGCTCGACGCGCTCCGGGCCGTCGGCTACCGCGGCCACGTCGACTTCGTGGACGACAACCTCATCGGCAACCGCAAGGCGCTGAAGCCCTTCCTCCGGGACCTCCGGAGGTGGCTCGACGGGCGCGGCCGCCCCTTCGAGTTCAGCACCGAGGCCAGCCTGGACCTGGCCGAGGACGACGAGCTGCTCCGCCTCATGCGGGAGGCCAACTTCTTCGCCGTCTTCGTGGGGATCGAGACCCCGCACGCGGCCTCGCTGCTCCAGGCCAACAAGAAGCACAACACCCGCAGCGACATCGTGGAGAGCGTCAGGAAGATCCACCGGGCCGGCATCTTCGTGAACGCGGGCTTCATCGTGGGCTTCGACGCCGAGCCCGAGACCGTGGCCCGGGAGATGATCGCCTGCATCGAGGCGGCCAGCATCCCGGTCTGCATGGTCGGGCTGCTCTACGCCTTGCCCGGGACCCGCCTCGCCAGGCGGCTCCAGGCCGAGGGGCGGCTGGAGGAGAAGCCCTTCGAGGTGCTCGCCGGGGACGCCGATCAGTGCACCTCCGGACTCAACTTCACCGGCCGCCGCCCCCGCGCCGCCGTGCTCGCCGACTACCAGGAGGTGCTCAGGGAGATCTACGCTCCAGCCGCCTACTTCGGGCGAGCCCGTCGCGCCGCGCGCCTGCTCGACCGCTCGGCCCACTCGATCCGGCCGCCGCTGCGCCACGTGCTCCGCGACCTGCGAGGCTTCGGAAGGATGGCCTGGCGAATGGGAGTACGCGACCCCGAGGTGCGGATCGAGTGGTGGAGGACGCTCGCCGACACCGCCTTGCACAATCCGGCCGCGCTCAAGATCGTGATGTCGTTCGCCGCGCTCTACGTCCACCTGGGGCCGTACTCGAGGGACCTGGTGGAGCGGCTCGACGGCATGATCGAGCGCTCTCCGCGGAACGGAAAGGCGCCGGCGGCGCTGGCTGGCTGACGAATTCTGGGCCGGAGGGGAGGCCCACGTCCCTGGCACGGGTACACTCGGGACGACTCCCCGAACCCGAGGCCCATGGCACACCGCGAAGCCCCCACCCGGAGGCCCCCGACACCCACCGAGGGAACGATCACGGGACTCCTGCGGGAGGTGCTCGCGAGCGGCGACGGCCCACAGACGCCCTGGGATGGCGCCCTGCAGCCCGGAGCCCGGATCGGCCGGTTCGACCTGATCCGCGAGATCGGCCGGGGGGGCTTCGGCTTCGTCTGGGAGGCGCGCGACGTCGAGCTCAAGCGAAAGGTGGCCTTCAAGGCCATTCGCAGCTCCACCCCGGGCACCGCGGACGAGCGCGCGCTGGCCGAGGCGGAGACCGCGGCCCACCTCTCGCACGCGAACATCGTCACCCTCTTCGACGTCGGACGGTGCGAGGCCGGACCTTACCTGGTGATGGAGCTGCTGAAGGGGGAGCCGCTCTCCCGCCGGCTGCGCGGCGATGCGCTCCCTCCCCGCGAGGCCCTGCGTATCTCCACCGAGGTCGCCCGGGGCCTGGCCCACGCCCACGCCCGGGGCGTCGTGCACCGGGACCTCACGCCGGGAAACGTGTTCCTGTGCGAGGACGGCCAGGTGAAGATCCTCGACCTGGGCATCGCACAGGTGCTCGGACGGAGCACGCCACACGGGGGAACGCCAGGATACATGTCCCCGGAGCGGGTCCAGGGCCGGCCGGAGGACGAGCGCTCCGACGTCTTCGGACTCGGGGTCATCACGTACCTGATGCTCACCGGGCGACGGCCCGACGCCCCGGACGGAGCCCTGTCGCTGGAAGTCCCCGGCCTGCCGGGCCTCGCGGGGCTGGTCTCCCGGATGCTCGCCGCCGACCCCGGCCGGCGCCCCTCGTCCGCCTCGGAGGTGCTCGCGGCCCTGCAGGAGATCGGTGCAGCAACGGCACCTGGCCAGCCCGCGGGACGGCGAGGGATCCTGCGCATCGCGGTCCCGGTCGCGCTGATCCTCCTCGCGATCGCCGGGACGGCGGCGTGGACCATCCAGCGCCGGACCGGCGCGGCGCCGGCCGCGGTGACGGTGGCGGTCGAGGTGCCCGAGCCCGTCGTGGCGGTGGGGTCCTCGATCCCATTGCGGGCCTTGCTCCGGGACGGATCGGGGGCGGCTGCAGCAGGCCTGCCGGTCACCTGGACCTCGGCCGACGAATCGGTCGCCGCCGTCGACGCGACCGGGAGGGTGACGGGGCGCGCCCCGGGGACGACGTTCGTCACGGCGACCTCGGGAGACGCAGCGGGGTCGGGAACGGTCGTGGTGAGCGGACCTGAGTGGGAGCTCGTCCAGGCGAGCAGCCTCGTCCCGCCTCCGGCCAACTCCGTGAAGCGAAACGGGGCGCTCGGGGGGCAGGGGGTGGCCGCCGTCCACGGTCGATCCTCCTGGTACCAGACGTCCGACTGGTCGATGCTCTTCGTCCCGGTCGAGTTGCCCCCGTCGACCGACACCTTCGCCATCCAGGCCAGCTACTTCCTGCCCGAGGTCGTCGACTGGGCGAGGGCGGTCGGGTTCGTGGTCTTCACCTCCCCTGGGAACCAGGACCCGGCGGATCTCGTTCACGGCCGGGGCATCGTGCTCGAGCAGGCGCCGGGGAAGGCCCCGGCCTTCATCTGGGGAATCCCGGCTGGCTGGACGACGGCGGAGGTGACCGCCAGGGGCCAGGTGGCCGTCCCGATCACCGGGAAGTGGCGCACGCTCCGCATGGAAGGTTCGCGAGTGCTGTGCTGGCTCCGCCTGACGCTCGACGGAGAGGTGGTCCATACGAGCACCGAGGCCTGCGATCCCACGGGGGGCTACCTGATGCTCGGGTCGCTCCACGGCGGGGGCAATCCCGTGAACGGCGCGTGGTCGGACCTGCGCGTGTTCCGGGGAGTACCGGTGGCGAGCATGACCGTCGAGTTCAACCGTGCCTCCATGTCCCACCTCCACCTGGGCAAGGCCCGCGCGGTCCTGCTCGACGCGCGGGGGAACCGGATCGCCGGGCGAGTCGTCCGCTGGGAGTCGAGCGACCCGTCGGTCGCCACCATCGATGCCGATGGAGCGGTGATCGGCCAGCGGAGGGGCGCGGTGACCCTGACGGCCCGGTGTGAAGGACTGCAGGCCTCCCGCCGGATCGAGGTCGAGCCCCTCACTTCACCGCCACCGGAAGGAAGGTGAACACGCACACCTGACCACAGCCCCATCGTGTCGCGGGCGGAATGGAGAGCGGGATCGCCAGAGGTGATATCGCTTCAGGGGACGTCGGGCGGCACGGTCCAGCGCAAGGGCGGGAGGTCGGGAATGGTCGGGGCGCACATCCTGGTCGTCGATGACGAGGGCTACTTCCGCAGCTCGGTGGCCGATGCGCTCACGGGGCAGGGCCATCGCATCTCCCGCGCGGAGGACGTGCCGAGCGCGCTCGCCGTGCTGCGGAGCGAACCCGTGGACGTCGTCGTGGCCGGACACGTCATGCCGGGACTGAGCGGGCTGGCAGTCACCGCCGGGCACCACGCGACCACGTTCCGATTCATCGAGCAGCCGTTCGACCCCGCGGCCATCCGGCTCGCGTTCTGCCCGGAAGCCTGCCCGGGCTGAAGCCGTCGCCGCCAACTCGCCGTTGTCAGACGCCTCGTCGGGATTTCCCGACACCTCCCCGCTCCAACCCCCCGGAATCACGTTGGCGGCCACCTGGCAAGCCAGGTGCAGTAGCTCCTCTCGTCTTTCAACTCTAACGACGACCACGGAGAACACCATGAACCGCAAGACCCCCAGCATCATCGGCGCCGCAGTCGGCCTGGCCCTCTTCCTCGCGATCGCCCTCCTCCCGGCCCTCCTGTACGGCGGCTACGCGGGCGTGCTCCTCGCCGGCGGGATCTTCGGTACCCCCGTCCAGGCCACCTTCCTCGTCCGCGCCCTGATCGTCTTCGGCATGGTGATGGGCGCCCTCGGCGTCGGCTCCCTCTTCGCGGTCGGCGGCGCGGTCGCCGGCGCCGCAGTCGGCGCCCTGACCACCGCCGCCACCCCGGCAAAGGCAGAGGCGAAGGCCGCGTCGAACGGGTAGAGCGTTCCGTCAGCGTCGAAGCTTCACGTGGCCTGGTGCCGCGCGAACCTCGGCCAGCGCGTGCTGCCCGCATTTCGGGCACGGCGTGAGGATGTCGCAGGTCCGCGGATCCGTGCGGACCTCGACGCGGAAGGGGTGTACCCCTTCGGGATCACAGTCCTGGCAGTAGGTCGGCCTGGGACGGCGCGGACGCAGGTACAGCACGTTGTCTGGGTTGGCGGAGTTCACGGGAGCCCTCGCCGATATCAGACATGTCTACCGGCAAAAGGTGACCGGAAAGCGGGACCCCGTACCCAAGATGGCCACGCCCGGGGCGCCTCCACGGCCAGGGGTCAGAAGGCCAGGACGAGCCCGACGGTGACGACCTTCGAACCCCGACTCACCCACGGGAGCCACCCGGTGCCGGGGAGGAAGTATCGCGCAACGTCGAGTGCAGCCGTACCGAGAACCACGGCGGCGTACACGCCGTGGGGGACCCCGCCCAGCGCGTCCAGCGCGTGGAGGTCGCCCTGGGGCGGTTCGATCCCCACCAGGTTGGCGATCCCGTAGGCGACCGAGGTCGCGACGTTGAAGAGAAGCATCCCCTTCAGGAAGGGCTCGGTCTCGTACCGGAGGTGCGGGTGCGCCGTGAGGATGATCTCGTTTGTGATCTCCTGGCAGAGGATTCCCGAGGAGACGATGAACGCGTAGCCGGGGGGCCCAGGCTGGAAGGGCTCGCCGCTTCGCTTCAGGCAGACCCCGTCGCGGCACTGGACGTTCGGGGAGACCGCGAAGAAGGGGAAGAACCCCAGGAAGCGCACCGGCTCGAGGGTGGGGACGTTGGCCATGGCCAGGTTGGCCACGCCGTGGCAGGCCTCGTGGACGACGAAGGCGGTGACGAATCCCGCCGCGGTCCCGGCGACCGACGCGAAGGTGACGTCCGTGAACTCGGGCAATCCGTCCGGGCCGGGGACGGCGGAGTCCAGCGGCGTCGACAGGTCCACCGCCTGGGCGGGGGACGCGACGAGCCAGGCCGCCGCGATCGCCGCGGTCACCGCTCCGCGGCTCCCCCGGTGGAAGTCGGACGCCACACTCGCCTCTACCACGAAAAGTTCGACTAGACTGGGTCACCATGTCCGACCTCGAAAAGCGGAATCTCGTCGCGCAGTGGGCCTTCGACACCCGCCCCGTGCTGGGCCGCTTCCACCTCTGGCTCGACGACGTGCAGGTCGACCGCTCGCAGGCCGAGCCGGTCTCGTCGCACACATTCACCCCCCGTGGAATCGCCCGGAACCTGGCGGTCACCGCGGCGGCCACCGCGCTCGGCACCAGGCTGTACGGTGGGTACGGCGAGGGAGCCGGCAAGGACAAGTTCGCCTACAACCAGGTGAAGAAGGCCGCCGACGCCATCAGCGCCTACGTGATGAGCGAGGGGCTCTGGTACCTCACCCGCACGCTGCCCGAGAACCACGCCATGATGGTCAGCCTGGGCGAGGGGCTCATGCCCAAGGCCGGCGAGACCCCGGAGA
Organism: uncultured delta proteobacterium; assembly: GCA_963802065.1. Taxonomy (GTDB): domain Bacteria; phylum Myxococcota; class Myxococcia; order Myxococcales; family Anaeromyxobacteraceae; genus CAIOAK01. The sequence continues at coordinate 606,710 of CAWDHF010000008.1, read as the reverse complement.
TGGGGGCGAACCCCCTCCTCGGCTTCGGCCGCGTCTACGCGAGGCCCGAGGTGGCCATGACCGTGGACCGGCGGGTGCGTCGCCTGCTCAACGAGCCCGGCCACACCTTCGAGCAATTCCACGGGTGGCTGAAGAGCCGCGGGATCACCATCTGGGGTGCGGCCGTCGACACGCTGGAGAACACCTCGCGATTCGCCGAGGGCAAGCCCACCGGGCCGATGGTGGTCTTCCACCTCTTCGACTCGCCCCTCACCATCTCGCGTCCGTACGAGTCGTACATGGGGTGCCTCACCGTCCCACGGGAGGTGGCGCGACGCGCCGAGGAACTCGCCGTCCTCCTCGACTACCGCACCCCGCGCAGCAAGGTGATGGAGGTCCTCCGGGCCACCTACCCGGGCATCCGCTCCGATCACGTCCACGTGTGGACGCTTCGAGGGAAGAGCCGCCAGAAGCGCCTCGGCAAGACCTGGGAGGCCTGGACGGAGGCCGGCGCGCACCTGGTCGACGACGGGTGGAAGTCCCCGTCCGGCATCGAGGTGTTCACCGACTCCGGCACCTACGCGCCCACCTTCCTGGTGGGGGCCTGGAAGGACGAGGCCGGGGCTCCGCACGTCTTCCTCTGCGACGGCTACGCAGCCAGCGCCGAGGCCATGCAGGCCTCCAGCCTCGACGAGGTGCTGGAGGTGTCGACCAGCATGGCGATCTTCTCCCCGACCTTCGACCTCCCCTGCGACCAGGAGGCGAGGCTCATGCAACTCGACCCGGACGCCCCCGACTTCGCGGAGAAGGTGCGGGCCGTGGCGGTCGGACGGGAGACCTCCGACGAGGAGGTGGCCGGCTACGCCGCCGCCATCCGCGACGCCCGGGCCTGCAACGTGCCCATGGGCAAGCCGGTGCTCCGAGCCGACAGCTTCCTGCCCGAGAAGAACTGGGGCGTGCTGGCGGCCATCGGCTACATGAGCGACGACCCGTACACGGGGACCAAGGGCGTCGAGAAGGTCTCGGAGGGCGTCTACAGGGTCACGACCCGGCTCGCCACCCGGAACGCCTCGTCCTACATCACCTTCACGTTCCGCCTCATGGAATCGCTCGAGCAGCAGCGCCACGTCTTCAGCCCGCTGCTGGTCCGGTTCCTGTCGGGGATCGACCACACGACGCGCGCGGTGAAGATCTCCGACTCCGGGCGCATCCGGAACGAGTTGCAGACCATGTTCTCGCAGGCCCTCGACCACGACGGGGACCGCATCACGGTGCACTTCGAGCGGGTCGACGAGAAGGTCATGCCCCGCGACAAGCAGGCGGCCATTCGCCGGGTTCTCGAGTGGTACAAGGCGAACCACCCGGTGTGGTTCCAGTGGCTCGAGATCGGCTGATCAGTAGCCGGTGCCAGGCCCGCCCGGGTCGATCCCGGGGGTGGGCGGGGCCGCAGCGCGGATGGTGATGGTGCCGTTCGGCGTGAGCATGGTGGAGGTGTGGTTGCTGCAGTAGTAGTGCAGCACCGTGCCGTCCGCGAGCCCGGCAGGGAGGGTGAAGGCCTTTGACCCGGAGAACAGGCCGGTGTCGAACGGCGTCGTCCCGGCCGGTGCACCCAGGGTGAATGCCCCGGCCGTCGACTGCTGGGTGACGGAGTGGACCATGGCGTCGCGGTTCACGACCGTGACGGTGGCCCCCGCCGGCGCCTCCAGGTTCGAGGGCGCGAAGGACATGTTGGAGATGATGATGTAGTAGCCAGCCGGCAGCGCGCTGGACGACGTGGACGAGCTGCCGCAGGCGGACGCGAGAACCCCGGCCGCCACGAGGGCGGCTGCCCCGTATCTCGATCGATTCGACATGGTGCCTCCTGTTCCGGAGGATTGGACCCGGCAGGAGGAAAACACCGGGGAAGGGTGAAACACGCCAGGGAACGGACGCTTACCAGCCGAGGTGACGCCCCAAGAGGGGCTGTCAGATTCGTCCGCACGTCGGTGGGCCATGGCCTGTCGTCCGGCCGGTGGGCAGGTCATCCTCGACGCCCAACTTGTCTTCCGAGACCCCTACCAAGCGGAGTCGACCGCGAACTGCTCCCAAAGGCATGCCCTTGAAGCGGGTGACCCCTGCTCTGTGGGAGCGCGGCACGGGGCCGGAGCTCGAGGCGGTGCGGGCCGCAATGGACGCGCTCCCCATCGGCGTGGTCTTCGCGGAGTACCCCAGGGGCGGGCCGCCCGCCATCGTGACCCACAACGCCGCGTACGCCCGCATCGTGGGCGTGAAGGCCCACCCCTCGACACCCTTCGCGGAACTCCCCTTCCGTCTCTACCTGCCCGACCGGATGACCCCGGTCCCGCCCGAGGACTGGCCGGCGCCTACGGCGGCCCGAACCGGAGACCCGGTCCCCGAGCGGGAGCTTCACCTGCGCCGGTCGAACGGGGAGTGGCGCGTGCTCATGGTCAGCGCGGCGCCCCTGCCGCGGGTTCCCGGCGACCCCGTCGGCCGCGCGGCGGGCGTGCTGCTCGACGTGACAGAACGCCGCCGGGCCGAGGAGGACCTCTCCCGGCGCGGCCAGCTCCTGCGCACCGTCATCGAGACGTCGCCCGACCCGGTCTTCGTCAAGAACCACGAGTCGCAGGTGCTCTTCGCCAACCCGGCCACGCTGCGCGCCATCGGCAGGCCCGTCGAGCAGGTGGTGGGGCACAGCGACCGCGAGTTCTACGAGGACCCGTCCCTCGGCATCGCCATCGAGGAGAACGATCGCCGCATCATGGAGAGCGGGGTCGAGGAGGTGGTCGAGGAGGCCGTTCCCTCTCCCGATGGCGAACGCGTGTTCCTCTCCACCAAGACGCCCTGGCGGGATTCGACGGGCCGGGTCATCGGGCTCGTGGGCATCGCCCGCGACATCACCCAGCGAAAGCGGGTGGAGGAGGCGCTGCGAAGCAGCGAGAGGCGGTTCCGGACCCTCATCGAGCACGCCAGCGACATGCTGCTGCTCGTCGACGGGAAGGGCACCCTCCTGTTCTGGAGCCCGGCGGCCTCGGAGGCCCTGGGGTGGAGCGAGACCGAGGTTCTCGGCAGCCAGTCCCTCGAGCTCGTCCACCCGGATGATCGTGGTGCGGTGGCGAAGGCGTTCCGGAGGGTCGCCGGCGGCGGGGGAGGTTCGGTGCCCCACCGGGCCCGGATGCGCCACCGGGACGGCGGGTACCGGCTCGTGGACGGGGTGGGTCGCGATCTCCGGAACGACCCGGCCGTCGGCGCCGTGGTGCTCAACGTCCGGGACGTGACGGAGCAGGCCCGCACCGAGGAACTTCTCCTCCAGTCGCAGAAGCTGGACAGCATCGGCAGGCTCGCGGGGGGCATCGCCCACGACTTCAACAACCTCCTCACCGTGATCCTCTGCAGCGTCGAGTCGGAAGGGGAGGCGCTCGACGCGGGGAAGTCGGTCGCCCGCGAGGACATCGAGCAGATCCGCGAGGCCGGGGAGCGTGCGCGCGAGCTGACGAGCCACCTGCTCGCCTTCGCGAGGCGGCAGGTGATCGCTCCGGCGACCGTGGACCTGAACGCGATGCTGGCCGGGTGCGAGCGGCTCCTGCAAAGGCTGCTGGGGGAGACCGTCCGCCTCGAGACCTCGCCGGAGCCGGGCCTGTGGCCGGTCCGCTGCGATCCCGCGCAGATGGAGCAGGTGCTCTTCAATCTCGCGGTGAACGCGCGGGATGCCATGCCCTCCGGTGGGGCGCTCTCCATCGGCACGTCGAACGTCCACGTCGATCCGGGGCAACCCGACCTCCCCGCTGGGGAGTGGGTGCGGCTCCGGGTGCGGGATTCGGGAAGCGGGATGTCTCGCGAGGTGAAGGAGCACCTCTTCGAGCCATTCTTCACCACCAAGCCGTCCGGCCGGGGCACCGGCCTCGGGCTGGCGACCGTCTACGGGATCGTGCGTCAGGCAGGCGGCCAGGTGCGGGTGGAGAGCGATCCCGGCAAGGGCACCACCTTCGACGTCCTGCTGCCTCGCACCCGCCTGCTGGATGCGGGGTCCAGCCCCCGTCCGCGGGCGACGGCCCCCGGCGGCACCGAGAACGTCCTCCTCGTCGAGGACGACCCTGGAGTCCGTCACGCGGCGGCCCGGGCCCTCCGCTCCGCCGGCTACCAGGTGATCGCCGCGGCGGATGCTGCGGCTGCGGTCGAGGCCACGAGGGCCGAGGCCCGTCCTCCCACGCTGCTCGTCACCGACGTGATCATGCCGGACACCACGGGCCGGCAGCTCGCCGACCAGCTCCGGGCCGATCAGCCTGGACTGCGTGTGCTCTTCCTCTCCGGCTACGCCCAAGACGTCATCGGACCGCACGGCGTGCTGGACGCCGCGGAGTCCTTCCTGGCCAAGCCCTTCACGCCGACGTCGCTCCTTTCCAAGGTCCGCCAGGTCCTCGACGCCCGCTGACCGGGGCCTGCCCCGGATCCGGGCACGGCCTGCTCGCGGAGGAGGCAGCCCCCTCGCGGACCGCCCGGGAACCACGCACCCTGTTGCCCGCCCAGACGGCGCGCCGCTTGCACACGGCCACCCTCCGGAGGTGACGGGTGACCAAGATCGAGGCCGTCATCCAGCCGTCGCGGCTGGAGACCCTGAAGAACGCGTTCGCAGCCTGGGGAGTCGAGGGCCTGACCGTGACGGAGGTGAGGGGGTACGGGAGGCAGAAGGGGCACGGCGAGGTGTACCGGGGGGCCGAGTACGCCATCGACTTCCGGCCCAAGCTGAAGATCGAGGCGGTCGTCCCCAGCTCCCTCGTCCCGCGGCTGCTCGACGTCCTCCAGCGCGCGGTCGGGACCGGGCGCATCGGGGACGGGAAGGTCTTCGTCGTCCCGGTCGACGAGGCCGTCCGGGTCCGCACCGGAGAGCGGGGAGAGGGCATCCTCTAGGCCCGGCCGGCCGGCCGGCTTGCAACCCCGTTCCTCCCGTGGGATTAGCCCCGTCAGGATGCGCGGTACGTCCCTCCTGGTTTCGGCGTTCGCCCCCGAGCTCTCGGGGCTCGATCGCGAGCCCCCGTCCGGCTGGGTGGTCGCCACGGCGGGGATCGGGGCCATCACCGCGGCCCTGGAGACCTCGCGCCTCCTCCGCGAGCACAGGCCCGTGCGGCTCCTCTTCGTCGGGACCTGCGGAGCCTACGACGGCAGGCTCGCGGTGGGCGACGTCCTCTCCGCCAGGCAGGCCATCGCCACGTCGGTGGAGGAACTGGAGGGGCGGGCCTACCGTCCGCCCGCCGAGGTCACGCGCTGGCCGGCCACATGGGCCCTGCCGCTCCCCGCGCACGACGTGGCGGTCCCGCCCGCCATCACCATCACCGAAGCGGGGGCGCGGGCGCTGGCCCGGATCGCCCCGGCCGAGAACCTGGAGCTGACCGGGGTCCTCGCGGCCTGTGCGGCGGCGGGCGTGCCGGCGGCCGCTGCACTCGGCGTGGCCAACCGGGTGGGCCCCGGAGCGCACGCCGAGTGGCGGCGGGAGAACGTCCGGGTCAGCTCCCGCGTCGTCGACGCGATCCGTCCGGTGCTCGAGGGGACATGAACGAGCCCGTGCCCCCCTTCCTCCGCACCGGTGCCACCACGGAAACGTCGTCGACGTGAGGTCGGCAGGAGGGCACCGGATCGATCCGGAGCGCGTGCTGGAGGGGAGGCGCTGGTCCACCACCTCCGCGGCGTGCGCCGTCTGCGGCCGCAGGAGCATCGAGATGCAGCTGGCCCGGGGCGCCGGGATCGCGCTGGTGGGCTACGCCCGGGGCGATCGACTGAACGTGTACACGCACGCCGGGCGAATCGCGACCGGCAAGTCGAGTTGAAGCCGGCCGGGTCCGCCGGCTAGAACCCCAGCTGGACTCCCAGCGAGGGCAGGACGGCCCAGAGCCCGGGGGATCCGAAGGCCGGGGGGTACCAGGCCGCCAGGATCTGGAGCCGGAGGAATCCGGCCACGGAGGCGGCCGCACCGGTCTCCACGGCGGGCCGGGAGCAGGCCCCGATGGTCTCCCGGTCCTGCCCGTCGCAGGGGGAGGCGCCGAAATCGTCGTTCGGGCTGAGGACGTAGCCGCCCCGGAGGAGGAACGACGGCTGGAGGACCGGAGAGCCCAGCGACGCGGGGAGCGCGGCGAGGCCAGCCACCGGGACGAAGGCCACCGGGGGCGGGCTCGAGCCGAACGAGGTGACCAGGTTCATCACCTCGATCGAGCCGGTGAGCCTGACCCAGGTGAGGTCCTTCACGGCCCAGTCCCCACCGATCTCGAAGGCCCTCCCCAGGGAGAGCCAGACGTTGGCGCGGGGCGGGACGTAGTAGAAGAGGTCGACGCCCATGCGGCCGGCCGCGCCGATCACGAGCTCCTCGCCGAACGTCGGCTGCGCACGCGCCAGGTGGTCGGTCACCGCGGCGAGCTGGGATCGCATCGCGGCGAGGACCTGCTCCTCCGTCGCGCCCGGCGGCACGGAGAGGTCCGTCCAGCGGTATCCGTAGGCTGCGAGCAGCCGGGTCATCTGGGTGGCCTCCGACTCGTCGGCCTTCTTGCGCCAGTCGGGGCTGCCGTTCACGCCGGGAACCCGCGGCGGGGGCCCGCCTCCCAGCGCCTCCTTGCAGGAGGCGAACTCGGTGGGGGGCGGGTCCCACTTCGAGTCGGGCCGGCAGCGGTCCCAGAGCCGGTCGAGGGAGACCTGGGCCAGGATGCGCACGTTGCGGAGGTCGCCTCCATCGCAGCGGTCGCCCGCGTCGCCAGCGCCGTCGAAGAGGGCGCGCAGGCACCCGAGGGGCGCCCACGACGGCGCGGCAGCGCGGGCCCCGGGCAGGTCCTCGGGCCAGGTGAACCGCTCGCGGAGGTCCTGCGCCAGCCGGGGCAAGGTGAAGCGCTCCATCTGCCGGCGCGCCTCGTACATGCCCAGATCGAAATCGTACGAGCGGAACCCCTGGTCGAAGAAGCCGAAGAAGGCGTACATCGGCGAGCTCGCCGCCGGGAAGTGCCGTCGGGGGTAGATCAGGTTCTCCGCGGTGTCCGGGTAGTCCTGGATGAGCAGGAAGAGCTCCCGGGACCGGGCGCTGTTCACGAACCCACCCATCTCCCGCAGCAGGAGCGGAAGGAGCGACTGGTCGCTGCCCTCCTCGGAGGCGCCCTGGTCCGGGAAGGCAGCGGCATCGGCCGAGAGGAACGCGAAGGCCACGCCGGCAGGCGGCGCGCGGGAGGCGGAGAGCCGGGGCCCGTGATTCCAGCGCAGGCCCTGGCCCGGGGTGCGGGAGAGGCCTCCAGCGGCGTAGGCTGCCGCGAGCCGGAGCGGGGAGTTGTCGAACACCCCTCCGTCGACGAAGAGGCTCGTGGTGGCCGACGCCTCGGGGCAGAACGGGGCGGTCTTGCCGCGGGTGCGCGCCACGCAGTGCTTCACGGGTCGCGGTGGGAAGGCCACCGGGAAGGACGTCGAGGCGATGACCGCGTCGAGGAGGTGGGCGAACGGGACGCTCCCGTCCCGGCCCTCCGGCAGGAGGGCCTGCTCCTCGAGGGAGTCCGGATCCACGTAGTTGGTGATGAGGGGAGGTCGCCCCGCGCCCCGCCCCCGGATCCGGACCACGAAGTGCTCCTCGGTGACCGGGACCTTGAGGCGACCGTCGGCGGCCTCCAGCATCCGCGGGGAGTGTCGGGAGGCCACGATCCCGAGGACGACGTCGCAGTCGTCCGGCAGGCCCCGCGCCAGGTCCTCCTCCACCATCGCGCCCACGCCCTGGAAGCTCTCCTGCGAGAATGCCGCCACGGGGCTGGTGGCGTCCGGGCGGAAGAGCTGGTCCAGGCCCATCGGTACCCAGACCCGGTGGAAGAGGCTCTTCCGGGGGTCGAGCGGGCCGCCGCCGCAGGACGCGCGAAGGCTGAGCAGGGCGTTCACGCTCCCCGCCGAGGCGCCGGTGGCGATGATCACCCGCGCGAATCCGGGGTTCGCCCGCTGCACCGCCAGCGAGTAGTAGAGATACCCGGCCTCGTAGGCGCCCAGCGAGACTCCTCCACTGACGGTGATGGAGACGGGGATGTCCCGTGCTCCTGCCGGGACGGCAGTCAGCAGGAGTGCGGCGACGAAGGATGGGATCATGTGCTCCTCTGGGCGCTCAGGGGATCCTGGCCAGCCGCTCGCAGGCCCGGAGAAGGGTCTCGTCCGACTTGGCGAAGCAGAAGCGCAGCACCCGGTCCTGGCGTCCGTCGGCGAGGAAGGCCGATACCGGGATGGAGGCCACCCCGATCTCCCGGGTGAGCCGCTCGGCGAGCGCCGTGTCGGGCTCGTCGCTCACCCGCCCGTAGCTCGCCAGCTGGAAGTACGTGCCCGAGCAGGGGAGGGGATCGAGGCGGGTGGCGGAGAGCCCCTCGCGGAAGAGGTCGCGCTTGCGCTGGTAGAAGGCCGGAAGGTCGAGCCACCGGCGCGGATCGGACATGAACTCGGCGAGCGCCAGCTGGACCGGCGTGTTCACGGTGAAGACCACGAACTGGTGGACCTTCCGGAACTCGGCCATGAGCTCGCGCGGGGCGAGGGCCCAGCCCACCTTCCAGCCGGTGACGTGGAAGGTCTTCCCGAAGGAGCCCACCACGAAGGATCGGGCGGCCAGCTCGGGGTGGCGCGACACGCTCTCGTGACGGGCCCCGTCGAACACGATGTGCTCGTAGACCTCGTCGGAGAGGACCACGATTCCGGTCCCGCGAACCAGGTCGGCCAGCGCGTCCAGGTCACCCCGGGTGAATACGGAGCCGGTGGGGTTGTGCGGGCTGTTCACCAGGATCACCCGGGTGCGCGGAGAGACCAGGGCCCGGATGGCCGCCCAGTCCGGCCGGTAGCCGGGGGGAGCGAGCGAGGCGCGCAGGGCTCGCCCCCCGGCCAGCTCGATGGCCGGCACGTAGGAGTCGTAGACCGGCTCGAGAACGATGGCCTCGTCGCCGGGACGGACGAGCGCGGTCACGGCGGTGAAGATGGCCTGGGTCCCTCCGGCGGTGACGGTGACCTCGTGCTCCGGGTCGTATCGCGTCCCGTAGAGATCCTCCGACCGGGCGCAGATGGCCTCGCGCAGCGACGGGACGCCGGCCATGGGGGCGTACTGGTTGGCCCCGGCGTGCATGTGGCGGGACACCCGGTCGAACAGCTCCGGCGACGCGGAGAAGTCCGGGAACCCCTGCGACAGGTTGATGGCGCCGCACTCCGCGGCGAGGCGGGACATGACCGTGAAGATGGTCGTCCCCACGCCGGGCAGGCGGGTCTCCACCGGGAAGGGCAGGCGGGGCATGGGCGGAATCTACGCGATCCGGCCCAGCTGGCGCAGCTTCGGCGCCCGCCAGGCCACGAGGCCGACGGTGAGGAGCGTCATCGTCCCGCCGAAGATCACCGACGGCACGGTCCCGAGGAGCTTCGCGGCCACGCCGCTCTCGAAGGCGCCCAGCTCGTTGGAGGAGCCGATGAAGAGGCTGTTCACCGCCGAGACCCGCCCCATCATCTCCTGGGGCGTGAAGGTCTGCACGAGCGTGCTGCGAAGCACCACCGACACCGCGTCGAGGGAGCCGCCCAGCACCAGGATGGCGGCCGAGAGCCAGTAGCTCCGGGAGAGGGCGAAGGCGATCCAGGTCACGCCGAAGAGGGCCACGCAGGCGAGCATGGCCCGGCCCGCCCGCCGGAAGTGGCCGAAGCGCGCGAGCGCCAGGGACGTGGCCACCGAGCCCACGGCGGGGGCCGCGCGCAGGAACCCGAACCCGACCTCGCCGACGTGGAGGACGTCGCGGGCGAAGATGGGGAGGAGCGCCGTGGCGCCGCCGAAGAGCACGGCGAAGAGGTCGAGGCTCAGCGGCCCGAGGAGCAGCGGCTCGCGGAAGACGAAGCGGACGCCGTCGGCGATCTCCGCGACCGGGTGGCGCCGCGCGGCCGGGGCGCGGGGACGCGCCGCGACCGCGAGCAGGCCGGCCAGCCCCACGCCGAGCAGGCCCATCTCCACGGCGTAGGCGAGCCGGGGGCCGCCGAGCGCGATGAGGGCGCCGCCGGCGGCCGGTCCGACGATCATGGTGCCGTGGAAGATCGACGATCGCCACGACGCGGCGTTCTGGTACTGGTCGCGCGGCACGAGCTCGGTCCCGAGCGACGCCGAGGCCGGGCGGAAGAAGGCCCTCCCCAGGCCGGCCAGTGCCTGCGCCCCGTAGAGCGGCAGCGGGGAGCTGGCCGGGCCCAGGCTGGTGGTGAGCAGCCAGGCGCCGCTGGCCGCGATGACGCCCAGGCTCACCAGCGCGATGAGGCGCCGGTCGATCCGGTCGGCGGCCCAGCCGCCGAGCAGGGTCAGGGTCAGGAAGGGCACCGCCTCGGCGAGGCCCACGAACCCCAGCGCCAGCGGGTCGCCGGTGAGCTCGTAGACCTGCCAGCCGAGCACGGCGGTCTGGATCTGGGTGGCCGCGAACACCGCCGCCATCGCCCCCAGGAAGGCCCGGTACTCGGCGAAGCGGAGCGAGGAGAAGGGGTCGGGCGCCAAGGGGGCGACAGTCTACAACGGGGCCCACTCCCCGTGGCTCGTCGGGGGCGGCGGGATTAAGGACGCGCACCGGGGGGCACGACGCGCCATCGCCCCCGGAAGGAAGGATGAACACGTGCACGCACTCCGATTCGCCGTCGCCGCGGCGCTGGGGCTCCTCGTGACCACCGCCCGCGCCGAGATCGTCACGAAGACCGTGGAGTACAAGCAGGGGAACACCGTCCTGGAGGGCTTCCTCGCCTACGACAGCGCAGGGCCGGCCCGCAAGCCGGGCGTGCTCGTCGTCCACGACTGGCTGGGCGTCTCCGCGGACACGCGGAAGCGCGCCGAGCAGCTCGCCAGGATGGGGTACGTCGCCTTCGCCGCCGACATCTACGGCAAGGGCGTCCGCCCCGCCACCGGCAAGGAGGCCGCGCCGCTCGCGGGGTCGTACAAGAAGGACCGGAACCTCCTGCGCGCCCGGGTGGTCTCGGGATTCGACGAGCTGGCGCGGCAGCCCAACGTCGATCCCGAGCGGATCGCGGCCATCGGCTACTGCTTCGGCGGCACGACCGTCATCGAGCTGGCCCGCGCCGGCGCCGCCGCGGTCGGGGTCGTCTCCTTCCACGGCGGCCTCGACAGCCCCACCCCGGCCGACGGCAAGAACATCAAGGGCAAGGTCCTCGCCCTCCACGGCGCCGACGACCCGTTCGTCCCGGCGGCCGACCTGGCCGCGTTCGAGCAGGAGATGCGCTCGAATGGCGTCGACTGGCAGCTCGTCAAGTACGGTGGCGCGGTCCACTCCTTCACCATCGTGGGCGCAGGCAACGACAACTCCAAGGGTGCCGCCTACAACGCCACCGCCGACCGCCGCAGCTGGAGGGCCATGGAGGACTTCTTCGCCGAGATCCTCCCCCGCAGCTAGGAACCCCCATTCCCGTCAGCCATTCCCCCCGTCCTGGATTAGGATGCGCCTCCACGTGAGACGCATTGCCCTCATCCCGGCGCGGCTCGGCGCCACCCGGTTCCCGCGCAAGCTCCTCGCGCCCCTGGGCGGGAAGACCGTGATCCGGCGGACCTTCGAGGCGGTGCGCGACACCGGGCTCTTCGACGCCGTGATGGTGGTCACCGACGCGGAGGAGATCCGCGCCGAGGTCGAGCGGGCCGGTGGCGAGGCCCGGATGTCCAGGAGCGACCACGAGAGCGGGACCGACCGCATCGCGGAGGTGGTGGAGGGAATCCAGGCCGACCTCGTGCTCAACGTCCAGGGAGACGAGCCATTCACGCGCCGTGAGCCCCTGGAGAGGCTCCTGGCCGCCTTCGAGGGGCCGGGGGCGGACGGGGTGGGGGTCGCCTCCCTCATGCAGGAGTTGCAGGACCCCGCGCTGGTGCGTGACCCCAACTACGTGAAGGTGGCCGTCGACCAGTCCGGGAACGCCCTCTTCTTCTCGCGCTCCCCCATCCCCTACGTCCGGGACCCGTCGGTGAAGCCGGTCTTCTGGGAGCACATCGGCGTGTACGCCTTTCGCCGGGATGCGCTGCTCCGCTTCGCCCGGCTACCCGCCGGCCCGCTGGAGCGGGCCGAGAAGGTGGAATGCCTCCGCTTCCTGGAGCACGGGATCCGCATGCGCATGGTGGCCACCGACTACATGGGTGTCGAGATCGACACCCCCGAGGACCTGCGCCGCGCCGAGCGGTTGCTGGCCGGCGAGGCACCCTGAGAGAGCGGAGCGGATCGTGCACAAGAACCTGAAGCAGGTGGGCCAGGTGACCTTCGGTCGCGGCGCCCTGGAGCAGCTCGACGCGATGCTGGCCGACCACCGGCAGGGGACGGCCCCCATGGTCTTCCTCGTCGACCACGTGTTCCAGGACCGCCCCGACTTCGTGGCCCGCATCCCGGTGCGCGGCCGGGACCGGATCTACTTCGTGGACACCACCCACGAGCCCAAGACCGGCGACGTCGACTCGCTCCGCGACCGGATCCGGGCCGAGCTCGGAAAGGTCTCCGGGCTCGTCGGCATCGGCGGCGGCTCCACCATGGACCTCGCCAAGGCCGTGGCCCTCATGCTGACCAACCCCGGCTCCTCGCAGGACTACCAGGGCTGGGACCTCGTGCAGGTCCCCGGCGTCTACAAGGCAGGGGTGCCCACGCTCTCGGGCACCGGCGCCGAGGTGTCCCGCACCGCCGTGCTCATCGGCCCCACCAAGAAGCTGGGCCTGAACTCCGACTACACGCCGTTCGACCAGGTGCTGCTCGACCCCGACCTCATCGCCGGCGTCCCGGAGCGGCAGCGCTTCTTCACCGGCATGGACTGCTACATCCACAACGTCGAGTCGCTGCAGGGGCGGGCCATGAACGCCTTCGCGAGGGCTCACGCCGAGAAGTCGCTCGAGATCTGCCGGGAGATCTTCCTCGGGAAGGACCGGTGGGACGGCGACTCCGACGAGAAGCTCATGATGGCCTCCTGGATGGGCGGGATGTCCATCGCCTACTCCCAGGTCGGCGCCGCGCACGCCATGAGCTACGGCCTCGGCTACGTGCTCGGCACGCACCACGGCGAGGGCAATGCGGTCGCCATGCAGGTTCTCGAGGAGTTCTACCCGGAAGGCGTGAGCGACTTCCGGCGCATGGTCGAGAAGGCCGGCGTCGAGATCCCCCAGGGACTCACCGCCGGGCTGCCCGCCGCGAAGCTCGACAAGATGATCGAGGTCTCGCTGGGCATGGCACCCCTCTGGCAGAACGTGCTCGGCGACGACTGGAAGCGCCAGATGACCCCGGAGCGCCTGCGCGCGCTCTACCAGCGGCTCTAGGAGACGGGATGCCCGGATACGAGATGTGGGGCGCCGAGGAGCGGCGCGAGGTGGAGGAGGTGCTCGAGACGGGCATCCTCATGCGCTACGGCTTCGACGGCCCGCGCAAGGGGCGCTGGAAGGCACGGGAACTGGAGGCCGCGCTCTGCCGTCGCACCGGGGCGGCCCACGCCCAGGTGGTCTCGTCCGGAACGGCGGCGCTGACCACGGCGCTGGCCGCGCTGGGGGTGGGCGCGGGCGACGAGGTGGTCATGCCCACCTTCACGTTCGTGGCCAGCTTCGAGGCCGTGCTCTCGGTGGGAGCCACGCCGGTCCTGGCCGACGTCGACGACACGCTCACGCTGTCGCCGGCAGCGGCCCGGGCCGCGGTGACGCCTCGGACCAAGGTGATCATGCCGGTGCACATGTGCGGCTCCATGGCCGACCTGGGCGCGCTCGACGCGCTCTGCAGCGAGAAGGGGCTCGTGCTGCTCGAGGACGCATGCCAGGCCACCGGCGGCACCTGGAAGGGCAGGGCGCTCGGCACCGTGGGGAAGGCCGGCTGCTACTCCTTCGACTTCGTGAAGACCATCACCTGTGGCGAGGGGGGCGCCGTCGTCACGTCCGACGCCGAGGTGGCGAGGCGCTGCGACCAGTACGCGGACCACGGTCACGACCACATGGGGGTGGACCGCGGCGCCGACCACCACCCGGCACTGGGCTACAACTTCCGGATCTCCGAGCTTCACGCGGCGGTCGGCCTGGCGCAGGTCCGAAAGCTCGATCGGTTCCTGGAGATCCAGCGGCGCAACAAGCGAGCCCTCCGGGAGGCGGTCGCCTCCGTGCCCGGCGTGACCTTCCGGCGCATCCCGGATCCCGAGGGCGACAGCGCCTCCTTCCTCTCCTTCTTCCTGCCCGACGAGGCGCGGGCCCGCGCGGCGGCGAAGGCGATGCAGGGCGCGGGCATCCCCGCCATGTACTGGTACGACAACAACTGGCACTACCAGCGCCGCTGGGACCACCTCAAGTCGGGAGCGTCGTTCTCGCCGCTCCCGGCCAGCGTCCGCGAGGCGCTCACCGCGCTGGCCGGCCGGCATTTCCCGGCCTCCGACGCCGTCATGTCCCGGGCCATCTCCACTCCCATCGCGCTGGGGTGGAGCGAGGAGCAGCTCGTGGAGCGGGGCGCGAAGCTGGCCGCGGCCGTGCTCACGGCGACGTCCACGGCGCCGGCTACGAAGTAGGCGGCGCACGGCTCCCGCGCGACCGGGTTCCGCGGGGCGAAGAGGTCCATCACCTCGTCGCCGTAAGTGCTCCGCGCCGCCTCCAGGTTGTGCGGTCTGCAGAGAATTCGACAGTTGTCCACCGTCGACGGACCTCCCTTTCCCCGCGGCACGACGTGGTCCACCTCCAGCCGCACCGTCGAACCGCACACGCCGCCAATCGCCAGCGGCCACGTGCACTTCCCCTCGTCGCGCTTCATCACTTCCCGCTTCACCCTGGGCGAAACCGAGGCCCGTCGCTTCTCCTGCTGCGCGACGAGCAGTTCCAGCGCCGCCGTCAGCACCTGCTCGTCCGTCGCCCCGGGCTGGACGTGCGACTGTCCGGCTCTGGCCTTCGCGAGGAGCTTCACGAACTCCGGCGTGACCGTGACGTGGATCCGGGTCTCGGTCGCCGTCATCGGCTCGACCACGGTTCGGCGCCACCTCGGCTGCATGCACGCCCCGGTCGGGGTGGGTCCGATCTCGTCCAACCGGTTGGACGATGGCAGGCGCCGCCCCCACGGGCGTCGGCTCCACCGGAGGGAGCGAGACCTCGGTGACGACCGTCCTCCTCGGCACCTCCGCCACCGGCCGGAGCTCCGCCACCAGCTGCTTCGCCTCCTGGCGAGAGCACCCGAAGAACCTGGGCAGCACCACAGCCCGGTTCTCCTCCGTCATCACCTTGGCCAGCTCGCTCACGGTCGTGATGCACAGCAGCCCCTCCCTGATCGGCTCCTCGATCTCGGGGAAGCGCCGGATGAGTCGAGCGCCCACCTGACGGTAGTAGGCCGACCCTCGGGACAGGCCGATCTCGCGATGGAGAAAGTCAAAGAGGCTGGAGAAGCCGAGCTGCCGATGGACCGCCTGCCCGTCGAACTCGGCAACGGCGAGGAGCAGGTCGGCGAGGGCGGAGTGCTCGCGGCGGGCGAGCTCGGCGATGCGGAGGGACCATTCGCGTGCGTTCATGCATTCACTCTCTCACGGGAATTCCGCCCCTCCGGGAACGCCCGGGGATGGCCGCTGCGGCGCGATCTCGCGCGGAGATCTCGAACCTCGCCAGGACGCGCGCGGGCCGCTCCGGCACGAGCTGCGGCGCCCTGACGCGCCTTTCCTGCGCGCCGCGCCCGCGGAGCCGCGATCCGCGAGATCCGGCGTCAAGGCACTACCAGTGAACGCCCCATCTGGCCGATGGTCCGCCGCGCGGCCCCCATCACCCCGGGTGGACCGCCGCCGCGCCGCGCCCGAGCATCGCCCGTGCCTCGGCGATCACCGCGGCCGCAGTCAGGTCGGTCATGCAGCGGTGGTGACCCTCCGGGCAGCGGTCCCCGCCGTGGTTGGAGCAGGGCGCGCAGTCGATGGGGAAGCGGACCGCCCGGCCGGGAGGGCGCGGGCCCCACCGATCCGGCGAGGTTGGACCGAAGACGGCCAGCACCGGGGTATCGACGGCACCGGCGAGGTGGACCGGTCCCGAGTCGCAGGAGACGAGCAGGTCGACGGAGGCGAGGCCGGCCGCGAGCCCTTCCACCGGCAGGCGGGTGAGGTCGCCGGCCACGGGGGCGCGCAGGGCGGCCCGGAGGCGGGTCAGCGCCTCGGCGTCGGCCGGCCCGCCGGCGAGGACCACGCTGGCCCCGTCGGCGGCGAGCGCATCGGCCACCTCGGCGAATCGCTCGGCGGGCCAGAGCTTGGTCGCCCGGCTGGCCCCGGGAGCGAACGCCACGCGCGGGCGGGGCGCCCCCGCGAGTGCGGCAGCGGCAACGTCCCGGGCCGTACCCGGGAGCGCCACGTGCGTCGCGCCGGCCCGGTCGATCCCCAGGGGCCGGAGCACCTCGGCGTAGAGCTCGGTCGCGTGTGGCCCACGCACCGGGGGGTCGATCCCGACGAGGGCCAGCGCCGCCTGGCGCGAGGTCCGCCGCCGGAAGACCAGTTGCCGCCGTCCGGCGGCCCGGGCAACGACCGCGCTCTTGACCTTGTTCTGGAGGTCGATGGCCAGGTCGAAGCGGCCGCGAAGCCTCACCGCCAGATCCACGGCCTCCCGGATGCCTCCCCGGCCGAGCCGGTGCACCCGCTCCACGCCCGGGAGCCCCTCGAGCAGCGGCGCGTACGCCGGCGACGTCACCCACTCGATGAGGGCGCCGGGGAAGCGCGCCCGCAAGGGGTCGAGCACCGACGTGGCGAGGACCACGTCGCCGAGCGCGCTGTAGCGGATGACCAGGACGGAGCGCAACGGAGGACTTGTACCGGCGGACCGGCGCCCCAGGCAAGGAGCCAGGGTGATAGGCTGTGGCTATCATGCGCTCCAGCCACCACCCGTTCACCCTCCGGCAGCTCCAGTACGCCGCCGCGGTCGCCGACCTGCGCTCCTTCCGGCGCGCCGCCGAGCGCTGCCACGTGTCGCAGCCCTCGCTCTCGGCGCAGGTGATCCAGCTCGAGGCGCAGCTGGGAGTGCGGCTCTTCGAGCGGGCCTCGCGCAAGGTCATCATCACGGCGGCCGGCGAGGCGATCCTCACGCGGCTCCGGCGGCTCCTCCTCGAGGCCGACGACCTCGCCGACAGCGTCCGCCAGCTCGGCGACCCCCTCGCGGGCACCCTGCGGCTCGGCGTCATCCCCACCGTCTCGCCCTACCTCCTCCCCGAGATCGTGCCCGAGCTCCGGGCGCGCCACCCGGCGCTGTCGGCGGTCTGGGTCGAGGACAAGACGGAGAACCTGGTCGAGGCGCTGCGCGAGGGTCGGATCGACGGGGCGCTGCTCGCGCTCGAGGCGCCCATCGGCGATGTCGAGCGGGAGGTGGTCTGCGAGGACCCCTTCGTGCTGGCGGCGCCGCCCGGGCATGCGCTCGTACTGGCCAGCACGCCGGCGACGCCCGGAGAGCTGCGGGGCGCCGGGTTCCTGCTCCTCGACGACGGGCACTGCTTCCGGGACCAGGCGCTCACCTACTGCGCGACGGCGCGGGGACGCGAGCTCGATTTCCGCGCCACCAGCCTCGCCACCCTGGCCCAGATGGTGGCCGGGGGGGCGGGTGTGACCCTGCTCCCGCGGATCGCGCTCCCGGTGGAGAACCGGCGCTCCGAGCTGGCGATACGCCGGCTGGCGAGCCCGGTGCCCCACCGGACCCTGGCGCTGGTCTGGCGACCGCGGTCGCCCCTCGGCCCCGCCCTTCGCCGCCTGGCCGTGGCCATCCGGGACGCCTGCAATGCGTCCGAGGCACGGCTGGAGGGGGCCGTCTCGGCCGGGGGCGGAGGACCTCCGGTGCCGAGGGCTGCCGGCCGCTCCAGGCCCCCGGCTCGCCGGAAGGGCGCGTCATGACCCTCGCCTGGCTCCTGCCCGCCATCAACTGGTCGATCCGGCTCTGGGCCATCTGGGCGGTGCCGCGCCGGCGCAGCCCCAACGCCGCCCGGGCCTGGCTGCTCCTCATCCTGGTCCTGCCCATCGTCGGAGTGGCGTTCTACGCGATCTTCGGGCGGGCCTACCTGCCGGCCAGGCGCAAGGAGCGCCAGGAACTCGCGACCCGGTTCATCGAGAAGGCGCGGAGCGACGCCGGAGCCACCGTGGGGGCCGAGATCGGGGAGGCCCGGAAGGCCACGGCGGTTCTCGCAGAGAGCCTCGGGGCCTTCCCGGTGGTGGCCGGCAACCGCGTCGAGCTGATCGACGATCCGGCGGTCTTCGTCGACCGGTTGGTGGCCGACATCGACGAGGCGAGGAAGAGCGTGCACCTGCTCTTCTACATCTTCGAGCCCGACGCCACGGGCCGACGGGTGGCCGACGCGGTGGTGCGCGCTGCGGGGCGCGGCGCGGACTGCCGCGTCATGATGGACGGGATGGCCTCCGCGCCCGGCCTGAAGAAGCTCGCTCCCGGGCTCCGCGCGAACGGGGTGGAGGTGCACTCGCTCCTCAGCCCGGGGACGCGCCGGGCGCGGCGAGACCTGCGCAACCACCGGAAGATCGCCGTTCTCGATGGAAGGGTCGGGTACACGGGCTCGCAGAACGTCGTCGATGCGTTCGACTACAAGGGCCGGGGGCTCACCTACGAGGACCTCATGGTCCGGATGGAGGGGCCCGTCGTCACCCAGCTCCAGGCCATCTTCCTCACCGACAGGTTCCTGGAGACGGGGCAGGAGCCCGGCGACCCGGACATCCACTCGCTGCAGCCGGAGGCGGGCACCGTGACGGCCCAGGCGCTGCCGAGCGGCCCCACGTACGAGGTGGAGAACAACGAGCGCACCTTCGTGCAGATGCTCTACGGGGCAAGGAAACGCATCGTGGTGACGACGCCGTACTTCGTCCCCGATCGCCCCTTCGTCGACGCCATGCTGGCCGGCGCCCTCCGCGGCCTGGACGTGCACCTCATCACGCCGCTCCAGGCCGACCAGTGGCTCGTGCGCCTCGCCCAGGAGTCCTACTACGGCGAGCTCCTGGCGGCGAAGGTGAAGATCCACCTGTACCGCCCGCGCTTCCTCCACGCGAAGCACATCTCGGTGGACGACGACCTCTGCGCCATCGGCTCCTCCAACATCGACATGCGGTCCTTCACGCTCAACGAGGAGGACATGGTCTTCTTCTACGACCGCAGCGTGGTGGCGGACCTGGCGCGGATCCAGGACCGCCACATGCGCGACTCCACGCTCCTCGACCCGGCGAAGTGGAGGGAGCGGCCGGCGCTCCGGCGAACCGCCCAGCAGCTCGCCCGGCTCGTCGACTCGGTCCTCTGAGGGCAGGAAGTTCGACACGGGGCCGGATCCGATCGACCATCCCACATGCGGAGTGGATGTAGGCGGAGGTAGGCGGGCGGAGGCGACCGTGAAGACTCGGGAAATCGGAGCACGCGGCGACCTGGAGCGGGCTCTCGACCTGCTCTTCGGCGCGAACCGCCCGGTCGGCGGCAGCGGGGGAGCCTTCCGGCGCGAGGTTCGCGAGGCCTTCCGCCGCCGCGCGCTCGAGACCCATCCCGACCGCGCCCAGGCCCTGGGCCGGAGCGAGTCCAGCCTCGCCGACGAGTTCCGCCGCATCTTCGAGGCCTACGAGCTCCTGTCGCGGGAGGAGGCCCCCCCACCGCCGCGCCCGGTCGCGCAGCGCCCCCGGGATCGGGCCTCCCGCCCGCCGCGGGACCACCTGAGCCACGCGCCCCTGCCGCAACGCCCGCTCCTCTTCGCCGAGTTCCTCTACTACTCCGGGCGGGCGTCCTGGCGAAACCTGGTGGAGGCGGTCTCCTGGCAGCGCCGGCAGAGACCGTCCATCGGGCGCATCGCGGTCGAGTGGGGACACCTCTCCGACGACGAGGTGCGGGAGATCCTCGATCGCCGACGCCGCGACGGAGCCGAGGAGCCCTTCGGCGAGTACGCGCGACGTCAGGGCTTCCTCTCCGGTGGACAGCTCCTCGCCCTGCTGGGACGGCAGCGCCGCCTGCAGCGCCGCATCGGCCAGTTCTTCGTGGAGATCGGAATCGTCGGCGAGCAGGAGATCCCGGCGCTCGACGCCGACCTCTCCCGCCACAACGCCCGCTGGCGCAGGAGCGCGTAGCGCCTCCTCCGGCCGTCCCGGTCGGGTACAGGCCGCAGCGCCCACCGCGCGGGGATAGAATCCACCTGTCTCTCGCATCCCGTGGAGGAACGACCATGGCGACCAAGGCCGAGTGGTTCCGGTACAACACCGAGCGAGCCGGGCCGAAGAAGGCGAAGCAGGAGAAGAAGGTCAAGCCCGGGCCGAAACCCCACAACCTGGCCACCAAGGATCGCAAGGCGCTCTACGCCTTCGAGGACTTCGCTCCGGGCACGCGCCCGTCCCGGAAGTCGTCGCGCAAGGCCTCCAACCGGCAGAAGACCGACGCGAAGTTCCGGCTCACCCGGTCCAAGGCGGAGTCGGTCCCGCGCAAGCCGGCGCGCCCTCGCACGAGCGGCGGAAAGAAGTAGCGCGGTCCGTCCTTCCGGGAGCGCTCGCCCCTGCCGGGCCGTCTCCACGGGGAGCGGGCGCGGATAGACTGCCGGCGACGGTCGATTCGAATCCGGGAGGCGTCCGATGGTGCAACCGATCGCGAGTTCCGTGGCGCGCGCTGGATGGCTTCTGGCGCTGGTCGTGGGGTTGGCCGTCGTCGCAGGAGGCTGCACGTCGACTTCGCTCACCTGCCCGGCTGGACAGACGGACTGCGGCGGGACCTGCGTCGACCTGGCGTCCGACCCCCTCCACTGCGGCGTGTGCAACGTGCAGTGCAATGCCGGCTCTTCCTGCGTCGCCGGTACCTGCACCTGCCCGGCCACCCTTCCGGACACCTGCGGGCTCTGGTGCGTGGACAGGCAGACCGATCCCGCCAACTGCGGGACGTGCGGCCACGCCTGCGGTCTCGGGACCTGCACGGCCGCCGCGTGCGCTTGCGACACCACCCCGGCGACCGTCGCGCTGTGCCCGAGCGACCCGGTCACCGGCACCTGCGTGGACACGGCCTCTAGCGCCTCCAACTGCGGAGCCTGCGGGAACGTCTGCATCGCGGGCGAGGTCTGCTCGTCGTCGACCTGCACCTGCGTCGCCCCGAAGCAGGTCTGCGGGACCGGCGCCGCGGCGGTCTGCACCGACGTCTCCAGCGATCCGCGGAACTGCGGCTCCTGCGGCACGGCCTGCGCCGCGGGCCAGACCTGCGCGTCGGGAACCTGCCAGGCCACCTGCGCCGCCGGGTTCACCCTCTGCGGTGCGGCCTGCGTGAACCTCCTGACCGACCCGGCCCACTGTGGGTCCTGCGCCACGGCCTGTTCCGCCGGGCAAGCCTGCTCCGGAGGGACCTGCCGGGCGGCCTGCACCACGCTGACCTGTGGCGGCACCTGCTGCCAGGCCCCCTCGGCTGGCAACGCCTGCTGCGGGTCGAGCTGTCCCTACGAGCACCGGAACTTCGTCGGAACGGCGATCGAGCAGACCTACTACGACTGCACGCCGTCCTTCACCTACGACGTCGAGACGGCCCGGAAGGCGGCCAGCGTCTGGGCGCCGGCGGGAAACCTGATCACGCCGACGCAGTCCTGCCCGACCGTGGGCGGCTCGCTCTGCCTCGTCTGGCAGAGGCCGCTCCTCGGCGTGGAGATCGGCTGCGCGGTGTTCTGCTACTCCGGGCCCTTCGCCGGGTCCTCGACGGTCACCGAGACCTACTCCTGCCCCTGCCCGTTGCAGCAGTCGCAACCGCCCGACTGGTACTGACGGCGTCGTCGCAGATCAGAGGCCGAGGATGGCCCTCTCGTAGTACTCCGCGGCGGGGATTCCGCTCGCCCGGGCCCTCGTCCGCGCCGCGTCGATGGCGGACCGGAAGGCCGAGGCCGGCTGGCTCCCGACCAGGAGCGTACCGTTCACGACGAACGCCGGCGTCCCCGGGATGCCCACCCGGGCGCCGAGCGCCATGTCCTCGATCACCCCGGCCTCGGCGGCGGGAGCCGCGCGGCAGGACTGCCACGCGGTCGGATCGAGTCCGGACCGTGCGGCGACGTCGGCCAGGGCGCCCTCGAAGTCGGCGGCGCCGAAGAGCGCCGACTGATCGCCGAAGATCCCGTCGTGGAACTCCCAGAAGAGGCCCTGCGCGTGAGCGCACCAGGCCGCCTCGGCGGCCGCCCGGGCGTGGCGGTGGATGGAGAGCGGGAAGTGCTTGAAGACGAGCCGAACGTCGCCGCCGAACTCCGGCAGCACGGCGGCGAGCGTGGGCTGCACGGTCCCGCAGTACGGGCACTCGAAGTCGGAGAAGGTGACGACGGTGACCCAGGCGTCGGCGGGTCCGTCCACGGGGGAGCTGCCCACCGGGACCTTCAGGACGGAGCTCTCGGGGGTGCTGCCGCCGGACGCGGGGGCGGGACTCGAGGTCCCGCAGGCCGTCAACAGGAGCGCCAGTGCGGCGCCGACGAGGTTCTCAGGGCTCATGGGGTCGGCATTCTACCCGGACGGCTCGATCCCGAGACGCCGGAGATCGTCCGGGGTGTTCACGTTTTCCAGGCAGCGCCCGCCCGGATCCACGTCGCGCCATTCCCCTGCCGTCACGATCCGCGCGCCGAGGGCGGCACCGATGGCGCGCAGCGAGGGATCCCCCTCCCGCAGCAAGCGCTCCACGGTGGGGAGCGCGCTCCGCGCCCAGAACGCGTGCATCCCCTCGAGCCCCCGCGGGCCGTCGATCAGGACCGCCGGCGCCCCGTCCCGGCGCGCCGCGAGGTGGCGGATGGGCCCCGCCGACAGGAAGGGCATGTCGCAGGCGGCGGTGAAGATCCAGCCCGTGCGGGCCGCCAGGAGCGCGGCGTGCAGGCCGCCCGGGGCGCCCTTGCCGGGGATGGCATCGGGCACCACCGGCGCGCCCAGCGCCACCCAGGGTCCCGGGTCGTTCGCGACCACCAGGACCTCTCCGAAGAGCTCGCGAAGGAGCGCCAGCGAGCGTTCCGCGATGGGGACACCCCGCACGCGCAGGAAGCCCTTGGCCGCGCCCCCGAGACGCCGCGCCTGGCCGCCGGCGACGAGGACGCCGGTGCAATCGCCGATCCGCTCCACGAGGGAGAGCTTACCGCGGGGGGCGGCCGCTGTGGCGGGAGGAGCGCCCCTCTGCTACAAGACCGCGCGTGACTCCCGAGCAGCGCCTCGAGGCCTTTCGCAAGATCGTGGAGCGCAGTCCCGACGACCCGTTCGCGCGCTACTCGCTGGCCATGGGAAACCGCGGCGCGGGGCGGCTCGAGGAGGCGGTCCTGGGCTTCGAGGAGCTGGCCCGGCGCATCCCGGCCTACGTCCCGACGTATCTGATGTGGGGCCAGACCCTCGAGATGCTGGACCGGCGCGCGGAGGCCGGCGCCACCTACGAGCGGGGCATCCAGGTCGCCCGCCAGGCGGGGAACGACCACGCGCTCTCCGAGCTGATGCAGGCCCGCGAGGCGCTGGGCTGAGCCGGGACGACCGGCAGGAAGGGAACGACGTGAGCGGACTCATGAAGGGGAAGCGGGCCTTCGTCACCGGTGTCGCGAACGACCGGAGCATCGCCTGGGCCATCGCCCAGCAGTTCCAGGCGCAGGGCGCCGAGCTCGCCTTCTCCTACCCGGGCGAGGCCATGGGGAAGCGCATGCTCCCGCTCGTGAAGACCATGAACCCGGCCGCGGTCCTCGACCTCGACGTCGCGAGCGACAGGCAGATCGACGCCGCCGTGAAGGAGGTCGGCAAGGTCTGGGACTCGGTGGACGTGCTGGTCCACGCCATCGGCTACGCGCCCCGCGAGGCCCTCGACGGCCGGTTCACGGATGTCACCACGCGTGAAGCGTGGCGCATCACCATGGACGTCTCGGCCTACTCGCTCATCGCCCTGGCCCGCGCCTTCCGACCCATGATGAAGCCGGGCGCGAGCATCGTCACGCTCAGCTACTACGGCGCCGAGAAGGTGGTCACCAACTACAACGTGATGGGCGTGGCCAAGGCCGCCCTGGAGGCCTCGGTGCGCTACCTGGCCGAGGACATGGGCCGGGAGGGCATCCGCGTGAACGCCATCAGCGCCGGACCCCTCAAGACGCTGGCCGCCGCCGGGATCAAGGGAATGCGCACCATGCTCGGGGAGAACGCCGAGAAGACGCCGCTGCGAAGGAACATCACCCACGACGAGGTGGGCAAGGCCGCCCTCTTCCTCTGCTCGTCGCTGGGTTCGGGGATCACCGGCGAGACGCTCTACGTCGACGCCGGGCAGAACATCATGGGGGTCGTCTCGATGGGATAGGGCCGTCGCCCGCGTAGGGGTTCCGCCGCCGCTCCTCGCCGAGGGTCCCGCCCGGCCCGTGACCCGGGAAGAACCTCACCTCGTCACCGAGGGGGAAGAGCCGCTCGCGGATCGAGCGGAGAAGTTCCGTCGAGTTCCCACCGGGGAGGTCGGTGCGCCCCACCGAGCCCGCGAAGAGCGTGTCTCCGGTGAAGAGCAGCCCGTCGGCGGGGAAGTGGATGGAGACCCCGCCCGGGCTGTGGCCCGGTGTGTGGATCACGCGGGCCTCGTGCCCCCCGACCCGGATGGCGTCGCCGTCCTCCAGGAAGGACGACACCTCGGGGGAGCGGGCCTCGCCGAAGCCGAGGCCAGCCGCCTGTCCCGGAAGCGCCCGGACGAACGGCGCGTCCCCCGCGTGGATCCGGAAGGGAGCGCCCGTCCTCCGGCGCAGGTCCTCGGCACCGACGATGTGGTCGACGTGGCCGTGGGTGGCGAGGATGCCGACGATGCGGAAGTCGGGCTGAGCGAGGCGCAGCGCGCTGGCCGCCGGGCCGCCCGGATCGATGAGGATGGCGTCGCCGGTGCCGGAGTCGGCGACCAGCCAGGTGTTCTCGGCAAAGGGTCCGACGACCGCTTGCCGGACGACCAGCATCAGGCCGAGAAGGACGACCCGCAGCCGCAGGTGTTCTTGGCGTTCGGGTTGATGAACTTGAACCCGGCGCCCTGCAGCCCCTGGATGTAGTCGACGGTGACGCCCTGCAGGTACATGGCGCTCATGGGGTCGACGTAGAGCTTGAGACCGCCGGACTGGTCGAGGACCAGGTCGCCGTCCTTGGTCTCCTTCTCGAAGTCCATCGTGTACTGGAACCCGGAGCAGCCGCCGCCGGCCACGCCGATGCGGATTCCGTGGCCGGTGAGCCCCTCCTGCTCGATGGCCGCGAGGACCATCTCGACCGCCTTCTCGGTGAAGGAGACGAAGTTCGGGACCTGGTTGGCGGGATCCTGGGTGACGGGAGCGAGGGTGGTGGCAGTGTCCATGGTGTCTCCTTCATAATGGACCGGGCAGGTCCAGGCAATTCGGGAAGGCGAACCGGCGAGATCAGCCCGGAATTCCAAGGTGTCTGCCCCCGTCCACCGGCACGAGCGCACCCGTCACGAAGGGGGAGTCGGCGAGGAACCGGACGGCCCGGGCCACGTCCTCGGGCGCGCCCACCCGCCTGAGCGGGATGCGCCGGGCCAGACGCCTCCGTGCCCCGGCCGTGTAGCTCTCCGGCCAGAGAACCGTCCCGGGGGCCACTCCGTTCACCCGGACCGCCGGGGCGAGCTCGAGCGCGAGCGCCTCGGTCACCGCCCGCAGAGCCGCCTTCGAGGCCCCGTAGGCCGAGTAGCCCGACCAGGGCACGATGGCGCCTCCCACGTCGATCACGTTCACCACCGACCCGCGGGCCCTCCGGAGCAGGGGCAGCAGTGCGCGGGTGAGCAGCAACGGAGCGCGGGCGTTGAGCGCCATCTGCTCGTCGAAGAGCGCGGCGTCGGTATCCTCCAACGCGCGCCGCTCGAAGAGCGCGGCGCTGTTGACCAGGAGGTCGAGACGGTCGAAGCGCTTCCGGAAGGCACGGGCCAGCGCCGAGGGCCCGTCCGGCAGGGAGAGGTCGCCCCGGATGCCGAGGAGCGTGCGCGGAGGCCTGTGGGTGAGGAAGTGGGCGACCACCTGCCAGCCGTTGCGGGACAGGTCGAGCGCGATGGCCCTTCCCACGCGGGTGCCGGCCCCGGTGACGAGCGCCACTCGCCGGGGCCGGGCCATCACCCGTCCTTCCGCGGCTGCCAGAGGGTCTCGGCGACCCCGGCGCGCTGGTTGGCGGCGCGGGCCGCCTCGAAGAGGAAGTCGGAAAGGCGGTTCAGGTACACCACGACGGTGGGGTCGATGTGGGCGTGGTGGGAGAGCGTCACGGCGCGACGCTCGGCCCGGCGGCAGGTGGCGCGGGCCACGTGCAGGGCGGCGGCGACCGGCGAACCTCCGGGCAGGACGAAAGCGGTGAGGGGAGGGAGCTGCTCGTCCCAGCGGTCCATCTGCCGTTCGAGCGCCTCGGCCCATTCGCCCCGGACGCCGGGGATGGAGCCGTGCGCCGGGGCGTCGCGCGGCGTTGCGAGCTCGGCGCCGACCGAGAAGAGCTCCGCCTGGATGCGGGAGAGGTCGAGGTCGATCTCCGGTGGTGGCCGGAGAGCCCGGACCAGCCCGATGGCGGCGTTGAGCTCGTCCACGGCGCCGTAGGCCTCGACCCGCGCGTCGTCCTTGGAGACGCGACCACCCCCGAAGAGGCTGGTCTCCCCACCGTCGCCGGTCTTCGTGTAGATCTTCATGGCCTAGCCTTGCTATCAGCGCCCGCCATGCACCGCAACGGTCCGTTCAACGAGGAGCAGATCGCCCGCATCGGGAGCGAGGCGGCGCGTCTCGCCTGGGCGGGCGGGATGACCGTCCTGCGCCCCGACGGCGAGGTCGTCCCCATCCCGCTCGTGGCCGAGCCCGAGGTGGAGTCCCGGGAACGCCTGGCGTGGCTCGCCGCGGAGTCGCGCGCGATCCTCTCGGGGTCCGTGAAGCTGGCGCGGGCGCTGCTCGCCCGGGGCGATCCCCGGGACCGGGAGGCGCTGCTCGGCCCCTTCGACGGGCTCGAGGCCGAGGCCATGGCCCTCCTGTTCACCGAGGCGCCGTGCCCTGCGGTGGTCTCCCGGGTCGACTTCCTCCCTCCCGGCGACGGGGGGCTTCCGCGCGCCATCGAGCTCAACGCCACCATCCCCGCCATGCCGGCCTACGCCGACCTGGCCGCCCACTCCTGGATCCGTGCCGCGGCGCGCCTGCGCGGCCTCTCGCCCGCACCGGGAGCGGGACCTGATCGCCCGGGCGGGCAGCCACATGGAGGCCCTCCGGGAGACCCTGCTCGCCTTCTACCGGTGGCGCGGGGGAAGCCGGGAGCGCCCCTCGGTGGCCATCGTGGCCCGGCCCGGTGACGCCCAGATCGGAGAGCTGCGCCGGCTGGCGGACCACTTCCGCCAGATGGGGCACGAGGCGGCGGTGCTGGTGCCCGACGACGCCGACCCGGACCGGCACGATCTGCTCTACCGGCACGTCTGGGCCCACCGCACGCCCCCCGGCTCCCCCTTCGCCCGCGCGCTGCGGGACCCGGCCCGCTGGCCGCTCGCAAACCCGGTGAACGGCATGCTGGAGGCGAAGGCGCTCTTCGCGCGCCTTTCGGAGGCGGCAGAGGACCCCGGCCTGGCCGCCCTGGCCGGGCTCGACGACGTCGAGCTCGCCGCAGCCCGGCGCGTGCCCTGGACCAGGCTTCACTCCGCGTCAACGGTGGATCGGCTCCTGGCCGCCCGCGATGGCTACGTCCTCAAGCGCAGCTGGGACTACGGGGGGAAGAGCGTTCACCTGGGCGCCGAGACCGCGCCCGCCGACTGGGAGCGGGTGGTTCGCGAGGCGGCCGCCGACCGGCGCGGGGGGGGCTTCGTGGCCCAGGAACGGATCTTCGCGGGGCGCCGCCCGGCCACGCGCATCACGCCGGCCGGCCCGGAGCCCGGCTCCCTCTACCGGGACGTCTCCACCTACGGGGGGCTCCTGCCCGTCCATCCCGGCGGCAGCGTCGTCCGCGCCGCGGCTTCTCCCATCGTGAACATCCTCGGGGGCGGCGGCCTCGCGCCGGCGCTTCCGGCCGACGTGTGGGAGGAACTCTGCTGAACGAGCTGCAGGTCGCCCTCCGCCGGGAGTTCGCCCGCGCCGTCCGCTACCGGCAGCCCATCGCCGTCCTGCTCGTCGACCTCCCTCCGACCGCGGACGTCCTGGAGAGGGTGCGGGATGCCGTTCGCCTGTTCGACTCCGCAGCACCCGCGCCGGAGAGCCAGGTGGCGGTGATCCTCCCGGAGACGCAGCTCGCCGGTGCCCTCCGGGTGGCGGCGCGCCTGGCGGGTGCGCTCGGACCGAGTCCGACGACCGGAGGTCCCCAGTCGGTCGGGGTCGCCGCCTACCCGTCGCCTTCCATCCCGGACGCCGACGCGCTGATGCGCGCAGCCGAAAAGGCCCTGGGAATGGCGAGATCGCGTGGGGGTGGAATCCTGACCCCCCTTTCGCGCTGACGCCCCGAGAGGGATCCGGGCTGGGGTAGCTCGATCGGATCGGATATGACCCGGGTCGATCTTGACCCGGCCATGCTCCGGGTGAATCGTCTGGAATCTCGGGGACCCCGGGTTGCGGGGACCTGGACCACGTCGTGCATTTGCCTACAGGGCCCGGAATGGATGGCAGCCCAGAGACCCGTTCGAAGTCCGTAGCCCTCTCCCGCGAGGCTGCGGTCCTCGTCGTCGACGACGACGAGCACGTGCGGCGCTCCCTTCGCCGCGTGCTGCGGCGGACGTCCTGCACGTTCCTGGAGGCTCCGGAGGCGGCCACCGCGCTCGACATCCTGGCGACCGAGCCGGTTCACGTCGTGGTCTCCGACTACCGGATGCCCGGCATGGACGGCGTGGAGTTCCTGCGGCTCGTGAAGGAGCGGTTCCCGGCCATCCAGCGGGTGCTCCTCACCGGGCAGGCCGACACCGCCGCCATCGAGGATGCGGTCAACCGTTCCGAGATCTTCCGCTTCATCTGGAAGCCCTGGGACGAGAGCCACCTCCTCCTCACCATCCAGGACGCCATCGAGCAGTACTGGATGATCGAGGAGAACCAGCGGCTCCAGACCCTGCTCACCGCGAGGCAGGCGGAGCTCGAGCGCCTGAACCGCGACCTCGACACCAAGCTGGAGGCCCGCACCGAGGCGCTCCGGCAGGCGGCCCAGGAGTGGCGGACCTGCTTCGACGCCATCGGCGACCCGCTCGCCATCATCCGGGGCGGGTGCGAGGTGGTCCGCGCCAACGCCGCCTTCGCCCGCCACGCCGGCGTGCCGGTGGGGGAGCTCCCCGGGCTTCGCTGCAGGGGAGAGGCCTTCGGGCAGCTTCCCTGCCCGCGCTCCTACGTGGCCGAGTCGCCGGAGCGGGTGGTTCCGTTCCGGAGCCGGGTCTGGCTGATGCGGGCCTTCCCCTTCGGCGGCGACGCCCTGGTGGTGGTCTACAAGGACGTCACGCAGGAGAGGGAGGTCACACGCCGTCTATTCCAGGCCGAGAAGATGTCGGCGCTCGGGCAACTGGCGGGCGGCGTGGCCCACGAGATCAACAACCCGCTCGGCGGCATCCTGGCCTTCGCCCAGATCATGGCCCAGGACGACCGGAGCGCCGAGGACCAGGAGAGCCTGCGCCTCATCAGCGACGCGGCCATGCGGGCCAAGCGCATCGTCGACTCCCTCCTGCGGTTCTCCCGCGTTCCCAAGGAGCACGAACGAGGTCCGGTCGACCTGGTCCGGGTGGTGGAGGAAGCGCTCCTCATCCTGCAGCCCAACCTGCGCGCCGGGAACCTGACCGTCACCTGCGACCTCCAGCCGGCCCCCACGCTCGGCAACGCCAACCAGCTCCAGCAGGTGATGGTGAACCTCATCGTGAACGCGTCGCAGGCGGTCGCGGGCAAGGGGACGATCGCCATCCACACCGGCCCCGGGGCGCCGGGGAGGGTGCTCGCCACCGTCACCGACGACGGCCCCGGAATCCCCGCCGATCTGGCCGAGCGCGTCTTCGAGCCATTCTTCACCACCAAGCCGGAAGGGCAGGGGACGGGCCTGGGCCTCTCCATCTGCTACCGCATCGCCGAGGAGCACGGTGGCGCGGTCCGGCTCGAGAACGTCCGGGAGGGCGGCGCGCGGTTCGTCGTCGACCTGCCGGCCGAATCCGTCCCGTGACCCGAGGAGAACCCATGGAAGACCCTGCCCGCCCCGCCCGCGTCCTGGTCGTCGATGACGAGCCCAGCGTGCTCCGCGCGCTCGAGTTGATCCTCCGGAAGAAGGGGCACGAGGTGGTGGCGCTCGACTCGCCCATCGCCGCCGTCCAGCGGCTCGGTTCCGAGGACTTCGACGTGGCCATGCTCGACATCCGGATGCCCGACCTCTCCGGAATCGAGCTGCTCAACGCCGTGAAGCACCGCCGGCCGGAGATCGAGGTCATCATGATGACCGGCCACGCCACCGTCGACACTGCGCTCGCGGCCATGAAGGCGGGCGCGCACGACTACCTCATCAAGCCCTTCATCGAGAAGCCGGACGACGTCGAGCACGTGGCCTACGTGGTGGCCCGGGCCGCCGAGCGCAAGCGGCTGCAGGACAGGAACCGGGAGCTGGAGACCCGGCTCGAGGCCCTCGAGACCACCCAGGGACTGGTGGGGACGAGCGGGCCGATGCGCGACGTCGCAAGGATGATCGAGGCCGTGGCCTACAGCGCCGCGACCGTGCTGGTGAATGGCGAGAGCGGAACCGGGAAGGAGCTGGTGGCCCGTGCGCTCCACGCCCGCAGCCCTCGCCGCGCCCACCCGTTCGTCGCGCTCAACTGCGGCGCGCTCACCGAGACGCTGCTCGAGAGCGAGCTCTTCGGCCACGTGAAGGGGGCCTTCACCGGAGCCAACCGCGACCACAAGGGGCTCTTCGAGTCGGCCAGCGGCGGGACCATCTTCCTCGACGAGATCGGCGACATCCCGCTCTCGACCCAGGTCCGCCTCCTGCGGGTGCTCCAGGAGGGCGAGATCAAGAGGGTCGGGTCCACCGATCCGGTCAAGGTCGACGTCCGCGTCATCGCCGCCACGCACCGCGACCTCCCCAAGCTGGTGCGGGCCGGCAAGTTCCGCGAGGACCTCTTCTACCGGCTCAACGTGATCGCCATCCCGCTCCCGCCGCTGCGCGACCGGCTCGACGACGTCCCGCTGCTGGCCCACCACTTCGTGCGCCGCTACTCCGACCGGCTCGGCAAGAAGGTGCGCGCGATCGCGCCCCAGGCCATCGAGCTGCTCTGTGGCTACCGCTGGCCGGGCAACGTGCGCGAGCTCGAGAACGCCATCGAGCGCGCCGTGGTCCTCTGCCGGGCCGAGTCGGTCCAGCCCACCGACCTGCCCCCTTCCGTCACCGGGCGCACCGCGCCGGTGCTGCGCGAGGTGGTGAACCCGGGAGACGACGCGGAGCTGCTCGCCCAGAGCTATGCCAGCGCCAAGGACAACGCGCTGCGCAACTTCGAGAAGCGCTACGTCGAGGCTCTCATGCGGGCCTGCGACAGCAACATCTCCGCGGCGGCGCGCAAGGCCGGGATGGACCGCTCCAACTTCAAGAGGGTCCTGCGGAAGTACCGCTCCGACGTCGACGACGACGTGGACGACGAGACCTCGACGTCCGAGGCCGCCCTCAAGGGCTAGCGAGGACGGTTCCGGGGAGCATCGACCAGGAACGCCCGGGTCAGGGCGACGATCCGGGGGAGCGACCCGGTGAGCTCGTGTCCGTCCTCGACCACCTCCAGGCGAGCTCCCGGAGTGCGGTCCACCCAGGCCCGCACGTCGTCGAGGGGGACCGTGTCGTCCCGGCTCCCGGCGATGCAGAGGGCCGGGATCCGTACCGCCGGGAAGGGTGGCCAGGTGCCCGCGTCCTCGAAGAAGGCCCAGCCGATCCGGCGGGGCCCGTTGGTGACGTGGTGGTGCACCTCGACGCTTCCCTCCCGCTGCCAGCGCTCCAGCTCCGCCGGCAGCAGCCGGGCCCGCCAGCGCTCGTGGAGGCGGAACGCCGGGGCGAGCAGCACGAGCCGGGTCACCGCGGGATCTCGCGACGCCGCCAGGGCGGCGAGCCAGCCGCCCAGCGAGCTCCCCACGATGGCGTGGGGGCCGGGAGCGGCGCGAAGGGCCCCCTCCACGATGGCCAGCATCGACGACGGCGTGCTCCTCTCGAATCCGTCGGGACCCGGGGTGAGATCGAGGCGCTCCGGGACGATGCCGTCGCCGGCGAGCCCGGCGGCGATGGCCGTCGCCTTGGTCGAGCCGGGGCCCGAGGCGAAGCCGTGGAGGTAGAAGATCATGGCGGCATCATGCCTTGTCGGGGCCTGTACCCAAAAGGGGATGGCCCGGGTGGGGTGCGCCCGGAGACGGCCCCGGATATGGCCCCCGTCCAACGGAGGTGGCCATGGACCTGAAGCTCGACTCGCAGACGCCGCTGTCGCAGGTGCTCGCAGGGAAGGCGCGCGGTACGTCCACGCATTCCGTCGCCCCCGACATCACCGTGGCGGCCGCGGTGGAGGTGCTGAACCGGAACCAGATCGGCTCGGTCCTGGTGATGGACGGCCCCCGGCTCGTGGGAATCTTCACCGAGAGGGACATCCTCCGCCGGGTGGTGGGTGAGCGGCGCGACCCCGCAGCCACGAAGGTGTCCGAGGTGATGACCCGCGACCTGGTGGTGATGCGGCCGTCGGCCTCGGTGGTGGACGCCATGCGGGTCATCTCGGAGAAGCGAATCCGCCACGTGCCGGTGGTGGAGGGGATCATCGTGGTGGGCGTGGTCTCCCAGGGCGACCTCAACCACTGGCTGGTCCGGAACCGCGAGGGGCAGATCCAGGACCTGGTCGACTACGTGACCGGGAAGTACCCGGCATAGTCCTCACCCGTCCCCCTTCCCGGCGCGCAGCCGGTCCAGGCGCTCGAAGAGCTCGCGCTCCAGCCCCGTGCCCGACGGGTTCACGATGCGTGTCCCGCGCAGCGCGTCGGGGAGGTACTCCTCGGCCACGTAGTGGCCGTCGAAGTTGTGCGGGTACCGGTACCCCCCGCCGTAGCCCATCGACTCCATGAGCCGGGTGGGCGCGTTGCGCAGCGAGAGCGGCACCGGGAGCGGTCCCCTCTCGAGCACGAGCTTGCGGGCTCCCGCGTAGGAGGCGATGACGGTGTTCGACTTGGGTGCGAGCGCCAGGTAGGTGGCGGCCTGGGTGAGCGGGAGGACGCCCTCGGGCATGCCCACCAGCTCGAGCGCCTGCAGGGCCGCGGTGGCGACGAGGAGGGCCTGGGGGTCGGCGTTTCCCACGTCCTCGGCGGCGAAGATCACCATGCGACGCACCACGAAGCGCGGCTCCTCGCCCCCCTCGAGCATCCGGACCATGTAGTAGACCGCCGCGTCGGGGTCGGAGCCGCGCATCGACTTGATGAAGGCGCTCGAGAGGTCGTAGTGCTGCTCGCCGGCCTTGTCGTAGGGCAGCGGCCTGTGCTGCATCGCCTCCTCGGCGTCGGCGGCGCAGATCTCCTCGCGGCCGCCCAGGCGCACGGCGGCGGCCGCAGAATCGAGCGCCACCAGGGCCCTGCGGGCGTCGCCGTAGGCCGAGCGGGACAGCGACTCCCGGGCCTCGGGGGAGAGGCGGACGGAGCCGGCGAGCCCGCGTGGGGAGGCCACGGCCCGGTCGAGCAGGGCGCCCACCTCCTCGTCGGTGAGCGCACGGAGCGTCACCACCCTGCAGCGGGAGAGCAGGGCCCCGTTGATCTCGAAGGACGGGTTCTCGGTGGTGGCTCCCACCAGGGTGATCGTCCCGGCCTCGACGTGGGGCAGGAAGGCGTCCTGCTGGGACCGGGTGAAGCGGTGGATCTCGTCGACGAAGAGGATGGTCCGCTGCCGGTGGAGCCGGCGCCGCTCGCGGGCCGCCGCCACGATCTCGCGGATCTCCTTCACCCCGCCCAGGACCGCGGAGAAGGCCACGAAGGTGGCGCCGGTCCGCTCGGCGACGATGTGGGCGAGCGTGGTCTTCCCCGTGCCCGGAGGGCCCCAGAGGATGAGGGAGGGGACCTGGTCGGCCTCGATGGCCCGGCGCAGCGCGCTGCCCGCCCCGAGCACGTGCTCCTGCCCCACGAACTCCTCGAGGCGGCGCGGGCGGAGCCGCTCCGGGAGCGGCTTCCCGGCGTCGTCCCGGTCGAGGGCGTGGTCGAAGAGGTCCATGGGGCCGGGACAATATATATTGCCGCGGATGGAATCCCTGCCCTGCTCGGTGCCGAGACGGATCGGCATCGTGCCGAAGAAGGCCTCGGCCGAGGCCACCGAGACGGCCATCTACGTCGAGCGCTTCCTGCAGGCCAAGGGAGTCGAGGTTCTGCGCGACGAGGAGGCGGTGGGACGGGACGCCGACCTGGTGGTGGTCCTGGGAGGGGACGGGACGCTCATCCACGCGGCGCACCTCCTGGCCGGACGCCCCGCTCCCATCCTGGGCATCAACATGGGCAGCCTGGGCTTCATGACCGAGGTCCCGCAGAGCGAGATGTACCCCGCGCTCGAGCACGTGCTGGCCGGCCAGTCCACCGTGTCGCCGCGCATGAAGCTGCGCGTGCACCTTCACCGTGGAGGGGACGGCGGGGCCCCGGAGCTCGACGCCGAGGTGCTGAACGACGCGGTCATCTCCAAGGGGGCGTTCTCCCCCATGGCCGAGCTCGACACCTCGTACGGGGAGTCATACCTCACGACCTACAAGGCCGATGGCGTGATCATCGCCACGCCCACCGGCTCCACCGCCTACTCGCTCGCGGCGAACGGCCCCATCGTCTACCCGACCATGCGGGGGGTGATCATCAACCCCATCTGCCCGCACATGCTCACCCAGCGGCCGCTGGTGGTTCCCGACGACCGGTCGATCAACGTGGTGCTGCTGAACGACGCCAAGGTGTACCTGTCGCTCGACGGCCAGGTGGGCGTGCCGCTCTTCCGGGGCGATCGCGTGCAGGTGAAGTCCTCGCCGAACCGGGTGCTGCTGGTCCAGAACCCGAGCTTCCACTTCTTCGGGATCCTGCGCGCCAAGCTCCGGTGGGGCGAGCGCTGACCACCGCTCTAGGGGAAGCGGAGCGCGAAGGTGGCCAGCAGGAGCGTGCCGTCCAGGTCGGCGGTGCCGAACGGGTAGCTCGGGGACAGCCAGAGGTAACCGCCCTCGGCTCCGATGGTGAACATGTCCCCGAAGACGAGGTCCACCCCGGCCCCGGCCTGCGCCGTGAAGGCCACGGTGTTGTACGTGGCCAGGTTCAGCGAGGCGCGCGACGGAGCGAAGCCGACCCCGCCGAATACGAAGGGGACGACCAGGCCGAGCGGCAGTCGGCCGCGGCCCCGGAACATCACCGGGAAGCAGTTCTCCTGGAGGAAGGCTCCGGCCTGCGTGGAGATGACCCCGGCCCAGACCGCGCCTCCGAAGTAGTCGGAGTCCCATCCCACGGAGAGCGAGGCCGACGGGCGAACCTGGTAGGTGCCGAAGGGCGACGTCCCGGACGGAAGATAGGCGCCCCCGGAGATGGCGGCGGTGAACTCGGCGCGCCCCGTCGCGGGCGCGACGGCGAGGAGGGCCAGGAGGAGCAGCGGACCGGCGGATCGGCGAAGGGTCACGGCGGGATCATAGCGCGCACGGTGGGCAGGGCCCTGGAAGACGACACTGAACGGAGCAGTACCTGAAAGCTTGCGCAGTGTCAGGGCGCGATGGCAGACTCGGGCCATGCTGACGACCTTGCGAATCACCGGTTTCGCCGTGGTGGATCAGGTGGAGGTCCGTTTCGGCCCGGGGCTCAACGTGCTCACCGGGGAGACCGGGGCGGGGAAGTCGCTCCTGGTCGGCGCCCTCCACCTGGTGCTCGGAGGCCGCATGAGCGCGGACGTCCTGCGGGAGGGGGCGGACGAGGCCTCGGTGGAGGCCCTGTTCGAGCTCCCCGCCGACCACCCGGCGCTGGCCCGCCTCGAGGCGGCCGGCGTTCCGGCTCGAGACGCATCGGGTGACGGGCTGGCCGAGCTCCTGGTCCGGAGGGTTGTGTCGCGGGCCGGCCGGGGAAGGGTGTTCGTGAACGGCACCCTCTGCACCGTGGCCATCCTGGAGGGAGCGTTGCGGGGCGTGGTCGACGTCACCGGCCAGCACGAGCACGTCTCGCTTCTCGACGCCGGAACCCACCTCGACCTCCTCGACGCCTTCGCGGGCGCCTCGGCGCCGGGAGGGTTGCGGGCCCGGTACCGGGAGGCATTCGAGGCGCTCGCTTCCCTGGCCCGCGAGGAGCGGGCGCTCGCCGAAGACGAGGGGGAGAGGGCTCGCCGGGCCGACTACCTCGCCTTCCAGCTCGACGAGCTCGACACCATCGACCCCTCCCCGGGCGAGGACGTCCTGCTCGAGCAGGAGCGCAAGGTCCTCGCCGGGGCGGCTCGCCTGGCCGAGGCCGCCCGGGGAGCCGAGGCGCTGGCCTACGGGGAGGAGGGGAGCGCCGCCGAGCGCATCGGGCAGGCCTTGCGGGTGCTCCAGGAGGCCTCCGCTCTCGATCCCCGGCTCGAGGAGACGCTCTCCCTCCTTCGCTCCGCGGCCGCCGAGGTCGAGGAGGCGGGCCGGTCCCTCTCGCGCTACGCCGGCGGCATGGGCGGCGATCCCGAGCGTCTCGCCGAGGTCGACGACCGCATCGCCGCATTGCGGGGGCTGGCGCGAAAGCACGGGGGCAGCCTGGACGCGGCGCTGGCCCGCCGCGAGGCCATGAAGGGAGAGCTCGCCGGGCTCACCGGTGCGGAGGGGCGCCGCGGCGAGGTGGGGCGGGCACTGGCCGAGCGTGCCGGAGAGGCTGCGGGGCTCGCGGCCGGGCTGGGACGGGAGCGGCGCAGGGCGGCCCAGGACTTCTGCCGGACGGTCACCGAGGAACTCGAAGGACTCGCCATGTCCCGATGCCGGGTCGAGGTGGCGTTCTCCGAGCCGGGTGGAGCCATCGAGGCTGCAGGGCACCGGCTCGGCGCGGCCGGCGCGGAGACGGTGGAGATCCTCATCGCCCCGAACCCCGGTGAGCCGTCTCGTTCCCTCGCGCGGGTGGCCTCCGGGGGCGAGCTTTCCCGGGTGCTTCTCGCCGTGAAGCGCGCCCTCGCCCGGGCCGACCCGGTTCGCTCCTACGTCTTCGACGAGGTCGATGCCGGAATCGGAGGAGCGGTGGCCGAGGCCGTGGGAAGGGCCCTCGCCGACGTGGCGCGCGATCGCCAGGTCATCTGCGTCACCCACCTGCCCCAGGTGGCCGCCTTCGCCGATCGGCACGCACGGGTCGAGAAGCGGGTTGCCGGAGGGCGCACCACCACCGGAGTCGCCCCGCTGGAATCCGAGGGCGAGCGGCGCGCCGAGGTGGCGCGGATGCTGGCCGGCCAGACCGTCACGGCCTCCGCGCTGGACCACGCCGCAGCGCTCATCGCCGCCGCCCGCGAGCCGGAGCGCCGCGCCTCCCGGCCGGCGCCCAGGGTGACGGCACGTTCCTCGCGCCCTCGAGGGGCGGTGGCGCGCGCGTGAGAGGGATACCGGTCGTTGACCCGCGCTGGAGGTCGAGGCTACCATCCGCGCCGCTCGTGGCCGCCCCACCTCCATTTTCCATCGAAGCCCGGGGCGCCACGGACGTCGGGCGCCGCCGCGAGCACAACGAGGACGCGTTCCTCGTCGACACGGAGGCCTCGCTCTTCGTCGTCGCCGATGGAATGGGCGGCCACGCCGGTGGGGGAACGGCCTCGTCCATCGCCGTCGCGACCATCCAGGAGCGCGTTCGGGCGGCGCGGGCAGCCGCGCCGGCCCGCTTCGCCACGCCGACTGCGGAGGACGCCGCCCACTTCCCCACGGTGCTTCGCCAGGCGGTCGAGGCCGCTTGCCGGGCCATCTTCGGCGCCGCGCAGGACGATCCCAGCCTGGCCGGCATGGGAACGACGGTGACGGCCGCGCTCGTCGCCGGGCGCACCGCCTTCGTCGCCCACGTCGGCGACAGCCGTTGCTACCTGATCCGGGGCGGGCGCATCTTCCAGCTCTCCGAGGACCACTCGCTCGTCAACGAGCAGCTCAAGGCCGGGGCCATCACCGAGGAGGAGGCGCGCCAGAGCCGCTTCCGGAACATCATCACCCGGTCGGTGGGCTTCGAGGAGGACGTCCTCGTCGACGTGGTGGGCCTCGAGGTGGAGAAGGGCGACTCGCTCGTCCTCTGCTGCGACGGCCTCACCAACCTCGTCACCGACCCGGAGATCCTGGAGATCTCCACGGGCTCGGGCCTGGCCGAGGCGCCCGAGCGGCTCATCGCCCTCGCCAACGAGCGGGGCGGCGATGACAACATCACGGTGATCGTGGTGCGGGTCGACGGGGAGCGGACCACCTAGCGATCGGACGTCCTCCTTCGCACCCGGCTTCCGCTGGGGCCCAGATCGAGCCTGGGCGGGCCATCATGGACTTCGGAGCTCATGCCGGATCCGGTCGCCGGCGTAACGGACGGTCGGCGCATCCGGGGGCAGGACGCGGGCAGGAATCTCGGCCGCAGCGCACACGGCCCGCAAGTCCTCGCCGGTCGGGGCGAAGCCGTCTGCGAGGACGGCCGGGTGAAACTGCTCGACTTCGGCCTGGCCCACCTGCTGGGAACCGAGGGGTCGAGCGGAGCCGGGACCCCCGCGTACATGGCGCCGGAGCAGGCTGCAGGGGCAGCCGTGGACGAGCGGGCCGACGTGTGGGCGGCGGGAATGGTGCTCGGGGAGATGCTCACCGCGAGGCGGCCCGTGGAGCGGACGCCGTCGCCCGCATCGGTTCCGGGCGACTCCAAGGACGGAACCGAGTTGATGTGGGGTTCGCCGCCGGCAGGTTCACCCTCCCCCGGAACCTCGACGCGGCAGAAGCTCACGGGAGTTCCGCGGCCGGTTGCGAAGGCGTTGGATGCGGCACTCTCCGAGGATCCGGGGAAGAGACCGAAAGACGGGAAGGCCTGGCTCACGGAACTCCGCTCCGCTCGCCTGCTGGTCGACCGACCTCGTCGCATCCGTCGCGTCGCGGCCTTCGCGACTGCGTTCGTTCTCATTGGTCTTGCCGTCGCCGGCTTCGCCACCTGGCGCATCTGGGAACGCCAGGTCCCCGGCGGCCGCCCCACCGTGGGCGTCGCCGACTTTGCCAACGAGACCGGCGACAAGGACCTCGACGGGCTCTCCGGACTCCTCACCACCTCGCTCGAGCAGGGCACCCGGCTCCGCGTCCTCACCCGCGGCCGCATGTTAGACGTCCTGAAGCAGCTCGGGAAGGGCGATGTCGATCGCATCGACGAGCCGCTGGCTCGCGAGGTCGGGAAGGAGACCAGGGCCGATGCGCTCCTGCTCACGAGCATCCACAAGCTCGGAGATATCTACGTAGTCGAGATGCGCGCCCTCGATCCCCTGCACGATGAGTATGTATTCACCGTGAGCGACAAAGCTTCTGGCAAGGAAGCCATTTTCGAACTCGTCGACCGACTGGGGGACACTACCCGCAGGAGGCTCCGTGCCGGTGGACCGGACACCGTGCCCCAGCGAAGGGTGGCAACGATCACCACCGCGAACCCCGAAGCCTGGGACCTGTTCTTCCGGGCGCGGCAAGCAGCCGACCAGGGGCGCGTGCAGGACGCGACTCTCGAGGGCCCGCCGGTACGTACCTTCCTGGAGACCGAGCGACGGGCGGCCCGTGCGACGCGGCCGATGCGCCTCGTCGAGCGCCTTCCCGAGAAGGAGCGCTTCTCGTGCTGGCATGGAAAGCCCATCCGCGCGGGAGCGACGACCGTGGCGGACGCAATCTACCGCCGGGCCGTTCAGGAATACCCGCGCGACAAGGAGGTGCAGTTCTTCGCCGGCGACGTCAGGTTCCACGAGTTCCTCTCCACGCGCGGCAGCACCCGGGACCTCGCCGAGGTCCTCCCGTTCTTCGAGGCGGCGGTGGCGCTCGCCTTCGAGAAGGCGGTGCCTCAATCCGTTCGATGGC
This sequence comes from uncultured delta proteobacterium, assembly GCA_963802065.1. Lineage (GTDB taxonomy): Bacteria > Myxococcota > Myxococcia > Myxococcales > Anaeromyxobacteraceae > CAIOAK01. The sequence continues at coordinate 566,899 of CAWDHF010000008.1, read as the reverse complement.
GAGGCTCACGGGGCTTCTGCGTTCCCTCCCTCCTGCTCCGCGGGCGAGACGCGGACGCCGTCGCGTCGGCCCGGTCCTAGCCGCCCCTGCGTTCCAGGAATCGCTGAAACGCCTCGAGTGCCGGCCCGGGATTCGACCGGCCCACCCCCACACGGAAGCGGTCGGTGGGCGTGTTCGCGAGGCTGGAGCGGAAGAGGCTGGCGGGGGCGAGGAGGACGCCCGCGCCTTCCACCAGGTCCTGGCAGAAGGCCTCCACGCCGTCTGCGCCCCTGTAGCGGGGAAAGCAGATGCAGCCGCCCTGCGGGTGCTCCCAGTCGAACAGTTCCGTCCAGCGGGCGAAGAAGGCGTCGAAGAGGGACAGGTTGCCCCGGACGATCTCGCGGTTCCGGGCCTGGATGGCCTCGCCGTGGCGCAGCGCGAGTGTGGCCAGGAACTCGCCGGGGCCGGAGTTGGAGATGGAGGTGTAGTGCTTGCGCCGTTCCAGGCGCGCCAGGAGCGCCCGGTCCCGGCTCGCCAGCCAGCCCACGCGCAGCCCCGCCAGGCCGTAGGACTTGGAGGTCACGTTCAGGGAGACCGCCGTCGGGGAGAGGTCCGCCACCTGTGGCAGGCGCCGTGCCGGGTCGAGTTCCAGGCCGCGGTGGACCTCGTCGCAGAAGAGGCGGATGCCGCGCGCGTCGCAGAGATCCACCAGGGCCTGGAAGGTGGAGGGTTCGGGCACCGCGCCGGACGGATTGTGCGGGAAGTTGACGGCTACGAGGCGGGTGTTGGGCCGCAGCACGCGCTCCAGCCGGTCCAGGTCGAGGACCCAGCCGTTCTCCGGAGCGAGTGCCAGTCCGGTCACCTCGGCGCCCGTGGCCAGCGCGAGCGATTCGATGGACTGGTAGCCGGGGACCGTCAGGATGACGTGGTCGCCCGGGCCGGCCGAATCCTGAACGAGCCAGAAGAGCCCTTCCTGGGCGCCGGCGAAGGCGAGGACGTCCTCGGGTCGTAGCGTTCCGTAGGTGGCCGCGATGGCCTGTCGCAACTCGTCCCCGCCCCAGGTGGGAACGTAGCCCAGCGTGATCCGCTCGAAGGCCGCCCGGTCCTCGTCCGTGCCCAGCGCCAGCAGCTCGCCGAGGCTCATGGTCTCGGCGTCGGACGCCGTCAGCACGTGCCGGGCGGCGAACTCCCACCGGCTGAAGAAGACCTCGAGCCCGAAATCGGGGAGACGGTGCATGCGGCCCTAGCGCGCGCCGACGGTGGCGGCGAGCGGCACCTTCTCGATCAGGCAGCGATCCGGGTTGCAGACGCTGAAGGCCACCACGCCCGACAGCCGCGTCTCTCCCGCGACCGCCGCCGTGAAGCCGAGCGGCGCCGACACCGTGCAATCCTCGCCCGGGAACGCCGCGCATGCCGTCCGCACCGCGCCCTCGCCGAGAGGGACCCTCTCGCCCGCGAAGCGCGCGGTGGACGCGGCGTCGGGGCGGAAGGCCATCGGATAGTCGCGGTTCACGTGGTACGGACCGCGGGCCGTGACGACGACGCGTGCCGTGGCCGCCTCGCCGGCCCTCGGCCGTGGCGGGCAACTCGAGCCCGACCTGGTAGGCCTCCCCCTCGGCGCGCGGACCTGCGGTCGCCGCTGGCGCGACGGGAAGTGCTGGCGCGGCAGCCGCCGGTGGAGGGGCCGGCGCCTGGCCGGTTCCCCCCGGAGAGGAGCAGCCGAGGAGCACCAGCGCGGCTCCGGCTGCGACCACGATGGAGGGGGAGGGCGCTATCAGGGGGATCTCCTCAGTTGGCGTACTTCACGCCGCAGCCGTAGGCCTTCGTCTGGGCGGTCCGGACGGGGCGCCCGGCAGCGAGGTCGGCGATGGCAGCCGTGACGTACTCCACGAGCACCCCGCCCTGGGGGGACCCGCGCTCGCCGTCGGGCGAGTTGTCGATGGCGCCCTTGTAGGCGAGCTTCCCGTCCTTGCCCACCACGAACATGTGGGGCGTGTTGGTGGCGCCGTAGGCCTTGCCGACCGTGCCCGACTCGTCGAGGAGGACGGGGTAGGCCATGGACCAGCTCCTCGCCGCGTTCCGGTTCGTCTCGACGCCGTGCCCCTGCTTCCCGGGAGCGCCGGAGTTGACGGCCAGCCACACCACGCCGTCCTTCGACTGGCGCGCCGCGGTGTCGACCAGGGACCCCTTGGTGTGGGCGGCCACGACGTACGGGCAGCCCGGGTTGAACCACTCCAGGACCACGACCTTCCCCTTGTGGTCCGAGAGCCGGTGCGGCTTGCCGTCGAGGTCGGTGAGGGTGAAATCCGGGGCTGGCTGGCCCACTTCGGCCGCCAGGGCGGGTACTGCGAGCGCCACGAGGGACGCGACGATGAGGGAGCGCATGGCGGTCAGGGATAACGGCGACCCGGGCCGTGCGCGGCGGGATTCGACGGTCTCCCGGAGCGGCACCCGGGCGTCCGGCATGGGCTCCCGGTGTCAGCAGGCTATACGTCCGTACCCCCTGGGGGTTCCGGCGTGTGGGTCCGACGATTACGTGCAACTCCGTTGACACCCCCCTGCGCCACCTGTTACGCGTCGGGTCAACAGGGGACAGCATCGGGGGCGTAAGCGCCCCTGCCAGGCCCCCCTCCTGACCTGCACCCAATGCCCACGACGCCCGACAGCCGCCAGTACACCCTCATCGTGGTCAGCGACCATTCGCAGGCAGTGCGGAAGTTCCGCATGCCGCGGCGCTGGCTCAAGCGAGGTCTCGTCGGCGGGGGCGGCGCGCTGGTGATCGGGCTCCTCGCGGTCATCCACTACTTCACGCTCCTCTCGGCGTCCTCGGAGAACCGGTCGCTCAAGGAGGAGAACGCCCAGCTGAAGTCGCAGGTGCTGCTCGTCCAGGAGAAGGTCGCCCACGTCCAGGCCACCCTCGATCGGGTGGAGCGCTTCGACGCCAAGCTTCGCAGCGCCGTCACCCACCTCCAGGACCCCGAGCGCAACCTGGCCATCGGCCCGCTCGGCGCGCCGGAGGGCCAGGCCTCGGCGGCGCCGCCGGCGGCCAGCGAGAATCCGGCCGCCCTTCCCGGCCGCATCGCCTCCCTCGACACCGAGGCCCACCGCCAGGAAGCCAGCCTCCGGGAGCTGTCCGAGTACTTCGAGGACCAGAAGTCGATGCTCGCCTCCACCCCCGCCATCTGGCCCACGCAGGGCTGGGTGACGAGCGACTTCGGAGCCCGCCTCGACCCGTACAGCTCCAGCCGCACCATGCACCAGGGGCTCGACATCTCCTCGCCGCACGGGACGCCGGTCCTGACGCCATCCGACGGGACCGTCGTGTTCAACGGGACCGAGGGTGGCTACGGCAAGGTCCTCGTCGTCGATCACGGCTATGGCGTGAAGACCCGCTACGGCCACCTCTCCGAGACCTTCGTCCGCATCGGGGAGCGGGTGGAGCGAGGCCGGAAGATCGCCGCCGTCGGGAACACCGGGCGTTCCACCGGACCCCACCTCCACTACGAGGTGCGGGTGAACGGAATCCCGGAAAACCCCCGGAAGTTCATCCTCGAGTAGCCGTCCCCGCCGCGGGGGTTCTCCCCGCCGGTTTGCTTTTGTCTGGCGCGGTGTTAGCTCGGAGGGTAGCTTCCGCGCGCCGTCGCCGGGAGCAATCGCGCCGCGCCCGCGGACCCAGGTCCGCCGCTCCGCCAGAGAGGGAACGATGCTGAACTGGACGCTTCGGAAGATCATGGGGACCAAGAACGAGCGCGAGCTCAAGCGCATGGCCCCCGTGGTGGCGCGCGTGAACGAGCTCGAGCCGCGCATGAAGGCGCTCCGGACCGAGGAGATGCCCCGCCTCACCGCCGAGTGGAAGGAGCAGGTCCAGAAGGGACGCAAGCTCGAGGACGTCCTCCCCGAGGCCTTCGCCCTGGTCCGCGAGGCCAGCCTGCGGACGCTCGGCATGCGCCACTTCGACGTGCAGCTCATCGGCGGCAACGTGCTGCACGAGGGCAAGATCGCCGAGATGAAGACCGGCGAGGGAAAGACGCTCGTCGCCACGCTCCCCTGCTACCTGAACGCCCTCTCCGGCCGGGGCGTGCACGTGGTCACGGTCAACGACTACCTGGCCCGCCGCGACGCCGAGTGGATGGGGCGGCTCTACAGGACCCTCGGCATGCGCACCGGCGTGGTGGTCCACGGGCTCACCGACGCGGAGCGGCAGGAGGCCTACGGCGCCGACATCACCTACGGCCAGAACAACGAGTTCGGCTTCGACTACCTGCGCGACAACATGAAGTTCCGGCTGCAGGACTACGTGCAGCGGGAGCTCAACTTCGCCATCGTCGACGAGGTGGACTCGATCCTGATCGACGAGGCCCGCACCCCGCTCATCATCTCCGGCCCGTCCGACGAGTCGAGCGAGAAGTACTACCAGGTGAACCGGCTCATCCCCTCGATGATCCGCGACGTCGACTTCACGGTGGACGAGAAGAGCCGCACCGTGGTCATGAGCGACGCCGGCGTGGAGAAGATGGAGCAGAAGCTCGGCATCCGGAACCTCTACGACCCCGAGCAGATCGAGTGGCTGCACCACGTCGAGCAGGCGCTCCGCGCCCACCACCTCTACCGCAACGAGGTGGACTACGTGGTCAAGGAGGGGGAGGTCCTCATCGTCGACGAGTTCACCGGCCGTCTCATGCCGGGCCGGCGCTGGTCCGACGGGCTCCACCAGGCCGTGGAGGCCAAGGAGGGCGTCAAGATCGAGGCCGAGAACCAGACGCTCGCCACCATCTCCTTCCAGAACTACTTCCGCATGTACTCGAAGCTGGCCGGCATGACGGGCACGGCCGAGACCGAGGCGGAGGAGTTCGCCAAGATCTACGACCTCGACGTGGTGAGCGTCCCCACCAACAAGGTCAACATCCGCGCCGACTCGGAGGACGTGGTCTACAAGACCGAGCGCGAGAAGTTCAACGCCATCTGCGACGAGATCGCGACCCGCCACGGCAAGGGGCAGCCCATCCTGGTGGGCACCGTCTCGGTGGCGAAGAGCGAGGTGGTGGCCTCGCTCCTCAAGAAGCGCGGCATCCCCCACAACGTCCTGAACGCCAAGCACCACCAGCGCGAGGCCGAGATCGTGGCCCAGGCCGGGCGCAAGGGCGCGGTCACCATCTCCACCAACATGGCCGGCCGAGGCACCGACATCCTCCTGGGCGGCAACCCGGAGATGATGGCCAGGCACGAGGTCGGCCCCGAGCCCGACGCCCCCATGGAGGGCGAGGCCGAGGAGGCCTTCCAGGCCCGCAGGGTCGAATGGGCGGCGCGGCTCGCGAAGCGCATCGAGGAGCTCAAGATCCAGACCGCGAGGGAGCACGACGAGGTGGTCGCCGCGGGCGGCCTCCACATCGTGGGCACCGAGCGGCACGAGTCGCGGCGCATCGACAACCAGCTGCGCGGCCGGGCCGGCCGCCAGGGCGACCCGGGCTCCTCGATCTTCTTCCTGTCCCTGGAAGACGACCTGATGCGCATCTTCGCCTCCGAGCGCATCGCCAAGCTGATGGAGACGCTGGGCATGAAGGAGGGGGAGCAGATCGAGCACCGGATGCTCACCCGCTCGATCGAGGGGGCCCAGAAGAAGGTCGAGGCCCACAACTTCGACATCCGCAAGAACCTCCTCGACTACGACGACGTCATGAACCAGCAGCGCAAGTCGGTCTACCGGCTGCGCCGCATGGTGCTGGGCTTCGGCGCCGGCGTGCCGGTGGTCGAGTACGACGACGTCCCCAAGTCGAAGAAGAAGATCCGCTCCGAGAAGGTCTACGACTGGAAGGACGCAGGCGAGCACTTCCTGGACCTCTTCGACGATCTGGTCCGGGAGATGGTGGCCGACTGCTGCCCCGACTCGCGCAAGGACTGGGACCTCCAGGCCCTGTCGCTGCGGGTGCGCGAGCAGTTCGGCGTGGACATGACCTTCTCCGACCCGGCCATCTCGAAGGCCGGCGACGCCCGGGCGGCGCTCGAGGAGCAGATCTACAAGGTGGTGGAGAAGGCGCACCGGCACAAGGAGGAGCTCTTCGGGCCGGACGGCGAGGGCGTGCCGCTGCTGCGTCGCTACGAGCAGTACCTCTACCTCCAGGCCATCGACGCCCTGTGGAAGGACCACCTGCTGCAGATGGACCACCTGCGGCAGGGCATCGGCCTGCGCGGCTACGGCCAGCGCGACCCGAAGCAGGAGTACAAGAAGGAGGGCTACGAGATGTTCACCCGCATGACCTGGAACGTGCGTTCCAGCGTGGTGGGGAACGTCCTCCGGCTCGTGCCGGCCCGGCAGGAGACCGCCCAGGAGATCGAGCAGAAGCGGGTGGCACTGGGCAGGAAGCAGCGGGTCATCGAGAGCCACCCCGGCGCCGACGGGGAGCCCGAGGCCCCGAAGCAGGAGACGGTCACTCGCGGGCAGCCCAGGGTCGGTCGCAACGACCCGTGCCCGTGCGGATCGGGCAAGAAGTACAAGAAGTGCCACGGGGCCAGCGAGGCCGCGGCGTAGGAGTCCATCGTCCGGGAAGCGGGATGCGGACGCCGCGTCACTTCGACCTCGACCGGGTGGTCCGCAGCCACGGCTGGTACGACCTGCCTCCCTGGACGTGGGACGCAGGCCGAAGGGTCCTTCGCCGGCCTCTCCGCCTCTCCTCCGGCCGGGTGGTCGACGTCGACGTGGCGGAGGCCTCGGCCGGCTCCCTCGTGCTCCGGGTGACGGGCCGGGGCCGGGTGGCCGCCGCGGAGGCGGGCGAGGTCCGCGCCGCCGTCCGGACCTGCCTGGCGCTCGACGAGGACCTGGAGCCGTTCCGTGCCCGGGCCCTCGCCGTCGAGGGCAGCGAGGGGGAGCGCCCCGTGCAGACGGCGCTCGACCGCGGGCTGGGCCGTCTGCTCCGCTCCCCCACGGTCTTCGAGGACGCGGTGAAGACCCTCTGCACCACCAACTGCTCCTGGGCGCTCACCCGCGCCATGACCTCCCGGCTCGTGGAGGAGCTGGGCGAGGAGGGTCCCACGGGGCCGGCCTTCCCGGATGCGGAGGCGATGGCCAGGCGGAACGAGCGGTTCTACCGGGAGCGGATCCGGGCCGGGTACCGTGCGCCGTACCTGCGGACGCTGGCCAGGGACGCCGCGTCGGGCCGGCTCGACCTGGAAGGCTGGCGCGACCCGGCCATCCCGCCCGGCGAGCTGCGCCGCCGCATCCTGGAGCTGGACGGTTTCGGCCCCTACGCCGCCGAGCACCTGATGCGCCTCCTGGGTCGCCACGAGGGGCTCGCCCTCGATTCCTGGACCCGCCGCAAGATCGCCGGGCTGCGCGGGCGGAAGCGGCAGCCCTCCGACCGGGTGCTCACCCGGTGGTTCGCGCCCTGGGGAGAGTGGGCCGGCCTCGCCATGTGGCTCGAGGCGACCTGCGACTGGCACGGCGACTCGCCATCCTGGCCGTGATAGGGAATCGGCATGCGATTCGCCTTCGTGCTGCTCAAGGTGGAGCCGGGCCGCCTCGAGGAGGTGGCCAACGCGGTCATGGAGATCGACGGGGTCTCCGAGGTCCACTCGATCACCGGCCCCTTCGACCTGCTGGTGAAGCTCTACGCCGCGGGGTACGACGACTTCGGCGACCTCATCCCCGACCGGCTGCAGAAGGTGCCGGGCATCCGGGACACCGAGACCCTGCTGGCCTTCCGGGCCTTCAAGACGACCGGGTAGCGCCCCTCACCACTCCTTCCAGGTCCGCACGATCGCGATCAGGAAGGCGAGGGTGAGCGGCCCGCCCACGAGCCCGACCGGTCCGAAGGCGACGAGGCCGCCGATCAGCGCGAAGAAGACCAGGCCGATGGGGAAGGCCACCCCGCGCCGGATGAGCACCGGCTTCACGAAGTTGTCGGCCATCCCCACCACCAGGATGCCCCAGGCCGCCAGGAAGGCGCCGGCGGCGGCGTGGCCGGTCCCGATCTTGAGCGCGGCGAGCGGCAGCCAGACCAGCATCGTGCCCACCGCGGGGATGAACGAGGTGAAGAAGGTGAGCAGCGCGAAGAAGAGCGCGGAGGGAACGCCGGCCAGGAGGTAGCCGCCGAGCGCGAGGAGGGCCTGCACGCCCGAGGTGGCGAGCGTGGAGACCACCACCGATGTGGTGACGGTGCGGAGGTAGCCGAAGAGCACCGCGGACTTGCCGGCGGGCAGCGGCAGGGTCTCCTTCGTCCACTCCACGAGGCGGGGCCCGTCGGCGAGGAGGAAGAAGAGGGCCACGAAGAAGAGCAGGAGCTGGGAGAGCACGGAACCGGTGGCGCGGAGCACGCCGCCCACCGTGGAGAAGGCGCCGCTCCCGAGCGCGGAGCGCAGCAGTTCCTCGAACTCCTTGGCCCCGTGGGGCAGCCGCTCGGCCAGCTCCGACGCCAGCGGCTGGAGCGACCCCGGGAGCCGACCGATGAGCCCCACGAGCCCCTCCTGGTGGACGGCGCGACCGAGCCAGCTGACGGCCTCGGTGGCCTGCCCGATCACGACGGTGGCCATGGCGGCGAGCGGCCCGGCGAGCGCGAGCAGCAGGCCGAGGGTGATCAGCGCGGCGGCCCGCCCCCGCGCTCCCTTCGCCCGGCGGGCCAGCGCCGAGGTGAGAGGCGAGAGCACGGTGGCCACCACCCCGGCCATGAAGAGCACGCTGGCGAAGGGGCGCACCACGAGCCACGCCAGCCAGAGGGAGAGCACGGTGAGCGCGAGGAGGAACAGTCGGGGCTCGAAGTGCATGGGCGATGGCTCTCCGGCCGCGATCAGAAATTGAGGTGCACCCTGTCCGGGGGCACGCCGGCGTCCTTGAGAGTGCCCTTCACGTCGTTCACCATGGCGGTCATCCCGCACACGTAGGCCTCGGTGCCGGCCGGGTCCGACCCGCCCAGCCCCAGCGCACGCGCCACCTCCTGCACCCGCCCGCGCACGCCCGGCCAGGCCTCGTCGGCCTCGGAGGGGCACAGGACCACCCGGACCCCGTGCCGCTCCCAGTCGAGGTGCTCGGGACGGTAGGCGAAGTCGGCGCCGCGGCGCTGACCGTAGAAGAGGGTGACGCGCCCGAAGCGGTTGCGGTGGGAGAGGACGTGCTGCAGGAGCGCCCGGATGGGGGCGATTCCGGAGCCGGCCGCGAAGAGCAGGAGGTCGCGCCCCTCGGCCTGGGCGATGGGGAATCCCTTCCCGAAGGGAGCGCTGGTCTCGAGCCGCGTTCCGGGCGTGGCGGCGCCGATGACCTCGTCGGCGATCTTCCCCCCGCGCTTGACGAGGAGCTCGGCGGTTCCGTCCGGGGAAGGGGCGCTGGCCAGCGCGAAGTAGGCCTCTCCGGACGGGGCGCGGAGCTTCACCACCTGGCCCGGAACGGCGTGGCTCGCCGCCAGCGAGCCGAGCCCGACGCGCAGGGCGCGCAACGTCGGAGTCTCGTCCCAGGCGGCGAGGACCGGAACGGCCTCGTACTTCGTCACGGAACCGGGCATGGCGGGCAATCTAGCAGGGAGGCGGGATCCATCCCACGGCTGCCTCGGGGGGCCAGTCCCGTTCGCGCACGCAGCCGGCCCGGAGCTCGGCAAGAGGGTATCGCGTGCCTCGCCAGACGATGCCGCCGCGGGCGGTGGTCAGGGCGGCGCTCGTGAGCACCACCGCCGCGAGAGCCGTCCCGGTGATCGGGAGGAGGAGCCCCTCCAGGCCGCTCCCGCCCCCGAATCGGCGCGCCACCGTGCCGACCACCGCTGCCCCGGTGAGCCAGCCCAGGAGCCCCGTGGCCCGGACGACGGTCCCCTGGGCGAGCAGCGCCGCCAGCACCGGGCCCAGGCTGGTGACGGCGAGCGCCAGGGACGACGCCAGGGCTACGCTCCAGCGGTACTCGGTCCCCGCGAAGGCGTTCTTCAGGAGCCCCACCCAGGAGGCCCGGAACCCGGCGTTCCACCGCACCGACACCAGGCCTCCCGCGTCGACGGCGCCCTGGCGCACGCCGCTGCGGCGGAGGACGATCCCCAGCTTGACGTCGTCGACCGCCTCTAGGCGCAGCCGCCCGTGGCCCCCGGTGCGCAGGTAGTCGTCGCGCCACACCAGGTTGAAGGCCCCGATGCCGACGTAGGCCGAGGTCCCGGGGCGGCGGAGCTCCCAGGTCCGGAAGGCCGGGTTCACGAGCGCCGCGAAGGTGGAGACGAAGGCCCGCTCGAGGAGCCCGGGCGCGAGCAGGCGCGGGAGCGCCACCAGGTGGCCGAGGTCGTGGGCCCGGGCGTAGGCCACGGCCCGCCGCAGCGCCCCCGGGGCGAAGACCACGTCGCCGTCGGTGAAGAGGAGGAAGCCGTCGCCGGCGGCGTCGGCGCCCGCGGCGCAGGCGTGGTTCTTCCCCAGCCATCCGGCCGGGAGCTCCCGGACGTGGGTCACGCGCAGGCGAGGCTCGTCGGCCGCGAGCCCGTCGAGGATCTCGCCGGTCCCGTCGGTCGAGCGATCGTCCACCGCGACCACGCGCAGCTCCGGGTAGTCCTGGGAGAGGAGGGACCGGACGGCGGCCTCGACCCCGGGCGCCTCGTCGCGGGCCGGTACAACGACCGTGAGTGAAGGCCAGCCGCCGGGCGGACGGGCGTCGGGCGCGTCGGGGAGCCGGTCGACGCAGCGGTCGGTGAGGATGCCCACCCAGGCCACGCGGAGCCAGGCGAGCGTCCCGGCCGCGGCGACGAGCAGCCAGAGCATCTCCGTTCCCGCTAGAAGGTCACCAGCGAGTCGATCCGGTCGGCGCCCAGCCGGCTCGCGCCGTGGAGGAAGGCGAGCTCGACCACGAAAGCGTAGCCGACGAGCTCCGCGCCCTGCCGGGTCACGAGCCGGCCGACCGCCTCGGCGGTGCCTCCGGTGGCGAGCAGGTCGTCCACCACCAGGACCCGCTCGCCGGGACCGACGGAGTCGATGTGCAGCTCGAGCCCGTCCTCGCCGTACTCGAGCTGGTAGGTCTCGCGGATGGTCTCCCAGGGCAGCTTCCCGGGCTTGCGGACGATGGAGAGACCGGCGCCGATGGCATAGGCCAGCGGGGCCGCGAAGATGAAGCCGCGCGACTCGATGCCCACCACCTGGTCGATCTTCTTCGGTCCCCAGCGGGCGGCCAGCTCGTCGACGACACGCTTGTACGTGGCGGCCTCGCCCAGGATCGGCGTGATGTCCTTGAAGACGATGCCCTTCTTCGGGAAGTCGGGGACGTCGCGGATGGTGCGGCGCAGGAGGTCGGCGATCGATTCCATGGCCGCGGACTCTACCCCAACCCGGGGCGATCCTAGGGAAGGTAGCGAAGCGGATCCCGCGGACGCGTGTCCTCCCGCACCTCGAAGTGGAGGTGCGGTCCGGTCGTCCTCCCGGTCTGGCCCACCTTTGCGATGGGGGTCCCGGCCTCCACCCGATCGCCATCCTTCACGAGCACCGCGCTGTTGTGCGCGTAGAGCGTGATGAGGGAGCTCGGGTGGCGCAGGATCACGATGGTCCCGTAGCCGGACTTGTTGCCGGTGTAGATCACCTCGCCCGCCGCGGCGGCGCGGACCAGCGTTCCCTCGGGCGCGGAGAGGTCGATCCCGTCGTGGCGCTGGCCCTGCTTCACCCCGAAGCCGCGATAGAGCACGCCCTTGAGCGGCCACTCAAGGGTGGCGTTGCCGCCCTTGCGGGGCAGGAGCGTGGAGTCGGGCTCCGGGTCCGGCCCGTCGGCCGACCCGGCCGGCAGCGAGGCCACCTCGAGGGGATGGGGGGCGCCGGGGACGAAGAGCTCCTGGCCGGGAGAGAGAGTCCTCGGGTCGGAGATCCCGTTCGCCTCCATCAGCTCGCGCGGGTCGAGCCCGTAGGTCCTGGCGATCCGGTAGAAGGTCTCGCCCTTCTGCACCACGTGGGTGGTCCCGACCAGCTCCGGCTCCACGTGCTCGTCCCCGCTGCCGAGCGGGAAGGGAGTGGGGCGCTGGCCGGAGACCTCCTCCGGCGTTCGCTGACGGGCGGCGCAGCCGGAGAGCGTCGCCAGGGCGAGCGCCCCGGCGACGAGCCAGCGGGTCACGGGGCCGGCTCCTTGCGGTAGCCGGGGAGCGTGAAGTCGCCGAGCCCCGAGAGCAGTGTGTCGTGGGTGAGGTCGAGGTGCAGCGGGGTCACCGCGACGAGCCCGTCGTCGAAGACGGTGTTGCAGTCGGAGCCGGGGAGGTCGCCGTGGCTGGCGTCGCCGCCGATCCAGAAGTAGCTGCGCCCGCGCGGGTCCTGCTTCTCCACCACCTCGTTGCCGTAGGTCCGGACGCCCAGCCGGGTGAACCGGTAGCCCCTCACCGGGCCCGCCGGCACGTTCACGTTGAAGATCGTGGGCTCCGGAGGCGGGCTCGCCGCGATGCGCCGGGCCAGTTCCGCCGCGAAGGCCGCCGCCGGGCCGAACTCGTGGGGCGCCCGCGCCGCCAGCGAGACCGCGATGGCGGTCACTCCCAGCAGCGCTCCCTCCATGGCCGCCGCCACCGTTCCCGAGTACAGGACGTCGTTGCCCAGGTTGGGCCCGTGGTTCACGCCCGACAGCACGAGGTCGGGCGGCCGGCCTCGCATCAGGTGGTTGAGCGCGAGGTAGACCGCGTCGGTGGGCGTGCCGTCCACCGAGAACCGGCGCTCCCCCACCTGCACGATCCGGAGCGGCCGGTGCAGCGAGATGGCGTGGCTGGAGGCGGACTGCTCCCGGTCGGGAGCGACCACCCAGACCTCGTCGTGGGGGAAGGCGGCGGCGAGCGCCGCCAGGCCGGGCGCGTGGACGCCGTCGTCGTTGGAGAGGAGGACGCGCACCCGGGCCAATCTAGCAGCGCACCGGCCCCCCGGCCAGGAACGCGTCAGCGCAGGCCGAGGAGCAGGATGGCCAGCGCGGCCGTGCTGCCGGCCAGTGCGGTCCAGCCCACGACGCGGAGCCGGCGGGCCGGCACGCGCATCAGGATCACGCCCAGTGAAGCAAGCGCCAGGGGCGCGACCGCCGCCGGCACCGCGCCCGGCACCACGCCTGCCGCGAGCAGCGCCACCGCGGTGCCCTGGAGGAGCAGGATCCCGGCCACGGCCGCCGGCCCCGGATCCCGCGCCGGGGCCCGGGCCCGCGCGAGCACGACCTCGACGGCGAGGGTCGTCGCCGCGAACCCGAGGCTCCAGGCGAGCCAGGCGGCGGCCGCGGTTCCCGGGCCGACGCCCGAGGCCACCGCCACCGGGAAGCCCGCCGAGGAGAGGGCGACCGCCACGGCCACCTCGCCGGCGATGGTGCGCTCCACCTCGAGCCGCACCAGCAGCGCCACCCCGAGGGCCAGCAACGGCGGGATGGCCGACGCGAGGCGCGCGGGGGGGGAGGCGAGGAGGAACCCGGCGCCGGCCAGCATTCCTGCCGCGGCGAGCAGCCCCGCGGCCAGGCGCCGGGCCCGGGCGCCGTCCTCCTCGCGTGCCCGTCTCCCGCGGTTTCCGGCCGCCACCAGGAGCGGCTCGTAGGAGAGGAACCCGGCGAAGGCTCCCGCGGCGAGGAGGGCCGCCGCCAGGCCCGGGCGTCCGAGTCCGAGCGCGCAGACGAGCGGCAGCGCCACCTGGCCGTAGGCGCCGTGTTCATGGGGGAGGAGGGATCGGCGGGAAGGGGCGGGCATCGTTCGGGTCACCCCGGCTGGGGATGCGGGAAATATCACGAAAATGGCGCGGATTCGTACATTCGCCCCGTTGCGACCAGGGCGAATGGGACCTACTATCGATACGTCGGTGCTCGTGCGGGGGCCGATTCGAGAAGTCCGGAGCGACACGACATGCAGCCAGATCAAGCGTCGAGCCTCGTCATCCGTATGGATGGGGCCTTCGACATCGATTCAGTGAACACGATCCGCAGCCGGATCGAGTCCCTTCCATGCGACGCGGAGGTCTACGTCGACCTCTCGCGCGTGAGGGAGTTCCACGACCGGGCCGTCGCCATGCTGGCCGACGTCCTCGCCGTGGCGCGGGCGCGCGTCTCGGTGCGCGGCCTCCGTCAGCACCAGTACCGGATGCTGCGCTACCTGGGCGTCATGCCCAGCGCGCTCGACCCGGGCCTTTCCCGGTCGCCGCCGGCGCTCGAGCGCTGATCTCCCGACCGGAGGGCCTCATGGCGCCCGCCACTTCCCCCGATCCCTGCTGCGGCGCAGCCTGCCTGCCTGCGGCGGGCAGGCTCGTCCCTGCGCGGCTCGACGTACCCTCCAGGTACGCCTGCGCTGCTCGGTCCTCGCGTGCCCACCTCGGCGACGGCTTCCTACGCCTCGCGACGGGCTCGGGGAAAGTGGAGGGCGCTGTCACCTCTTGCGGATCGCCGGCAGCTCCGCGAAGGGCTCGCTCCGGGGCATGGAGCGGAACGCCGCGGCCAGTTCGGCCGGAGGTGCGACCGCACGGCGGGCTTCCAGGTCGAGCCACGACCCCACCACCGTGACCTGGGCCATCTCGGTGCCGTCGGCCTTCCAGAGCCGGTGCCGGATCGACCAGCGGGAGACGTCGGGGGCGAGCCCGGCGGCGAGTGCGTCGACCAGGACCTCCTCTCCGATGGCCGCCTCGCGGCGGTACTCGATCTCCTCGCGGAAGAGCACGGGCCCGAGGCGGAGCGACTGGAAGCGCGTCCAGGGATAGCCGAACGAGGCGAGCAGGGCCACGCGCGTGTCGTTGGCGTACTCGGGATAGGCCGTGTTGCGCAGGTGTCCGTTGGCGTCCGCGTCCGCCCAGCGCACCACGAAGCGACGGTGGAACGGGGAGGTCACCGCGGCGCCACCAGGTCGTCTCGCGACCCGAAGAAGTAGCGTCCGTCGAACTGGCCTCGCAGGTAGAAGTTGTAGGACGGGGAGAGCGAGGCGTTCCCGTAGCCCTCCGGGAAGACCACCGGGCTCGTGAACGGGATCTCCACGCCGAAGCCGAACTGCACCACGGTGGCGAAGACGAGCTGGGTGGCGAAGGTCCGGAACGGGGTCCACTCCAGGATGGGGAAGCTGAGGGCGATGGACTTGAGCTGCGCGGCCCCGAAGGCGGACTCCGGATCGGGCGGCGGACCGACGGGCGCGAGGACCACCACGTCGGAGAGGTATCCGTAGAGGACGGCGTCGACCTCGCGGCCGGCGATGAACTGCAGCGTGCCCACCCCGATGCCGAAGCTCCGCTGGTAGGGGATGAGGCCGCCGCTGGCCGCGGCCACGCCCACCGAGCTGAGCGCGCTCGGGGAGGCGACCGCCAGGATCGGCCCGAGCAGCAGCATGTCGAAGGGGAGCAGGTAGAACGGCATCCTCATGCCGAGGCGAAGCCCGGTGCGGGCCGGCACGCGCGGGAAGAAGGCGCTGCTCCCGAGCACCGAGCAGGCTGGCCCCGCGTCGCAGGTCTCGGTCTGGGCGGACTGCATGGTGATGCCGGCGTCGACGAAGGCGAGCCCCGTCCCGACCGATCCGGTCAGGCTCTCGGCGCCGAACCCGAGCCGGAGGCCGGCAGAGAGCGATCCGAAGAACTGGGCGGTGTCGGTGCCGAAGCCGCCCCAGCCGACGTTCCCCGTGACGCTGGCGAAGGCCCCGATGAAGGGCCCGAGCTCCTCGCGGAAGCGCGGCAGGTGGACGTCGCCCTCGCCGCGTCCGGGAACCGGCATGGCCTGGATCATGGGGGCGATGTGGCGCGCCAGCCCGTCGGCCCCGTTGACCGACGGCTGGAACTCCTCCGTGCAGGAGTCGAATCCGAAGATCTCGGCGGCGGGCCGCCCGAACCCGATGGCCATGACGCCGAGTTCGTCCCCGGGACGGAGGGCGGAGACCAGCTGCTCGAGGCTGCTTCTCACGGCGTCGGACGCCCGGCGCAGGTCGGCGTCCCGCATGAAGGAGTCGCCGAAGAGGACGATCGGCTCCCCGCCCCACGTGACGCCGTCGTACCCGAACTCGTTGTAGTAGTCGTGCGTCCCCTTGCGCCAGGCGTCGCTGCCCCACGTGCCGACCACGTGGCCGGCGGCGTAGATGTCCTCGAGCCAGTGGAGAGCGTAGCCCTCGGTCACCACGATTCGCAGGGCCGCCGCGGGGCGCTCCGCCGGTGGAGGTGGGTCCGTGGCGTATCGCTGGGCCAGCTCGAGCGCGGCCATGTGGTACTGCAGGTACATCCCCATGGCGTTGAGCGGGGCGCCCTCCTTCAGCGCGTTGCGGGCGTAGGCGGCGCCGTCGTTGTTCACGCGGGGGAGGAGGAAGTGGGCGTTGTTGGCGCCGGCCCGGCTCACGTAGGCGGGGTCTGCCGCCTGGAGCGCGAGGTTCGACGTGGCGATGGCGTTGAGCGACTGATCCCGGTCGCGGGCCCCCTCGAGCGCGACCTGGGTCTCGGCGGCCACCCGTGCGACGTCCAGGATCCAGTCGCTCCGGAGCGTCTGCTCGGCGACCTCCTTCGGGCTGCACGAGTGATCGCCGGACATGGCGGGGACGGCCGCGAAGTCGATGCAGGTGGGCTTCGTCCCCTGGTCCCCCTCGCTGGGCGCCGGGCAGAGCCGCTCCGGCAGGGCCTTCCGGGCCTCGCTCCAGAGCCCGTCGAACGCCGCACGCTCGGCGGGCGGCAGCTTGTGGACGCCGGCCACCGCGATGTCGCGGTGCTCCGGGTAGATCCAGGCGGAAGCCGCTCCTGGAAGGGCCGCCAGGGCCACTGCGAGCCAGGTCGATGGCGAAAGGCGCATCCCCCGCGACTAGCAGGACCGCGCGGCGCCGGCAAGCGGCGCGGGCTATGACCGCCTCTTGGCCGCGCTCGAGGTTCACGTCCGCTCGACCCTCTCCGACGTCCCCGTCACCGACTGGGATCGCCTCTGGGCCCACGAGCCGGACCTCGCGACCCCGTTCCTATCGCACGCCTGGCTCGACGCCCTCGAGCAGTCGGGCGCTGCCGCCCCCGAAAGGGGATGGGCCGGGCGCCACCTCCTGCTCCGGCGCGCGGGCCGGGTCGTCGCGGCGCTCCCGGCCTGGTCGCGGAGCGACTCCCACGGCGACTTCGGCAGGGACTGGCAGTGGGCCGCGGCGGCGGAGCGGGCCGGGATCCCCTACTACCCGAAGCTCGTCGTCGGGGTCCCGTTCACCCCTGCTACCGGGAGGCGCCTGCTGGTCGCCGAGGGGGAGGACCGGGGCGAGATGGCCCGTGCCGCCGTCGCCGCGCTCCGGGAGCTCTGCGCCGATGAGGAGATCCGGTCGATCCACGTCCTCCACCTGCCCGGGAACGACGCCCGCGAGCTGGAGGCCGCCGGCCTCGCCCTGCGGGCCGACTTCCAGTTCCACTGGGTGAACCACGGGTACGCCAACTTCGACGACTTCCTGGCCCGCTTCTCCTCCAAGCGGCGCAACGCCATCCGGCGCGAGCGCGCCGCTCCGGCGGCCCAGGGCATCGTCCTCCGCACCGTCCGCGGGGACGAGCTGGGGGATCGGCCGTCGGCCTGGGCCCGTGACGTGGCGCGGCTCCACGGCCACTCGGTCTCGCGGATGGAGTGGGGGATGAAGTTTCTCGACAGGGCCTTCCACGAGCGGGTGATGCGCTCGATGCCCGGGGCCCTCGAGGTGGTCGAGGCCCGGCGGGAGGGCCGGCTCGTGGCCATGGCCTTCAACGTGGCCTCTCCCCGGAAGCTGTTCGGCCGCTACTGGGGCGCGGTCGAGGAGCACCCGTTCCTCCACTTCAACGTCGCGCTCTACCACTCGGTGGAGGAGTGCATCCGGCTCGGTCGCGAGGTCTTCGAGGGCGGAGCCGGAGGCGACCACAAGCTCGCCCGCGGTTTCGAGCCGTCCGAGGTCTGGAGCGCCCACCACTTCCTCGATCCGAGGCTGGACGGGCCCATCCGGCGTCACCTCTCGGAGGGGCGCGAGGCGGCGCGCGCCGGGCTCGAGCGCTGGCGCGCCGAGTCGGCGGTGCTCAGGGCGGAAGCCTCGCCCCGGCCCTCCGCCCCCAGGTGAGGCGCAGCTCCCGGGTCCAGGTCGCGCCTCCGGTCGTCGCGGCCAGCCTGCGCGCCTCGGCGAGCAGCCCGGCCAGGCCGTCCGGGCCGAGGGCCGGGCCCACCAGCGAGAGGGATCTCAGCACGGAGTCGAGCCGTTCGGGGGAGAGCACCTGCTCGTCGAGGTAGGTCTCCGAGGCCCGGCCCCGGACCCCGGTGGCGGCGAGGAACTGGTCGAGGCGTCCCCTCGGGCGCGGACGCGCCTTCGGATTCTCCCTCGCGAGGAGGTCGGCGAGCCCGTCGGCGAAGGCGGAGCCCCGGATGCGGACCTCGACCACCGCCACGGCGCCCCCGGGAGCGAGCAGGCGCGCAGCCTCGTGCCCCGCCGCCTCCGGCTCGACCCAGTGGAGCGCGTCGGCGACGAGCACGAGGGTCGCCGCACCATCCGGGAGCCCCGTCTCCTCCGCCGTGGCGTGGAGAGGGTCGACCGGCAGCCCCCGGGCGCCCTCCCGGAGCACGTCCAGCATGGCCTGCGCGGGCTCCACGGCGCGGACCGCGATGCCCCGCCCGGCGAGCGGGAGGGCGAGGAGGCCCGTCCCCGCGCCGAGGTCCACCACCGTCCCCGCACCCCCGGCCAGCGCCGCCAGCCGGTCCACGAGGGCGGCCGGGTACCCCGGGCGAGCCCGGTAGTCGCCCGCCAGGCGATTGAAGACCCAACGATCCCCGTCCTCCACCTCGACCCCTCGACGTCCCATGGCCCGACCTTAGCACCCCGCCCGGCGCCGGCCGATCGTCGCTGGTAGACTGCGCACCGATGATCGAACCGGTCGTCCGCCTCCGCGGGCTCTCGAAACGCTATGGCAACTTCACCGCCCTCGACCGAGTCGACCTCGACGTGGCGGAGGGCGAGATCCTGGCCCTGCTCGGTCCCAACGGCGCCGGGAAGACCACCCTCATCAGCATCGTCACCGGGCTCGCCCGGGCCAGCGCCGGAGAGGCCACCGTTCTCGGGCACGACGTGGTCCGGGACTACCGGTTCACGCGCCGTGCGGTTGGACTCGTGCCGCAGGAGGTCAACTTCGATCCCTTCTTCACCGTCGAGGAGGCCCTCCGCTTCCAGGCCGGGTACTTCGGCGTCCGCCTCTCCCCCGGCAGGCTCGAGGAGATCCTGGAGGCCCTCGAGCTGGGCGCGAAGCGGCACGCCAACACCCGGTCGCTCTCCGGCGGGATGAAGCGGCGCCTGCTCATCGGGAAGGCGCTCGTCCACGAGCCCCGCGTCCTGTTCCTCGACGAGCCAACCGCCGGCGTGGACGTGCGACTGCGACAGCAACTCTGGGCCTACGTGCGCCGCCTCCGGGCACGCGGCACCACCATCGTCCTCACCACCCATTACCTGGAGGAGGCGGAGGAGCTGGCCGACCGGGTGGCGGTGATCGACCGGGGGAGGATCCTCCTCGTGGAGGAGAAGGACCGGCTGATGGAGCGTCAAGGGGGCAAGACGCTGCGCATCTCCCTCGGCGCGCCGGTCGGGGCCCTCCCCCCCGGGCTGGCCGCGCTGGGCGCCCGCCTGGAGGAAGGCGGCAAGGCCATCGACGTGGACGCGCCGCCGGGCGGTTCCTTCGGCCCGGTCCTGGCGGCCGTCGCCGCGGCAGGCCTGCCGGTGGGCGACGTCGAGACGCGCCGCGCCCGCCTCGAGGACGTCTTCGTCTCGATCCTGGGCAGCGACGCGGGAGCGGCGCAGTGAACGTCCTCGGCTTCCGCACCCTCTTCTCGAAGGAGATGCGCCGGTTCCTGCGGGTTCCCGGGCAGACGCTCCTCTCCCCGCTCATCACCACCTCCCTCTACTTCCTGGTGTTCGGGTGGTCCCTGGGGAGCCGCATCCAGGAGGTCGATGGCGTCCCGTACGCCCGCTTCATCCTCCCCGGCCTGGTGATGCTCGGCGTGGTCACCAACGCCTACCTGAACAGCGCCTCCTCCCTCTTCGTCATGAAGCTGCAGGGGACGGTGGTCGACGTGCTCGTCTCGCCGCTGTCCTACGCCGAGATCCTGGGCGCCTTCGTGGCCGCCGCGGTCGCGCGCGGGATGGTCGTCGGCGGCATCATGTGGATCGTGGGGGCGCTCTTCACCGGGTTCGCGGTCGCCCACCCGTTGCTGGCACTCCTGCTGTTGCTGGGCGTGGCCGCCGGCTTCGCCGCGCTCGGGTTCCTCACCGCGACGTGGGCGGCGAGCTTCGAGCAGGTGAACTTCCTGCCCACCTTCGTGGTGACCCCGCTGACCTTCCTGGGCGGGGTCTTCTACTCCGCCTCCATGGCCCCCACGGCCCTGCGGTGGCTGACCCGGGCGAACCCGATCTACTACCTCGTCGAGTCCCTCCGATGGGCGGTCCTGGGGAGGGCCGACGCGCCTCCCGGGCTGGGATTCGCCGTCGGGGCCGTCCTGGCCTCGGGGGCCCTCCTGGCCGCCTACGCCGTCCTCCGGAGCGGCTGGAAGCTGCGGGGGTGAGTCGACCGGGGCCGGCGGAACTTTCGGGATTTACTTCGGGGCCTCGTTGGTTATGCTACCGCCCCCCAACCAAGGCCCTATTTTCCCGGAGGTTTCCGAAATGCGTCCCGTCCTCGCCGTCCTGCTCGCCCTGGCCGTCACGGCGTGCAAGCAGTCCAATGCGCCCACCCCGGCGCAGGCCCCGTCCGCCGATGCCGCCGCCCCTGCCGCCGGAGGCGTTCGCGGAAAGGTCGTCGAGCGCATCGACGCAGCCCCCTACAGCTACCTCCGGATCACCGGCCCCGGCGGCGAGATCTGGGCCGCCGTTCCGCAGGCCGCGATCGAGAACGGCGCCGAGGTGGTGATCGAGAACCCCATGGCGATGGACGGCTTCGAGTCGAAGACCCTGAACCGGAAGTTCGAGAAGATCTACTTCGGAACGCTGGCCGGGCAGGGCGGCGCGCCCCAGGGAGCCGCTCCCGCCGGGATGCCTCCTGCCGGCGCTCCCGGTGCGATGCCCCCGGGCGGAATGCCCCCGGGCGGGATGGCCGCGCAGCACGCCGCCGCCGCGGCCGGTCCGGCCGACGCCGGTGACGTGAAGGTCCCGAAGGCCACCGGCGCCAACGCCAGGACCATCGCAGAGATCCACGCCCAGAAGGCCCAGCTCAAGGAGAAGAAGGTCACGGTCCGCGGCAAGGTCGTGAAGTCGAACGCCGGGATCATGGGCAAGAACTGGATCCACGTCCGCGACGGCAGCGGCACCCAGGAGAAGGGCGACAACGACATCACCGTCACCTCCGAGTCGGCCGCCAACGTCGGCGACGTCCTCGTGATCACGGGCGTGGTCCGCGTCGACAAGGACTTCGGCGCCGGTTACGCGTACCCGGTCATCATCGAGGAAGCGACGTACGCGAAGTAGCCGCACCCGGCGATCCTGAGTCGAGAGGGGCGGTCCGGATCACCCGGGCCGCCCTTCGCATGCCTGGGGCGGGGCACTAGGTCCCGTTGATCAGCTCGTCGAGGGTCTTCTTCACCTTGGCGGAGAAGCAGGCGGAGACGCTCGCGGTGACCGCGGTCGTGCCCGACGGGAACAGCGACGGGTCGTAGTCGCCGGAGACGTCCAGGGTGAGCCCTCCGTTCCGGAGGAGCCCCACCAGGTTCTGCCCCGGGTTCTGCGAGGTCACCGTGAGCGTGGTGCCGGTGACCTCCGTCGCCGGGACGAAGTCCACGAGCGTGACCGGCGTGGAGGTCCCGGACTGCGCCTGGATCTCGAGGCGCGTCAGCCAGGCGAGGTTGGCGCCGGGGGCCCCCTGGAGCGTGAGCGTGAAGCTCTGGAACGACAGGACGTGCGTCTCCGGGGATCCGCCGATGATGAAGTCCGGAAGCGCGTCCGAGAGCCCGAGATCCACGACGGTGTCGAAGGTGCCCGGGGCGCCGGGCATGCCCGGGGGAAACACCGGGAAGACCTGGGGCGAGAGCAGCTGGATGCAGGCCATGGGCTGCTCGGCCTCGGCGTAGAACGACCCGCAGCCGGTGATCGAGAGGGCGACCGGGACGAGCGCGGCGATCAGGATTCGCTTCATGGGTTGCCTCGTCTCAGAAGAAGTAGAGGAAGGAGATCCGGGCCACCGGCATGAACGCGGTGACCTTGTAGGGGTCCACGGTGATCGACGCGTTCCCGCTCGTCGTGGTGCCCCCCTTCACGTTGAGGGACAGGTAGCCGATGCCGCCCTCCAGGGCGGCGGTGAAGCCGCGGCGGCTTCCCAGCGCGATGCCCACGAGCCCCGAGAACCAGTTGTAGGAGGCGTCCCCGATGAGCGGCCAGGAGGCCTCCGGAAGGCCCGCCCACTTCTTGATCTGATCCGCGGTGTTGCCCGCGAAGTAGTACCCGTACTCGCCGCGGATGACGGGGGAGACGAAGAAGTCGATGGGCCGGAACTCGAGCCCGAGCACGAAGCCCGGCGCGAGGGTGTAGGCGAATCCCGCGTCGACCATCAGCCAGTACAGGGGCGAGTAGGTGAACGAGAGCACCGCGCCGTCGGGGGCCCCGACGGTGAGTCCCAGGCCGAACTGGGGGTAGGCCTCCTCCGGGGCCGCAGCCTGCGCGGGAGCGGTGGGGCTCACCTGGGGACCCGCTGCAGCCAGGGACGGAGCGGCGAGCAGGGCCGCCAGGAGGACAGGGGCAAGGCGCATGGAGGGCTCCGGGGAAGACTCGGCAGTTCGGTCGAGTCTTGCACGCCCCGGGCGATGCAGAAAGGGACAACGGGCACATCAGGTGGGTGGAGCGCGGCGGACCCGGAGGTGCTAGGTTCCCTTCGCTTGGCGCTTCCGGCAACGCTCCACGATTTCCAGATCGAGCTCGCGCACGTGGACGCCGGCGAGAACCGCCGCGTCTCCCTGCGCGTGGCGAGGCATCCGTCCGAGTCCATGGAGCGGCTCTGGCTCCGGGTCCTCGCCCAGTGCTGGCAGTGGCGGGAGGGCATCGAGCAGGGCCCGGGCCTGTGCGAGCCCGACGCACCCGACGTTCTCGCCAGGGATCTCACGGGGGAGACCCGGCTGTGGGTGCGTGTGGGACGTCCCGACGCGGCTCGCATCCAGCAGGAGGCCGATCGAAACCGGCGCGCCGACGTGGCGGTGCTCTTCGACTCGCCCCGCCGCATGGAGGCCTTCGTCGAGGAGGCGCGCACGGCAGGGCTCGATCGTCTCGGGCGGGTGGCGTTCGCGGCGGTCGATCCGGCGATGCTCGCCACCCTGGCCGGGAACGAGGAGCGGAGGACCCGCATCTCGCTCACCATCGTCGGCGACCACCTCTACGTCGAGCGGGACGGCAAGTCGTTCGACGGGCCCCTCGTCAGGGCCTACGTCCCCGGATCCTGAGGACAAAAGTTGTCGTGCGCGCCGGGGCAAGCTCGTTACATTTCCGCTATCGGGACCTTTTCGGTCCAGATAGACCCCAAAGGGTGGTTTGCGCGATGATCCGCATGACCAAGCTGACCGACTACGGGATCGTCATCCTGACCCACATGGCGATGGAGACGCCCGGGTCGCTCCACACGGCGCAGGACCTGGCCGGGAAGTCGCACGTCCCGGTCCCCACCGCCTCGAAGCTCCTCAAGTCGCTGGCCCGCGCCGGCCTCGTGGTCTCGCACCGCGGGCGCAACGGAGGCTACGGCCTCTCGCGCGACGCCGACGCCATCTCCGTCGCCGAGATCATCGCGGCCATCGAGGGACCCATCGGCCTCACCGAGTGCGGCACGGGCACCGAGGGCGCCTGCGAGATGGAGTCCTTCTGCGCCGCCAGGGGGCGCTGGGCTCCCATAAACCAGGCCATCGAGCGGGCGCTGCAGGACGTGCCCCTGTCGGCCATGCGGCCGCAGCAGCCGGAGCGGCTGGTCCGCCTCGAGGCCGGAGCGGGGGTGGCCCCATGACCGACACGAACCGCGAGCTGACCGAGCTGACCGAGCAGACCTACAAGTACGGCTTCGTCACCGACGTCGCCGAGGACCGGATCCGCAAGGGGCTCGACGAGGACGTCGTCCGGCTCATCTCCTCGAAGAAGAACGAGCCCGCCTTCCTCCTCGAGTTCCGGCTGAAGGCCTTCCGGCACTGGCTGACCCTCGAGGAGCCGACCTGGGCCAAGGTCCGGTACAACCCCATCGACTACCAGGGGATCGCCTACTACTCCGCTCCGAAGCCCCGGAAGAAGCTCTCGTCGATGGACGAGGTGGATCCGGAGCTGCGCGAGGCCTTCGCGAAGCTCGGCATCCCGCTCGAGGAGCAGAAGCGGCTCTCCAACGTGGCGGTCGACGCGGTCTTCGACTCGGTGTCGGTGGCCACCACCTTCAAGAAGAAGCTCGCCGACATGGGCGTGATCTTCGGCTCCTTCTCCGACGCGGTGAAGGAGCACCCGGACCTGGTGGAGAGGTACCTGGGCTCGGTGGTCCCCTACACCGACAACTACTTCGCCACGCTCAACTCGGCGGTCTTCTCCGACGGCTCCTTCGCCTACATCCCGAAGGGCGTCCGTTGCCCCATGGAGCTCTCCACCTACTTCCGCATCAACGCCGCCGAGACCGGCCAGTTCGAGCGGACCCTGATCGTGGCCGACGAGGGGGCCTACGTCTCCTACCTGGAGGGCTGCACCGCGCCGCAGCGGGACGAGAACCAGCTGCACGCCGCGGTGGTGGAGCTCGTGGCCCTCGACGGCGCCGAGATCAAGTACTCGACGGTGCAGAACTGGTATCCGGGCGACGCCCAGGGCAAGGGCGGCATCTACAACTTCGTCACCAAGCGCGGCAAGGCGATGAAGCGCTCCAAGATCTCCTGGACGCAGGTGGAGACCGGCTCGGCCATCACCTGGAAATACCCGAGCTGCATCCTCCAGGGCGACGACTCGGTGGGCGAGTTCTACTCCGTGGCGCTCGCCAACCACCGGCAGCAGGCCGACACCGGCACCAAGATGATCCACATCGGGAAGAACACCCGGTCGACCATCGTGTCGAAGGGCATCTCGGCCGGCCACGGTCAGAACACCTACCGCGGGCTGGTCAAGATCATGAAGGGCGCGGAAGGGGCCCGCAATCACTCCCAGTGTGACTCGCTCCTCATCGGCAGCCGCTGCGGCGCCCACACCTTCCCGTACATCGAGGCCCGCAACCCCACCGCCCAGGTGGAGCACGAGGCCACCACCTCGAAGATCAGCGAGGACCAGCTCTTCTACTGCCGCCAGCGCGGCATCAAGGAGGAGGACGCGGTCTCCATGATCGTGAACGGATTCGCGCGGCAGGTCCTCAGGGAGCTGCCCATGGAGTTCGCCGTGGAGGCGCAGAAGCTCCTCGGCATGAGCCTGGAAGGGAGCGTGGGATGAGCCAGCAGTCGAACGGCGCGGCGTTGCTCGAGGTGCGCGGCCTGCGGGCCCGCATCGACGACAAGGAGATCCTGAAGGGCCTCGACCTCACCGTGAAGCCGGGAGAGGTGCACGCCATCATGGGGCCCAACGGCTCCGGCAAGAGCACCTTCGCCGGCGTGCTGGCCGGGCGGGACCGTGCCGAGGTGACCGGCGGCAGCGCCACCCTCGACGGGAAGGACCTCCTCGCGCTCACCCCGGAGGAGCGGGCCGTCTCCGGCCTCTTCCTCGGGTTCCAGTACCCGGTGGAGATCCCGGGCGTCGGCAACCTCTACTTCCTGCGCACCGCGCTCAACGCCCAGCGCAAGGCCCGCGGCGAGGAGGAGCTCGACGCGGTCGACTTCCTGGGGCTCGCGAAGGAGAAGATGAAGCTCGTGGAGATGGACCCGGCCTTCATGAACCGGGGGGTCAACGAGGGCTTCTCGGGAGGCGAGAAGAAGCGCAACGAGGTGCTGCAGATGGCGGTGCTCGAGCCCCGCCTCTCCATCCTCGACGAGATCGACAGCGGCCTCGACATCGACGCGCTCCGCGTGGTGGCGAAGGGCGTCGAGGCGCTGCGCAGCCCGGACCGTTCCACGGTCCTCGTCACCCACTACCAGCGGCTGCTCGAGTACATCGTCCCCGACCGCATCCACGTGATGGCCGCCGGACGGATCGTCCTCTCCGGCGGGCGCGAGCTGGCCCTCGAGCTGGAGAAGAAGGGCTACGCCTGGGTGGAGTCGTGAACGCCGCGGAGCAGAGCCTGGTCGCCGGCGCCGGGTCGCTCACCCCGGCCCCGGAGTTCGTCGCCGCCGCCCGCCGCTCGGGCCGCGAGGCCTTCGAGCGGAGCGGCTTGCCCACCACGCGCCAGGAGGACTGGCGGTTCACCTCGCTCGCCGCGATGGCGGCCCACGCCTTCGCCCGGGCCGACCCTGCCGCGCCGGTCACGGCCGCCGGCCTGGAACGGGCCGCCGGGAAGGCCTTCGGCCCCCGCCTGGTCTTCGTGAACGGCCGGTTTCGCGCCGACCTGTCGAGCGCCCACGGACTCCCGGCCGGCTTCCACGCCGCCAGCCTCCAGCACGCCATCGCCGCAACGCCCGGGCGGGTGGAGTCCCGCCTGGCGCGCACCGCCTCCGTCGACGGCCGCCCCTTCGCGGCTCTCAACGCCGCCTTCCTGGGGGACGGCGCCTTCGTCCACCTGGGAGGCGAGGCGAGGGGGGGCGCGGTCGAGCTGGTGTTCGTCACGGTGGCAACCGGGGGCCCGGCCGCGTGCCACCCCCGCGTGCTGGTGGTGGCCGACCCGGGGAGCGAGGCCACCCTCGTCGAGACCTTCGTGGCCCTCGGGGACCACCCGGCGCTCACCAACGCGGTCACCGAGATCACCCTCGGAGACGGCGCCCGGCTCGACCACTACCAGGTGCAGGATCAGCCCGCCTCGGCCTTCCACTTCGCGACGGTGGCGGTCGAGCAGGGGAAGGACGCGCGCCTCTCCACCCACTCCACCGCGCTGGGCGCCGCCCTCTCGCGGAGCGACGTCCACGCGCGCCTCGCCGGCGAGGGCGCCGAGGCCCACCTCGCCGGCCTGTACATGACCGACGGGCAGCGGCTCGTCGACAACCACTCCGTGATCGAGCACGCCGTCCCGCACGGCACGAGCCGGGAGCTCTTCAAGGGAATCCTCGACGGCGCCTCCCGTGGCGTCTTCGCCGGGCGCATCCGCGTCCTCGAGGGTGCGGTGAAGACCGACGCCCACCAGTCCAACTCGAACCTGCTGCTCTCCCGGGACGCGGTCATCGACACCCTGCCTCAGCTCGAGATCTACACCGACGACGTCAAGGCCGGGCACGGCGGCACGGTGGGCGAGCTCGACCGGGACGCGCTGTTCTACCTCCGGTCGCGCGGGCTGCCGCTGGCCACCGCCCGCAGCCTGCTCATCTACGCCTTCGCCCGGGAGATGGTGGACCGGGTGACCCTGCCGGCGCTGCGCGACCGGCTGGGACGCCTCGTGGCCGCGCGCCTGCCCGGCGGCGAAGCCATCCTGGAGGCCGCATGAGCTTCGACGTCGAGGCGGTGCGCCGCCAGTTCCCGGTGCTCTCCCAGCGGCCGTACGGCAAGCGGCTCGCCTTCCTGGACAGCGGCGCCACCTCCCAGAAGCCCCAGGCCGTCATCGACGCGGTGACCCGCTTCTACGACCGGGACAACTCCAACGTGCACCGTGGGGTCTACGACCTGGCCGAGCGCGCCACCGCCGCCTTCGAGGGCGCCCGCAAGAAGATCGCCCGATCCATCGGCGCCGAGCCCCGCGAGGTCATCTTCACGCGCGGCACCACG
This sequence comes from uncultured delta proteobacterium, assembly GCA_963802065.1. Lineage (GTDB taxonomy): Bacteria > Myxococcota > Myxococcia > Myxococcales > Anaeromyxobacteraceae > CAIOAK01. The sequence goes on along the minus strand of CAWDHF010000008.1, from coordinate 539,324 downwards.
GAGGGCGTGAACCTGGTGGCCCAGTCCTGGGGGCGCGCCAACGTGGGCCCGGGCGACGAGATCCTGCTCACCGGGATGGAGCACCACTCCAACATCGTGCCCTGGCAGATGCTCGCGGCCGAGAAGGGGGCGAGGCTCACGGTGGTCCCCGTCGACGACGAGGGGCGGGTCCACCTCGCAGACTTCGAGAGACTCATCGGGGCGCGCACCCGCATCGTCGCGGTCACCCACGTGTCGAATGCGCTCGGGACCGTGAACCCCGTGAAGGAGATCGCGGCGCTCGCCCACTCGCGCGGGGTGCCGGTCCTCGTCGACGGCGCGCAGGCCATGCCCCACATGCGGGTGGACGTCCGCGATCTCGACGCCGACTTCTACGTCTTCAGCGGCCACAAGATGTTCGGCCCCACCGGGATCGGCGTGCTCCACGGCAAGGCCAGGTTGCTCGAGGCCATGCCCCCCTGGCAGGGCGGCGGCGACATGATCCTCTCGGTCTCCTTCGAGGGGACGAAGTTCAACGTCATCCCGTACAAGTTCGAGGCCGGCACGCCTGACGCCGCCGGCGCCGTCGGGCTGGGCGCGGCGGTCGACTGGCTCGAGGGGCTGGATCGCGCGGGCGCCCTGGCCCACGAGCGGGACCTGCTCGAATACGCCACGGGCAGGCTCCAGGAGATCCCCGGGCTGCGAATCATCGGCACCGCACCCGGCAAGGCCGCGGTCATCTCCTTCGTCATGGAGGGGGTCCACCCACACGACGTGGGCACCATCCTGGACCACGAGGGCGTGGCGGTGCGGGCCGGCCACCACTGTGCCCAGCCGCTCATGGAGCGCTTCGGCGTTCCAGCCACCGTGCGGGCCTCCATGGCCCTCTACAACACCCGCGAGGACGTCGACCAGCTGGTCCACGGCCTGCGCCGGGTCCGGGAGATGTTCCCATGAGCGACCTCTCCGACCTCTACCAGGAGGTCATCCTGGACCACGGGCGCAATCCCCGGAACTTCCGCGTCATGGCCGACGCCACGGCCAGCGCGGAGGGGCTGAACCCCCTCTGCGGCGACCGCTACCAGGTCTTCCTCCGGATGGACGGCGAACGGATCGCCGACGTCTCCTTCCAGGGCTCGGGCTGCGCCATCTCCAAGGCGTCGGCCTCGCTCATGAGCCAGGTGCTCAAGGGCAAGTCCGCGTCCGACGCCGAGGACCTCTTCCAGCGCTTCCACAAGATGGTGGTGGAGGGGGACGCCTCGCAGGCCGACGGCCTGGGCAAGCTCGCGGTCCTGAAGGGCGTGGCCGATTTTCCCACCCGCGTGAAGTGCGCCAGCCTGGCCTGGCACGCGCTCCACTCGGCCCTGCGCGGCGACCCCACGCCGGCGACGACGGAGTGAGACGATGGAGCGCCGCGAACCGGTCTCGCTGAGCCGCGCAGTGGAGGTGACCCTCGTCCCCTCCGGGGAGAAGCACGTGCTGCCCGAGGGTGCCCTGGTCATGCCGCAGCAGGAGCTGGGCGGCCACTTCACGGTCATGCTCGACCGCGGGGGGCTCGCCCGCCTCGCCAACGAGGACGCCGACGCGCTCGGCCCCTCCTACGCCGAGCGGGCCCGGAAGGTGGCCGACGCCGAGATGGCACGGCTCGCCGAGGCCAGCGGTCAGCCCTTCGACGAGCAACTGGTCTGGGACGCGCTGAAGAAGGTCTTCGATCCGGAGATCCCGGCCAGCATCGTGGACCTGGGCCTGGTGTACGAGCTCCAGCACGCCGATCGGCCCGAGGGCGGCCGGAAGGTCACCATCCGGATGACGCTCACCGCGCCCGGATGCGGCGTCGCGCCGATGATCCTCGACGACGTCCGCGAGCGGGTCGCCAAGGTCCCCGGCGTCGGCGCGGTCGACGTCGACCTGGTCTTCGACCCCCCCTGGACGCCCGAGAAGATGAGCGAGGCGGCCCGGTTGCAGCTCGGATTCTGGTAGGCGCACGCGGGCGCTACGCCGATGGCGTCCCAGCGGCCAGGGTCACGCTGGCCGGCGGGAGCCGGATGCGCACTCGCGTCCCCAGCCCCTCCTCGCTCGCGACGTCGATGGTGCCCCCCAGTCCGGTCACGATCCCGTAGCAGACCGAGAGGCCGAGCCCGACGCCGCCCCCCACCGGACGAGTGGAGAAGAAGGGCTCGAAGATCCGCGCGCGCGCGGCCGCCGGGATGCCCGTCCCCGAGTCGGCCACCTCGACGAGGGCCCAGCCCTGACCGTCGGTCTCGGAGGAGACGCGAACCACGTGCGCCGCCCTTGCGCCGGCCGGAGTGGACTGGGCCGCGTTGACGAGCAGGTGCAGCATCACCTGGCCGATCTGCCCCTGCCCGGCGAGGACGGTGGGGCAGGGGTCGAGGCGCAGCTCCAGCCCCGATCGGCGATGGATCTCGGCCTGGGCGAGGTTGAGCGCCGAGCTGATCTCCTGCACGGGGTCGATCTCGATGCGGCGCCCGTCGGGGGGGCGGGCCACGAAGCGCAGGTCGCGCACGATGTCGCGCACCTTGCGCGCCCCCAGGGAGGCCTCGGCGGCGGCTTCCTCGGCCTCGTTCACGTCGGGATGCAGGCCGCGGACCTTGGCCAGGGTCTCCTCCACGAAGGCCAGGTTGGCGGTGACGTAGGTGAGCGGGTTGTTGATCTCGTGCGCGACGCCGGCGGCGAGCGTTCCCACGGCGGCGAGCCGCTGGTCCTCCTCGACGCGACGCCGCTCGGAGAGGTCTCGCGCCGACCAGGCGAGGAACTCGGCCCCGTCGAAGGCGAGGAAGGCCAGGTGCACCTCGGCGGGAGGGCGGCGCCCCGCCGCGTCCACGAGGACGGTCTCGTAGCGCGACGTCCCGTCCGCCCGCAGCGCCTTCCACCCTTCCGGAACGAGCCTGCCGGCCAGCGCCGGGTCGAGGGAGCCGATGTCCCGCCCGAGCAGGTCGGAGACGCCCAGCCCGAACAGCCGGCCCGCGGCCTCGCTGGCCAGCTCGATGCGTCCGGCCGGCCCGGAGACGAGGGTCGCCTCGGCTCCCTGGTCGAGGGCGTAGCGGGCGAGGCGGAGCTCCTGCTCGGTTCGCGCGCGCGCGGCCACCTCCGACGCGAGGACCAGCGCGGTCGCGATGGCGAGCGCGAGGTAGAGCTGGAGCCGGGTCGAGTCCGGGGCGAGCGCCGCCGTGTCCCCGATCCGGGCCGCCCAGGCCGTGGCCCAAGCGCCTGCCGCGGCGAGGATCGTGCAAGCGGCCGTGGCGCCCCGCGGCCCGAACCGGAGCGCCGCCCAGACGAAGACCGGGAGCACGAGATGCTCATGGGCGAGGACGCCGGCCGGCGCCTGGTGGAAGATGATCCAGCTGACGCCGAGCGTGCCCAGGAGCAGGCTCGCGAACTCGGCGGGGCGTTGCCGGACCGGGCTCGGTTCGGTCCCGTCGGGCATGCCCCAGGCCAGGACCAGCGGGGTCACGACCAGGATCCCGAGCGCGTCGCCGACCCACCAGTCCAGGGCCGATAGGAGGAACGGGTCCCGGTGGACGGCAACCACCGCCGCGCCGCCGATCCCCGCGGCGACGATCGCCGCGCCGGCGCCGAGGAAGACCACCGCCAGGAGATCGCGCAGGCGCCACATGCGTGGGCGGTCACCGACGACGCTCCGGATCAGGACGGCGGCGAGTGCCGCCTCGGTCAGGTCGGCGATCGCCCCGGCCCCGGCGAGGGCGGGGCTCCGGCCGATGACCGCCGAGGCGATCAGGCTGCCGGCGGCGGCCGCCACCAGGAATCCGGGCCAGGCGCGCCGCTCGGCCAGAAGCAGGACTCCCACGAAGAGGCCAGCGGCCGGCCAGAAGGTGGAGAACTCGCTGGCCTGGTTGGTGAGCCAGTCGGCGCCCAGCGCGAGGGAGGTATAGACCAGGCCGAAGGCGAGCCAGGCGGCCCAGGGTCTCCGTGTCGCGTCCGTGCGCGTGGCCTCGACGAGGGTCAAGTCCGTCGAGACTAGAACACCGGGTGGCTCCATGGACTAGGATTCCACCCCCGTGCCCACCCGACGCCCGACCAGCCCACCCCCACCCGGGGCCCATCATCCCGGGCTCGACGGACTCCGCGGCGTCGCGGTGCTCATGGTCCTCGCCTTCCACTTCCTGCACATCGACGGGGAGGGCGGCCCCGCGGAGAGGGCGATCCTCTCGGCAAGCGGGACCGGGTGGGCCGGCGTGGACCTGTTCTTCGTCCTCTCCGGCTTCCTCATCACCGGCATCCTGCTCGACGCGCGCGGCGGCTCCGGCTACTTCCGGGCCTTCTACGCGCGGCGCGTGCTGCGGATCTTCCCCCTCTACTACGCCTACCTGGCGGTGCTCTTCCTGGCCGTGCCCCTCCTCCTGCCGTCACTCGACGTGAAGCCGGAAACCCAGGGCTGGCTCTGGACCTACCTGGGCAACGTGCTCTTCGCGCGCGAGGGAGGATTCGCGGCCAGCCCCTACACCGCCCACTTCTGGTCGCTCGCGGTGGAGGAGCAGTTCTACCTGGCCTGGCCGCTCGTCGTCTGGGTGCTCCCCCGGAGGCGGCTCGCACTGGTCTGCCTGGGGCTGGTGGCCGGAGCCTTCGCGCTCCGGTTCGGGATCCACCGCACCACCTTCAACGCGACCGCCGCCTACGTCCTCACCCCGGCACGAATGGACGCGCTGGCCATGGGCGCGCTCGTCGCCGTCGCGGCCCGCGAGCCGTCCTGGTGGCCGCGGGTCCGCCGGGTCGCGCCCTGGCTGGTCGCCGCATCCGCGGGCGCGGTGGCCGTGGTCTGGGTCCACCAGGGCGGACTCTTCGGTGGCGACCCCGTCGTGCAGGTCTGGGCATTCGGGCCGCTGGCCGCCGGCTTCGGGGCGCTGCTCGTGCTGGCAGTCGATCCCGCGCCGGCCTCGCGGCTCTCCCGGATCCTCTCCCGCCCGTGGCTGCGCGGCGCCGGGAAGTACGGCTACGGCCTCTACGTCCTCCACTACCCGATCTTCCTCGCGCTGGAGGCCGCCGGGTTCACGGCCCTCGCGCTCGCCTCCGTGCTGGGGAGCCGGATCGCGGGGATGGCCGCCTTCGCCGCCGTGGCCGGCGCCGCCACCTTCGCGGCCGCGCTCCTCTCCTGGAACCTCCTCGAGAGGCCCTTCCTGCGCTTGAAGGACCTCGTCCCGTATCGCCAGCCCACCTCGCTCGACGCCCGTGACGAGACCCGTGGCAGGCGGCTCGCCGTCATCCCCTGACCAGCCGGCGCCAGACCCAGACCTCCGCCGCGGGCGCCTCGCCCCGCCGCACCACCAGCCGGACGCGGGTGTCCTCCGGGCCGCGGATGAGGTCCACCGCGCCGGCCAGGCCCAGCTCGGAGACGGGACGCCCCTCGACCGAGAGGATCTCGTCCCCGGCGGTCAGCCCGGCCTCCGCGGCGCCGCCGCCCGGGACCACCGAGGCGATGCGGAGCGCCGCACGGCCCCGCCGCGCCAGCGCCGCGCCGATGCCGGCCAGCTCCACCTGCGGTTCCTCCCCTTCGGCGACCGGGGTCAGCTTCACCTCGACCGGTCCGGCCGTTCCCCCGTCCGGAACGTCGATCCCGGTGACGATGCGGGCGTGATGGCCGTCGGCGGCGACGTGGAGCGAGACCGTCCGGACCGGCACCCCGGTCATCAGGAAGGCGCCGTCGGCCCCGGCCAGGGCCGATGCTCCCGGGTCGAGCAGGGAAGGGGGGCTTCCGCCCTCTCCCTCCAGCGCGATGCGCGCGCCGGGCAGGGGTTCGCCGGTGGTCCGATCGGTCACCCGTCCGGAGACGCGCCCTCCCGGGTCGAGACGGAGCTCCACCTCGGCGACGCCGGGGTGTGGGGGAACCGTGGCCTCGATCTCGGCCGAGGGGAGGTGGCCCGGAGCCGAGGCGCTGACCACCACGGGGCCCGGCGGGAGGTCCCGGATCTCGAAGCGGCCCGTCGCGTCCACCACGGTGGCCACGCCCACGAGGAGCTTCCAGCCGCGCCCGCCGCGGCGCACCTCCACGCGGAACGCGGCGAGCGGCGCCCCGGTCCGGCCCTCGCGCACCGAGCCGGAGAGGGTCCCGCCGCGGGAGAGCTCGATGACCGGGTCCTCCCCCGGCCTCGCCACCACCGCCCGGACCTGCGTGTACCCCTCGCGGGAGGCCGAGAGGAGGTGGCGACCGGGGCTAGCTTCGCGGAGGGTGAATCTCCCCTCGGCGTCGGAGGTGGCCTGCGCGGCCACCGTTTCCTCGGCGGGCCCAGGACCCCCTCGCCGGAGCGCACGGGCGGTCACCAGCGCCCCCTCCACCGGAGCTCCCCCGGAGAGGACCTTCCCCTCGATCGGCGCGGCGGCATTCCGGCCTCCGGCGGCGCCCAGCTTGACGACCACGCGCCGGGACGACCGGGCCGCGAAGTCCAGGGTGGCCCGCCCGGGAGAGAAGCCGGGATGGCGGGCCTCGAGGGTGGCGCCGTCGGGTGCGGGGAGGGAGAAGCCTCCTCCGGGCCCGCTCGTCGCGCTCTCCGTCGACGGCAGGAGCGAGCGGTCGCCGGTCGCGCTCCCGAGGACGCGAACCTCCGCGCCTTCCACGGGCTGGCCCTTCGGATCCTCGACCCGCCCCTGGTACTGGCGGATGGGGACGAGCCAGAGCGTGAGCCCGCGCACCCGCTCGCCCGTGCGGGCGTCGAACACCACCGGGCTGTGTCCCCACTCCGGGGCGAACGGGGAGTGGCCCGGCGCCGACGCGGCCGCGAGCTGCCACCGCCCGGGTTCCGGCGGCTCGAACCGGAACGACCCGTCGGAGCCGCACCGGACCGACGCTGCCGCTCCGCCGCGCGAGAACGTGACCTCGGCGCCGGGGAGGCCGGCCCCGGTCCCCCTGGAGAGCACGGTTCCCTCGAGGGAACCCCGGGGGGCGGGAGCATCCTGGGGCTCCGCGGGGACCAGGGGTGCGGGGGCGCCCGGGCTGCCCGGCGAGGCGCGGGGGGCGGTGCTCGCGGCGGCCGGGCCGGACGGAGGGGGGGAGGGACCATCGACCCCTCCCGGCCAGAGCCAGAAGGCGAGGAGAGCCGCGAGGGCGACCCCGGCGAGCGCGGCGAGGGCTTGGCGGCGGCGCATGTCCGGGGGAAACCCTAACCCACCGGCCGGCCGTGCGCCCATGGCGTTGACCCGGGACGCCCGCGCGTGTTAATCCGTTCATCCGGATAAACGAATGGAATCGGACACCGCACGCCCCCAGGGGCTCTTCGGATGGATGGAGGGGCTGGCCGACCCGACGAGGCTCCGGCTCCTCCACGTCCTGGAGCGGCACGAGCTGGGAGTGGCCGAGCTGTGCGAGGTGCTCCAGCAGCCCCAGTCCACGGTCAGCCGGCACCTCAAGCACCTCTCCTCCCAGGGCTGGATCGAGGTCCGGCGCCACGGGGCCAACCGGATCTACCGGATGGCGGAGGGAATCGACCCGGCCGCCCGGCGCCTCTGGAAGGTCGCCCGGGGCGAGAGCGAGCGCTGGGCGACCCTCCAGCACGACCAGCTGCGGCTCGAGCGCCGGCTCAAGGAGCGGCGCGGCGGAGGGGAGGACTTCTTCGCCGGGGCTGCCGGTGACTGGGACCGGCTGCGCGCCGAGTGGTACGGCGCCGGCTTCGGGGTGTCGGCGATGCTCGCGCTCCTCCCGCCCGACTGGGTCGTCGCCGATCTGGGCTGCGGCACCGGAGCGCTCACCGCCGCGCTGGCGCCCGACGTGGCGCGCGTGGTGGGCGTGGACCGTTCGGCCGACATGCTCCGCTCGGCCCGCCGCCGCACCGCGGGCCTGGGCAACGTCGACCTGCGGCGCGGGACCCTCGAGGACCTGCCCCTCGAAGACGCCTCCTGCGACGCCGCGCTGCTCGTCCTCTCGCTGGGCTGGGTGGACGACCCGGCGCGCGCCCTGTCCGAGGCGGCCCGGGTGATCCGCCCCGGCGGCCGCGTCGCGCTCGTCGACGCCGTCCTGCACGACGACGAGGACTTCCGCCGCCGCGCGGGTCAGGTGTGGCCCGGCTTCGAGCCCGCCCGGATCGTGGAGATGCTGCGCGCCGCCGGGTTCCCCGACGCCACCTGCCGCCCGCTGCCTCCCGAACCCGCCGCGAAGGGGCCCGCACTGCTCGTCGCCCGTGCGCGCCGTCCCTGACCCCGTTACCCAGAAGCGCAACCCGAGAAGGAAGGATCACGAGAGATGGCCAAGCCCGCCCGCAAGCTCCGCACCGCACCCCCGTTCGAGTACCTCGTGAAGGACCTGTCCCTCGCCGACTGGGGGCGCAAGGAGATCGAGCTCGCCGAGAAGGAGATGCCCGGTCTCATGTCGGTTCGCAGGGAGTACGCGAAGAGGCAGCCGCTCCGGGGGCAGCGCATCACCGGGTCGCTCCACATGACCATCCAGACCGCGGTGCTCATCGAGACGCTGGTCGATCTGGGCGCCGACGTGCGCTGGTGCTCCTGCAACATCTTCTCGACCCAGGATCACGCCGCCGCGGCGGTGGTGGCCGGGCGGGGAGGCTCGGCCGCGTCGCCGAAGGGGGTCCCGGTCTTCGCCTGGAAGGGCGAGACGCTCGAGGAATACTGGGAGTGCACCGAGCGCGCGCTCGACTTCGGCGGCAGGGGCCCCACCCAGATCGTCGACGACGGCGGCGACGCCACGCTGCTCATCCACAAGGGGGTCGAGTTCGAGGCAGCCGGCAAGGTGCCCGCGCCCTCCACCGCCGACTCGGAGGAGTTCGCCGTCGTCCTCGGGCTGCTCGGGCGCGAGCTGAAGAAGGACCGCTCCCGCTGGACGAAGGTGGCGAAGGCGATGCGCGGGGTCACCGAGGAGACCACCACCGGCGTGCACCGCCTCTACGAGATGGAGCGGGCCGGCAAGCTCCTCTTCGCCGCCATCAACGTGAACGACAGCGTCACCAAGTCGAAGTTCGACAACCTCTACGGATGCCGCCACTCCCTCATCGACGGGCTCAACCGCGCCACCGACGTCATGCTGGCCGGCAAGATGGCGGTGGTCTGCGGCTACGGAGACGTGGGCAAGGGCTGCGCCCAGGCGCTGAAGGGCCAGGGCGCCCGCGTGGTGGTCACCGAGATCGACCCCATCTGCGCGCTCCAGGCCGCCATGGAGGGCTACCAGGTGCTGCGCCTGGAGGACGTGCTCTCCCGCGCGGACCTCTTCGTCACCACCACCGGCAACGTCGACGTGATCACCGTCGACCACATGAAGAAGATGAAGGACGGGGCCATCATCGGGAACATCGGCCACTTCGACAACGAGATCGACATGGCCGGCCTGAAGAGGTTCCCGGGCGTGGTCCGCACCAACATCAAGCCGCAGTTCGACAAGTGGACCTTCCCCGACGGCCACTCGGTCCTGATCCTCGCCGAGGGGCGCCTCCTCAACCTGGGCTGCGCCACCGGCCACCCCAGCTTCGTCATGTCGAACAGCTTCACCAACCAGACCATCGCCCAGATCGAGCTGGCCGAGCGAGGCGAGCGGTACGAGAAGAAGGTCTACACGCTGCCCAAGCACCTCGACGAGAAGGTGGCCCGCCTCCACCTCGAGCAGATCGGCGTGAAGCTGACGAAGCTCACCCCCAAGCAGGCGACCTACATCGGGGTCTCGCCCAGCGGGCCCTTCAAGCCGGATACTTACAGGTACTAGCGGGACGCACCCGCCGGGAGGAGGACGCCATGGCCGACGAGAGGATCCCCGGACCCCCACCCTCGGAGCTCGCTCCGGGCGCCTTCGAGCTGCTCGCCGGCGGAAAGGTCGGCGTGCTGTCCACCCTCTCGGCGCGCAAGCCGGGGTGGCCCCTCGGGTCGCTGGTCGCCTACGCGCTCGACGGGGTGGGGCGCCCCATCTTCCTCTTCACCGAGCTCGCCCAGCACACCCGGAACCTCCGGGCCGACCCCCGCGCCTCCCTCTTCGTCCAGGAGGAGGGGGCGCGGAACCCCCAGTCGTCGGGGCGGCTCGCCCTGCTCGGGACGCTCACGCCGGTCCCGGGCGGCGAGATGTCCGACGCCCGGGACCGCTACGTGGCCGTGCACCCGGAGGGGAAATCCTTCGCCGAGCTGGGGGATTTCCTCTTCTGGCACATGAACGTCGAGGACGTGCACGTGGTGGGCGGCTTCGCCAGGGCGGGGTGGATGTCCTGGCAGGAGTTCCGGGAGAACTCCGCCGGGAAGTGACGCGGAGCCCCCACTTCGTCGAGGCGCGGCGCCCGGGAACGGGTTAGAAACGGGCGCCATGCCCCACCAGACCGATCGCGCCCTCGAGCACTACAAGTCCCACGCGGCCTCCTACCTGGAGGACCTCAAGACGCTGGTCCGAATCCCCAGCGTCTCCTTCGTCGGCTTCCCGGCCGAGCCGGTCCGGCGCAGCGCCGAGGCCACCGCCGAGCTCCTGCGGCGGCGCGGCTTCACCCGCGTCGAGATCCTGGAGGTCGAGGGTGCGCACCCCTACGTCTTCGGCGAGCACGTGGCCGATCCCAAGGCTCCCACGGTGCTGCTCTACGCCCACCACGACGTCCAGCCCGCCGGCGACGACGAGCTCTGGACCACGCCCCCCTTCGAGCCCAGCGAGCGCGACGGGCGCCTCTTCGGGCGGGGCGCCGCCGACGACAAGGGCGGCATCCTGGTGCACGCCGCGGCGGCCGACTCCTGGATCCGAGGGGCCGGTGGGCTCCCGCTCAACCTCAAGATCGTGATCGAGGGCGAGGAGGAGGTCGGAAGCGACCACCTCCCCCAGTTCATCGCGAAGTACCGCGACCGGCTCGACGCCGACGCGGTGGTCCTCACCGACACCTCCAACGTGGACGCCGGCGTCCCCTGCGTGACCATCGCGCTGCGCGGCCTGGTGGTGGCCGAGGTCGAGGTCCGGGCGCTCGAGCAGAGCGTCCACTCCGGCATGTGGGGCGGTCCCATCCCCGACCCGGTGATGGCGCTCGCCAAGATGCTGGCGCCGCTGGTCGACGCCGACGGCCGCATCGCCATCCCCGGCATCTACGACAAGGTCCGTCCGCTCACCGCCGCGGAGAAGCGGGCCATCGAGCTGCTCCCGGTCTCCCGCGACGAGTTCCGGCGCCAGTCCGGCATGCGACCCGGAGTGAAGATGCTGGGGGATGCCCATCCGCTCGAGACCAACTGGTGGCAGCCGGCGCTGGCCGTGAACGCCTTCCAGGCCTCCAACCGCAAGGACGCCCGCAACATCGTCAACGACGTGGCCTGGGCCCGGGTGGGAATCCGCCTCGTGCCCGACATGGAGCCGGCCGACGTCTCGCGCCGTCTCGAGGAGGCGCTCCGCAAGAACGCTCCCTGGGGCGTCGAGGTGAAGATCCACGTCCAGAGCCACGGCCCGGCCTGGAAGACCGACGTCTCCCACCCCGCCTTCGAGGCGGCCTTCCGGGCGCTGCAGAAGGGCTACGGCCGCGAGCCGCTGGCCATCGGCTGCGGGGGGAGCATCGGCTTCGTCGAGCCCTTCGTGAACGCGCTGGGCGGCGTCCCGGCGCTCCTCATCGGCGTCGAGGACCCGAGGTCGAACGCACACTCGGAGAACGAGAGCCTCAACCTGGCCGACTTCCAGGCCGCGGTGCGCAGCGCCATCGCCCTCTACGGCGAGCTGGCCCGGGCGCTCCGAAAGTAGCTCGATTCCCACCGCCCCGGCGGGGGCCTGCTGCGGTAACATGCCTGCCTTCCCGGACCGTCCCGGGGGCCAGGAGATCGATGTCCGCGAGCAAGTTTCCCGAAAGGCAGGGCGAGGAGGCCAGGGCGCTGGAGCGCGCCCGGGACCTCCCGAGCATCCGGACCGCGTCCGACGTGGACGCGCTGCGCCGCGCCTTCGCCGACCACCTGCAGTTCTCCATCGGCAAGGACGAGCACTCGGCCACCGCCCTCGACCGCTACCAGGCGGTCGCCGACGCGGTGCGCGACCGGATGATGCGCCACTGGCTGCAGACCCAGCAGACCTACTACCGGAGCGACGCCAAGCGGGTCTACTACCTCTCGCTCGAGTTCCTGATGGGCAAGGCGCTCGAGAACAACCTGCTCAACCTCGGCCTCCTCGACAACATGAAGGCGGCGCTGGCCAGCCTGGGGCTCGAGCTCTCCGACCTCTTCGTCCAGGAGCCCGACGCCGGTCTCGGCAACGGGGGCCTGGGTCGGCTGGCCGCCTGCTTCCTCGACTCGATGGCCACGCTGGCGCTGCCGGCCTACGGGTACGGCATCCGCTACGAGTACGGCATCTTCGACCAGGAGATCCGCGACGGGTGGCAGGTCGAGCGCCCGGAGGAGTGGCTGCGCTTCGGCAACCCCTGGGAGATCGCCCGCTCGGAGAACCAGGTCCCGGTGGCCTTCTTCGGGCGCACCGAGCGCTACTCCGGCCCCGACGGCCGCGAGCGGGTGCGCTGGGTGGACGCCAAGCGGGTGCTGGGCATGGCCTACGACACGCCCATCGCCGGCTTCCGCAACCGCACCGTCAACACGCTCCGGCTGTGGCGGGCCCGCTCCCCGGCGGAGTTCGACCTGGCCGACTTCAACGCCGGCGACTACCTGGCGGCGGTCGAGGACAAGAACGTCTCGGAGAACATCTCCAAGGTGCTCTACCCGAACGACCTGACGGTGATGGGCAAGGAGCTCCGGCTGCAGCAGCAGTACTTCTTCGTGGCCTGCTCGCTGCACGACATCGTCACCCGCCACCTCAAGGTCCACCCCTCCTTCGACGACTTCGCCGACAAGGTGGCCATCCAGCTCAACGACACCCACCCGGCCATCGCCATCGCCGAGCTGATGCGCATCCTGCTGGACGAGCACGGACTGGAGTGGGCCAAGGCCTGGAGCATCTGCCAGACGGTGTTCGGCTACACCAACCACACCCTGCTCCCCGAGGCGCTCGAGAAGTGGACGGTCGACCTGCTCGGGCGCGTGCTGCCGCGCCACCTCGAGATCATCTACGAGGTGAACGGCCGGTTCCTGGCCAGGGTCCAGGGCGACGCGCGCTTCGACGCCGCGGCGGTGGAACGGATGTCGCTCATCGAGGAGGGCATGCCCAAGCAGGTGCGCATGGCCAACCTGGCCGTGGTCGGCTCCCACTCCGTGAACGGGGTGGCCGCGCTGCACACCGAGCTCCTCCAGAACGAGCTCTTCCACGATTTCCACCGGCTCTGGCCGGAGAAGTTCAACAACAAGACCAACGGCGTCACCCCGCGCCGCTGGATCCTCCAGGCCAACCCGGAGCTGGCCTCGGTGCTCAACGAGGTCGTCGGGCCGGGATGGATCACCGACGCCGAGGAGCTCCGGCGGCTGGAGCTGGTGGTGGACGACGCCGCCTTCCGGCGCCGGTTCCGGGAGATCAAGCGCGACAACAAGGAGCGGCTCGCCGAGATCATCCTCCGCGAGAACGGTGTCGAGGTGGACCCGGCGTCGATGTTCGACGTCCAGGTGAAGCGGATCCACGAGTACAAGCGGCAGCTGCTCGACGTCTTCTACGTGGTCCACCAGTACCTGCGCATGAAGGCCGACCCCGACTACCGCCCGGTTCCACGCACCTGGATCTTCGCCGGCAAGGCGGCTCCCGGGTACGTGATGGCCAAGTGGATCATCAAGCTCGTCAACTCGGTGGCCTCCGTGGTGAACGCCGACCCGGCGGTGAACGGCCAGATGAAGGTGGTCTTCCTGCGCAACTACCGGGTCTCGCTGGCCGAGCGCATCTTCCCGGCAGCCGACCTGTCCGAGCAGATCTCCACCGCCGGCAAGGAGGCCTCCGGCACCGGCAACATGAAGTTCGCCCTGAACGGCGCGCTCACCATCGGCACGCTCGACGGCGCCAACGTGGAGATCCGGGAGGCGGTCGGCGCGGAGAACTTCTTCCTCTTCGGCCTCACCGTTCCCGAGGTGCGCGAGCTGAAGCGGGCCGGCTACAACCCGTGGGACTGGTACCGTGGCAATCCCGACCTGAAGGCGGTGGTCGACGCCATCGCCGGCGGGACCTTCTCGCCCGAGGAGCCGAGTCTCTTCCAGCCGGTGGTCGACTCCCTCCTCCACGGCGGGGACACCTACCTCATCCTGGCCGACTTCGCGGCCTACGTGGCCGCGCAGGAGCGGGTCTCGCAGGCCTGGGTCGACTACGAGCGCTGGACCCGCATGGCCATCCTGAACGTGGCCCGCAGCGGACGCTTCTCCTCCGACCGCACAATCCGTCAATACGCCGAGGAGATCTGGGACGTGGGGCCCATCCCCATCGAGTAGGGCGCCGCCGGAACCGGGGCTACCGCCGGCGTGGCGACCAGCCGAAGCGGGCGAGCGAGACGCGCCCGCGCTCGTCGACGTCGACGCCCTCGTCCTCGAGGAGCGCCCGCTGCACTGCGGAGCCCATGGGGTCGAGGATGGAGATGGCCGCCATGTCCCGTGGCCGGCTTCCCAGCACCCGTTGCCAGGGGATCGCATGCCGGGTGCCCCGGAGAGCGGACAGGGCGTAGCCCACCTGGCGCGCCGCCCGCGGCTTGCCGGCCAGCAAGGCCACCTGCCCGTAGGTGGCGACGCGACCGCGCGGGATCCGCGCCACGACCCGGTAATAGGCCTTCCAACCCGCGGGGGGCTCGCTCCGACGTGTCATCCCGGCCGGGGATGTCCGGTTTCGCTTGCCAACCACCCCCCCGTCATTACGCTGGGCGGATGAACATTGCACGACTCCCGCTCGCAGCCCTCGCCGCCGTCTCCCTCGCCGGATGCGGCATCCAGTCCATCCCGCAGGCCAACAACGCCGTGGCCGGTGCCTGGGCCGAGGTCGAGAACCAGTACCAGCGCCGCGCCGACCTGGTCCCGAACCTGGTCGAGACGGTCAAGGGCTACGCCTCCCACGAGAAGGAGACGCTCGAGGGAGTGATGGCGGCGCGCGCACAGGCCACCCAGGTGAAGCTCACCGCCGACCAGCTCACGCCCGAGAACATGAAGAAGTTCGAGCAGGCGCAGAGCGGCCTCACGATGGCGCTGGGGAAGCTGCTGGCGGTCTCCGAGGCGTACCCCAACCTCAAGGCCAACGAGAACTTCCGCGACCTCCAGGTGCAGCTGGAGGGCACCGAGAACCGGATCTCCGTGGCGCGACGCCGCTACATCCAGTCGGTGCAGGACTTCAACAACCTCATCACCGTCCCTCCGACCAGCTTCACCAACAGCCTCTTCTACCACCACGCGGCGAAGCCCCAGTTCACCGCCACCACGCCCGGAGCCGGCGAGGCCCCCAAGGTGAAGTTCTAGGGAGCCCGACGTGACCCGCGGCCCCGCGGCCGCCATGGCCCTGGTCCTCCTCCTCGCGGCGCCGGTGCGCGCCGCAGCGGAGGTTCCCGTTCCGGCCCTCAGCGGGCCGGTGGTCGACCCGGCCGGAGCGCTCGACGCCCGATGGGAGAAGCGCCTGGGCGACCTCTCCCGCGCCGCGCGCGCGCAGGGCGGCGGCGCCGGCCCGCAGCTCCAGTACCTCCTCGTCCCCACGCTCGACGGGGAGCCCATCGAGGACTACTCGATGCGGGTCGCCGAGGCCTGGAAGCTCGGCACCAAGGGCAAGGACGACGGGGTCCTCGTCGTGGTGGCCGTGAAGGACCGGAAGGTCCGCATCGAGGTGGGCGGGGGGCTCGAGGGCGGGCTCACCGACGCCCAGTCCGGCCGGATCATCCGCTCCGCGATGGTCCCCGCCTTCCGGGAGGGGCGCTACGGCGAGGGCCTCTACGCGGCCGGGCAGCAGATCCTGGCAGCCCTGGGCGCGCTTCCCGAGGGGATGGCGCAGGCGCCCCGCCGGCAGGTCGCGGACAAGACCGGCTCGATTCCCGTGCTCGGAGCGCTCCTCGGCTTCCTGTTCGGGCTGGGAGCGCCCTTCCTCGTCGTCCTCGTCATCGCGCTCATCGTCCTCCGGGCCGTCGCGGGTCTCGGCGGACGTGGCCCCCGGGGGCCGCGCAGCCCCTGGGGCGGTGGTGGCTTCGGGGGTGGCGGCTTCAGCGGCGGTGGCGGTGGGTGGAGCGGCGGTGGCGGCGGCTTCAGCGGCGGCGGCGCCTCGGGAAGCTGGTAGGAGAGAGCCATGCCCCTCGATCGACATTTCCCGAAGGAGATCCAGGAGCGGATCGCCGCGGCGGTCCGCCGTGCCGAGGCGGCCAGCACAGGGCAGGTGGTCCCGGTGGTGGTGGAGCGTTCCGAGCCCTACGAGGAGGCCCGCTGGATCGCCGCCGTGATCGGCGCGGCCCTGGCCACCGCCCTGGTGGAGGTCCTGCTCGATCCCAGCGTCGCCGAGGTGGTCGTCTTCCAGGCGGTCTTCGGCGTGGTGGGGTGGTTCGTCGGTCGCCTCGCCCCGGTCGAGCGCCTGCTCGCCGGCCGGCGCCACCAGGAGGAGGCGGTGAGCGGGAGGGCGGAGCAGGCCTTCTTCGAGCACGGACTGCACCAGACCCGGGACGGCACCGGTGTGCTGGTCTTCGCCTCCCTTCGGGAGCACCGGGCCGTCGTCATCGGCGACCGGGGGATCCACGCGCGCGTGGGCGACGCCGAGTGGCAGCGGGCGGTCGACGCCCTGGTCGACGGGATGCGCCGCGGGTCGCCCGGCGAGGGGTTCGAGGCCGCCATCGATCGGGTCGGCGCCAGGCTGGCCGAGCACTTCCCCCGTGCCGAGGGCCAGGCGGCGACGAACGAGCTTCCCGACGCCCTGAAGCGGGGCCGCTGACCCCGCACGCGGGACGGTTGACAAGGTCATCCGCCCGAACGGATAAACGGTCATGCCTCCAAGGAACCCTCCCGCCTCCCGGCGCCCCCGGGCGCGCCCGCGGGGCGCGCGGGTCCCCGGCCACGAGCGGGCCCACCCGGCCGCCGGCAACGACCTCACCCCGGTCCTTGGGGCGAACCTGCGACGGCTGCGCAGCCGCCGCAACCTCTCGCTGGAGAAGCTGGCCAGGCTCTCGGGCGTGTCCCGGGCCATGCTCGGCCAGATCGAGCTGGGGCAGAGTGCACCTACGGTGAACGTCCTGTGGAAGATCGGGACCGCGCTGGAGGTGCCCTTCAGCGCCCTCATCACCAGCCGCCCCACCGCCTCCTTCCACGTGATGAAGGCCGACCAGGCCAAGCGGCTGGCCTCCTCCGACGGCACCTTCGTCTCGCGGGCGCTCTTCCCCTTCGACGAGCCGCGCCGCGTGGAGTTCTACGAGCTCCGGCTGGCGCCGGGCGGCGTGGAGCGGGCCGACGCCCACCCCCCGGGGACCATGGAGAATCTCGTGGTGAGCCGCGGAACCCTGGAGCTCGAGACCGGCGGCGGAACCCACGCGCTCGGCCCCGGCGACGCGGTGGTGTTCGAGGCCGACGCGCCCCACGCCTACCGGAACGCCGGGGACGTCGAGGTGCTCATGTACCTCGTCATGACCTACGCCGACACGGTGGGGTAGGCGATGGGACGCCCGACGCACGAGCTGCTGGTGGAACGGGGAGTGGTGTCCCCGGAGGCGCTGGTGCGTGCGGAGGCCACCGCCGAGCGCAGCGGCACCCGGCTCTGCAGCGAGCTGCTGGCCTCCGGGGAGGCCACCGAGGGTGCGCTGGTCGCGATCCTCGCCGAGAGGCACGGCTGGCCCGGGGTCGATCTCTCCCGCTCCGAGATCCTGGCCGACGCCCTGCGGCTCGTGCCGCCCCGGGTGGCGCTGGCGGACAACATCCTCCCGCTATCAACCGAGGGTGGAAGGCTCCACCTGGCCGTGGCCGACCCCGACAGCGCGAACCGCGTGCTCGCGGAGGTCCGCTTCGTCACCGGGATGGAGATCTCTCCCTACCTCGCCGTCGCCGGTGCGCTCCGGAAGGCCATCGTCGACGCCTACGGAGGGCTGGAGCGCGGCGAGCATGCCTGGCGCGGCGCCGAGGCCTCGCCGGGATGCGGCGTCGCGTTCTCCACGCCGGTGGAGATGTCCCTCCCCGAGGGAGACGAGGTCCTCGTGGTGGTGGACGGACCACCCCAGGCCGGGGAGCCGGCGCCTTCCCCCCTTCCGGAGCCGTCCGACCTCTCCCGGGAGGCGCGACGGGTGCTCGTGGTCGACGACGAGCCCGAGATCCGCACCCTGCTCGAGCGCGCGCTCACCGCCCGCGGATTCCAGGTGGAGACCGCCCCCGACGGCGAGGAGGCCCTGGCGCGGGTCGCCGCTCACCAACCCTCGCTGGTCCTGCTCGACGCGATGCTGCCCCGGATCCACGGCTTCGAGGTGGCCCGCCGCCTCCGCGCCGACGTGCGTACCCGGGGCGTGCCGGTGGTGATGATGACCGCGGTCTACCGCGGCTGGCGCTTCGCCCAGGACGCGCGCGACGCCTACGGCGCCGAGGACTACATCGAGAAGCCGTTCCGACTCGAGGACCTGGTCCAGCGCATCGAGTCGGTGCTCGAGGCCACCGCGAACCGCGGCCCGGTGAAGCCCTCCGGCGGCGAGGTCATGCTGCGCCGGGGCAAGGAGCTCCTGCTCGCCGGGCGCCTGGAGGCAGCGGCGTCGGCCCTCCAGGAGGCCATCGCGGCCGATCCCTTCTCGGCCGAGGCCCACCACCACCTGGCGAAGACGCTTCGGGCCCAGGGGGAGCACTTCCAGGCCATGACCTCGTTCGAGCGGGCCGTGGAGCTGCGTTCCGACTTCTTCCCGGCGCTCCGCAGCCTGGCCGCGCTCTACGCCGAGAAGGGCTTCCGCCGCAAGGCCGTCGAGACCCTCGAGCGCGCGATGGCCGCGGCGCCCGACCCGGTGGCCCGCGACGCGGTCCGTTCGGACCTGCTCGACCTGCTCGAGGCGTAGCGCACAAAGAGACGGCGCCCCCGATCGGGGGCGCCGTGGCTGTGACGATCGGTGATCGCGATCCGGACTAGGACTTCGAGTACGCCGGAACCGTGGCCACGCCGGGGGAGGGGCGCCCCGCGCCCGGCATGAAGCCCGTGTCGTTGTGGGCGGCCTGGAAGTCCGGGTAGGCGGTCGCGCCGTGCTCGGCGAGGTCGAGTCCCTCCAGCTCCTCCTCCGGCGTGACCCGCATGCCGATCACGGCGTCGATCACCTTGAAGAGGATCATCCCGGTCCCGAAGGCCCACACGAAGGCCGCCCCGATCCCGAGCAGCTGGACGCCGACCTGGCCCCAGGAGAAGCCTGCCGCGTTGAACAGGCCGGCCGCGAGGGTGCCCCAGGCGCCGTTGACTCCGTGGACCGAGATGGCGCCGACCGGATCGTCGATCTTGATCTTGTCGAAGAAGAGGACCGAGAGGACCACCAGCACGCCGCCGATGAGGCCGATGACGACGGCCGAGGCCGCGGACACGTTGGCGCAGCCCGCGGTGATGGCGACCAGGCCGGCCAGCGCCCCGTTCAGGGTCATGCCGATGTCGGGCTTCTTGTACTTGAGCCAGGTGAAGAGCATGGCGCTCGTCGCGCCGGCGGCGCCGGCCAGGGTCGTGAGGACCGCGATGGAGGCGATGTTCGGCGTCCCGGTGGTGGTGGAGCCCGGGTTGAAGCCGTACCAGCCGAACCAGAGGAGGAACACGCCCAGCGAGGCGAGCGTCATGGAGTGGCCCGGGATGGGCCGCATGCGGCCATCGGCCAGGTACTTGCCGATGCGTGGGCCGACCACGATGGCCCCTGCCAGGGAGAGCCATCCACCGATGGAGTGGACGACCGTCGAGCCGGCGAAGTCGATGAAGCCCTTCAGCTCGAGCCAGCCCTTGGCCCCGTCGCCGTGGAAGAGGCCGCCCCAGGCCCACTTCCCGAAGATGGGGTAGACGACGAGGGAGACGACGACGGAGTAGACGATGTAGGCGGAGAACTTGGTCCGCTCCGCGACCGCGCCGGAGATGATGGTGGCGGCGGTGGCGGCGAAGACCACCTGGAACATCCAGAAGGCGAAGGTCCAGTTCTCGGTGCCGGCCCGGCCCACGAAGAAGTCGCCCGTCCCGAACCAGCCGTTCGAGGTCACCCCGAACATGAGGCCGAAGCCGACCGCCCAGTAGGCGAGCGAGCCGACCGCGAAGTCCATGAGGTTCTTCATCATGATGTTGCAGGCGTTCTTGGCCCTGGTCAGTCCCGTCTCGACCATGGCGAACCCGGCCTGCATCAGGAAGACGAGGAAGGCGGCGATCATGACCCAGACGAAGTCGAGATTCTTCTGGACGGTCTGGACGGTGGGAGCGGCGTCTTCGGCGAGGACGACTGCGGGCAGGGCGATGGCCAGGGCCATGCCCGCGGTGGCGGCGAGAGTGCTCTTCCAGCGTCTCATGATGCGGAGTCCTCCAGAGTTTGGGTTCCAGGCAGCACGGGCTCCTCGCCAGCGCTTCAGCGGACTCCCCTTCCACGGGGCGTGCCAACCGGGAGTCCCCGGCAATGACGGTCCAGATCTCCCTTGCGGGCTGCATCTGGGCTCCCGGAGGCGCGCGAGGCGTGCATCGGCGTGCACGGATCGTGGGCACCCGTCCCGGCCGGGGGGCCACGGCCGTTCTCTCGGGGGCTCCGGACGCCCGGTGTAGGATCGGGCAGGGACACCCGTGGACCCCTACGAACCCCTCCTGTCGCTCGGACTGGCCGCCGTTGCCGGATTGCTCGTCGGCCTGGAACGCGAGCAGTCGGCCCCCGTCCACAAGGCCTCCGAGTCGTTCCTGGGCGGCGCCCGGACCTATCCGCTCGTGGCGGTGACCGGTGCCCTCGCGGCCCTCCTCGGTCGCCACTTCGGGGCACCGGTGGTGGTGGTCGCCTTCGCCGCGGTGGTGGTCTTCCTGGTGGTCGCCTACGTCGACACCGTTCGACGCGGGTCCGACCGTGGCCTGACCTCCGAGGTGGCGTTCCTCATCACCTACCTGCTCGGCGCCCTGTCGGTGGCCCACGACATCATCCCGCAGGGCGGGCGGCGGGTCTTCACCGTCCTCGGAGCAGCGGTTGCGGTGACCGCGCTCCTCTCGTCGAAGCCCGTCGTCCAGCCGCTCATGCGGCGCGTCTCCCGCGAGGACGTGGTCAGCGTCCTCAAGTTCCTGATCGTGGCCCTGCTGCTCGTACCCTGGCTCCCGGACCGGGACTTCGGCCCCCTGGGGGCGCTCAACCTCCGGACCATCGGCTGGATGATGCTGCTCGTGGCGGGCGTGAGCTTCGTCGGCTACGCAGCCACCCGGCTCCTCGGTCCCCAGCGCGGGCTCTCCGTGACCGGATTCGTGGGAGGGCTGGTCTCGTCCACCGCGGTGACCCTGGCGATGGCGTCGCGGTCGAAGGGGGATCCTTCCGTGGAACGGCCGGCGGCGCTGGCCGTCGTCCTGGCGTCGTCGATCGTCTTCGCGCGGGTGCTCGTCGTGGTGGGATTCGTGGACTTCCCGCTGGCCACCGCGCTGGCCGTCCCCATGCTGGTGATGACCGTGGTGGGGCTCGGCGCCTGCGCCTTCCTGTACCGGCGCTCGGCCTCGCCAGGCCCCGGCGAGCCGCTCGAGCTCAAGAACCCGGTCAGCCTCTCCTCGGCGTTCGAGTTCGCCCTCATCTTCGCCGCCGTGATGGCCGGGTCCAAGATGGCGAGCCACTACCTGGGGTCGGCCGGTGTCTACGCGGCGGCGCTCGTCGCCGGCACCGCCGACATGGACGCCATCGCGCTCTCCATGGCCGAGATGGCCGGGGACCAGGTCCCGCTGGCCGTGGCGGCGACGGCGGTCGTGCTGGCCGGAGCCACCAACACGGTGGTGAAGGGGGGCATGGCCGTGGCGCTCGGGAGCTGGGGATTCGCCCGCATCGTCCTGGCCTGCTTCGCCGCCATCCTCGGCGCAGGAGGGCTCTCGCTCCTGGCGGTATGGAGGTAGGCTCCGGCTCGTGCCCCTCGGCGAGCCCTTCTCCACCGCGCTGCTCCTCACCACCGGTGGAATCCTGCTCGCCGCGAGCGTGCTCTTCTCGGGAGCGACCCGCCGCCTGGGGATGCCGGTGGGGCTGGTCTTCGTGGCCATCGGCATGCTGGCCGGCCGCGAGGGGCTGGGCATCGCCTTCGACGACTACGCCTTCGCCTGGCGGCTCGGCACGGTGGCGCTTTCGCTCATCCTCTTCGACGGCGGGCTCAACACGCCGGCGGCCTCCTTCCGCGTGGCGCTGGCACCGGCCGGGGTGCTGGCCACGGCGGGCGTCCTGGCCACGGCGGGGGTCGTGGGCGCCTTCGCCCGGCTGCTCGGCCTCCCCTGGGAGCAGGCCCTGCTCCTCGGGGCCATCGTCTCTTCCACCGACGCGGCGGCCGTCTTCTCCATCCTCCGGTCGAGCGGGATCCAGCTGAAGCGCAGGGTGGGGGCCACGCTCGAGCTGGAATCGGGCCTGAACGACCCCATGGCCGTGATCCTCACCGAGGCGCTCACCACCCAGCTCGTCACCGGGCGCCCGCTGGGCTGGGGCACCGCCCTGGATGTGGTGCTGAAGCTCGGCGTGGGGCTCGTCGCGGGCCTCGCCATCGGCTGGGGCGGGCGCTGGGTGCTCGGGAAGGTGCGGCTGCCGGTGGGTGGGCTCTACCCGGTCCTCACCACCGCCATCGCGCTCCTCGCCTTCGGGGTGCCCGAGCTGCTCCACGGGAGCGGCTTCCTCTCCGTGTACGTCGCGGCCGTCCTCATCGGCAACGGACCGCTCCCATTCAAGGGCGGGGTGCTCCACGCGCACGACGCCGGGGCCTGGTTCCTCCAGGTCTGCATGTTCCTCGTGCTCGGGTTGCTGGCGGCGCCGTCGACCCTTCTCGCCAGCGGCCTGACCGGCATCGCCCTGGGGCTCTTCCTGCTCGTGGCCCGTCCCGTCGTGGTGGTGCCCATGCTGGCCCTCTTCGGCTTCCGCTGGCCGGAGCGGCTCTACGTGGGGTGGGTGGGGCTCCGGGGAGCGGTGCCCGTCATCCTGGCCATGGTGCCTGTGCTCGCCAGGGCACCCGGCGCCGGCGCCATCTGGAACGCGGTCTTCTTCATCGTGCTCGTGAACATCACGGTGCTGGGCTTCACCGTCCGTCGTGGGGCGCGGCGACTGGGCCTCCAGACGTCCCGTCCCCCTCCGCCCCACGGGCTCATCGAGATCTCGTCCAGCCGGCCCCTCGACGCCGAGATCGAGGTCTTCTACGTCGATCCCGCCTCCGCGGTGGCGGGATCCACGCTCGCCGACCTTCCGCCCTTCCCGGCCGGGTCGGCGGTGCTGATGGTGCTGCGAGGGGACGACCTTCTCACCGCGCGCGGCGCCACCGTCCTCGAGCCGGGCGACCACGTCTACGTGCTCACCCGGGCGGAGGACGCGGACTTCGTCCACCTGCTCTTCGGAGAGGCCGAGCAGGCGTGACGGCGGCGCCCGGTCCACCGTGGTAGGAAGGGACGCATGAAGCTCTACTACGTGCCGAAGACCCGGGCCTCGCGCCCGCGCTGGGTTCTCGAGGAGGTGGGCGTCCCCTACGACCTCGTGCGGCTCGAGCCGGGGCCTGGCGGGACGCGCAGCCCGGAGCACGTGGCTCGCCACCCGCTCGGTCACGTGCCGGTCCTCGAGGACCGGGGCCAGTACGTCTTCGAATCGGGCGCCATCTGCCTGCACCTCGCCGACCTGTTCCCGGAGAAGCGGCTCCTCCCGGCGCCGGGAACGGTGGACCGCGCCCACGCCTACCAGTGGGTGCTCTTCTCGGTGGCCGAGATGGAGCTGCCGCTCATGGCCCTCTCCGCGGAGGCGAAGAAGCCCGACGCCGAGAGGAACGCCCGGGTGAGCGCCGATGCGCGGGAGCGCTTCGGCAAGACCGCGTCGACCCTGGAGGCGGTGCTGCGGGACCGGAGGTACCTGGTCGGAGACGCCTTCGGCGTGGCCGACGTGATGGTCGGGGCCACGCTCGCCTGGGCCCGAGCCATGCGCCTCGTCGACGCGCTGCCCTCCCTGGAGGGCTACCTGTCGCGGCTGCGCGAGCGCCCGGCCTGGCAGCGTGCAGTGGCCGACTGAACCGGGAGTGTCCGCCATGTCACCGGAGGAGATCGCCGTCCTCGACGCCAACTCGGCCTTCTACCGGGCCTTCGCGAGACGCGACCTCCCGGCGATGGAGGAGTTGTGGGCCGCCGGCACGCCGGTGGCCTGCGTTCACCCGGGGTGGGACGCGCTGCGCGGTCGCGAGGCGGTGATGGCGAGCTGGACGACCCTCCTCGCCGGGGACGCCCCGGCAATCTCCTGCTCCTCGGCGTCGGCGCACGTGGCGGGCGACGTGGCATGGGTGCTCTGCCGGGAGCGGATCCCGGGGGCGCCCCCGGTGGCGGCCACCAACGTGTTCGTCCGCGAGCGCGGCGCCTGGCGCATCTGCCACCACCACGCCGGCCTGGTGGCCCAGGCCGAGGACGAGCGCCCGCCGGGCGCGCAGGCCTGAGGGCGCCCGCGACGCGCGCTACCCGCGCGAGGACTTCCAGGCCTGCAGCACCTGCTTCTCCCGCTCGCGGGATAGCCCGGCGCGTGGCCTGGAGCGCCGCTCCGCCGGCAGGCCGTTCCACCAGGCGAGCGTGTCGCGCGCGGTCTCGGCCAGGGGCCGGAAGCGCAGCCCGGCCGCGACGGCCCGGGCGATCGACACCTGCGACATCCCGCTCTCCGGCCCGCCCGCCGGTATCCACACCGGCATGTCGCCCCAGGGCTCGACCTTCTCCTTCTCCAGGAAGGAGGCGGGTACCCAGGTGAGGGGCGCCGGCGCGCCGGAGGCCGGCTGGCAGGCCGCGAGCATCTCGCGCATGGAGGTGCGTGACGCCGGCCCCACCGAGTTGAAGATCCCGGTGGCCCGGCGGCCGGCCATGGCCACCATCCATCCGCCCAGGTCACGGACGTCCACGACCTGGATCGGGTCGTCGCCCGTCCCCGGCGCGAGCACCTCGCCTCCCTCTGCGAGGCGGACCGGCCAGTAGGTGAAGCGGTCGGTCGGGTCGCCGGGGCCGACGATGAGGCCGGGGCGGACCACCAGCACGCGCCCGGGCATGGCCGTCTCGGCCGCGCGCTCGCAGGCCGCCTTGAGGGCGCCGTAGTTGGCCCGGACGTCCTCGGTGGCCGGGTCGGAGAGCTGGGCGGTCCTCGCGTTCTCGTCCGATCCGGGGGGGATGGCCTCGTCGTAGGCGGAGATGGACGAGACGAACACGTAGCGTTCCACGGAGGGGGCGAGCAGCTCGGCCGACATGCGGACGATGCGGGGGACGTATCCAGAGGTGTCGATGACCACGTCCCACTTCCGCCCGGCCAGCGCCTCGAGCTTTCCGTTCCGGTCGCCACGGAGCTGCTCCACGTCGGTGAACTTCCCGGGGTTGGTCTTCCCCCGGTTGAAGAGCGTCACCACGTCGCCGCGTGCCCGCGCCGCATCCACGAGGGCCGGTCCGAGGAAGCCCGTCCCTCCGAGGATGAGGATCCGCGAGGGCGCTCCGGAGGGGGACTCGCCCGATCCCCCGGCCTTCGGCGTGGCGCAGGCGGCGAGGGTCGCGAGGGAGCCCTGCAGGAAGTCACGTCGGGACATGGCCATGGGGAGTCCTTCCTATCGGAACTCGGCCGCCATCCGGCGGCGCATCCGGTCGTCGGGGAACGGGCCCGTGCCGGCAGCGAGGTTGTCGATCATGTGGTCGGGGCGGCGGGTGGCGGGGATGGCGGCCGTGACGGCCGGATGGGACACCACGTACCTCAGGAAGAGCTGGGCCCAGGAGGCCGCGCCGGCCTCGCCCACCCAGGCCGGGAGGGGCTTTCCGCGGACCGCGGAGAAGAGGGCACCCTCCTCGAACGGGCGCATCACCAGCACGGCCACCCCCGCCGCCGCGGCTGCGGGCAGGAGCCGCTTCTCCGCCTCGCGCGAGGCGACGGAGTAGGGGAGCTGCACGAAGTCGAGCTTCTCCGTCGTGATGAGCTTCTCGAGGAGCGGGAAGGACGACGGTGCGTAGTGGGTCACTCCCAGGTAGCGGATCCTCCCCTGGTCCTTCCAGGCCCGGAGGACCGGCAGGTGCGTCTCCCAGTCCAGGAGGTTGTGCACCTGCATGAGGTCGACGCGGTCGGTGCGGAGGCGCCGCATCGACTCCCGCATCTGCGCCTCGCCGGCCGCCTTTCCGGTGGTCCACACCTTGGTCGCGAGGAAGGGGCGCGCTGCGGGATCCGCCGCGGCGACGAGGTCCCCGGCCACCGACTCGGCGCGACCGTACATGGGGGAGGAATCGACGACGCGGCCCCCTCCCTGGAGGAAGAGGCGCATCACCTCGGCGAGCGGCGCCCGCTCCTCCGCCGAGGGCCCGACGTCGAAGGTCTGCCAGGTGCCCAGCCCGATGACGGGCAGGAGCTCGCCACTCCGCGGGATGGGCCGGTTGGCCATGGCTCCGCCACCTCCTCCGGCGGCCCGGGAAGGCACCGCGAGGGACAGCATGCTCCCGGCGGAGACTCGAAGAAAGCGGCGGCGCGTCATCGGCGACGTCACGCGGGCACCTCCGGACGCCCGGCGCGCTCGCGGCGCCGCTCCTCGCGGGCCAGCCACAGCGCGAGTCCGACCCCGGCCAGCCCCACCGGGACGGCGAGGA
This sequence comes from uncultured delta proteobacterium, assembly GCA_963802065.1. GTDB lineage: Bacteria > Myxococcota > Myxococcia > Myxococcales > Anaeromyxobacteraceae > CAIOAK01. Next base: position 512,842 of record CAWDHF010000008.1, on the reverse strand, counting down.
GCAGGCTCCCGGCGATTCCCGCGCCCGCGGCCGAGAGCCCGCGCGCCAGCCAGGCGGAGCCTGCGTCGCCGGCCCGGTAGACCACGGTGTCGACGAAGGCCTTGGACTTGTAGCGTTCCTCGCGGGTCACCACGGTGTAGAGGACCTCCCGGGCCGGTCGTTCCACGGCATAGCTGGCCGCCCGCCGTAGCGCCTGGAATGCGGCCAGGACCCAGAATGTGGGCCACCCGGCGGTGAGGGCGAAGCCGGCCGCCGTGAGGGCGGGCACGAAGGCGAGCGCCGCACCGAGCCCGAGCTTCTGGACGATGCGCCCGGTGACCAGGGACCCCGTGAGCAGCGCGGCCACGTTCACCGCCAGGTCGACCCGGGCGAAGAGGCGCGTCCGCGCGGCCGAGTCGAGTCCGGATGCGGCGACCAGGTGGGCGGTCTGGAAGTAGAGCAGCGTCGAGGCCAGCGTGAAGAGCAGCATCTGCAGGGCGATGCCGAGGAGGTAGCGGTCGCGGAACACCAGCTCCACCCCGCTCCAGGCGCTCCCCCCCAGCGCGGCCCCGTCCTGGCCGCCCCCCGGGGCGGCCCGTGAGTCCGACCTGCCCCCCCGGCGCGACCAGTGGATGATCCGTCCCATGGCCTGCGTGGAGAGCTCGAGCAGCAACGCCGACACCAGGACCAGGTTGGTCACGCCGACAACGCCGACCACCAGTTCCACGCAGAGCGGTCCGGCGATGGCCCCGGCGCTGCCCCCCGCGGCGACCAGGCCGAAGAGCCGCTTTCCCTGGTCGGTGGAGAAGAGGTCCACGACCAGCGACCAGAAGACCGAGACCACGAAGAGGCCGTAGACGCTCACCCAGACGAAGAAGGCCCGGGCCACGAGGGCGGGGGCCACGCCGGCCCGGAAGAGCGCCCAGAAGGCGACGAGGGTGACGAGGAAGAAGCGGTAGACGAGGGGCACGGCGCGGGCGCGCGGCAGGCGGGCCACCAACCGGGAGTACAGCGGGAGGGCCACGAGCATGAGCGCGAAGGTGGCGGTGAAGTTCCAGGGGAGGTTGTCCACCCCGCCGCGGATGCCCATCTCCTCGCGCAGCGACCGCAGCACGTAGTAGCCGGCCAGCAGCGAGAAGAAGGACGCGAAGGCCCAGAGCGCCGGCGCCGCCTCGCCCGGCCGCGCGTCGACCAGGCGGGCGATCGGACCAGGGGAGGGAGGACCTTCGGAGCCGGGCACGGCCCCGGACTCTACCCGATCACAGCTGGATGACCTTCGCCTGCTGGGCCTGGGCGCGGAAGCGCTCCGGCCACCCGGCGCCGGACAGGCGCGTCGCGGTCTCGACCGCGAGGTGGCGCGCCACCGAGCCCAGCCCGGCGTTCCGTCCCAGCCCCTGCACGCAGGACGGGCAGTTGGTGAGCACCACCGTGCCGGTGGGGCGCCCCTCCATCTCCTCCTTCATGGCCCCGGCCTTGCGGTGGAGCATGGAGTCGGTGATGTCGGGCCGGGAGAGCGCCAGCGTGCCCGCCTCCGAGCAGCAGTGGGGCACCTCGGTGGCCGGGAAGCCGGCCCGTGCCAGCGTGGCGACGCCGGCGCCGCGAAGCGAGTCGTGGCAGGGCGTGTGGTAGAGGGCGGGCGGGGCCTGGCCGGGAACGACGAGGCCGGCGTCGAGGGCGAAGCCGACCACGTCCGTCACCGGGGCTCCGAAGATCTTCTCGACCTCCATGCCCTCCAGCCCGTCCATGCACGTGCCGCAGCTGACCACCACCGCGTCGAACTCGAGGTGGGAGAGCATGTCGCGGATCTGGCTGAAGAGGATGGTGTCGCGCAGGACCGTGCGCCCGTGCTGTCCGGTGAGCGCGTTGGCGTGCGCGGGGAAGCCGCAGCACAGGAAGGGCGGGGGGATGACCACCCGCGTCCCGGTCTCGAGGAGCACGTGGATGGCGGCCTGGGAGATGCGGGAGAAGAGACGCTCCGAGCCGCATCCGGGGAAGTAGAAGACGGTCCGCCTCGCCTCACCGTGCGGCTCGAAGAGGAGGGCCTGGTCGGCACGGCATTCCGGCACCACGTCGCGCAGGGTCCCCTCGTCGGCGGTGGTGACCGGAGAGCGCAGCGTGGCGAGCAGGCGGGAGTTGCCGTCGAGCTTCTGCAGGGGCGCCGTGACCTGGTGCCCGGCGCGCTGGACGGCGCCGCCGATGCGGACGAGGCCGGTCCGGAGGATCTGGTTCCCGAGGCGCGAGCGGGTGTCGAGGTACTTCAACGTGAGCCGGGTGGCGAGCGGCATCCGCTTGAAGCCGCGGGCCGCCAGGATCTCCCGCTCGATGACGGTGACCTCCCCGGTGTCGATGTCGACCGGGCACGGCTTCAGGCACTTGTGGCAGATGGTGCAGTGGTCGGCCACCTCCTCGAGGTAGCGGAGCATCTCGAAGGAGCCCGATCGCTCCCTCTGCGCGTCGTAGAGGAGCGCCTCGATGAGGGCGCCGATGGCCAGGTTCTTGTTGCGCGGGTGGAAGAACATCCCGCGGGCCGGGTAGAAGACGCAGCAGTCCGGCTTGCACTTGCCGCAGCGCACGCAGGTGGCGATGCGCCGGGCCAGCTCCTCGAGCTGCCCGTGCTGGAGGATGCGGGCCTCGAGCTTCAGGAGGTTGAACGACGGCGTGTAGATCTGCTCGAGCGCCGCCAGGTCGGAGAGCTTGCCGGGGTTCATGAGGCCGCCCGGGTCGACCACCCGGCGGTAGGCCTCGAGCTCCTTGCGCCGTTCCGGATCCCAGTACTTGAGCTTGGTGACGCCGATGCCATGCTCGCCCGAGACCACCCCGCCCAGCTCGTGGACCCGGTCGAAGACCTTCTCCACCACCGCGTCGGCCCGCCGCAGCATCTGCCGGTCGTTGGAGAGCACCGGGATGTTCACGTGGACGTTCCCGTCGCCGGCGTGCATGTGGGTGGCGAGCACGATGAGGCGGGCCCGGACCTCGTCCCAGATGGCGCCGAGCGTGGCGGCCACCTTGGGGTAGCTGCCGAGCAGGGCGGCCAGGTCCTGGCGGAGCCGGTCGGTCAACGCGAGGGACCGGACCTCCGCCTCGCCGGCGTTCTCGATGGCCTCCCGCGCCTTCCCGCAGGCGGCGAGCGCCGCCTCGAGCTTGGGAGCCCAGAGAGGGTCCTCCGGGGTGGGCACGCCGCGCAGGTAGGTCTCGGCGCGGCGGACGAAGTTCTCCTGGCAGTGACGCTCCTCGTGGACGTTCATGGCGTCGAGGAAGAGCGAGAACTCGGCCAGCGCCGTGAGCGGGAGCACCACGTCCTCGTTGATCTTGAAGGCGTTGGTGCGCCGGGCGATGGCGCCCAGCTTCTTGCGGTCGGCCCAGAAGCGCTTCCCCTCGGCCGCGTCGCGCGCCTCGGCGAGGAAGGTGTTGGGGTGGGGAGCCAGGATGGAGCGGATGCGGGACACGCCGCGGGCCACCTCCCCGGGCGAATGGCCGACCACGTCGACGATGATGACCGCCTTGGGGGTCTCGGCCCGGGGCGCCTTCACCTGGTAGCCGATGGCCTTCACGTACTGGTCGTCGAAGTGCTCGAGGGCGGAGAGCGCCTCCTCGCCCTGGTTCGGCATCTCCCGGGCGATCTCCAGGATCACCTCGCTGGCCTCGTCGAAGTCGGGGCCGAAGAACTCCAGGCAGAGGGTGCGGGTGTGCGGGTAGGCCGGGTAGAGGATGAACTCGGCGGAGGTGATGACGCCGTCGGTGCCCTCCTTCTGCACGCCCGGAAGGCCGCCCAGCGCCTTGTTGGTGATGTCCTTCCACAGGCCGCGCTTGCGGATCTCGCTGCCGAGCAGCTCGATGGCCCGGACCAGGGCCCCCGCCCCGTCGCGGACCTCGAAGCGGACCACGTCGTCGAAGAGGATCTTGCGCAGCTGGTGGTTGACCCGGTGGACGGTCCAGTCGTGGCCGCCCGGCATGGCGATGCGGAACGAGACCAGGTTGTCGATGCAGGTGCCCCACAGGACGCAGTCCTTGCCGCCGGCGTTCTCGGCGATGTTGCCGCCGATGGTGCAGGCCCAGGCGCTGGTGGGGTCGGTGGCGAAGACCAGGCCGCGGTGCGTGGCGTGCTCCATGGCCGACTCGGTGATGACGCCGGCCTCGAGATCGACGACCTGGCCCTCCACGGTCCGCCCGTCGTCGAGCACGAACGAGCGCGTCGAGACGCCGCGGATCCGGTTCAGCTTCTCGGTGTTCACCATCACGCAGTCGGGCGTGAGCGGGATGGCGCCGCCGGTGAGGCCGGTCCCGGCGCCGCGCGGGATGGCGTGCAGCCCCAGGTCGCGGATGGCGCCGAGCAGCGGGGCCACCTGCGACTCCTCGGTGGGAGTCACCACGGCGAGGGGGAGGTGGAGGCGCCAGTCTGTGGCGTCGGTGGCGTGGGCGACCAGCGTGAAGGGGTCGAGGAGCACGTTCTCGCGGCCCACCACCGCCCCGAGCGCCCGGCGGATCCGGGCGTGGAGGTCGGGCATGCGCCGGACCTCGTCCCGGACGCCGTCGAGCATGCGGCGAGCCTCGGCGAGCACCTCGAGCGCCAGCGTGTCGTTCCCGGCCCCCTCCTGGATGACCCGGAGGTTGGCCTCGGCATCTCCGAAGAAGCGCTTCCGGCGCTTGGACGAGGTGACGAGTTCCTGGCGGAGGTAGGGGTTCCGCCGGTGGATCAGGACCTCGCCGAGGACCCGCATGAGCAGACGGGCCGAGCGTCCGGTGACCCGACGCTCGCGAAGCTCCTCGAGCTTCTTCCAGACTCCCTTCCCGAGGAGGGACGAGACCGCCTGCCGGTCGTCGGCGGACGTGTAGTTGTAGGGGATCTCGCGGTGGCTGGGATTCGTCATGGTCCTCGGCGCCAGGAGGGCGGCCCCCTGTTTCTAGCAGGTTCCGTGCCTTCGCCCAGTAGCGCAAGGAGCTGTGAATTCAATGACTTGAACGGCGAGCCCGGGGCCGGTCGCAGCAAAATCTGCGCCTCGGGGCCCCGTCTCGCCGTGCCGGCGCCGCCGCGCCGGTCTGTCCAGCCCCCCCTAGCCCTTCTTGAGCGACTCGCTGAAGGTCGCGACCGCCGCCCGCTCGGCCTCGCGCATCGCCTGCGGCACGCGCCCCACGGTCTCCCGGGCGTCGTCGCCCATCTCCAGGAGCTTCTGGCGCGTCTTCTGCCCCGACTGTGGCGCGAAGAGCAGCGCCACGACTCCACCGACCGTCGCTCCGGCCAGGAACGCGAGGAGCACCGTTCCAGCGCCGACACCACCGTTGTTCTGGCTCATCCTGCGACCTCCTTCCTTTCGTGTGGGGAACTCTCGGGCGCCGGATGGCCTTCCGGCGCCCCGGCGGGAGGGTCCGATTCCATCGACCCCTTCCAGGCCCGGACGGCGGCGAGCACCGCCGGCACGACGGCCGCTGCGACCGGCCCGGCGACCTGCATCGTGCCTCGCAGCTGGTTCACCATCTGGGCCGCGTTCACGGCGCCATCGACGATCTCGGCCATCTTCCCGTCCTTCTCGAGGGCGGCGCCGAGCCGGTCCAGTCGATCGGCGGTCCGGTGGATGCCGGCCAGCGCCGACTCCACGTCCTTGGCGCTCTTCTCCGCCACCGCTCGCATGGTGCGGAGGGTTGCGTAGAGCTGGACGAGGAGCGGGAGCAACGCTCCCACCAGGAGGGCCACCAGGACCACGAGTGCAATCTGCCAGCCTTCCATGCCGCCTCCGTTCGAAGCCCGCCCGCCGGGACCGCTCCAGGGATTTTGCTCCGGTCCGTGGCTGGGCGCCCGGTCCCAGACAGGGGGTGACGCGAGGGAGGGCGCCAGGATCGGATACGCCCGGAATCACTGGATATCGTTGACAGGGCCTGCGGCCGGGGGCAAAGACTGCGGCCGGAGGTTCCCGACATGAAGGCGATCCGATTCCACGAGACCGGTGGTCCCGAGGTGCTCCGGATGGAGGAGGTCGCGGTCCCGGAGCCTGGCCCGGGCCAGGCCCGGGTGCGCCACACCGCCATCGGCGTGAACTTCATCGACACCTACCACCGCACCGGACTCTACAAGCTCCCGCTCCCCAGCGGACTGGGAGTGGAAGCGGCCGGCGTGGTCGAGGCGGTGGGGCCGGACGCTTCCCACGTGAGGCTGGGCGACCGGGTGGCCTACGTGGCGCGCCCTCCGGGCGCCTACGCGGACGCCGCGACCGTTCCCGCCGACCGGCTGGTGCGGATCCCCGAGGGCGTCTCCGACGAGGTTGCCGCGGCCGCCATGCTGAAGGGGATGACGGTCTGGATGCTGGTCCGGCGCATCCACGCGGTGAGGCCCGGCGAGACCGTGCTGTTCCACGCCGCGGCGGGCGGGGTGGGGCTCATCGCCATGCAGTGGCTGCGATCGCTGGGAGCCCGGACCCTCGCCACCGTGGGCAGCGACGAGAAGGGCGAGCTCGCGCGGGCGGCCGGCGCCAGCGAGGTGATCGTCTACACGCGCGAGGACTTCGCGAAGCGGGTCCGGGAGTTGACCAAAGGTGAAGGGGTCCCGGTGGTCTACGACTCGGTGGGCCGGAGCACCTTCGAGGGCTCGCTCGACTGCCTCTCCCCCGCCGGGCTCATGGTGACCTACGGCAACGCCTCCGGGCCCGTGCCGCCGGTCGACGTCACCGTGCTGGCGGCCAGGGGCTCGCTCTTCCTGACGCGCCCCACGCTCTTCACCTACACGGCGCGCCGCGAGGACCTGGAGGAGGGCGCGCGCGAGCTCTTCGGGGTGCTCCTGTCCGGGAAGGTCCGGGTGGACGTGAGGCACCGCTGGCCGCTCGCCCAGGCCGCCGACGCCCACCGGGCCCTGGAGGGGCGCGGGACCACGGGATCGCTCGTCCTCGTTCCGTGAATGGGACCCCGGGTCCCCCTGCGCAGCCGCGCCACCGGAGCCCTCTGCACGGGAACGGTGGCCGCCTACGCGGCCATGTACGTCACCCAGCCGCTGCTTCCCATCCTCTCGGCCGAGTTCGCCGTCCCACCGGCCACGGCGGGGCTCTCGGTCTCGGCGGTGGTGCTCGCCATCGCCGCCGGATCCTTCCTGGCCGGGCCCCTCTCCGACGCCCTGGGCAGGAAGGCCGTGATGGTCGGCTCGCTCGCGCTGCTGGTCGTCCCCACCCTGGGCTGCGCGATGGCGCGGACCTTCCCTGAGCTGGTGGCGTTGCGGGCGGCGCAGGGGCTCCTCATCCCGGGGGTCACCGCGGTGACGGTCGCGTGGGCCGGCGACCACTACGCTCCCGGGCAGCTCCGCACGGCGGTGGGGGCGGTCATCGCCGCCAGCGTCACCGGCGGCCTCCTCGGCCGGGTGGCGAGCGGGTTCGTGGCCGAGCAGGGGGGCTGGCGCGCCGCCTTCCTCCTCTCGGCGGCGGTCACCGCGGCGGGCGCCGTCGGGATGGGGCTCGAGCTGCCCCGGGGCGGGTCGCGCGGAGCGCCCTGGCGCGGTGCCGTCGGCGGGATGGTCCGCCACCTCGGCGACCGGCGCCTCCTGGGCGGTTTCGCGCTGGCCTTCTGCCTCTTCTTCGCCTTCATCGCCGTCTTCACCTACCTGCCTTACCGGCTGGCGGCCCCGCCGTTCCGGCTCTCCACCGACGCCATCGCATCGGCCTACCTGGTCTACGTCGCCGGCATCGCGGTCTCGCCGGTGGCGGGCCGGCTCGCCGCGCGGGTGGCGCCGGAGCGGCTCATGCTGGCCGGTCTCGCCCTCTCGGCGGTGGGCGTCACGGTGACGCTCTCCAGTTCACTCATCGTCCTCGTGGCCGGGCTCCTGATCCTGGTGGTGGGGATGTTCACCGCGCAGGCCCTCGGCCCCTCCTACGTGAACGAGACGGCGAAGGAGGCCAAGGGAGGCGCCAGCGCTCTCTACCTGGCGTTCTACTACCTGGGGGGAACGCTGGGGTCCTGGCTGCCCGGGATCGCCTGGCAGCGCTGGGGCTGGGCCGGCGTGGCGGGGAGCAGCCTCGCCGCCCTCGGTGCGGCGGCGCTGGCGGTGTCGACCCTCTGCAGGCGTGGGGAGGGTCGACAGGAGGCGGAATCCATGGCAACAACCCCCCCATGAACAGGGTCATCGTGCACATCGACGAGGCGAGGTGCGACGGGTGCGGCGAGTGCGTTCCGTCCTGCGCCGAGGGGGCCATCCGGATGGTGGATGGCAAGGCCCGCCTCGTCGGCGACGAGCTCTGCGATGGCCTGGGCGCCTGCCTGGGGGAGTGCCCGCAAGGGGCCATCCGCGTCGTCGAGCGGGAGGCCGCGCCGTTCGACGAGGCCGCGGTGGAGCGTCACCTGGGAGGGGCCTCCCGGGAGCGGCCGGCGCCCGTGCCGCCGCCGCCGGCCGCGCCGCCGCGCCCACGCCTTTCACTTTCGGTCATGCAGGCGGCCCCGCAGGACGGCGGGGGCGGTTGCCCGGGGGCGCGCAGCGTCGACCTCGGCCCGGTGCGCGAGGCGGCCGGGCCGACCTCCGCGAGCCCGAGCCGGCTCTCCCACTGGCCGGTGCAGCTCGGGCTCGTCTCGCCGGGGGCGTCCTGGCTGGCCGGCGCCGATCTGCTCCTCGCGGCCGACTGCGTCCCCTTCGCCTACGCCGACTTCCACCGGGACCTGCTCTCCGGCCGCCGGGTCCTGGTCGGCTGCCCGAAGCTCGACGACGTCCAGGCCTACGTGGGAAAGCTCACCGAGATCCTCCGCGCGTCGGGTCCGAGGAGCCTCACGGTGGCCAGGATGGAGGTGCCCTGCTGTGGAGGCATCGCGTGGGCGGCGAGGGAGGCGGTCCGGCTCTCCGGGGTTCCGGTGCCGGTCGCCGAGGTCACCATCGGGGTGGACGGCCGGCGACTCTCCCCGTAGACGCCGGGCGCGACTCGCCCGCACGGGCTAGAATCTCCCCAGGGCGCGCCGACGGAACGGCCGCCGGGAGGTTCGCATGCAGGTGTCCCGTGCCATCGCCGCAGCCACCATGGCGGTTGGGCTGCTCCTCGTCGCAGGGGGGGCCGGCGCCGCCGACGACCCGGGCGTGATCCCCCTGACCGTCAACGTGGGCGAGTCCGTCCCCGTAGGACCGGGGCCGGTGCGCAACCTCATCTGCGACGATCCGGGGCTGGTCCAGCCCGTCGACGCCGCGGACGGGCCCTCCCTCCTCGGGGTCCGCGCGGGAACGACCCTCTGCTCCGTGACCGATGCCCTTTCGGTCCGTCGAACCTACCGGGTGGTGGTGGTGGAGGCCGGTCGCTCCCCCCCTCAGCCCGGCCAGGGCAGGTAGGACGGCATGGCCGACTGGAAGCGAATCGGCTGCGCCGTCGACTTCTCGGACGGTTCGCGCGCCGCGTTTCAGGAGGCCTCCGACCTGGCCCGCCGCTCCGGTGCCGCGCTCGTGCTCCTTCACGCGGAGGAGATGCCGGGCTTCACCGACATTCCTCCCCCGGAGAGCGTGGTCGAGGCCAGCCGGCGGGAACTCGAGGCTCGCCTCGACGCCTGGCGGGCCGAGTCGGCTGCGCTGCTCGGACGGCCGGTCGAGGCCCGCATGTTCCCGGGTCCCGCGGCGCCCTCCCTGGCCCGGGTGGCGGGCGAGGAGGGGCTCGATCTCCTGGTGACCGGAACCCACGGCCGGCGCGGGTTCCGCCACCTCGTCCTCGGGTCGGTGGCGGAGCGCCTGGTCCATCTCGCGCCCTGCGCGGTCCTGGTGGTTCGATCGTGAAGGGCCCCGGTCCCAACGACCCCTGCTGGTGCGGCAGCGGCAAGAAGTTCAAGAAGTGCCACCGCGACCAGCCAGCCCCGGCGCCAGCCACGGGCCCGGAGGTGCGCCCGGGGACGGTGACGCCGATGCGGACCGTCCCCCCGTCCATCGTGCCTCCCAGCTACGCCCGCACCGGACGCCCCCGCCCGGCCGAGCGCATCGCCGATCCGATCGAACGCATCGCCCGCATGCGCCGCGCCGGCCGCGCCGCGGCGGAGGTTCTCGAGGAGGTCTCCCGCGCGGTCCGCCCCGGGGTCACCACCGAGGAACTCGACGTGGTCGCCCACCAGGCCTGCATCGCCCGCGGCGCCTACCCCAGCCCGCTCAACTACCACGGCTTCCCGAAGGCCATCTGCACCTCGGTGAACGAGGTCATCCTCCACGGGATCCCGGACAGCCGCCCCCTCCAGGAGGGCGACATCGTGAGCCTCGACGTCACGCTCTACCTCGACGGGGTCCACGGCGACTGCTGCGCGACCGTGCCGGTGGGGGAGGTGGACGACCCCTCGCGCCGCCTCCTGCAGGTCGCCGAGGAGTGCATGATGAAGGGAATCGGCGCCGTCCGCCCTGGGCGGCCCGTCTCCGACATCGGGCGCGCCGTCGAGGCCCACGCCACCGCCCACGGCTACGGCGTGGTCCGCTCCTTCTGCGGGCACGGGATCGGCGAGGAATTCCACTCCGATCCCCAGGTGCTCCATTACTTCGAGCCGCGCGCCCAGGAGATCATGAAGGAGGGCATGACCTTCACCGTGGAACCCATGATCACCATGGGGAACGAGCGTCACGTCATCTGGCCCGACGGCTGGACCGCGGTCACCGCCGACGGCAAGCGGGCCGCACAGTTCGAGCACACGGTGCTGGTGACGGCGTCCGGGGTGGAGATCCTGACCGTCGTCCCGCGCGTTCCGGGACGCTAGATCCCGTCCTCGCCGTCACCGTCCAGGCTCACGTCGGCCATCACGTCGGCGGCCCGGAGCTGCAGGAAGCGCGCATAGGCCTGCCCGGTGGCTGACGGGCTCCCGGCCGGTGGAAGGCACCGCAGGATGTCTCGCTCGGAAATGGAGCCGACCAGCCGCCCGCTCGACGAGACCACGCCGACCACGGCGTTCGACTCGTCGATCACGGCGCGCAGGACCTCGGGGAGCGACGCCCCGGCATCCACCAGACGCATGAGGGGCTGCAGGGCGCTCCGGAAGGCGGGAGCCGGTGCGTTGCGGTCGGTGGAGATGGAGAGCACGGGCCCCTGAGCAAGCGCGAAACGTGCCCGTTTCGCGTGTAGGCGGCTCGCCCACAGTCTCCCGGGAAAACGGGGGGTTGGGCCCGCCGGGTCGTGGAGGGAGCCGATCCACGAAACGGGGTGACGCCTACTCCGGGTCGTGTCGACCCGGGTTCTCCCGGCGAAGCCACATCTCCGCCTGGGCCACGGCGAACGGGACGGCCACGTCCACGCGGAGCGGGCGCGGCCCGAACGAGAACGGAAGGAACCCGCGCGAGACGAGGGTGGCCGCCTCGTATGGAGTGAAGCCTCCCTCGGGGCCGATGGCCAGCGCGGCCGTCCGGGCGCCGGGAGGAACCGGGTCGAGGAGGCCTGGCCCCCCGGGGTGGGCCAGCAGGCGCGCTCCCGGGCCGGGCGGGAACAGCGCGTCGAGCTCGTCCTCCACGAAGGGCTTGAAGTGCCGGTGGAGGGAGACGGCCGGTGGACGGGTGTCCTTGCCCTGCTCGAGACCGAGCCGCAGCTCCGCGTCGATGGCCTCCGGCGCGAGCAGGGGCGAGGAGAAGTAGCTCTTCTCCACCCGGTAGGTGCCCACCAGCGCCACCCGCTTCACGCCCATGGCCGCGACGGCCTGGAGCACCTTGCGGAGGATCTTGGGCCGGGGCAGCGCCAGGACGAGCGAGACCGGGGAGGGCGGCGGGGGCTGGCCCGCGAGGTTCACGGAGAGGAGAACGAGATCCGCCGAGGCCTCCAGCACCACCCCCTCGCCGGTGGGGCCGCGCCAGAGCCCCACGGCGATGCGGTCGCCGGGAGCGGCCCGCAGCACCTCGACCACGTGGCGGGCGCGGCGTCCGAGCACTCGCGCGCCGCCGGATCCGTCCAGGTCTTCTTCGTCGAGGAGCAGGAGGTTCAATGGGGTACCATGGCCAGATGGCAGGGAAGCCGCCCTACTGGTACCTCATCTCCGTGCTCGCGAGCACCATCCCGCTCGAGCCGGCTCTCGCCATGAGCCTCTACGAGGTGGCCTTCTCGCTCCACCGGAGCGGCGAGGGGCACGGCGAGGTGATGCAGGAGCGCATGGAGGGGAGGGTGACCAACCTGCACCGCTCCTTCGTGCTCGGGTCCATCGCCGGGCCGGGGTTCGAGGCCGAGGTGGAGATGCCCACGGGCAAGGGGAAGGTGCGCTTCCTCCTCACGCGCGAGGGGCTCGACCTGGGGAAGCGGCGCACGACCCTGGACGCCGCCCTCCGCAACTAGTGCCCCGGTCGGGCCGCTAGAAGTGCTCCTCGGCGATCTGCCGGGCCAGCTCCATCGAGCTGGTGAAGGCCGGTGAGATGGGGTTGAGCACGTGCAGGGTGTCGCCGGCCCGCTCGACGATGAAGTCCATGAGGAGCTGCTTGGTCCGCCAGTCGACGAGCTGCGGGCGGATCCCCACCTTGTCGGCCGCCTCGACCTCGGCCGGGTCGAATGCCCGGACCAGGCGTGCGGCGTCCCGGTGCAGGAAGGCCGGCACGTACTTGCGCGGCTCGGAGAGGGCCACCGAGCGGAACCCGGCGTTCCGGAAGAAGAGCACCGCGTCCTCGAAGGCGATGCGCGGCGCGTCCCCGTCGATCCCGGCCAGGATCCCGTAGTTCTCGCGCCCGAAGGCGGGGATGGCCGTGGGGCCGAGGTACACGTCCCCGTGCACGCTGCGGGTGAAGTGCACCCCCAGGAACGGGTTGCGGGCGTCGGGGACCGGATAGATGTTGCCGTTCACGGTGAGTCGCGCGTCCTTCCGGAGCTTGCGGTAGATGCCCTTGAAGGGAATGAGCCGGTAGTGCTCGCCCACCCCGAAGAAGCGGGCCACCCGGTCGCAGTGGGCGCCCGCGGCGTTCACCAGGCGCCCGTACCCGATCTCTCCGTCCGTGGTGAGGACCGCGCCCTTCCCGGCGGCCCCGAGGACCTCCACGCCGGTGCGGATGCGCACCCGGCCTCCCGCCTCCAGGTCGGCGCGCAGCGAGGCGAGCACCGCCCTGGGGTCGACCACCGCGGTCATCCGGGACCAGAGCGCCCGCCCCACCGTGCGCGCGGAGGGCTCCACCTCGGCGAGCCCCTTCTCGTCGAGCATCTCGACCCGGGCGCCGTTCGCGGTGGCCCGCCGGGCCAGCTCGTCGAGCACCGGGACCTCCGACTCCTCCCGGGCGACGATCACCTTCCCGCAGGCCAGCAGGGGGAGCCCCTTCTCCTCGCAGTAGGCACGCATGGCCAGGTTCCCGGCCAGGCAGGTCCGGGCCTTGCGGCTGTCCGGCGCGTAGTAGATCCCGGCGTGGAGCACGCCCGAGTTGCGCCCGGAGGCGTGCCGGCCGAGGCCGCCCTCCTTCTCCAGGACGAGGACGTCGCGCGCGCCCCGCCCGACCAGTTCCCGGGCGATGGCGAGCCCCACGATCCCGCCGCCCACGATCACCACCTCGGCCCGTTCGGCGCTCATGGGTGGATGCTAGCCTGGACGCTCCCGACCCGTTACAAGGAACTCTTCCCCAGCCGGAGGTCTCCGTGTTCCGAGCGATCCTCGTCGAGAAGAGCGAGTCCGGGCAGTCGGTCCGCGTGGCAGACCTGGAGGAGTCGGCGCTGCCTGCCGGAGACGTCCTGGTCCGGGTCGAGCGGTCCACCCTCAACTACAAGGACGCGCTCGCCATCACCGGCAAGGCCCCGGTGATCCGCAAGTTCCCCATGGTCCCGGGCATCGACGGGGCCGGTGAGGTGGTCGAGTCGTCCCACGCCGCCTTCAAGGCCGGGGACCGGGTGCTCGTGAACGGGTTCGGCGTCGGCGAGAGCCACTGGGGATGCCTGGCCGCGCGGGCGCGTCTCGACGGCAACTGGCTCCTCGCCATCCCCGGCGCCTTCACGGCGACGCAGGCCATGGCCATCGGTACGGCTGGCTACACCGCCATGCTCTGCGTCCTGGCTCTCGAGCGGCACGGGGTCGCTCCCGACCGGGGCGAGGTGCTCGTCACCGGCGCGGCCGGCGGCGTGGGGAGCGTGGCCATCGCGATCCTGGCGAAGCTGGGCTTCCGCGTCGTGGCCTCGACCGGGCGAGCCTCGGAGACGCCGTATCTCACCGGTCTCGGCGCCGCCGAGGTGATCGACCGGGCCACGCTCTCCGCGCCCGGCAAGCCGCTGCAGAAGGAGCGGTGGGCCGGCGTGGTCGACTCGGTGGGAAGCCACACGCTCGCCAACGCCTGCGCCGGCACCCGCTATGGAGGCACGGTGGCGGCCTGCGGCCTGGCGGGCGGGATGGACCTCCCCGCCTCGGTGGCGCCCTTCATCCTTCGGGGGGTGACCCTCGCCGGGGTGGACAGCGTCCAGGCGCCCATGGCGCTCCGGCGCGAGGCCTGGCAGCGCCTCGCGCGCGACCTCGAGCCGGCGCGGCTCGCCGCGATGACCCGTGAGATCCCGCTCGCGGAGGCGATCCCGGCGGCCGCCGACCTCCTGGCCGGCAAGGTCCGGGGCCGGATCGTCGTCGACACCACCCGGTAGGGGTGCGAAGCCGCGGCCGCGCGCGCCCCTCCCTGACGCAGCGCGGCGCAAATTCCGCTTCCGGAACCGCAAAGTCGACTTGACGAGTCCCCTTCCGTCGAGCACATTCAATCATTCAATTGAACATGACTTCCACCGACCACAGCCGCCGCCGCGCCCTGGCCCACTACGAGGAGCTGGCCCGCATCGGGAAGGTGCTCGCGAGCCCGGTTCGCCTGCGCCTGCTCGACCTGCTCCGCCAGGGTTCACGCAACGTGGACGAGCTGGCCGAGGCCGCCGGCGCGACCGTGGCCAACTCCTCGCGCCACCTCCAGCAGATGCGCTCGGCCCGGCTGGTCCAGGCGGAGCGCGAGGGCAAGAACGTCCGCTACCGGATCGCCGACGAGAGCGTCTCCACGGCCTACGGGCTGCTGCGCGGCCTGGCCGAGTCGATCCTCCCCGAGATGGACGCGCTGCGCCGGGAGCTGGGCGCGCTGGAGGCCGGGGAGCGCGAGGAGCTGCTCGGCCGGATCGCCCGCAGCGAGGTCACCCTCGTCGATGCCCGGCCCCTCGAGGAGTACCGGGCCGGTCACCTCCCGGGCGCGCGGTCGCTGCCGCTCGACGAGCTGCCCGGGCGCGTCCACGAGATCCCCCGGGAGCGCGAGGTGGTGGCCTACTGTCGCGGCCCCTACTGCCCCCTGGCCACGCGTGCCGCGGAGATCCTCCGCGCGGCCGGGTACCGGGCCCGCCACCTCGATCTGGGAATCCCCGACCTCCGCGCCCGCTCCATCCCAGTGACAGCAAGTGAAGAGCCCCGGCGGGTGAAGCCCCCCGCCGTCCGCCGTTCCCGTTCCACCCCCCGCAAGCAGAGGAAGATCCGATGAAGAAGCTCGCACTCGCAGCAGCCGTGGCCCTGGCCACCCTCCTGTCCGCCGCGCCCGCCCGCGCGGCCGACGAGTTCATCACCGCCGACGCGGCCAAGGCCCTGGTCGGCAAGCCGAACGTGCGCTTCGTGTACGCCGACTCGGAGAAGGAGTTCGAGAAGGGGCACATCCCCGGGTCGGTGGTCGCCTACGCGCACGACCTGCACTACCTGGACGACGTGAGGGCCTGCAAGGGTCTCCCCATGTGCGAGCCCACCGCCGCGAAGTTCATCGGGGCCACGCTGGGGATCGACGCCGCCACCGACGTGGTGGTCTACGACGCCGGCGCCGGCGCCAACGCCAGCGGCGCCTGGTTCTTCCTCAAGCTCTACGGCGCGAAGAACGTCCGCATCCTCGACGGTGGCCTGGCCACCTGGAAGGCCCACGGGGGCGCGGTGGAGACGGGAGCACCGGCCCAGGTGGCGGCCAGGACGTTCACGCCGGCCGTGCAGTGGAAGATGATCGCCACCCTCGACGAGGTGAAGAAGGCCACCGCCGACTCGAGCCACTACCTTCTCCTCGACTCCCGCCACAACCTCGACGAGTTCACCGGCAAGACCCTCTCGAGCGCCCTCGCCTCCCCGGGCAAGGAGATCACCGTCAAGCGGGGCGGCGCCATCCCGACCGCGGTCTTCTCCCCCTGGAGCAAGTACGCCGGCAACAAGGACGGCCAGCCGGACAAGCCCACCCTGAAGGACCAGGCGGATCTCAAGAAGCAGCTCGAGAAGCTCAAGAAGAATGGGTACGACCCTTCCAAGACCGTCATCAGCTATTGCGCCGTCGGCCTGGGCCGGGGATCTTTCCAGTACCTGGCCCTCCAGAAGGCCGGGCACGAGAACGTGAAGGTGTACGTCGGCTCCTGGGACGAGTGGGGCAATGACCCCTCCCTCCCCGTCGCCGCCCAGCCCTGACGGACCGAGGAGGGACGGCCGTGCGCGCATTCCTGCTGGGCGCCCTGACCGGCGCCGCCTTCGGCGTCGTGCTCTACAAGGTGGGGGCGACGCGCTACTCGCGTGTCATGGGCATGCTCACGCTCCGTGACACGAAGATCATGAAGTTCGCCTTCACCGCCATCGGCGTGGCATCGCTCCTCTATGGGCTGGCCGCGGCGGCGGGCGTGGCCGAGGCCTGGGGCGTCGTGCCCCGGGTCATGCCCTACATGGGAGCGGCCCACCTCCTCGGCGGCGCCCTCTTCGGCATCGGGCTGGGCGTGTCCGGCCTCTGCCCCGGCACCTGCGTCGCCAAGGCCGGCGGCCGGGGCGGGGCGAAGAAGTTCGTGGGCACGGCGGCCATCGCCGGGCTCCTCGCCGGCGTGCTCCTCTATGGCCTGGTCAAGGACTCCCTCCTGCAGGCCGAGGTGATCGCCACGAACCAGAAGCCGCTCACCCTCCACGGCGTGCTCGGGCTTCCCTACGCGGCCGTCGCCCTCGCCTGGGGCGCCCTCTTCGTCGTCATCGCGCTCGCCGTCGATCGGCTCACGAAGGAGAAGACCTACGAGCCGGCCCGGCCGCGTGGGGGCTGGCTCGACGTGGTTCGCGGCGAGTGGAGCTGGACGGCCGCGGGCGTGATCGCCGGGCTCCTGGTCTTCCTGGCCAGCGCGCAGGGCGGCTACCTGGGCTTCTCCGGGGCGCTCCTCGCCGTCACCGGGTGGGGAGCGCATCTCCTGGGGCACCCGCTCGAGATCGTCCCCCGCATCAACGACGACATCGTCTGGCGCGCGGCCCTCATCATCGGGGTGTTCCCCGGCGCCCTCCTCGCCGCCGCACTCTCGATCCGCTCCAGGGCCGCGGCCGAGGCGCCCGTGCCCAAGGTCCTCGACGGCGCCGCCATCGGGCGCAGCTTCGGCGCCGCCACCGTGATGAGCCTGGGCGCGCTCGTGGGCGGAGGCTGCACGACCGGAGCCTTCATCGCGGCGTGGCCGACCCTGTCGCTCGGCAGCCTGGCCATGGCCGGCACCTTCTTCGTGGTGTCGATGGCCGTCGCCAACGGACGGTTGCTCGCCCGTTCCCTCGATCTCGGCGCCGCGCAGGCCGCCGGCGACCACGTCTACGACTAGGGGGCCGAATGAAGACCCAGGTCCGCATCCTCGTCCTCCTCACCATCGTGGCGCTCGCCGCCGGATGGGCGTCGCTCCGCAGCGGCAACGCTGCGCTCGAGTCCCGGCTCGCATCCGCCGGCGCGCCGGGCCCGGAGGCACGTCCGTGAGCGCCCGGGTGGAGGTCCTCGCATCCGCGGCGATCGTGGCCGTGCTCTCCACGATGCTCGCCGTCGAGGGGAGCCGGCGCGTGGAGCTCGAGCGGCGCGTCCCGGTGGAGCCGAAGGAGGTCTACCGGACGCTGGCCCGGTCCCAGACCAGCTGGCAGGTCGTGGACGTCCGGCCGGATCTCGCCGAGGGCTACGAGGAGGCCCACGTCCCCGGCGCCATCCCGCTGCCGGGTTGCGACCCGTCCCTGGCGCCCGAGGCCGCCCGTGCCCGGATCCTCTTCTCGGTGCCCACCGTGATCGTGGGGCAGCCCGACGACCCGGAAGCCCGGCAGGCCTGCCTGTCCCGGTTCGCATCGGCGCGCTGGATGGCCGGGGGCATGGACGCGTGGACCAGCGCCAATCTCCCGGAGGACATGGGAGCGTACACGGCGCCCTCGGCCAAGGCCGGTGGCGGCTGTCTCTAGCGACGGGAGAACCCCATGACGGTCAGCCGACGCAGCCTCCTCAAGTCCTTCGTGGCCCTGGGCGCGGGCAGCGCCGCCTCCCGGGTGCTGGCCCGCGACGGCTCGACCGCCCCGGCACCCGCGCCCGCCGCCGATCCTGCCGCGCGCGCCACCGAGGCGGCGTACCGCAAGGAGTTCGCGGCCACCTACGGCGAGGGCGAGAACCACGGGTACGCCTACCACTGCGTCAACTGCCAGGGGAACTGCGCCTGGGACGTCTGGACCGACGCGGAGGGACGCATCACCCGCGAGAACCAGTCCGCGAGCTACCCGGCCATCGCGCCGGACGTCCCCGACGCCAACCCGCGGGGCTGCAACAAGGGAGTCCAGCAGTCGCAGATCCTCCACCAGGCCGACCGGCTCCTCCACCCCATGCGGCGGACCGGCGCGCGCGGGGAGGGCAAGTGGAAGCGCATCTCCTGGGACGAGGCCATCACCGAGGTGGCCACCCAGCTCTACGAGACCATGCTCGAGACCGGACCGGCCGGGAACTACGTGCACATGGGCTCGGGCATGCTCTCCGAGGCCCGGGCCGCCTCGGTGAAGCGGCTCGGCACGCTCCTCGGCGCCGTCCGCCCGTACATCGCGAGCTACGTGGGCGACATGTTCCCCGGCGTCTCGGTGGTCTACGGCGAGGGGAACATCGGCTGCACCTACGACTTCGTCTACGGATCCGACGTGGCGCTCTTCTGGGGGTGCAATCCCAACACGTCGCGCATCCCGGACGCCCACTACCTCTGGGAGGGCAAGTACCGCGGCGCGAAGATCATCGTGGTGACCCCGGAGTACAACGCGAGCGCCATCCACGCGGATCTCTGGGTTCCGGTGAAGCCCGGGTACGACGGCCACCTCGCCCTCTCCATCATCCAGCGCCTCCTGGCCACCAAGCGCTACTCCGAGCCCTTCCTCAAGAAGTTCACCGACCTGCCCCTGCTGGTGCGGACCGACACGAAGCAGCTGGTGCGCCTTCACGACATCGATCCCGCCGACCCCCGCTTCGACCGGAAGAGCGCCGAGACCTTCGCCGGCGACCACGAGAAGCACCACGAGGTCTTCGTGGCCTGGGACCGGATCCAGAAGAAGGTGGTCGCGCTCCCGGGCTGCGAGGGCTCGACGGTCGACACCCTGCGCCTCGAGGACATCGGCTGGAAGATCGACCCGGCGCTCTCCGGCAAGTACCGCATCCGCCTGGCCGGGCAGGGAGAGGTCGAGGTGGAGCCGGCCTTCGCCTCCTTCGCCCGCGAGCTGAAGGCCTACACGCCCGAGAAGACCGCGAAGCTCACCGGCGTGCACCCGTCGGTCGTCGAGCAGCTGGCGAAGGAGCTCTCCGGATCCCGCGTGGCCATCGTCCACCTGGGGTTCGCCGTCGGCAAGCACTTCAACGGCATGCTCTCCCAGCGGGCCGTGGCCTCGATGACCGCCTTCCTGGGCAAGCTGGGGCCGTTCGGGGGCCTGGCCACCGAGAACGAGTGGAGCATCAGCGGGCTGGAGGGGCTCTCCGGGTTCGCCGGGAAGTACACCCATCGCTTCGCCTCCGGCTTCGTCTCGGAGTTCATGCTGGGCCAGGGCTTCTCCGACCTGGACCGGTCCTTCGACGAGGCCGACGTGAAGCGGGCCACCGGGACCTCCCGGGCCGCCTACCAGGCCCAGCTGAAGGAGAAGATCGAGGCGTCGGCCGGCGACGCCGGCGAGAAGAAGGGCAAGCCCTGGTGGAGGGAGGTGGAGACCTTCCTCGTCTTCGCCGACGCGCGCATGCGCCGGAACAAGGGCTCCTACCGGCAGGCCTTCCTCGACAAGGCGAAGTTCATCGCCTACGGCGACTTCCGGATGAGCGACTTCGCCACCTGGGCCGACGTGCTGCTCCCCTGCACCACGTCCTACGAGGCCTGGGACCTCCGGACCAATCCGGGCTACCACCGGTTCGCCAACGTCTGCGCCCCGCCCGCCAATCTCAAGAGGGTCGGCGAGGTGAAGTCGGAGTGGGAGATCTCCACCCTCATCGTGGAGAAGATGGAGGCGCTCGCGAAGGCCCGGCACCAGGCCACCGGCGACGAGCGGTTCGTCAAGATCCCCGACGCCACCCATGCGAAGGAAGGCTTCCACGCCATGGACCGGCTGGTCGAGGAGTTCACCCAGGGCGGAAAGGTGCGCACCGACCGCGACGCGGTGGAGTTCGCCCTCGAGCACGTGGACCAGTTCAAGCCCAACACCCCCAGGACCATGGTGGAGCGCGGGGGATTCCTGGTCCTGAACGAGAAGGCGGGGAAGACCTCCCCGCTCTACCCGGACAGGCCCTACAACTCCTTCGAGAACAACCTCTACCTCCACCAGCGCTTCGAGACCGTCTCCGGGCGGCTCACCTTCTACGTGGACCACCCGCTCTGGATCGCCGCCGGGGCCCAGATCCCCCGGGCCACCGAGCCCATCCACCCGCGGCGCTTCCCCCTCCTGCTCATGACGCCCCATTCCCGGTGGTCGATCCACTCGACCTACAAGGTGTCCCCGACGCTGCTGCGCCTCCAGCGCGGCGAGCCCTGCGTGATGCTGAATCCGGGGACCGCGGCCGCCAAGGGCATCGCCGACGGCGACCGGGTGCGCCTGTGGAACGACCTCGGGGAGATCTTCGTGCAGGCCAAGATCGCCACCGGCGTGCCGGACGGCGCGGTCGTCATGGAGCACGGCTGGGAGCCCTTCCAGTACCGCGGGCGCACCGGGCACAACGCCCTCATCGGGGACATGCCGAACCTCCTCGAGGTGAGCGACGGATGGGGCCACCTCAAGTTCGGGACGAACTGGGACGGCAACCAGCACGCCTACGACTCCACCGTGGACATCGCCAGGGCCTAGGGGAACGACCATGTCGACACGCCAGCTCGCGATGGTGATGGATCTCAACAAGTGCATCGGCTGCCAGACCTGCACGGTCTCCTGCAAGACCCAGTGGACCAACCGGAACGGCCGCGAGTACATGTACTGGAACAACGTCGAGACCCGGCCCGGCACCGGCTACCCCCGGGGCTGGGAGGGCATGGGCGGCGGCTTCGACGAGTCGGGCACGCTGCGGGAGGGCTCCGTCCCGTCGCGCAGCGCCGACTACGGGACCCCCTGGGACTTCAACCTCGACGAGGCCGCGCTCGGCAAGGTGATCGGGCCGATCGGCGAGCCGAAGGCCGGCCCGAACTGGGACGAGGACCGGGGAGGAGGCGACTTCCCGAACAGCTGGCACTTCTACCTGCCCCGCATCTGCAACCACTGCTCCAATCCGGGATGCCTGGCCGCCTGCCCGCGCGGCGCGATCTTCAAGCGCGACCAGGACGGGGTGGTCCTGGTCGATCAGGAGCGCTGCGAGGGGCTGCGCTACTGCATCGCCGGGTGTCCCTACAAGAAGGTCTACTTCAACACCCAGACCTTCCGGTCGGAGAAGTGCATCCTCTGCTTCCCGCGGGTGGAGAACGGGCTCGCGCCGGCCTGTGCGCAGCAGTGCGTGGGGCGGCTGCGCTTCGTGGGGTACCTCGACGACGTGGAGGGGCAGGTCCACAAGCTCGTCCACCAGTGGCAGGTGGCGCTCCCGCTTCACCCGGAGTACGGAACGCAGGCCAACGTCTTCTACGTGCCCCCGCTCCCCGGGCCTCCCAAGTACGACGCCCAGGGGCGGGCCATCCCGGGCAGCGAGCGCATTCCCATGGCGTACCTCGAGGAGCTCTTCGGCCCCGGCGTGCGCAAGGTCGTGGCGAAGCTGGAGTCGGAGATCGCGCGCCGGCGGCAGGGGAAGCCCTCCGAGCTGCTCGACGTGCTCATCGCCTTCAAGCAGGACGAGATGTTCCGCCTGGGGGCGCCGACCGGACCCGGGCTGGTCCAGCTGGGGCGGCGCGGGATCCGCTCGGTCGAAGCGCCGGGAGGGAAATGACCATGAGCCGGATCCTCGCCGCTGCCCTCGCGCTCGCCGTCGCCTTCCCTGCCGCCGCCGACTTCCTCTCCTCCGAGACCCTGGAGGTCGCGAGGGTGGCCGGCCCGCTCGCGGCCGACCCGGCCGCGCCCTTCTGGGACGCCGCACCTGTGGCCACCGTCCCGGCCGCCCCGCAGCGCACCATCCGCCTGAACGACCTGCAGGCCAACCGGGCGCTGGACGAGGCGACGCTCCGCACCGTCCGCGTGCGGGCTGCCACCGACGGCAAGGACCTGGCCGTGCTCCTCGAGTGGGCCGACCCCACCGAGAGCCGGGCCACGCCCGACGGGGTGGACGTCTACGGCGACGCCGCGGCCCTGCAGTTCCCCCGGCGCTTCGGCGCCGGAACCCGCCTCCCCTACGTGGGAATGGGGGACGATGCGCAGGAGGTGGTCCTCTACCTCCAGCGCGCGGGCGCCGACGGCCCGATCGCGCGGCAGGCGATCGCCCACGGGTTCGGGACGTCCGCGCGTGCCGACCTGGGCGGGGTGAAGGTCGGCATGCGGTACGACGGCGCCCGGAAGTCCTGGCGCGCGGTCTTCGTGAGGCCGCTCTCCACCGCCGGCCACGACCTCGGCCGCGCGCTGGTGCCCTTCTCGGTCGCGGTGTGGGACGGCGCGGGCAAGGAGCGCGGCGGCAACAAGGCGCTCGCCGGCTGGAAGTTCCTGCGCATGCCCGGGATGGCGGCCGACCCCGCCTACCAGGCCGAGCTGGCATGGGGCCACCGTCCGGGCGACCTCGGCGATCCCGGGAAGGGCCGGGAGCTGTTCGAGGGCATGTGCACGGCTTGTCACGGCGTGGGGGCGGAGAAGGCGGTCCCCGGGCTGGCGCCCGAGCTCACCGGCATCGGCGTGATCGCCTCGCCCGGCTACCTGCGGGACTCGATCCTGGCTCCCAGCACGGTCATCGTCCCGAACCCGAACGTCGCCCAGCGGCAGGACCGCTCGGCGAAGCCCGGCGCGAACGGGGCCTGGCCGGCCGACGAGGCCTACGTCTGGTACACGCGCGGCGCCGACGGGACGAAGACCTCCACCATGCCGGACTATGCATCCATGGAACCGGGCGACCTCGGGGCCATCGTCGCCTATCTCGCCACGCTGGGCCGCGAGGAGCGCCCGGAGGAGAAGAAGCCATGAAGACCCTCGTCATGCTGCTGACGGCCGTGCTGGCGTTCCCGGTGCTGGCCGCACCGACCGGGGAGGAGGTCGAGGTGACGTCCGGGGTGGTCACCGGGCTCAGGTGCGCGCTCGACGCCCGGGCCAGCGGGGGACTGAAGGCCCTCACCTCCTGCCCGCCCGCCGAGGCCGCCAAGGAGATGGTGGTCTTCGACGTTGCCGAGAGGCGCATCTACCGGATCGGGGAGAAGAAGGTCTTCCGCTACCAGCTGGAGAGCGCCTTCGGGGGCGGGAGCATCGACTTCGAGGGAACGACCGTGAAGGTGGACGAGAAGAACGACATCGCCACCGTCGAGGTCGCGCAGTTCTCGGTGACGAAGAAGCCCAAGGCGGGAGCGTTCAAGGGATGCCTGTGACGGATCCGGTGGTCCGGATCGGCGGCAGCCCCGCCATTCCCCGCGGCGACACCGCTCGTCCCGGCAACCGCGCCTCGTTCGCCCGCCACGTCGTGCTCTTCACGAGCGGCAAGGGGGGCGTGGGAAAGACGCTCGTGGCCGTGAACGTGGCCAGCGCGCTGGCCCAGCGAGGGCTCAAGGTCGGGCTCCTCGACGCCGACGTGCACGGGCCGAGCGTGCCCCGCATGCTCCAGCTCGACGGAGAGCGCATCCGCTGGAGCGGCGCCGACAGGATGATCCCGGCGGAGAACTTCGGGCTCCGCGTGATGAGCGTTGGGCTGACCACCCCGGAGGCCGACACGCCGCTCGGCTGGCGGTCGGCGGTGGCGACCGCAGCGCTCGTGCAGATGCTCGACGACGTGGAGTGGGGTCCCCTCGACGTCCTCGCCGTGGACCTGCCTCCCGGGACCGGTGACGTCCAGCTGACGCTGGCCCAGGAGGTCCGCATCTCCACGACGGTGGTGGTGACCACCCCGGCGGTGGTGGCAACCGACGACGTGCGCCGGGCGCTGCGCATGCTCCTCGACATCGGGGTGCCGGTGGCCGGCGTGGTCGAGAACATGAGCGGGTTCGTCGCCCCCGACACCGGCACCCGCTACCACCCGTTCGGCCAGGGCGGGGGCCGCATGCTGGCGCGCGACTACGGGGTCCCGTTCCTCGGCGAGATCCCGCTCGATCCGCGGATCGGCGAGGCCGCCGACGCCGGGACGCCCATCGCGGCCGTCGGCGACGAGGCGCAGAGGGCGATCTTCGCGGGACTCGCCAGCCGGGTCTGGGAGTCGCTCGAGCAGCCCGTCGACGGCCCGAGGGCCGCGGCCGAGTAGGGCGGCGCTCCGGGAAGGCCGTTCGTGACGCGATGTGCCAGGAAATCCAGGAGCTTCCGCGTAAAATGGCGTTGACGAGTCCACGTTGGCTGGACAAATAGAGCGGCCTCACGCCCATGGCATCGCGAACCTCCACATCGGCCGCAGTCGCGATCCTCTCGCTGCTCGCGGCCTCGCCCGCCCGGGGGCAGACCACCGAGCTCCTCAAGCGTGAGGTGGCGGCGGTCGGCGTCGTCGAACGGCTCGGGGCGGCCGTGCCGCTCTCCGGCTCCTTCACCGACTCGGAGGGGCGAACCGTCAGGCTGGCCGATCGGGCCGGGCGCCCTCTGCTCCTCTCCTTCAACTACACGAGCTGCCCGCGCCTCTGCGGCCTGCAGCTCGGCGGCCTCGCGCGCGGGCTCAAGGACGCGGGCTGGTCCGGCGAGGGCTTCGACGTCGCCACGGTCAGCATCGACCCCGCCGAGAAGCAGGAGCAGATGGCCCGCTACCGGAAGGCCATGATCCGGGAGGCCGGGGGATCGGCCGGTGCCGAGCGGGCATGGCGCTTCCTGCGCGGCTCGCAGGCCGACGTCGACGCCCTGGCCGAGGCGGTGGGCTTCAAGTATCGCTACGAGCCCCGGACTGGTGAGTACCAGCACCAGGCCACGCTCGTCGTGATCACCCCGGACGGCCGCGTGTCCGGCTACCTGCACGGGATCACCTACACCGCCGACGCCCTCCGCACGGCGGTGGACCGCGCCGCCTCCGGAGTCGTGGCGACCGCCGCGGAGCAGCGGAGCCTGGGAGGATTCCTCCTCACCTGCATGGGATTCGACCCGGCCGATCCGGCGCCGCTGGCGCTCAAGGTCATGCGCTCGGGCGGGGTCCTGGCGATCGTCTTCCTGATCTCCTTCCTCGGATACCAGGCGTACCGCGACCAGCGGCGGCGCAGAACGGAGAACCCCACCCCATGATCCGACTCACCGAGCTGCTGGCGGGCTGCCTCGTCGCCGCCGGCCCCGGGTACATGCCCGAGCGCGCCTCCAGCGTCGCCGAGGGGGTCGACCACGTCTTCGGCTTCCTCTTCTGGCTCTCCGCCTTCTTCATGGTGATCATCGTCGGGGCCACGATCCTCTTCGTGATCCGCTACCGGGCGCGGCCTTCGCGGCCGGGCCCGGAGCCTTCCCCCGACCACTCGACGCGGCTCGAGATCTTCTGGACGGCCATCCCGCTCGCGCTGGTCTTCGTCATCTTCTGGGCCTCGACCAGGGTCTACTTCGCCATGGTCGAGTCGGAGCCCGGCGCCACGCCGCAGCGGGTCCAGGTGACCGGGCGCAAGTGGTCGTGGTGGTTCGACCACGCCGGCGGAAAGGGGTCGAAGGAGCTCCACGTGGTGGCCGGAAACCCGGTCGAGCTGGTGCTGGCCTCCACCGACGTCATCCACTCCCTGTACGTGCCCGAGTTCCGGCTCAAGCAGGACGCCGTCCCGGGACGCTTCACCAAGATGGTCTTCACCCCCACCGTTCCCGGGACCTACCCCGTCCTCTGCACCGAGTACTGCGGGACGAACCACTCCACCATGACCTCGGTCGTGGTCGTGCACCCCGACCAGGCCTCCTTCGACGCCTGGGCCGTGGAGGGGAAGGGGACCGAGGAGACGCTGCTCCAGGTCGGGGTGCGGGTCTTCGAGGAGAAGGGCTGCTCCGCCTGTCACAGCGTGGACGGTTCGGCCGGCGTCGGCCCCTCGATCAAGGGGATCTGGGGCAAGGAGGAGAAGGTCGCCGGAGGCGGGACCGTGCGCGTCGACGAGAACTTCATCCGCGAGTCCATCGTGAATCCGGGCGCCCGGATCAGCGCGGGCTACGAGGACATGATGCCCCCCATCCCGCTCGACGACCGGGAGATCCAGGGGATCGTGGCCTACATCCAGAGCCTGAAGGACGCACCATGAACTCCGGCGACACCTACCTCACCCACGGGAAGGGCCTGCGGTCCTGGCTCCTCACGGTGGACCACAAGCGCATCGGCATCATGTACCTGGCGCTCATCGTCTTCTCGCTCTTCCTGGGCGGGGTCTTCGCGATGGTGGTCCGCTTCCACCTCTGGAACCCCTCCGGCGGGCTGGTCTCCAACGACGCCTACAACAAGATGTTCACGCTGCACGGCGCGGTGATGATCTTCCTCTTCGTCATCCCCGGGATTCCCTCGGCGCTGGGCAACTTCGTGGTGCCCCTCATGGTCGGGGCCAAGGACGTGGCCTTCCCACGGGTGAACCTGCTCTCCTTCTGGCTCTTCGTCGGCGGGGCCGTGCTCTTCGTGGCCACGCTGGTGGTGGGCGGCATCGACACCGGGTGGACCCTCTACCCGCCCTACAGCCTGGAATCCTCCCGGGGCCTGGGCATCCTGCTGGCGCTCACCGGCGTCTTCCTGGCCGGGTTCAGCTCGATCCTCACCGGCGTGAACTTCATCGCCACCATCCACAAGATGCGGGCGCCGGGCCAGGGGTGGTTCGACCTGCCGCTCTTCCTCTGGGCGCTCTACGCCACCGGGATCATCCAGATCTTCGCCACCCCGGTGCTGGGCATCACCGTGGCGCTCGGGTTCCTGGAGCGCATCTTCCACCTGGGCATCTTCATGCCCGAGTACGGGGGCGACCCGGTGCTCTTCCAGCACTTCTTCTGGTTCTACTCGCACCCCGCCGTCTACATCATGATCCTCCCGGCCATGGGGATCGTGAGCGAGGTGGTGGCGGTCTTCAGCCGCAAGCCCATCTTCGGCTACAAGTTCATCGCCATGAGCTCGATCGCCATCGCCGTGATCGGGTTCCTGGTCTGGGGCCACCACATGTTCGTGTCCGGCCAGTCCAAGTGGACCAACGTGATCTTCAGCTTCCTCACGCTGCTCGTGGCCATCCCCTCGGCCATCAAGACCTTCAACTGGCTGGCCACCATGTACAAGGGGCACATCGTCCTCAAGACCCCCATGCTCTACGTGCTCTCCTTCTTCGCCATCTTCGGGGTGGGAGGGCTCACCGGCCTCTTCCTGGGGGCGCTGGCCACCGACATCCCCCTGCACGACACCTACTTCGTGGTGGCCCACTTCCACTTCGTGATGGTCGGCGCGGTGATGATCGCCTTCCTGTCCGGTCTCTTCTACTGGTGGCCCAAGATGACCGGGCGCATGTACGACGAGCGGCTGGGCGTGGCCTCGGCGATCCTGATCTTCCTGGGCTTCAACGTGACCTTCATCCCGCAGTTCATGGCGGGCACGCTGGGGATGCCACGCCGCTACGCCACCTATGCCGAGCAGTTCCAGGGCCTGAACCGGCTCTCCACCGTGGGTGCGGTGATGCTGGCGGCGGGGCTGGTGGTCGCGCTCTGGGCCTTCGTGAAGTCCCTCCGGTCCGGCGCGCCGGCGCCGGCCAACCCGTGGGGCGGCGCCACGCTCGAGTGGGCGACCCCGTCCCCCCGCCGCACGACAACTTCGCCGTCGCCCCGCGGGGAGCGCCCCCGTACGACTACACCGGGCTGCGACGGGTGTCGGAGGAGGCAGGCTGGGTGCCGGTCCGCGAGGAGGGCGCGCGATGAGCGACCCCACGCACGGCCACGCCGCGACCGCCGCCGGGCAGCCCCCGGAGGAGCGGTTCCTGGCCCACCACTTCACGAGCATGGACGCCCAGCTCCAGACCAGCAAGCTGGGGCTCTGGCTCTTCCTGGGCAGCGAGGTGCTCTTCTTCAGCGGGCTCTTCGTGGCCTACGGGGTCTACCGGGCCAACCACTTCGCCCTCTTCCAGTACGCCCACCACTTCCTCGACTGGCGCATGGGGGCGCTGAACACCGTGGTGCTCGTCGGCAGCAGCGTCTCGGCGGCCTGGTCGGTCCGCTGCGCGCAGCTGGGCCAGCGGAAGGGGCTGCGCATCTCGCTCCTCCTCACGCTCCTCCTCGCTGGCGTGTTCCTGGTGGTGAAGTACTTCGAGTACAGCCACAAGCTGCACAACGGGATCGCCTGGGGGGCGGCCTGCAAGCCCTCCGCGGAGATCCTGGCCACGCTGCCCGCGGCGGTGCAGGCCCTGCCGGTGCCGAAGGACCTGGGCACCTTCTTCAGCATCTACTACCTCATGACCGGGCTGCACGGGATCCACGTGCTCGTCGGCATGGGGCTCTACGTCTGGCTCATCGGTCGTGCCGGCCGGGGCGACTTCGGCCCGGGCTACTACGTCCCCGTCGACGCGGTGGCGCTCTACTGGCACCTCGTCGACATGATCTGGATCTTCCTCTTCCCGCTCCTCTACCTCATCTGATCGGAGCCAACGTGAACGCGCACTCCACCCGGTCCAGCGCCTCCCCGGAGCACGGGACCCACGTCATGCCCCCCTCGGTGCTCCTGGGCACCGCGGCCGCGCTCATGGTGCTCACCGTGGTCACGGTCGCCTCCTCCCGCGTCGACCTCGGGGAGTGGAACGTGGTCCTGGCGCTGGCCATCGCCTGCACCAAGGCGGCGCTGGTGGCGCTCTTCTTCATGCACCTCAAGTACGAGAACCGCTTCCAGCTGGTCGTGCTGGCCTCGGCGGCGCTCTTCGCGGCCCTCTTCGTGGTCTTCGTGGTCTTCGACACCGTGCAGTACCAGCCCGACATCCGGGCGGCCGAGACCCAGGTCGAGACGAAGGGGCAGTGAGGAAGGGGGCAGCCGTCCCGGCCGTCCTGGGCCTCCTCGCGGCGCTCGGAGCGCCGGGTCCGGCCCGCGCCTACGAGGAGCGGGTCCACCAGCTCATCGGCGAGCGGGCCCTTCCGGCGGCGATGCCACGGGATCTCGGGCGAGCCACGCCGGCCGACGTCGACGAACTGCGCGGCGCCACCTGGCATGCCGGGGCCGGGCATCCCGACCCGGCCGTCCGGGAGCGGTTCATCTCGCGGTATCCCTCCCTGCGGGAGTTCGACGGCTGGGCCTGGAAGGAGTTCCTCGGTCTCACCCCCGAGGCCCGCGTGGTGGGAGTGGACGTGGTGCCCGACGGTCCGGCCGACGCCCGGCTCCTCGCGGCCGTCTCCTCCCGCCGCCCCGACGACGACGGGCGCAACGTGGAGCGCTTCGCCCACGATCCGGATCGGCGCGTCCGGCGCGACCCCGCGGGGAAGCCCATTCCGCTCGACCCGGCCCAGCTCGACATGGGGGCGCTCACCGGCCTCTCCAGCCAGGCCTGGGCCCACTACGGCCTGCCGAAGGTGGAATTCTCCGACTCGCCCGACGTCCTGAAGGCCGATCCCCGCCGCTGGGCCTACCCGCCCACCGCGAAGGCGTTCGCCCCCGAGATGGCCCAGATGCACACCGACGTCGCCCTCGCGGCGGCCACGGCGGGAACCCCTGGCGGGCGGGCGCTGGCCTACGTCTGGCTCGGGGCCGCGCACCACTACGTCGAGGACGTGGCCAACCAGATCCACACCCTCCAGGCGGTCTACCCGTTCTTCGTCGACGCGAAGATCGAGAGCTGGAAGGAGAACCTCCTCTCGCTCTGGGGGTGGCTGCGGCCGCGCCCCGGTTTCGAGGAGATCGGCCTAGGCATCATCAAGAACCACCACCTCTTCCTCGAGGATCTCTGGGGAGCGCGCGTGTCCGAGGCCGCCGACGGGAAGCCCGCGGCGCCAGGGGTCGTGGCGGGCCTGTCGGCGCTCGAGACCGGGGACGCCGACCACGAGGCCGCGCTCGACGCGCCCGGGCTCGACCCGGCCGGCCCCTTCGCCCGGACGCTCACCGAGCGGCTCGTCGAGGCCTCCAGCCGCGAGGGAGGGGACGTCTACCTGGCCGCCCGCGACATCGCGCGCCCGCGCCTCTCCAAGGCTCGCTACGTCTACCAGGCGGGCACCGCCGACGCCGAGGTCCGGTCGTCCCCGGATCCGGCGCGCCTGGCCCGGTTCTACGAGCTGGAGGCACGAGGATTCGCCCGCGCGGCCAGCGCCATCCGGCGCCACGTGCGCCTCTTCGACGAAGAGGTCGCCCGGGCGGGGCGCTCCGAGGCGGATCGCCTCGCGGTTCGGGAGGCGGTGCTGCGGCGGCTCGTCGCCGACCGGATGGCCGCCCGCGACGCCGCGGAGGCGCGGCTCGCAGCCTGGCTCGCGGCGAAGGGGATCAAGCCTCGCTGAACGCCGCCCGCAGTCGCTCCGCGATCTCCTCCGGCCAGGCCATCGAGAACCGCTCGCCGAGCAGCATGTGCAGGTAGTTGGCGTCCGGCGTGTGGAGCACCGGGTCGATGTAGAGCCGGGGCAGGACCCGCGCCGAGAGTGCATGGCGTCCGGAGCGATCCCCCGACCGGTCCGGGACGAAGGTGAGGTTGAAGCTCCAGAGGCCGTACGCGGCGAACCCGCGCAGGGCCCGGCGGAGCCCCGAGGCGAAGCTCGCCACGTCGGCGTCGTCGAGGTCGAGCACGCTCGACTTGCCCGGGAGGACCGCCCGGCAGTCGCCGAGGACACCCGTGGGGGCGAAGGGGACGTACCAGGTCCAGGCTCCGGTGCGTCCCACCACGCGCCCCGCCGCCTCCTCGGCCGCGAGCAGATCCGGGGCGAACGGCCGGCCGTGCTTCGCGAGCCAGGCCGATTCCGCGGCCAGCTCGCGGCGTACGGCGTTGCCCGGTTCCGACGTGGCCACCACCTGCATGTGCGGGTGGATCTGGGTGCCGCCGGCTGGGGGCATGTGGTTCCAGGTCACGAGGCCGAGGAGGTCGCGTCCGAGGAGGGGCAGGGTGGCGGCCAGGAAATCGCGGGCTGCGCCGACGCCCGAGACGACCAGCGATTCGGGCACGTCGCCCATGGCCAGGTCGTGCAGGGCGCCGGGCACCAGCACCGCCGAGAGCTCGTCGTAGGGGAAGAGGTTCGGGAAGACCACCGCCTCGCCGCGCCGGAAACGCCCGCCCGGGACCAGCTCGTCGGGGAAGCGGGGCGTGACGACGTCCACCTTCCCCGGGCAGAACGGGCACCCGGGCCGGCGGGCCTCCACCGTCGCGGAGATGTCGGACGGGGCAGCGGCGGGGAGCGAGAAATGGCAGATCCGGGACGATTCCCCCGTGAGCGGGTCGTAGCGGATCTCGCTTTCGACGTCGGAGAGGGCGAACCCCTTCCTGGGGTCGTGCAGCCGGGCGACCCGGGCTTCCCTGCGAAAGACGACGTTTCCCGACGCACTCTCCGCCATCCAGATCCCCCTGGAACCCAAAAGGGTGCCAACGAAGCGTTAGCCAACTCGAGCACTTCAGCATTAGCTGAGGACCCACAACTTCAACAACCGCGCCGGGGGAGTCTACATGGCCCAGAAGATCGATTTCGCGAAGCTGACCCTCAAGGACGCCCTCGACCTCGCCATCCTGATCGAGGAGGAAGCCAAGATCCGGTACGACGAGTTCGCCCACCTCGTGGGTGGCCGATACCCGGGCGACGCCGACGAGGTCTTCAAGAACATGGCCGGCTACGAGGCCAAGCACCGGGACGATCTGAAGGCCCGCCGCCAGAAGCTCTTCGGCGCCGCGCCGTCCACCGTCACCCTCGACGCCATCGACGACGTCGAGGCCCCCGACCGCGGCCAGCCCCGCGTCTTCATGTCGCCTCGGCAGGCCATGGAGGTGGCGCTGGTCTCGGAGGAGAAGGCCTGGAGCTACTTCGACGACGCCCTCGGCCACGTGAAGGATGCCGAAGTGCGCAAGCTCTTCGAGGAGCTGCGCGCCGAGGAGAAGCAGCACCAGGAGTACATCAAGAAGGCCATGGCCACCCTCCCGCCCGGACCGGACGTCGAGGAGGACGAGGCCGACGCGCCGGGATCCGACGCGGGATAGCCTTGGTCCGGTTCGTGCTCGTCCGGCCCCGGGTCCCCGAGAACGTGGGAGCCGCGGCCCGGGTGCTGCGCAACTTCGGCCACGCCGACTGGGTGCTGGTGAGCCCGGAGCGGCTCGACATGGACGCGGCTCGCCGCCTGGCGATCGGGGCGGAGGATCTCCTCGACGGCGTGCGTACGGTCTCCACGCTCGACGAGGCCGTCTCCGACTGCGCCTGGGTGGTGGGGACGGAATCGCGCCGCGTGCGGGGGCGGCCGCCGATGGACCCGGCGGCGCTCGCGGGGGCCGTCGACGAGATCGCGCCGAGGGGCGCCACCGCACTCGTCTTCGGTGGCGAGCGGGACGGGCTCCGCGCCGGGGAACTGGCCCGGTGCGACGCGCTCTCCCGCATCCCCTCGCGGGCGCCCCAGCCCTCCCTGAACCTGGCCCAGGCGGTGGCCGTCTACGCCTTCGCGCTCCGCCCCGTCGCGCGGGCCCCCACGACGGCCGAGGCCTCGAGCCCGAAGGCAGCCGACGACGCCGAGATGATGAGGGTCGAGTCGGCCCTGCGAGCCGCTCTCGCGGCAGGCGGATTCCTGCGAGGTCCGGAGCGGCACGCCGTGCGGGACCTCTGCCGCACGCTGCGGCGGGCACGCATGACCCGCCAGGAGTCCCGCCTCTGGATCGCCGCCCTGCGCTGCGTCGCGCGAAGGGAGGAAGCGTGAACGGCATCCGTCCCCGCCGCAGCGCCCTCTACGTCCCCGGCTCGAACGCCCGCGCGCTCGAGAAGGCGCCCGCCCTCGGCGCCGACGTGGTCATCGTGGACCTCGAGGACGCGGTCGCCCCCGGCGCCAAGGACGAGGCGCGACGAGCCGCCCTGGAGGCCATCCGGCGCGGCATGGGACGGGCCGAGGTCGTGCTCCGGGTGAATGGGGCGGGGACGCCATGGGCCGGGGCCGACCTCGCGGCGGCGGCCGGCTCCGGCGCCGACGCCATCCTCCTCCCCAAGGTCGACGGCCCGGACCGGGTCCGGGAGGCCGTGCGGCTCCTCGAGGCGTCCGGGGCCCCGGACTCGCTCGCGCTGTGGGCCATGATCGAGACGCCCCGCGGGGTGCTCCGGGCGGCCGAGGTCGCCGACTCCTCGCCCCGCCTGGCCTGCCTGGTGGCCGGCACCTCCGACCTGGTCAAGGACCTGCGGGCGCGACACACCGTGCAGCGCACCGAGGTGCTGGTCTCCCTCTCGCTGATCGTGCTGGCCGCGCGGGCAGGTGGCCTGGCCGCCCTCGACGGCGTCCACCTCGACCTCGCGGACGACGCGGGCCTGGCCGAGGCGTGCCGCCAGGGGCGCGATCTCGGGTTCGACGGGAAGACCCTCATCCACCCGAGGACCATCGCAGCCGCCAACCTGGCGTTCACTCCCTGTGATGACGAGATCGCGGCGGCGCGCCGGGTCATCGAGGCCCACGCCGCGGCGGAGGCCGCCGGGCGGGGCGTGGTGGTGGTCGACGGCCGGCTCGTCGAGGCGCTGCACGTCGCCGAGGCCCACCGGGTCGTGGCGCTCGCCGCGGCCATCGGCGCACGGCACGGTTAGGACCGCCGGGTGGCCGTTCCCAGCCTGGAGGAGATCCGTCGCGCCCTGGCCCTCCGCCCCCCGGAGCTGCTGCCGGAGCCCCTTCCGCGGCGGGCGGCCGTCTCCATCGTCCTGCGGGAGCCGCCCTCCGGGCCGGAGGTGCTCTTCATCCGGCGCGCCGAGAGGGAAGGAGACCTCTGGTCCGGCCACGTCGCCTTTCCCGGTGGCCGGGTCGAGCCGGGGGAGGGGATCGAGGACGCGGCGGTCCGGGAGACGGAGGAGGAGGTCGGCATAGACCTGAGGGCCGGCGGGATTCGCATCGGCGCCCTCGACGAGATCCAGGCCATCGGCAGGGGGCGGGCGGTGGGGCTCTCCATCCAGCCCTGGGTCTGGGCGTTGCACGCCGATCCCGGCCCGCTCCGGTTCTCGGCCGAGGTGGCGAGCGCGCAGTGGGTCCGGCTCGGCGACCTGCTCGATCCTGCGCGCCGGGCGCCCTTCCCGTATGTCCACGAGGGGCAACGTCTCGTCCTGCCCAGCCTCGACGTTGACGGGCTCGTGATCTGGGGGCTCACCTACCGGATGGTCGAGATCTTCGCCGAGGTGCTCGGAGCCGGGCCGCGGGGGCCGGAATTCACTCCGGGAGGAGCTCGATGATCCAGGTCTTCATCAGGAGCCGGTCCTCGATGGCGGTCGAGGTGGGCACGTCGTGCGCGCCCCGATCGCGGACGCCCGCCTGCGGCGAGTAGAGCCGTCCGGGGTCGCCGGCCAGCACCCGGATCCCCCTCCCGGCCATGGCCCGTCCCCAGACCAGGAACCGCTCGGCCATCTGTCGCTGGTAGAAGACGTCCCCGGCCAGGATCACGTCCACCGCCAGGGACTCCTCGAGCGGGGAGCGGGCCTCGAACTCCACCGTGACGCCGTTGAGGGCGGTGTTGAGCCGGACCGCCCCCTCGCAGAAGGGGTCCACGTCGTAGGCGATCACGCGCGAGGCCCCGGCCTTGATCGCGGCGATGGCCACGAGGCCGCTGCCGGTGCCGAAGTCGGCAACGCGGAGGCCGGCGACCAGCTCCGGGTGGTCGAGCACGTGGCGCGCGAGCGCCTGGCCCCCGGCCCAGGGGAAGGCCCAGAACGGCGAGTCGTCCCATCCTTCCAGGTCGGAGGCCGTGGCCCGCCACAGCTCGGTCATCTCCGTGGCCTGGTAGAGCTCGATCTCCGGGACGAGCGGGACCGGAGCGGGCGCGGTGCGGCTGCGGATGAAGTCCATCCACCCGTCGAGCGTGCGGGTCATCGGGGTCAGAGCCCCGGATCGGCATCCGCGACGGGGGGGCTGGCGAGCCAGACGCGGAGGAGGGTCCACGCCAGGCCGAGGAGGGTCGGGCCCAGGAAGACCCCGATGAACCCCCATACGATGAGGCCCCCCAGGGCTCCCAGGAAGATGACCGTCATGGGAAGCCCGGTCCCCCGGCTGATGACGTAGGGACGGGCCACCGAGTCGATGGCATTGTTGGCGATGAATCCCCAGATGAGGGTGAAGACCGCGGCACCGGGCCGTCCGGCGTAGAAGAGCCACGCGCCCGCGCCGACGTAGACCGCGTGGATGCCGAGCTGCATGACGTCCATCACGAAGCTCGCCACCATGAGCACGGCGATGAGGGGCACACCGGCCAGCCAGAGCCCGATGCCCTCCACCAGCGCCAGCGCGGCGGCCGTCCCGATGATCCCCACGGACACGTAGCGGATGGTGCGGGTGGCCAGCTCGAGGAGGTGCAGGCCGTGGAGGCCGCCGACCCGCTCGGCGATCCGGGAGAACAGCACAGATCCGCGCTCTCCTCCCGCCAGCATGGGCCAGGTGAGCACCGTGGCGAGCACGACCTGCACGATGGTCCAGCCCGTCCCGACCGCGCGCATGACACCCCACTGCGCCATGCGGGAGGTCTGGGTCCCGGGGCCTCCCAGCTGGGCCAGCAGGGCCTGGACGATCTCCTGCCAGGTGCCCTGGAGCAGGTGCCCGACCAGGGGGACCTCGCGCATCCACACGGGGGGCGCGGGGATCGTCCAGGTCTCCGGCCGCGAGACCACGGCCACGATGCTGCGCAGGCTGGGCAGCAGGGCGACGGTGGAGAGGACGACCGGCACGACCACCACCACGAGCAGGACCGCAACCGAGAGCGTGGCTGCCACCGACGGATGGCCCCCCGTGCGCACGAGGAACCAGCGGTGAAGGGGCCAGATGGTGACCGACATGAAGAGCGACCAGAGGAGGATGGTCCCGAAGGGAGCCAGGATGGCGAACGCGGTGGCCAGCAACGCCGCGACGAGCGCCAGCGCGAGCACGCGCTCGAAGAGTCCACGCCCTGCTTGGGGCGGCCGGGATCCGTCCACCGGTACCCCATACCCTCCCGCGCACCACCGGAGCAACGGGCTGCTATGGTTTCCCCATGGCCAGCCCCCGCGACAAGACCGCCTACCTCGTCCGCCCCCCCACCGCGGTGCTGACCCGTGGCTTCGACCCACGCCTCTCGGTGGGGTCCGCGCGTCCGGCGGTCTTCCGGTCCTCGACCTACGTCTTCTCCAGCCCCGAGGCGGCCGAGCGGGCCTTCGAGATCGCGCTCGGCAAGGCCCGGCCGGCGGAGGGGGAGAGCGTGGACCTCATCTACTCGCGCCTCTCGCACCCCAATGCCGAGATCACCGAGGACCACCTGGTGCCGCTCGAGAAGGGAGCCGAGTCGGCGGCGGTCTTCAACTCCGGCATGGCCGCCATCTCGACGGTCTTCCTGACCCTGTGCCAGCCGGGGTCGAGCTTCGTCTACACCGTCCCGCTCTACGGCGGGACCCAGCACCTCGTCCACCAGTTGCTCGAGCCCATGGGGATGAAGGGGATCCCGGTGGCGGCGGGCGACGGGGCGGCCCTCGCGCGTGCGATCGCCTCGGCCAGCAACCTCCGGCTCATCCTGATCGAGACTCCGGCCAACCCCACCCTGGTCATGACCGACATCGCCGCCGCGTCGGCGGCGGCGCGGGAGCACCCCGACCGGCCCGTGGTGGCGGTGGACAACACGTTCATGGGCCCCACCTTCCAGCACCCGCTCCTGCTCGGGGCGGACCTCTCGGTGTACTCGGCCACCAAGTACCTGGGCGGCTTCAGCGACATGCTGGGCGGCGTGATCACCGGGCGCGACGTGGAACTGCTGGCCCGGCTGCGGGGAACACGCGCCGTCCTCGGGAACATCCTCCAGCCCGACGAGGCCTGGATGCTCGACGGGCGCCTGCCCACGGTCGGGCTGCGCATGAACCGTCAGTCGAAGAACGCCCAGCGCATCGCCGAGGCGCTGAAGGGGCACCCCAGGCTGCGCCGGGTGATCTACCCGTCGCTCTTCACCGATCCGGAGCAGGTCCGCATCCGCGACGCGCAGTGCAGCTATCCCGGCGGGATCCTCTCGATCCAGCTGGAGGGCGGCAAGCGCGCCGCCTTCGACTTCCTGCGCCGCCTGCGCATCGCCAAGAATGCGGTCAGCCTGGGCGGCGTGGAGACGCTGGTCTGCCATCCGGCCACGACCACCCACTCCGAGATGTCGGACGAGGAGCTCTCCCGCTACGGCGTCGCCGACGACCTGGTGCGCATCTCGGTGGGCATCGAGCACTGGCGCGACCTGCTCGCCGAGTTCCAGTCCGCCCTCGACGGATCGTGAAGTGCCCGACGGTCAGCCGGCCGTCGCGCGAGCGGCCACGGCGCGGGCCAGCTCCACCACCGAGAGGGGCGACGACCCCTCCGCCTTGTTGTTCACGATGACGAGCCCCTCCTTCCCGGCCCGCGCCGCGCGCAGGATCAGCTCGGCGACCGAGGCCCGGCTCTCCGGGTCGGGCGCCGCGAGCCGGTCGAAGGGCGCGTAGAGCTCGCGGGCCTCCTCGTATCCGCGCCCGTGGCCGAGCATCCAGCGCACCACCAGCGACGGCTGCCGCTCCACCGGCACCGTGGCGGCCTGGATCTCGAGCGAGGGCATCGACGGGTGCACGGTGAAGCCGTGCGCGGTGCCCGTGCCGTCCAGCGCGGCGGCGTAGTCCGGGTGGAGGAGGCCGGCGTCGCGGATCTCCACCGCGTAGCGGGGACCGCGCGGAAGCGCCTCGAGGAAGGCGGAGAGCCGGGCGGCGAAGCGGGCCGGGTCGCGCGTCCCGGCGCGGGGCAGGGGCGGGAACTGGAAGAGGAGGGCGCCGAGCCGGTCTCCCAGCCCCTCCACGGCCGGGGCGACCACCGCGTCCCGCGCGAAGGCGGCGTCGAGGAAGCGGGGATTCTCGCGAGGCGCTCCGCGCCCCGGCCCGTCGCGCAGGCTCGGGAAGGTGCAGAGCTGCGAGGCCTTCACCAGGAAGCGGAACTCGCCGGGCACCTGCGCCGCGTGCAGCGCGAACCCCTCCGCGGAGAGTGGATGCGTAGAAGGTGCGGTCGAGCCCGGCGGCGCGCAGCAGCGGGTTCCGGGCGTAGGCCGGGAGCCCCTCGCGGGAGAGGACCTCGGCGGCGTGTCGGCCGGTCCATACCAGGCCGGCCCAGCCCGGGAAGGACCACGAGGAGGTGCCCATGCGCAGCCGCTCCGGAAGGCGCCGGGCCAGCTCAGTCACCTCGAGTGAAACCGGGGGGGCCGCGACCCGGGGTGCCGCCTCGGCGCCGAACAGGCCGAGCTGGGCCTCGCGAGGGTCGTCTCCACCTGCACGGCGCCGGGTCATCGACCGTTTTCTAAGAGAAGCGTGCCAGGCGCGCCCCGAAGGGGGCGAAAATAATGAAATCACGTCCCGTGAATGGGCGTCCACGTGGCCCGATCACGGGACTTTCGGTGCCACGCACCCGGGGTTAAGAACGGTCCGAACGAAGGCTCGACCGGGGAGGAGCGTTGGTCCAGGGACTGTGGAGGCGGAGCGTGCAGGCGTCGGCGGTGGCCCTGGGGGCGACCCTCGTCCTGCTGCCGTCGCCCACCGGCCAGCACCCCGCGCCGCGCCCGGTTCCGCCTCCCTCGATCCCGCGTTCCCTCGACCCGCTGGCCGCCCAGGTGCTGGAGCGGATGCCTTCACTGAAAGTGGAGGGGGCGTCCCGCCTCGCCTCGGTGGTCCGGGGGGAGGCCGAGTCGGTGGGCCT
Organism: uncultured delta proteobacterium; assembly: GCA_963802065.1. Taxonomy (GTDB): domain Bacteria; phylum Myxococcota; class Myxococcia; order Myxococcales; family Anaeromyxobacteraceae; genus CAIOAK01. The sequence continues at coordinate 473,973 of CAWDHF010000008.1, read as the reverse complement.
GGACCCCGTGCTGGTGATGGCGGTGATCGGAGTGGAGTCGGGGTGGGAGCCCTCGGCGGTCTCGCAACGGGGCGCGCGCGGGCTCATGCAGCTCCGCCGGCTCGCCCTCGAGTCCGAGGAGCGCGAGGCCGGACTCCCTCCCGGCGACGTCCACGATCCGGTCCACAACGTCCGCATGGGCGTCCGCTACCTGGCCCGGATGGTGGAGGTATTCGACGACGTCGACCTGGCGCTGGTGGCCTACAACTCCGGCCCCACCCGCCTGGCTTCCCACCTGAACGCGACCGACGAGGTCCCCGACTTCATGTGGTCCTACCCGCGCAAGGTACGCCGCGAGGAGCGCCGGATTCGCCGGGAGATGCTGCGCTCGCCCGTCATCCTGGCCGCCGCGTCGGGGTAGACTCCGGGGCCAATGCCCCGACGACCCCTTCCGCGGCTCGCGACCTCCGGCTGGACGCGCGCCGAGATCACCGCCCTCCGACCGCTCCGGACGCCCGGGCGCATCCAGTCCTTCCTCGACGGGCTCGCCTACCGCTCCGAGGACGCCCCCGGCTCCCCTCGCCGCGTGCTGGCCGAGCGGCGCGCCCACTGCTACGACGGCGCGCTCTTCGCGGCCGCCGCGCTGCGCAGGCTGGGCCACCCGCCGCTGCTCGTGGACCTGCAGGCGGTCCGCGACGACGACCACGTGCTGGCGGCCTTCCGGGAACGCGGACACTGGGGGGCGGTCGCCAAGTCCAACTTCGCCGGCCTGCGCTTCCGCGAGCCGGTGTTCCGGTCGGTTCGGGAGCTCGCCCTCAGCTACTTCGAGGACTACTTCAACCTGCGGGGCGAGAAGACGCTGCGGAACTACTCCGTGCCGTTCGACCTCTCCCGGCTCGACGGTCTCGACTGGACCTTCCGCGACGACCACCTGACGGAGATCGCGAGTAGGCTCGACGGGTCCCGTCACCACCGGCTGCTCACGCCGGCCATGGAGCGTGGGCTCGGGCGGGTGGATGCACGATCGCTCCGGGCCGGCATGGTCGGTACCGACATGGCCGGCGTCCACGCCGGCCCCTGAGCGGGAGCCCCGTGAGCCTCTCCACCCCCCGGCTCTTCGCCGCCGCGACGGCCATCTGGGGCACCACCTGGATCGCCATCACCTTCCAGCTCGGGCGCGCACCGCCCGAGGCCAGCGTGGCGCTCCGCTTCGCCATCGCCTCGGCGCTCCTCCTCGGCTGGTGCCGCCTGAGGGGGATTCCGCTCCGCTTCCCGCCGAGGGTCCACGGGCAGCTGGCCCTGCTCGGGCTCTTCATGTTCTGCCTCTCCTACCTGGCCGTCTACCGGGCCGAGACCTTCCTCGTCTCCGGGCTGGTCGCGCTGGGCTACTCGGCCAGCCCGCTCGTGAACGCGGCCATCTCCCGGGCGGTGTTCGGGACGCCGGCGACGCGCGGAGTGGTGGCCGGCGGCTTGCTCGGTGTGGCGGGGATCCTGCTCGTCTTCTGGCCGGAGCTGGAGCGGGTCCAGGCCGACGCGGGCGTGCTCACCGGGTCGTTGCTGGTGGCGGGCGCCGTGCTCGCCTCGGGCGTGGGCAACGTCTTCGCCACGCGGCTCGACCGGCTGGGCCTGAACGTCTGGCAGAAGATGGCCTGGGGAATGGCCTGGGGATCGGCGGGGAGCACGCTGGCCGCGCTGGCCTCCGGGAACGGGTTCCACTTCTCGTTCGTCCCGTCCTACCTGGGATCGCTCCTCTACCTGGCCGTGTTCGGGTCGATCCTGGCGTTCGCCGCCTACCTGACGCTCCTCGAGCGGGTCGGTGCGGCCCGGGCCGGATACGTCGGCGTGATGACGCCCGTGGTGGCGCTGGCCATCTCGGGGCTCGTGGAGGGGTTCCCGTGGGGCCCGACCACCGTGGCGGGGATCGCCGTGGTGGTTGTCGGGAACCTCGTGGTCCTCCGGGTGCGGTAGAATCGGTCCCATGGACCCTGCTTCGTTCGCCGAGGTGCTCAGGCGGTTTCCTCTCGCAGTGAGCGTGGTCACGGTGGGCCGGGGAGGCGCGGAGAACGCGCTCACGGTCTCCTGGGCCACGCCGGCCTCCTTCGACCCACCCATGTTCCTGGTCGCCGTCGACCGGCTCCACTACAGCGTGGACTTCGTGAAGAGCACGCGGAACTTCACGGTCAACGTCCTCGCCGAGGGGCAGGAGAAGCTGGCCGGACAGTTCGCGCGGCAGGCCATGCAGGGGGAGGACAAGCTCGCGGGCGTGGCCCGGCGCGAGGGGCAGACCGGGTCGCCCATCCTGACCGACGCGGTGGCCTACTTCGACTGCGAGCTGGCCTTCTACGTGGAGGCCGGAGACCACTTTCTCCTCGTCGGCCGGGTGGTGGACGCAGCGGTGCTCCGCGACGGCCGGGCGCTGTTGGGCGTGGGCGCCCTGCGCTACCAGAAGTCCGGCGGCTGACCGCTCGTCCTTTCGGATGAGGCGGAGTGCGTCGCGCGTCCCGCGATCAAGGGGAGCACGACCGTTGACAGCTCCTTCAGATGAAGGAAAGCAAATGTTTGCGCAGCGAGGGTTCCTTTCGCGCGCTTAGGGCCTCCCGGTTCGTGCTTGCCCACTCCGAGGGGGTTCCATGTCGTCACGCCCGTCGTCCGCACCCGGCCTGCGCCTTCTCATTTCACTCGTCGTCGCAGCCGGGATGCCGCTCGTCCCCCTCGCCCAGATCGCGGGCGAGAGCGTGAACATGGTGTCCGGGACGCAGTGGCCGGGCGGAGACCCGTTCCTGCAGCGGCAGAACGAGCCGTCCATCGCCGTCTCGTCGGCGAATCCGCAGAACCTGCTCGCCGGCGCGAACGACTACCGCACCGTGGACATCCCGGATCCCTTCCTGCCCGGCGAGCAGAGGAAGATGCCCGGCGACGCCTGGCAGGGCGTGTTCAAGTCGTACGACGGCGGGCAGACGTGGAAGAGCACCCTCATGCCCGGGTATCCGCAGGACACCTCCACCGACGGGCTGGGCTCGGCGGCCCAGCAGCGGGGACCGGACGGCAGGGCTCGCTACGACGCCGCTGCCGACTCGGTGGTGCGGGCGGGCACCGACGGCATGTTCTACTTCGCCGGCATCGTGTTCAAGCGCGGCACGAGCGAGGGCCGCATCGTCGTCAACCGGTTCATCGACCTCAACGACAAGGAGGGCGGCGACCCCATCGCCGGCACCGACCCGATCCGCTGGATCGACGCGAAGGTCATCGACCAGGGGGGTGCGACCTACTTCGCCGACAAGCCCTGGATCGCCGTCGACGTCCCGCGCCCGGGCGCGCTCACCTGCAGCATCCAGAGGTTCGGACGCTCGTTCCAGGGTGGCGCGATCTACGTGGCCTGGGCCCGCATCTACGGCGACACCGCCGCCGACATCCTGATCTCCCGCTCGCTCGATTGCGGCGACACCTGGAGCGAGCCGCTCAAGCTGAACGACCAGAAGTCGCAGGCCAGCCAGGGGGTGACGGTGTCGGTCGATCCGCGCACCGGATACGTCTACGTCGCCTGGCGCCGGGTCGGGATCGCCGGCGCGAGCCCGAAGCAGGACGAGGACGCGATCTTCGCCGTCCGATCCTTCAGCGGGGGGCGGAAGTTCACCCAGCCGCGTCTCGTCACCACCTTCGTCCCCTACGAGCAGGGCCAGGGCTCCCTGCGGTTCCGCACCGAGGCGTTCCCCACCATGGCCACATCGGTGGACGCCTCCGGAACCCGGAGCTGGACCCACCTCGCCTGGGCGCAGCGCGGGGCGAACGGCGACGGCCAGGTCGTCATGACCCACGTGGTCGTCTCCGCGCCGCCCAAGACCTACGACGAGTGGAACGACCCGCTCGACGGCTGGAAGATCCCGGCCGACCCCGTGGACACGGCTCCCATCGTCGATGGCCCGCAGGGCAACGCCTTCACCCGCGGCCACCAGTTCATGCCCGCGCTGACCTTCACCCAGGGGAAGCTGGTGCTGGTCTATTACGACAGCCGGCTCGACCACACCCGCACCTACCACAGCCCGCACCAGTCGGAGGACCCCTGCTTCCCCGTCGGGAGCTGCTGGGCGCCCGACGCCGAGGGGCGCTGGTACGACGAGGAGCGGGGACCGCTCGGTGAGCGGACCGGTCTCGACTGGAGGACCGACGAGCTCGACGACGGATTCATGACGCAGACACGCCACACCGTGGACGTCCGCATGGCGACGGCCACCCCCTCGGCCAATCCGTCGTTCACGGGAGCCACGCTCTCCCGCATGCCCTTCGGCCAGCGGGGGGACGAGCTCGATCTGTACGCCAGCGGCCAGGCCGCCGGGTTCGCCGGGCCGATCGAGGTGGTGGACTTCGCCGCGTCGCCCAGGCCGGCGCTCCGGAGGCTCCAGGACCTGCAGGTCAACCCGCCCAACCTCCCGATGTTCAAGAACGGGACCGTTCCGTTCATCGGCGACTACATCGACGTGCAGGGGCCGGTGTTCGTCCGCACCGCCACCGGCTGGGCCTTCGACACCGCGCCCACCTCGGCGCCGGTCTTCCACGCGGTCTGGACGTCCAACCAGGACGTCGTGCCGCCCCTGGACGGCAACTGGGCCAGGTACACGCCGCCCGCACGGGCCGCCGGGACGACCAGCATCTACGACCCGGGCCAGCAGCTCGCGTCCGGCTGCGAGCCCGGGTTCACCGGCACCCGCAACCAGAACGTGTACACGGCCCGGATCTCCGACGGCCTCGTGGTCACGTCGCCCCAGAACGCCAAGCTCCTCGACTCGACCCGCGACAGGACCTTCGTGGTCTCGGCGTTCAACGCCACCGGCGTCGAGAGGCGATTCGAGTTCTCCTTCGCCGGCGTCCAGCCAGGCGTGCGCGCATCGTTCCGCCCGGCCACGGACCCCGTGACCCCGACCGTGACCGTGACGATCCCGGCCCGCTCGTCCTCGGTGCAGACGGCCTTCCTGCGCCTCGAGGAGGGCACCAGCCCCGCCACGGCGAACCCGGCCACCACCGTGGTGAACGTGACCGAGGTGGGCCAGGGCAACGCGCGGCTCAGCGGCTCCGTGACCCTGAACCCGCCGGGGCTCACCTTCAGCCTGGCGCCGGTCGACGACGGGAGCGGGTCCTCCGACGCCGGGGAGAGGCTCGAGGTGCAGCTGAGCGCCGCCAGCCTCTATTACGCGAACCTGTCGAACGCGAACCTCTCGAACGCCAACCTGTCGAACGCGAACCTCTCCAACGCGAATCTCTCGAATGCCAACCTGTCGAACGCCAACCTGTCGAACGCGAATCTCTCCAACGCCGACCCGTCCGCGTTCACGCTCGAGGCCGCGCACCTGTCCAACGCCAATCTCTCCAACGCGAACCTCTCCAACGCGAACCTGTCGAACACCACGCTCAGCACGGCAAACCTGTCCAACGCCAACCTCTCCAACGCGAACCTGTCGAACGCGAACCTCTCCAACGCCGCCCTCGCCGACATCGACTACACGGTGACCAACACCGGAAACACGACCCAGGGCTTCGACGTCCGGCTCCTCTCCACGCTGTCGGGGTCGTACGCTCCCGTGCAGCTCATCGTCTCCCGGCCTTACGGGAAGCCCATCGCGAACGGGTGCGAGCTCCAGGAGCAGCCGGACAACCGGCTCCTCGTGAACGCCGGGACCGTCGACCCCGTCACGAATCCGGGCGCGCAGGCCCCGCTCGCGTCCTTCGCCATCGCCCCCGGGGAGACCATCCGGGTCACGCTTCGCACCTACCTCACGCCCTACCAGGCGAGGACCCTCGCCACGCTGGTGGCGCCGGTGGTGACGCCCCAGGGCAACCCGTTCGCCTCGACGACCGCGCTCATCGTCACCCGGCCCCAGGGCGCCGAGACGGCCCGGGTCGGAACCCCATATCTCCTCGACCTCGAGGCCAGTGGCGGCACCGGGCAGCTGACCTGGGGCCTGGCCACCGGCTCGGCGCTGCCGCCGGGCTTCGATGCGGGGCAGCTGGCGCAGGGCAGGCTGTCGGGGACCCCGACGCAGGCGGGCACCTACGTCTTCACCCTCCAGGTGGTCGATTCCGCGACCCCGCTGCCCAACCAGATGTTCAAGGACGTCACGCTGGTCGTGGAGAAGGGTGCGACCACGACGTCGCTCTCCACCCCTACGCCCCTGACCTTCCACGGCGAGGCCGTCTCGCTCGTCGCGACGGTCTCCCCACCGTCGGCGCCGGGACCCGTCACCTTCCGCGAGGGGGCGGTGGTGCTGGGCACCGCGACGGTGGGCACCAATGGAGTCTTCACACTGACGATTCCCTCGACCGGGCTACCCCCCCTCGACGTCGGCCTCCACGCCATCACGGCCACCCACGCCGAGCTCCCCGGGTGGACCGGTTCGACCTCGGGCACCGTGTCGGTGCGGGTCAAGGTGGACACGACCCTGGCCCTGGCCTCGATCCCGGCCAATCCGATCTACGGCCAGCCCGTGGTGCTCGTGGCCTCGTTCCAGTCGCTTCCGCCCGGCGCTCCGCCGCCGTCGGTCCAGGCCGTCTTCCACGAGGGCACGACGCCGCTGGGCTCGGGCACCTTCCAGGACGGCCAGGCGTCCTCGCCGCCGTTCCTGCCGGGCGGCGGAAGCCACTCCTACGGCGTGGAGTTCGCCGGCGACGACGACTACGCTCCCGCGAGCCTCACCGGGATCGTGATCTCCGTGGGCCAGGCGCCCGTCCAGGACGTCTTCGTCACGAGCAGCGGGAGCCCCTCGTACTTCGGAGGACCCGTGACGTTCACTGCGAGGGTGGCCTCGCCGGCCGGCACCCCCGGAGGCGGCATCACGTTCGTCATCGACGGCGTGGACTCCGGGCCGATCGCGATGGAGGCGGACCTCGTCACCTCCGAAGGAGTCGCCAGGCTGGAGATCTCGTCCCTCCCGGTCGGGCCCCACGTGGTTTCCGCTCGCTATTCCGGGTCGTCCGACTTCACGCCTGCCACGTCCCTCGTCGGGCTCGGCCACGAGGTGAGGGCGACGACCGCGGCCGCCGTGTCCTCCTCGCCGAACCCGTCCCGGGACGGTGAGGCCGTCACCCTGACGTGCGTGGTCTCCTCGGCGGGAGGAGCGCCCACCGGAACGGTCACCTTCCGGGATGGCGCGTCGACGCTCGGCGCGGCAACCTCGCCCGTCTCGAGCACCGGAACCTCCTCGTCATGGACGCTCGGGAACGTCGCGCTCGCGACGGGTGGCCACACTCTGACCTGCGCATACCAGGGGCCGGGGTCCTTCGACCCGGCCACCTCGGCGACGCATTCCCACCTGGTCGGGCCCTTCGCGACGTCGACGACGGTCACCGCCTCCCCCACCGCCATCGCCTACGGGGCGACGGTGACATTGACGGCGGCCGTGACGTCCGCGGTGGGCATTCCCTCGGGATCGGTGACCTTCTCCGCGACCACCGCGACGGGGACCCGGACCTGGGCGGCCGTATCGCTCGGCAGCGGCGGGGTGGCGACGCTGAACGACGCGACGCTCGAGGCGGGCGCCCATGTCGTCCGGGCGGAGTACGGCGGCGGCCCGCTCCACCTGCCGAGCTCCGGCACTGCCGCGGCGAAGCTGACCGTCCAGTCGATCTACGCCTTCACGGGCTTCCTCTCGCCCCTCAAGGCGGCGGGGAGCTACGACGCCCCCACCTACTCCGGGACCCAGAAGCTGGGGAGCGCCATCCCGGTCAAGTGGCAGCTCAGGGACGCGAGCCGGGCCTTCGTGGCCGATCTCACCACCTTGAGGTCCCTCCTGGCGTATCCCGTCCCCTGCTCCCCGCTCGGGCCCCCGACCGCAAGCACGCCGCTCTTCCTGTACGTGATCCCCGGCGGCGCCACGGGGGGCAGCACGTTCCGCTACGGCAGCAACGCCTACATCTTCAACTGGGACACCAGCAACGGCGTGACGCCCGGTTGCTTCGACCTGGTCCTCACGCTGAAGGACGGCACGGTCAAGTCGACCGTCGTCAAGCTCCAGTGACCCGGGTGCGATCGTCCGTTAGGTAAGCGGGGTTTCGCACCGGGAGAGGGGCCCGCCAGCGATGGTCGATCCGGACGTTCGAGAGGAAGCACGGCCCAGGAAGACCTCCTTCCTGGCCGAGCTTCGCCGCCGGCACATCTTCCGGACCTCGTCCGCCTACCTCCTCGGCGCCTTCGCCGTCCTGCAGGGCGTGGACATGGTGCGCGCCCACCTCGACCTGTCACCCCTGTTGATGCGCATCGGGCTCGTGCTCGCCGCCATCGGCTTCCCGGTGAACCTCTTCCTCGCCTGGCAGGCCTACGACACCGACGACGATCCCTGGAGCACCTTCGCCCGGAAGCTCCCCCGGCCCACCTGGATCCTGGTGGCGGTCCTGGCGCTCGCCGCCGGAGGGGGGGCGGCATGGCGGATCTGGGGCCAGGCTCCGCCGCCCCCGCGAAACATAACGGTACTGGTGGCCGACCTGCAGAACTGGACGGGAGATGGGGTCTTCGACGGTACCCTGGAGCCGGCCCTGGGGCTTGCGCTCGAAGGAGCCAGCTTCATCAATGCCTATCGGCGGGACACCGCCCGGAAGATCGCGAACGATCTCAAGCTGGAGGGAGCCAACCTCGACGAGAAGCGAGCGCGGCTGGTGGCCCAGCGGGAGGGCATCGGCGTCGTGACCAGCGGGTCGGTCGAGAGGACCGCATCGGGCTACAGGGTGTCCCTGCACGCGGTCGACGCCTTCACCGGCAAGGAGCTGGTCAAGTCCTCGGAAGACGTGAAGGCCAAGGACGCCGCCCTTGCCGCCGTTGGAAAGCTCGCCGCCAGCCTCCGCGCGGCGCTCGGCGACGTCACGCCCGAGGCGGCGCAGCTCAAGGAGGCCGAGACCTTCAGCGCCGGATCGCTCGAGGCGGCGCACGCCTATGCGCTCGGCATGGCAGCGACCGAGGACGGAAAGACCGACGATGCCATCCGTCACTTCCGCGAGGCGGTCCGGCTGGACCCCGAGATGGGCCGGGCCTGGTCCGGGCTGGCCGTGGTGGAACAAAACCGCGGCCGCAACCCCGAGGCCGAGCAGTACTTCGAGAAGGCCCTCGCCCGCGTCGACCGGATGAGCGAGCGGGAGAAGTATCGAAGCCGCAGCGTCTACTATCTGCACAAGGACGACGTCGACAAGGCCATCGAGGACCTCGTGCCCCTGCTGCAGAAGTACCCCGGGGACAACGCCGGCCACGCCAACCTGGCCGTCGCCTGGCAGCTGAAGCGCGACTTCAAGAAGGCGCTCGAATCGGGGCGGCGGGCCGTCGAGATCTCCCCGAAGAAGGTCGCCCAGCGCAACAACCTCGGGCTCTTCGCCATGTACGCGGGGGACTTCGACACCGCCATCCGGGAGCAACAGAAGGTGCTCGAGCTGAGCCCCGGCTTCCCGGGCGCGTACGTGGGCCTGGCACTCGCCCAGTACGCCTCGGGACGGCGCGACGAGGCCATCGCCACCTGGACGCGGCTCGGCGCCTTCGGCGGCGACGCCTCCTCCCTCGCGGCGGAGGGGCTCGCCGACGCGGCCATGCTCGAGGGGCGGCTCGGGGATGCGCGGACGCTCCTGGAGAAGGCGGTCGAGGAAGATGCGCGGGCGAGCCGCCAGGAGGCCCTCGGCCGGAAGCTCGCCATGCTCGGGGCGATCCACCTCGCCACCGGCCAGCCAGCCAGGGCCCTCGCCGCGGCCGAGCGGGCGCGAAAGGCCACCAGCGCCGACCACGTGCTCTTCCAGGTGGGGCTCGTGTTCCTCGGTGCCGGTGACGACCGGAAGGCCCGCTCCGTCGTCGACGACCTCGAGAAGCGGCTGGGCGTCGACGCCCGGATGTATGCGCTGGTCCTCGACGGCGGCATCGCCTCCCGCAAGAAGAACCACGTCGAGGCCGTCGCGAAGATGAAGGCGGCCATCCAGCTCGTCGACGCCTGGCCGGCCCGCTTCGGGCTGGGGCGCGCCTACCTCGAGGCGGGAGCCTACCCGCAGGCGCAGCAGGAACTGGAGGCTGCCGTGATGCGGCGGGGAGAGGCCACCGACGCCTTCCTGCAGATCGTCCCGACCTACCGGTACTTCGGCCAGGCCCAGTACCAGCTCGGGCGAGCCCAGGAGGCCCTGAAGAGCCCGGTGGCGGTGGAGACCTTCCGCGCCTTCCTCTCCGCCAAGCGGGGCAACGACGACCCGCTGGTCGCCGACGCGAAGAGGCGTGCCGGCGTGCCGTGACGGTGCTGCGGCCGAAACCGAACGCTACTGCGGGCTGGGGGGAACCGGGGTGGCCTTCGCGGCTCCGTCGTAGGCGTCGAGGGCGTCGTCCATGTCGTCGACGATGGCCTGGACCGGCTTGAGCTCGCCGACCTGGGTCTCCGGCAGCCGGACCAGGCTCTGGCCGGTGTAGTAGAGGCCGAGGACCTCGTCGCCCGTGGCGACCGCGCGCAGCAGCGCGTCGCTGATGCAGAAGCTCTCCTGGAAGTTGCTCGCCCGGCACTTGCAGAGCCCTTCGGCCAGGCACTCGATGCAGGCCTTCTTCCGCCCCATGAATCCGGAGGGGCCGAAGTACCAGGCCTTGGATCGGGGAGGGAAGGTCTTCCCCGCCGCCAGCGCCTCGGTGAATTCGTTCCGGACCGCGCGCGCCTTCATGCCCTTCACGCAGCTCGTGATGATGACGACGTCCTCGTCCTTCTTGCCGAGGTGGACCTGCTTGAAGGTGGGGTGCGCGTCGCCGTCGCTGGAGGCGATGAAGCGGGTTGCGAGCTGCACTCCCGCGGCGCCCTGGGCGAAGTAGCGGCCCACGTCGGAGGCGTCCACGCCCCCCGCGGCGACCACCGGGAGCGAGGTGGCGGCGCAGACCTCCTCGACCAGGGTGGGAAGGGGATGATCGATGTCTCCGATGTGGCCGCCGGCCTCGGCGCCCTCGGCCACGACCCACTCGGCGCCCCACTTCTCGTACATCGCGGCGAGGCGGCCGGAGGAGACGATTCCGGCGAACGGGGTGCCGGCGTCACGGCACCAGCGGATGATGTCGCGGGAGATGCCGGCGCCCTGGACGATGAAGGAGACCCCCTCCTCGAGCGCGGTCCGGGCTGTCAGCTCGAAGTCGGACTTGTTGAGGGCCGCCATGAGGTTCACCCCCACGAACCCGCCCGGAGCGATGGTCTTGGCCCGCTGGATCTCGGCGCGCAGGTGCTCGGGGGTCTTGACCACGCCGGAGACGGTGCCGACGCCGACGAAGCGACGGGAGTGGACCCCGGCGACCCTCCCTGCCAGCCCGTCGGACGCGTGAACGCCCATCCCACCCTGCACGAGCAGCCGCTTCCCGGAGGCGACGATGGCGGCGATGGTCGTCCGGTCGAGCTTGGGAGCTTCGACCCGGGACGTGGAAGGGCGGGAGGCTTCGAGATTCTCTACGGACATCGACATGGACGCTCCAGCGCACTGCGCGATCGGAAGCGTAGGACCCTAACCGGAGCGTGTCACGTGAATGTCACGGCGAGAAAACGCACTGCGTCGAGGAATGGCGCGGTGCGGCGTAAGTCGTGAATCGGTCGTTTAGGGGCAGATCAGAGACCGAAGCGAGCATGCAGACGGACGATGCCCCGGTGATCCCTGATCCCCCGTAGTCCACGGTCAGGGCAGCAGGCTGTTGGGTCCAGTGGTTTCGATCGCATCTGGACAGAGGTACCATTGGAGTACAAGCCGACCGGCCCCGGTATCGTAGCAACCAAGGGTGTTGTTCGACGGGGCTTCGCAGTCGAGGCCTCCACGAAGATCAAGCACGCCGGTCGCTGGCGGCTACGAGGATCTGGTCCCCGAGGTTCGAAGCAACAGTGTTCCCTTCGAACTGCACTGAACCGGCATGGGGAAGCCGTGAAGACTAGCCCGCCACCTCGTCCGGAGGCCCGTCGCGACGTTATAGGTCTGGACTGGCGTCATTCCCGACTACCTCGTTCCCTAGTCATCACCAGCGTCGAACTGCAGCGACCCCATCGCAGCAGCCGGAAGGCCGAATTGCTCGCCCCGGTCATCCTCGCGATCGCCCGAGCTGTTCTGCACGGTCAGGCTCACCGTCGCGCCGCCGGTGGGCTGCGCGTGCACGTGCGTCCCGTTGTTCACGAAGGGGCAGGCGTCGGTGAAGACCGTTCCGCGCGCTACGTGGACCGCATCGCCGCCGTTCCCGCTGAACGTGGTCCCGGTCGCCGAGAAGCCCGGAGCCCCGGTCCCGGTCGTTCCCACCAGGACTCCAGCGGCATTCCCGTCGACCGACCCGCCGGCGAAGGTCAACGACCCATCGATCACGACGACCCCGGCCACGGTCGATCCGGTGACGCGCCCGCCCGTCGCGGTGCTCGCGACTCCCGGAGCGGCCGGGCTCACGAGCACGCCCGTCGCCGCGCCCTCCACGGCGACGTTGGTCAGGATCACGCCGCAGTGGCCCGAGACGCCGATCCCGGTGGCCAGGCGGGCCGCAGGGGTCCCGCCCGAGGTCGCCGCGATCCGCACCGTCGAGAGCGACACCGGGAGCGTGTCCGCCGGCGCCGGGCAGGCCAACCCCACGCCGGCCCCGCTCGAGGCCTCGTTCCGGATCTCGAACCCGGCCAGCGCCCCGCCCGGTCCCAGCTCCACCAGGGGCCCGGTGAGCGCCGCCGGCGTGCTGAAGACGTAGTGGCCGGGGGTGGAGGTGGCCTCGTCGGTGGTCAACGTCACTCCGGCCTCGATCGACAGGCCTCCCGGCTCGGAGAAGAGGACCACCCCGCCGGGCACCGCGGCCGACCAGCCCGCCGCCATCGCCGTCGACCCCGCACCGCGTGCGTTCGCCGCACCGAGGGCCTCGGTCAGGGTCCGGTACCGGCAGGCGACGGGAGAGGGGAGCCCGGTGGGATGCGGCGGCGCTCCCCCGGGGGACCCACCGATCGCGTCGGCGACGAACGTCGATCCGGAGTTCGCCGGGCAGACACAGGTGCTCGCGCTGCACACGAGACCATCCGCCCCGCAGCTCGTCCCGTTCTGCCAGGCGAGGCAGGCCGAGCCGGCCACCACGGGAGCGCAGCGGAGGATTCTGATCGCCGGTGGGGCTGCACTGGGTCGTGTCGAGCTGCGTGCACGCATTCGTCGCCGGGCAGGCGCAGGCCGCGCCTCCCCCGGACGCCGCGCAGGTCATGCCCGGGTCGGCGCAGGACTGGACGCTGCGGGTGGAACAGACCCCGCTGGCCGCGGTGCAGGTCACGATCTCGCCGGAGACGCAGGAGGTGCCGGGGACGCACTGGCCGGCCGTGGTGTGCCCGGGACAGGAGAGCGCCTCCACGCTGCAGGCCCCGTCGTTGCCGCAGCCCTGGTCGGACGGGCAGCTCAGGTCCGACGTACAGGGCGCGCCGGTGGTCGTGACGGTGCAGGCCGAGAGCAGGGCGAGGAACACGGGCGGGGCGAGCCGGCGCATCGGCGGGAGACTACCAGAAGCCGCGCCCCGGACGCCTCGCGGAGGAGCGACCGGCGGGCGCATGCGCACGGTGGGGCTGCCCGCGAGAAGCCCGTCCTGCCTGCCCGGGCGTGGGCAGCAACGGTGCGATCCGCGGACAACCAGCCAGATGGGGCGTAAGGAAACGCTGCATTGACAGGGTTTTCGTGAAGATCGCGCTGGCGTGACGAACGGCGCCGGGACGGCGCTCCTCGCTGCCTGTCCGCCCCGTGCGCGCGCGTCCGGCGTTCCCGGCGAGGGTCGAGATCGTCGCGTCGCGGAATGCGAGGGCGGCCGTCCTCGTGCGTTTCAGGAGGCCCGGGAATCGCGTGAGAGAGTGGCTGCATGAATGACCTTGCCTCCCTCGATGCCTGCTCCTTCCACGCCCACCTCGCCGGCCTCCTCCGCGCCGAGTTCGTCGCGCAGGGGGCATTTCTCCTCGCCCTCGCGGAGTTCGACCGCCGCAAGTCGTTCCGGGACCTGGGATACGCATCGCTCTTCGAGTACCTCCACACGGGACTGAAGCTCTCCCGCGGTGCCGCCCACCACCGGCGCGCGGCGGCCTGGCTCGTGGAACGGTTCCCGGAAGTGCTGGAGCCGATCGGGGACGGAAGACTCTGCTTCACCACCGCCTCGATCCTGGCGACGGTGATGACCGAGGAGAACCGGGTGGAGGTCCTGCCGCGGTTCTACGGCCTCTCGAAGCTGGAGGCGCTGGAACTGGCGGCGGAACTGAAGCCCCGGAAGGTCGTGCCGGAACGGACGGTGGTGACGCGGGTGGGGCCGGTTGCCCGGGTCGAGGCGGTGGAGCGGGCGGAGCCAATCGAGCCGCCCGCATCCTGGACAGCCCCTGGCCAAAAAGTTCACCTGGGTGAATTTCCGCGGGTCCTCCAGGAAGCGCCCCGGCCCGTGGTCGTGCCCATGACCGCCACGGAGAGCCGGCTGCACATCACGGTCTCCCGGGAGTTCCTGGCGCTCCTCCGGAAGGCGAAGGCGGGGGAGTCCCACCACAACCCCGGGGCGACCGACGAGCAGGTCCTGAAGCTGGCGCTGGAGGGGCTCCTCGAGAAGCAGTCGAAGCGGAAGGCCTGCGTGCCGGCGAAGGTGAAGCGGGAGGTCGTGAAGCGGGACGGGGGCAAGTGCCAGTGGAAGCTTGCCGACGGCGGCCTGTGCGGCGCGACGGTGCGGCTGGAGATCGATCACGTCGTGCCTCGCGGGAAGGGCGGGGCGGACACGGTCGGCAACTGCAGGATCCTCTGCAGACCGCACAACCTGGAGGCCGCGCGCCAGGCCTACGGCCACGAGGTGATGGACCTGTTCACCCGGGGTGGAGTGAACGGCCGGGGATCCGTGGCGGGCGAGGAGGTGGCGGCGTACGGGCCGCCGGGCTGGGCGGCTGCCGAGGGGGCTCCCGGGCCCGCCCCGGAGACGATCGACAGCGGGTCCGCCATGTGGTTTCCTCCGGCGCCATGCGTTCGTCCGCTCTCGCCCTCTTCGTGGTCGCAGGGGTCGCCACCGGCCTCCACTCGCCTGCCCACGCTGCCGCCCCCGTCCATCCGTTCTCCGTGCAGGACCTGGTCACCCTGCAGCGCGTCTCCGAACCGCGCCCGTCCCCCGACGGGAAGTGGATCGCCTACGTGCTCCGCACCACCGACCTCGAGGCCAACCGGGGGCGCACCGACGTCTGGCTCGTCGGCGTCGACGGAAAGGAGGCGCGGCGCCTCACCAACAGCCCCGAGAACGAGGCGAGCCCGCGCTGGGCGCCCGACGGGAGGTCCATCTACTTCCTCTCGGCCCGGGGAGGCCCGCAGCAGATATGGCGTCTGCGGCTCGACGGCGGCGAGTCGGAGAAGGTCACCGCGCTTCCTCTCGACGTCACGAGCTTCCGGATCTCCCCGGACGGCACGACGCTCCTGCTCTCCGCCGCCGTCTTCCCCGGCTGCGCCACGGCCGCCGACGGGGCCATGGCCTGCACCACCCGTCGGCTCGAGGAGCGGGCTCGCTCCCGCTCGACCGGGCGGCTCTACGACCGGCTTCCAGTCCGTCACTGGGACGAGTGGCTCGACGGGCGCCGCAACCACCTCTTCGTGGCGCCGCTCGCCGGGGGAACGCCGGTCGATCTCATGAAGGGCATGGACGCCGATTCCCCGGCTCGTCCCTTCGGCGGCGCGGACGACTACACCTTCACCCCGGACGGCAAGGGAGTGGTCTTCGCGGCCAAGGACGCGGGCAGGGCCGAGGCCTGGTCGACCAACTTCGACCTCTGGCTCGTCCCCACTGACGGCTCCTCGGCTCCTCGCAACCTCACGCCCGGCAACCAGGCCTGGGACGGACAGCCGGCCTTCTCTCCCGACGGGAGGAGGCTCGCCTGGCTCGCCATGGAGGTCCCCGGCTACGAGGCCGACCGCAACCGCATCCTGGTCCGCGACTGGCCGGACGGCCCGGTCCGCGAGGTGGCGCCGTCCTGGGACCGCTCGCCCGCCGCGCTCGCCTGGTCTTCGGACGGGCGCACGCTGTTCGCCACCGCCGACCACCTGGGCGCCCACCCGCTCTTCGCCATCGACGTGGCCACCGGACGGGAGCGCATCCTGGTGAAGGGAGGCAGCAATCACGCGCCGTCCGTGGCGGGTGGCCTCGTGGCCTACACCCACGACGACCTGGGGTCCCCGGCCGACGTCTGGACCGTCCGTCCGGACGGCACCGGCGCCGCTCCCGTCACCCGAGTCAACGCCGCGGCCCTCGAGGGGATCGCCTTCGGCGACCGGGAGCCCTTCACCTTCCCCGGCTGGAACGGCGAGACCGTGCATGCCTGGGTGGTGAAGCCGGTGGGGTTCGACGCCGCGAAGAGGTATCCGGTGGCCTTCCTGATCCACGGCGGGCCGCAGGGGTCCTTCGGCGACCAGTTCCACTATCGGTGGAATCCGCAGGTCTATGCCGCGGCCGGGTACGCCGCGGTCATGGTCGACTTCCACGGGTCGACCGGCTACGGCAAGAAGTTCACCGACTCCATCGCCGGCGACTGGGGCGGCAAGCCGCTCGAGGATCTCCAGAAGGGGCTGGCGGCGGCGCTGGCGCGATACCCCTGGCTGGACGGGGAGCGGGTCGCGGCGCTGGGGGCCTCCTACGGCGGCTACATGATCGCCTGGATCGCCGGGGCCTGGCCCGACCGCTTCCGCTGCCTCGTGAACCACGACGGGAACCTCGACGAGTTCCACGCATACTTCGACACCGAGGAGCTGTGGTTCCCGGAGCGGGAGCACGGCGGCACCCCCTGGCAGGTGCCGGAGGCCTACCAGAAGCACAACCCCATAAATCTGGTACGGAACTGGAAGACCCCCATGCTCGTGATCCACGGCGGGCGCGACTTCCGCGTGGTCGACACCCAGGGGCTCTCCTCGTTCACCGCCGCACAGCGCATGGGCGTTCCCAGCGAGCTCCTCCACTTCCCGGACGAGAACCACTGGGTGCTCAAGCCCGCCAACAGCATCCAGTGGCACGAGACGGTGCTGGCGTGGCTGGGGCGGTGGACCGGGCCGTGAAGCGCATCTGCGTCACCGCCCAGAAGGGCGGGGTGGGGAAGACCACGATCAGCCTCAACCTGGCGGTGGCCTTCGCCCAGGGCGGCCGGCGCACGCTGCTCGTCGACCTCGACCCGCAGGGCGGGATCGGCCACTCGCTGGGGCGGGGCGACACGGCGCTGCCCGGGCTCGCCGAGGTGCTGATGGGCGGCTCACCCCGGGCGCAGGCGCGATCCAGACGCGCATCCCGTCGCTCTCGATACTCCCGCGAGGCCGGCTCGATCCGGTCGACGCCGTCGAGTACGAGGAGGCGCTGCGCGGCGGCGCCCTCTCCGGAGCGCTCGACCCGCTCGAGCCGGGATTCGACCTCGTGCTCTACGACACTCCGGCGGGGCTGGGCGCCGTCACCCGCGCCGGCCTGGCGCGCGCGCACTTCGCGCTCGTCCCCTTCCAGACCGAGGCCCTCTCGGCCCGCTCGGTGGCGCAGGTGATCCGGGTGGTCGAGCACGTCCGCGAGCGCGAGAACCCCTTCCTGCGGCTCCTCGGCATCCTGCCCACCATGGTGGACAAGGGGAGCGCCGACGCGGTGGCCGCGCTGGGGGAGGTCTGGGGCGGGCAGGCCCACGTCCTCGAGACCGTCATCCCCCGGGTGCCGGCCTTCGCCGAGGCGAGCCGGCGCGGCGTCCCCATCTCCTTCCTGCCCGGTTCGGCCTCGCCCGAGGCCAGGAGGTTCGACCTCCTGGCGGGCGAGCTGGAGCAGCAGATGGATCGACTCTCACGAGCGGAGGAATCGGCCGATGAACGACCCCAGCGCGAACTCCTCTGACCGGGGATTCGTCCCCTTCCGAGCCGCCACCGCCCTGGCCCGGGGCGAGGAGGACGCTGGAGCTCCGGCCGCGCGCGTCCCCCCGCCGCTTCCACCCCCTCCACCCGGAGCGCCGGTACGCGAGGCGGTCCGCCCTCCGTCATCCGTACCCGTGGTGAATCGCCCGGCGCGCCCGCCCGTTCCACGGTCCGGTGCGAGCCAGGCCGAGGTCTGGCAGGCGCTCGTGTCCTGGTGCATCGAGGCCGGGATCGCCGAGGGGGGGGTGCTCACCGACCGTTCGGGGGCGATCCTGTCGACGCGGGGCGACCTGCCCGCGCGCGACCCGGCCTTCCTGGCGCGGAACCTCTGCGCCGCGCTGGCGGCGGCACGCGAGGTCTCGGGAGCGGCTCCTTCGGCCGCCGCCCTCGACCTGGGCGGAAACTGGATCACCGGGTTCGCGGTGCCCGGCCCCGGAGGTGCGACCCTCGTCGCCGCCTTCTGGGGCAAGGCGCCGCTGCGAACGCCGGTCCGGGGTGCGCTCTCGGCCTGGCTGGCCGAGGCGCTCGCCCGGGCTTCCTGATCAGCGCTGACCGGTTGCTACATCTTGACGATGCAGTCGGTCGGGCAGACGGCCACGCAGGCCATCTCGCCGCCGGCAGCGGCGCACTCGTCGCACTTCTCGGCGTCGATCACGTAGGAGTCGTCGCCCGAGGTGATGGCGGTGTTGGGGCACTCCGGCTCGCAGGCGCCGCAGTTGGTGCAGTCATCGGTCACGATCTTGTTGGCCATCGGAACTCCACGGTTCGGGTTGGGGGAGGAGATTACGTGCCGCGCATCTTGCACGTCCCGCGCCACCGGCCCCTGAAAACGAACGTCCGTGTTCACGGAGATTTGGCGCGGAGGGCCCATGACGAACTTGCGGCAAGAGGCGGCAGGACCGCAAAAGGTGCGTGAATATACAGGAGAAATACGGTCCTGATTCGAGTAGATCCCGCACGCGGGAGGGACGTGGGGGTGGTCCGGTGACTCCAGCGGAGCGTGCCACGGACTCGTTGCCGGCGCACCTGCGGCGGTTCGTGGTCGACCAGGACTGGGACGCGTACACGCCGCGCGACCACGCGGTGTGGCGCCACGTCCTGCGACGCCTCGTCGCCCAGCTCCGGGACCGGGCCCACGAGAGCTACGTCCGCGGCCTGGAGGTGACCGGGATCGGCACCGAGCGCATCCCGCGGCTCGACGAGATGAACGAGAGGCTCTCCCGCATCGGCTGGTCGGCGGTCGCCGTGCGCGGCTTCATCCCGCCGGCCGTCTTCACCGAGCTCCAGAGCCGCCGCGTGCTCGCCATCGCCGCCGACATCCGCTCCCACGCGCACGTCGAGTACACGCCCGCTCCGGACATCATCCACGAGAGCGCTGGCCACGCGCCCATCCTGGCCGACCCCCGGTACGCCGAGTACGTCCGCCGCTGCGGCGAGGTCGGGATGAAGGCGATCGCCAGCGCCGCCGACGATGCGGTCTTCCAGGCGATCCGCCACCTCTCGATCGCGAAGGAGGACCCCGAGGCCACCCCGGAGGAGCTCGGCATCGCGGCGGAAGGCCTCGCCGCCGCCTCGGCGAGCCAGCGCGAAGCCTCCGAGGGCATCCGCGCCAGCCGGCTCTACTGGTGGACCGCGGAGTACGGTCTCGTCGGATCCCTGGAGCGGCCGCGCATCTACGGGGCGGGCCTTCTCTCGTCCCTGGGCGAGTCGGTCCACTGCCTCTCGCCCGCGGTCCGCAGGGAGCCGCTCACCGCGGCCTGCGCCGACGTGGCGTACGACATCACCGAGATGCAGCCGCGCCTCTTCGTGGTCCCCGACTTCGACGCGCTCTTCGACGTGCTGGAGCAGTTCTCGTCCGGGATGTCCTGGCGGGTCGGAGGGGACCACGGGCTCGCGGAGGCCCTGCGCTCCGGAACGGTGAACCACGTCGCCCTCTCGAGCGGGCTCGAGGTCACCGGCCGCGTGGCCCGGCTCGCCGTGGGGGAGATGCCCGCGGGTCCGGGCCTGGGAACGGCGCTCGTGCAGGTGGAGGGCCCCGTCCTCCTCTCGCGTGGAGGCGTGGCAGAGGGGCGACCGCTCGAGGGGCCGGCGCTCGTGGCCACGGGAATCGACGCGCCCGTTCATCCCGGGCGTTTCCGCATCGACCTTCCCACCGGCCTGGCCGTCGAGGGGCTCTCCGTGGACGGACGGGAGGTCCGGGACCTCCGGGCCTGGACGGGCGGGCGCCCTCTCGAGGTCCCCACGTCCTGTCACCTCCTGCTCTCCCGTGCCGTGCCGTCCGTGGCCGGGGGTCCGGCCGACCCGGAAGCCTGGGATCGGTGGTTCGGCGCGCCGGACCCGCTCGCGGAGGGGGACGGGGAGTCGCGCGCCCGGGCCCGCAAGGCGGCCGCGCTTCCCGCTGAACTGGCCGACGTCTACGAACGCGTCAGGCGCCTCCGGGAGTCTGGAATGCGGGATCCGGCCCAGGGGAGACGGCTGCGCGAGGAAGCGGCGCGATTCCCGGACGAGTGGCTCCTCCTTGAGGAATCCGAGGAGTTGATTCACGAATCGTGAGTCGGGGAGGGCGCCGGCGGGACGAGTCGCGCTAGAATCCCTCCACCGTGGCCGATCCACACCGGGTGACATCTCGCGGAGGCCGGGGGCCAGACCACCGCGTCCCGGCCCCGCCCCGCCTTCCGGTGGCGGTCGCCTACGCCATCGCCGCCGGGCTTCCCCTCTTCGCGTTCTCCATCCAGCTCGCGACCCCCGGGCTGTTCGAGTCGACGCCGTTCCTCCTGCTCTCCCTGGCCCCCCCGATCGTCGCCTGGGCAGCGGGCGTCGGTCCGGCGGTCGCGTCGGTCATCCTGTCCGCGCTCCTGGGGGGACTCTTCCTGACCCGGATCGGCGACGTGGGACCGGGCATCGGTGTTCTCGTCGCGGCCATTCCCCTCCTCCCGGCAGCGGCCGTGGGTGGATTCCTGGGGTGGCTCGTCCGTGTCGGGTTCGAGGAGCGGGAGCAGTCCGCCCGGGCTCTCCGCGAGAGCGAGCACCTCTACCGGACCCTCTTCGAGCTCTCCCCGTACGGGGTGGCGCTCATGGCGCCCGACGGCAAGTTCGTCGCGTTCAACACCGCCGCGCACCGGGACCTGGGGTACACGCGGGAGGAATTCGCCCGGCTCGGCGTGGCCGACCTCGAGGCGGAGGAGGACCCAGCCGAGATCCGGCACCACATCGACGAGATCCAGTCCCGCGGAGCCGACGACTTCATCGGCCACCACCGCACCCGGTCGGGCGAGGTGCGCGAGCGGAGGGTGCAGGTCCGCACCGTGACGATCCGGGACCAGGTCCTGCAACTCACCACCTGGCTGGACGAGACCGAGCGGCGCCGGCTGGAGGCGCAGCTGGCCGAGTCGCAGAAGCTGGAGAGCGTGGGCAGGCTGGCCGGCGGCGTGGCCCACGACTTCAACAACCTGCTCACCGTCGTGCTCTGCTGCGCGGATGCCATGCGCGACGACCTGGCGGGGGGGCGGGCGGTCGACCAGGACGACGTCGAGGCGATCCGCGGCGCGGGAGAGCGGGCTCGTGACCTCACGCGACAGCTCCTGGCCTTCGCCCGCAAGCAGATCGTCGCCCCCGCCGTCCTCGACCTGAACGGGATCGTCGCCGGGAGCGAGAGGCTCCTGCGCCGGGTGCTGGGGGAGGACATCACGCTTTCCACCCGGCTCGCCCCCGGCCTCTGGACGATCCGGTGCGATCCGTCCCAGGTCGAGCAGGTGATCCTCAACCTGGCCGTGAACGCCCGGGACGCGATGCCCGACGGCGGACACCTGGAGATCGCCACGGCCAACGTCGCGGTGGAAGGGGCGCCGCCCGTGGCGGGAATGGCCTCCGGCGACTGGGTCCGGCTCGGCCTGGGCGACTCTGGGACCGGGATGTCCCCCGAGGTGAAGGCCCACATCTTCGAGCCGTTCTTCACGACCAAGCCCAGGGGTCAAGGGACGGGGCTCGGGCTGGCCACCGTGTACGGCATCGTGAAGCAGAGCGGAGGGCACATCCGGGTGGTCACCGACCCGACCCGCGGCACCGACTTCGAAATCTTCCTCCCGCGCGCGGACGAGGTGAAGGCGCCGGCGCCGGGCCGGAGCCTGGAGAGGACCGGCCGGTTCTCCGGGTGCGTGCTGCTCGTGGAGGACGACGCCGGGGTCCGCGAGGTGGCGGCGCGGGCGCTGCGGGCGGGCGGGTTCCAGGTCCTCGCTGCGGCCGGTGCGGGAGAGGCCATGGAGCTCGCGGCGCGCTCCCCCGGCCCCGTGGACGTGCTCGTGACCGACGTGGTGATGCCCGGGGTGAACGGGAAGGCCCTCGCCGAGGATCTGCGCAGGCGGCGCCCGGAGCTGAGGATCCTCTACGTCTCCGGATACCCCGAGGACATCATCGGGAGGCACGGCGTGCTCGATCCCGGGGTCGAGTTCCTCGCGAAGCCCTTCACGCCGGCGACCCTGGTGGACCGCGTGGGGTTCCTCATGGGCGCGCCGACGCCCCCCGCACTAGGATCGGGCCCATGAACGAACGGGAGAGCAACGCGGTGCTCGCCATCGCCATCCACGCCGCCTTCGCCGACGGAGCCCCCGCCGACGCGGAGCGTGAGCAGATACGCCGCGTCGCCGACGGACTCGCCGGGGGCGGGATACCGGGCCTGCCCTCGGCATACCAGTCGGTGCTGGTCGAGAAGCGCACGGTGGAGCAATCCGCCGCCGCGCTGTCCACATCCGAATCGCGGCGCTTCGCCTACGAGATGGCGGTGGCGGTCGCGGAGGCGGACGGGGTGCGATCCGAGGCCGAGCGGGCATTCCTGGAACGGCTCCGGGGCCTCCTGGAGGTGGATGCCGCGCCCGCGACGGAGCTGGCGCGGCAGACCGAGGCCTTGCTCGCAACGCCGGTGGCGGCGCCGGCTCCCTCGTCTCCCCGGAAGCCCGACCCGGCCGCGCTCGACGCCCGGATCCTGAACGCCGCCATCCTGAACGGCGCGCTCGAGCTGCTTCCCGAGTCGCTCGCCACCATGGCCATCATCCCGCTCCAGATGAGGCTGGTCTACGACGTGGGGCTGGCGCACGGTTACGCGCTCGATCGCGGCCACGTCACCGAGCTGCTGGCGACGGTGGGTGCGGGGGTCACCGGCCAGGCCGTCGAGCAGGTGGGCCGCAGGATCCTGGGCGGGATCCTCGGGTCGATCGGGGGGCGCATGCTGGGAGGGCTTGGACGGCAGGCGGTCAGCTCGGGCGTCGCCTTCGCCACCACCTATGCCCTCGGGCAGGTCGCGCGCGAGTACTACGCCAGCGGGCGGCGCATCGACGCCGCCCAGCTGAAGGTGGTCTTCCAGCGCATGCTCGAGGAGGCCCGCGGGATGGCCGGCCAGTACTCCGGCCAGATCGCCGAGAAGGCGCGCACCATCGACGTCTCCAGCCTGGCCTCCCTGGTGAAGCGGGGGCAGTAGGCGCCTACGGCTTCATCGGCCTCACGTCGTACGGGTTGCCCTGGAGCGCGGCCGCGACGTCGCGGATGACCTTCTGGGCCCTCACGCTGTTCCCTGCCGCGTCGAGCCGGGGGGAGAAGACCGCGATCCCGTAGCGCCCCGGCGCCACCGCGATGATGCCGCCGCCCACGCCGCTCTTGGCGGGGAGCCCGACCCTGTAGAGCCAGATGCCCGAGTCGTCGTAGAGGCCGGCCGTGGCCATGACCGCGAGGAGGGGCGGGACGTTCTCCCGGGACATCGCCTGCTTGCCGGTGACCGGGTTCCGCCCCCCGTTGGCGAGCGTCGCCGCCATCACGGCGAGGTCGGACGCGTTCACCGAGATGGAGCACTGACGGGTGTAGACGTCGGTGGAGACGGCGGGATCGAAGTAGAGACGTCCGTAGGCGTGCATGAGGCTGGCGATGGCCTGGTTGCGCTGGTTGGTGGCGGCCTCCGACCGGTACACCTCCTCGTCGACGGAGAGCTTCCTGCCGGCGAAGGCCTCGTGGATGGCCAGGATGCGCGCCCACTTCTCCTCGCCGGTCCCGCCAACGACGAGGCTCGTGGTGGCGATGGCGCCCGGGTTCACGAAGGGATTCATCTCCCTGCCCCGCAACTGCTCGATGGCCACGATCGAGTTGAAGACCTGGCCCGTGGCGTCCACGCCGATCTTCTCCTCCACCGCGCTCGCGCCAGCGGTCTCCATCACGCTCGCCAGGGCGAAGACCTTCGAGATGGACTGGATGGAGAACTGGCTCTCCACGTCCCCCCGCTGGAAGACCTTGCCGTCCACCGTGACGAGCGCGACGCCGAAGAGCTTCGGGTCGACCTTGGCGAGGGCCGGGATGTAGTCGGCGTTCTTGCCCTCGTCGAGGGTCCGGTACCTCTCCCAGGCGGCGTCCACGGCGGCCTGGTACGGATGCGGGGCGGGGGTGGCGAGCGCACCGGCCGGAGCGGCGAGCAGCGCGGCGAGGAGCAGCGGGGCGGATCGGGCCATTCCCGGGTGGAGGAGCTTCGACGTCGGCATTGGCATGTGGCCTCCAGGGGTGCGACGAGTGAGGCGATTCCATCAGCGGCGGTACGACCAGCCAATGGTGAGCGAGGTGATGAAGTCGTTCTTGGGTGCGTCGGGATCGGGTGGACGGGTGTCGAAGGTGTCGCTGAAGGCCACGCCGACGTTGAAGTCCTTGAAGATCTCGTACCTGACCTTCACGGTGAGCGTGCCTCGGAGGCGCCCGAGGTCGGAGAGGCCGGGCAGGAGCGCGAGCGACACGTTGCTGTCGAGCTTCGGCGTGTCGTAGCGGAAGGCGTCCCAGGATCCCACCAGGAGCGCGTCGAGCACGAAGCTGGGATCGGTGTTCACGTAGGATTCCCGGGAGCCGGCCAGGCCGCCGGTGATCCAGATCTCGGTCCAGCCGTTGCGGATGACGGAATGGGCGACGCCCGTGGCGACCGTGGCGCGGAGGAGCAGCTGGAGCTCGTCGTTCCGCTCTCCCTGGACCCCGACCAGGGCGCGCCACCGATCGCGGAAGTACCAGTCTCCCTGGAGGCTCGCGCTCCATCGGCTGACCGCCACGATGTTCTCGGCGTCCTGGAAGTACCCGTCGAACTTGAGGGTGGCGCCGAGCATCTCGGCGCGATACCCGAACTCGCCCGAGGTGGAGAGCGTGCTGGCCCAGTTGGACTTTGCCAGCGTGAAGCCGAGGTCGAAGATGGCCCGGACCCGGTTCACGAAGGCCTCGTCCATGGGGACGACCTGGACCACCTCGGTGATGCCGACGATCTCCTGCGTGGGCGGCGAGCCGACCGCGAGGACCCCGTCGGCGGGGGAGGAGAGGGTCCCGTAGAGCCGCTCGCCGGAGGTGAGCTCGGCCTCGTACAGGTGCACCGACGTCACTCGCTGCACCTTGTCCCACTCGATGGAGAGGCGGCCCGCGTCGTCGGTGTTGAAGTCGAGCTTGCCCCGGGCCATGCCCTTGATCTCGCCGGTGAGGTGGTCCCCGTTGGGCAGGATCACCACGTCGGTCTTGTCCCGGGCTGCGGCCGGGAGCGCGGCCAGCAGGATCGCTGCGGCGAGGAGGGTCCGGAGCACCACGAGGCGGGAGCATAGCCCATCCACGCCGGGGGTCAGCGAACGTTGAGGGTTGCGCGGCAGGCCCCGCCCGCTAGGAGAGGAAGCCAAAGGGAGGTCCCACATGCACAGGAACTGGATCGCGATCGCGTTGCTCGTCTCGGCTGCCACGGTGGCCAGCGCGGAGGACAAGGCCCCCAGGCCCGGACCGGAGGTCGAGAAGCTGGGCTACTTCGTGGGCAAGTGGAAGGTCGCCGGCGAGGTGAAGGAGACGCCCTTCATGCCCGCCGGGAAGTTCACGTCCAGGGAGAGCTGCGAGTGGTTCTCCGGCAAGTACGCGGTGATCTGCAAGGGGAAGGGCAAGGGGCCGATGGGGCCGAGCGAGTCGCTCGGGATCATGAGCTACAGCGCCGAGGAGAAGACCTACCTCTATTACGGCGTCGACAACTCCCCGATGGCCTGGACCACCATCCCGCGCGGCACCCTGGTCGACGGGGTCTGGACCTACGACGACGAGTCGAAGATGGGCGGCCAGATGGTGAAGTCCCGCTACGTGATGAAGCAGGCCGGGAAGAAGTCCTACACCTCCACCTGGTCGATCCTCGGACCGGACGGGAAGTGGCAGACCGTCATGGAGGCCACCGCGACGCGGGAGTAGAAGGCGGGATAGACTGGCGAAAATGCGCTCCCGCATCCCTGCGCTGGTCACCGGCTGGTTCTCCATCGCCGCCCTGCTGGGCGGCGTCGGTTGCGCCTCGATGCGCGTCGCCGACGAGCGGAGGGACTACTTCCTGAAGGAGGTCGGGTCCTTCACGTACGCCCAGGGCTGCCTCGACGTGTGGCCCTCGGTCCTGAAGCTGCTGGGATCGAAGGGCTACCCGCTCCACGGACGGGACCGGCGCTACGCCGGCCAGGCCGAGCAGGGCGCGCTGGCCTCGATCGTGGAGCAGGGCCACGAGACCCGGGCGGTCGAGGGGGGTGGCCTGATGGTGCTGACCGGCTGGCTCCCCGCAGCCGAGGGCCGGAGCCGCTACGAGGTGAGCGGGAGCCCGGGCCAGCCGTCCGGTTGTTCCATCACCTTCACCCTCGTCCTCACCGGGACCATCGACCCCTCGAGCGATCGCCGGGAGACCGACTGGCGCATCCAGATGGAGCTCCTGGAGTCGTTGCAGCCGGACGCAGCCGCACGGATCGAGCGCGGCGCCCCCGGGGCCGGATGATCCTCCGCCTCGAGTACCGGCCTCCGCTCCACTGGGAGTCCATGCTGGAGTTCCTCACCGGGCGGTGCACCGCCGGCGTGGAGCAGGTCGAGGGCGGCACCTACCGCCGGACGGTGCGCCTCGGCCGCCGGCGGGGCTGGGTGTCGGTCACGGCCGAGACGGCCCGGCCGGAGCTCCGGGTGGAGGTGTCGGCGTCCCTCGCGGCCGGGCGGCGCCCGATCGCGGAACGGCTCCGGGCGCTCTTCGACCTGGACGCGAACCCCGCGGCGGTGGCTGGGGCCCTCCGGCGCGACCGGCTCCTGGCCCCCTCCGTGCGGCGCAGCCCCGGACTTCGCGTGAATGGCGCCTTCGACCCGTTCGAGACCGCGGTCCGGGTGGTGGTCGGGCAGCAGGTCAGCGTGCGCGCCGCGACCACGGTGGCGGGGCGCATCGCCACGGCCCTGGGCGAGCCCGTCGAGACCCCCTTCCCCGGGCTGGACCGGCTGCCGCCGACGGCGGATGCGGTGGCCGAGGCGGGGGAGGACCGCATCGCGCGGATCGGCATGCCGGGAGCCCGGGCTCGCACGCTGATCGCGCTCGCCAGGGCCATTCGCTCGGGCGAGCTGCGGCTCGAGCGCGGGACCGATCCCGACGCGGTGCGCGACCGGATGCTGGCCCTGCCCGGCGTGGGGCCCTGGACCGCGAGCATCGTGGCGATGCGGGCCCTGGGCGCGGCCGATGCCTTCCCGGCTGGCGACCTGGGCGTGCTCCGCGCGCTGGGAGTGAAGTCGATACGTGAAGCGGAAGCGCGCGCAGAGGCCTGGCGCCCCTGGCGCGCCTACGCCGCCATGCACCTGTGGAACCTGCTGGCTACGGCGTGAACGCGATGTCGGCCGTGGCCGTGGCTGCCGGGGCCACCAGGGCGGTCACCGGGAGGCTCTTCTCCGAGGTCTCGTTGCCGTCGACGTCCACGGACTTCCGGTCGCCGACCAGGGTGTACTCCCTCGAGGGAGCCACGGTGGGGAGCGCCGGGATCGCGTAGGACTCGGCTCCCGCCGCCACCGTGGCCGTCACCGTCCGCACGACGAAGGGCTGGAGCACCCCGCCCGCGTCGAGCGGGAGGCGTGCGTCCACCGTGTCCACCTCGGGGAGCACGGCGACCGGGGTGACCGCTCCGGACACGCTCCCGGTGGCGGAGGCGAGGGTGAAGGCGGCGTCGAACGTGAGGACCGGGTTCGCGTCGGTGATGGTGAGGCCGGCGCTCGCCTTCGGCTCGTAGGACCCGGTCACAAGGCCCGCCACGTCGTAGGTCACCGGCTGGCTCACCACGTGATAGGTGCCGTCGCGCGGGAGGAGGTCGAGGACGTAGTGTCCGGCGGCGTCGGTGATGGTGGAGCGGACCACGGTGGGAGTGCCCGAGGTCACGGCCTGGGCCGTGACGACCACGCCCTGCAGGGGCGCGGCCGATCCGGCGACGGTCAGGTTCCCCGAGATGGAGCCGGTCTCGAGCCGGTCGTAGGCGCGCACGGTGGGGCGGAGGATGTACTTCCCGGACGCCCCGGCCTGGTGGACGAAGACCGACTTGTGCGCGTCGAAGTCGATGTAGACGTCGGCGGTGGTGCCGGGCTGGATGTCGAAGTTCACCGTGAGCTTCACGCCCGACTGCTGGCCCGACGGGACCTTGAGGGGAGCCACGGTGCCGTCGAGGAGCTTGACCGAGTTGTCGGGCCCGAGCACGAGCCGCATCTGGCCGTAACGGCCGGCGGGCAGCGGGGCGCCGTCGACCAGCGTGTCGTACACGCCGCCGGTGAGGGCGAGGAGGTTGATCACGCGGTTCGGAGTGCCCAGGGTCAGCCAGCCGTCCTCGCTCGCGATCTCGACCGTCCGGACGTCGATGTTGACCTCGGAGTAGCCATCGGACGGAGCGTCGACGAGCCGCACGTTCATGGTCGCCGGGGCCGTGGAGGTCGTCCCGGAACCGCAGGCGGCGAGAAGGGTACCGATGACGGCGACACCAACGATTTCACGGAGTTGCATGATCTGCCCCCTTGGAACGGACGTGTGCTTGCGTCCTTCAACACGGGCCGGACGAAACGGTTTCGGTCCGGAGGTGCGAAAAGGCCCCGCCGGCAGGACGCCGACGAGGCCCGGGTGCTGCGCGCGAAAGGTCTAGAACTTGTAGGCGATTCCGGCGTCGAGCCCGACCTGGGTCATCGAGGTGGTGTAGGAGGCGATGCCCTGGCCGTAGGGGCCGGGGTACCCCGGCGTGCCCATCGGGGGCAGCGGGTTCTCACCCGAGATGCTCGTCGACGGCGCCCACATGCCGCCCACGTTGATGGCCACGTGCTTTCCGAGGTTGAACCCCGCGCCCAGCGTGAGGTGTGTCTCGGCGACGGCGGGGAAGGCGATGTTCTCGAAGGCGCGGGAGGCGTCGAGGGGCATCTTGCCGTAGTTGAACCCGGCCCGGACGGCGAGCCAGTCGAGCGGCGTGACCTCGGCGCCGATCTTGAAGACCCACTGGCTCGACCAGTTCATGTTCCAGGGCATGGCGCCGCTCGAGTTCTGCGAGTACGCGGGGAGGTTGGCGCCGTTCGACGTGGGCCAGTCGATCCAGGCCACGTCGGCGGCGACGAGCAGCATCTCGAGGGGGCGGACGGCGGCGCCGAGGGTGAGGACGCCAGGCTGGTTGAAGGTGAGCTTGTCCACGCCCCCGGGCGTGTTGTAGGCGAAGTCCTGGAAGAACGACTTGGTCTCGTAGGCGAGGCCGATGGTGAGCATCTCGATCGGGGTGGCCTTGACGCCGAGGGTGACGCCGAGCCCGAAGGCGGACCCGGCCATGTGAGGCGACTGGCCGAATGCGCTGGCCACGTTCCACTCGGTCGTGGCCCACATCCCGTTCAGGGTCACCCCGAACGAGAACATGTCGTCGAGCTTGTAGGAGACGCCCGGCGTGAAGCGCATCTGCTGGTAGCCGGTGTAGGTGGTGCTGGAGTACAGGTTCTGGGCGTAGTCGACGCCCATGCCGGCCACCCCGTAGGCGCCGATGCCGAAGGTCCACTGCGAGTCGATGGGGACGATCAGGCCGAAGGCCGGGATGGGCGAGGCGCCCCGGTCGCTGGTGAAGGTGACGCCGGGCTGGTTCACGAGCCCGGGCTGGGGGGCCGCGGCGTCGATCCCCGACGCGCTGTACTTCACGGTGGGGAGGAAGTAGGTGGCGCCGAAGTCCACCCGCCCGCCCAGCTCCGACATGCCGGCCGGGTTGGAGAGCACGCTGGCGGCGTCGAGCGTGGCGCCGACGCCCACGCCTCCCATCGAGTTCTGGACCGGCCCGAAGCCGATCATCCGCATGCCGTTCGTGGCGTACGCCGAAGATGCCGAGGCCAGCAGCGCCGCGACGACCGCGATTCGGGTGATTCTCATTGTGTGTGTTCCTCCCTGTGGGACTTCAGACCTGCCCGGCGGCTACGAAGATCCAGCGCAACGCGAAGCCGCCCGCGAGCACCAGGAGCGGCGCCATGGCGGTGACACGGTAATGTAGCTTCGACTCCAGGGTCTCGAGGAGCGCAGGGACGAGCAGGCCCCCGATGACCACCAGCGTCCAGAACTGGGCGGTGTACCGCCCCCCCAGCAGCAGGCCTGCGGCTTCCCGGCCGGCGGCGCTCGCGGTGGTGAGACCGATGAGGAAGAGCAGGATGAGCGCGAACTCGATGCCGATGGCGAGCACGTCCCAGCGCACCAGGAAGTGGCGCTCCTCGTCGGTGACCCGGAAGAGCATGAGGAAGGCGGCGCCGGTCGAGAGGCCGGAGACCAGGAAGAGCGGTCCCAGCAGCGCGGAGTTCCAGAGCGCGCGGGCGCCGAGCGTGGAGAGGAGGATCCCCGTGTACACGCCCAGAGCGACCCCGGTGCCCAGGTTCCACCAGGCGAGCCGGCGGGCCTGCCCGAGCGCGAAGATGCGCGCCTTGCGGAGTTGCCGGCCTACGGCGGCGACCCGGCACTTGCCCATCAACCCCTCGAACTGCTCCCCGGAGAGGGAGGCGAGCCCGAAGAGGAGGGTCACCGGGTAGGCGACCACCAGGATCCAGGCGCCCCAGCTCATTGGCGAGGTCCAGCGCAGCGCCAGGTAGAAGCGCCACACGTAGAGCTTGTGGGCCAGGTCGAGGAAGAGGGCCCCCATCCCCACCGAGATGAGCACCGGCGCCGCGAAGGCCAGCCAGCGCGCCGCCGGGGAGCGCTCTCCCCTCCGCATCGAGAGCAGCGCGGAGAGGATCATGGTCCCGGCGGCCATCCCGCCCAGGAACAGGTAGACGGGGATCTCCCAGCCCCAGACGTGGAGCACGGGGTCGATCTGGAGGGAGTGGCGTGCGACGTCGATCTCGGTCATGTCCGTGTCCTCGGGCGCGCTAGCCGCCGCAGCCGCCGCCGCCCTTCTTCTTGGGCCCGCCGCCCTGGCCGGTGGGCACGGGAGGAGGGGGAGCGGCCTTCACGCCGGTCATGGCGGCGGCGATCCCGGCCCGCAGCCGGTAGGTCTCGAGCGCCTCCGGCCCTGCGCCCGGGGCAGGAGGCTCCGGGGGCGTGAGCGCGAACGAGGCCCAGGCGGGAAACCCGCCGGCGAGGATGGCCAGGCGTCCGGGATAGGCGGCCGCGGCGGGAGGCAGGGCGTCGAGCCCTGGCCCGCCCACGAGGATCAGCTCGCGGGATGCGTTCGCGTCGGCGAGCCCGAGCTTGCCCAGGTCCTCGACGGGCACGCACTCGGATCCGGGGACGCGCGACGCCGCGCACTCGGCCATCGGGCGCACGTCCACGACCCGGACCTTCCAGGGCTGGTCGAGGACCCTGCCAGCGAGCTGGATCGGGGTGAGGGAGTCGACCGGCTTCTGGCTGGCGGAGGTGCCGGTGGGGACGGCCATGGTGGCGAGTCCCACGAGCGCGAAGGCGACGAAGCCGGCGAAGACGAGCCGCCTCGTGGACGGGGACGAGGCCTCGGCGGGAAGGGCGTCCTTCCGCCGCACCAGGTCCGAGATCTTCTGGGCGCCCAGGAAGGCGCCGATGGCCATTGCGGCCACGGCGACCGCGACCACGGCAGGTCCGACCCTGGCCGGGAGGCCGAGCAGGTCGTACAGGTAGACGTGCCCGAGGTCGCTGGCGTTCTGGAGCCGGCTGATGGCGGGCAGGTGCTCGATGGCGGTCCAGCCCACCTGGCCGATGATGACGCCGACCACTGCCATGAGCCCGTCCCACTTGCCCGACGCCATTGCCACCATCGAGGTGCCCGGGCAGTAGCCGGAGACGATGAAGCCCACGCCCAGCGCGAAGCCGCCCACGATCATGGGCCAGAGGAAGGTCGAGCTGGTGGCGTAGTCTGCCACGGCCCGGAGGTCCATGAGCCCCAGGCCGGAGAGGACCACCGTGCCCAGCATGGCGGTGACGATGGCGCCGAACATGACCTTCAGCACCGTCATGTCGGTGCCGTAGAACTGACCGGCCAGCTTGGTCGCGCGCCCGAAGCCGGCCCTCTCCAGCACGAATCCGAAGCCGAAGCCGATGAGCACGCCGACGACGAGGCCCAGCTCGCGGGACTCGCCCGAGAGGGACCAGAAGGGGAAGAGGTTCATCGCCACTCCTTCCGGACGAACCAGGCGGTCGCGTAGCCGCCCGCGAAGACCGAGAACATGAAGGCCCAGCTTCCGACGCTCATGAGGGCCCCTCCGGAGAGCGCCTGTCCCGACGTGCACCCGCGGGTGACGCGGGCGGCGGCGCCCATGATCACGCCACCCACCAGCGCGAAGAGGAGGCGCTTGCCCTTCGGGAAGTTCGGCCCGGAGAGGGTCTCGGCCTTGAGCCGTCCGGAGGTGTAGGCGCCCACGAATCCGCCCAGCAGCACCCCCAGCACCTCGAAGGAGAGCCAGAAGTCGAAGGGGTGGCCGCCGTTCCAGGCCCTGGCGAGGCCCGGGCTGCCCTCCACGAACCCGGGAGCGATCGCGCCCACCGCGGCGACCCCCAGGCGCAGGGACGCGCCGGACGCTCCCAGCCCCACGCCCATGATGGCGATGCTGGCGAGGAGCACCAGGCCCAGCGCGACTCCGGCCAGGTAGGGGTTCCAGAACTCGTCGGGATTCCGTTCCATGTCGGCTCCGTCAGGACAGGAAGAAGACGTTGGGGTCGTTGCCGGTCTCGGGCTGGAGGACCTTCACCCTCCGGCTGTGGACCAACCGTGAAACGGCGCTGTCCGGATCGTTCAGGTCGCCGAAGGTCAGCGAGCGGGTCGGGCAGACCTCGACGCAGGCGGTGGGCTGCCCCTTCTTCACCCGGTGCAGGCAGAAGGTGCACTTGTCGACGTACCCGGCCGGATGCACGTAGCGGGCCCCGTAGGCGCAGGAGGTGATGCAGGCCTTGCAACCGGTGCACTTGGCCTCGTTCACCATCACCACCCCACCCTCCTGGACGTGCGATGCCCCGGTGGGGCAGGCGTCGACGCAGGGGGAGTTCGAGCAGTGGTTGCAGCGCTCGGAGCGGATCTCCATGGAGAGGCCGGGGAAGGTCCCGGTGGTCTCGGTGGTGATCCAGTCGCGGAAGCCACCGTCGGGCAGCCCGTTCTCGGTCTTGCAGGAGATGACGCAGGCGTTGCAGCCCACGCAGCGGCGGGTGTCCACCGCCATGGCGTAGCGCTTCTTCACGCGGCACCTCCGGCGGGCTCGACGCGCACGAAGTTCACGTTCATGCCGGTGCCGCCCATGATGGGATCGACCTTGTAGCGGGTGGTGAGCACGCTGGTGGAGGCTCCGCGCCCCCTCGCGTACTTCAGCCCCTTGGCGCTGTGTCCCCAGCCGTGCACCAGGTAGACGCAGTCGCCCCGGATCCGCTCGGTGACCTTCGCGCGGACCGGACCGGAACGGGCGCCGTCCTGGTTCACCAGCATGACCCGGTCCCCGTCCTTCACCGGCGTGGGCAGCCCCCGCGCGGCGTCGGCGTTGATCCAGATCTCGTTCTCCGGGTACGGCTGGGCGAGCAGCCGGTTGTTGGTGGTCCGGCCGAAGGTGTGGGTGGGGGCGCGCCCCATGAGCAGCCGGAAGTGGCCCGGCGGACCCTCGTCGGGCGGGTAGAAGCTGGGGATCGGATCGAATCCCAGCTTGGCGAGCTCGGCGCTGTGGAGCTTGATCTTGCCGTCCTCGGTGGAGATCGGCGGCGCCGCGCCCTCCTCCTCGCAGTTGGGGATGCGCTTCCCCAGCAGCACGCCCTTTCGCCTGATCTCGATGGCGTCCAGGCCCGACGCGCGCAGCCGCGCGTCCACGAACTCGCGCCCGTCGGTCCAGGGGAAGTACTCGCCGAGGCCGGTGCGGATCCCCAGCTCCTTCGCGATCCACCAGCCCGGCTTCGAGTCGTACATGGGCTCGACGGCAGGCTGCCGGACGGCCACGAAGGGTGTCTTGTAGAAGGGGGCGGCCAGGTCGTCGTCCCGCTCCAGGTAGGTGGCCTCGGGCAGCACCACGTCGGCCCAGCCGCAGATCTCGGCGGGGAGCACGTCGATGGCGACGAGGAAGTCGAGGTTCTGGATGGCCTTCACGGTCTCCTGCGGCGCGGGCAGGGACTGGATCAGGTTCGTCCCGTAGACGATCCAGGCCTTCATGTCGTACGCGGCGAACCCGGGCCGGGTGGCGTCGCAGAGCCCGGAGGCGAGCACCTCCTCGGCCACCGGGTACCCGCCCTGCTTCGGGCGGTCGGCCACCGGGCGGACCTTCGGGGAGCCCGCCTTGAGGGGGTAGGGGGAGACCTTCACGTTCCCCGTCGCGAGGTAGCCGCCGCGTCGCCCCCAGCTGCCCAGCAGCGCCGCCAGGATGGCCATGGCGCGCCCGCGCTGGGTGTCCTCGCCGGTCCACGTCGTGTGACGCCCGGGGTGGATGAGCGAGGCGGGGCGCGCGGAGGCGATGAATCGCGCCGAGTCGCGGATGAGGTCGGGCTGGATGCCGGTGAGCGGCCAGGCCCACTCCGGCGTCTTCCCGGCCACGTGGGCCTTCAGCTCCTCGAGACCGGTGGCGTACTTCGCCAGGTACTCGGCGTCGTAGCGCTTCTCCTCGAGGATCACGTTCATCCAGGCCAGCAGGAGCGCGATGTCGGTCCCCGGCTTGATGGGGAGCCAGTACTTCGCCTTTCCGGCGGCCACCGAGAAGCGCGGGTCGACCACCACCAGCTGGGCGCCGTTGCCCAGGGCCGAAGCCAATTCCTGGACCTGGGTGTTGTGCATGTTCTCGCCCAGGTGGCTCCCGATGAGCGTGATGACCCGGGCGTTCTCGATGTCGATGGGCTCGGGGGAGCCCAGCGCCGAGCCGTAGGTGAGGGAGTAGGCCGCCTCGCGCGGTCCGCGGCACTGCGCGTAGGAGGGGGCGCCGATGTTGGGCGACCCCCACACCTTCATGAACCACTTGAACCAGCTGCCGCCGAAGCCGTGGGTGAAGAGGGCCACGGCCTCCGGGCCGTGCTTGGCCTTCACCTGGAGGAGCCCCTCGCCGACCTTGTTGAGCGCCGCGTCCCAGGAGACCTCCTCGAAGACGTCGTCGCCCCGCTTCGAGGTGCGGATGAGGGGGCGCTTCAGCCGGTCGGGGTCGTAGAGGAGGCCGGTGGCGCCCGCGCCGCGCGGGCAGAGCATGCCCTTCGAGAGCGGGTGTTCCGGGTTGCCGGTGATCTTGGTGACCCGCCCGTCCTTCACGTGGGCGAGCACGCCGCAGTTCCAGAAACAGAGCTCGCAGAAGCTGGCGACGACCTTCTCGCCCTCGGTCCCCGGGTCCTTCACGGGGTTCCGGTCGAGCCCCCACCAGTTCGTGGTGAGGCCAGACCCGACCGCGGCGACGCCGGCCGTGGCGGCTCCGATCTGGATGAACTTCCTTCGGCTGATGGCGCTCATGGACGCCCCGTACTGCCGGGGGCATGCCAAGTGAAGCATTGGAAATCTATAAGGACATCAGCCTAATGGAGCGCATCCATCCATCATGTTGCAACATGACGTTGCAACATGATGTTCACCTTGGAACGAATCGTTGCGCCGCTTCCCGTGGCCGTCAGTGAAGCCCGAACTCGCGCATCTTCCGCCAGAGGGTGGTCCGGCTCATCCGGAGGGAGGCCGCGGCCTGGGCACGATTCCAGTGGTTCGCCTCGAGGGCGGCCCGGATGCGCGGCCCCTCGTCGGACTCCTGGGACTCCGCGCGGCCGGGCGAAGGGGACGGGGCAGCACCCTCTCCCCGTGCGGCCTCGGCATTCCCGTTCCGGGGACCGTTGCCGTGCCCGACCAGCACCTCGGGAGGAAGGTCCTCGGGGACCAGGGTGTGTCCCTTCGCCACCGTGACCGCGTACTCGAGAGCGTTCTCGAGCTCGCGGACGTTTCCGGGCCACGGGTAGTCGAGGATGGCGCGGAGCGCGTCGGGCGAGAATCGCAGCGCACGTCCGTGGCGGCCGCCCACCCTCCCCAGCAGCAAGCTCGCCAGCGGCTCGATGTCCTCGCGCCGCTCCCGCAGCGGCGGCAGCTCAACCGGGAAGACGCGGAGCCGGTAGTAGAGGTCCTCGCGGAACGAGCCGGTCTCCACCGCGCGTCGCAGGTCCTTGTTGGTGGCAGCGATGATGCGCGCGCTCGAGGTCCGGGGGCGGCTCTCACCCACCCGCTCGAAGGTCCTCTCCTGGAGCACCCGCAGGAGCTTGACCTGGAGGTGCAGGGGGAGATCCCCGACCTCGTCGAGGAAGAGGGTTCCGTCGCCGGCCAGCTCGAACCGGCCGGCCCGGTCTCGCACCGCGCCGGTGAAGGCTCCGCGCACGTGGCCGAAGAGCTCGGCCTCCAGCAGCTCGCCGGGCAGCGCCGCGCAGTTCACCGCGAGGAAGGGTCCGTTGCGCCGGTTGGAGTGGGTGTGGATGGCGCGCGCCAGGACCTCCTTGCCGGTGCCGCTCTCGCCGGTGAGGAGGACGGTCACGTCGCTGGCCTGGAGGTTCTCCACCTGCCGGAAGATGCGGGTCATCGACGCCGAGCGTGCGATGAGCCCCCCGAAGCTGGTGGGCGCCTGCGCAGCGGTACCGTCGGTCTCGTCGGCGGGGCGCATCACCACGACGTAGGTGGCCTCCAGGTCGCACACGCCGTTGGGGTCGTGGCGCAGCGGGGCGACCGTCACCGAGACCAGCCGGGAGCCGGAGGGTTCCACGCGGAGCGAGGCGCGCCATCCCTCCCGCTTCTCGCCGGCCGCGAGGGCCTCCCGGAGGGAGCCGCCGGGCCCGAAGAGCTCCGCGCCGAAGAGGGTCTCGACCGGCTGGCCGAGGAGCGCCTGGGCCGCCCCCTCGCCGACGAGCGTGTC
Source organism: uncultured delta proteobacterium (assembly GCA_963802065.1). GTDB lineage: Bacteria > Myxococcota > Myxococcia > Myxococcales > Anaeromyxobacteraceae > CAIOAK01. The sequence goes on along the minus strand of CAWDHF010000008.1, from coordinate 437,085 downwards.
GAGCTGCTGCGAGACGTGGCGGACCCGGAAGTTGGAATCGAGCGCCATGCAGACCCGGCCGAGGGACCCCAGCACCGCGTTCACCGCCGCGAACCCGGCGCGGACGACCTCGGGTTCGGCCCTGTCGCTGCTCGCGTCCATGCGGCGCGAATCGTCGCGCAAACGCCGCCCGGGCGCAATCGGGGAGGGAGCGAACCCTTTCTGCCGCGGCGGGCTCGAACCAGGAACCCCGGAGGAACCCGAATGGCCCACCGCTCGCGATTCGCAGCCGCCGCCGCAGTCCTGATCGTCGCCGCCACCGCCCGCGCCGAGGCGCCGGCCCCGGTCGACCTTCCGAAGGACTACCGCTCCTGGACCCACGTCCGATCGATGGTCGTCACCGATCCGGAGGAGGGGATGTACGGCTTCCACAACGTCTACGCGAACGCGGCCGCGCTGAAGGCGCTCCGATCGGAGAAGGCCCCGGTCGTCTACCCCGACGGCGCGACGTTCGTGGTGTCGATCTTCGAGGTGAAGCAGGAGAAGGGCCTGGTGGTCGCCGGCGCCAAGCAGCGCGACGTGATGCAGGTGAAGGACGCGAAGGCCAAGGCCACCAGCGGGTGGCGCTTCGCGTCGTTCGATCCCGCGGGGAAGCCCATCGCCATCGACGCGGCGAGCTGTGCGGCCTGCCACACCCAGGCGGCCGCGACCGACATGGTCTTCACCCGCTACACGCGCTGACGGCTTCCGGTCAGGTGAGCCGGGCGTCGCGCATCCGCCGCCACAAGGTGCTCCGGCTCACTCCCAGGGAGCGGGCCGTCTCCACCCGGTTCCACCGGTTCCGGTCGAGTGCCGCCCGGAGCTCGTGGTCCTCCGCCGGAGGGGGCGGAGGGACGGGCCTCGACCGGACGGGGAATGGATCGGGCTCCCCGGCCGGTGAGGGCGCGCCGGCGGGAACGATCTCGGGCGGGAGGTCCTCGGGCTGCAAGGTCTGGCCGCGGCAGACGGTGGCCGCGAACTCGAGGGCGTTCTCCAGCTCCCGCACGTTTCCCGGCCAGTCGTAGGAGAGGAGCACCCGGACCGCCTCGGGGGAGAGCCGGAGGGCGCGCCCGGTCCTCGAGCCGACGCGGGAAAGGAGGAGCCGGGTCATCGGCTCGATGTCCTCGCGCCGGCTCCGGAGCGGCGGCAGCTCGATGGGAAAGACCCGCAGGCGATAGTAGAGGTCCTCCCGGAAGCGTCCGTCGGTGACGAGTCTTCGGAGGTTCCGGTTGGTGGCGGCGATGATCCGGGCGTTGGTCCTCCGGGTCTGGCTGTCGCCGACCCGCTCGTACGTGTGCTCCTGGAGCACCCGCAGGAGCTTCACCTGGAGGTGGAGGGGGACGTCTCCCACCTCGTCGAGGAAGAGGGTCCCGTCCTCGGCGGCCTCGAAACGGCCAGCCCGGTCGCGGACCGCGCCCGTGAACGCGCCGCGGACGTGGCCGAAGAGCTCGCTCTCCAGGAGCTCGCCGGGCAGCGCCGCCGCGTTCACGGCCACGAACGGGCCCGACTTGCGTGGAGAATGGGCGTGAATGGTGCGGGCCATGACCTCCTTGCCCGTTCCGCTCTCGCCGGTGACGAGCACCGTCGACTCGCTGTGCTGGAGCACGTCGATCATCCGGAAGACCCGCGTCATGGCGGGCGAGCGCGCGACGAGCCCGAACCCGGCGACCGGTCCGCCCTCCTCGACGCCCGACTCGTCCTCCGGCCGGACCACGACCAGGTAGCGGGCCTCCGGATCGCAGACCCCGAGCCGGTCCCGGATGAGCGGGGCAGCCGACACCGATACCAGGCGCGCAGGACCCTGGGCGACGTGAAGCACGGCGCGCCAGCCCTCGCGCTTCTCGCCGCCGAGCAGGGCCTGGCGAAGCGGTCCGTCGAGCCCGAAGAGCTCCGACCCGAGGAGGGACTCCACCGAGAGACCCACGAGCTGCGCCGCGGCCGCGGGGCCGAGCAGGGTCTCGAGGAGCTCGGACGCGTAACGGATCCGGAAGTCCCCGTCGAGCGCCATGCAGATGCGCCCGAGCGACCCGAAGGCCGCGTTGACGGCGGAGAAGGCCCGCGCCTGCTCGGGCGAACCCACCTCGCAGGAGAGCCCGGCATCGAGGGTGTCGGGAGACGTCACGTGTCAGCCTTTCTGAGACGAAACGTATCTACGAGGCAAGACGATTCGTGTCAAGTGGATCCCATGGCGCAGTCAACTACTTGAAATCACGTGAATCACATTCCAGGCATGTCTCACGCATTGGGGCGGATGCGAACCGCGCGCCGCATCCTCCATCGACTGGACCGCCCGTGACGAAAAAGTACCTCCTCCTCGGAAGCCTCCTCATCCTCTCGCTCTTCGCGCTCGTCGGAGTCGCGGTTGCGCTGCAGACCCCGGGAGCCCCGAAGTCCCCCGCGACCGGCTTCACGAAGCGCATCCGGCCGCATTTCGACCATGCGCCCGTCACCCCGGCGGCGTTCGAGAGCCCGCAGGCGGTGACCCGCGCCTGCCTGGGCTGCCATCCCGATGCCGCACAGATCATGAAGACCTCGCACTGGCAGTGGCTGGGCGGGGAGGTGGTCGTGCCGGGCCACGAGGGGACGACCCGCATCGGGAAGAAGAACCTGCTCAACAACTTCTGCCTCGTGAACCGGGGCAACGAGAAGACCTGCACCAAGTGCCACATCGGCTACGGCTGGGCCGACGACACCTTCGACTTCAAGAACGCAGAGAACGTCGATTGCCTCGTCTGCCACGAGCGGACCGGGACCTACGTGAAGGGGGCCTACGGCATCCCCACGGACACGACCGACCTGGTGGCGGCGGCCCGGTCGGTGGGCACCCCCCAGCGCGAGAACTGCCTCGGCTGCCACGCCTTCGGCGGCGGAGGGCAGGGCGTGAAGCACGGCGACCTCGACTCCTCGCTGGCCCACCCCCTCGAGGAGGAGGACGTGCACATCGGGCGCCACGGCTTCCTCTGCGTGGACTGCCATGCCTCGCCGGGGCACGACATCAAGGGACGCTCGTTCTCGGTCAGCGTGGAGGACTCGAACGGCATCGCCTGCACCGACTGTCACGCCGGCCACCAGCACGCCGACGCCCGGGTGGACCTGCACGTCCGGTCGGTGGCCTGCCAGACCTGCCACATCCCCGAGTTCGCCGGCCAGCTCCCCACCAAGACCTGGTGGGACTGGAGCAAGGCCGGCGACCCGTCCCGGAAGGACGACCCGCACAGCTACCTCAAGATCAAGGGCGAGTTCACCTACGGGCAGGCCGCCGTCCCCGAGTACCGCTGGTTCAACGGCACGGTGGGGAGGAATCTCCTGGGCGACAAGATCGACCCGACCAAGGTCACCCCGCTCAACCCGCCGCAGGGCGGCATCGACGACCCGAAGGCCAAGATCTGGCCCTTCAAGATCCACCGGGGCAAGCAGCCCTACGACGCCGGCCACGACTACCTCTTCCCGCCCGTGACCGGAGGCAAGGACGGCTACTGGACCACCTTCGACTGGGACCGCTCGTTCCGCCTGGGATCCGAGGCGTCGAAGATCCCGTACAGCGGGAAGTACGGCTTCGCTCCCACCGAGATGTACTGGCCGCTCTCCCACATGGTTTCCACGAAGGAGAGGGCACTCGCCTGCACCGACTGCCACGGGGAGGGATCGCGCATGGACTGGAAGGCGCTCGGCTACGCGGGCGACCCCATCCAGACGGGAGGCCGGAAGTGAGCCGCCCCGTCGCCATCATCCTCGCCGCCGTGGTCGCGGCCGGCCCGGCCCTCGCCCAGCAGGACGTGAACCCCATCCACCCGGCCTTCGCCCCGCTCGACGCCGAGGGGCGCAAGGTGCGGACCGTCGAGGAGATGGACTCGAAGAAGACCTGCGGCGCCTGCCACGACGCGACCTACATCGCTGCCCACACCGAGCACCAGGGCCCCCACGCGGCCGCCACCTGCGTCCAGTGCCACGTGAGCGGCGGGAAGCTCGAGGTCCGTGCCGGCCGGCTCGACGCCGACGGGAGGCTGCGCCGGGAGGCCATCCGCATCGGCACGCCGCGGGCCGCCAACTGCGGTGAATGCCACGGGATGGTCCTGGACGGGAAGTCGCCGCTCGCCATCCCGCCTGGCTTCGAGTCCGTTCCCAAGCCCGGCCACACCTGGTCGCTCACCCAGGGTGAGGGGGCCATCGTCTCCCCCCAGCGGATGTCCGATTCGTTCCTGGCCCTGGAGGGCAAGGACGCGCTCGCCGCCCCCTGGGACGTCCACGCCGCCAAGCTCGTCGACTGCGTGGCCTGCCACTACGCGCGCAACAGTCCCGCCCGGTCCGACGGCAAGCTGGGCGAGCTGCGCTACCTGACGGCCGATCCGCGCCGCCAGACCCAGGCCGAGTTCCTGCTCCGCCCGGACCACCGCCTGGCCCGGGAGGACTGCCGTGCCTGCCACGATCCCCTGAAGGCCCACGCCTTCCTGCCCTACCGGGAACGGCACATGGAGGTGCTCTCCTGCGCCGTGTGCCACGCCTCCGGGCCCATGGGGCCGACCGCGGAGATCGTGGACGCGACGGCCGTCACCGCCGCCGGAACGCCGGTGGTGCGGTACCGGAACGTCGTCCGGGCGGCCGGGGACACGCTGAACACCGCCACCATCCGTCCGCTCCGGCCGCTGCTCGTCGAGCGTCTCGAGGCGGACGGCGTCCGGCGGGTGGCCCCGGTGAACCTCGTGAGCCGGTACCGATGGGTCTCACGGCCCGACGGCGCCGACGTTCCGTTCGAGACGGTCTCCCGGGCCTGGCTCGCCGGCGGCACGCACGCGCCGGACGTGCTGGCCACCTTCGACGCCGACGGGAACGGGCGCATCGACGAGGTCGAGCTGCGCCTCGACAGCCCGAAGAAGACCGAGTTCATCGCCCGCCGCCTGCGTGCGCTCGGCGTCCTGGAGCCGGTGGTGGCTGGACGCCTGGACGCCCACCCGCTCGCCCACGGGATCTCCACGCGGGACCGGGCGCTGCGGGACTGCAGCGCCTGCCATTCCGAGGACTCGAGGCTCGCGGAGGACTACGTGGTCGCCTCCTACCTGCCCGGCGGCGAGCCTCCACTCCCGCCCGACGGCGCGCGCGTGACGCTGGCCGGAACCGTCGTCCCCACCTCGGAGGGCGGCCTGGTGCTCCGGCGCGGCCGCGAGGGCGCGCCCGGCGGCCTCCACGTGCTCGGTCACTCCCGGCAGGCCTGGACCAACCGGCTCGGGTTCGCGGTGTTCCTGGCGGTTCTCCTGGGCGTGACCGTGCACGGCGGCCTGCGCTGGGCCTTCCGGAGGAAGCGTGGGCAGCCGGCCCATGCCGAGGGGGAGCGGGAGTACGTCTTCGGGCGCTACGAACGCCTCTGGCACTGGACCATGGCGGTGAGCGGCATCGCGCTCATCGCCACCGGCCTGGAGGTCCACGGCGCCGGGACCTGGAGCGTGATGACCCTTCCGATGGCGGTGGCCATCCACAACGCCTTCGCCGTCATCCTCATCGTGAACGGCTTCCTGGCGCTCTTCTACCACCTCGCCACCGCGGCCATCCGCAACTTCATCCCGCACCCGAAGGGATTCGTGGGCAACGCGCTCGAGCACATGACCTACCAGGCCAGGGGCATCTTCTACGGGGAGTCCCATCCGAAGAATGCGGCGGGCCAGAAGCTGAACCCGCTCCAGCAGCTGACCTACCTGGCGCTCCTCAACGTCCTCTTCCCGCTGCAGATCGCCACCGGCGCCCTGATCTGGGCGGTGGGGCGCTGGCCGGCCGTGGCCACCGCGGTGGGCGGACTGAGCTGGATCGCGCCGGTCCACAACGCCGGAGCCTGGCTCTTCATGACCTTCTTCGTCCTCCACGTCTACCTCGTGTCGACCGGGCGCACGCCCACCGACCACCTCAAGTCGATGATCACCGGCTACCAGCACGTCGACGCCGACGGCCCGGAGCCGGAGGGAGCCCAGCGATGAGCACGGACCGGCAGCCGAGACCCTACGTGAACCCCTACCTGGCGGGCACGCTCCTCGGGATCGTCCTCTTCGCGAGCTTCTTCGTCACCGGCGGCGGGCTGGGCGCATCGGCCGGGATGAGCCGCGTGCAGACCGGCGCGCTCGACCTCTTCGCCCCCGGTCACGTGGACCGCGTCGCCTACTTCGCCGAGATGGCCGGCGGGCCCCGCAACCCGTGGGCCCACTACGCCATCTACATGCTGGTGGGGACGATCCTGGGAGGCTTCGTCTCGGGCCTCTGGAACCGCCGGGTCAAGCTCGAGACCCGCAAGGGGTCGCGCATCTCCGTCCAGGCCCGGTGGGGGTTCGCCCTGCTCGGCGGGGCCATCATGGGGTACGGAGCCCGCATGGCCCGCGGCTGCACCTCGGGCCAGGCGCTCTCCGGGGGCGCCACGCTCTCGGTCGGGAGCTGGGCCTTCGCCCTCGCCATCTTCGCCAGCGGCTACGCGGTCGCCTGGTTCCTTCGCCGTCTCTGGACCTGAGAGGAAACGCCCATGGCGCCCTTCGACCTCGCATCCTCCCTCGGCCCCGTCGCCTACGCCCTCGTCTTCGGAGCCATCGGCTTCGGCTTCGGCGCAATCCTGGAGATGGGCGGCTTCGGGGACACCCGCAAGCTGGCCGCTCAGTTCTACCTGAAGGACATGACCGTGCTGCGGGTCATGTTCACCGCCATCGCGGTGGCCGCGGTGCTCGTCGCCCTGGCAGCCTCCTTCGGCCTGCTCGACATGAGCCGCGTGTTCGTGAACCCGACCTACCTCTGGCCGGGCATCGTGGGCGGGCTCATCATGGGCGTCGGCTTCGTCATCGGCGGGTTCTGCCCCGGAACGTCGCTCGTGGCCGCCTCCACGCTCAAGGTGGACGGGATCATCTTCCTCGTCGGCGCGCTCGGCGGGGTGTGGCTCTTCGGCGAGACGGTCGGGAGCTTCCAGGCCTTCTGGCTCTCCTCGAACATGGGGCGCTTCACTCTGCCCGAGCTGTTCGGCCTTCCCGTCGGCACCACGGTGCTGCTGGTGGTCGCCATGGCGCTCGCCCTCTTCTGGGCCGGGGACCTCGCCCAGCAGGTCTTCGGGCAGGGAAGGGCCTGGGCCGAGGTCCGGCGCATGCCCACCCGGGGAGCCCTGGCGTCAGGCGGCGCCCTGCTGGCCGCGAGCCTGGTGCTCGTCGCCCACGGGCAGCCGACCCCCGAGGAGAAGTTCGAGCGGATGGCGCCCGAGCTCCGGGCATCCGTGGAGGAGCGGGGGATCTTCGTGGATCCCGCCGAGGTGGTGGCGCTGCGGAAGGACGTGGCCGTGAAGGTCCAGATCCTCGACCTCCGGGACGAGAAGGACTTCCTCCTCTTCCACGTCGGCGGCGCACGCCGCGCGTCGGTCTCCGAGCTGGAGACGCCGGAGCGGCTGAGGACGCTCGTCGATCAGCCCGGGAGCACCGTCACGTTCCTCGTGGGCACCGGCGAGCCGGCTGCGCTGGCCGCCTGGAAGCGCCTCGTCGCCCAGGGCGTGCCCAACCTCTACGTGGTCGAGGGAGGCGTGAATCGCTGGCTGGAGCGCTACCCGGTGGACGCGTGCGTCGCCGAGCGCGTCGGAGCGGCCGACGGCCGCGACCGGCAGGCGTGGAACTTCCTCTATGCGACCGGAAGCACCCAGCCGTCCTCCTGGCCGGAGCTGAGCGCGTCCCGGGCGTTCCGTTCGCCCTGCGCAGAGGTCGGCGCCGAGACCCACGGGGACGGCCACGCGGCCCGCGCCTGGCCGGCCCACGCCTACACGAAGCGCGTGAAGCTCAAGTCGAAGGCGGCCGTGAAGGGTGGCTGCGGGTAGCGGCCACCTCGAGGAGCTCCGACTCCACGATCTCCCGGATGTACAGCTCGCCCACGAAGCCCGAGACCCGCTCCACCTCGCGGCGCCCCTTGAAGAAGAGCAGGGTGGGCGTGCTCATCACCCCGAGCTGCGACGCCAGGGCGCCCGACTCGGCGGCGTTCATCTCCGCGACCTTCACCCGACCCTGGTATCGGGCGGCGACGCTCATCACGATGGGCTCGAGCATCTTGCACGGAGAGCAGCCCGGGCCCCAGACGTCCAGGACGACGGGGAGGTCGGACTGGAGCACCTCCCGGGAGAAGTTCCTGGCGTCGACGTGCACCGGCGTCACCGGAGGTGGCCTGGGAGCGAAGAGGGAACTGAGGAAGCCCACGGGGTCCTCCGGTCTCACATCCCAGCGAAGAGCATTCCCTGGGTCAGGATGACGATGCCGAAGGCCACGAGCAGGAGCCCCGAGACCCAGCGGACGGCGACGGGATGGGCGGAGACCAGCCGGACCCGCTGGCGGAGCGCCTGGGAGCCGTAGCCCACGGCCAGCATGGGGACCGCGAAGCCGAGAGAGTAGACGAGCAGGAGCGCCACCCCGGTCCCCATGGATCCCTTCGAGGCCACGAGCGCGAGCACGCTCGAGAGCATGGGGCCCACGCAGGGAATCCAGACGATCCCCAGGCTCGCGCCGAGCAGCAGGCCGGACCAGCGGCCCCGGCCGCCCGCCTGGACGCGGTTGACCCACGTGATTCGCTTGAAGAGGTTCACGTCGGCGAGGAGCAGCACGCCGAAGGCGACGACCATCGCGCCGAAGAGCTTCTCCAGGGCGGGAAGCACGGGCGCGATGGCTCCTCCGAAGAGGCTGGTCACGACGCCCATCAGGACGAAGCTGGCGGCGATTCCGGCCACGATGAGCGCCGGGCGCGATCGGTGATCCTCGGCGGTGCCGGAGAGGATGATCGGGAGCACCGGAAGGACGCACGGGCTGGCCACGCTGGCCAGGCCCGCGCCGAACGTCAGCGCGATGGAGGTCACCCCGACGTCCATGGCCGTCAGTTCTGGAAGAGCTGGCGCACCTGCGTGGCCGACTGGATGCCCGGCGTGGCCCGGCGGATCTCCTTGCCGGATGCGTCGGTGACGACGAGCGTCGGAAGCGCGCGGATGCCGTACTGCTGGAACTTCGCGATGTCCGTGGCGACGGTCGTCTTGTAGTAGACCACCTCGGCCTTGCCCTTCAGCTCGGCCCCCATGTCCTGCAGGATGCGGTCCTGCATCTGGCAGGGCGCTCCGCCGGGGTTCATGAAGAAGACCAGCCGGGGAAGGGCCGCGGCGGGCCGGGTGGATGCAGTCGGTGCAGAAGCGACCGGGCGCGGCGCGTCGGCGAGCGCGGTCGAGGCCGATGCGGCGATGGCGATGGCGGTGGCGAAGGCGGCGCTGGCGAGCAGCGGAAGGCGGGAAATCCGGGCAGGCTTCATGCGGTCTCCGGGGGCGAGGCTCGAGACGGCGCTGGCCGTCCCCTCTATGAGCCAGGAGTCCCCGGAGGGGTTCAGGGCAGCGTCCAGCTCAACCCTGCGGGGGAGGATCCCGCGGCGACGAGACCGGCTGGCGGGCCAGGCGCTTGTAATAGAAGTGATTTCCGTAGAGCGCGGCCACCGGGTTGTGCCCGGTGACCCGGTCCTTCGCCACCAGCGTGGTGGTGGGGGCGTCGGCGTGCTTCACGAAGAGCATGTCGTGCCCCACGCAGAGCCCCATGATCACGTTCATGTCGGTGCCTGCTCGATTCAGGATCCGGGCCTGGGCGACCGGGTTGCACAGCGGCTCGAAGGTGTCCGGTCGGACCTTGAACTCCTCGCCGATGCCGAGTTGCGCCTTGTCGACGGAGCCCACCTTGCAGCAGACCGATACGGGCTCGAGTCCCTGGGCCTCGAGGATCTCGGCGAGCCGGGCCGACTCGTCGAGGAGGCCGATGCAGGTGGCGATCCCCACCCGCTTCCAGCCCATCCGCCTGGCCAGGACCACGGTGTCCTCGACGCGCGTCCACCGGGCGTGAACGGCGCCGTCCGGCCTCTGCTCGTAGCAGAGCCCCTCGACCTCGGCGGCGACCCGCGCCAGGCGCTCTTCGGCACCGCCGGGCCGGTACTGGTCCATGGCCGAGTCGACCAGGTCGCCGTGGTGCGAGGTGGGGCAGTTCCCGGGGCGGGGAGGCGCGGCCGCGGGGTCCGAACTCCAGCAGGCGGTGGACCCCTTCTTCTTGAAGACGGCGCTGCAGGCGGAACAGGACGGATTGGGGTGCAGGTCGGTGGGCACGGGTCTCTCCTCGGGGGGAGAAGACTACAGGATTCGAGGTCCGTCAGCGGCCCTGGCCCTGGCCCTGCCAGGCGGGAACGCCCCTGGCGTCCCGGAGGACGAGAGTGGCCCCGCCCCGGGTCACGGTGTCCGCGATGATGGCCGGCTTTCCCTCGAAGGTGATCCTGGAACCCTTGACCGTGATCTCGTCGCCCTTCGAGAACTTCACCGCCTGCTGGTCCACCCAGGAGTCGGGGCCGAGGTGCACCGCGATCTCGCCGTCGGCGGTCTGGACCGAGAGGTGGACGCCGGCGTGGCCCATCCCCCTGTCGACCCGCGATTCGCTCACCACCGAGCCAGAGACCGTGACGACGGTGGATGGGTCGTACAGGCGCATCGCGCCCGGGCCCTTGCCCGGGGGCGGGCCGCCCTGGGCCAGCGAGAGGGTGGGAAGGGCGACGAGCAAGGCGAGTAGGATCTTCATGTCGTGTCTCCGTTCGGAAGTCGGGTGAACCTCGATGTCAGCCTCCAACCCGGAAGCGGGGGGTTCGTTGGGGGCCGTGGCAAGGTGTCGCGGTCACCCCGGAGGAAGTCGCAGGTTCGAGCCCGCCACGATCCATGCCACGAGCGCCCCGAGGAGGACGAGCAGCAGCACCGACCATCCCGCCAGGCGCCGCTGGAAGGCGGGCAGCGGCGCAGCCAGGGTGGGGATGGAGCGGAACGCCATGAGGACGCCCACGCCCGTCCCCGTCAGGCTGCCCCCGAGCAGCGCGCCGTAGAGCGGGTACCCCACCCAGTGGTACTCCCGCTGGAGCAGGCAGAACGGGCAGTGATGCGTGGGGAGCTCGTACACGTACGGCGAGAGCCAGGAGACCACCGCCCCCAGGCCGACGGGCAGCAGGAGGGCGGAGAAGCCCCCCAGGATCCAGCCGCCGCGCCCGGTCCTCCGGAAGACGAGCCCGGCGCCGATGGCCCCGGCGAGCAGCACGAGGAAGGCGCCGCCGGTGACCCGCGGAGGGAGGCCCGCCAGGTCCGAACCCAGGCCGCGCCCGCCCGCGCCGAAGAGGCTGCCGCAGCAGGAGGTGATCACCTCCGGCTCCAGGTCCAGGAAGTAGGCGGCCCGGAGCGCCATCTCGAGGAGCAGGACGGGGACGAGCGCCAGCAGGTACCCGTACTTGAACCGGACCAGCGGGTAGTCGCGCCCCAGCGTGTCGGCCCGGTTCACCACGAGCCAGATCGCGGCCAGCGCGAACCCGGCGATCTGGAGGAGCAGCACCGGATAGCCGTACGGGCTCGCCTTCAGCGATCCGGCGGCGCACATGGCGCCGGTGAAGAGCGGCGCCAGCGAGTCGGCCGTGAAGACGAAGAGGAAGAGCGAGGCCAGCCCGAAGACCAGCACGTAGGCGAGCAGCGTCGAGACGAGGTGCGTGCGCCGCTCCAGCGCGAGCTGGAGCTCGCTGCCGCTCGCGAGGTCCCAGTGGCGGAGGATCCGGGCCGCCCACCACGCGGAGTAGACGAGGAGGGCACCCACCAGGAGCGCCGATCCCACCAGCGCGAGCACCGAGGGGTGGAGGATCACGGCCCCTCGCCCACGATTCGCCCGTCGCGCATGCCGACGACGCGGTCGACCACGGCCGAGTCGTGGACGATGGGGTCGTGGCTCGCGATCACCACCGTGCGGCCCTCGTCGCGGAGGGCGGCCACGAGCTCCATGAACCCGGCCGAGAGCCTCGAGTCGAGATGGGCGGTGGGCTCGTCGGCGACGACCACCCGCGGGTCGTTCACGAGCGCGCGGGCGATTGCCACCCGCTGGGCCTCGCCCCCCGAGAGCCAGTCGGCCCGTGCGCGCGCGCGGCCGCCCACGCCGAACCGGTCGAGGAGCGCCTGGGCCCGGGCCACGAGCGCCCTGCGGCTGCCGCCGAGCGGGTAGGCGGGGAGCATCACGTTCTCGATCGCGGTGATGCCCCGGACCAGGTGGAACTGCTGGAAGACGAACCCGAAGGTGAGCCTGCGGACCTCGGTGAGGAAGTGCTCGGGCAGGCTCGTCACCTCCATGTCGCCCACGTGGATGCGACCCGAGGTGGGGCGGGCCATGCATCCCACGAGCGCGAGGAGGCTCGTCTTTCCCGAGCCGCTCGGGCCTCGAAGCACGGTCACCTTGGCGTCGGCGATGTCGAGCGTGACGCCGTCCACGGCCACGAGCTCGTCGGGTCGCCCCTGGTGGAAGACCCTGCGCACGTCGCGGAGGTGGATCACGAGCGCATCACCGCGTCCGGGTCGGTGGTCGCCGCGCGCCAGGCGGGGACGACGGTGGCCACCGTGTACGGAACGACCGTGAGGAGGAACAGGGTCGAGACGAGGTACGGGCCCACCGTGGGGGTGAGCCGGAAGTCGGGGTAGAGCGTGGACCACCCCTTCAGCACCGGGGCCAGCAAGGGCGCCGGGGTGACGAAGACGTGCACGTAGGCGAGGAGAAGGCCGACCAGGAACGACGAGAGCGAGATCACCGCCCCCTCCCACGCCTTCACCGCGAGCACCTCGGAGGTGTCCCAGCCGATGGCCTTCAGGATCCCGATCTCGCGACGCTCGTCGGCCGAGAGCCCGGACGCCTTGTCCCAGGCCACGATGCCGAACGAGAGGAGCGCCGCCGTGAGCACCAGGACCACCAGGCCGCTCCGCCAGTCGAGGATGGCCTCGTAGGTCCGCGCGATCTCGGCGTGGGTGATGGGCCGGGTGTCGGGCATCTGGCCGCGGATCTTGGCGGCCACGGTGGCGACCTCCTTGTCGTTGGGAACCTTGAGCGAGATGTCGGTGAAGAGGCCGGGCGGGATCCCGAAGAGCCGGCGGAAGTCGGCCTCGGAGACGAGCACCAGATCGGTGGAGACCAGCTCCGACGAGGAGGGGATGGTCTCGCGCACCTTCAGGACCACCACGGTGCCGTCGGCGGCGAGCATGGGAAAAGGCTCCCCGGGACGGGCGAGGCGGGTCCTGGCGACGCCCTCCCCGATCACCACCTCGCCATCCCTTCCCCAGAAGCGGTCGGGGACCAGGAACGTGAGGTTCGCCTTGGCCGATACGTCGTAGTAGTAGCCCCAGAGGCGCCCCCGGGCCTCCTGCACGCCGCGGATCCTGGCGAGGCGTTCGACGCGGTCCTCCGGGATGAGGTCGTGCCGCCCGGCCACCAGGCGCTGGACGACCACGTCCGGTGCGCCTTCGAGGACGCGGAGCGCCTCGCCCCGGAGCGCCTGGGTGAACATCAGCACCGAGGCCAGCCCGAAGACCACCAGCGTGTAGAGCGCGGCGAGCGCAAGGTTCTTGCCCTTGCGCCGTCCCAGCGAGGACAGGGTGAAGTCGAGCAGGTAGCGCTGGCGCTCCAGCCAGGTGGGGATGCGGGGTCGCTTCACGGCCCGGGGGGCGGCACGAGCGATCCCGACGGGAAGTGCTCGAGCGAGATGGGGTGGTCCTGGAACGGCGCGAAGCGGTCGGCCTGCGAGGGGTGCCGCGCGTAGCGCGCATCGGTGAAGAGCGAGAGGTCGGTGAGGCCGAGCCTTCGGGCCATGGCCGCCATCGCCCGGACCTCGTCCGAGCGGTCTCGTCCGCGGTGCAGGGAGTGCAGGCGCGCCACCTCCAGGAGCGCCAGCACCCCGACAAGGAAGAGCAGGAAGCGGTCGGACTTGCGCATCCCGCTATTCGAGGTCATCGAGCACGGAGCGATTCACGTCGGCGAACCGGAGGATGCGCTTGCCCCGGTGATCCCGGAGGAACTCCTCGGCCTCGGCGCGCTTCGCGAACGGGACGAGCTCCTTTCCCATGGGGCCGAGGACGTCGCTTCCCACGACGAAGAAGGCCTCCTTCGCGTCGATGGGGGTCACCGCGTAGTAGTCGGTGACGGCAACTGCCGCGACGTCCGCCGCCTTCCGCCCGGGAAGGAACCAGCCCGGGTCGGCCAGGAACTTGAAGAGATCCTTGGCGCCGTCGAACCAGGCGGTCGTTCCGTCCTGGAACCGGACGGCCGCGGTCCAGTCGGGATACCGGGAGACGAACATCCCGCAGACCGGGCACTTGTCGTACCGGCCGGGGCGGGAGGCGCCATCCTCCCGTGCGATGGCGGTGCTGGAGAAGATCAGGGCGGCTCCCACGGCGGCGAGAAATCGGATGCGCACGAGGCCCCCGGGAGCCTAGTTGGGCTTCTGCGCGGCCTTGGCCCGCATCATCTTCCGCTTCTCGCGGATGGCCTTGTTGTCCTTGTAGAGGTCCTCATAGGTGGCCTTGATGGCGTCCTCGAAGCCCACGAGGCTGCCCCCGTTCTCCTTCGCGAACACCTCGGCGGCGCCCCTGTCGGCGAAGGCCCACTTGCCGCGCGAGGTCATCACGCCGGCCTTCGTACCGCCCACCACCCACACGGCGGTCTCGGCGTTCACGAGCTTCTTCGAGGGGAGGTCGGCCACCCAGAACGCGGTCGGGGACCGGTCGAGGGTCACGGCCAGGTCCACCGCCACGCAGTGGATGCTGCAGAGCCCGACCGACTTCCCGTCGTCGTAGTCGATGACCATCCGGGTGGCGGCGAACTTCTCCCGGTCCATCCCGCAGTGGGTGCACGACGGCATGGCCTTGGCGTCGTCGACGGCCTGGGCGAGCGCGGACGAGGCGGACAGGACGAGAGCGGCGGCGAGGGCGAGGCGGTTCACGAGGTCCTCCAGGGAAGGGGAATCGGGTGTGACTCAGGGTACGCCTGTGGCGAATCCTTCCCTGCGGCACGATGCCGCACCCCTCGCGCGAGGGCAGGCGCTCAATCCCAGCGCCAGACGACGCCGGCGCTGGCGGAGGGGCCCGAATACGTGCCGTCGGGGGTTTCGGTCCGCCGGAAGGTCGCTCCCAGCTCGACCGAGAATCCGGCGCCCAGCCCCTGCTCGAAGCCGGCCCCGAGCCCGAGGGTGGTCGCGATGGCGCGGTACGGCTCGTAGGTCATGACGGTGGCGCTGGTGGTCGAGGGAGCCGTGGCATCGGTGACCGCCAGCAGTTCCCGGTAGTACGTGCCGTCGCCCCGCTCCCCGAAGGCGGCGAGCGAGATCCAGGTGGTCTCCGCGAGGCGGAATTCCACCTCGGTGAAGATCCGGTCGAGGTTGGACCCGTAGACGGGGTCCTCGGCGGTCCGGAGGACGTGGGAGTACCCGAGCCGGGTGGTGAGCCAGCGAACCGGCCTGTACCGGAGCGTCGCTCGCCCGATGAGCGTGGCGCCGCTGCGTGCCGGGTCGGCGTACCAGCCGAATCCTCCCGAGGTCCCGAGCACGAGCGCGAGGGGCCCGACCAGGTCGACGAGGAGGCTCGCGGTGGCCCCCGCACCCGTGCGATCGAGCTCGGGAAGGGCGGGGAACCTCGTCCCGTCGAGCGCGGCCCCGATGTAGAGGAACGCCGAGTCGGAGAGATTGATGGCGGCGCCGCCGGTGGCGGAGAGGGAGGCCACAGAGGAGCCGAGCCCTTCCTCGCCCGGCGCCACGAGCAGGTTCGTGTCGTAGCCGCCGCCGGCGGCGACGGACCCTTCGAATCGGAGTCCGCCGCCGTCGGTGGCGAGGAGCATCACTGCAAGAAGCAGGGAAGGCATGCCGGCTCCTCGTTCGGCGTGGACTACTTGCCGCCGCGGTAGCCGCTGCCCGACCCGCCACCGCTGCCGCCGCCGGCGCCGCTCCCCTTGCCGGCGCCGCTCCCGCTCATCGAGCGGCTGCGCTCCCGGGCCATGTCCTGCGTGGCCTGGTGCGTGGTGTCGCGGGTCCGGGTCCGGTCCTGCGTGGGGGCGGCGCCGTCGACGTGGGTCGCGGGGTCGCGGGTCTGCTGGCGGGTCTCGTCGCCGGCGAGGGCGGGGGTGGCGAGGAGGAGGGCCGAGAGGGTCAGGACGGTCTTCATGGTCACGTGTCGATCTCCGGGGTTGGTGGGAACTGCCACCCCTTCAACCGGGGGATCACGCCCGGGTCGCGGCCTGTGGCATCGTGTCGCAGATTGGATCTCGCGAACCCCATGGCGATGGCTGCGGGCCTGGTCGCCGGCCTGCTCTCCGGAGTGTTCGGGATCGGGGGCGGGATCGTACTCGTCCCGCTGCTCGGCTTCCTCCTCGGCCTCTCCCAGCAGGATGCGCAGGGACTCACGCTCGCGGTGCTCCTCCTGCCCATCGGACTGCCGGCGGTGCTCGCCTACCGGAAGCGGGTCGCCATCCCCTGGGGTCTCGTCGCGGCGCTCGTCCTGGGCTTCGTCGTCGCCGTCGGTCCCGGCGCCCGCGTCGCGCTCGCCATGAACGAGCCCGGCCTCCGTGCGCTCTTCGCGGGGCTCGTGGTCGTGGCGGCGGTCCAGGCCTGGCGGCGGTCGATGGGCAGGCCGGGTCCGGTCGCCGGGAATCCGCCTCCGGCCCGGAGCAACTGGAACGGCCTCTGGATCGGCGCGGCCGGGGGATTCCTGGCAGGCCTGTTCGGCGTCGGCGGCGGGATCGTGATGGTCCCCCTCCTCGTGGCGGCGATGAGGCTCGACCAGCACGAGGCGCAGGCCGTGTCACTCGCGGTGATGCTCCCCCCGGTGGGGATCCCGGGCGTGCTCGCCTACGCGCAGGCGAGGGGAACGCTCCCCTGGGAGACCATGGGCCTGGTCGCGGCAGGCTTCGCCGTCGGCGCCTTCCTGGGGGCGCGCGTCGCGGTGGGCCTCCGGACGGCGCGCCTCTCCCGGGCCTTCTCCGTCTTCCTGCTGGCCGCGGCAGGGCGGATCCTCTGGACCGCCTTCCGGGGGTGAGCGGCCGCGCACCCTTCCCGAGGGGGCTGGCTCACAGGATGTGGATGGCCACTCCCTGCCAGCGCATCGCCGACAGCCTCTCCGAGTTCCTGGACGGGGAGCTCGGGGAGGCGGAGCACTGGGAGGTGACGCTGCACCTGGAGTCATGCACCGGTTGCGCACGATTCGCGGCCGAGCTGGCCGCGACCATCGGCGCGTTGCACGGACTCCGGCGCGACTGCCTCGCGGCGGGTGGAGCGCTCAGTCGTGGCAGCCCGAGACCAGCCGGGACGCCTTGGCGCAGCACTGCGCGGTCTTCTCCGGGGCGCAGCAGGCCTTCTTCCTCGTGAGCATCTTCATCGGGTTCTCCTAGGCCTTGGCCTGGGTCTCCAGCTTCGCCTTGACGGCCCGGGCCGCATCGCAATCGGGGCAGTCCGCGGACGGCTTCTCCGCGTGGGTCTTGCAGGTGGCGATGCAGTTGGAGAGGGACTGGAGGAGGATCTTCAGCTCGTCCCGGGATAGCTCGACCGTCATGGAGGACCTCCGCGACCGCGTGAGGCGCCCATGATCGGGCTCCCCCGGCCGGGAGTCCAGGGAAACGGCGGGCCGAACCCTTCCCGGGGCGTCTGGCTCCCACCTCCGCCACCCACCGAAGGACCGCCCATGCTCCGATTCGCCCCTCTCGCCGCAGCCTTGCTCGTCGTCGCGGCCCCGGTGCCTGCCCAGCTCCCGGGGGCGTCCGCTGCCCGCCCGTCCGCCCCCCGCATCGTGACCGGGGAGCAGCTGAAGGCTTCCATCGACTCGAAGCAGAAGCAGGTGATCGTCGATACGCGGACCCCGGACGAGTTCGCCCAGGCCCGGATCGCCGGAGCGGTGAACATCCCCGCCGGGTTCGTGCGCTCCCTCTCCAACCGCCTTCCGAAGGACAAGGGGACCCTGCTCGTCTTCTACTGCCGGGGCACGGGCTGCACGTTGAGCGCGGAGGCCGCCACCGAGGCCGCCGGGCTCGGCTACACGAACCTCGCCATCTACCAGGCCGGGATTCCCGACTGGCTTCTCAAGCGCTACCCGGTGGAGACCGGAATCCCGGTCCAGAAGGCGAGGTGACCATGTCCAGGCAAGCCATCGTCGTCGGCGGAGGCTTCGCCGGCCTGGAAGCCGCCATCCAGCTCCGCAAGGCCGGTCTCGAGGTGACGCTCGTCTCCGACCGCCCGTACCTCTGGATCTACCCGACGTCCATCTGGGTGGTGACCGGGGAGAGGGCCTTCGAGGACGTCTGCCTCGACCTCGGCGACGTGGCCCGGCGCCAGGGGTTCACCTTCCGTCAGGGTAGGGTCGAGTCCATCTCGGCGGCCAGGCGCGCGGTCGTCGTGGACGGCCAGGAACTCGTGGCCGATCACCTGGTGCTCGCCATCGGGGGCACTCCGCTGAAGCCCAGGGGCGTCGAGCACACCTTCGGCCTCTCGGGCGACCCCGGGAACGCCACCCGCCTGCACGAGGCGCTCGAGAATCTCGTGGGCCGCGGCGGCGGCCGGATCGCCATGGGGTTCGGCGGCAATCCCAAGGACCCGTCTGCGGTCCGGGGCGGGCCGGTCTTCGAGGTGATGTTCAACGTGGTCCACATGCTCCGCAAGCGCGGCGTCCGGGAGAAGTTCCAGCTCGCCTTCTTCGCGCCCATGCCCAGCCCCGGCGAGCGCATGGGCAGGAAGGCCGTCGCGGCCATCCAGCAGATGCTCGGCGAGATGGGCGTGGAGATGCGGTTCGGAAAGAAGATCGTGGGCTTCGATCCGGGGGGCACGGTGGAGTTCGAGGACGGCTCGCGCCTCCCGAGCGACCTCACCGTCTTCATCCCCGCCCAGGGCGGCCACCCGGTGCTCGCCGCGAGCGACCTTCCCCGCAACGAGGCCGGGTTCGTCCAGATCGACTCCGGGTGCGCCGTCCCCGGCTTTCCCGGGGTCTGGGCGGTGGGAGACTCGGCGGCGCTCGACGGGCCGCCCTGGCGCGCCAAGCAAGGGCACCTCGCGGAGGTCATGGCGCGCGTGGCCGCGAGCAACGTCGCGGCCGAGGTCGCGGGGCGTCCGGAGCGGGAGAGCTACCTTCCCCACGTCTCGATCACCTGCCTCATGGACATGGGGAACGGCGCGGCCTACGTGCACCGCGACGCGACACGGGAGCAGATGATCCCGCTCCCGGTGGTGGGCCACTGGATGAAGAAGGGATGGGGGGCCTACTTCAAGGCCTCGAAGCGGAAGCAGTTCCCGCGCCTGCCGGGGATGTGACCGTCGCCGACGGCCCGGTCAGCGTTCGGCCGCCGCGGGGTGGAACGGACAGCCCCGTTCCAGGCAGTCGTCGTTCCGGGAGTGGAACTCGCAGCGCGGGCCTCTCCCCTCGAGGGGAACGCCCAGCTCCTCGCGCGCGAAGCGGATCCCGGCGAGGAGCGCCAGCCACGAGGTGCGCTTGCAGCACCGCGGGCCACCCACGTCGCCGATGACCTGCAGCGCCCGCGCGGTGGCCCGGTTGGCCAGTCCCCAGGATGGACCGCTTCGCGGCGTCGCGCCGGCGGCGAGGCTGGCGAAGATCCCCACCCCCACGCCCGACCCGCACGCGCCGTTGAACCCGCACGACCCGCCGACGACCCGGTCGGACCGGCGCCGGGCCTCGGCGAGGAGCCCGGCCCGGTCGGGAGCGGAGGTGGCGTTCGCCCAGGCCGCGAGGAGCGTCGCGGGCACGAGGAAGTGGTGCTCGGGGCCGTGCATCTTCACCGAGGGGTGGCGCATCAGCCCGGTCGCGAGCTCCACCGGGTCGGTCCCCGCATGCGTCGCGCAGGTGCGCTCGATCACGTCCTTCGCCGACCCGGAATGGCAGGCGTCGCAGACGAAGTGGCCGTCCCGGCAGCGGACCGCGCTGGGCTCCTCGGCCCGGCAGACCGAGCAGGTGGCTGGCGCGGCCGCACGTGCGTAGACCAGCTCGGCCCCGCAGACGAGGCACCCGTGCGCGTACTCGGCGCGAGCCAGGGAGAGGACCCTCACGCTCCGAGCCCGTAGTACCGGGCGCCCAGGCCGTAGAGGGCCGGAACGGGCCGGCAGTCGGGGGCGATGGGGGTCCCGTGCTCGCGCCAGGCGATGGCGCCGCAGCCGCCGCCGCAGACGGCCGCCAGCGCGCATCCGTCGCAGGCCGGGACGGAGAGCGTGCTCCGCCCCTGCCAGCGGGCGATGGCCGCGTCGTCGCGGGAGACGGTGGGGAAGAAGCTGCCGAGCCGGTGCTCCGGGTGGCCCACCGTCGCGGTGCAGCCGAAGACCCCGCCGTCGGGGCCGAAGGCCCACTCCTTCTTGGCGGCCGGACAGGCGTCGAAGTTCGGGGCGGGCAGCTCGCCTGCGTCGGCGAGGTGGCCGATGCCGTGGAAGCGGGGCTGGTGGAAGCGCCGGAGGACGGGGTGGGCCTCGGCCAGCTCCACGTACCTCGCCCAGAGCTCCACCCGGTCGAAGAGCGCGCCCTTCTCCTGCCGGCTGGCGCAGCCGAAGAGCTCGTAGTTGCGGCCGATCTGGGTCTTGAACCGGGACGAAGGCAGGTCGAGCCACCCCCGCGACGCCGCGAACTCCGCCAGCTCGGGGAGCGCCGGGAGGTTCTCCCGGTCGGCCACGACGCGCAGGTTGACCGGGATCCCCGCGGCCAGCAGGCCGTCGATCCCGCTCACGATCCGGTCGAAGGTCCCCGAGCCCCCGGCGTGCGGGCGGCGCCGATCGTGGAGGGCGGCCGGGCCGTCGAGCGTGACCTGGACCTCCTTCACCGGTCCTGCGGCGAGCAACGGGAGGAAGGCGGCGAGGTCGTGGCCGTTCGTCACCACCGCGACCTCCATGCCGCGCGCGCGGGCTCCATCGAGGAAGCGCCGGATGCGGTCGTGGTGGGCAGGCGTGTCCCGGAGCGGCTCCCCGCCGAAGAGGGTCACGTACGGTCGCGGCGACTCGCCGGCGTGGTGCCGGTCGACGTAGGCGAAGAACGCGTCCACGCCCTCGGGGGGGATGAGCCCCGCCGCGGCGGGGTCGAAGAGCTCCTGGTAGCAGTAGGTGCAGGCCAGGTTGCACCCGAAGCTCGGGACCACCACGAGCTGGGTGGGCGTCTTCGCCGCCTCGCTCCTCCACTCGGCGCGAGCGGCTTCCAGGTGGAGGCGGTCCTGATCGTCGGAGTCGACCACGAAGCCCGCCTCGCGGAGGGTGTCGGCCGGCAGATCGTCCGGGAGGGGCCCGCCCGAGGCCAGCCCCACGAGCGCGGTGGCGTTGGCCGGCTCGAGCAGGGCGGCCTGCCCGGTGAGGGGCTGGACGAGCAGCACCTGGTCGCGACCCGGGACCGGGGCCAGGATGGCGTGGCGGGAAAGCCTCATGGGGACCCCGGGCCGGGGCGGCGCCCGGTGACGGTGATGCTGTGGACGAGGACTCCGCCCTTGTCGTACGGCTCGGTCCGGCGAACGACCTCGACGTCGCGAAGGCCGGCCGCCGCGATGGCGGCCAGGTAGTCGGCCTCGGGGATCGACCCGCCGTAGCAGGCGGCCCAGGCGGCAGGGTCGTTCCGCACCGATTCCGGCAAGGGCCTCTCCGACACCACGTCGGAGACGGCGAAGCGCCCGGCCGGCCGGAGCAGGCGGTGTACCTCCCGGTACACGGATGCCTTGTCGGGCGCGTGGTTGATGGCGCAGTTCGAGACCACGACGTCCGCGCAGCCGGAGGGGAGGGCGATGGCGGACAGGTCGCTCTTCACCAGCCGTGCGTTGGGGCGGCCGGCCAGCAGCTCCGCGGCCGCCTCCAGCATCCGCTCGTTCCCGTCCACCCCGGTGGCCGATCCGCCGGGGCCGACCCGCTCCGCCGCCCGGGCCACGTCGGCGCCCCGGCCGCAGCCCAGGTCCACGACGTCCTCGCCCTCTCGCGGAGCGGCCACGTCGAGCGCGCGGCCGCAGGAGAGGGACTCCTTCGAGGTGGAGAGCGCCCCGTAGCGGGCCGCGGTGGCGCGGGCGATCGGTTCAGCGAGCTTCGGGTGCGGGCTCATCGATCGTGAACTCCCAGGCGCACCAGAACTCGCCGCCGTGGGGATCGGGGGGGCAGGCGATGCAGCGGGTCCGGATCCTCGGGTCGACGGCGCGGGCGAACTCCGAGTACTCCACGACGCCCACCGACTTGCAGGGGAAGTCGGGCAGCCCCTTGCGCTGGCGGGCCGACTGCACCCTGCAGTCGCGCATGACGAAGACGGCGCGGGTCTCCGAGAGCTCGGTGACCTCCTGGACGTTGAGCCGGGAGTAGAGGCGGTGCTTCAGCGCCTCGACGAGCGACGGGATCCCGCCTCCGGCAACCATGCCGAGCCGCTCCAGGATGCGGCGGGCCTCCACCACGGTGAACTTCTCCCAGGCGGCCCGGTCGGCCTCGATGGCCGCGTCCATTCCGTGCGCCTTCTCGACGGCCTGGAACCACAGGCCGTCGTGGGCGAGCCAGTTCTTGGCGTCGTCCTGGATGATCCGGATGAGCTCCTCGCGCGGCAGGGACTCGAGCTGGGCGACGGCGTCGAAGGGCTCGCCCATCACGCGGCCATCCGGTGATCCTTCACGAACTTCTGGACCGACAGCGCCGCGATGGTGCCGTCGGCGACCGCCGTGGTGATCTGGCGGAACCGCTTCGAGCGGATGTCTCCGGCGACGTACACGCCCGGGATGTCGGTGGACATGTCCTCCCCGGTCTCCACGTAGCCCCACTGGTTCATCTTCACGACGCCCTTCACGAGGTCGGTGCGAGGGACGTAGCCCACGAACACGAAGACGCCGTCGGTGGCGAGCTCGCGCACCTCCTTGGTCTTCACGTTCTCGATGCGGAGCCTGTCGAGCTGGTTCTCTCCCAGGAAGGCGCGAGGCTCGGAGTCCCAGATCACCTCGATCTTGGGGTTCGCGAGCGCCTCGGCGGCGCTGACCGGCTCGGCCTGGAAGTGGTCGAACTGGTGGATGATGGTGACCTTCTTCGCGAACTGGGTGAGGAACAGCGACTCCTCGACGGCCGAGTTCCCGCCGCCGATGACGTGGATCTCCTTGCCGTCGAAGTAGGCCCCGTCGCAGGTGGCGCAGTAGGAGATCCCGCGGCCACGGTACTTCGACTCGCCAGGGACGCCCAGCTCCCGCGGCTTCGCCCCGGTGGCGATGATGACCGCCGGCGCCGCGACGTGCTCTTCCTCGTCGAGCTCGAACGTCTTCACGGTGCCGGCGAGGTCGTGGCCGGTGATCTCGACGGCCCGGCGGATCTTCGCCCCGAACCGCTCGGCCTGCATCGAGAAGGCCTTGGCCAGGTCGGTTCCCTTCACGTCCTCCGGGAAGCCCGGGTAGTTCGAGACCTTGTGGGTGGTCTTCATCTGGCCGCCGGGCACGCTCTCGTCGAGCACCAGGGTCTTCAGGCGGGCGCGGGAGGCGTAGATGGCGGCGGACAGCCCTGCCGGGCCCGCCCCCACGATGATCACGTCGAACGACTCGGCCATGGGTTCTCCGGTGGAAGGGGGCTAGGCGCCGAGGAGCGACTCGACCTGGGCCTTGATGGCGGTGCGCTTGATGTCGTCTCCGCTCATGCGCTCGCCCTGCTCGGCGCCGCCCTTGAAGAAGATCAGGGTGGGGCTGCCGGTGACGCCCAGGCGAGAGGCGAGATCCTTGTTGCCCTGGCGGAAGATCTTGAGGAACCGGGCCTTCCCGGCGAACTGCTCGGCCACCGCGTCGAACTTGGGGGCCAGCGCCTCGCACGGGGGGCACTCGGTGGAAAAGAAATCCAGCACCACCGGGAGGGTCGAACTCGCGACCTCGGCCTCGAAGTCGGCCTGGGAGATCTCCTTCACGTACTCGCTCATGACGCTCCACCTCGGCTGGGAAAGGGGTGGGGCGGGCCCGGAGGCCCGCCCCGGGGAACCGCTAGTCGTGGCAACCCGACACGAGCCGGGAAGCCTTGGCGCAGCACTGCGCGACCTTCTCGGTCGTGCAGCACGCCTTCTTCACCTTCGTCAGCAGCTTCATCTTGCCTCCTGGGTGTACGACGCCTTCATCCACTTGGAGCCGCAAGGCCCTGAAAGGGTTCAGGGCCGGACGATCATCCCCTCCTGTGTCCCAGGCCCCGCAGCAGGGCCGCGCGTCCCTGGTGGAGAGATCCCTCGTCGAGGTCGACCTCGACCTCGTCGAGAGCCTCCCACGCGACTCCCGGGAAGTCGCCGCGAACGATCTCCTGGTCGTAGAGCATGTCGGGCTGCTTCGGCCCACCACTCTTGAAGGAGAGCTGCCGGGGCGTGAAGGCCTCCAGGACCACCAGGCCTCCCGGCGCGAGCGCCGCGGCCGCGCGGGCGTGGACGGTGGCACGGAGGGCGGGCGGGAGGTGGAGGAAGACCAGGATCACGGCTCCGAACCGCCCCGGCGCCG
This sequence comes from uncultured delta proteobacterium, assembly GCA_963802065.1. Classification (GTDB taxonomy): domain Bacteria; phylum Myxococcota; class Myxococcia; order Myxococcales; family Anaeromyxobacteraceae; genus CAIOAK01. The sequence goes on along the minus strand of CAWDHF010000008.1, from coordinate 412,807 downwards.
GGACGAATCCGGCCAGGTCCGCCACCGTCGTCCGCAGCGGGACTCCGCGGGATGCGGCGAGCCGCGCGGCCTTCGCGAGCCCCACGGGGGAGCCGTCCACCGCCTCGACGTCGAGACCCAGCCCGGCCAGGAAGACGCCGTTTCGCCCCTCGCCCTCGCCGAGGGCGAGCACGGGCAGGCCGCGCGGGATGCGCCCGGCGTGCTCGGCGAGCCATCGGCTCGGGTCGGTGCCGTAGGCGAAGCCCTCTCCCGCGAACCGCTCGTCCCAGGGGTTCATGTGCCCACCATATCGTCGGGAGCCGGATCCCGGTTGCCTGGATTCGCCCGACCCCGCATCATGGAACGCGGATTGAGCTCCTGGAGCTGTCGCTACGAGGCCGACGGCCTCTGCCGGAAGGTGGACGGCGCCTACTGCCGCCCCGGTATGAAGGGGTGCATCCTGGTCGGAAAGGTGACGTTCCAGGACGGGGTCGTGCCCACGCCCGTCTGGCCCCGGGACGACGACCCGCCGCTCCCCGGGTTCACGCCGCCGAAGCCTTGATGGCGTGGTACGACAGGCACATGCCTTCCAATGGTCCAGAGCGGTTCCTCCTCCGCGTGGCCACCATGCTGGCGGCGGTGGCGGTCCTCGTCGCGCCCGGCCCCGGACGCTCCGCCGAGCCCGCGCCGCGCAAGCTGGCGGTCGCCGCCTCCGCGAACCTCCGTCTCGTGCTCCCCGAGCTCGTGGGCGCCTTCGAGCGGAGGAATCCCGGGGTCAAGGTGGAGCCCACCTACGGGGCCTCTGGCCTGCTCCAGGCCCAGATCGCACAGGGCGCGCCGTTCGACCTCTTCCTGGGGGCCGACCGGCAATCGGCCGTCCGCATCCATGCCGCGGGGCTCGCCCGTGGCGATCCTTTTCACTACGCCACCGGAAGGCTCGTGCTCTGGGTGGCCGCCTCGGCCCGCGTCGATCCCAGCACGAACGGGATGTCCTCGGTGGCGAACCCGGCCATCAAGCGCATCGCCATCGCCAACCCCGCGGTGGCCCCCTACGGCGTCGCCGCCGAGCAGGTCCTTCGCTCGGCCGGGCTGCTCGACGCGGTGAAGCCCAAGCTCGTCCTCGGCGAGAGCATCCAGCAGGTGGTCCAGTTCGCACGGAGCGGTAACGCGCAGGCGGCCTTCGTCCCCTGGTCCATGGCCCTGGTCCCCCCGCTCGCCGCCCAGGGGCGCTTCGTCGCCGTCCCCCCCGGATCCTGCCTGCCCATCGAGCAGTACGGGGTGGTCCTGGGAAGGGCCGGCGACCCGGGGCTCGCCGAGGAGTTCGTGGCCTTCGTTCGCGGGGTGAGCGGGCGCACCATCCTCGAGCGGCACAAGTACGCCTTGCCGACGGACTGATCCATGGACGTCGATGCGCTGCGGCTGAGCTTCACGCTCGCCGCGCTCACCACCGCCGCGCTCCTCGTCATCGGCCTGCCCGTGGCCGCATGGCTGGCCACCTCGCGCTGGCGGTGGAAGCCCCTCGTCGAGGCGGTCGTGGCCTTGCCGCTCGTGCTCCCGCCCACGGTGCTCGGGTTCTACCTCCTCGTGGCCATGGGCCCGCTGAGCCCGTTCGGCCGGGCCTGGATCTCGCTCGTCGGGCGCCCCCTCGCCTTCAGCTTCGAGGGGCTGCTGCTGGCGTCCATCGTCTACTCGCTTCCCTTCGCCGTGCAGCCCTTCGCGGCGGCCCTCTCGGCGGTCGACCCCCGCCTCGTCGAGGCTTCCCACACCCTGGGTGTCTCCCGCCCGGCGACGTTCTTCCGGGTGAGCCTGCCCATCGCAGCCCCGGGCGTGGTCGCGGGCGCGGTCCTCACCTTCGCCCACACGCTCGGCGAGTTCGGCGTCGTGCTCATGGTCGGAGGGAACATCCGCGGCGAGACCCGCACCCTCTCCATCGCCATCTTCGACTCCGTGGAGCAGCTCGACTACGCGACCGCGTCCCGGACCGCGCTCTTCCTCCTCGCCGTGTCGTTTGCGGTACTCGCCGTCACCTACTCGCTGCGGCGCAAACCGGTGCTCGGATGACGGGGTCGATCGCGGTCGACGTTCGCCGATCGTTCACTGGGGGTGCGAGCATCCACGCGGCCTTCGAGGAGGCGCTCGCGCCCGGCGGCGTGCTGGTCCTCTTCGGTCCCTCCGGGTCGGGGAAGACGACGCTGCTCCGCGCCGTTGCCGGGCTCGACCGGCCCGACGCGGGATCCATCTCCTTCGGGGACGAGGCCTGGTTCGACTCCGCCAGGGGACTGCACGTCCCGCCGCAGCGCCGCCGGGCGGGATTCCTCTTCCAGGACTTCGCGCTCTTCCCGCACCTCGACGTCGGGGGCAACGTCGCCTTCGGGCTCGGTCCCCTGCGTCGCGACGAGCGGGGAGGGAGGGTGCGGGAGACGGCCCGCCTCCTCCGCATCGAGCACCTCCTCGAGCGGAGGACCGCCGGCCTCTCCGGCGGGGAGCGCCAGCGCGTCGCCCTGGCCCGTGCGCTCGCGCCCCGTCCCCGGCTCCTCCTGCTGGACGAGCCCCTTTCCGCGCTGGACGGACCCACCCGCGAGGTGCTGCGCGGGGAGCTCCGGGCGCTCCTCCACCACCTCGGGATCCCGTCCATCGTGGTCACCCACGATCGGGTCGAGGCGCTGGCCCTGGGGGACCGGATGGCGGTGCTGGTGGACGGCACGGTTCGCCAGGTCGGGCCGGTGGACCGGGTATTCAGCGCCCCCGTCGACGAGGTCGTCGCGCGCGTCGTCGGCACCGAGAACGTGGTACCGGTCCGCGTGGCCGGGCTGGAGGCCGGGCTGGTCGTCGTGCAGGCGGGGCCGGTGCGGCTGCTCGCGCTCGACCCGGGAGGCCTGCCCGCGGATGCCTTCGCCTGCGTGCGGGCCGAGGAGGTCATCCTCGAGAGGACGCCCGGGGCGTCGACCAGCGCACGGAACCACCTGCACGGGGTGGTGGCCTCGCTGGTGCACGAGGGGCCGCTCGTGCGCGTCACCGTCGACTGCGGGATCCGCCTGGTCGCCCTGGTGACACGCCCCGGGGCCGAGCAGCTCGGGCTCGCCGTGGGCCTTCCGGTTGCGGCCCTGGTGAAGGCCCAGGCGGTGCGGCTCGTCCCGCGAGGTTAGTGCCCCGACCCATCCTCTCGCTGGGTCGGGGCACTGGCCGCATTGCGCCGCGGGCGCGTGCGTGCTTTCCTCCCGCGCCATGCCCGATCGACAGCGATTCGACGCCGAGTACTACCGTCGGCACTACCAGGGACCCGACCGTGTTCACTCCGCGTCACAGGTGGGACGCCTGGCGGCCGGGGTGTCGGGGCTGGCGGCCTGGCTGGGCGTGGAGGTCGGCTCGGTGCTCGACGTGGGTGCCGGCCCCGGCTACTGGCGCGCCTGGTTCCGCCGGCACCGCCCCGGGGTCCGCTACCTCTCCACCGACGCCTCGGCGTGGGCCTGCCGCCGGTGGGGCCACTCGCGCCGTGACATCGCGGCCTGGAGGCCCCGCACGCCGTTCGACCTGGTGGTCTGCCAGGGAGTCCTCCAGTACCTCGACGACGAGTCGGCCGCGCGCGCGATCGGGAACCTCGCCGCCGGCTGCCGGAGCCTCCTCTACCTGGAGGCGGTCACCCGCCACGACCTGGAGGTGGTCGTGGACCGGGAGCGCACCGACACGTCCATCCATGCACGGTCCGGCGACTGGTACCGGTCCCGTCTCGACCCGCACTTCGAGCAGGTGGGGGCCGGCCTCTGGGCCGTGCGCTCCGCCGGGATCCCGCTCTACGAGCTGGAGGGCGCCCCGGTCCACTCCAGGCTCCGGCGCCACAGCTCGGCGGCCAGCGCCGGGTCGTCGGCGGCCCGGCTCGGGCGGACCGGCTTGCAGGAGTCGTAGTAGGCCCCGCTCTCCAGGAAGGCTTCCGGCGCGGTGGCGCAATGCAGCGGAGTCCGCGCCCCCTCCTCGGGCGAGATCATGAAGATCTTGGCGAGGTGACGCAGGCCCCAGGGCAACTCCCTCCAGATGTCGGTCGCGACCACGCCCGGGTGGAGCGCGCAGGAGATCACCCCGCTCCCGGCGAGTCGCCGGGCCAGCTCCTTGGTGAAGAGGACGTTGGCGAGCTTCGACACCGAGTACTCGTCGATGCCGCCGGTGGAGGTGGCGGGACGGCGCAGCGCGTCCCAGTCGATGGACCGTGCCCGGAAGTGGGCGCGGCTCGCCACGTTCACGATGCGGGACGGTGCGCTCTCCTTCAGCCGGTCGAGCAGGAGCAGGGTGAGGAGGAACGGCCCCAGGTGGTTGGTCCCGAAGGTCGTCTCGAAGCCCTCCGGGGTGAGCCCCCGCACTCCCGCCAGTCCGGCGTTGTTGATCAGGGCGTGCAGCGGCAGTCCGAGCGCGACGAACGACCGGGCGGCTTCCCGCACCGAGTCGAGGCTGGAGAGGTCGAGGGGCAGGAAGGCGGCCGAGTCCGGCCCGGAGGCGCGCCGGATCGTCTCGACCACCGGCTCGGTCCGCTCCCGGGAACGGCCGGCGAGGAACACCCGCCCGCCGCGCCGTGCGAGCTCCTCCGCAACCACCCGGCCGATGCCGGTGTTGGCTCCCGTGACGAGGTACACCTTCCCAGCCAGGTCGTTCGACATGGGCGGAGGCTAGAGCGCATCCCACGATCCCGCAACCTGCGGCGGCAAAGCATTCCTGCGACGGTCGGGGGTCGTGGGGTGCGCTCCGGAGGCGAGCGCGGCCGCCGGCAACTCACTACAATGGAGTCCCTCGTGCGACTCGTCCCCGTACCTCGCCCTCCGGAGCCCAGCTTGCGCAAGAACCTCGCACCCGCGGCACTTCTCCTGGCAGTCCTCGGAACTGCGTGCGGGGGATCGGACAGCAGTCCACCCTCGGTCGCCACGGTCACCGTGACCCTGAGTTCGTCGGCCCTCGTCGTCGGGCAGTCGGCCACGGCCTCCGCGGTCCTCCGCGACGGGGCCGGAGCCGTGCTCACGGGGCGCTCCATCAGCTGGTCCTCCGGGTCGTCCGCCATTGCCACCGTGTCCGCCACCGGGCTCGTGACCGCGGTGGGAGCTGGGACGACGACCATCGTCGCCACCAGCGAGGGGCAGGCCGGCTCCGCCAGCGTGAGCGTCACGCCGGCGTCGGTCGCCAGCGTGGCGGTGACGCTGTCTTCGCCCCTCGCCGTGGCCCAGACCACCCAGGCCACGGCCGTGGCTCGCGACGCCGCCGGCAACGTGCTCGCCGGGCGTTCGGTTTCCTGGTCCTCGAGCGCGAGCAGCATCGCATCGGTTTCCGCCTCGGGCCTGGTCACCGCCGAGTCGGCGGGAGAGGCCACCATCGCGGCGACGAGCGAGGGAGTTTCCGGGACGGCCCTGGTGACGGTGGTCGCGACGGGAAGCCTCCCCACGCAGATGGAGCCAGTGGCGGTGCTGAGCCAGACCGGTCCGCCGTCCTTTCCCGTCGTCCAGGCGCCGGCCGTCCGGGTGCTCGACGCGAGCTCCAACCCCGTGCCCGGCGTGACGGTCACCTTCACGGTCACCGCGGGCGGTGGCGCCATCACGGGCGGCTCGGCCACCACCGGCGTGGACGGCGTGGCCCGCGCGGCGACGTGGGTCTTCGGCCCCGCCGGCGATCAGGGAGTCCGGGCCTCGGCCGGCTCGATGCCCGGCGTGACCGTGGACTTCGCGGGCCTCTCGCGGGCTCCCCTCGCGCACTTCGACATCTCCCTGCGCTTCATCTCCCCCATGTCGGACTCCCAGGCCCGTGCCTTCGTGAACGCAAAGGAGCGGATCGAGCAATTCGTCGTCGGGGACATCCCGGGCCAGAACGTCAGCCTGAGCGCAGCGGAGCTGGCGAGCTGCGGCGGCAGCGGCGTCTCGCAGGACGTCGACGACGTCCTCATACTGGCGGAGGTCGGGGCGATCGACGGGGTGGGCGAGATCCTCGGGCAGGCGGGGCCCTGCTTCGTCCGGTCCACGAGCAGGCTGCCGGTGCTTGGGCACATGATGTTCGACACCGCCGACCTCGCCGCGCTCGAGGCGTCCGGTCGGCTCGAGTACGTGATCCTCCACGAGATGATGCACGTGATCGGGTTCGGCACCATCTGGACCGAGCTCGGCGTCCTGTCCGGGGCCGGGACGCTGGATCCGTACTTCACCGGACCCTTGGCACGGGATTACCTGGCCACCCTGAACGGCGGCTCCTTCTACACCGGCACTCCCGTGCCGGTGGAGGCAGGGGGCGGGGCCGGCACCGCCGACAGCCACTGGCGGGAGTCGGTCTTCAACCACGAGCTTATGACCGGGTACCTGGACCAGGGGGTGAACCCGCTCAGCGCCACCACCATCGGCTCGTTCCAGGACCTCGGCTACACGGTCGACGCCTCGACGGCCGAGCCGTTCAACCTCGCGACCGCGCTGCGGACCACGCAGCTCTCGGGCCAGGAGCCGCCCCTGCATCTCGGGAACGACGTGCGCCCGGAGCCACCGGGACACCTCGGCCCAGACGGTCGCCCGCTCGTCCCGTAGGAGCAGCTCGAGACTACCGCCGCTTCGGCTTCCAGGACCCGAGCGAGACGGCCTTTCGTGGCGTTCCCTGGGCGGCATCTCCGGAGGTCGCCTCACGCGGGGTGTGGGCTCCGCGGTTGTGGCCGTGTCCGTGTCCGGCTCCGCGCTGGCGAGCCGACTCCGGGCGCCGGCTGGGACCGCCTGCTCCCGGGCGCCGGTGCGGAGGGACTCCCTGGTTGGCCCGTCCCTCGGCGGCGCGCGCCGCCTCCGCCTGGAATGCCTGCTCCTCGCGGGGAACCTCGGCGCGGGGCAGCGCCTTGCGGGTGAGCTTCTCGATGTCGCGGAGGAGGGAGGTCTCCTCGGGGGAGGAGAAGGCCGAGGCCCGGCCGGTCGCCTCGGCGCGCGCCGTGCGCCCGACCCGGTGGACGTAGTCCTCGGCGACGTGGGGAAGGTCGAAGTTCACCACGTGGCCGATCTCGGCCACGTCGATGCCGCGGGCCGCGATGTCGGTGGCCACCAGCACCCGGTAGGTCCCGTCCTTGAACCCGTCGAGGGCCATTCGCCGCTGCCCCTGGGTGCGGTCGGCGTGGATGCGGGCGGCCTTGTGGCCGGCCCGTGCCACGGCCTTCCAGACCCGGTCGGCCCGACGCTTGGTGCGGGTGAAGACCAGGGTGGACAGCCCGTCCTTGGCCAGGAGGGCGAGGAGGAGGGGGACCTTCTCCTCCTGCGAGACCAGGAAGACCTGCTGCTCGGCCCGGGCTGCGGTGGTCCCGCTCCGCACCACCTCGACCCGCACCGGGTCCTTGAGGTGGGTGGCTGCGAACTCGGCCACCTCGCCTCCCATGGTGGCCGAGAAGAGGAGCGTCTGGCGCGCCCTGGGCAACCGCTGGAGGATCTGCGTGAGCTGGGGCTTGAAGCCCATGTCGAGCATCCGGTCGGCCTCGTCGAGCACCAGCACCTCGACGTCGTCGAGCCGGGCCGTCCGCTGCTGGAGGTGATCCACGAGCCTGCCGGGCGTCGCGATGATCACCTCGCGCCGGTCGCGGAAGGCCTGGGTCTGCGGCGCCATGCCCACGCCGCCGATGACCACGGCCCCACGGACCCGCGCCGTCTTGCCGAAGCGCTCCAGCTCCTCGCCGATCTGGAGAGCCAGCTCCCGGGTGGGGGCGAGGATGAGCGCCCGCGTTCCGGTCTTGCCGGCCAGGCGCTCGATGATGGGGAAGAGGAAGGCGGCGGTCTTGCCGGTGCCGGTGGCCGCGGTCCCGATGACGTCCTTGCCGGCGAGCGCCGGGGGTATCGCCTGGGACTGGATGGGCGTTGGGTGCTCGAAGCCGGCGCGGTCGAGGGCATGCAGGGACTTCTCGGAGAGCTTCAGGTCTGCGAAGGTGGTCACGACCCCCTTATCGCACGGGTCGGGCTTGGATACTCTTCCCCCCGTGCTCGCCGGGTTCGTCGGCCTCTACATCATCGGCTCGATGGCCATCGGTCTCTGGGCCGCCCGGCGGGTCCGCAGCGCCCGCGACTTCGCGGTGGCCGGGCGATCCCTCCCGCTCCACGTGGTGGTGGCTACGGTCTTCGCGACCTGGTTCGGCTCGGAGACGGTACTGGGGATCCCGGCGCGCTTCGTGGAGGGCGGCCTGGCTGCGGTCGTGGAGGATCCCTTCGGCTCCTCGGCGTGCCTGGTCCTGGTCGGGGTGTTCTTCGCCGCGCGGCTCTACCGGATGGACCTCCTCACCATCGGTGACTTCTTCCGGAGGAGGTACGGGCCGCGCGTGGAGATGCTGACCGCGCTCGTCATCGTATTCTCCTACCTGGGCTGGGTGGCGGCCCAGCTGGTCGCGCTCGGGATGGTGATGAACCTCGTGTCGGGAGGACTCGTCTCCCCGGGAGCGGGCATCGTCGTCGGCGCCGCCGTGGTGGTCGTCTACACCCTGTTCGGAGGGATGTTCTCGGTGGCCTGGACCGACTTCGCGCAGATGCTGCTCATCGTCGCCGGACTGCTCTACCTCGCCTGGTTCCTCGGCGGGACCGCCGGCGGGGCCGGCGAGGTGGTGGCCCACGCGCAGCGGGCCGGCAGGCTGCGATTCCTTCCCGACGCCACTCCACGCGACGTCCTGTGGTTCCTGGGCGCCGCCGTCACCATGATGCTCGGGTCGATCCCGCAGCAGGACGTCTTCCAGCGGATCACGTCGGCGAGGAACGAGCGGATGTCGGCGCTGGCGACGGTGCTGGGGGGCGTGGCCTACTTCTTCCTCGCCTTCGTTCCCATGTTCCTCGCCTGGTCGGCGACGATCATCGATCCGGCGCTGGTCGAGGAGCACGTCCGAACCGACCCGCAGCACATCCTCCCCCTGCTGGTCATGCGCCACACCCCGATCTTCGCCCAGATCCTGTTCTTCGGGGCGCTCCTCTCGGCCATCCTCTCCACGGCCAGCGGCACCCTGCTCGCACCTTCGGTCACGTTCACGGAGAACGTCCTCCGCCGGTTCCTGCGTCCCGATCTCACGGACCGTCAACTTCTCCGGGCCATGCGTGGGGTGCTGCTCCTCTTCTCCGGAGGGGTCGTGGCCTTCGCGCTGCGGTCGAGCGCCAGCATCTACGAGATGGTGGGGGACGCCTACAAGGTCACCCTGGTGGGCGCATTCGTCCCGCTGGCGGCTGGGCTCTGGTGGCGAAGGGCCAGCACTGGCGGGGCGCTGTTCTCCATCGGGGCGGGGATCTCGACCTGGGTCCTCCTGGAGGCCGCCGCACCGCGGGGCTTCTGGCCGCCGCAGCTGGCCGGGTTGCTGGCCGCCTTGCTCGGAATGGTGGCCGGGTCGTTGCTCCGTCCGGCGCCGGCCCCTCAGCGGGACGGTGGGGGTCCCGAGCCACATCGGGCCGCGACCTTTGCCGGAGGCGCTCGCAGCACCTCCGGAACGTAGTGGCCGAGCAGCTCGCGGGCGAAGCGGCGCTCCCCCTCGGGGAGGAGAGGGCCCAGGTCGGCCACCCATCCGTCGATGCAGGCCCCTTCCCGGGCATCCGAGGCGGCACAGGAGAGGAGATGCTCGAATCCCGTGCGCCAGCGCTCGAACTCCATCCGTCCCATGGGCCTGCCGTGCCCGGGAACGAGGATGCGGAAGGGGACGTCGGAGAGCCGGCGCAGGGCCGCCTTCCACCCCGCGGGGCAGGCGGTGTCGAGCAGCGGTGCCGGCAGGGTCACGAGGTCCCCGGCCGCGAGGACGCCCGACGCCTCGTCGAACAGCCACACGTCACCGGCGGTCACGGCCGTGTCCGCGAGGCCGACCTCGACGCGACGGCCGGCCAGGGTGAGCGTCGCCGACGCGCGGATCGTGCGGTCGGGCTCGAGCGCTGCCCCGGCGTCGATGCGCTCGATCTCCTCCGTCCACCGCCGGCGGGCCTCCGGATCCGATGCCTTCTCCCGCATGGAATCGAGCTGTTCGCGATACCCGGCGAGGAATCCCCTCCGTGCCTCCCGGATGGCGCCGCTCGCCACCACCTCGACCCCGGGGTGGGCCCGGCGGATGGCCGGGTTACCCGCCACGTGGTCGAGATGCCAGTGGGTGTTCACCACCACGGCGACCGGCTGTTCCCATCCGGAGGCCAGGTCGAGGATCGACTGCGCGTGCCCGCTGTGGCGGCCCGTGTCCACCACCAGCAATCCCGGGGGCGCCCGGATGACGACCGTGTTGCCGTCCGGCTGCGCGCCCCGGGCGAACGTGCCGGGAAGCAGGAAGACGTCCGCGGCCAGCGGCTCCGGTGGGGCTGGTGGGGCGGCCAGGCCCGCCAGGCCCCAGAGGATCGCGAAAGGGGCGAGCGGGCTCAAGGCGCCTTCACCTGCCCATCCAGAGGGCGACGAGCGCGACCGCGGCCGGGGCCGCCTGCACGTAGAGGATGGTGCGCTGGACCGAGACCGACCCGTAGACGCCCGCGGCGAAGATGCAGAGGAGGAAGAACGTCGCCCGGGGCACGAGCTGGTCCGGTCCGGAGAGGAGCGCCCAGACGAGCCCGGTGGCCAGGAAGCCGTTGTACAGCCCCTGGTTGGCCGCCAGCTGGGCGGTCACCTCCGCCTTCTCCGCGCTCATCCGGAAGACCTGCCGGGCCCGGGTGCGCCAGAGGAACATCTCCAGGACCAGGAAGTAGAAGTGGAGGAGTGCGACCAGGGCGATGAGCGCGAGGGCGACGGTTCGCATGGGCGAGTCCTAATCCCCCGTGGAGGCAAGTGGGCGCCGATGTGGGTCCCGGGCTTGCACCCCCCTCGTGGGATGTTCCGCAGGGTGACCCGCCGATACACTCGCGGTCGCAGTGAGCCGTCGGAGGGGGGAATCGTGGAACCTGGAGGCAGCTGGGTAGGATTGGTCTGGAGCCACCGGAACGGCCGGGTCGTCATCGGGAGGTTGCGGGCCGTGAAGGGCAACACCGCCACCCTCGCCGTCGTCGGGCTGGGTCCCGACGTCCCGGCGGGTGCGCGCGTCCTCCCGTCGGACGCCGGCGGAAGCCCGATGGTGGAGGTCCCACTTCACCTGCTTCTCGGGCGCTGGAAACGCATGGCGTAGGGTACCCGGGCGCTACGGCCTCAGGCGCTCGTAGGTCACGACCTTCACGCCCACCCACCGGTCGCCGTCCCGGTGCTCCACCGTCACCTCGAAGGCATCGGGCCCCTGGCGCCTCCAGATGGTCCGCTTCACCGGTGGTGAGCCGTCCCGGGTTCGGTCCTGGAACCGGTACACGCCCTTGTAGAGCGTGGCCTCGCCCCTCCGGAACGACCCGTCGCTGGCCCAGTAGAAGATCTCGAGGTTCCCGCTCTTCGGGTCCCAGGCGAAGACCGAGTCGCCCTCGAAGTCGACGACCTTGTCCCCGCGAGGCAACTGGATGCGGATGGTCCCGCGGAGGAAGCGGCCGTACTGGCTGGTGTAACACTGCGTGTCGGCCGGCTTCCCTTCTGCGGTGGTCCCGCGCCAGCAGGACCCGGCCAGCTCGCCCAGCCAGGTGTACCGGGTCAGCGGGTCGACGGGGGTACCCCTCTTCAGGGTGTTCCGGGGCGGCTCGGCGATCGCTGTCGTCGCGAGGAGGGGGAGGACGAGCAGGGGGAGTGCGACGAGGAGGCGGCGGAGAGGCATGCCCGATTCTAGCGCGACTCCGGGGCCGGCACCGGCCAGGCGGAGAGGCGCCGCCGCTGGACCACCGCAAACCGGGCGGTGAGGTTCTCCAGGTCGTTCTCCCTCCCCAGACCCACCAGGTCGAAGACCCCGCCGAATCGGGAGTCGCCCCCGGCGAGCGCGAGCCACTTGCGGTTCTGGAGCATGAACCCGTCCATGTGGGTCCACTGCGGCTGCGTCCCCCAGCCGCGACTCATGCCGACCCGCACGTAGACGTCGGGGGGGATGCAGACCAGCCGGAATTCCCGCGGATCCAGGCCGGCCTTCTCGACCACGCGGATCCCGTTCGCGAGGAGGGCGCGCTCGATCCGGACCCGGCTCAGGCCGGCGCGCCGGTCGAGTCCGAGCAACTCGAGGAGGGGGAGGTTGACCGGCGGGGAGCCCGGGGCCGGGTCGTCGAAGTCCTCGACCAGCAGGTCCTCGTCGCCGAGCGGCGGCAGGTACCGGCCGCCCGCCGAGTTCACGAACGGGCGGTCGAGATACATCTCGAGGTGGTCGCGGAGCGCCTCCGGCACGTCCGTCGGGAGGGAGACGGTGAGGCGGACCGGTCCGCCCGCCTCGCCGTTGGCTCCCGCGGCGCGAGGCCGCCAGGCGTTCCGGAAGAGGTCCTCCACGTCGAGCCGGATGGACTCCATGTGGACCGGTGCGAGTCCGATGCGCCCGGCCGACTGGAGGATCGGGTCCGGGAAGACGTGGGTCAGGTTGTGGGCGAGTCCGTCGTGCCGGAGACCTCCCGGGGTCGCGGCCGCAACCGCTCCGGAGGCCTTCTGGAGGCGGGCCGAGATCTCCTGCACGGTCTTGAGGTCCCCACGGGCGAGAGCCTGGAGGGCCTGGGCCTCCAGGTCCTGGGAACTCCCTCCCTGGGTCGTGGGCCCCTCCTCGTCTGCGCCCACCGGCGCGCCCCGCAGGCTCCTCTCACGCGACGCGTAGAACTCGCCCCAGCCCGGGTCCAGCCCGCGAAGCTGGTCGAGCCGTCGCAGCCCCGCGTCCCGCAGGCCGGAGAGCCCGCTCGCCGGCACACCCGCGAGCGCCCGGAGCCCGGGGGAGAAGGGGTCGATGAGCACCTCATCGAGGTCGTAGACCCTCTGCGCGACCGCCCGGATCTCCTGCGTCTCCTGGAGGCGGCGCTTGAGCGTGGCGAGCCGGGCGCTGAGCTCCTCGACCACCTTCCAGTCCTGGATTCCCATGGCGCCGCGGATCCGGTCGGGGAGGAGGTCGGCCTCGGTCTGGGCGCGGGAGAGGGCGCGGAAATCGGCCTCGCCCAGGTGGACTCCCAGGAGCTCCCGGGCGCGCTGCAGGTACAGGTCCCCGAAGAGGGTGTCGGTGCGCACGAGCGCCTGGAGCTCGTCCGCTGCCTTCCGGGCGGCGGTCCGCTGCGGGGTCTCGCTGGATTCCATGGCGTGCCCTCCGTCCGTCCGGCCATGGTCCATCGGCGGGCCGGACCATGGGCTGCGCGGTTGGGTGCCAGACCCAAGAGGGCCCGGGATGGCCGCAAATGCATGAGTCCGGCTCCTGGTGGCCCCATCCTCATCGCCGCCTGCGCTGCCTCTCCGACCATGGCAAGCGGATCATCTCCTCGTCCGACGTTGGCGATCCCGTGGGGCGGTACGGGTATGGGAAAAGTCATGGCTTACGATGGGTTGAATAGATTTCGAATGTTCACTCCGGATGGAAGGTAGCTTGTGCTGGCGTCCAATCGGAATGGCTCGAGGAAAGGGGAAACGAACCGGTTCGTGGCCGACTGGGTGGAATAGGGGGGGCCTATCCAATAACCCCGGTCGGGGGTACAACAGACCACAACTTCGCGACGACTTCCGTTCGCTCCGAACGGTCGCCTACGGAGAAGAGGCGGCCATGAAAGAGATGTCGACGGGATCGCTGGTGAAGCACCGTTCGCTGGGAATGGGCAAGGTGGTGGCCATCGAGGCCAACGCCCTGCACGTGTTCTTCCCCGGCAGCGACACCCGGTACGCCGCCAAGCTCCGCTGGCCTGCCGTGAGCCCGTTCCTGACCCGGGACGACCTCGAGCCGAACGCCTGGCTCGAGGGGCTGACATCCTTCGCCCTCGACGCCGTCTCCGGACGTTACGCCCTCGCCGCGAACTTCATCAGCCAGGACGAGGCGGTCGCACTGTTCCTGGAGGAGCACCCCAAGGCCTTCACCGAGGTGCCCGCGGTCCGTGCGGGCGGCGTGCGCCGGGAGCGTGGCGCACGCTGGCGCGCGGCGTGCGCGGAGTGGGTCGAGGTCTTCGGCAACGGCCAGGGGGAGCGGTACCTCGAGGACGGCAACTACGGGGAGCTGAGCCGCCGCGCCCTGCGCGTGGCCGCCCACTCCGAGGGAATCCCGGGCATGGTCGAGCTGGAGGACCTCGAGGAGGCCTTCGAGCCCGGCGACGTGGTCCGGCACTACTTCGACGCCCTCTTCGGCTACCTCTCCGTGCCCTCGCCGGCGCGTGCACGGTTCGAGAAGCTCTGCGCCGCGAGCAACGCGCTGGGCCTGCCTCCGGATGCGGCCTGGCCAATGGCCACCTTCTACCCGTTCGTGGCGGTTCCCTCTCGCCAGATGGTGCTCATCCCCCGCTCGGCGAGCGGCGGGGCGAGCCGGCTCGGCTGCGATCTCCAGTACCAGGCGTCCCCGAACTGGGCCACCTACTCGCGCCTCCGGGATCTCTCCGCGCGGCTCCTCGAGAAGCTCCAGCCCAGCGGAGCGAAGGACCTCGTCGACGTAGAGGTCTTCCTGCACGCGACGGGTGCCCGACGTCCGGCTGCTGCGGCCAAGCGTACGAAGGCGGTGGACGGCGATTCCAAGAAGGTCACCAAGGAAGCCAAGGACAAGTCCCGGAGGAAGCGATGAACGACGAGTTCCGCGAGTTCAAGGGACGCATCCGCAGGCTCGACGCGATCCTGGTCGAGCGGGGTCTCGCCGACGCCGATTTCGCGCAGGCGGTCAGCAAGCTCCGCCGCGCCGAGAAGCACGGCGACCGATCCCGCGAGCCGACCACCGAGCTCCGCACGCTGCTCGAGCGGGCCGAGGGGCTGGTTCCCCGGGTCGCCTGACGGGGCCCCGCACCTGCTGAACCCTTCCGTGTCCCCTCCCGACCCTCGCGTGGCTCCTAGCCCGTGGTACGCCCGATGGGCGGCCCCGCTGCTCAACGACCCGCGGGACGTGGCCTTCGTCGCGCTCATGATGCAGTGCGGAGCGCTGGCCGTGGCCGGGGTCGGGCTCTTCTTCGCAGGATCGTGGTTCTGGTGGCTCGCCCCGATCTACGGGGTGGCCCTCTTCGCCGGGCTGGTGGACCGCTTCACGTTGATGCTCCACTGCACGTCCCACCGGCAGCTCTTCAAGCCCGGCCATGGCCTGGCGAACCAGATCATCCCGTGGGTGCTCTCCCCCTTCCTCGGACAGACCCCCGAGACCTACTTCGCCCATCACATGGGCATGCACCACGTGGAGGAGAACCTCCCGGACGACCTCAGCTCTACCATGCGCTTCCGGCGCGACCGCCTGGGCGACTGGCTCCGGTACTGGGGGCGCTTCATGACCGTGGGCGTGGTGGACCTGGGCCGGTACTTCTCCCGGCGCGGCAAGCGGAAGCTCCTGCGCCGCATCGTGCTGGGGGAGGGAATCTACTGGACGGCGATGGCCGTGTTGCTCTTCGTGAACCCGGCGGCCACGTTCGTGGTCTTCCTGCTTCCCCTGCTCGTCATGAGGACCATGATGATGGCCGGGAACTGGGCCCAGCATGCCTTCCTCTGCTCGGAGCAGCCGGAGAATCCACTGCGCGCCAGCATCACCTGCGTGGGCACCCGCTACAACCGGCGCTGCTTCAACGACGGCTACCACGCCGTGCACCACGTCGTCCCCCGATGCCACTGGACGGAGCACCCGGCCGAGTTCGAGCGAAACCTGGCCGAGTACGTCCGCAACGACGCGGTCGTCTTCGAGGGAGTGGACTTCTTCCAGGTCTGGTTCCTGCTGATGACCGGGAACTGGCCGCGGCTGGCCAGGGCCTTCGTTCGCCTCCCCGGCGCGCCCGCGCGGAGCGACGCCGAGGTGGTGGCCTTCCTTCGAAGCCGCGTCGTGCCCTTCGTCTCCGAGGCCGCTCAGGCCCCGGTCACGGCGCCGGTGGCGTGAGGGCGGCGTCCAGCTCGGCGTAGGCGTGCTTGAGCCAGGCGCGGACGCGCTGCCGCTCCATGAGCCCGAGACCGTTCGGATCCTTGCTGGTCCCGTTGGCGGCGGCCCAGAAGCTGGCGCTGCCGGCGTCGATCTTTCGCATGGCCGCGTCCTGGAGGCGACGCAACCGCACGATGCGGGCGCCGAGCCCGAGGGCGCGCTCCCGCTCCCCGGACCGGTCGAGGGTGGAGAAGTCGTCGCCGCGCAGCTCGTTCAGGACGAGCACGTAGCCGAGCCGATCTCCGAAGCGGTCGAGCAGGGCGCGGAGCAGGTCGACCGAGTCGCGGCCGGAGTCCATGACGTGCCAGTAGCGGACCTCGATGGCGAGCTCGGATGCGAGGTCGAGGAAGGCCGACTCGTCGAGCCAGCGCACCAGCGGCTCCTGGGTCTGGGCGGCCAGGTCGACGAGAACGCGCCGGTCCGGACCGTCGGCCGCCGCCTCGGCGATGCGGTCGAGGCTCTCGGTGCGGTCCACGATCACCGGCGACGCGAAGCCGGCGTAGAAGCGCAGGAGCGCTCCGTGGGAGCGGTCGGAGTCGAAGCCGACGAACGGCTTCCCCTGGTTGATGAAGTGCTGAGCGACGAGGCGGGCGACGACGGACTTGCCGACACCGCCCTTCTCGCCGCCGATGAGATCGATGCTGGACATGGACCCTCTTCCGGGTTCGGGGAAGGGGCACCCTAGCATGCGCCTCGCCCGGTCACCCGCCGTGGCGGTTGAACCAGTCTGCCCAGGAATCGAGCATGTGGACCCAGTGGGCCGGCTCCTGGAAGCCATGGGGCTCCCTCGGGTAGGCGAGGAACTCGACCTCGCATCCGACGTCTGAAAGCGCGCGGAAGAGGATCTGCCCCTGGGAGAAGGGCACGCGGTCGTCGGCCTGCCCGTGGAGGACCAGCGTGGGTGTGCGGGCGTTGCGCAGGTGGGAGACGGGGTTCGCGCGTGCGTGGCCGTCCTGCTGCCACGGATTCCCCATGAACTCCCACTCCCCGGCGGCGCCGTGGTTGATGTCGGAGAGGGCGTACTGGCTCACCGTGTCCACCACCGCGGCGCCCGCCACCGCCGCGCGGTAGCGGCGCGTGTGCCCGATGGTCCAGGCGGTCAGGTAGCCGCCCCAGGACCAGCTCCCGTAGTAGAGCCGGTCCGGGTCGACCCGCCCGGCCGCGATGAGGGCATCGACCCCGCTCTCGATGTCCTGGAACTCGACCTCGCCGAGGCGGCCGCGGTTCGCCGCGTAGAAATCCCGGCCGTAGCCGGTGCTTCCCCGGTAGTTGGGCTGGAACACCGCGAATCCCCTCGCGACGATGGAGGGTGTCCACCTGGACCAGGAAAGCTGGGAGACGTCGTCCGGGCCGCCGTGCGGGAAGACCCAGAGCGGGACCTTGGCCCCCTTCGGCGAGTCCGCGGGGAGGGTGAGGATGCCCTCGATGGCCTGGCCGGCCTCGTTCTTCCAGGAGACAGACCTCGGTGCGGGTCCGGGGCCACCTCGCGGCCTCGGGAGCGACGGCCGCGATCACCGTGGCCCGGCCGGTCCGTGAATCGAGCAGCGTGGGGCTCCAGGGGTCGTCCGGCGTCGACGAGAGGAAGGCCAGGCGCGTGCCGTCGCGGTCGGACGAGAGGGGCGGGCGGATCACCCTCCCGCTGAAGCCGGTGTCGCGGGCCGAGGATCCGTCGCGGGCCAGCCGGTAGACCCGGGAGGTGGTCCGCTCCGCGACGAGCGCGAGGAGCGAACCGTCCCTGCTCCAGGCGAAGCCGGAGAGGGTGGGGTCGAGCCGCGCCGCGGCGTTCCAGCGTCCCTCGCCGTCCACCTCACGCACAACGAGGTGGTTGTGGAGGGAGAGCGTCTCCACGCCGAGTGCGTAGGCGACGTGCTTCCCGTCGGGCGACCAGCGCACCCCGTCCGCCGAGCGGGGTTTCTCCTCCAGCCAGCGGATCTCGGCATCGGCCCCCAGCCGGGGCGTCACGATGGCGGGCCGCTGGAGGTTCGAGGCCTCGTAGGGATCGCTCGAGGGGCTGAGGAGCGCGGCGAAGCGCTTGCCATCCGGGGACCAGTCGAAGGCCACCACGTTCACGCCGGGTCCGGTCACCGCCGAGGGCTTCCCGCCCGCGAGGTCGACGACGTGCAGGGTAGTGGGCTGCCACTCCCTCTCCCAGCGGATGGCGCCAGCGCTGGCCCACTTCGCCAGCTTCTGCGCGTCGGTGAGGGGGAGGGTGGCCGTGAAGGCCACGCTGCGCCCGTCGGGGGAGAAGGCGAGGGCCTGCGGCGCCAGCGCGCCGGTGTCGAGGACGCGGGCCTCACCGCCCCCGAGCCCGAGGAGGTGGATCCGGGCCTTCCCGTCCTTCTTCCGCAGGAATCCGAGCGTGGCGCCGTCCGGCGACCAGACCGGCCCCGACGAAGGATCGGACGCGAAGGTGAGCTGGCGCGGCTGACCGCCGGCCGCCGGGACCACCCAGATCTGGGTGGCGACGGTCCACCCGGCCTTGAGATCGGCATCTCCGGCCTTGGCGGGATCGAAGTCGGGCGATGGCTTCGCCCCGGGGTCGAAGGTCCTGGTGCGAACCGAGTAGGCCACACGGGAGCCGTCCGGGGAGAGGGCGACGCCGGTGGCCTCGGGGAGGGAGACCAGGTCGAGGGCGCTGGGGCGCACCGATGCGCCCGGAGCCGGAGCCGTCACCTGGGTGGCGAGGACCGGGGGAGAAGCGAGCAGGAAGGCGAGGACGGTCGCGGCGCGCAGGTTCATGGGCGTGCATCCTAAGGGCCCCCTCACCCTTCCGACCAGGGGACCTCCACGTGGGCGCGGACCGCCGTCGCGTCCACGGTGTGCGGCTCGATCCTGGGATGCAGTTCACCGGGCCAGGGGCCGCTGCTCAGGTCGAGGGGGGGAGGCCTCAGGTAGACCTGTCGCTTGCAGAAGACGCAGACGATTCCATCGCCCGGTTCGAGATGCGGAACCGGGCGCCAGGAGCCTGCGCATGTCGTCGGTTCGGGTGCCATTGGCAAAGCCTAGCGCCGGGTCTGACAGCGAGGCTAGGCGCGGTGCGGCAGCCCTGACGGGGATGTCCCCCGATCGCGCGGCAAGGAGCCCGGGATCACTTGCTATGCTGTCCCAACCTGAACGGGGTAGAGCCATGACCACAGAGGAATGCTTCGAGGCGGCGGTGGAGGTCGAGCACCTCATGCGCGACATCTACGTCGGTCTCGCCGAGCGCTACGCCGGCGACGTGGCCAGGACGGAGATGTTCCGGACCCTCGCACAGGAGGAGGAGCAGCATGCCCACCGCATCCGCCTCCTGGCCAGGACCCAGGACTCCGGGACCTGGGCCAAGGACACCGCGGAACGCATCGCGAAGAACCTCGACGCCATGGCCGCCG
Source organism: uncultured delta proteobacterium (assembly GCA_963802065.1). Classification (GTDB taxonomy): domain Bacteria; phylum Myxococcota; class Myxococcia; order Myxococcales; family Anaeromyxobacteraceae; genus CAIOAK01. The sequence goes on along the minus strand of CAWDHF010000008.1, from coordinate 393,610 downwards.
AGCTGCTGGCCATGGTCGCGGAGCTGAGCGACGACTTCGAGGGAGCTCCCCGTGAAGACCTCCTCCGGCGCGTGATGGCGGCCGAGCAGCACTGCAGCTCCATTCACGCCGAGGTCCTGGCCCAGACCGCGGAGATCGACGTCCAGCTGCTCTTCTCGGCGCTCGCGAAGCAGGACGTCCGTCACAAGACCATGCTCGAGATGGCTCTCGCTTCGTAAGACCCCGTCCCCCAAGAGGCTCCATGACGTCCGTTCCCGTTCCGGTCACGCTTCTCTACGGCGGGCTCAACGCCCTCCTCATCACGCTGCTCGGCATGAACGTCAGCCGGCTGCGGGGCGTCCACCGCGCAGGGGTCGAGGCTCACGTGCCGGCGGAACTGGTCCGGCCGCTGCGAGCCCACGGCAACGCCACCGAGTGGGTTCCGCTCGGCCTCCTGCTGCTCCTCGTGCTGGAGATCTCCGGCGCCGGAAGCCGCTTCACCCTGCACCTCTGCGGCGGGACGCTGCTCCTGGGACGCGCGCTGCACGCGGCCGGCCTCTATGGAAAAAGCACGCTGTCCACGGTCGGCGCGGCGTTGACGTACCTCGTCCTTCTCGCCATGTCGGTCTGGGCGATCGGGGTGCGCTTCATCCAGTACGGGCCCTGACAGCGAGGCGATCTTCGGAAGATTGTCACAATCGCCCCTTCCCGGAGTCTTATCTCCCGGCGCACGAACGTGGCGGGGGAGGACGATGACGGTCTTTGGGGTGGGGCAGCACGAGGTGAAGGTGTGGCAGGACCACGGCCGCTGGGGCGTCGCGGTCGACGGCGCGGTCCACCGGCACTGGTTCCGGACGGAAGCACAGGCGGCCGGCGCCGGGCTCCTCCGGGCCCAACGGCTCGACCGGGCCAGGGAGCGGGCGGCCGTCTGCCGGCAACGGGACGCGGTCTAGCCGTTCCGAGCCGGACGAGACGGCAGGGCGTAGCGCCCAGGCACGACGCAGCCGCCAGCTCACCGGCAGCGATCGTCCCACCGCTCCAGGACGATCGCCCCCCTCCTTCGCCGGTGGCTCGACCCATCAGACGACAATTCACCGGGCAGGACAGGCCCACGTTCAGGTTACGCGGATCCAGGGACACGCTCCGGGTCTGACTACCGATGAGGGTCACCCCGGGCGAGGCAGGGCAGGGCTGCCGATAGGTGCCAACCTGTACTGGTCGGACCTCGACGACGCCGCGGTGCTGGCGATCCTGGAAGCGTGAGGAGGTCGCATGCCGAACACCCCACTCCCCCCGGAACGCCTGCGCCATCGGTGCGATCCCTCCAGCCTCCCGTTCGAGACCACGGCCGATCTGGAACCCCTCGACGGCCCGTTCGAGCAGGCTCGCGCCGAGGAGGCCCTCACCTTCGGAGCCTCGATGCGCTCGGAGGGCTATCACGTCTATGCGCTCGGGCCTCCGGGAGTCGGCAAGCACCGCCTGGTGTCCCAGGTCCTGAGCGCCGAGGCCGCCCGGGCCCCGGTCCCGTCCGACTGGTGCTACGTCCACGACTTCGAGGATCCGCAGCGGCCGCGACATCTCGAGCTCCCGGCCGGAAACGCGGTCCAGCTGCGCCGGGACATGGGTGCGCTCGTCGAGGAGTTGCAGGCGGCCGTGCCGGCGGCGTTCGAGAGCGAGGAGTACCGAAACCGGCTCCAGGCTCTCCACAAGCGACTGGAGCAGGAGCGGGAGGCTGCCCTGGAGGATCTCTCGAGGAAGGCCCAGGCCCGCGGCGTCGCCCTGGTCCGGACCCCGCTCGGCCTGGCCGTCGCGCCCATGAAGGACGGGGAGGTCATCGAGCCCGATGCGTTCCACAAGCTCCCGGAGGAGGAGCGGCAGCGGATCGGCGTCGAGCTCCAGACCATCCAGGAGGCGCTGGGCGACCTCGTCCGCACCTTCCCGGTCCAGGACCGGAAGCACCGCGAGGAGGTCAAGGCCATGAACCACGAGGTGGCGCTCGGCGTCGCGGGCCACCTGGTGGACGAGCTGCGGGCCCGCTGGGCCCACCTGCCCCAGGTCGTCGCCTACCTGGACACCGTCGGGCGCGACGTCGTGGAGAACGTCCACGAGTTCCTGGACGGCCCCGGAGGCAACGAGGAGGGCGTCGGCCAGCAGATCCGGAAGGCGCTGTCGGAGGCTCCCGCGGTTCGCCGCTACGCGGTCAACGTGCTGGTCGACCGCACCGGGCTCGCCGGGGCACCCGTGGTGTACGAGGATCTCCCCTCCCACCCGGGCCTCGTGGGCCGCATCGAGCACCGGGCCCACTTCGGCTCCCTGGTGACCGACTTCACGCTCCTCCGCGCAGGCGCGCTGCATCGCGCCAACGGCGGGTACCTGGTCCTCGACGTCCGACGGCTGCTCGCCCAGCCCTTCTCCTGGGACGACCTCAAGCGGGCGCTCCGGTCGAGGCAGATCCGCATCGAGCCCCCCGAGCGGCTCCTGGGCTTCGGCGGCGCCGGGTCCCTCGAGCCCGAGCCCATTCCGCTGGACGTGAAGGTGGTCCTGGTGGGCGACCGGTTGCTCCACCTGCTCCTCACCGAGCTCGACCCGGAGTTCGCCGGCCTCTTCAAGGTGGCGGTCGATTTCGAGGACCAGGCTCCCCGGGCCGACGGCGGGGATGCGCGCCTGGCCAGGCTTGTGGCGGGCATCGTGCGGGACGAGAAGCTGCGGTCGTTCGATCGGGAGGCGGTGGCCCGCGTCGTCGAGCACGCGGCCCGGCTGGCGGACGACGGCGAGAAGCTGACCACCCGGGTTCGAGACATCGCCGACCTGGTCCGCGAGGCCGACCACGCCGCCGCGGTCGCCAGCCACCCGGTGGTGGGAGCCGCCGACGTGCAGGCCGCGCTGGACGCGGCCGATCGGCGCCGGGACAGGATCCGGCGGCGCATGCACCAGGCCATCGCCGAGAGGACCCTGCTCGTCGACACGGCAGGCGCGCAGGTCGGTCAGGTGAACGGCCTCTCCGTCGTCCAGCTGGGTGGATGGTCCTTCGGCAGGCCCAGCCGGATCACCGCCCGGGTGAGGCTGGGGCGTGGCGAGGTGGTGGACATCGAGCGCGAGGTTGAGCTCGGGGGCCCGATCCACTCGAAGGGCGTCCTGATCCTGGCGGGATTCCTCGGTGGCCGCTTCGCCCCCGACCGGCCCCTGTCCCTGCGGGCGAGCCTGGTGTTCGAGCAATCCTACGGGGGCGTCGAGGGCGACAGCGCCTCCTCCGCCGAGCTGTACGCCCTGCTCTCTGCGCTGGCCGAGCTCCCCGTCCAGCAGGGAATCGCGGTCACCGGCTCCGTGAACCAGCACGGAGGCGTGCAGGCGATCGGGGGCGTGAACGAGAAGGTGGAAGGCTTCTACGACGTCTGCCGGGAGCGCGGCCTCGACGGAAAGCAGGGAGTGGTGATCCCGGCCGGCAACCAGCGCCACCTCATGCTCCGGCCGGACGTGGTGGAGGCCACGGCGGCAGGGCGCTTCCACGTCTGGACGGTCGACTCGGTGGACGAGGGCATCGAGATCCTCACCGGCGTCCCGGCCGGCCAATGCCTCCCTGGCGGAACCTGGTCCGAGGGCAGCGTGAACGCACGGGTGGACGCGAGGCTCCGTGCCCTGGCCGACGCGAGCAAGGCGTTCTCCGGCCCGGAGACCCGTCCGTGAGCGCCCGGACGGCAAGGCGCGTGGTGGTGGCCCTCGACGCGAGTGCGCCCAGCCGCGAGGCTGCGCGGGCGGCGGCGGAGCTGGCGCGCCGGCTGGGGGCGGTCGAGGTGGCCGGGCTGTTCGTCGAGGACGTCAACGTGCTGCGGCTGGGGGGCCTCCCGCCGGCGCGGGAGATCCGGCTGCCGGAAGGCACCGAACGGGCGATCGACCTCCAGACGCTCGAGACGGAGCTCCGGGCCGCCGCGTCGCGGGCGCGGCAGTCGCTCGCGCACGAGGCCTCGGTGGAGCGGGTCGGGTGGTCCTTCGAGGTGCGGCGAGGCCCGGTGACGAAGGTGGTCCTCGCGGCCACGGACGAGACCGATCTCCTGGTGCTGGCGGAGGGGAGCGCGCTCTTCACCGGCGACCTGCTCGAACGCCTCCTGGGGGCGGCGCGCGCGCTGGTGCTCGTCACCGGCACCCGGGGGCGCCGGCGCTGAGAGCCCTAGTCGACGGGAGGCGCGTGCTCCGTCCTCGGCTCGGGAATCTCGGTGAGGGTCGCCTCGGTCAGGAGGAGGACGCCGGCGACGGACACGGCATTCTCGAGCGCGACGCGGACGACCTTCGTCGGGTCGATGATGCCCGCCTCCACCAGGTCGACGTACCGGGACCGCGCCGCGTCGAATCCGTGGTTGCCCGTCCCTGCACGCATCCGCTCGATGACGACGCCCCCGTCCGCGCCGGAGTTTCCGGCGATCTGCCGGGTCGGCGCCTCCAGGGCATGGCGAAGGAGGCGGAGCCCGACCTTCTCGTCGCCCTCCGCCGTGGCCTCCTCCGCCTGGACCGCGTCGATGGCGCGCAGGAGCGCCAGGCCGCAGCCGGGCACGACGCCCTCCTCCACCGCGGCGCGGGTGGAGTGGATGGCGTCGTCGAAGGCCTCCATCCGGCTCTTCATCTCGGCCTCGGACGGCGCCCCGACCCGGATTACGGCGACGCCCCCGGCCAGCTTGGCGACGCGCTCCTCCAGCTTCTCGCGGTCGTAGTCGCTCTTGGTGTCCTGGATCTGCTGCCGGAGCTGGTCGATGCGGGCGTCGATGGCCTTCCGGTCGCCCCCGCCGCCGACGATCGTCGTCTCCTCCTGCGTGATCACCACCCGCTCCGCGCGCCCCAGGTCGTCGGGGCCGACGTTCTCGAGCTTCTTCCCGAGCTCCTGGGCCACCACGCGGCCCCCGGTGAGCACGGCGATGTCCTCGAGCATCGCCTTCCGGCGATCGCCGAACCCGGGGGCCTTCACCGCCGCGCAGTGCAGCGTCCCGCGGATCTTGTTCACCACTAGTGTTGCGAGGGCCTCGCCCTCGACGTCCTCGGCGACCACCAGGAGGGGCCTGCTGCGCTGGACGACCTGCTCCAGCAGCGGGAGGAGATCCTTCATGATCGAGACCCGGGGGTCGTGGAGGAGGATGAAGGGCTCCTCCAGCACGCACTCCATCCGGGTGGGATCGGTGACGAAGTACGGGGACAGGTACCCGCGGTCGAACTGCATCCCCTCGACGACGTCGAGGGTCGTCTCGGTTCCCTTCGCCTCCTGCAGCGTGACGACGCCGTCCTTTCCGACCCGCTCCACCGCATCGGCGACCAGCTTCCCGATGGCCTCGTCGTTGTGGGCCGCGACGGTGGCGATCTGGGCCTTCTCGCGAAGGCTCTGGACCGGGCGCGAGATCCTGCGAACCGCCTCGACCGCAGCCTTCAGGCCCCGATCCAGCCCCTTCTTCAGATCGACAGCGCTCGACCCCGCTACCACGTTTCGCACTCCCTCGGCGAAGAGGGCGTGCGCGAGGATCGTCGCAGTGGACGTGCCGTCGCCCACGACGTCCCCCGTCTTCTCGGCGGCCTGCCGCATCATCCGGGCGCCGAGGTTCTCCTCGGGATCCTTGAGCTCGATCTCCTTGGCGACGGTGACGCCGTCGTTGCACACGATCGGCGCCCCCCACCGCTTCTCGATGAGGACGCACTTGGACTTCGGGCCGAGGGTGACGCGGACCGCATCCGCGAGGAGCGACGCGCCGTGGAGGACCTTCTCCCGTGCCGCCGATTGGAACAGGATCTGCTTGAACGGCATGACACACCCCCCGGGGCTGGATGGTTCCCTGTCCAGCTTGCTCATCCCCGAGAGCGCACGGGGCCACGGCCCCATCAGGGCCGGTCCCCAGGAGGGTGCCTCCACGCCCGTCGCCGGCGACTGTGGTTCACTCGTGCAGGGTGCCATCGATGGCCGTGCCGGAGATCCCTGTGGGACTGAAGGCGAGGCTCGCCTCGCTCTTCCCGGGATCGGCCATCGTCGACGGGGTCGCGCTGGAACCGGACACGGGTGCGGCCGAGACCCTGAAGGCGGAAGGATACGGCGCACCGCTGCGCCTGGTCCTTCGCATGCCAGGGGGGAGCGAGCGTGCCGTCGTCTTCCGGACGGTGACCTCGGACGTCTTCGGTCACGACCGGCGGTCCGACCGGGCCGCCGAGGTGCTTCTCGAATGGGACACCTTCCCCCTGGTGCCCGGCCACGTTCGCGCGCTCGACACCGGGGCCGTCGTCCAGGGCGGTGGCCTCCTGCCCCTCGGCGAGGCGGGCGAGTTCTACCTCCTCACGGAGTGGGCTCCTGGATCGCCCTACGCGGACGACCTCCGCCGCGTCGCCGCCGACGGGCACTGCAACGCCATGGACCGGGCGCGAGCGGATGCGCTGGCGCGCCACGCGGTACGCATCCACCGCGAGAAGCTCTCCGAGCCGGACCGCTACAAGCGCGCCGTCCGCGATCTCCTGGGCAGCGGCGAAGGGATATTCGGGATCGCCGACGCCTACCCTCCCGATACCCCGGGCGCGCAGCCGGAACGGCTTCGCAGGATCGAGGAGGCGTGCCTGGCCTGGCGCTGGCGCCTTCGCGGGAGCGAGCGGCGCCTGGCGCGGATCCACGGCGACTACCATCCCTTCAACGTGGTCTTCGAGCCCGGGATCCGCTTCACGCTGCTCGACGCGAGCCGGGGTTGCGTGGGAGATCCGGCCGACGACGTCACCGCCATGGCCGTGAACTACTTCTTCTTCTCGGCGGCGCGGCCCCAGGCCTGGGAGTCGGGCACCGGGCCGCTCTGGCAGGTCTTCTGGGAGACCTACCTCCAGGGGAGCGGCGACCACGAGATGCTCGGGGTGCTGGCGCCCTGGCTCGCCTGGCGGTGCCTGGTGGTGGCCTGCCCGCGCTTCTATCCGCGACTGCCCGCCGGGGCCCGCGATCGCATCCTTCGCCTGGCCGAGGGGGCGCTCTCGGCGGTGCGCTTCGACCCCGGCTCGGCGGCGGAGTTCCTCCGATGACGGGGGCGGTGGTGTGGATCCTGGGCCTCCCGTCTGCCGGCAAGTCGAGGCTCGCAGGCAGCCTTGCCGCCCGGGTGCGCGTCGGGGGAATTCCGTCCTTGCTGCTCGACGGGGACGAGGTCCGGGCCGCCCTCGATCCTGCGCCAGGGTTCGACGAGGCCTCGCGCACGGCCTTCTACCGGACCCTGGCCCGGCTCGCGGCCCTGGCCGCCGGGCAGGGGCTGGTGGCCATCGTGGCGGCGACGTCGAACCGGCGGGTCCACCGGGAGGAGGCGCGCCGCCACTGGCCGGGCCTCCTCGAGGTGTTCGTGGACGTTCCGCTCGAGGAATGCGAGCGCCGGGACACGAAGGGGCTCTACGCCAGGGCCCGCCGGGGCGAGGCGCCGTCGCTCCCCGGAATCGGCGCCGCCTTCGAGCCGCCCGAGGCTCCCGACTTCCGCGCAGCCGGCGGCGACGATCCGGCCGTCGTGGCAGGGATCCTGCGACGGCTGGGCGCCATCAGGCCAGGGCCAGCTCCGGCCGCCTCGCCTTGACGATCCGCGAGATCGTCGCCGCGACCTGGCGCAGGTCCACCTCCTGGCGATGCGACTCGACGGCTGCCCTGGCCAGGTCACTCATCGTGATCATGCCGACCAGCTCGCCCTCGAACCCGACCACGGGGAGCCTCCGGACCTGCTTCTCGGCCATCAACTGCTCGGCGGCCTCCACGCTCGCCGCCGGCTCGACGGAGAAGACCTTCCGGGACATGTGCTCGCCCACCGGCATCGACGCCAGCGGGAGGTTCGTGAAGCAGGCCGCCATGCAGATGTCGCGATCGGTGACGATCCCGACGGGCCTGCCGTCTTCCCCCACGACCGGCACGGCGCCGATGTCGTGATCCCACATGATCCTGGCCGCTGCAGCGAGCGTATCGCCCGGCTTGCAGGCCTTCACCTCACGGGACATCACCTGTTCGACTTGCATGTCGCACCCCCGGGAACTCGACGTGTCGAGGGACATGATGACCCTCCGGTGGCCGGGCGCCCATGACCCCGACGGGGTCGCGACCGTCGCTCCCCACTCGTTGGGGTCGCCCCGTGCCTGGCCCCTCATCCATTGAGCCGCGACTTCCAGTCGGCGGGAACCTTTCCCGGCGGCCCCGGGGCCGGCTGGTCCACGGGTCGGTGGGTCGGCGGCGCAAGGGGCTCGCCCGTGACCATCTCCCCCCGAGGATACGACCAGAACCAGTCCTCCCCCGGCTCGAAGCTCTGCACGATGGGGTGACCCGACCTCTCGTGGTGGCGGGTCGCGTGCTGGCTCGGCGACGAGTTGCAGCAGCCGACGTGGCCACACAGGGCACAGCGGCGGAGGTGGAACCACCAGCCCGGCCCGTCTCCGGCCAGGCAGTCGGCGCAGCCGGTTCCGCTGGGCGGCACGGTGGGGTCGATTCCAGTGCTCCTGGGCACGGGGGCCTCCTTCGTCAGGGATCGCGAGCCAGCCGGATCCCGGTCATCTGGAACCGATCCTGCGGATGCCAGAAGTTCCGGTAGGTGGCTCGCAGGTGGGACCGCGGCGAGAGGCAGGACCCTCCGCGCAGCACGAGCTGGTTCACCATGAACTTGCCGTTGTACTCGCCGAGCGCTCCCGCGGCGGGCCGGTAGCCCGGGTAGGCCGAGTGGGCGCTCGAGGTCCAGGCCCAGGCCCCGCCAAAGACGGGCGCCGACGGGCCGGTGTGCCGCGGGACGAGCCATCCGTCCTCCACGAACTGCCCCAGCGCGTCGGAGGACGCGGCCACCGCCTCCCACTCCACCTCCGTGGGAAGTCGGGCCCCGGCCCAGCGCGCGTAGGCGTCGGCCTCGTAGCAGCTCACGTGGCTCACCGGTGCACCCGGGTCCACCGGGATCCGGCCGTGGAGCGTGAACCGGGTCCACCGGCCGTCCTGGAGGTCCCAGTAGAGCGGCGCTTGCCAGCCGGCCGCGCGCGCAGCGTGGAATCCCTCCCACAACCAGAGCTCGGGGCGCTCGTATCCCCGGTCCCGGATGAAGTCGAGGTACTCGCCAGCGGTCACGGGGCGCGACGCCAGCGCGAAGGGGCTCAGGAGCACGTCGTGCGCCGGGCCCTCGTTGTCGAAGGCGAAGCCCCGGCCCTCGTGGCCGATCCGCACCCGGGAGCCGGGGTGGTCCACCCATCGGAGCGCAGGAACCTCGGTCGGACCCTCGACCGGGACCGGGCGGTAGGCGACCTCGAGCGGGTTGCGGGACAGGGCATGCTGGAGGTCGGTCAGGATGAGCTCCTGGTGCTGCTGCTCGTGGTGCAGCCCGAGCTCGGCGACCGCCAGCGCGTCCGGCTCGCGGCCGCGCGGAGAGGCCAGGAAGGCCTGGATCCGGTCGTCCACGGCGTGCCTCCAGTCGAGGATCTCCCTGACGGTGGGCCGCGTGAGCAGGCCGCGCTCGGGTCGCGGGTGCCGCGGGCCGACGGCGACGTAGTACGAGTTGAAGAGGCTCCCCCAGCGGGCGTCGCGCGGCCGGAAGCCTGGCACCCTCGGCGCGAGCAGGAAGGTCTCGAAGAACCAGGTCGTGTGGGCGAGATGCCACTTGACGGGACTCGCGTCCGGCATCGACTGCACGACCATGTCCTCCGGATCGAGCGTCGCGCAGAGCCCCTCGGTGAACGCGCGCACGGCCCCGACCCGTGCCGGGAGGTCGGGCGGCTCGGTCATGGCCTTCCGACCCGCCAGAGCGCGTCCACGAACCACCGCCGCCGGTCCCGGTACCGCGCGACCTCCTCGAACCCGGCCGTGACGGCGAACTCGCCGATGTCCTGCTCGCGGTACTTGCACGAGATCTCGGTGTGGATGCACTCGCCAGCCTCGAGCCGGAAGGAACTTCCGGCCACCTGGACGTGCTGCCGGCGGAGGCTGCGCAGCCAGCTCTCCATGGCGGGGCGAACCGGATCGAACGTGGCGACGTGCTCGAAGGCCGCGAGGTCGAAGTCCCCGGCGAGCTCCCGGTTGATGCGGGCGAGCAGGTTCAGGTTGAAGGCTGCCGTCACCCCCTCGTCGTCGTCGTACGCCGCCCTGAAGATCGACTCGTCCTTCAAGAGGTCGAAGCCGACCAGCACGTGGTCTCCCGGCCGGAGGGACCCGTGCAGCGAGCGGAGGAAGTCGATGGCCTCGCCCCGCTCCAGGTTTCCGATGTTGCTCCCCAGGAAGAGCACGAGGAGCGTCCCGGCATCCGCCCGGTGGAGGGCTCGCAGGCCGTCGAAGTACTCGGCCTGGACAGGCGTGATCCGCAGGCGCGGGAAGAGCGACGACATGCTGGCGGAGACGTCTCCCAGGGCGGCATCCGAGATGTCGATGGGCGCATAGGCCGACCGGATGCAGCGGCCATGCAGGGGCGCGAGCAGGAGGCGAGTCTTCGTTCCGTCGCCCGCCCCGAGGTCGACCACCGTGCACGGGCCCCCGCCGAGAGGAGCGGTGATCTCGGCCGCATGGAGCGCCAGGATCTCGTGCTCGACGCGCGTCGGGTAGTAGGCCTCGAGTTCCATGATCCGCCGGAAGATCTCGCTCCCGCGCGCGTCGTAGAACCACAGCGAGGGGATGGCCTTCCGGGGGCGACCGAGCCCCTCGAGGACGTCCCGCAAGAAGCGCGCGCGGATGCCCGGCGCATCGGTCGGGGGCGCATCGGCGACGGCCAGGGTGGCGGGACGGGGACGCATCTTGTGCCCAGGCGGTGAATCTAGGCCCCCGGGGCGACCATTCCCATGACATCTGCCGGGGGACGACCGAGCCGGCGCGCGCACCACTCCGGCCACGGCGCCGCCGGTCCCCGGTCGAGGTAGGCGGCCTCGAGGGCCTGCAGCCGGGACGCCACCTCCTCGACGGGGAATCGCCTGCCCAGGCATGCCTCCAGGGCGGGTGCCAGTCTCGACGCGTCGCCGGCGGCGGACTCGATCGCGGCGGCGATGGCGCCGAAGACGTCGAGCTCCCGTGGCCATCCTGCCGCCCTCGATCCGGCCTCGTAGGTGGACTGGGCGAACTCCAGGACCGCCTCGGCGGGATCGGGCGAGGCCCGCACCACGTCCCAGTCGAGAAGGTGCTCCCCCATCGCGGCATCCCACTTCGCGCCGTCCGGCCCGATCTTCGTGGACTCGATCCCGTCCGGCTTCGGATAGGTGAAGGCATAGAGGGCGGCGCGGGGATAGGCGTCCTGTCCGTGCCAGAAGCCGACCTCGTACTGGCCCGCGTCCATGGCTGCGCGCCGGATGAGCCCCTTCCATGCCTCGAGGCCTGACGGTCGCCCGTCGAAGCGGACCACTCGCTGGTCGAACGTGCCCCACATGAAGCCCAGCGGCGCGGTCCTCCCCCGGAATCGACCCTGGAAGACGGAGAGGGGTCGCGAGACGCTCGACATGGCACGCCACCAGGCGTTCGCGGCCTCCGGATCGTAGGTGGCGTGCAGGCGATCACGGTCGAACGCGACGGGATGCGCCACCTCCTGGGGCATCGGGTTCAGCGACGGATCGACGTCGAGCGCCTGGAGGGTGCGCTGGAGGATCGCGAGGAAGTCGGCCACGGCACGTGGACGGAGCGGGAAGGAAACCGTCCGCCCGTCGCTGTGCGCAACTGCGACGGCGTGGTTCACGAAATCGAATTCGATCGAGAAGAAGTCCTTGCCGGCGGGAATGGCGCCGGTGCCGAGGCCACGCGGTCCGAGCTCGAGGGCGACGTTCGCCCATTCGGGCTGGAACGGAGTACGCAGCTTCAGCTTCCCCGCGATCTGGACGTACATGTGCAGCGTGTCGAGCGTCGCGCGCAGCCGCTCGTAGGGCAGGGCCGGCCAGTGGTCGTCGAGGCCTGACATGCGGCGATCGTCTAGTCGCGGCCGATGACCAGGCGGCGCGAAAAAAATCTGATGGCGGCGACCGACCCATCCGGGACGCGCACGCAGCACGGCCTGGCCTATGGGGGCCGAATCGAGGGGATTGAGGGGGATCGCCATGGCCGACCGACCTGTCATCCTGATCGTGGACGACGAGCCCACCGCGCTCGCCGCGATGCTCGACGCGCTGAACCGGCGCTTCGGCGCGGACTATCGCGTCGTTCCCTTCCTCTCCGCGAGTGAAGCCCTCGAGGGCATCGCCCGCATCCAGAAGGACGGCGGGGAGATCGCGCTCGTGGTGGCCGACCAGTGGATGCCCGGTATGCCGGGAAACGAACTCCTGGGAAGGGCGCGAGTCCTCGCCCCGAACGCGAAGCGCGCCCTCCTGGTCGGCTGGGGGGACCGGTCGGCTTCCCGCACCATCCTCCAGGCGTGCGCCTTCGGCGAGCTCGACAACTACCTCTACAAGCCCTGGGCGCCGGCGGAGGTCCACCTGTACCCGCTGGTGAGCGAGTTCCTGGCCGAATGGACCCGCCTTCACCGCCCGTCGATGGAGCTCCTCCGGGTGGTCGGGGACGAGGACTCGCCGAGGGCCAACGAGATCAGGGAGTTCCTGGGCAGGAACGGCGTGCCGCACGGATTCTACGCCGCGGGCACCCGGGCCGCGGCCCGGATCCTGGAGGAGCACGGGATCGAGGAGCGGTCGCTTCCGATCGTGATCCTGCTCGACGGCTCGGCGCTGTACGACCCCACCAACGCCCAGATCGCCGACGCCATCGGCGGCGGCCCGCACGAGCTCCGCTGCGACGTCGCCATCGTCGGGGCGGGCCCGGCGGGGCTGGCGGCGGCCGTGTATGCGGGGTCGGAGGGACTGAGGGCGTTCGTGGTGGAGCGCTACGTCGTGGGCGGGCAGGCGGGAGCGAGCTCGCTCATCCGGAACTACCTGGGCTTCCCCCGCGGCATCGGAGGCGCGGAGTTGACCCAGCGTGCCTACCAGCAGGCGTGGCTGTTCGGGGCCCGGTACGTGTTCGCGCGCGAGGTGGTCGGGATCCGCGCCGACGGGGCGCACCGGGTCCTCAGGCTCTCGGATGGACGGGAGATCGTGGCCCGCTCCGTCGTCATCGCCACCGGGGCCCGGTACCGGCGGCTCGAGGCACCCGGCGTCCAGGGCTACGAGGGAAGGAGCGTCTTCTACACGACCTTCGGCGAGACCCGGGTGCTGCAGGACCTCGACATCGCCGTGGTCGGTGGCGGCAACTCGGCGGGGCAGGCGGTCGTCCACCTCGCCGGCTTCGCCCGGCGGGTGACCCTGGTGGTGCGTGGCGAATCGCTCGAGGAGGGGATGTCCGATTACCTGGTGCAGCAGATTCGCCACTCGCCGAACGTGCAGGTCCGCCTCCGATCGGAGGTGGTCGACGCCAGGGGAGGACACCGGATCGAGCAGATCTCGGTCAGGAACTCGGCAACCGGAGAGGTGGAGGTCGTGCCGGTCCGGCTCGTCTTCGTGCTCATCGGGACGCTCCCCCACACCGGATGGCTGGAAGGAGTCCTGCAGCGGGACGCGCGGGGCTTCGTGGTGACCGGGGCGGACATCGACCCTGAGTGGTGGCACCTGTCCCGGCGCCCGTGGCGCTTCGAGACCAGCATGCCCGGGGTCTTCGCCGCGGGCGACGTGCGTCTCGGCTCCCTGCAGCGGGTCGCAGCGGCCGTGGGGGAAGGAGCCGCCGTCGTGCAGCAACTGCACCAGTACCTGGAAAGCCAGGAGGAGGTCACTCCCGGGCCGGCCAGGTCCTGGGCCAGGGTCGGGGATCGCGAAGGCGGTCGGGAGGAGGCGCGCCCGTAGCCCCCGGGTCGTTCACCGGGGGGAGTGGTTCGAGGACCACAGTATCGCGACGCCCAGCACGGCGGAGATCACGGACGCCGCGAAGACCGCCACCTTCGCCGCGGCGAAATCGGACGGAGCGGAGAAGGCCTGCCCGGCGATGAAGAGCGACATCGTGAAGCCGATGCCCGCCAGGGATCCGGCGCCCACGAGCTGGCGCCAGGAGTAGGCTTCGGGCTTGGCGGCGATCCCGAGCCGCACGGCCGCGACGGAGGCGGCCACCAGGCCCAGCGGCTTTCCCACCACGAGGCCGAGGACGATCGCGAGCTGCAGAGGGCCGTGGCCACGGAGCAGGTCCGGGCTCAGCGCCACGCCGGCGTTGGCGAGAGCGAAGAGGGGCAACACGAAGTAGTTCGAGCGCACGGACACGGTCCGCAGCATCCGGTCGGCGGGCGACTCCAGCCGGTCGTGGATGGCGTCGAGGCTCTGCATCGCATTCGGAGACAGCCCGCGCCGGAGCACCTCCGCGCTGCGGCGCGCCTCCGTGGCGATGATCGCGCTCGCCTGCGCCGTCAGCGCGCGAAGGTCCGGTGGCCGTCGAGTGGGGATGAAGAGCGCGAGGACGACCCCGGCCAGGGTCGCGTGGAGCCCGCCCTCGTGCACGCACGCCCAGAGCACCAGCCCGAGCAGCAGGTACGGCGTCACCCGATAGACGTTTGCGCGATTGAGCAGCGCTAGGAGGCCGGTCGTCACGACCGCTGCGACGAGCGCCCCGGCGTGCAGCGCGCCCGAGTAGAAGAGGGCGACGACGACGATGGCGCCGATGTCGTCGACGATCGCCGCGGCCGTCAGGAAGACCCGGAGCTCGACGGGAACCCGGCTCCCCAGCATCACGATGATGGCGACCGCGAAGGCCGTATCGGTGGCCATCGGTACGCCCCACCCCTGCGCCCAGGGCCCGCCGGGCAACACCAGCCTGTACAGCACGACCGGGACCACCATGCCCCCGAGGGCTGCCGCGACCGGCAGGGCCGCCGAGCGGAGGCGAGCCAGGTGCCCGACGGTGAACTCCCGCTTGATCTCGAGACCGACCACCAGGAAGAAGACCGTCAGGAGCCCGTCGTTCACCCACTGGAGCAGCGTCAGGACGAACGCGCGGCCCGCGGCCGTGACGCCGAGGGTCTGTTCCCACAGCCCGGCGAACCGCGGCGCGATCGGGGAGTTCGTCAGGAGCACCGCGACCAGCGTGGCGACGAGCAGGAGCAGCCCGGCGGAGGGCGCCCATCGTGCGAAATCGAGCGTGGCCGATCGCACCCGGTGGCCCAGCGACCCGAGCATCGCCTCGGCGAGGGCGGCCCGGTCCCACAGGCCCTCGTACCGCCGACCGTTGATGAAGAACGTCGGGGTCACGACGACGCCGCTGGCCTCCGCGCTCGCCATGTCGGCATCCACCCGCTCGCGCGCCCGTTGCAGGCCCTCGGCGGCCCCGGGTGCATCCCCCTCCTGGAGCCCGAGGTCGAGGGCGACCGCCTCCAGATCGTCCTCGGTGAGGGACGCCGAGCGCGTCATCAGCGCGACGTGTGCGCGCCAGAAGCGATCGGGATCCCCGGCGCGCTCGGCCAGCTCGGCCGCCCGGCGCGCGAGACTCGTGGCCAGCGGCCGGTTCCGGAAGACGTATCGCAGGCGGGGGCCGAACTCGGACCGCAGCTCGGCGATGGTCTCGGTGGCGGCACGGCAGTGGCGGCAAGCGTAGCTGCCGTACTCGACGAGCGTGATGGGGGCCGTCGGGGAGCCGAGGACGTGGTCGGAGGCTTCGTCGACCGGGCGGTCCAGGTCGGGGGCCTTGAACCCATGGGCCATGGACGGCAAGCCTAGTGTCGGCACCCGCCGGGCGCCCGCCCGAGGGCCTCGCGGATCGGCGGTTTACGCCCCAAATGCCCGTTGGCGGGACCGTCGCGTTCGCCGCATGAGCCAAGAATGGGAACCACGAACGCTGCATCGGGCACCCGGGTCGACGAGATCGCGGATTCCAACCCACTGGGAACCGGACGAGTCGGGCGCACTCAACGAATGGCTGGAGACCGCCCCGCAGGCCGTGGCGGTCCAGGGCAACGTCGGGGTGAACGTGTGCGCGAACGACCAGGCCATCCGTCGGAGAGACTCGCAGCCTGCGAACCGACGACGCTGGCCTGCATGCACGGTTCCTCCTGGCGTGGCGACGGAGCGAGGCTGCTGCGAGAGCTCGCGAGGTCGCTCGATGCCTGAGCAGCAACCTCAGCGAAGATCCCTGGGCTGGCCGGTGGAGGAGAGGACGCTGCTCCAGAGCGCCCCGTCGGGCTCCAGCGTCCTGCGGCGTAGCACGGCCAGCGGGATCGGCACGTGGGTGAACTGGTGGTTCCAGAACCCGACCACCATGTCCGTGCGTCCGGTCATGCCCGCGTGCACGGCGTTGTGCCCCAGGAGGAGGCAGAAGGCCGAGTCGTGGGCCCCTGCCGGCACGCTCCGGATGGTGTAGCTGGGGTCGATGTACTTGAGGTTGGCCTCGACGCCCTCGCGAGCGAAGTGGCCCTTGATCGCGTCTCGGAGGAACACGCCGATGTCCCCGTACTTCACGTTTCCCGAGGCGTCGCTCCCCTGCGGCGCCCCGAGCAGGTCCTGGCCCGCGCCCTCGGCGACGACGATGACGGCGTGGCCCCTCCGCTCGATCCGCCGCTGCAGGGCCTGGAGGAACCGGTCGAGCGCGAAGGGGACCTCCGGGACGAGGCAGAAGTTCACGTGGCCGTCCACCAGGGCCGCATACGCCGCGATGAACCCCGAGTCCCGTCCCATCAGCTTCACGAGCCCGATCCCGTTGCGCGCGGCCTCCGCCTCGGTGTTCGCCGCGTACGTCGCGCGCCGGGCCTCGGCGACCGCCGTCTCGAAGCCGAAGGTCTTCTGGACGAAGAGGATGTCGTTGTCGATCGTCTTCGGGATCCCGACGACGGCGATGTCGAGCCCGCGTCGCCTCGCCTCCTCGGCGATCTTCTGCGCGCCCCGCAGCGTGCCGTCGCCGCCGATGGCGAACAGGATGCCGACGCCGAGTTCCTCGAGCCTCCGCACCATCTCCGCCGGGTCCTGGGGGCCGCGAGACGAGCCCAGGATGGACCCGCCCTGCTGGTGGATCCGGTTCACGCCGTCGGGCGTCAGGAGGACGGGCTCGTGCCCGCGCGCCGGGACGAGCCCCTCGTAGCCGAAGCGGAACCCGTGGATCCTCCGCACACCGTAGTGGTGATGGAGGCTCATGACGATCGCGCGGATGACGTCGTTCAGCCCCGGGCAGAGCCCTCCGCAGGTCACGATCCCGCAGGCGATCCTCGACGGGTCGAAGAAGATCCGCTCCCGCGGTCCCGCCGCCTCCATGGCCGGGGGATCGGCGCGCCGGGCGATCCAGCCCCGCATCTCCTCCAGCCGGGAGTGGTGGAGGACGTGCTCGTCGTCGCCGGTGAACCGGACCCCGGAGAGCGGGGAGGGGATCCGGCACTCCCCGAGCCGTCGAATCGAGAAGTCGAGATCGCCGTCGACCATGGTCGTTCCTCCTCCGGGTTGCCGTGCTGCCCGCCGCGCCGCGTGGTTCAGTGTGATTTGACCTCGTCGGGTGGGATTCCTGCGGGCCGAAGGTATCACCAGTCGCGGATGAGGACCGCAGGCGGGTGCGCTAGGATCCATCGACATGCCTACCTCGTCACGAGACCGAAGCTCCGCCCTGCTCGTCGTGGCCCTGATCCCGGTGCTCCTCTCCGCCTGCTCCTCGTCCTCCTCGGGAACCGGCTACCTGGCGCGGTCGGTCGCGGTGGTCGACCTGAACCGCGACGGCCGCCTCGACATCGTCTCCGCCATCGCCGCTTCGCCCTCGACCCAGAGCCTCCTGAGCGCACGCATCCAGTCTCCGGCGGGTCCGGGCGCCTTCGAGGACCCGGTCCAGAGCCCGGCCGGTGCGTACCCCGTGTCCATCGCCGTGGGGGACCTGGACGGGGACGGTCTCCCCGACGTCGCCGTCGCCGACGGTGCCGTGGCGGCGGACGGCAGCCATGCCGTCGACGTGCAGTTCCAGGTCGCGGGGACGCCAGGCGCTTTCTCCGCGCCGGTCGCGCTCTCCCTCGGCCCGCTGACCCCGCGCAGCCTGGTCCTCGAGGACCTGGACGGAGACGGAAGGCTCGACATCGCGGTGGCGGCGGCCGGCACGGGCGACGTCCAGGTGCTCTTCCAGCAGGAGCCGGGGACGTTCGCGGCGCCCACCGGGTTTCCCGCCGGCGGCGAGCCCACCGCCGTGGCGGCCGCCAGGCTTACGGGCACGGGCGGCGTGGATCTCGTCGTCGTCACGGCGAGCGGCAAGCTCTCGGTCCTCCTCCACGGGACGACCCCAGGGACGTTCCTGCCCCCCGCGAGCTACGGAGCCGGGACGAGCCCGTCGGCGGTCCAGGTCGCCGACATGGACGGCGACGGCCTTCCCGACGTGGTCGTCGCCGACTACGACGGGACCCTCGAGGTCTTCTTCCAGGCCCCGGCCGGCGACGGCACCCTCCTGCCGCCCGTTCGCCACGACACCCTGGACTACGGGTCCTGCTCCATCTCCATCGGCGACATCGACGGCGACGGGCGTCCCGACGTGGTGGTGGCGAACGCAGGCCCTCCCGGCTACCCCGGATCGGTCGTGGTGTTCATGCAGGACCACGCGGCTCCGGGTCGACTCGGTCCTCCGGTTCTCTACCGCGGCTACTGGGGTCCGCTCTCGGTCGCGCTCGGCGACCTGGACGGGGACGCTCTCCTCGACATGGTGGTGGCCGACGGCACGCCCTACGTCCGGTTCCAGAGCACGCTCACGCCGGGGCTGTTCCTGCCCCCCACCTGGCTGAAGTTCTGACGCCGGCTCCGTCCGGATTCCCGGCGGCTGGCGACTGGCTACTTCTTCTTCTCGCCGAAGGGCTTGAATCCGAAGCCCTGTCCACCCACGCTGGCCTCGAACATGAGGCCGCTCTCGCCCGCTGTGAACACGGCCACGCCCTGGGTGTACTTGGCGGCGGCCGCGGCGCCCGAGGCTGCTGCGACCGCGCTCACCTGCGCGGCGAGCGAGAAGTCGCCCCCCTTGAACTTGGAGAGCGCGAGATCGTTCTCGAAGAAGATGATCTCGGAGAACGACTGCCCGCCGAGCGCGAGGCCGACGGTGACCTGGGTGAGGGAGGTCGTCCCGACCGGCTTGCCCTTCTCGAAGAGGATGCCCTTGCCGCCCGCGCCGCCGATCACGATGGCCCCCTTGCCGACCGTGGGGAACACGGCCCACCCCTTGGCGCTCTTGAAGAACTTGTCGAGCGAGGGGTCGGCCTTCTTGAACATGTCCACGGCCGCCTCGGCCTTCTTGATGGCCGCGGCGTCGTCGTCGGAGGCGATGGCGAGCGCCGGGAAGGAGAGGACCGCGAGCAACGGGAGGGCGGCGACGAGGCGGTGGAGGTTCATGGGCGTCTCCTAGCGCCGTCCAGCAGGGTGTGCAGGCTCGATTGGGTGTGACGGCCATGGATTCACCTCAGTCCAAAGATCCGGCCGTCCGGCGTGATGTCGACTTCCTCGGCCGCCGGGTGCTCCGGGAGCCCGGGCATGAGGGCGGTCTCGCCGGCGAGCGCGATGACGTAGCCGGCGCCGGCCTGGAGCTGCACCTCCCGGACTGGCAGCCGGAAGCCGCCCGGGATCGGCCCTGCGCTTGCGTCGTGAGAGAGGGAGAACGGGGTCTTGGCCATGCATACCGGCAGCCGCCCGTAGCCGAGCGCTTCGAGGTCCCCGAGCTGCTCGGTCGCGGTCCGGGAGACATCGAGACCGTCTGCCTGGTACATGCGGCGAGCCACCGTCTCCATCTTCTCCCGAAGCGGAATCTCGTCCGGGTAGAGGAACCGGAAGCCGGGTGCTCCCGTCGAGGCGACGGTGCGGACGGCACGCGCGAGGTCCAGGGCGCCCTCTCCCCCCTCCTCGAAGTGCCGAGCCACGACGCATTCGCTGGCGCCGGCGGCAACTGCCGACTCGGTCGCGACGTCTTGCTCCTCAGGCAGGTCTCCAGGGTAGGCATTGACCGCCACCACCACCGGCAATCCGAAGGCGAGCACGTTCCGGACCTGGATCCGGAGGTTCGCCACTCCTCGCCGGACCGCATCGACGTCCGGAGCCGCGAGTGCGTGGGCGAGAGCCCGCCCCCTCAGGCCGCGGCCGTTGCCGCCGTGGTGCCGAAGGGAGCGAATGGTGGCGACGACGACGGCGGCGGCCGGACGGAGACCGCTCTGGCGGCACTTCAGGTCGAAGAGCTTCTCGGCGCCCAGGTCGGCTCCGAAGCCGGCCTCGGTGACGACGAACTCCGCGCATCGAAGACCGATCCGGTCGGCGAGGACCGAGCTGGCCCCGTGCGCGATGTTGCCGAAGGGCCCCGTGTGGACGAGGACCGGAGAGCCCTCCAGCGTCTGGACCAGGTTGGGCTTCAAGGCGTCGACGAGCAGCGCAGCCATCGCGCCCGCCGCCTTCAGCTCCTCCATCGGGACGGGGCGGCCCCTCCCGTCGCGGGCGACGACGATCCGGCCGAGCCGCTGGCGAAGATCGGCGAGGTCGCGGGCCATGGAGAGCACCGCCATGACCTCCGACGCCGCGGTGATCACCCAACCGGCCTCCCGAACCGGGCCGGTGGAGGTGCCGAGGCCGATCGTCGTTCTTCGCAGCGGCCGGTCGTTCGCGTCCACCACCCGCGGCCACGTGATGGTTCCGGGCTCGATGCCCACACGGTTGCCGTGATGCAGGTGGTTGTCGAGCATCGCCGCGGCGAGATTGTGGGCGGCCGCCACGGCGTGGAAGTCACCGGTGAGATGGAGATTGAAGGTTTCCATCGGAACGACCTGCGCCCGGCCACCTCCGTTGCCCCCGCCCTTGCGGCCGAACAGGGGCCCGAGGCTCGGCTGGCGCACGGTGAGGATCGCGCGCGCCCCGAGACGACGGAGCGCGTCCACGAGGCCCACCGCCGTCGTGGTCTTCCCCTCGCCGGCCGGCGTGGGCGTGATCGCCGTCACGACGACGAGCCTCCCCTCGGGCACGGCGGAGAGCCGTTGCAGCGCCAGGAGATCCACCTTCGCCACGTGGGTGCCGCGAGGCTCCATCTCGTCGGGCCGGATGCCCATCTCGGAGGCCAGGTCGGCCAGGGGGCGAAGCACCGCGCCCTGCGCGATCTCGAGAGAAGTCGGCATGGGTCCAGGGTAGCCGCCTCGAGGCCGGCCGGGCCTACCCCTCGAGGGCCGTCCCGCAGAGGGCGGACCCATCCTCGGCAGGACCGGCACCCCCCGGCGGGCGTAGCATGGTACGGGGGGTGTGGTCGTGGCGATCAAGCCCGAGCGACTCCGCAGGCTGGTCTGGTACGTCGTCCTCCTCGCCTGGGCCGCGTTCGCCGCGTACGAGTTCCTCGGGGTCGGGGGCGGTGCCCAGGCGATCTCCTACACGGAGCTCCAGGCGGCGATCGCCGAGCGCCGCGTGGTCGACGTGGCCGTCTCCCCGACGGTGGTACGGGGACACCTGCGCCCCGGGCCCGGCGCAGATCCGGTGCCCTTCACTGCCGTCCGGGTGGACGACCCCGACCTGCTTCGAACGCTCAACGGGGCGGGGATCAAGGTCTCGGGCGTCGTGGAGGGCTCGTCCATCTGGTCGTCGCTCGCCTGGTTCATCCCCCTCCTCTTCTTCGCGTTCCTGATCTGGCCGCTCCTGCAGCGGAGCGGTGGAGGGGCGGGAATGTTCGCGGCGGGACGCAGCCGCCCCCGGGTCTACGTCGAGACCGGGATCGAGACCCGCTTCGCCGACGTCGCCGGCGTCGACGAGGCCAAGGAGGAGTTGAAGGAGGTCATCGAGTTCCTGAAGACCCCGGAGAAGTTCCGCCGGCTCGGCGGGAAGATCCCCAAGGGCATCCTGCTGGTCGGGCCCCCGGGAACGGGCAAGACCCTGCTCGCGCGCGCGGTGGCCGGCGAGGCAGGGGTTCCCTTCTTCTCCATCAGCGGCTCCGAGTTCGTCGAGATGTTCGTCGGCGTGGGCGCCGCTCGCGTCCGGGACCTCTTCCTCCAGGCCCGCGCCCGGGCGCCCTGCATCGTCTTCATCGACGAGCTGGACGCGCTCGGCAAGGTGCGTGGCGTCGGGCCGATGGCACACGAGGAGCGGGAGCAGACGCTCAACCAGCTGCTCGTGGAGATGGACGGCTTCGACCAGCGCGTCGGCGTGATCCTCATGTCGGCGACGAATCGCCCGGAGATCCTGGACCCGGCGCTCCTCCGAGCCGGCCGCTTCGACCGGCACGTGCTCGTGGACCGGCCCGACAAGGCGGGGCGGCTCGCCATCCTCCAGATTCACGCGCGAGGCGTCACGCTCGAGGACCCGGGTGCGCTGGAGGTGGTGGCGGGGATGACCGCCGGCCTGGTCGGCGCCGACCTCGCGAACGTCGTCAACGAGGCGGCGCTACTCGCCGTGCGGCGCGAGGCCGGGGCGGTGGCGCTGCGCGACCTGCAGGAGGCGGTCGAGCGCATCGTCGCCGGGCTGGAGAAGAAGAACCGGGTCCTCAACCGCACGGAGAAGGAGCGGGTCGCGCACCACGAGGTGGGGCACGCGCTCCTCGCGCATGCCTTGCCCGGCCAGGACCAGGTGCAGAAGATCTCCATCATCCCCCGGGGGATCGCGGCGCTGGGGTACACGCTCCAGCTGCCGACGGAGGACCGGTTCCTGATGACCGAGCAGGAGCTCCTCGACAAGATCTGCGTCCTCCTGGGAGGCCGCGTGGCCGAGGAGATCGCCTTCGGGGACGTCTCGACCGGCGCCCAGGACGACCTCGTCAAGGCGACCGACGTGGCGCGCAGCATGGTCCGCTCCTACGGGATGAGCGCGGCGCTCGGTCCGCTGTCCTTCGAGCGCGGCGGGCGGCCCCTCTTCCTCGCGGCCCCGGAGGCGCCGGTTCGCCCGGATGTCTCGGAGGAGGTGCTGCGCCAGATCGACGCCGAGGTCCGCCGGATCGTCGAGACGGAGCACGCGAGGGCCCAGCGGTTGCTCGAGGAGCGGAGCGCCCTGCTGGGGGAAGCGGCACGCGCACTGCTCGAGCGGGAGACCCTGTCGGGCGAGGAACTGCGGGGGATCGCCGCCCGTTCCGGCGCGGCCGCTCGCTCCTCCCTGCGGGCTCCGGCGTCGCAGGAGGGGTAGGGCGCCGCGCGATCCAGCGGTCCTGGGCGCCATCACGCCGCCCTCGGCATCATCCGGGAGGACTCGACGCCGCCCACTACCGCCGCGCAGCCGAGGCGCCCCTCGTGGGTGCAGCAACAGGGTCCGTGACACTGCCGGTCGAAGTGGTGGTGAAGTGCGCTTTCGTCATCGTTCCAGCGCAGCACACGGAGAGCATGAATCCAGCGAAGGGAGGTCTCTCGATGGCACAGGCGAAGGACGCCAGCGCGAAGCCCACGGGGAAGCAGGGCGCCCCGGTGTCGAAGTACCGCCGCGACCGCACCTGGAAGATGTCGCAGGAGGAGCGGCATGCCGCGGGGAAGGCCCTCCGGAGGACCTGCCCCCGGGAGTCGCACGCCACGTGGAAGGCGCCCGCCACCCGACGGGACCCCATCGAGATGGTGCTCGCGGCGGAGAAGGGCCGAATGCCGGAGTTGCTCCCCCTCCGTCACGGCCGCATGGTCCGCTCCCCGTTCACCTTCTACCGCGGGTCGGCCCTCCCGATGGCGGCCGACCTGGCGTCCACGCCGGCGTCCGGGATCCACGTCCAGTGCTGCGGGGACGCGCACCTCTCCAACTTCGGCGGATTCGCCACCCCGGAGCGGAGGGTCATCTTCTCGATCAACGACCTCGACGAGACGCTGCCGGCGCCATGGGAATGGGACGTGAAGCGCCTCGCCGCGAGCTTCGTCGTGGCGTGCCGGGACAACGGCCTGACGGATGCGGCGGCCAGGGACGTCGTCACCACCTGCGTCCGGACCTACCGCGAGGCCATGGCCGGGCACAGCAAGCTGAGGACGCTGGAGCTCTGGTACGAGTCTCTGGACACGCGGGACCTGCTGCGCACCATCAAGGACCCGGTCGTGCACAAGCGCGTCGTCGACCGCCTGGAGAAGGAGCGCGGGAAGAGCAGGGGGGAGGAGATCTTCCCGAAGCTGGTCGAGGAGGAGGGGGAGATGCCCCTCATCAGGGACCAGCACCCGACGATCTTCCACCACCAGGACAACCCTCCCGGCGAGATCCAGAAGGCCGTGCGGGACGTGATCGCCGGCTACCGGGCCTCGCTCCCTTCAGCCTACCAGTCCCTCCTCGACCGCTATGAGCTCCGCGACGCCGCCATCAAGGTGGTGGGGATCGGGAGCGTCGGCACCTCCTGCTGGGTGCTGCTCTTCATGGCCGGCGAGGGCGATCCCCTCTTCCTCCAGGTCAAGGAGGCTCGCACGTCCGTCCTGGAGCGATACGCGGGGAAGACCATCTTCCCGAACCACGGTCAGCGCGTGGTGGACGGGTATCGGCGCATGCAGCCGGCGAGCGACATGTTCCTAGGATGGGCCCGGGGCCGGAGCCGCGACTTCTTCGTCCGTCAGCTCCGGGACATCAAGGTCAGCGTCCGGGTGGAGACCTTCGACGAGTCCCTCATGGACCTCTATGCCACCTGGTGTGGGCGAGCCCTCGCGCTGTCGCATGCCCGCTCCGGGCTCTCCACGGTTCTGAGCGGGTACATGGGGAAGAGCGAGGTCTTCGATGAGGCCATCGCGGCCTTCTCCCTGGCCTACGCCGACCAGAACGAGAAGGACCACTCGGCGCTCGAGCGCGCGGTCCGCAGGAAGCAGGTGAAGGCGGCCTTCGAGGAGGACTGAACCAGGAGCCGGGGCGGCGTCGATCTTCCTGCGAACCGACTCGGTCATCAGACCCGTCGATCCTGCGCTACGCTGCCCACATGCCCGATTGCATCTTTTGCGAAATCGTAGCCGGCCGCGTCGCGGCCGAGGTGGTTTACGAAGGTCCAGGGGCCGTCGCCTTCCTGGATGTCTTCCCGGCGGCCCGTGGGCACGTCCTCGTCGTGCCCCGCGCTCACGCTCCCACGCTCCCGGACCTCGACGGAGCGGCCGTCGGTGAGCTCTTCCTCGCCGTCAAGGCCGTTCAGGCGAAGGTCGAGCGCGCGCTCCACCCGGTGGGGATGAACGTGGGCTGGAATCACGGCCGTCCAGCGGGCCAGCACGTCGACCACCTGCACGTCCACGTGATCCCCCGCTTCGAGGACGGAGGCCGGGGCATCCAGGTGATGGGGACCGGTGGAGATCGCGCCGAACTCCCCTCGGTCGCAGCCGCCATCCGGACGGCGTAGGGTCTTTCCCGGTCGCCGTTTCGATGCCGGCGAATGGGCAGTATTCCTGGTGCAAGATATCCACGGCTCTGTCTGGCCCACCGAGACGTAGAGGCCGCCGGGCATCTCGGGCCGAGGCATCGCCAGCCCTCCACGCCCTGCTCGTCGGCATGTGCCTCGTCGCGGTCGTGATCGTTGTACGCCTGTCGCCCCACCCCGCAAAACGAGGCAGCCCTCTTGAGCGCGTTGGTGTACGGAACCCTTCCGGGCGTCGACTTCGGAGTTGGCGATGTGGCCACCGTAGGCCAAGCTCTCGGCGAAGACGATGGAAGTCCCGTCGACCCAGTCGCCCAGTTCCAGCGTGATGTCGCAGATCGCCTCGAAGGCCGGGTGATCGTTGGCTCTGACGATCTCCTTCACAGTCAACCCCCCGTGCGCTGGATACAGTGTTCTGAAGACGCCGCTGCAAGCGCCGCGTAGATCTTCCGCTTCTCCTCGTTCGTCATGGTGTGCTCCTCGGGCGCGTTGCGCCCGTGAAGAACAGCGCCCCCACGGAGAATCCGTGGAGGCACGGTCTAGTGAGACAGGTGAAGGCTGCCATTTCACGGGGAAGGGAAGGAAGATCGACCTCCGAGGTCCAGACACCCCCGGCTGGTTCACTCCGAGAGGCGACCCCGTCAATCCTGGTGGCTGTGGGATTGCGGAGGCCGACCTGGAATCCGAACCTGCGATGAAGGGGAGCCACCATGGTCGCTGGTCCGGCTGGTGCCGTAGATCGCGTTCTGCGTGAACGTCGACATCCTCGGCGTTCCCTCCGAGTTCACCGTGGATTCTTGGGCATCAATGCGGGCGCCGTGCCCGGGGGGAGGGAATCGTGAATCGCCTACTGCTTCTGGTGTCTGCAGCTATCGCCGTTGGGGCTGGCCAAGAAGGCAAGGTTGAAGTCTGCCACTTCCCTCCTGGAAACCTCGGGGACTACCACACCCTGACCATCCCCGCGCAAGCGCTCAAGGCGCACCTGGGGCATGGCGATCTGCCGGGACCTTGCGGCAGCTTGTGCGGCATCATCTGCGCATCGAGCAACAAGTGCGTCAGCGACTCCGGCTACTTCGACTCCAGCACGCGTCGATGCATCTGTACCGAGACCCCTGTGGATTGCTCGTCTCCAAATCCTTGTCTGGTTGCACTTCCGTGCGTCCCAAGTCAGGGCTGCCAATACGCCCCGGCCGACGCGGGACTTGCGTGCGGCGCCGCAACTGACTCGTGCACGCTTCCCAGCACATGCGACGGTGTCGGCAACTGCGTGCCCGGCCTTCCGGTCCCTGATTGTTGCCTTTCCGATGCACAGTGCCCTCGTGACTACTGCCAGACTTCCTCCTGTGTGTCGCACACTTGTTCGTTGCCCGTGCCCACCGGCGATGCGCTCATGTGTGTCCCCTCGAATGCCTGCGAGACAGCGGTGTGCGACGCAGGGGCGAGTGCTTGTGTTCGGACGAATACGGTGTGCACGGCATCGGACCTGTGCCATCTGCCTGGAACCTGCGATCCAACAAGCGGAGTCTGCTCGAACCCACCGGTCACCTGTGGGGCTGGCTCTTGCGCCACCCAGTGTGGCACCCAGTGTGTTGACGCGGCTTCCGACCCGGGAAACTGTGGTGGCTGCGGCGTCGTGTGCCCGAGCGGCATCCCCTGCTTGGCTGGAACCTGCGGAGGGGAGGGATACATTCGGGGGCGCGTCACTGATGAGGCTGGCGCTCCGCTTTCCGGCATATTCGTCGGTGCCAGGACGCTTCCAGGCGTGACCCCGTCGATTGGCGTCTTCGCCTTCACGAGCGCGGACGGGACGTACGTGATTGGCCCTATCGCTTTGGACGTAACCGGTCCCAATCTTGTCGTGCATTTCGAGGACACAGCCGGACACTGGTACGCGCATGAGATGTACGATGACGTGCCGGGCGTGCAGCCCACTGGCCTCGAGAAACTCGTCCGGCCTGGCGCATCAGGCATCGATGCGAAACTGACGCGAAACTCTATTCGCGGGCGCGTGACTGACACTGGAGGGGCCCCACTGGCGGGAATCGCCGTCTGGGTGAAGGAATATCCCGGCACCACCCCGACCTTTGCTGCGACCGGCTACACGGATGCGACCGGCCACTATGAAGCTGGCCCCATCGCCGCAGGTACAATGTCCGGTGAGTGGGAGTTGGAAGTCCCACCGTTGCTGGTCACCTTTGAGGATCCGGAGCGCTGGTACGTCCATGAGATGTACAACGACGCTCCGGGTACCGTCCCCCTCGGGCAGGAAACGCTGGTGCGCCAAGGCGCGACCGGTGTCGATGCGACACTGACGCGAAACTCGATTCGCGGGCGCGTGACTGACAGTGGCGGTGCCCCTCTGGCGGGAATCGCCGTCTACGTGAGGGAATATCCGGGCACCATCCCGAGCTTCGGTGCGACTGGCTACACGGATGCGACCGGCCACTATGAGGCTGGCCCCATCGTCGCAGGTACCTCTTCCGGTGAGTGGGGGTTGGAAGTCCCACCGTTGCTGGTCGTCTTTGAGGACCCGGAGCACTGGTACGTACATGAGATGTACAACGACGCTCCGGGTACCGTCCCCCTCGGGCAGGAAACGCTGGTGCGTCAAGGCGCGACGGGTGTCGATGCGACACTGACTCGCAACACGATCAGCGGCCTCGTGACTGACAGTGGCGGAACCCCACTGGCGGGAATCGCCGTCTATGTGAGGGAATCCCCCGGCACCACCCCGAGCTTCGGTGCGACTGGCTACACGGATGCGACCGGCCACTATGAAACTGGCCGCATCGCCGCAGCTACCTCTTCCGGTGAGTGGGGGTTGGAAGTCCCACCGTTGCTGATCAACTTTGTGGATCGGGACTACTGGTACGTCCATGAGATCTACAACGACGTTCGTGGAAGCGTACCAACGGGAAGCGAGACTCTGGTCCGCCAAGGTGCAACGGGCATCAACGCGGAACTGACTCGGAACTCGGTGTCCGGCACGGTGACAGATGCTGCGGGAATTCCGCTTTCAGGAATCTCGGTTTGTGTGGTCTCGCCGCCGGAATCGCCGCTCCCCTTCGGTGCTTGCACCCAGACGGGCAGTAACGGTGCCTACGAGGCCGGTCCCATCTCCTCGAACCAGGGGCTCATCTTTGCTCCGCCGCTGCTGGTGAGGTTCATGGATAGTGGGTCGGCCAGGTACCTCACGGAATGGTACGACAATGTCATCGGGCTGAATCCAACGGGAGCTGAGACGCTGGTCCCAGTCGGCTCGACCAGCATCGACGCTCAGCTCCAACTGGGGCCGTAGGCAGGCAGACCTCCAGTGCGGCGGCGCCCAGCAAGAACACAATGGCCCGATCACTCGCGGGTGGTCCTGGCGACGGGGCCGCCGGCTTCCTTCCCTTCGGCCGGCCGGCCACCCCCTGCTTCGCCGCCACCACTCCGGTGACGAGCTCGTCGTCGAGCGCGCCGGCCCCCTAGCCGGGCTCCGGTCCCCGGGCCCGCGCCGCCGCCAGGTGGC
Source organism: uncultured delta proteobacterium (assembly GCA_963802065.1). Lineage (GTDB taxonomy): Bacteria > Myxococcota > Myxococcia > Myxococcales > Anaeromyxobacteraceae > CAIOAK01. The sequence continues at coordinate 365,030 of CAWDHF010000008.1, read as the reverse complement.
CGCCTCACCGTCTTCACGTCCAGGCCGAGTTGGTGGGTCACCCGCTTCTTCGGAACCCCATCAGTTCTCGCGGGCGCATGCGCGAGGCGAAACGCCGACTTCGGAAGCCCACTGTGCTCGAGGCCCCCCACGGGACCTTCTCGAAGCATGGAAGAGAGAACTTCAGCCCGGAAACAAGGCACTCATGCCCCTGAAGTGTGTGGGTTGGTAGCGAGGCCTTGTCATCCGTTTGCCAATCAAAGAAAAAAGCCCCGGGTCTCCCCGGGGCTCGGTGGAATGGAGGCGCGGGGAATCGAACCCCGGTCCGAAAGACTTCGTGCGACTGGCCCTACGCGCGTGTCCCGGAGAATTTACGTGACCGGCAACCTCCGGGCCTGCAACCGATCACGTTCTCGCCCTTACGTCTCGACCTGATCTAGGCGGCTCGCTTCCCGCTCAGGTCCAACCGGAGCTGACACCTGACCCCGTTACCCGGTGCTCACGGGGGGATGCGCGGCACTTTAGGCCGCGAGAGCCATGGGCTCGTTCGCGTTTCTGCGTGGTCGCCTTTTTACGTGGCCTGGTGACCAACCACGGCGCGCGCCATGCGCCTTCCGTCCTCCGTCGAAGCCAGTTCGCCCCCGATTGAACGAACTACTGAGGGCAATATAGGGCCCGGGCGGACATGGTCAAGCCGGGCGGGTGGGTGACCAGGCTGCACCCGGGTTCCGATGGATGGGAGTTCCCCCGATGGAGTGCACATGACCTCGTTCCGCATCGCCCTGGCGAACCTGCCCTTTCCCGCGACACCGGCCGAGTCGGTGGAACTCGCAGAAGGGGCCATCGCCCAGGCGGCCAAGGAGGAAGCGGGCCTGGTCTGCTTCCCGGAGTGCTTCATCCCCGGCTACCGGGCGCCCGGGAAGCGCGTTCCGCCCCACGACCCGCCGTTCCTCGATCGGGCATGGGCCGACGTGTCCGCCGCGGCGAGGAGGGCACGGGTGGCGGTCGTCCTCGGCACCGAGCGCCGGGTCGGCGATGCGCTCCGGATCACGGCCATGGTCGTCGATGCCGATGGAGCGCTCCTGGGGTGGCAGGACAAGGTCCAGCTCGATCCCTCCGAGGAGGCGACGTTCTCGCCCGGAACCGAGAGGCACGTCTTCCGCGTGGGGCCGCTGACGTTCGGCGTGGTCATCTGCCACGAGGGGTGGCGCTACCCGGAGACGGTCCGCTGGGCTGCACGTCGCGGCGCCCAGGTGGTGTTCCATCCCCACTTCGGCGAGGCCGAGCCGGGCGCGTACCGGCCAACGACCTTCATGGATCCAGCCAACACGTTCCACGAGAAGGCCATCGCCTGCAGGGCCGCCGAGAACACCTGCTTCGTCGCGTCGGTGAACTGCGCGGGGGAGGGTTCGCCGACGACGTCCGCGGTGGCCGCGCCCGACGGTACCGTGCTCGCCTGGCAGCCCTACGGGAAGGCGGGGCTGCTCGTGGTCGATCTCGATCTCGACGACGCGACCGGCTTCCTCGCCGGGCGTTTCCGGAGTCCGTGATGCGGGAACCCTGAGGCGGGGCCCTGCGCGGGAAAGGGTCCGCGCGGCGGACCTCGGGCAGATGGGGCGTTCACTGGTAGTGCCTTGACGCCGGATCTCGTGAATCGCGGTTCCGCGGGCGCGGCGCCCAGGGATGGCGCGTCAGGGCACCGCATCTCTTGCTGGGGCGTTCCGCGTGCATCCAGGCGAGGTTCGAGATCTCCGCGCGAATACGCGCCGCTGCGGCCATTCCCGCGCGTTCCCGGAGGGGCGGAATTCCTGTGAGAGAGTGGTTCCATGAACGCACGCGAATGGTCCCTCCGTCATGCAGAGCTTCTCCTCGCCGAGCGCGGCGCCCTCGCCGACCTGCTCCTCTCCCTCGCAGAATTCGACCGGGTGGGAGCGTACCGGGAACTGGGCTTCGCCACGCTCTTCGACTATCTCCACCGCGAGCTTCGCCTCTCGCGAGGATCGGCCCACTACCGACAGGTCGCGACCCGGCTGGTCGAGCGCTTCCCCGAGATCGTGGACCCGCTTCGAGATGGGCGTCTATGCCTCACCACCGTGATCGTGGTCGCGCGGGTGATGACCGAGGAGAACCGGTGCGAGGTGCTCCCCCGCTTCTTCGGCCTCTCCCGTCAGGAGGCGGAGCAGGTCGCGGCCGAGATCCGGCCCGTCGAGGTGGTGCCGAGGAGGACGGTCGTGACCGGGGTGCCGGTTTCGAAGCCGGCGGCGGTGGTGGCGGCGTCGATGACGGTGCGGCAGAACATGAACGAATACTCGCGTTCAATCGTTGAACTGGCCCCGGCCCGGACGCTCGTCGAACCGCTCACCCGGACCGAGACCCGGATGCACGTGACGGTGTCGCCGGAGTTCTTGGCGCTGCTGAAGAAGGCCAAGGCCGGTCAGTCCCACGTTCAGCCGGGGGCGACGGACGAGCAGGTGCTGACGGCGGCGCTGGAGTTGCTCCTCGCCCAGCAGGAGAAGCGGCGGGCCAGCGTGCCGCCGAAGGTGAAGCGGGAAGTGCGGATGCGGGACGGCGGCAAGTGCACGTGGCCGCTCGCGAGTGGCGGCACGTGCGGCTCGGAGATTCGCACCGAGATCGACCACGTCGTGCCCAGGGGGAAGGGCGGTCCATCCACGGTGAGCAACTGCCGGGTCCTCTGCGACGTCCACAATCGCGAGGCAGCGAGGCTCGCCTACGGCGACGACGTGATGGACCGATTCGCCCCGAGGAATCCGGTCGCGGGAGAAGCCTGCGCCGTCTACTTCGCAGACGTCGCTGCCAGCCCAGCCCGCGCCTCCCCGTCCGCCGGGTCGATCGCCAGCGCCGCCCGGAACGCCGCCCGCGCCTCCTCCACCCGCCCGAGCTTGAGAAGATGCTGCCCCTGCGCGGTGGCGAGGCGGGCCTGCTCCGGGGCCAGCCGGCGTGCCGCAGCCAGGGTCGCGAGCGTGCCTTCGAGGTCCCCCTCGGCCGCCTGGAAACGCGCGTAGAAGTAGAGCGGGTCGACCACCCCGGGGGCGATGCGGATGGCCTGCAGGTAGGCGGCGCGGGCGCGGTCGGGCCGGCCCAGGCCCTGCTCGGCGATGCCCAGGTTCACGTGGGCGCGCCAGTATCCGGGCGCGACGCGCACGGCGGTCTCGAGCGGCGGGATGGCCTTCGCGTACTCCCCCCGGGCCGAGTAGGCAACCGCCAGGTTGTTGTTCACCACCACGTCCCGGGGCGCCTTGTCGATCTCCGACTCCCAGAGCGCGAGGTCGCTGCTCCACTCCGCGGCGCGCACCGCCGAGCGGACGCCCAGCACGGCCACGAGCGCGAACACGGCCGCCACGACCAGCGGCGTCCGGCGGACCGATCCGATCACCGCCGCAGCGGCGATGCAGAACCCCGCCGACGGGAGATAGGTGAGCCTCTCCGCCATGAGCACGCCGATGGGGAAGACGTGCAGCACCGGCAGCAGCGCCCCGAACGTCCAGAGGATGCCCGCCGAGGGGAGCGGGAACCGGCGGAGCAGGGCCAGCGCGCCCACCACGAGCGGCAGCCAGGCGAGCATCGACAGGAAGAGGTCCGCCCCGGGGCGGGGGATGAGTTGCACCCGGGCGGCATAGGCGAAGTCGGTTCCCAGGAAGCCCGGGAAGGAGAGCAGCCGGACGTACTCGGCCAGGATGCGACTCGTGGTGTAGGTGACGGTGGAGCGAGGCACTCCGGCCAGCCACTGGGCCTCCAGCGGCACCCCCCGCGGCATTCCCCGCAGGAGCAGGTACGGAACGAGCGAGAGCAGGAGCACCGCCGAGATCGCGAAGGCCCGGAGGAGCGCGCGGCGCGCCTTGCCGTCCCTGAAGCCCGGCTCGTCGACGATCCCCGCCGCGCCCGGGACGGCCACCGCGACGATCCCGTAGAGGAGCGGGACGACCGCGGCCCCCTCGTTCGCGAGGATGGCCAGCGCCCCCAGCCCCACCGCCGCGGCGAGCCGCCCGAGGCTGCGCGCGGCCCCGCGTCCGGAGAAGCAGACGAGCAGGGCTCCCAGGGCGAGCGTGGTCGAGAGCAGCTCCTTGCGCCCCACCATGGGGGCGATCGCCTCCACGTGGGCCGGGTGGACGGCGAAGAGGAGCCCGGCCACGAGCGCCACCCACGGAGCCCTGTCGGGCAGGGTCGCCTCGGCCAGGCGGCGCGCCAGCGACAGCACGAGGAGCGAGGCCACCACGTGGAGGAGCAGGTTCACCAGGTGATAGCCGAGGGGGGCGCGCCCGTGCACCGCGTAGCTGGCGGCGAAGGAGAGCGTCGTCACGGGCCGGAAGAGGCCGGCGAGCGTGCCCGGCGCGCCGTAGTTGTACGGGGAAGTGAGGATGCGCGCGGTGTTGCGCAGGCCCCCCTGCACGAGCGGGTTCTCCACCACGGCCCATCCGTCGTCGAGCACGGGGGGGTTCGGGAGCGTCTGGGCGAACGGCAGCACGGCGGCCAGCGCCACCACGATCCATGCACGGCGCAGGAGCGAGGTCATCTCCACGCCCCCGGGCGCGCGTACACCTGCACCAGCGGCACCTCGTCGAGGTAGGCGCCGGCCACGGGGCGGGCGGTGCGGAACTCGGTCCAGGTGCGGAACTCCCGGTCGCGAAACTCCTGGTGATACTGCCAGATCGAGATGTCGGCGTCCTCGGGGCCGGAGGCCACCGTGAGGTCCCGGCGCAGCCGCCCGTCGCGCTGGTACTGGAGCGCCGCGAGCCGGGTGGTCTCCTGGAACCACACGCGCGATCCAGGCGCGGCATGGGTGTTCACCGCGGGAAGAACCGCGACCGCAGCGTCCCCCCAGAACTGCCGCTGCATGCCCATCGAGGCCGCCCCGGGTGCGCCCCCGGCGGCTTCGTTCCACGCCGCGGTGCCGTACGGGTGGACGTGAGCCACCTGCCAGGCCGCGGGGGCGAGCGCCAGGAACGCGAGCCCGCCGGTGGCGAGCCTGGCGCGCGCCGGCCAGAGGAGCCTTCCCGAGGTGACGAGCGCCCGGGCTCCCAGGAGCGCCAGGAAGGGCATGGCCGGCATCCAGTGCTTCACGCCGCCGAACCGGGGCACGCTCGGCCAGGCGATGAGGGCGATCGGGAAGAGGGCCGAGAGCAGCAGCAGCCATTCGGTCGGGATGGACACTTCCGGCCCGCGACCCCTCCAGGCTGCGACGATGCGGGCCACGCCCTGCGCGAGGCCACCCGCCATGGCCACGAGGATCGCCAGCGGGACGGTGAGCGCGGTGACGACCAGCGGGTAGCCCACCGGGAACGGAGGCTCCCGGAGCAACTCGCCGAGGTACATCCAGGGGTAGTTCTCGTGGTGAAGGTGGTAGCCGAGCCAGGCCTGGATCCGGGCGAGGGTGTGGTGCCAGAGCCAGGGCCAGGAGGCGACGAGGACCAGCGGCCCGATCGCCGCCATGGCCACCAGCGCCCAGGGGAACCGGTGACCGCCCACGGTTCCGACCGCCCCCTCCGAGGCCGGTCCGTGGGCTGGCTGGCGCCCCCGGTAGGAGCCGAGCACCCACGCGGCGAGCAGCACCGGCGGGAGGAACCAGGCGTTGTGCTTGGTCGCGAGCGCCGCGCCGAAGAGGAGCCCCGAGGCGAATGCCCACCCGGCGGTGGAGAGGCGCCCCCGGGAGGCGCTCGTGCTGCGCCAGAAGGCGTAGGTCGTGGCGAACACGAGCACGGTCACCGGCAGGTCCAGGAGCGCCGGGTGGACGTGCCAGAAGTTCCGGGGAACCAGGAAGAAGAGCCCGGGAGCGATCGCGCCGCAGAGCGGCCCGGCCAGATCGAAGCCCCACAGCGCCAGCAGGGCGGCGAGAAACGCGGCGAGCATCCAGGTGCCGGCCCGCGAGCCCTGCACCTCGCCGAGGATGCCGGTCGCGTCGGACAGGACGGTCCGGGTGAGGCCGAACAGCCCCTTCGCGAAGCCAGGATGCTCATGGTTCGCCGCGTAGTGGCGATCGGCGGACTCGAGCACGCGGGACGGATCGCGCAGCGCTTCCCGCCAGAAGCGGGCGTAGGACGCGCCGGCCTCGACGTAGACGCTCTCGTCCCGGGAGATGCCCACTGCCGGTGACGTGGCAGCGGCGACCGCGAGCACGGCGGCGGCCCAGGCCACGGCGATGCCCCTCCTGGCGTTCACGGCAGGGCCACCAGGTCCACGCAGACCCCGCGCGGCAACGGCCCCGATGGCACGATCTCGACGGCGACCTCGTGCCGGGCAGGCGGAAGCCGGGACGTATCGATCCGGAATGGCCTCCACGCCGGGGTGGAAGCCGACGCATCGACGCGCCCCATCTCCACCCCGTCCACCAGGACCCGGACCGACGCCGACGCGCCGCTCCCGGAGACGTCGCCGGCCAGCCCGACGTGACCCCGCAGCTCCACCCCCAGCGGGGAGGGGGGCATCGTCACGATCGCCGGCTCCGGATCCGGTCCGGCGAACCGGGCCACGACGCACGTCCGGGGCAGGAAGCCCACCTCCCGGGTCTCCCGGGCGACGACCGCACCGCCCCCGACCCGGGCCGTCGGGAGCAGGTCGGCGAGGGACCAGAGCGGGATCAGGGGCGAGCGAAGGTCGTACCGGGTGAGGGTCAGCTGCCCGATGCGCAGCGGCCCGTCCGGCGCACCCGATCGCGCCTCGAGCTGGGCGGCGATGCGCCCCGCCCCTCCGGGCGCGCCCGGCAGCGACAGGAGCCAGACCCTGCGGATGCCCGGCAGATCCTCGTCCAGGTCGGCGTACGACGGATAGGCCAGGACCGGCATGGACGCCTCGGGCCGCGCCGGGATCCGCTCCGGCAGGATCTCCCGGCCCCGCTCGGCCCAGGGAGGCGCGAGCGCCACCGCATCGCCAGGCCGGGCGTCGCGGGCCACTACCGCCGCGACGGCCTTCCAGTCGGTCGGGGAGGGGAGGCGGCCCGGGAGGGTGGCCTGGAACCAGAGTCCGTAGGCCCCTGCCGCGGCGACGGCCACGGCGAACAGGGCGGCCCAGGCCACGTCCCGAGGGGGCCAGAGGGTGGCGCGGGCCCGCCGGCGCAGCTCGTACCACCCGGTGGGATCCGGGGGAGGCGGAGCCGGGAGGCGGTAGGTCGGCCCGTGGGGGTCCGGAGGATGGCTCACGGACAGTGAATCAGGTCTTGGCCAGGCGGATGCGACGCTCGCTCTTGTCCCGGCAGAAGGAATCCAGCTCGAATTCGGGGTCGTCGGGCAGCGACGGCGACCAGGAGGGGTGCATGGCGCACCGGGCGTCATAGCAGTGGTGCAGGTCCCAGAGATGGCCGATGAAGTGGATGCACTCGCGGGCCAGCCGCCGCCGGTAGACCTCGATGGAGGCCTCGGTGACGCCGCGGGGCTTGAAGCGGAAGGTGGAGACCAGCGCTCGCTCGCCTCCCTGCAGCGCGTGACCCCATGCCGGCGGCTCGCCCAGTGGCCCCTTCGGGTTCGCGAGCTCCACGTCGGTGAGGTAGACCACCTTGTCGTCGGCGTAGGCGCGCACCGGCGGCGCGTCGTCGAGCAGCTTGAGGGCGTCGAACCGTCCGTCGGGCAGCTCCGCCTTGCGCGGCAGCGCCCGGTCCCCCTGGTGCTCGGTGCCGATGCCGAAGGATCGGTAGAGGGTCCTGGCGAGGAAGGCGATGTCCCCTTCGTCGAAGGGGGAGAGGGTCACGATGCGGATCACTTCTTCTTCCCCTTGGCCGGCCTGGCCGGCTTCTTCACCGGAGCCGCCTTCCTGGGCGCGGGCTTCTTCGCGGGAGGCGGTGCCTTCTTCGCCGCAGGGGCGGCCTTCTTCGCGGCGGGCGGAGGCTTCTTCGCGGCCGGCGCAGGCTTCCTCGCGGCCAGGACTGCCGGCTTCTTCGCGGGCGCCCTGGGCGGCGGCGCAGGCTTCTTCGCGGCAGCGGGAGCGGCCCTGGGCGATGGCGCGGGCTTCGCCGCCGGTGCGGCCTTCGCGGGCGGCGCCCTGGGCGGCGGGACGACCGCCTCCTCGGACCCTTCCTCCGCGGACTTCTCCCCTTCCGCCTCGCCCTCCTCCGATTCCTCGGATTCGCCCACCGCGGCCCCCTCGATCGCGCCGAGGTCGATGCCCAGCTCGGCCAGCCCGAGGTCGTCGTCCTCCTCGGCAGCCACGGGCTTCTTCCGCTTCCAGGGCGGCCCCTTCAGCTCCACCGGGGTGGGCGGCGTCTTCAGGGGCAGCTTCACCCCGGCGGGTGGCATGAGGGCGTAGTCGATGTAGTCCTCGGCGATCACGGCGGGAACGCCGAGGGCGACCGAGATCTCGTTCACCAGCAGGTGGCGGGAGCTGTCGTAGAGCTCGCGCTCCTTGGCGGGCAGCGGCCGCAGTCGCGACAGCGAGTGAAGCCCCTTCACCACCTCGGCGACTCCCAGCACGCCTCCGGCGATGAGCCGCTCGACGTTGTCCCGGTGGCGCACCTTCCAGTCCAGCTCGGGGTCGTCGTAGGAGGCGCCCAGGTAGTGGAAGACCCCCTCGATGTCATCGGCAGAGGCGACCCGGCGAAGGCCGATGGTGGCGACCTTGCCGAGGGGCACCAGGACCGAGGCGCCGTCCTCCTCCCGCGTCATCCTCACGAACTCGAGGCGCTGGCCGGCGATGTCCTTCTGCTCGAGCCCGGTGACGCGGTAGACGCCCTGCTTCGGGTAGACCACCCGGTCACCGGCCGCGAGGTCCGACGACGAGGCGATGGATCCGCCCGCAGAGGGGATTTCGTCTTCCTTCTTCTCTGCGCGCTCGCGCTTCCCGGGCGTTCTCACGGCGCCCACCGTTACCACGCGGCCCGGGGGGCGGCAACGCCGGGATCCCTCAGGGATCCCGGGTGGGTGGCAGGGGGAGGAAGGGGCTCGTTCGACGGATGTAGGCGACGTACTCGGGGCGCCGGCCCGCGATGTCCTTCTCGAGGAGGGATACCCCGGAAACCCGGACGAGGAGGAAGGTCATGAGCGCCGGCCCGATGAGGCACCACCAGGCGCCCGCTGCCGCTCCGATGATCCCCAGGCCCCACCACACCAGCGCATCGCCGAAGTAGTTGGGGTGTCGGGTGTAACGCCAGAGGCCCGTCTCCATCACCCGGCCCCGGCTGGCCGGGTCGGAGAGGAACCTGGAGAGCTGGGCGTCGCCCACCGCCTCGAAGACGAGCCCCACCGCGAAGAGCACCGCTCCGGCCAGGTCGATCGGGCCGAGCGGGCGCGCCGCCCCGAGCGCCGCACCGGCCTGGAGTGGAAGGGAGACGATCCAGAGGAGCGCGCCCTGCAGGAGGAAGACGGTGAAGAGGCTGACCCACGGGAACCGGCTGCCCCAGGTGGCCCGCATGGCCTGGTAGCGGCGGTCCTCCTCCTTCTTCTTGCGCCAGCGGGATCCGATGTGGAAGGCCAGACGGAGCCCCCACACGGTGGTGAGAACCACCAGCAGCGTGGCCCGGGCCGAGGGAGGAGAGAGGGAGGCCGCCACGATGGCCACGAAGGCGAAGCCGGGTCCCCAGAAGACGTCGGCGATGGAGGCGTCCCGGAGGGGAAGGGACAACGCCCAGACGACCGCCATGTACGCCGCGATGGCGACGGCGCAGGCCGCGAGGACGGTGGTCATGGGGGCCCGCCGGAGCCCCGCCAGAGCCGGACGCTCGACCAGAGGACGAAGACCAGCCAGAGCGGCCCGGCCACGCCGAGCAGCTTCGCGGCCGCCTCCGAGAAGGGCTGGCCGGCCACCGGGATCGAGGCCAGGCCCGCGACGAGGCCGAGCGCGCCGAGCGCGCGGACGCCCCGGCCCCAGAGCGCCGCGCCCGTCGCGATCAGGCCCACGCCCAGGAGCAGGTTGAAGAGGGCGTCGAGGGAGAGGGTCACTCCCAGCAGCGCACGGGCGGCAGGCGCGCAGGCGACTCCCTCGCATCCGGGAGCCAGGTGCGAGACGAGCACCAGCGGCGTCACGCAGCCGACCGCGTTGAAGAGCGCGCCCACGGAGATGGAGGAGGCGCCGAAGCGGGCCCAGGGAGTGCCCAGCTGCCGGCCCAGGCCGGCCGCCCAGCCGGCCAGCGCGACCAGCCCCAGGATGAACGACACGGCGCTCGCCACGGTCGCCAGCGGGTGGGCGAGGGAGAGCGCCGCCCACCGGTCGATGTCGGTGGGCCGGTAGGCGACCGGCACGTTCCACAGGAAGGCCACGCCGGCGACGTTGCCGGCGAAGCCGACCAGGCCGAGAACGGCGGAGATGCGGTCAGGACGCGGCTGGCTCTGCATAGGAGTAGGCGATCTCCACCTTCTGGGGGGAACCGTCGTCGTCGGCGACGTTGGAGACGCCGACGTAGCGCACGAGGCGGCCGGTGGCCGGGTCGTACTCCCCTTCGAGCGAGGGGGCGAGGAGCCGGAGGAAGAAGCTGGTGGGCTCGAATCGGACCCGGACGAGGCCGTTCTCGAGCCGCTCGCCGCGGAGCTGGAAGCCGAACGTGTCGAGCCGGCCGGGGAGGGCGAGCGACACCTCGAGGACCTGGCCGCGCGCCAGTTCGTCGAGGTGGGCCCGGGCGTAGCGATCGAGCCCCTGCCCGGCGACGAGCGGCACGTCCTGCGGGAGGGGCAACACCTTGGCCCGTTCGCCGTCCTGCAGCCGGACTCCGTTGGCGTCGCGCCGCACCGCCTCGCGGGCCCCGGTGCGCAGGTCCTGGAACTCGTAGTCGGGGGCGAAGGACCCCGGGGAGTAGGCACGAGACGAGCCGCGCGATGGTGCGGCCGTCGGGGTGGTCGTAGCGGGTCTCGGCCGAGGTGACGCGCCCACCGGAGATGCGGACCTCGTGGGTCTCGACGTAGGCCACGGAGCCGTCGCTCGCGCGGGCCACGCCCTGGAAGCGTTCGACCTGCGGCACGGAGGCGAGGAGGACGGCGGCGGCGATGGCGGGGATCACGTCAGGCCCTCCCGCGCGGCCGGCTGAGCAGCATCTGTGCGTCGCCCAGGTAGCCCTCGGCGAAGCCGGCCTCGCAGTAGCAGAGGTAGAAGTTCCAGATGCGTCGGAAGCGCTCGTCGGTGAGCCGCGCCACGGCGCCGGCGTTGCGGGCCAGGTTCTCCCGCCAGGCGGCCAGGGTGGTCGCGTAGTGCGGTCCGATGTCGTCGAGACGGCGCAGGGTCAGGTCGGAGGATCGGGTGGCGGCCTGGAGGAGCGCGGTGATGGATGGGATGTTCGAGCCCGGGAAGACGTAGCGCTTGATGAAGTCCACTCCACGCACGTGCTGCTCGTAGCGGGCGTCGGCGATGGTGATGGTCTGGAGCGCCAGGAGCCCGTCGTCCTCGAGCAGGGAGGCGCACTTCGAGAAGAAGGTGCCGTAGTAGTCCGCGCCCACCGCCTCGAGCATCTCCACCGAGACGAGCTTGTCGAAGCGTCCCGTGAGGTCCCGGTAGTCGGTCTGCAGGACCTTGACGCTGTCGGAGAGCCCGGCGTCGGCGACGCGCCGGCGCGCCCGGGCCAGCTGGTTCGTCGAGATGGTGGTGGTGGTGACGCGGCAGCCGTAGCGGGACGCGGCGTGGATGGCGAGGGCGCCCCAGCCGGTGCCGATCTCGAGCAGGTGGTCCTCGGGCCCGAGCCGGAGCATCCGGCAGAGCCGGTCGATCTTGGCCAGGCTCGCCTCCTCGAGGGTGGCGTCCGGACGCTCGAAAACCCCGCAGGAGTAGGTCATGGTGGGGTCGAGCATGAGCTGGAAGAAGTCGTCCCCGAGGTCGTAGTGCTCGGTGATGTTGCGGCGGCTGCCGGTCCGCGTGTTGCGGCGGAGGGCGTGCCAGATCGCGTCGACCGGGCGCCGCAGCGCGGCAAGGCCTCCTTCCAGGCCGTCCATGGCGGCGACGTTCCGCGTCACCAGGCGGACCACCGAGGTGAGGTCGGGAGTGTCCCACTCGCCGGCGGCGTAGGACTCGGCCGAACCCAGCGTCCCGCCGGTGGCGACGCGGCGCCAGAAGGCCGGGTGGCGGACCACCACCTCGGCGGAGAGGCCGTCGGCGGCGGGACGGCCGTAGGTCTGGCTCTCTCCCCCTTCACGCAGGGTGAGCTGGCCGTCGGTGATCCCGGCGAGGCGCGGCAGCACCAGTCCGCGGAAGGAGAGGCTGGAGGGGGGCGCGGTGCCGGCGTGGACCTGGCTCGTCATGGCGTGCTCCTCGGCGCGGACACGGCCGCGCGCTTTTCGGGGTGGACGTGGAACGGCGTGCCCTTCACCCAGAGTTTCAAGGCCTGCCAGTAGATGGCGGCGTGGACCTTCCAGGCCATGAGCGGCTGGAGGAACGAGGCGCGCCGGAGCGCGGCCGGGGAGAGCTCGCCGCTGCGGCGCATGGCCAGCCTGGCCCGGAAGACCTCGTCCCCCTTCTCGAGGTTCGCCATCTCGACCTGCAGCGACTCGCCCGGCGTGGGGAGCCGCCAGGCGTAGGACTGCTCCATCGGGTAGAAGGGAGAGACGTGGAACGCCTTCTCGAAGGTGGAGACGGCCCCCTCCGGGTCGGCCGGGACGACGTAGGCGTGGCGCTCGCCCCAGGGGGTGTTGGTGATCTCGGCCACCACCGCCCGGAGCTTCTCGCCCCCCGCGTCGAAGCAGTAGTAGAAGCTCACCGGGTTGAAGACGTAGCCGAGCGAGCGCACGTGGGTGAGGAGGCGGACCGGGCCCACGGGCCGGAATCCCAGCGCCGCCTCGACGCGATCGCGGACCTCGGAGGCGAGGTCGCGGGAAGGATCGCCCAGGTAGTCGGACCGCCGGAAGGACCGGAGCCCGAGCCCGGGCAGCTCGTCGAGGTCGAGGTACAGCATGTACATGCGGTAGGAGAAGGCGTGCGCCCGCGGCCCGCGCCGCGCGTGCGACACGGTGCCCGTGTATATGGCGCTCGCCCGGGGCGTCACAGGGCCTCCCCGAACGCGTTGCAGACCGCGAGGGCGCTCACCACGCCGTCCTCGTGGAACCCGTTGCGCCAGTAGGCCCCGCAGTAGCTGGTGTCCCGGTGCCCGATGAGCTCCCGGTGGCGCTTCTGCGCCGAGACGCCGGGGGTGGAGAAGACGGGGTGCTCGTACGTGACGTCGAGCAGGGTCCGGTCGTCGGCCACGGCGTGGTTGCGGTTCAGGGTGACGAAGTAGTCCCGCCGGGTGTCGGGCGTCTGCAACCGGTTCATCCAGTAGGTGACGGTGGCTCCGTCCTGGCCGGCGTCGTCCAGGCTGTAGTTCCAGGACGCCCAGGCCTTCCGGCGCCGCGGCATCACCCGCTCGTCCGTGTGGAGGCGCACCGCGTTGGCGCGGTAGGGGAACTGGCCCAGCAGCCCGGTCTCCAGCGGAGACGGGTCGGCCAGCATGCGGAGCGCCTGGTCGGCGTGGACGGCCATCACCACGTGGTCGAATCGCTCGGCCGCCTGGCCCAGGGCCTTCACCCGGACTCCGTCTCCCCGGGTGATGCCCTCGACGGGCGAGCCGGTGCGCACCTCGCCACGGAAGCCTCCCAGGATGGCCCGGACGTACTCGCGCGAGCCGCCCCGGATGGTGAGCCAGGGAAACTCCTTCTTCACCTCGAGGAAACCATGGTTCTCGAAGAAGCGGGCCAGGAAGCGGGCCGGGAACTCGCGCACCCCCTGGGAGGACGAGGACCAGACCGAGCCCACCAGCGGGAGCAGGTGGTCCTCGACGAAGCCGCGCGAGTAGCCGCGGGCCTCGAGCCACTCGAGGAGCGGGACCTCCGAGCCCTCGTCGAGGAGCTCCTTCGCCTCCCGGTAGAACCGGGGGACGTCGTAGAGCATCCGGAGGAATCGCGGATCCAGCAGGTTGCGCCTCTGCGCGAAGAGCGCGGAGGGCGCCGGGGCGCCGTACTCGAAGTCCCTGCGGTCGCTCCGCGCCGAGAAGCTCATGTCGCTCTCCTTCCAGGAGACGCCGAGCTGGCGGAGCAGCGCGAGGAAGTTCGGGTAGGTTCGCTCGTTGAACACGATGAAGCCGGTGTCCACCGGGACCGTGCGGCCCGGCTCCAGGACGTCCACCGTATGGGTGTGCCCTCCCACGCGAGCGTCGGCCTCGAAGAGCACCACGTCGTTCCGGCGCGAGAGGAGGTGCGCCGAGACGAGGCCGGAGATGCCGGAGCCGACGACCGCGACCTTCACCGGGGCCCCCCCGCCTTGACCAGCCGGTAGTGCGAGACCTGCCACTCCCGGCCGCCGTCGAATCCGAAGAGCTCCGCGCAGGCCAGGAAGAACATCTGCCAGCGGCGGACCTGCACGCGCGCCTCGGCGGCGGGGAGCGGGCCCTCGAGGGCCGCGGTGGCCGCCTCGACGTTGGCGAGGAGCTTCGCGTGCCAGGCCTCCGAGGTCCTCGCGTAGTGCGTGCCCGGGACGACCCAGTCCGCCTCGAGCGCGAGCGGGCCCGACACCCGCGGGAGCAGGTCGTGGGAGGGCATCATGCCGCCCGTGAAGAAGTGGCGGCCCATCCAGTCGTCGTCGGCCTCGGTCTCGAAGAGGTAGGCGAACCGGGCGCTCGTGAAGATGTGGATGAACAGCCTTCCGCCCGGGTTCAGCCAGCCCGAGATGCGCCGGAAGAGCTCCGGCCAGTTGCGCATGTGCTCGAACATCTCGACCGAGACCACACGGTCGAAGGTGCCGGGGGCCTCGAAGCGGTTCATGTCGCAGGTCACGATCTCGACGTTGGAGAGACCCCGCCGGCGCGCCTCGCCCAGGATGAACTCGCGCTGGCTCGCCGAGTTTGAGACGCCCACCACGCGGGAGGCCGGGAAGTGCTCGGCGGCCCAGAGCGAGAAGCTCCCCCAGCCGCAGCCCAGCTCGAGGATGCGCTGTCCGTCCTCGATCCCGGCCCGCTCCGCGGTCAGGGCAAGCATCGCCTCCTCGGACGCGTCGAGCGTCTCGACGCCCGCCGGCCAGTAGCCCCCGGAGTACTTCATTCGCGACCCGAGGCAGGTCCGGAAGAACGCGGCGGGCACCTCGTAGTGCTGCTGGTTGGCCGCCGCCGGGACCGGGGCGACATCGGATCCTGCCATCGCGTCGATGAAGCGTGCGATCGCCGCCTCCCGGTCGACGTGCCGCCTTTCCTCGTCGCGGATGCGGCTCTTGAGGAGGCGACGGATGCCGAGACGAACCACGGGGGTAGGGACCCATCCTCTTTCGGCCAGCTCGATTCCAAGGCTCATGCGGACTATCTAAAGCGGCTAAATCGTCCTCGCAAGTGATTCGTTAGTTGAAATAACGGCAGTAGGTAAGTATATGAAGAGACGAAATGGACGAATTACTCTCCACCGTCGACGTCGGAAAGCTGGCCGGGGTCGGCCCCACCGCCGTGAAGCGCTGGGCGGACCAGGGAGTCCTCCCCTGCGTGAAGACCGCCGGGGGGCATCGGCGCTTCGAGCGTCGCGAGGTCCAGAAGTTCCTCGAGGCGATCCGAGGCTCCTCGGCCACGTCCTTCGTCGACCTGCTCCTCCAGACCGACGGACTGGGCGTCGAGGCCCGGCTCCTCACCGAGCGGTCCAGGCTCGGCTCCTGGCTCGCGGTCGCCGAGATGCTGGGCGGGGTTCTCGCGGAACTCGGGGAGCGGTGGCGCGCGGGGAGGGTGACCGTCCTCCAGGAGCACCTCGCGTCCGAGCGCCTGGGGCGGGCCCTGGCCCGGATTTCCGACGCCATGCCGCTCCAGCCCGGGGCCCCGCGATGCATCCTGGCGTGCGCGGAGGGAGACCGGCACGCGCTCGGCCTGTCGCTCGTCGAGGTGGCGCTGCGGGAGGCGGGCTGGGCGACCCTCTGGGCCGGCCAGGACACGCCCACGGCCGACCTCGCGGAGGTCGCGCGAGCCGGGGGCGCCGAGATGATCGCGGTGTCGGCGTCCTCGGCCACGACCGATGCGGAGGGCCTGCGGCGGCAGGCGGCGGAACTCGGCCAGGCCTGCGCGGCGGCGGGGGTGACGCTGGGCCTGGGTGGGAGCGGGCCCTGGCCGGAGTCGCCCACGCACGGTCACCGGTTCCGGAGCATCGGGCCGTTCGTGGCCCGGGCCCGCCTGGCGGCGGAGGCGGCCGGTGGGGACTAGTGGCCCGACCCAGGCAAGATGACTTCTGCGAGCGCCGATCCTCTCGCTGCGGCGAGCGGCCTCGTCGGTGCGCTGCTCGACGCAGCGCTGCTGCGCCTCCGCTGCTCCCTCCTCGGGCGCCCGCCTCGCTTCGGTCTCGGCGCTCTCGCTACATCACCTCGCCTGGGTCGGGCCACTGACTAGACGGCCCGCGCCTCGGCGGCGGGCGTGCTCTCCGTGGCGCGGATGCGGCGCGCGGCCAGGTCGAGGTACTCCTCGTTCATCTCGATGCCGAGGAAACGGCGTCCGGACATCACGGCGGCGACGCCCGTGGTGCCCGATCCGGTGAACGGGTCGAGAACCAGGTCGCCTTCCACGGAACTGGCGGCGATGACCCGTTCGAGGAGGGCGAGCGGCTTCTGGGTGGGGTGACGGCCCTGCAGCTTCTCGCGGGGCCCGGGGGTGGGAAGCGGCCAGACGACCTGGGCGCCGCCCGGTTCGGGCCGCTCGGCGACCTCCCAGAGGTCGCGCATCTGCTTCCCGCCGTTCCGGTGCTTCATGTCCCGGTAGTTGAACCGGTGGGCGAGCGGCTTGGTCCGCATGGGCGCGGCCCAGAGCAGGATCTCGGTGGAGTGCGTGAACATGCGGCAGGCCAGGTTGGGCGCCGCGTTGGGCTTGAACCAGGTCACCGTGTTCAGCAGGTGGAAGCCCAGTTCCTGCATCGCGTAGCCCACCGAGAAGATGACGTGCTGGGTGCCCGACACCCAGATGGTGCCGGAGGGCTTGAGCACCCGGCGGCAGGCCTGCAGCCATCCGCGCTGGAACTCGTGGTCGGCCTCGACGCCGCGCGACTGGTCCCACTCCCCCTTGTCGACCCGGACCCGCCGGCCTGCCTGGCACGTGGTGCCGCCGTTCGACAGGTGGTAGGGAGGGTCCGCGAAGATCAGGTCGACCGACCGGGGGGGCAGCTTCTCGAGGACCTCGATGCTGTTCCCGAGGACCATCGCCCAGTTCGGGCCGCGCTCCTCGGTGCCCGGAAGGTCGTCCCAGTCGTGCAATTCGAGCCGTCGCGCCATTGCAACGCATGGTATGGGCGATATCGATCCTGTCCATTTTTCGATCCACCGGGAGTCATTCGAGATGTCCGAAGAGAGACGCGCCGAGCCCGACCCGTTCGAAGGGCTCATCCGGCCCTGGTTCCTTCCTTCCTTCGGGCTCACGGTCGCGGTCGGCGTAGGCGTCTTCTGGATGACCGGCATGCTCACCGAGTCGGCGGTGGGAGCCATCGTGGCCGTCCTCGTCCCGCTCGTCCTGGGGTTCCTGGTGCTCCGGCCGGCGCTTTCCTCGTCGACCGACGCGGCCTCCCGGGCGATGCTCGGCGCCGCGGCCGTCCTCTCCTTCGCCGTCGCGGCGATCCCGGCCTTCGAGGCCGTCCACCCCGGTGAGCCCCGGTTCGTCGCCGAGATGGCCCGGGCCGGCGACGCGCAGTCCCTTCCTCCGGACGCGGGCGGCAACGCGCTCCTCCTCGTCTCGACCCGCCTCGGAGGATCGGCCGACCCGGTGGTCGAGTTCCGGCTGGGCGGGTTCGCGGAGCCGGTCACGGGCGAGCTCCGACGCACCACCGGCTTCTCCAGGGTCGGGCGCGGCGGGAGCGCCAAGGTCACCCACGACCACGACTCCGACTGGTTCGAGGCGAAGGTCCCGGCCGGCGCGAGGGAGATCCGGCTGGAGAGGGTCCAGGGGCTCTCCACGGCGCCGCTGCGCGTCGAGATGTACCGTGCCTGGCTTCCCCGCACGCTCGCCTGGGTCCTCTCGATCCTCGCGCTGGCCCTCGCCGCGGCCGGCGAGGCGCGGTGCCGCCGCGATTCCGGGGCCACGATCGCCGCCGGGATCGCCCTCGGATTCGGGATGGTGGTGAGTCACAACGTCACGCCTGGCAGGGCGGTGGTCCCGGCTCTCTGGGCGATCGTCCTCGGAGCGATCGCCGGCGCCCCTGCAGCCGTGCTCCTCCGCCTGGTGGTTCGCCGGTTCCTGCCCTCCGCGGCCACGCGCGGGTAGCGGAGGCTCCCACGTCCACCGCCCTCGACAGCGCGTTCGTGAAGCAGGCGGCCCGTGCCGCCGGCTTCCACGAGGTCGGCATCGCCCGGGCCGAGGCGCTCGATCCCGGCCCGCTCGACCGCATGCTGGCCCGCGGCGCGGAGGCCGACATGGCCTGGCTGCGCACGCAGCGCGACGTGCGCCTCGATCCCCGCCTGCTCCTGCCCGGCTGCCGGAGCGTGGTGGCGCTCGCCGTGGCCCACGACGGCAGCCCGCCGGACGCCGGCCCGGGACGCGCCGCGGTGGCGCGCTACGCCCGGGGGCGCGACTACCACACGGTCCTCAAGAAGAAGCTCAAGGTCCTGGTCGCCGGGCTACAGGAGCGCGACCCGGGTCTCCGCGCGCTCCCCTCGGCGGACGTCGGTCCCGTGATGGAGAAGGCCTGGGCGGAACGTGCCGGGATCGGATGGGTGGGAAAGAACGGCTGCCTCATCACGACCACCCGGGGCAGCTGGGTGCTCCTCGCCGTCGTCCTGCTCGACCGAGACCTCGAGCCGGACGTGCCGCATCCCGAGCGGTGCGGCGACTGCGCGGCCTGCATCCCCGCCTGTCCGACCGGCGCCATCCCGGAGCCCGGGCTCGTCGACGCGCGCCTCTGCATCTCCTTCCAGACCATCGAGCGGCGAGGAGCCATTCCGGAGGGAGTGGCCGCCCGCCTGGGCCGGTGGGGATTCGGCTGCGACGACTGCCAGGCGGTCTGCCCGTGGAACCGGGGAGCCGGCGACGAGAGCGATCCCGAGCTTCGCCCCGCGCGCCACCCGTCCCTGGATCTGGAGGAGCTCGTCCGCCTCGCACCCGAGGAGTTCCGGGCCCGGTTCCACGGAACGGCGCTGGCCCGCGCGGGACACGCCGGGCTCGTCCGGAACGGCGCGCTCGTCGCGGGAGCCGCGGGGGAGGCAGGGCTCGAGGCCAAGCTTCGCGGGCTCCTGGGGAGCGAGCTCCCGGGCGTCGCCGAGGCGGCCCGCTGGGCGCTCGACCGGCTGGGGAGCCGCGGCCGGTGATCGACCTCGTCATGCTCCTCCACTCGGCCCTCTCGGCCGGGACCTACCTCGCTGCCAAGCGGGCCCTGGGCGAGCTGTCGCCGTTCGAGCTGGCGCTCGCCCGCTTCAGCATCGCCGGCCTGGTCTATGCCGGGCTGCTCCTCTGGCGGCCGCGGAAGGTCGCGCGGCGCGACCTCCTCGCCATGGCGGTGCTCGGCTTCGTCGCCATCCCCCTCAACCAGGGGCTCTTCCTGTTCGGGCTCTCCCTCACCACGCCCGGACACGCGGCCCTGCTCTACGCCATGACCCCCATCTTCGTCTTCGTGCTCGCCCTGCTGCGACGCGAGGAGCGTTCGAGCCCGTGGAAGTCGGTGGGCATCGCCGTGGCCTTCGCGGGCGCGGCGGTCGTGCTGGTGGCCCGTGGACAGCTCTCCGGCCAGGCCGGCGGATCCCGGGCACTGGTCGGGGACCTGCTCGTCCTGCTCGCCGTGATCGCCTGGGCCGTCTACGCGGTCTGGGGAAGGCCCTACGCCATGCGGTACGGCGTGATCACGACCACCGGCGTGACCATCGTCTCGGGCAGTCTCCTCTACCTTCCGTTCGGGATCCTCCTCTCCCGCGCGGCCAGCTTCCAGGCCCTCTCGCCGGTGGGGTGGGGTAGCGTCGCGTACCTGGTCGTCCTGACCAGCGTGGTCTCGTACCTCCTCTACTACTGGGCCCTGGCCCGGGAGGACGCGAGCCGCGTCGCCATCTGGTCCAACACCCAGCCGGTGCTGACGGCGCTGCTCGCGTGGGCCCTGTACGGCGACCCGCTCACCCCCTCCTTCGTGGCGGGCGGGCTGCTGGTCATACTGGGCGTGGCGATGACCCAGCAGCGCCCGCCCGGGCGGGCGAATAAGCTCCGGCGATGACGCTCCACCAGAAGCTGGCCGCCGCCCGGACCCGTGTCGCGGTGGGCCCGGTCGAATCCCGCGGACTCCTCCTCGTCACCGGCAAGGGGGCGCGGGACTTCCTGCACCGCATGTCCACCCAGCACCTCTCGGCCTTGCCCGCGGGAGGGAGCGCCTACGCGGCCTTCCTCGATGGCCGCGGGCACATCGTCGGGGAGGGGCTGGTGGTGGCGCGCGCCGACGACCTGCTCTTCCTGACCGAGCCGGAGGAGGTGCCGCCCCTCCTCGCGCACCTCCGCAAGTACGTGCTGGCCGCGCCGGTGAAGCTCGAGGACCTGTCCGGCGCACTGTCGGTGATGACCGTACTGGGGCCGCGTGGGGTCGAGCTCGCCCGGGATGCCGCCTGGGAGGCGACCGTGGCGGCGACGCCCCGGCGCGGGGTGCCGGCCGTCGAGGTGGTCGGTGCGCCCGCGGTGCTGGCCGGCGCGCGTGCGGCGCTCCTCTCCGGCGGAGCCGCCGGCCTCGACGCCGCCGACCTCGAGGTCCTTCGCATCGAGGAGGGGGTGGCTCGCTTCGGGATCGACATGGACGGGGAGCGACTCCCCATGGAGGCCGCACTCACCCGGGATGCCATCCACTTCCAGAAGGGGTGCTACCTGGGTCAGGAGGTGGTGCTGCGCGCCACCGTCCGGGGCGCCATCCAGAAGGGGCTCGTGCAGCTCGAGCTCCCGGCCGGCGCAGGTCCGGGGACCCGGCTCACCGCGGGGGACAAGGAGGTGGGGTGGGTGGCCAGCGCCGCCGACACCAGCCAGGGCCGGCTCGGACTGGGATATCTCCGCCGAGCCCACTGGCGCGAGGGGGAGCGGCTCACCACGCCTGCGGGCGACGCCGTCGTCCGCAGGGTGGTGGTCCACGAGCCGGGCTGAGCCGGCCTACTTCTTCGCCGATCGGGCAGGCCGCCACGGCCGCCGACGGGTCGATGGCGTCGCCGCCGGTGATGATCTGCTGGATCACGCCGTCCTGGCCGATGACGTAGGTGGCCCGGTTGGCGACGCCCAGGACGGGGATCTTCCCCGGGTACTGCTCGACGACGGTTCCCTTCTCGTCCGAGAGCAGGACGAACGGGAGGTTGAACTCGGCCCTGAACTTCGCGAGCTTCTCCACGGAGTCGGTGGAAACTCCGACGACCTCTGCGCCCTTCTTCTCCACCTCGGCATACCGGTCCCGGTACGCTTGATTTTCCTTGTTTCAACCAGGGGTGAATGCCTTGGGGAAGAAGGCCAGGATCACCGGGCCCCTCGCGAGCAGCTGCGAGAGCTTCACCGGCTTTCCGTCCGTGCCGGGCAGGGTGAAGTCCGGCGCCTTGTCCCCCACCTTGAGTGCAGCCGACGCTCCGAGGAGCGCCGCCAGGATCGGGATGGTCATGAGGGAACCGTTATCCACGGATGGCGCGCTGCGCAACGAAAGCGATCGCCGGTTGTGCGATTCCATGTCCTGGAGGTCCACGATGAAGGCGATGGTGATCCGGGCCCACGGCGGCCCAGAGGTGCTGGAGATGGCCGAGCTGCCCGACCCGGAGGTCGCCCCGGGCCGGGTGGTGGTGCGGGTGCGTGCGGTGGCGCTCAACCACCTCGACATCTGGGTCCGCGCGGGGTGGCCCGGCCTCGAGCTCCCCATGCCCCACGTGCTCGGCTCGGACGTGGCCGGGGTGGTGGAGGCGGTCGGACCGGGAGTCGAGGCGAGCGGGATCGTGCCGGGCATGGAGGTGGTGCTCAATCCTGGCCTCTCCTGCGGCCGTTGCGAGGAGTGCCTGGGCGGACGCGACACCCTGTGCCGCAAGTACGCGATCCTCGGAGAGCACACCGCCGGTGGATACGCGGAGCGGGTCTCGGTGCCGGCCGCCAACGTGCTCCCCAAGCCGCGCGGCCTCTCCTTCGAGCTGGCGGCCTGCATCCCGCTGGTCTTCCTGACCGCCTGGCACGCGCTGGTGAGCCGGGCCCGGCTCCGGCCCGGAGAGACGGTGCTCATCCACGCGGCAGGGTCGGGAGTGGGCAGCGCCGGCGTCCAGATCGCCCGCCTGCTCGGGGCCCGGGTCATCGCCACCGCCGGGAGCCAGGAGAAGTGCGAGAAGGCGCTGGCGCTGGGGGCGCACCACGCCGTGGACTACGAGAAGACCGACTTCCTGAAGGAGGTGAAGACGCTGACCGGAAGGCGCGGCGTCGACGTGGTCTTCGAGCACACCGGAAAGGTCACCTGGGAGCGGTCGCTCCTCGCGCTCGTGAACGGCGGGCGGCTCGTCACGGTGGGTGCGACCACCGGCTTCGACACCGTGACCGACCTCCGGCACGTCTTCTACAGGCAGCTCTCGGTCCTGGGCTCGACCATGGGATCGAAGTCGGAGCTCTTCCAGGTGCTGCGATTCGTCGAGGAGAAGCGGCTCCACCCGGTGCTCGACCGGGTCATGCCGCTCTCCGACGCGCGCAAGGCCCAGGAGCTCCTTGCCCGGCGCGAGCAGTTCGGCAAGGTCGTGCTGGTGCCGTAGCTAGGCGAACCGCACGCCGCGCCGCATCTCCCGGAGCCGCTTCACCCGCTCCTCGATGGGCGGGTGCGTGGAGAGCAGGCTCGCGAAGGCGCGGCCGTGCAGCGGGTTCACGATGTACAGGTGGGCCGTGGCCGGCCCGGCGTGCTGCATGGGCATCTGCTGGTTCGCGCCCTCGAGCGAGAGAAGCGCCTGGGCCAGCGGCTCGGGATCGCCGGTCATCTGGGCGCCGGTGGCGTCGGCGGCGTACTCGCGGGAGCGCGACACCGCGAGCTGGATCAGCATGGCCATGATGGGCGCGAGGATGGCCCAGGCGATCGCGCCGAAGACGTTGGTGTCGTTTCCGTCGCCGTCCCGCGAGCCCAGGCTGCCGAACATCCCGGCCCACTGGATCATGTGGCCGAGCGAGCCGATGAGCCCGGCCAGTCCGGCGGCGATGGTCGCGATGAGGATGTCGCGGTTCTTCACGTGGGCGAGCTCGTGGGCCAGGACACCCTCGAGCTGCCGCCGGTCGAGGATGCGCAGGATGCCCTCGGTGACCGCCAGCGCGGCGTGGTCCGGGTTGCGGCCGGTGGCGAAGGCGTTCGGGGTCTGGGAGGGAATGAGGTAGATGCGTGGCATGGGCATCCCCTCCTTGCGGGTGAGCCGCTCCACGATCTCGTAGACCTCCGGCAGCTGCTCGCGCGTCACCGCCTGGGCCCCGTTGGTCGCGAGCGCGATCCGGTCGGAGAACCAGTACATGACGAAGTTCATCACCAGGCCCAGGGCGCCGAAGAGGAGCATGCCCTGCGCACCGCCGACCATGTTGCCGAGGATGGCCAGGAGGGCGATGAGCCCCGCCATGAGCACGAAGGTCTTGAGGTAGCCGCTCGTTCCCGAGACCCTGGGAGCCGTCGTGCCGCGGGTCGGGGTGGGTTCGTTCCATGCCATGCGCGGGATTGTAATCACGCGCCCCCGGACGTCAAACCGAATCGGACCGACCGCCGGGGAATTCCCGAAGGGGGTTCGAGAGTTAGCGCCCAAGGCCCGTCCGTGGTACACGCGAAAACGGGCGATATCGGAGGCGGGCATGGCGGCGAAGGCGGGGAAGGCGTCCAGGGCGGACAGGGGATCGAGGCAACTCGAGCTCGTGGCGGTGGCGGCGCCCCCACCGGCGGCGGAGGTCTCCGAGGCCCCTGTCGCGCCGGAGCCGCGCCGCCCGAAGCGCAGGGCCACGGCCGAGGAGATGGCCACGCGCCAGCGCGAGATCTCCATCTCCGAGTTCTTCACCAAGAACCGCCACCTGCTCGGGTTCGACAACCCCTCGAAGGCGCTCCTCACCACCATCAAGGAGGCGGTCGACAACTCGCTCGACGCCTGCGAGGAGGCGGGCATCCTCCCCGAGATCTCCATCGAGGTCCGCGACCTGGGCTTCGAGGACGCCGGGGAGCTGACCAAGGGGGAGGGGCGATTCGTGGTGGCGGTGGAGGACAACGGGCCGGGCATCGTGAAGGCCCAGGCCCCGAAGATCTTCGGGAAGCTGCTCTACGGCTCGAAGTTCCACCGCCTGAAGCAGTCGCGGGGGCAGCAGGGCATCGGCATCAGCGCCGCCGCCATGTACGGCCAGCTCACCACCGGCCAGCCCATCCGCGTGGTCTCCCGCACCGGCAAGGGCAAGCCCACCCACTCGTTCGACATCCAGATCGACACCCGGAAGAACAGCCCCGTGGTGACCCGCGACGAGGCGCTCGACGACTGGCACCAGGACCACGGGACGCGGGTCGAGCTGGAGATCGTGGCCAACTGGCAGGCCGGGCAGAAGTTCGTGAACCGGTACGTCGAGCACACCGCCCTCGCCAACCCCCACTGCACCGTCCACTACGTGCGGCCGAAGCAGCCCCGGCTCTCCTTCCCGCGTGCCACGAGCGAGCTGCCCAAGGAGGCGCTCGAGATCCGCCCCCACCCGCACGGCGTCGAACTGGGCGCCCTCATGACCATGGCGGGCGACTCGAAGAGCCACGACGTGAAGGGCTTCCTCCAGTCCTCCTTCAGCCGGGTCTCGTCCCAGGTGGCGAGCGAGATCCTCCGCAACGCCGGCATCCGGGAGCGCATGCGCCCGCGCGAGATTGCCGGGGACCGGGACGTCGCGGCCAAGCTGCACTCGGGCATCCAGAAGACGAAGATCATGGCGCCGCCGGTGAACTGCCTGTCCCCCATCGGGGACGCGCTGATGCGGCAGGGGCTCGTCTCCTTCCTCTCGGTGATCGAGACCGAGGGGCCCGACGGCGAGGACGGCCAGCTCGATCTGGACCAGGCCGCGAAGAGCAAGCCCCGCGGGAAGGGCAGGGGCAGGGCCAGGCCCGCCCCCGCTCCGGAGCCCTCCGAGGTCGAGGCCGAGGAGGGGGTGGAGAAGATCAAGGGGCACGAGTACTTCATCGCCACCGTGACCCGGCCGCCCCGTGTCTACCGCGGCAACCCGTTCCAGGTGGAGGTGGGCCTGGCCTTCGGCGGCAGCTGGCCGGCCGACAAGCAGGTCGAGCTCTTCCGCTTCGCGAACCGGGTTCCGCTCCTCTTCCAGCGCGGCGCCTGCGGCATCACCGAGGCGGTGGTGAAGACCGACTGGCGCAACTACCTGCTCAGCCAGCCCAAGGGATCGCTCCCGGTCGGTCCCATGGCGCTGCTCGTGCACATCGCCTCGGTCTGGGTCCCGTTCACCAGCGAGTCGAAGGAGGCGGTGGCCCACTACCCGGAGATCATCCGGGAGATCCAGCTGGCCGCCCAGGAGTGCGGACGGAAGCTCGCGGCCCACATCCGCAAGCGGCAGCACGCCGATTACCAGGCGCAGCGCCGCTCCATCTTCGAGCTCTACATCCACGAGGTGGCCCAGGCCATCGGGAAGATCGTGGGGCGCAGCCCCGACCCCATCCGCCGGGAATTCATGAGGGTGGCCGAGAAGGTCACCGAGGCCGACCTGGCCAGCCAGGATGCGAAGCTCGAGGAAGCGTCCGAGAGGACGACGAGGCGCCCGCGGCGCTCCGAGGAGGACGAGTAAACGACATGGCGCGCATGGACGCGGTCTCGAAGAGGACGGTCGGGAAGATCGAGAAGCTGGCCGAGTCGGTGATCCGGGCCGTGAAGGGGGGCGGCAACCCCTTCGTGGAGATCCCGGTGCGCAGCCTCGCCAACGTGCGCTTCAACGAGAAGAAGCGCGTGGTCGAGCTGGGGAACCAGCGCCAGAAGCGCTACTTCTTCAACGTCTCCATGGCCAAGAAGTTCATGCAGACCTTCCTGGTCTCCGACGCCTGCAAGGAGCTCATCGAGTCGGGGAAGACCACCAGCATCCGCGACCTCTACTACATCACCAAGCACTCCATCGGAGAGACCAAGCAGAACACCTTCGAGGAGCAGGACGAGTCGGACCCCATCATCGAGGACATCGAGGTGGCCCTCGACGCGCTCCGCGAGGAGTTGCACCTCTTCGCCTCCCGCAAGGGCACCATGGTCGGGCCCATCACCATCCGCGACTCGGGCGACACCATCGACCTGCGCCGCATGGGCTCGGGCGGCTGGGGCGTCCCGTCCATCGTCGAGGAGAACGTCATCCAGTTCGGCCGGCACGAGGCGAAGTACGTGCTGCTGGTGGAGAAGGACGCGGTCTGGAGCCGCTTCAACGAGGACAAGTTCTGGAAGCGCCAGAACGCCGTCATCATCCACGGCGGGGGGCAGCCGCCCCGCGGGGTCCGCCGCCTGGTGCAGCGCCTGCACCGCGAGCTGGGACTTCCGGTGTACGTGCTGGTCGACAACGACCCCTGGGGCTTCTACATCTACTCGGTGGTGAAGCAGGGCTCGATCAACCTGGCCTTCGAGTCGATGCGCATGGCCGTCCCCGACGCCCGCTTCATCGGACTGTCCTCCTTCGACAAGGTCGCCTACAAGCTCCCGTCCAACGTCGCCATCAAGATGGACGACGGCGACGTGGCGCGGGCCAAGCAGATGCTCGCCTACCCCTGGTTCCAGGCCAAGCAGTGGCAGCGCGAGATCCAGGAGATGATCCGGTCGGGGGTGAAGTACGAGCTGGAGGCCCTCTCCCGGCGCGGCATCTCCTTCATCACCGAGGAGTACCTGCCCACCAAGCTGAAGGAGAAGGACTGGATCGCCTGACGGGCGCGTCCGGGTTGACGTGCCGGCCGCGACGACTAGACTGCCGCCCCCAACAAGGAGAACCAAGATGGCGACACTCAGGACGAATCGCTCGAAGCGCAAGGTGAAGAACCGCAGCAAGGTGAAGCGCACGGCCGCCAAGCGGGCCGGCGTCCTCTCCAAGAAGCGCAAGCGCAGGGCCAAGAAGGCCCGCTAGCTCCCGCCAGCACCCGGCCCCCGGTCGCCGGGCGCGTTCAGCGCGCCTGGCGAGCCGGTGTGGGCTCGCCGAAGAAGCGGGCGCTCCGTTCCATCCACCCGTCGATCTGCCTCGCCTCGGTGGGAGCCAGGCTGCGCCGCGCGATGGACGGGAGGTCGCGCCGAACCGAGGCCACGCTCTCGTCGTAGCCGTCCCGGGAGAGGCTCCCCTCCACCAGGCGGTAGCGCAGGAAGAGCAGCCAGGTCTGCACCACGTCGGTCATGCAGTATGCGGCGATGCGGTCGAGCGCGCCCGCCGCATAGAGGACGTGGACGTCGCGGCCGGCCACCTCCTCCTTTCCGGGCAGCCCCACCAGCTTGGCGTAGAGGTCGAGCGGGGCGGCCGGAGCGGCCCGGCCGTTGGAGAGCAGATCGATGAGGTCGAGGTGCTCCTCGGCTCCCTCGGCACGGGCTCCGCGGAACCAGCGGGGAGCGGGCACCCCCAGCTTGAGCGAGCGCATCTCCAGCACCGGCAGGTCGAACCCCCGGCCGTGGAAGGAGACGACGGTGCGTCCGGCGATGCGCTGCCAGGTGCGGCGCAGGAAGGACGTCTCGTCTCCGGACCGGTCGGTCCAGACCGTGGCGTCGACCACCCGGACCACCCCGTCCCGCTCCTCGGCCTCGAGCGTGCAGGCCACGACCGGCCGGTGGTAGGGGATGGGCAGGAAGTCGGTGCGGCCACCGCTCCGGGACCGCCGCTCGTCGAGCAGGCGGCGCAGCTGCTCGGCGTAGGGGCGACCCGGCTCGCCGTCAACGGCCGCGACGAGGTCCTGGTCGGGGACGGTCTCCAGGTCGAGTGCGAGGAATCGGCGGGGTGTCACGGAGGGGAGGGTACGGGCCCGGTCTGACAGCGACGACCCGTCCGGGATGCTTCACTCCCTGTGACCCATGAGGGGTCTATCGGCCACCCCGGCCCCGTCGCATTACCCACCGGATGGAACTGATCCTCCGACTGCTCCTCAACGCCGCCGCCCTCTGGGTGGCCGTGCGCCTCGTCTCCGGCATCACCTACCAGGGGGGCTGGGCCGGCTTCCTGGGCGTCGCGCTCGTGTTCGGCGTCGTCAACGCGTTCGTGAAGCCCCTCCTGACCTTCTTCTCGATCCCGTTCATCCTGCTCACGCTCGGGCTCTTCCTCTTCGTGGTGAACGCCCTCGCCCTCTGGCTCACGTCGGCGCTCTCCGGGGCGCTCGGGCTGGGGTTCCGGGTGAACGGGTTCGGCGCCGCCTTCCTCGGCGCCCTGGTGGTGAGCGTCGTGAACCTCGTGCTCTCCTGGTTCGTGGCGCGCCCGGGATGAAGGCCTCCGCGCAGGCTGCCTGTGCCGGCGGGCGTGTCACTGAAGATGGAGGGGACGGGCCCATTTAGTCTTCTTCGGCCCTGCGCAAAAAGGCGACTGCGGTGCCAACTCTTCCGGGGCCGAGAGTCGCCCGTACCATGGACTTCCTTCGGGAAACGGCGCAACAATTCCTCCGTTGGCTCGCGGCGCAATCGATGCGCCGGCTGGATGGAGGGTAGAGGCATGAGGAAATTCCTCTTGGTCCCGGTGCTCGGAATCTTCGGTCTCGCCGCGGTATCGGTGAGCTACGCGGCGGTCGGGGTGTTCCTCGCCGTGATCCTGCTCACCATCCTCACCATCCCGCTCGCGGTCGCCTTCAAGCGCTTCGCCCCGCTCCGCTACGCCCGGATGCAGAGCGGGCGCCCGACGGGCTGAAAGCGCCCCCCACTTTCTCCGAGCCCGTCGCGAGGCGCAGGAAGCCGTCGCCGAGGTGGGCACGCGAGGACCGAGCAGCGGAGGCGTAGCTGGAAGTTACGTCGAGCCGCGCAGGGACGAGCCTGCCCACCGCAGGCAGGCTGCCTGCGCCGCAGCAGGGATCGGGGGAAGTGGCGGGCGCCATGAGCCGCCGGGGCGTCAGCGCGGGAACGTGCGCGGCGCCACGTCGAGGAAGCCCTCCCCGTCGAGCGCCTCGAGGAAGGCGACGAGCGCGTCCACCTGCTCGCCCGACAGGTGGAGGGGTTTGACCTCGGGTGAAAGCCACGGATTCGGCACGCCGCCGCGATCGTAGAGGAGGACCGCGTCGCGGAGAGTGGCCACCGACCCGTCGTGCATGTACGGCGCCCGGCGAGAGACGTCGCGCAGCGTGGGGGTCTTGAAGGCTCCCGTGTCGGCCGCCTTGCCGGTCACCTTCGACCGCCCCGGATCGGCGAAGCCGGAGGCGGGGTCGGCGCCCGGCGCGGGTTGCCGCCAGCCCACCCCCAGGTTGTGGAAACGGGAGTCGGTCAGGTTGGCGCCCAGGTGGCACTGGTTGCACCTCGCCTTCCCGAAGAAGATCCGGAAGCCCATCCTCTGCTTCTCGTCCAGGGCCCCCGGGTCGCCGGCGTCCCAGCGGTCGTAGGCGGAGTTCCCGGACATGCGCGTGGCCTCGTAGGCCGCGATGGCCTCGGCCACGCGGTCCACGTCGATCCTCTCGTCGCCGAAGGCCTCGGCGAAGTAGCGCCGGTATCCCGGGACGGCGCGAACGGCCGCCTCGATGCCGGCGTGGGTCATCCCCATCTCGACCGGGTTCTCCATGGGCCCCTTGGCCTGCTCCGCCAGGGACGAGGCCCGGCCGTCCCAGAACCACACCGGGTAGATCGGGAAGGCGGCGTTCAGCACCGGAGGCGCCTTCCGGTTGCCCTTCTTGCCGCCCACGCCGGTCGACACGGGTTCCCGCTCGCTGAAGCCGGCCGAGGGCTCGTGGCAGGAGGCGCAGGAGATGGTGCCGTCCGCCGAGAGGCGCGGGTCGTAGAAGAGCCACCGGCCCAGCCGCACCTTCTCCGGCGTGACCCGCGGGACGAGGTCGGCGATCTCCGCGGCCACTCCCAGGGGCGCCTGGGGCAGGGGGCGCACGGGGTTCTCGAGCTCCCACTCGGGCGTGGCCGGTGGCGCCGCGGTCGCGGTGCCGGCCCCCTCGGGCGTGGAACAGGCTACGGCGAGCAGCAGGGCGGCGAGTGGGGCGGGGCGCACGGGACGGCTCCGGGTTCAGGGCGCCGTGGAACCCTTCTCCGGCGCCGGGGCTCCAACCTCCGTATCATCTAGAATCCTGCCCCGGAAGCGTCGAATGGGGCCGGTACCAGGCTGGGGAGCGAGCATGAACGGCGACGGCAGGTTGAGGCGACTCTGGAAGTCCCCATGGCGGGCCGCACTGTTCGCCGGGGCGGGCGCTCTCGCCGGCTTCGCCTACTACGAGCTGGTGGGGTGCCGCTCGGGCGGGACCTGCGCCATCACCTCGTCGGCCTGGCGCAGCGCGGCCTACTTCGCCGTGGTCGCCGCCGTGGTGGGCTTCCCCGGCCGGGCGCCGGCTAAGCGCCCCGACCAGGGATAGCGGGCAGGGCCGGCTGGCCCCGGGCGGCTACCACCTCTCCGCCTTGTGGTTCTCGTTGTGGCAGTTCACCGTGCAGGTTCCCTGCACGCCGGGTGCGCATCCCTTGAGGCCGCAGCTGTAGCCGGCCTGGGCCCCGATGTCGACGATGTCGTTCTGGTGGAACTTGTCGACGGCGACCGTGCTGCTGTAGCCGGTCGGGTGGCAGCCGTCGCAGCGCTCCTTCTTGTGCTCCCCGTGCTCCCCCGTGTTGGGCGGAGCCCCGTGACAGGCCGTGCATCCGCCGCCGTCGGCCTTCCCGTTGATGTGCCCGCCGCCCTGCTTGATGGTGCCGTCCGAGTTCACCGACTGTGGGTGGCACTGGAAGCAGCTCGCCGCCGTGATGGCGCCCGCGTAGGTCGGATGGCCGGTGGGGAGCATGCCGTGGCAGGAGACGCAGGTGAGCGGCGTGGTGGTCGTCCAGATCGGGGTGGCCTTCGAGCCCACCACAGCGCCGAAGGTGAAGTTGCCGTGGCAGTAGGTCGCCGAGCACCCGGCCGTCGTGGCGTTGAAGGTGGGCACGGCGCCGCGCGACCTCGCCAGGGGGCCGAAGACCACGACTGCGGGCGGCGGGGTGGTGGCGTGAGCCACGTCGGTGGGGACCACGTGGCACTCGACGCAGGCGATGGGCGCCATCATGTAGCTCAGGGCCGTGGGGTTCATGTGCCCCTGGTGCGTGCCCACCGCGAAGGCCGGTGCCCCGGGCTGCGCGATGGGAGGCGCCGAGGTCAGGTTGCCGTCCGTTCCCGGGAGGTTCGGCTTGCGGTTGGCGTCGCCGTGGCAGCTGTTGCAGGCCATGTTGTTCACGTCCGGCTTGCCGTTGATGTGCCCCTTTGCCGTGCGGTTGATGGTGCCGTCCAGGTTCACCGCGTCGGGGTGGCAGACGGCGCACGATGCGGCCGTGGCCGGGGAGGCCACCGCGAAGTGGCCGGTGGGCGGCATCCCGTGGCAGGAAGTGCAGGTGAGCGCAACGGTGTCGGTCCAGAGAGGCATGGCCTTCGAGCCCGAGACGCCGTTGAAGCTGAAGTTGCCGTGGCAGTAGGTGGCCGCGCAGCCGGTGGTGGTGCTCGTCCAGGTGGGGATGGCGCCGCCGGTCCGGGAGAGGGTCCCGAAGACCACCTTCTGGGCGGGCGGGGTCCGGGCGTGGGCCGAGTCCTTGGGGACGACGTGGCACTCCGAACAGGCGACCGGCTCCATCATGTAGCTCGTGGCGGTGGGGTCCACGTGGCCCAGGTGCGCCCCGGTGACGTAGGGCTTGGCGTTCGGCGAGGCGACGGGGGGTGAGGAGATGAGGTTCTCGTCGGTGCCGGGGAGATTGCCGGTGCGGGCCGGATTGCCGTGGCAGGCCGCGCACCCGAGCGCCGAGGTGTCGGCCAGGCCGTTCAGGTGCCCCTTCCCGGCGAGGTTGATGGACCCGTCGGCGTTCACCGCCGAGGGGTGGCAGGGAGCGCAGGACGCGGCGGTCACCGGCGCGGCGACCGCGAAGTGGCCGGTGGGAGGCATGCCGTGGCACGACGTGCAGGTCATCGGAGCGGTGTCGGTCCAGATGGGAGTGGCGTTCGACCCGGTGATGCCGGCGTAGTCGAAGTTGCCGTGGCAGTAGGATGCGGCGCATCCCAGCGACCCGGCGACGTAGGTCGGAGCGGCGCCTCCCGCGCGGGCGAGCGGTCCGAAGACGACCTGCTCGGGGGGCCGGTTGGACGCATGGTCGAAGTCGGCGGGGACGACGTGGCACTCGGCGCAGGCCACGGGCGGCATGAGCGCGCTCGCCGCCGTCGGGTTCAGGTGGCCGAGGTGGGCGCCGACGGCGGAGGCCGGAGCGCCGGTGGTCACCGCTGGCGGCGAGGACTTGAGGTTCATGTCGGTGCCCGGGAGCGTTCCCACGCGCGCCGGGTCGCCGTGGCAGTCGACGCAGCCGAGCGCGGCGATGTCGGAGCGGGCGTTCATGTGGAATCCGGCCTGGACGACCAGCCCCGCCTCGTCGATCGTCTGCGGGTGGCAACCGTTGCACGAGGCGGCGGACGTGCCGGTGACCGGTGGGTGTCCGGTCGGAGGCATGGCGTGGCACGAGGCGCATGCGATGCGGGTGGTGTCGGTCCAGAGCGGCGTTGCCGTCGATCCGGTGACCCCCCGGAACGAGAAGTTGCCGTGACAGTAGGTTGCCGAGCAGCCCGACGTGACCGGGTCGAAGGCGGGGGCTGCTCCCTGCGCCGTCGCCAGCGCCCCGAAGACCACCTTCTTCGCGGGAGGAACCGTGGCGTGGACGGCGTCGGTGGGGACGACGTGGCATTCCGAGCAGGCCGTGGGGTGCGAGGCGGCGACGGCGGGGTTCGGGTTCAGGTGGATGAGGTGCGCGCCGTCGGCATAGGCCGGGGCTCCCGCCGGGGAGACGGGCGGAGCCGAGGTCAGGAAGACGTCCACGCCGGCCATGCCGGGGAGGCGAGCCGGGTCGCCGTGGCAGGCCGAGCAGGCCCCTCCTGTCACCTCGGCGAGGCCGTTCATGTGTGCTCCGAACGCCAGGTTGATCGACCCGTCGTCGTTCACGGTGTCGGCGTGGCAACTCGCGCAGGACGCCGCGTCGCTCACGCCGCCGGTCCCAGGGTGGCCCGTGGGCGGCATGGCGTGGCACGAGCCACAGTCGAGCGGGGTCGAGTCGTTCCAGCGAGGTGCGGCGCGCGTTCCCACCACCGGCCCCATCGCGAAGTTGCCGTGGCAGGAGACGTTGCTGCAGGTCTGCGTGGTCGGGTCGAAGACGGCGCCCGCCTGGTGAACCGAGGGATTCTGCGAGAAGTCGACCACGAACCCGGTGGGCGCGTGGCAACCGGCGCAGGTTACGGCCGAACCGAACATGCTGCCCTGCAGGTGCGTCCGGTGGTTCGCACCCGCCGGGCTGAGCCCCGAGCCATCGGAGCCGCTATCGGCGGTCGTGCAGCCCACTGCCGCAAGTGCGAGGGGAAGGACCGCGACGACGGAACGAAGTCGGAGCACGTGCATAGCCCCCTTCTGTAGTCCGTGAATCATGGTACTTCTAGTACAAAATAGACGTGACTGGTCAATTCCATAACAGGCCGTAACTGCTGGGTCTTGTTATGAAAATTTTCCCAGGAACGGTGCTGAATCCGACCGCTGCTTCCTTCAGGTCAGAGACTACTGCAACGAGGGTAAATACCCCTTTGGGGTCACTGACAGCTCCCCTGGGTTCCAGGAGTCCAGTATCGGGTCCCGCCGTGGCACCCGATCGCGGTGCCGGAATACCCATTGGGACCTGGAGCGGCCGGGTTCCAGTCCGAGAAGCCGACCGGGTTCATGTTCGTGACGCCGTTCACGTGGAAGGGTACGGCATCCTGGCCCACGGCGCCCAGGGCATATCCGGGGGGGTGGCAGACCCCGCAGGAGATCCCGTACCAGTTCGGCGCCGCGTGCTGGACGTGGGCGCCGCTGGTCGGCGGATTGCCGTGGCAGGTGCCGCACCTGGCCTGTGTCCCGTTCACCTCGTTCCAGATCGGGGCGGTGTTCGCGCCGCCGGTCAGCGTCGCGCCGTGACAGTAGTTGGCGCAGGTCGCGGCGGTCCGGTCGTAGGAGGCCTCGACGCCGCTCGCGGTCGCCAGCGGGCCCCAGTCGAGCGTGGCGGGTGTCGAGAACGAGGGCCCGACGTGGAGCAGGCTGTCGGGGGACGGGATCACGTGGCACTCGGCGCAGGCCACGGGCTCGGAGATGGCGGAGGTCCCGGGCAGGAGGTGGGACTGGTGGGCGCCCACGCCGGCTTGCCGCGTGTCGGAGGAGCCGAAGCGGTCCAGCGGAGGCGCGGCCTTGACCTCCACGGGAGTGCCGGTGGGCAGCAGTCGGTTCGGGTCGCCGTGACAGGCCGTGCAGTCGGTCGAGAGGAACGGTGCGCGCACGTCCTTCAACCCGTTCACGTGGACGAGCGGGTTGACGGAGACGCGCGAGTAGCCGTCGTGGCAGAAGCCGCAGTCGGTTCCCGCCGCGATGGCGGGATGCCAGGCGCTGGTGTCGACGGTTCCGCCGGGGAGTGCGTGACAGGTGCCACAGGTCACCACCGAGGGCGGATTCCACGTGGGCGACGTCAGCGTCCCTCCGCCGAGCGGCAGGCCGGGGCCTCCCCCGTGACAGTAGACGTTGCTGCAGGTGATGGCGGTGCCGCCCGGGGCCGGAGGGACCAGCGTGGGGATGGCCCCGTTGGCGGAGGCGAGGGTGCCCCAGGCCACGGTGGCGGGAGTCGTGGCGGTGGGACCGACGTGCTCCAGGTCGGTGGGGACCGCATGGCACTCCGAGCAGGCGACGGGCTGGGAAAGGGGATCGGTCGTGGGGAGCACGTGGCGCTGGTGGGCTCCGACGCCCCGGAGCGACGGGCTCGAGGCGCCGTTCCGGTCGACCGGGGGTGCGGCCTTCACGATCTCCGGGGTGCCCGGGGGAATCACGCGATTCGCGTCGCCGTGGCAGGCCGCGCAGCTCGTGGTCATGGTGGGCGCGGTCAGGTTCGCGACTCCGTTCACGTGGAGTTCGCGATTCACGGTGGTGTTCGTGAAGCCGGGATGGCAGAGCGCGCACTCCACCCCGCCGGCGACCGCCGGGTGCCAGGTCGCTGCGGTTCCATCGCCCGGATGGGAGTGGCAGCCGCCGCATCCCAGCGTGGAGGGCGGGTTCCAGACCGGCGCCGGCACGGTTCCGCCACCGAGGAGAAGGGTCGGGCCGCCGTCGTGGCAATAGACGTTGGAGCAGGTGAGCGTGGAGGAATTGAAGGAGCCCTGTGCGCCGTTGGCGCGTGCGAGCGGTCCTTCGAGCGTCACCGCGAACTGGCCGTTGTGGCACTCGCCGCAGGAGATGGTCCGCGCCAGCGGCCCCTCCAGGTGCACGGTGTGCGCGCCTGTCGTGGGCTCGCCGCTGCCGCCGCCCTCCGCCGCCTCGCGGGCGTCGCAGGAGGTGAGGCCGAAGGCGGCGAGCGAGACGAGGATGGCGGTGGCGCTGGAACGCATGGTGCTCCCGGGACGAGGATCCGCCAAAGGTACCACGCCCACCGCTCCGTCCAAGAAGGACGAAGGGGCGGGCGTGTCGGGTGGTCCGGGGGGTGGGAGGACCGCTCTACCAGGTCTCGCTGCCGTGGCAGGAGATGGTGCAGTTCCCGTTGGAGAAGGTCCCGGTGACGGTCCGGTTGTTGTAGGTCCCGCCGAAGACCACGTTCTTCTGGCCGTTCACGTGCAGAGTCGGGTCGACGATGGCGGCGTTGGTCGAGGGGCTTCCGGTGCCCGTCGCGATCCCGTTGTGGCAGGTCGCGCAGCTGATCCCGCTCTTGCCCATGTGCTTCGAGTGCTCACCGGTGGAGGATGCCGGCATGTTGTGGCAGGAGGTGCAGGTGACGGCGCCTCCGGTCCAGATTGGAACGGCCGTCGTCTTCCCACCGCTGAAATTGCCGTGGCAGTAAGTCGCCGAGCAGCCGAGCGTGGTCGGGTTGAAGACCGGGTTGACGTTGCCGGTGCGGGCGATGCCGCCGAACGGGACGGGGACGGCCAGGCCGTTCACGTGGGCGACGTCGGCGGGAAGGGGGCTGGCGTGACAGTTCGTGCAGGCGAACGGAGCGGCCATCCGGCCGGTGGCCGCCGGGTTCACGTGCTTCTGGTGAGCCCCCACCATGGCGTCGGTGGTGGCCGTCTGGCCCTGGGGACCGACGGGTGGAGAAGCGGAGAGCCGCGCATCGGTGCCCGCGACGTTTCCGGTGCGGCCCTCGGTGCCGTGGCAGAACGTGCAGTTCGTCTGCCAGGCGGTGCCGCCGTGGCAGGCGTTGCAGGAACTCGTCGCCGCGCCGGTCGCCGCGCCGAAGGCGACGTGGCAGGTCGTGCAGTTCTGGAGCCCCTGCTGGTTGGCCGCGTAGCCGTGCTGGGTGGGATCGGCCCAGCCGGCCGGGTGGCTGCCCGAGTACTCGGCCTGGCCGTTCATGTGCTTCCCACCGGCCACGTTGATCGTGCCGTTGGCGTTCACGGTCTCGGAGTGGCAGGACACGCAGCTGGCGCCGGTGACCGGTGCCGGCAGGCCCTGGTGCCCGGTGGGCGGCATCCCGTGGCATCCCGTGCAACTGAGCGTCGGAGTGGCGTTCCACGCCGGCGTGGGCGTGGTGTTCCCTCGCACGCTGCCGAAGGCGAAATTGCCGTGGCAGTAGGTGGCGGAGCAGGAGAGCGTCGTGCCGCTGAAGGTCGGGGCCGCGCCCTGGGTGGTCGCGAGCGTCCCCGGGCTGAAGACGATCACCGGCGGGAACTGGATGGAGTGGTCCGCGTTGCCCGGAACCACGTGGCACTCGTTGCAGGTGACGGCCGCACGGATGGTGCTGTCGGTGAGGTGCAGCAGGTGGGTCCCGACCACC
This sequence comes from uncultured delta proteobacterium, assembly GCA_963802065.1. Taxonomy (GTDB): domain Bacteria; phylum Myxococcota; class Myxococcia; order Myxococcales; family Anaeromyxobacteraceae; genus CAIOAK01. The sequence goes on along the minus strand of CAWDHF010000008.1, from coordinate 328,370 downwards.
GACGCGGGGGAGCCCGGAGGGGCGACCGGGGGTGCCGAGGCCAGCAAGGGGTTGGGATTGCCGGCCGGAACCGCGCGGGATGGATCGCCATGGCAAGCCGTGCAGTTGGCCGCCACGTTCGCGACACCGTTCACGTGGCCGCCGCCGGCCACGTTGATCGTCCCGTTGGGATTCACGGTGGACGGGTGGCACTGGCTGCAGGTGGCGGGCGTGACCGTTCCGGCCAGGGCCGGGTGACCGGTGGGCGGCAGCCCGTGGCAGTTCACGCACTGGATGTTGGTGTCGGTCCAGATCGGTGTCGCCGCGGCGCCGCGCACGCCGTTGAAGTCGAATCCACCGTGACAGTAGGTTGCGGAGCAACCGAGCGTGGTGCCGTTCCAGGTGGGGTTGTTGCCCTGCGTCCTCGCTAGCGCCCCGAAGACCACCGGGCTCGCCGGCGGGTTGGTGGCGTGCGCGATGTCGGCCGGGACCACGTGGCACGCGTTGCAGAGCAGCGGGGCGCGGAGGGCGTTGGCACTGGTCGGGTTCACGTGGCGCAGGTGGGCGCCTTCGGCCGAGGCCGGCGACCCGCTGGTGACCACCGGAGGGGCGGCAGCAAGCTGTGGATCGGTTCCGGCCAGGTTCCCCGTACGACCGGCCGTGCCGTGGCAGGAGGTGCAGTTGAAGTTCACCTCGGCGAGCCCGTTCAGGTGCGTTCCAGAGGTCAGGTCGATGGTGCCATCGGGCTTGACCGACGACGGGTGGCACTGGGCACAGGTCGCCGCCGTCACCGCCCCGACGATCGTCGGGTGGCCGGCGGGCGGCATCCCGTGGCAGGAGACGCAGGTCAGGCCGGTCGCGGTCCAGATCGGCGTCGCGTTCGAGCCGGCGACCCCGTTGAAGGAGAAGTTGCCGTGGCAGTAGGTGGCGGCGCAACCGGTCGTGGTGGAGACCCATGTGGGCGCCGCGCCCCCGGTCGTCGCGAGAGTCCCGAAGACGACCTTCTGTGCGGGCGGGTTCACGGCGTGGTCGCCGCTCGACGGCACGACGTGGCACTCGCTGCAGGCGACGGGCCCGCGGAACGATCCGGTGGCGGGCGGATTCAGGTGGTTCAGGTGCGCGCCCACCGCGTGGGCCGGAGCGCCGGTGGGGGCCACCGGCGGGGCCGAGGCGAGCAGTGGATCGGTTCCCGGCTGGATGCCGGTGCGGCCGGCCGTTCCGTGGCAGGAGGTGCAGTCGAGGACGACGTCGGCGAAGCCGTTCAGGTGGGCGCCACCGGTGAGGTTGATAGACCCGTTCCCGTTGACGGTGTCGGGGTGGCAGGCCGCGCAGGTGGCGGCGGTCACCGTGCCGGTGAGGGCCGGGTGGCCGGCGGGCGGCATCCCGTGGCAGCTACCGCAGTCGAGCGGCGCGCCGGTCCAGAGCGGCGTGGCGTTCGAGCCGGTCACGCCGTTGAAGGAGAAGTTGCCGTGGCAGTAGGTGGCGGCGCAGCCGGTGGTCGTGGAGACCCAGGTCGGAGTCGCGCCCTGCGTCGTCGCCAGCGGGCCGAAGACCACCTTGGCGGCCGGGGGTGTCGTGGCGTGCTCCGGCGTGGTCGGGACCACGTGGCACTCGGCGCACGCGAGCGGTCCGCGCATCGAGCCCGTGGCGGCGGGGTTCAGGTGCGGCTGGTGGGCCCCCACCGCGTGGGCGGGAGCGCCGGCCGGGGCGACGGGAGGTGCCGAGGCCAGGTCGGGATCGGTTCCCTCCTGGAAGCCCACCCGACCCTCGGTGCCGTGGCAGGTCGTGCAGTCGTAGCTCACGTCGGCGAGGCCGTTGATGTGGGCGCCGGAGGCCACGTTGATCGTCCCGTTGGCGTTGACCGTGGACGGGTGGCAGGCGCGCAGGTGGCCGGGGTCACGTTGCCCGCCAGCGGGGGGTGGCCGGTGGGGGGAAGGTCGTGGCAGGCGCCGCAGCCGACGACGCCGCCGTCCCAGACCACCGACGCCGCCTTTCCCTTCACGCCGTTGAAGTCGAAGTTGCCGTGGCAGTAGACGGCCGCGCAGCCCAGGTCGAGCGGCTGGTAGGTCGGTGCGGCGCCGTTGGCCCGGGCGAGCACGCCGAACTGGACGGGGTTCGCGGTGGGTTCGTGGCGTGGCTCAGGTTTCCGGGGACGACGTGGCACTCGTTGCAGGCGATGGGAGCGCGGAGCGGGTCGTTGATGGGCGGATTGAGGTGGACCTGGTGGGCTCCCGTCACCGCGGCGGGTTTCCCGCTCGGAGGAGAGGGCGGAGCGGAGGCGAGGAGCGGGTCGGTGCCGGGGAGGTTTCCGACGCGGCCGACGGAGCCGTGGCAGTAGACGCAGGTGCTGGTGTCCGCCTCCGAGCCGCCCTGGCTGGCGGGGCGGGATTCGGAGCACGCGGAGGCGAGGAGCGCCAGAAGCGCCGGGGCTGCGAAGGATGAGATCCGCATCGATGGCATGAGCGACCTCCGGAAGTGCGAACCTTGCGATCCGGACCGGTGCGGTCCACGACCAGGCGATCGCGTTTACCCGGAAAGAGCATTTTAGTCCAACCAGGAAAATCTCATGAAGAGGCCCCCAATGGCGAGACCCGCCGGGGGAACCCCCGATGGGCCTCGAGTCGCGTGATGTTCCGCGAGCGGTGCCGGCCCGCCCCGGTGGATCAGTGTCCGGTGCCGTTGCAGCCGCAGTTGCTCTGCGCCCAGCCCGCCGTCTTGGAGGACGGGTAGGAGACGATGTAGAGCCTGTTCCACGTCGCGCCCTGGGCGTACGGCGCGGCGTTGTCCCAGCCTGCGATCGTCCCGCCGACCGTGGCGGCGGCGCCCGCGACGGCGACGAGCATGCCGGGGCGCGGGCCGCCGTGCGGAATGGCCGCGTGGCAGTTGAAGCAGGCCACGCGGTGATTGCTGCGGGACACGTGGGTGGCGAAGCGGGAGCTCGTGAAGTTCTGGTTGTGACAGTTGATGCAGAAGGTGTTCGCGGGCATGCCCGTGCTGGTCCCGACGAGCGTGTTGTTCCAGAGCGTGTTCGGTCCCTTCAGGATGAACCGGGCGGCGGAGCCGTGGGGTCCGCTGGGGTCGGTCGTGGTGTCGGACTCGTGGCAGTCCGAGCAGGTCATGAGGCTCGTCTGGGTCCAGGGGGCCTTGATGTTGGCGGTCACGCCCAGGTTGTTTCCGGCGGACGCGAGAACCGGGTGGAACCCGCCGGCAGTCTCGCCGCTCGTCCAGGTCGTGGTCGTTCCGGTCGTCGCCCAGTTGCCGACGTTGGCCGGGTTGAACTCCTTGGCGACATCGGTCTCGGCGAAGGCGCCGGACGGAGACGTCGGCGGCGTGCCCGTGCCCCAGTAGTAGCCGGTGTGGCACTTGAAGCAGAGGGTGGCCTGGACGTCGGTACCTGCGACGATGGTCTTCTTCGTGAAGTTCGCGGAGGTCGGCGTGGTCCAGAAGGCCGGGTTCGAGGAGAGCTGGGCGCCCCAGGCGCCCTGGAGGGCCGGCCCGGCCACGTTGCCGTTGGTGGCGCTGCCGGTGACCCGCGTGCTGCCCGACGTCGCCTTGGCCTCGTGCGGGTCGTGGCAGTCCATGCAGCTCGCGTGGCGCTGGCCGGCGCCGGTGGTCACGCCGAGGGCGTTGCCGAAGACGGCGTTCGCGAACTCTGCGGCCGAGTCGTGCCGGGTGTCGGCGTTGGACGGGTGGCCCGACTGGTTGGCGGTGGTGGCGTGCAGGACCTGGGTCTGGATGTCCTTGCCGGAGCGGTTGCCCTGGACGCCCACGGCGGGAGTCGCCGTCGAGCCGTGGCAGTTGTAGCAGGCGAAGTTCGCCGCGGTCCCGGCCGGGTTGGTGGTGCCGGCGAGCAGGTTCACGTCGTCGGCCGAGTAGTGGACCGAGACCGTGGTGGAGCTGCCGGGGGTGGTGCCCTCGACGCGGCTCGCGTGGCACTTCGTGCAGTTTCGGGCGAAGGAGCTTCCGTCGTGCAGCGCGTAGCTCCAGGTGTAGGTCGTCCCGCCCACGGTGTTGGTCGCGAAGTCGTGGGCCGAGGCGCCGAAGGTGGCCGCCGTGACCGTGATGCCGTTCGCGACGATGGGCTTCTGGTGGCAGCTCGCGCAGAGGCCGGCGTTGGCGGTCGAGTCGAAGTCGGTCTTGGCCCGGTTCTGCGTCCCGGTGCCGCCGGCGCCGACGCGCGTGGCCGACGCGGCACCGCGGCTGGCCTGGGTGGTGGCGTCCACGTAGACGTTGTTCTCGTGGGTGGCCGTGGTCGGGCTGGTGAGCGTGTGCGGGTGGTCGCCGTGGCACATGGAGATGCAGGTGCGGCTGGCGAGGGGAACCGATGCGCCGAGGGTGGTGCCCGTCCAGTTGAAGTTGCCGTCCTGCGGGAGGTCGCTTCCCAGGCCGTGCCGGGAGCGCGGGGCGCCGGTCGCCGCCGTCATCGCGTCGAAGTAGGCCGTGTGGCAGCCGCCGCAGCTCGTGCCACCGGTGTTGGGCTCGCCGCCGCCGTCGAGCTGCCCGTTGATGTGGAGGCCGCCGGCGACGTTGATGGAGCCATCGGTGTTGACCGTTCCGCCGTGGCAGCCGTTGCATTCGGTGGCCGAGGCCGCGACGCCCGTGTGGCTGACGGACGGCGGGAAGCCGTGGCAGCTCCCGCAGGTCGCGGGGGAGCCGTTCCAGGCCCAGCTCGCCACCGTGCCGGTGTACCCGACTCCCATGGTGGCGCCGTGGCAGTAGGTGGAGCAGGTGGTGGCGGTGGTGCTCCCGTTGCCCAGGGCGAAGGTGGGGGCGTAGGTGCCCAGGTTCGCGCCGGTGGCCGTCGCGAAGGTCACGTTCCTCACCCCGTTGGAGTGGCTGTTGTTGCCGGCGTTGTTCGGGTGGCACTCGATGCACGCGATGGCCCGGTAGACGGACCCGGTCACGGCCGGGTTCACGTGGGCGGCGTGCACGCCGACGCGCACGCCGGTCGATGCACCCAGCGTGTCGATCGGGGGCGAGGAGGCCTGGTTCAGGTCGGCTCCGGCCACGCTCAGCGCGTCCCTGGTCCGTGGCAGGAGGTGCAGGTGAGGTTGTTCACCTCCACGGTCCCGTTGAGGTGGTTGGCGGGGTTGATGCTGCTCGCCGTGTAGCCGGTGTGGCAGCTCTCGCAGGCGTTGCTGGCCGGGTGCGTCCCGCCGGGCGGGAGGCCGTGGCAGGAGCCGCAGGCGGCGGCGGCGGTGCCGCCGAGCCAGGAGGGAGCGAGCGTGGTCGCGCCGTTCTTGAAGTTGCCGTGGCAGTAGACGTTGGAGCAGGTGCCGGCGCCGTTGGCGCCCGAGGCGGTGGTGCTGCCGGCGTAGGCGGCGGTGGTGATGCCGCCGGTCCTGGCGAGGGTGCCGAAGGCGACGGTGGCGCGGGCGCCGCCGGTGCCGGTGCCGGTGGCGTGGGCGACGTCGCCGGTGCCGGGAACGGTGTGGCACTCGCTGCAGGCGAGCGCGGTGGCCCTCCAGCGGGTTCCGGTGAGGTGGGCGGCGTGGGCGCCGACGCCGGCGTTGCTGGCGGCGGTGGCGCCGCGGGTGTCGGCGGAGCTGGCGTTGAAGCCAGGAGCCGAGGCGCCGGAGGTTGCGGCGACGGCGGTCTGGGTCAGGTCGCCGTGGCAGAGGGTGCAGCCGGAGCGGCTGAGGGTGGTGAGGCCGTCGACGTGGGAGGCCTGGACGACGGTGGTGGAGGAGTAGCCGGTGCCGTGGCAGGTGGCGCAGGCGGTGTTGCCCGGGTGGTGGGTGGTGGCGTTGAGCGGAGGCGGCGCGCCGTGGCAGGAGGTGCAGGCGAGCGTTGCGCCCGTCGTCCAGGTGGGCGTGACGATGGCGCCGACGCCACCGGTGAAGTTGCCGTGGCAGTAGGTGTTGGAGCAGGTGCCCGCGGCGGTGGCGTAGGAGGCGTTGGCGATCCCGCCGGTGGTGGAGAGGTTGGCCAGCGCGACGGTGCCGGCGGTGGCGACGCCGGTCTTGTGGATCTGGGCGCCGGGAACGGTGTGGCAGGCGTTGCAGAGGACCGGACGGGAACGCGTGCCGAGGACGTGCGAGGCGTGGACGCCGACGCCGCGATTGGTGATGGCGGTCCGTGCCGAAGGTGTCGGGAGCGCCGGTGCCGGTGGGGGCGGCGGCGACGTTCACGTCCTGCAGGCCCGACCGGACGAGGGTTGCATTGCCGTGGCAGGTGGTGCAGGTGAGGGTGGACGTGTCGATGGCGCCGTTCACGTGCAGGCCGCCGGCGACGTTGACGACGCCGGTCGCGTTGACGGTGCCGCCGTGGCACTTCGAGCAGGTGGTGAGGGCCGCGGCGTTGTGGTGGTTGGCGGTGCCGGGGGCGACTTGTGGCAGCTGCCGCAGTCGGCGGCGGCGCCGTTCCAGGTCCAGGAGGCGACCGAGCCGCGCGTGGTCGTCGCGTTGAGGGACGAGCCGTGGCAGTACGTCGCGCAGGTGGTCTGCGTCGTCCCGTTGCCCAGCGTGAACGTGGCGGTGAACGAGCCCAGGTTCGCCCCGGTGGCCGTCGCGAAGGTGACGTTCACGACGCTGTTCGAGTGGGAGTTGCTCGTGTTGTTCGGGTGGCACTCGGCGCAGGCGACCGGCTTGTAGACCGCGCCGGCGACCGCGGGGTTCACGTGCGCGAGGTGCGTGCCGACCCGGACGCTCGAGGTCAGGCCCGCCGCGTCGAGGGGCGGCGACGAGGCCTGGTTCAGGTCGGCTCCGGCCACGCTCGTGCGACCGCTCGTGCCGTGGCAGGAGGTGCAGGACATGTTGGAGAGATCGACCGACCCGTCGACGTGCCCGGCCGGGTTGACGATGGACTGGGTGGCGTTGCTGTAGTTGCCGTGGCAGTTGCCGCAGGTGGCGAGCGTGGAGCCGGCCGGGTGCGTTCCGCCGGGAGGCGTTCCGTGGCAGCTCCCGCAGGCGGCCGTCCCGGTGCTCCAGTTGATGGCGTTCGCCCCGGCACCGTTCTGGAAGTTGCCGTGGCAGTAGGTGTTGGAGCAGGTGCTTCCCGCGTAGGACGGCGTGACGGCGCCGGTCCTGGCGAGCGTGCCGAAGGCCACGTTGGGCTGGCCGTTGGCGTGGAGCGGGTTCGTCGGGATGGCTGCGCTGTGGCACTCGCTGCAGGCGACCTGCTTCGAGAAGTTCGGGCCACCGGCGGCGCCGGTGAGCAGGTGCGCCGTGTGGGCGCCGATCTTGGTGCCGCCCGTGAGCAGGCCCGTCGAGTCGGCCGGCGGCGCGGACGAGAAGGCGATCCCGCCTGCGTCGCTGCCGGTCCGGGCCGAGTCGCCGTGGCAGGTGGTGCAGGTCTGGGTGGTGTACTGCGATCGTCCCGTCCACGTGGGTCGTGGGGTTCACCGTCGTGCCGGTGTAGCCGGTGTGGCAGGCGCCGCAGTCGGTGCGATTCGGGTGGAATCGGCCCGTCGAGGTCGTGGCCGGAGGCATGCCGTGGCAGGAGTTGCAGACCAGCGTCACCGCCGTCTTCCAGGTCGGCGTCACGTTGGCCGCGCCGACGCCGCCGCCCAGGTTGCCGTGGCAGTAGGTGTTGGAGCAGGTGCCGCCCGCTCCGGCGTAGGAGGCGTTGGCGATCCCGCCGGTGGTGGAGAGGTTGGCCAGCGCGACGGTGCCGGCGGTGGCGACGCCGGTCTTGTGGATCTGGGCGCCGGGAACGGTGTGGCAGGCGTTGCAGAGAACCGGACGGGACCTCGTGCCGAGGATGTGCGAGGCGTGGACGCCGACGCCGTTGCGGGCGACGGTGGTGTTGCCGTAGGTGTCGGGAGCGCCGGTGCCGGTGGGGGCGGCGGCGACGTTCACGTCCTGCAGGCCCGACCGGACGAGGGTTGCATTGCCGTGGCAGGTGTTGCAGGCGAGCGTCGACGTGTCGATGGCGCCGTTCACGTGCAGGCCGCCGGCGACGTTGACGACGCCGGTCGCGTTGACGGTGCCGCCGTGGCACTTCGAGCAGGTCGTGAGCGCCGCGGCGTTGTGGTGGTTGGCGGTGCCCGGAGGCGACTTGTGGCAGCTGCCGCAGTCGGCGGCGGCGCCGTTCCAGGTCCAGGAGGCCACGCTGCCGCGCGTGGTCGTCGCGTTGAGCGACGAGCCGTGGCAGTACGTCGCACAGGTGGTCTGGGTCGTCGTCCCGTTGCCCTGGACGAAGGTGGGGGCGTAGCTGCCCAGGTTCGCGCCGGTCGCGGTCGCGAAGGTGACGTTCACGACGCTGTTCGAGTGGCTGACGTTGCCGGCGTTGTTCGTGTGGCACTCGGTGCAGGCGACCGGCTTGTAGACGGCGCCGGCAACCGCGGGGTTCACGTGCGCGACGTGCGTGCCGACCGCCACGCCCGTCGTCGCGCCTGCCGTGTCGAGCGGGGGAGCCGCAGCCTGGTTCACGTCCGCACCGGCCACGCTCACGCGGGCCGCCGTTCCGTGGCAGGAGGTGCAGGAGAGGCCGATGACGTCGATCGAGCCGTTGAGATGAGCGGTCGCGTTGACGGTCGTGCTGGTGTAGCCGGTGTGGCAGCTCTCGCAGGCGTTGCTGGCGGGGTGGGTCCCGCCGGGCGGGAGGCCGTGGCAGGAGCCGCAGGCGGCGGCAGCGGTGCCGCCGAGCCAGGAGGGGGCGAGCGTGGTCGCGCCGTTCTTGAAGTTGCCGTGGCAGTAGACGTTGGAGCAGGTGCCGGCGCCGTTGGCGCCCGAGGCGGTGGTGCTGCCGGCGTAGGCGGCGGTGGTGATGCCGCCGGTCCTGGCGAGGGTGCCGAAGGCGACGGTGGCGCGGGCGCCGCCGGTGCCGGTGCCGGTGGCGTGGGCGACGTCGCCGGTGCCGGGAACGGTGTGGCACTCGCTGCAGGCGAGCGCGGTGGCCCTCCAGCGGGTTCCGGTGAGGTGGGCGGCGTGGGCGCCGACGCCGGCGGCGGTGGCGGCGGTGGCGCCGCGGGTGTCGGCGGAGCTGGCGTTGAAGCCAGGGGCCGAGGCGCCGGAGGTTGCGGCGACGGCGGTCTGGGTCAGGTCGCCGTGGCAGAGGGTGCAGCCGGAGCGGCTGAGGGTGGTGAGGCCGTCGACGTGGGAGGCCTGGACGACGGTGGTGGAGGAGTAGCCGGTGCCGTGGCAGGTGGCGCAGGCGGTGTTGCCCGGGTGGTGGGTGGTGGCGTTGAGCGGAGGCGGCGCGCCGTGGCAGGAGGTGCAGGCGAGCGTCGCGGCCGTCGTCCAGGTGGGCGTGACGATGGCGCCGACGCCACCGGTGAAGTTGCCGTGGCAGTAGGTGTTGGAGCAGGTGCCGCCGGCGCCGGCGTAGGTGGCGTTGGCGATCCCGCCGGTGGTGGAGAGGTTGGCCAGCGCGACGGTGCCGGCGGTGGCGACGCCGGTCTTGTGGATCTGCGCGCCGGGAACGGTGTGGCAGGCGTTGCAGAGGACCGGACGGGACCGCGTGCCGAGGACGTGCGAGGCGTGGACGCCGACGCCGCGACGGCGACGGTGGTCCTGCCGTAGGTGTCGGGAGCGCCGGTGCCGGTGGGAGCGGCGGCGACGTTCACGTCCTGCAGGCCCGACCGGACGAGCGTTGCATTGCCGTGGCAGGTGGTGCAGGCGAGGGTGGACGTGTCGATGGCGCCGTTCACGTGCAGGCCGCCGGCGACGTTGACGACGCCGGTCGCGTTGACGGTGCCGCCGTGGCACTTCGAGCAGGTGGTGAGGGCCGCGGCGTTGTGGTGGTTGGCGGTGCCCGGAGGCGACTTGTGGCAGCTGCCGCAGTCGGCGGCGGCGCCGTTCCAGGTCCAGGAGGCGACCGCTGCCGCGCGTGGTCGTCGCGTTGAGGGACGAGCCGTGGCAGTACGTCGCGCAGGTGGTCTGCGTCGTCGTCCCGTTGCCCTGGACGAAGGTGGGAGCGTAGCTGCCCAGGTTCGCGCCGGTCGCGGTCGCGAAGGTCACGTTGACGACGTTGTTCGAGTGGCTGACGTTGCCGGCGTTGTTCGTGTGGCACTCGGTGCAGGCGACCGGCTTGTAGACCGCGCCGGCGACTGCGGGGTTCACGTGCGCGAGGTGCGTGCCGACCGCCACGCCCGTCGTCGCGCCTGCCGTGTCGAGCGGGGGAGCCGCAGCCTGGTTCACGTCCGCACCGGCGACGCTCACGCGGGCCGCCGTTCCGTGGCAGGAGGTGCAGGAGAGGCCGATGACGTCGATCGAGCCGTTGAGATGAGCGGTCGCGTTGACCGTCGTGCGGTGTAGCCGGTGTGGCAGCTCTCGCAGGCGTTGCTGGCCGGGTGGGTCCCGCCGGGCGGGAGGCCGTGGCAGGAGCCGCAGGCGGCGGCAGCGGTGCCGCCGAGCCAGGACGGGGCGAGCGTGGTCGCGCCGTTCTTGAAGTTGCCGTGGCAGTAGACGTTGGAGCAGGTGCCGGCGCCGTTGGCGCCCGAGGCGGTGGTGCTGCCGGCGTAGGCGGCGGTGGTGATGCCGCCGGTCCTGGCGAGGGTGCCGAAGGCGACGGTGGCGCGGGCGCCGCCGGTGCCGGTGCCGGTCGCGTGGGCGACGTCGCCGGTGCCGGGAACGGTGTGGCACTCGCTGCAGGCGAGCGCGGTGGCCCTCCAGCGGGTTCCGGTGAGGTGGGCGGCGTGGGCGCCGACGCCGGCGGCGGTGGCGGCGGTGGCGCCGCGGGTGTCGGCGGAGCTGGCGTTGAAGCCAGGGGCCGAGGCGCCGGAGGTTGCGGCGACGGCGGTCTGGGTCAGGTCGCCGTGGCAGAGGGTGCAGCCGGAGCGGCTGAGGGTGGTGAGGCCGTCGACGTGGGAGGCCTGGACGACGGTGGTGGAGGAGTAGCCGGTGCCGTGGCAGGTGGCGCAGGCGGTGTTGCCCGGGTGGTGGGTGGTGGCGTTGAGCGGAGGCGGCGCGCCGTGGCAGGAGGTGCAGGCGAGCGTCGCGGCGGTCTTCCAGGTGGGCGTGGCGATGGTGCCGAGGCCACCGGTGAAGTTGCCGTGGCAGTAGGTGTTGGAGCAGGTGCCGCCGGCGCCGGCGTAGGTCGCGTTGGCGATCCCGCCGGTGGTGGAGAGGTTGGCCAGCGCGACGGTGCCGGCGGTGGCGACGCCGGTCTTGTGGATCTGGGCGCCGGGGACGGTGTGGCAGGCGTTGCAGAGGACCGGACGGGACCTCGTGCCGAGGACGTGCGAGGCGTGGACGCCGACGCCGTTCGAGGCGACGGTGACGTTGCCGTAGGTGTCGGGAGCGCCGGTGCCGGTGGGAGCGGCGGCGACGTTCACGTCCTGCAGGCCGGACCGGACGAGGGTTGCATTGCCGTGGCAGGTGTTGCAGGCGAGCGTGGACGTGTCGATGGCGCCGTTCACGTGCAGGCCGCCGGCGACGTTGACGACGCCGGTCGCGCTGACGGTGCCGCCGTGGCACTTCGAGCAGGTGGTGAGGGCCGCGGCGTTGTGGTGGTTGGCGGTGCCCGGAGGCGACTTGTGGCAGCTGCCGCAGTCGGCGGCCGCGCCGTTCCAGGTCCAGGAGGCGACGCTACCGCGCGTCGTCGTCGCGTTGAGGGACGAGCCGTGGCAGTAGGTCGCGCAGGTGGTCTGCGTCGTGGTCCCGTTGCCCTGGACGAAGGTGGGAGCGTAGCTGCCCAGGTTCGCGCCGGTCGCGGTGGCGAAGGTCACGTTCACGACGTTGTTCGAGTGGGCGTTGCTCGTGTTGTTCGTGTGGCACTCGGTGCAGGCCACCGGCTTGTAGACCGCGCCGGCGACTGCGGGGTTCACGTGCGCGAGGTGCGTGCCGACCGCCACGCCCGTCGTAGCGCCTGCCGTGTCGACCGGGGGAGCCGCAGCCTGGTTCACGTCCGCACCGGCCACGCTGACGCGAGCCGCCGAGCCGTGGCACGACGTGCAGGTGAGGTCGTCCACGTCGATCGACGCCGTTCAGGTGAGCGGTCGAGTTGACCGTGGTGGCCGTGTAGCCGGTGTGGCAGGTCGCGCAGGCCGAAGCCGGCCGGGTGGGTTCCGCCGGGAGGCAGGCCGTGGCAGGACCCGCAGGCGGCGGCCGCCGTGCCGCCGAGCCAGGAGGGGGCCAGCGTGGTCGTGCCGTTCCTGAAGTTGCCGTGGCAGTAGACGTTGGAGCAGGTGCCGGCGCCGTTGGCGCCCGTGGCGGTGGTGCTGCCGGCGTAGGCGGCGGTGGTGATGCCGCCGGTCCTGGCGAGCGGGCCGAAGGCGATGGAGGCGCGAGCGCCTCCTGTGCCGGCGCCGGTCGCGTGGGCGACGTCGCCCGTTGCGGGAACGGTGTGGCATTCGTTGCAGGCGAGCGCGGTGGCGCGCCAGCGCGTGCCGGTGAGGTGGGCGGCGTGGGCGCCGACGGCGGCCGCGGTCGCCGCGGTGGCGCCGCGGGTGTCGGCGGAGTTCGCGTTGAAGCCGGGGGCGGAGGCGCCGGAGGTGGCGGCGACGGCGGTCTGGGTCAGGTCGCCGTGGCAGAGCGTGCAGCCCGAGCGGCTGAGCGTCGTCGCGCCGTCGACGTGGGTGGCCTGGACGACCGTCGTCGAGGAGTACCCGGTGCCGTGGCAGGTGGCGCAGGCGGTGTTGCCCGGGTGGTGGGTGGTGGCGTTCAGCGGGGGAGGCGCGCCGTGGCAGGAGGTGCAGGCCAGCGTGCCGCCCGTCGTCCAGGAGGCCGTCACGGTGGCGCCCGAGCCGCCGGTGAAGTTGCCGTGGCAGTAGACGTTGGAGCAGGTGCCCGCGGCGGTGGCGTAGCTCGCGTTGGCGATGCCGCCGGTGGTGGAGAGGTTGGCGAGCGCGACGGTGCCGGCGGTGGCGACGCCGGTCTTGTGGATCTGGGTTCCGGGAACGGTGTGGCAGGCGTTGCAGAGCACCGGCCTCGACCTCGTGCCGAGGATGTGGGCCGCGTGGACGCCGACACCGCGATCGGTGACGGCGGTCCGTCCGTAGGTGTCGGGAGCGCCGGTGCCGGTGGGAGCGGCGGCGACGTTCACGTCCTGGAGGCCGGAGCGGACGAGCGTGCCGTTGCCGTGGCAGGTGGTGCAGGCGAGGGTGGAGGTGTCGATGGCGCCGTTCACGTGCAGGCCGCCGGCGACGTTGACGACGCCGGTCGCGTTGACGGTGCCGCCGTGGCACTTCGAGCAGGTCGTGAGCGCAGCCGCGTTGTGGTGGTTGGCGGTGCCGGGAGGCGACTTGTGGCAGCTGCCGCAGTCGGCGGCGGCGCCGTTCCAGGTCCAGGAGGCGACGCTTCCGCGCGTCGTCGTCGCGTTGAGCGACGAGCCGTGGCAGTACGTCGCGCAGGTGGTCTGCGTCGTCGTCCCGTTGCCCTGGACGAACGTCGGAGAGAACGAGCCCAGGTTCGCGCCGGTCGCCGTCGCGAAGGTCACGTTCACCACGTTGTTGGAGTGGCTGGAGTTGCCGGCGTTGTTGACGTGGCACTCGGTGCAGGCCACCGGCTTGTAGATCGCTCCGGCGACGGCAGGGTTCACGTGGGCGACGTGCGTGCCGACCGCCACACCCGTCGTGGCGCCGTTCGAGTCCACCGGCGGCGCAGACGCCTGGTTGAGATCCGCTCCGGCCACGCTCACGCGCGCCGCCGAGCCGTGGCACGACGTGCAGGTGAGGTTGTCCACGTCGATGACGCCGTTCACGTGGTTCGCGACGTTGACCGTCGTTGCCGTGTACCCGGTGTGGCAGCTCTCGCAGGCCGAGGCCGCCGGGTGGGTTCCGCCGGGAGGCAGGCCGTGGCAGGTGCCGCAAGCGTTCGCCGCCGGAGCCGTCCAGGTCGGGACGTAGGTGGTCGTGCCGTTCTTGAAGTTGCCGTGGCAGTAGCTCGAGGCGCAGCCGGTGCCGTTCCAGGTCGGTGTGACGCCGCCGGTCCTGGAGAGGGCGCCGAAGGTCACGTCGACGGCGCCGTTCGAGTGGGCGGTGCTGGTGACGATGGTGTGGCACTCGCTGCAGGACGTGCCGGCCGACAGCGAGCCGGCGACGAGGTGGCGCTGGTGCGCGCCGACGCCGCGCGCGGTCGTGGCGGTGTTGCCCTTCGTGTCCTTGGGGGGCGCGGAGGCGAGGAGCGGATTCAGCGCGGTGGCGGCGCGCGTCGCGTCGCCGTGGCAGGAGGTACAGGACAGCGTGACGTCCACGATCCCGTTCACGTGCGTCGCCGGGTCGAACGAGACGGCGGCCGCGCCGGGTGGCAGTCGCCGCAGTGCCGTCCGCCGCGACGATCGGGTGGGGGAAGGAGGCGGTGCCCCGTGGCAGCTGCCGCAGGTGACCTCGACCGAGCCGCCGGTCCAGACGGGCTGGGAGTGCGACGCGCCGCCGAGGGTGGCGCCGTGGCAGTAGTTGGCGCAGGTGAGGCTGGTCGAGTCGAAGGAGGCGGTGGTGCCGCCGCTCGAGGCCAGCGGGCCACAGACGAGGTCGATGGTTCCGCTCGGGTGCGTGCCCTGCCCGGGCGACGCGTGGCACTCGGTGCAGGCCATGGCCACCCGCAGGGAGCCGCCCACGAGGTGGGCCTGGTGTGCGCCGACGCCGGCGGAGGTGGTGGCGCTGCTTCCGGTGGTGTCCCTCGGCGGTGCCGCGGGCAGGTCGGGGTTGAGCGCGGTCGCGACCCGGGTCGCGTCGCCGTGGCACCCGGTGCAGCCGGTGACGCTCACGTCGAGCCTTCCGTTGACGTGGAGCGAGGCGTTGACCGTCGTGGAGGTGTAGCCGGTGTGGCACGCCGAGCAATCGGTGTTCTGGGTGTGCGGCGCCGCAGGAGGAACGCCGTGGCAGGTGCCGCAGGACGTCGCGGACGGGTTCGTCCAGGTCGGGGCGTAGCCCGTATTGCCGCCGGTGAACGAGCCGTGGCAGTAGACGTTCGAGCAGGTGGCGCCGTTCCAGGCAGGGCTCGCGCTGCCGGTGCCGGCCAGCGTCCCGAAGGCGATCTCGGCGGTGCCGGTCGCGTGGGTGTTGCTCGTGGGCACGACGTGGCACTCGTTGCAGGACAGGGAATTGCCGTCCTTCAGGTGGAGCGCGTGCGCGCCCACGGCCCGGGAGGAGACGGCCGTCTCGCCCTTCGAACCCTTGGGGGGCGCGGCCGAGAAGCGCGGGTTCAGCGTGGTGTCGGCGCGCGTCGGGTCGCCGTGGCAGCACGTGCAGGTCAGGTTCGCGACGTCGACCTTGCCGTCCACGTGGGTGGTCAGGTTGACCGTGGTCGCGGTGTAGCCGGTGTGGCAACTGCCGCAGTTCGAGCCGGCGCCCACGTCGGGATGCGGTGCCGCCGGGGGGAGCCCGTGGCAGGTTCCGCAGGAGGTGGCCCGGGCGGCCGTCCAGACCGGCGCGTTGGTCGTGTTGCCGCCCGCGAATCCGCCGTGGCAGTACGATGCCGAGCACGACGAACCGTTCCAGAGGGGAGCCGCGCCGCCCGTCGTGGAGAGCGGACCGAAGGCGACGTCGACCTTTCCGTTGGCGTGGGCGGCAGTCGTCGGGACGACGTGGCACTCGGCGCAGGCGACGGCGGCGCGGACCGCACCGTCCTCGAGATGGAGCTGGTGGGCTCCCACGGCGCGATCCGTCATGTCGGTCTCGCCCCTGGTTCCTTTGGGGGGGGAAGCGGGCAGTAGGGGGTTCGCTGCGGTCGCCGAGCGAGTCCCGTCGCCATGGCACAACGTGCAAGCTTTGCTTCCGCCGTCGGCGCCGCCGCTCCCGCCGGCAGTCGCAGCCGGACGTGGGTCGGCGCATGCCGATATCGATGCGATCGAACATGCCAGAATCAGGTAACTAACGAGCGTCTAGGTGCCTGTAGGCCGCCGTCCTGGCATTATCCCCTCCAGAAGTGAAAGACCTACATTGCAGGATTTGCGCCCCTGCAGCGGTAGGTTCGATGTACCCCGTGCACGGGACAGGCCATGGGTTGACCCAGAGGGATTAAATGATTGCTTCCTCATCTTGGGGCCGCGCAACGGGGGAGATCCCAGCGCGTTCGGCTGGCAGCGATCCGGTGATGCCGATTTTGCTAATGGTGAACATCGCATGCGCCCGCGACCCCGATCGGAGCCCCCGACGTCGCAATCGCTTCCTCCGCGGCGCGTGACTTGGCTTATGATGAACGGCGCCGTGCGCGGCTATCCCGCGCCGGGCGGCATCCTGGGAGGAGTCGATCGTGACGCAAGACGAACGCCTGGCGAAGCGAGACGCGCTGCGGTCGGAGATCGTGAAGCTGGAGGAGTCGATCCGCGCCCTCCTGGAGAAGGAGGAGGAGTTGCTGCGCGACTGTTCGCACACCTACGCAGGCGGCAAGAGCGCGCTCGTCGGGGGGCGTGTGAAGGTCTGCGTCCACTGCGGGCGCTCGGTTCAGGGCAAGGACGAGAAGCTCTGGGGCTGATCGCTCCGTGGCAACCCTCCATCCGTTCCGCGCGCTGCGCCCGTCGCGCGACAACGCCGTTCGTGTTGCTGCACCTCCCTACGACGTCGTGAACACGCGCGAGGCGCGCGATCTCGCCCGGGGCAACCCGGACAGCTACCTGCACGTGTCCCGCCCGGAGATCGACCTTCCCGAGGGGACCGACGAGCACGCCGACGCCGTGTACGCACGGGGCGCCCGGAACCTCGCCGACTTCCTCCGGCGAGGCGTGCTGCGCACCGATCCGGACCCGCATCTCTACGTCTACGCGCAGAAGATGGGGACCCACCGGCAGGTGGGGCTCGTGGCCTGCGCCTCCGTGGCCGAGTACGACGCCGGGCTCATCAAGAAGCACGAGAAGACGCGGGCCGACAAGGAGGACGACCGGACGCGCCACGTCGACGAGATGGGCGCGCACGACGAGCCGGTCTTCCTCACCTACCGCGCATCGAAGGACGTCGACGCGGCCGTCGCCGAGGTGATGCGCGGGGCGCCCGAGTACGACCTGACCACGCAGGACGCCGTCGAGCACCGGCTCTGGGTGGCGGGCGCCGAGGCCAGCGCGCGCATCGCCGGGCTGTTCCGCGCGGTCCCGGCCCTCTACGTCGCCGATGGCCACCACCGGTCGGCGGCGGCCTCGAGGGTCCATGCCCTGCGCAAGGGGAGGCCCGGGGAGCACGACCGCTTCCTGGCCGTCGTCTTCCCCCACGACCAGATGCAGATCCTGGCCTACAACCGGGTGGTGAGGGACGTGAAGGGACGGAGGGCCGCGGAGATCCGGGCCGCGCTCGAGCAGGTGTTCAACCTCGCTCCCGCCGACCGACCCGAGCCGGACGGGCCGCTGTCATTCGGGGTCTACCTCGAGGGGCGCTGGTGGCGGGCCAGGGTCCGGCCGGGCAGCTACGACGCGACGGACCCGGTGGCCTCGCTCGACTGCTCGATCCTGCAGGACCAGGTGCTCCAGCCCATCTTCGGGATCGACGACCCGCGACGCGACACGAACGTCGACTTCGTGGGCGGCATTCGGGGCGCGAAGGAGCTGGAACGCCGGGTGGACGAGGAGGGCTGGAGCGTGGCCTTCCACCTCTTCCCGACGCGCGTCGACCAGGTGATGGACGTTTCCGACGCCGGCCAGATCATGCCGCCGAAGAGCACCTGGTTCGAGCCGAAGCTGCGCTCCGGGCTCTTCGTGCACGCGTTCTGAACCTTCCGACGCATACGATCGACGGGTAGGTTGCTGGCCCAATGTGGACCGTGCCTCGGTCGGCCGCACGGAAGCGACCCCAATGGACACCCTCATGAGCACTCCCTCGCGGTACCGTTCGACTTCTCGTGAGAGCTGCATGAACGGGCGTACCGTTCCGATCCCGGCCCTGGCTTCGACCCGAACGCCCGCCGAGCGGCTTGCGCCGTGGGCGGCCGTACCCGTGCCTCTCCTCCTGGCGGCCGTCGGCGTGTTCTGGCTCCTGGACATCGGGACGCCTCACGAGTTCCCTCGCCTGCTCACGTTCCTCAACTTCACGTTCGTGACCTGCACGGCGGCCCTCGTCGCGCTGCTCGCCGGGCGTGCGTTCGTGGCGACCGGGACGCCGGGCGTCCTTCTCCTGGGGTCCGGCGTGTTGCTCATGGGGACCGCGTTCGTGGTGGCGCCGGTGGCCGGTGAGGGAGATCCGAACGTCATCGCCACCGTCCACAACGTCGGAATGCTGGCCACCGGCCTCCTCTCCCTGGGCGGGGCATGGAGTTCCTATCGTCCGCGACCGCCGGTCCGGATCCCCGCGCTCGCGCTGGGTTCCGCCTACGTGGCCGCGATCGGCTTCGTCCTCGGCACGGCGTACCTCGCCATGGGTCGGGTCACGCCGACGTTCTTCGTGCAGGGGAGCGGGGGGACCCCACTGCGCCAGGTCGTCCTGGCGACCTGCGTGGCCCTGTTCGGCGCCGCTGGCCTCGTCCTCGTCCTGGCCCCGGGGAGCGCGGTTGCGTTCCGGCGCTGGTATGCGCTCGGCCTGGCGCTCCTGGGAATCGGGATCGTCGCGATCATGCTGCAGGACGCGCTCGGAAGCCCGATCGGCTGGCTGGGCCGGATCTCACAGTACCTGGGCGGCGTCTACCTGCTCGTGGCAAGCCTGGCCCATGCCACGGCGACTCGACGCTGGAGTCTCCCGCTCGAGGCGGAACTCCGGGAAGAGAGGGCCCAGAGCCGGATGCTCCGGGAGGCGAGGGCGCAGCTTACCCGGATCCTGGACGGCTCCAACGACGGGTTCTGGGACTGGGACATCCAGAGCGGGCAGGTCGACTTCAGCGATCGATGGGCGGAGATGTTCGGTTACCGGAAGTCGGAGCTCGCCCCACACATCTCAACCTGGCAGGGGATGGTCCACCCCGAGGACCGTGCGGCCGCGCAAGGGGCAATGAAGCGGATCGTCGATGGGGAGGTGTCTCGGTACGAAGCGCAGCGCCGCATCCGTCATCAGGACGGTCACTGGGTCTGGGTCCTGGTGCGCGGGAAGGTCGTGGAGCGCTCCGGGGACGGCAACCCGACCCGCATGGCCGGGACGTACACGGACATCTCGGAGCTCAAGGCCGCGGAGGAGGCGATCCGGGAGACCAGCGAGCGGCTCTCCCTGGTGCTCGACGGCTCCAGCGACGGGTTCTGGGACTGGGACATCCCGAGCGGGAGGGTCGAGTTCAGCCGCCGCTGGGCCTCGATGCTGGGGTACGACCTCGCCGAGCTGGAGCCTCACGTCTCGACCTGGCAACGACTGGTGCACCCGGAGGACGTCGGGACGGCCATGGCCGCCGTCGACGCCCACCTTCGGGGCGAGACCAGCCAGTACCAGTGCGAACATCGCGTCCTGCACAAGGACGGCCGGTGGATCTGGATTCTCGACCGGGGCAAGGTCGTGCGTCGCGACGAGGCAGGACGCCCGCGGCGGATGGCCGGAACCCACACGGACGTCACGGAACGGATCCAGGCAGCGGAGGCGCTCCGCGTCCGCCGGAGCAAGCTCGACGCCTACTTCAACAACCCGTCGGCCGGGATCGCGGTGGTGGGTCCGGACCTTGGGTGGATCGAGGCCAACCACAGGTATTGCGAGCTGCTGGGGTACTCGTGGGAGGAGCTGGAGGGGCGCACCATCGCGGACGTGACGCACCCCGATGACGTCGAGATCTCCCTGCGCCAGCTCGGCCAGGTGGTGGCCGGCGAGATCGACGCCTACTCCCTCGACAAGCGCTTCGTTCGCAAGGACGGGAGCATCCTCTGGGCGCTCCTGTCGGTGAGTTGCTCCCGGCGCCCGGACCGGACGGTGGAGTTCATCTTCGGCGTGATCCACGACATCGGTGCGCGCAAGGCGGCCGAGAGGGCGCTTGCGGAGAGCGAGGAGCGCCTCGCCACGTTCGTCGAGCACACGCCGACCGCCATCGCCATGTTCGACAGGGAGATGCGCTACCTGGCCGCGAGCCGCGAATGGGCCCGCATGCTCGGGGTGGAAGTGGCGGACGTGGTCGGCCGAAGCCACCACGACGTGTACCCGCTCGTCCCCGAGACGTGGAGGGCGATGCACAGGCGTTGCCTGGCCGGATCGATCGAGCGGAGCGAGGAGGACAGGCTCCCGAAGCCGGACGGGCGCTTCGACTGGGTGCGGTGGGAGGCCCATCCCTGGCTGAACTCGACCGGCGAGATTGGCGGGATCGTCATGTTCGCCGAGGTGACCACCGCCCGGCGCGAGTTCCTGCGACAGGCGGCGGTCTCGTCGCGGCTCGCGGCGATGGGAACACTCGTCGCCGGACTCGCGCACGAGATCAACAATCCGCTCGCCGCGGAGATGGCCGGGCAGGGGCTGGCGCTCGAGGTGGCGCGCGAATCGAGGGAACAGCTCCGGGCCGGGGCGCCGGTCGACCCGGCGGCGAAGGTCAGGGAGCTCGACTCGGTGATCGAGGCGCTCGAGGACGCACAGGAGGGGGGAGCGCGGGTCGCGAAGATTGTCCGGGACATGGCCGCATTCGCCCAGCCGAGCTCGACGCGCGGAAAGGTCCGCCTGCGAGCGGTCGTGGACGAGACCCTGCCGTGGGTTCCGAAGGCGCTCCTGGCATCGTCCGACGTCGTGGTGGATGAGCTCGAGAATCCCGAGGTCTGGGCTTCGGCTGGGCAACTCGGCCAGGTGGTGCTGAACCTGCTCACCAACGCGCTCAAGGCAACCCGTCCAGGCTGCCGCGGGAACGTGAGGATCTCGCTGGGGACCGGCGATGCGGGCGAGGCCACCCTGGAGGTCACCGACCAGGGGGTCGGGATCGCCCCCGATTCCCTGAACCGCGTCTTCGAACCCTTCTTCACGACCCGTCCGACGGGTGAAGGGCGGGGCGCCGGGCTCGGTCTGGCGATCTGCCAGTCCATCGCCGCGGCCCACGGGGGGAAGCTCACGGTGGCGAGCGAGGTCGGCAAGGGCTCGACGTTCCGCCTGGCGCTGCCGCCGGCACCGGCCTCCTGGTCACCTATCGCCTGAACCCGCCGCCGCCCCCCATGCCGGGCGGCACGGTGCCGCCGAGGACGCCCGCGTCCGCGCCCGGCACGATGATCGACGAGGCCTGCTGCCGCCGGAGTTCCTGGAGCTGCTGGATGGTCTTCTCGACGCCGGCCTTGGCGGCGGCGCCGTATCCGGCCACGGCCGCGCCCAGGTTCGGGGCGTCGATCTCGAAGCTCACCGGGAGCGGACCGACCTGCGTCACGATCTGGGCCTCGCCGACGAAGATCACCTTGCGCCCCAGGTCGGTGGCCCCGTCCGAGGTCACCGGGACGAGGGCCCGGATCGTCCCGATCTTCCGGTCCGTGTAGATCTCCTCGCGGTAGAGCGAGGCGCTGTCCATCTCGATGTCCATCTCGGGCATTTCGGCCATTCTCGGCTCCGGTTCGTTCGAAGGGATTCTTCCGGATATCACGGTGGGAGGACGCGGAGGAACTCCGCTGCGATGCGTGTGGCTTCCTCGCCGGCGCGGGGGCTCGCGTGCGGGGCGTGGCCGCTGTCCACCCAGGCGATGCGGGCGTCGGGGAGCGCCGCGCGGGCGGCCTCGGTCTCCCCCGGCTCGGTTCGTGGGTCGCGGAGCCCGTGGAGGAGCAGGACCGGGCAGCTCACCTCCCCGAGCCGTCCCTCGTAGACGTCGCCGCCCTCGCGCTGGCCTCGCTCGATGATGCGGAGCCAGGCTCGCGCGCCCTCGGAGATGATCCCCCGCCAGCGGGGGTCGCCGTGGTCCCGCCGCAACGCCTCGACCACCTCCTCCCCGAACTCCTCCGGACGGTTCGCCGCCATCTCGAAGAACGGAAGGGAACCCACCTTGGCCCGCCAGAAGTGAAAGGCCTCGAGGACGAGCCCGCGCACCCGCAGGGGCGCCTCGATGGCCATCCAGGCGGCCACCACGGCGCCGTCGCTGTGCCCCCAGAGCGCCGCCCGCTCGATCCCCAGGGCGTCCATGACGCCCAGGCATTCCCGCGCGAACATCCGGTGGTAGCCGTCGGGGACGGACGGGAGGGAAGGGGACGCGCCGTATCCCGTCCGGTCGGGCGCCACCACGCGCGATTCGCCGGAGAGCGCCTCGAATTGCCGGTCGAACGGGTAGGCCTCCCACCCCCAGCCGCTGTGCAGGAGGACGAGAGGGGCACCGCTGCCGGCCTCGCGCACGTGGACCCGGGCCGGCGCCGCCGGCACGAGCGGAGACGCGACCTCCACGAACCCCGCGCGGCGAGCCGTCATCAGGGAGCCGGAGGCGCCATCTCGCGGACGTGGCGGGCCAGGGCGACGTCGTGGTTGCGGACGTGCTCGGTGAACCAGTGGTGCAGCGCCGTGGCGAAGGTGCGGGTGGGCTGGACGTGGCCCCTCGCGAACTCGCCGCGGACCTGCTCGATCTGCTCGATGAGCCGGGCGTGCTCGAGCTGGTGTCCGGCAAACTCCGGGTAGGCGTAGAGCCGCATCATGATCTCCTCGGTGGCGAAGTGCACCCGGGAGAACTCGGCGAGCTGCTGCAGCAGCGCCTCCACCTGGGCCCGGGGGGCCGTGGCGACGGCCTTCTCCAGCGCCCGGACCACCCCCAGGAGCAGGTCGTGCTCCGTGTCGATCTCCCGAACTCCCACCCCGATGTCCTCGGAGTCCTTGCCCATTTCCGGCCTCCCCCGCGGAGCCCTCGCCCGCGTCCCCCCTTTCTAGCGCGGAAGGGGCCCGGCGACACGCCCGCGCGGCTACACTCCAGGGGTGCGCATCCTCTACGGCGTCGTCGGCGAGGGAATGGGGCACGCCATCCGGTCCCGGGTGGTGCTGGACGAGCTGTCCCGCCGCCACGAGATCGAGGTGGTCGTCTCCGGCCGGGCGCACGGCTACCTGAAGTCGCTCGAGTCGGATCGGCTGGGCGTGAACCGGATCTGGGGGCTCTCGCTGGTCTACGAGGACAACCGGGTCCGGAACTTCCGCACCCTCCTCGCCAACCTGAAGGGAGCGCTCGTCGAGGGGGGCTGGCCGGAGAACATCCGGGCCTTCTTCGACATCGCCGAGCGCTTCCGACCGGACGTCGTGGTGAGCGACTTCGAGTCCTGGAGCTACCTCTTCGCCCGCATGAACGGGATCCCGGTGATCTCGGTGGACAACCAGCAGATCGTGGCTCGCTGCGATCTGCCCCCGGACGTGACGGCCGGGCACGAGGCCGAGGCCCAGCTCACCCGGGCCATCGTGAAGGCCAAGCTCCCCGGGTGCTTCCACTACCTGATCACCACCTTCTTCTATCCACCCGTGGTGAAGCCGCGCACCACGCTCGTGCCTCCCATCCTGCGGCCGCTGGTGCTCGAGGCACGCCCGGAGGAGGGCGATCACCTGCTCGTCTACCAGACCTCCACGAGCGACACGGGCCTGCTGGACCGGCTCCGCGCCAGCGGCGTCGAGTGCCGGATCTACGGGGTCCGGCGCGGCCTCCGTGCCGAGGAGCGGGACGGGAACTTGCGCTTCCTGCCCTTCTCCGACCAGGGGTTCGTCGACGACCTGCGCACCGCGCGCGGCGTGGTGGCCAACGGGGGCTTCACACTGCTCGGGGAGGCCGTCTACCTCCACCGGCCGGTGCTCTCGGTCCCGGTCCGGCGGCAGTTCGAGCAGGTGCTCAACGCCCGGTATCTGGAGCGGGAGGGGTTCGGCATCGCGGCGGAGGCGGTGACCGGCGAGGTCCTGGGCGAGTTCCTCGAGAGGGCTCCCGGGTTGCGGCGCAACCTGGCTGTTTACGGCCAGGACGGGAACCGTGCCCTCCTCTCCCGCCTCGAAGGCTTGCTCGCGGCGGCCACGCGCGACGGGCCGGTTCCTCCCGCCGATCCGGCCGACGATTGAAGGGGCGTGGAAAGGCGCGACCCCGGTCGTTCCGAGAACGCCGGGGTCGCAGCGACGGCCGGAGGGGGGTTGGCCGCGCCGTCTGGAGAGGATGCAGGCGCCCTGCCAATGGCCTCACGTCGGCAAGGGCTCGGAATCACGGGATCGCAACCGGCTGACGCACCGGGTCGCGCCGACCCGCGGGTGATTCCGCCAGCCACGACGACGCCCTGGAGGGACCCGAAATGGCCCGCGGGCGGGCTTGCCCCAGGCGATATCCCTGGTACCTTCTTCGCCGGACCGTCGGTCGACGGTGGGAGGCGGCGATGGGCGTGGGAGCGATTGCGATGAATCCGGTCGGAGACGTGTTCGGCCTCGTCGATTCGGTCATCCGGAAGCACGGAATCCACCCGAACGAGCAGGTCCGATCCTTGCTCGCCGCGGCAGCGGAGCAGCGGATGCGCGAGCACGGCGAGGCGTTCGGAATCGCGGTGACGAACGCGATGGCGACACTGGTCGCCGCTGCCCAGAGACGCTGACCGCGGGGGACCGCGGTGACGCGGTCACTTCCCGGTCAGCAGGGCCGCCTGGAGATCCTCGAGGCCTCCGTCCGTGGGCTTGGGGCCGAGCCAGATGCGGAACAGCGCGTCGGCGAAGTCCTTGCCCTCGATGGTCACGCCCTTCTCGCCCTCGACTCCGATGGTGGTGCCCTTCCCGGGCACGTAGCCGACCGTGAGGACCTGCCCCTCCTTGAACTCCGCCGGGAAGGCCGCCTCCACCAGCTTCAGCCTGGGCGCGAGGCCGGCCGCCTGGGTGGGGGAGTTGCTCTCGATCCCGTCCCGGAAGGCGCCCAGCATGGTCTCCCGGTCCACGTTGCGGAGCAAGGTCAGCCGGATGACCTTCGGCGCGTCGAGCGCGACGACCGCCGCGCCGTCCGTGGAGCGCTGGGTCACGTAGAGCGCGCCCACGTAGACCTTGATCGCCAGGAAGGTCTTGGTGCGGATGCCGGCGCCGTTCAGGACCAGCGTCTTGCCCTCCACCGTCATCGAGTCGGCCACCTTCACGCCGGCGATTTCCAGGGCGGAGGCGGGAAGGGCGGCGAGCAGGAGCGCGGCGGCGAGGCTTCGCATGGGGTCCTCCGGGGAAGTTGGAAGCCGCCACGATAGGATGACCGGGCATGAAGAGCCAGACCCGCTACCTGACCTTCGAGACCCGGCGTCGCCGGGAGCTCGTCCGCATCACAGACGAGGTGGCCGCCCTGGCCGCCTCCTCCGGCATCGAGGAGGGGATGGTGCTGGTCTCGGCCATGCACATCACCGCCGCGGTCTTCGTGAACGACGACGAGCCGGGGCTCCACGCCGACATCGAGGAGTGGCTGCAGCGACTCGCCCCCGGGCCCTCCGCCGACGACCGGACCCCCGGGCCCGACTACCGGCACCACCGGGGCGGGGAGGACAACGGCGACGCCCACCTCAAGAACTTGCTCCTGGGCCACCAGGTCATCGTGCCCATCACCCGCGGGCAGCTAGACCTGGGACCGTGGCAGCAGGTCTTCTACTACGAGTTCGACGGGCGCCGGCCCAAGCGGCTCCTGCTGAAGGCGATGGGCGAGTGACCGCCGGGCGCGCGACGCGGCTGGCGGTGGCCCTGGCGCTCTGCGGGCCGGTGGCGGCCCCGGCGCAGGAGTACCGGGAGCTCAACGTGAAGAAGGGGCGGATCGTCGGCGACCAGTACCTGGCCGGCGCGACCGTGGACGTCCACGGGGAGGTCAAGGGAGATCTGACCATGGCCGGGCTCCAGGCCGGGCTCGACGGCACCGTCTCCGGGGACGTCAACGCGGCGGGGTTCCTCGTCCGCGTGGGAGGGGTGGTCGGCGACGACGTGCGGGCCCTGGGCGGAAGGGTGATCGTGCAGGGGTGGGTCGGCGACGGGTTGCTCGTCGCCGGCGGCGAGATCTCGCTCACCCGGGGCACCCGCGTCGGCGGGAACGCCATCCTGGGAGGCAGGCGGATCGTGAACCTCGGGGACGTGGACGGGAACCTGGACGCGGCCGGCTCGTACGTCGAGATCGACGGAGACGTGTCCGGCGTCGTGCGCATCCACTCCGACGAGGTGGTGATCGGCCCCAAGGCCCGCCTGGCCGGCGACCTCCGGGTGACCGGCGCCAACCCGCCCCGGATCGCCGACGGGGCGCGCATCGGCGGCGCGGTGACGGTCTCCGCTCCTGGCCGCCAGAGCCTGGGCGCCTGGGGGGTCGATGCGGCCCGGGCGATGCTGATCCAGATCGGCATGCTGCTCCTGGCATGGGCCTGGACGGCGCTCCTGCCCGCCCTGGCCCGGGACGCCGCCGCCCTGGAGTGGAGGAGTCCGTGGTTCGCCGAGACCCTGGGCATCGCCGCGGTCGCCGGCCTTCCGCTCGCGGCGCTGCTCCTCGCGATGACCGTCCTCGGGATCCCGGTGGCCATGGCCGCCGCGGCCGCCTGGGTTCTCCTGGTGCTGGCCGGATACTCCTCGACGGCCCTCTGCCTGGGAAGCTGGCTGCGATCGCGGATTCGCCGGCTCCCCGGCGACCCCGGGTCGAGGGAGCGCCTCCTCTGGACGCTGGTGGCGCTGATCGTGCTGCGGGCGGCTGCGGCGCTGCCCTGGGTCGGCTGGCTCGTCACGGTGGGTGCGGTCCTGGCCGGAGCGGGGGCGGTCGCGCGCGCGGCCCAGCTGGCCCACGCGCGAGGGCGGGGTGCCCGTGCTCCGCCCGGACCCGCCGCCGCGTGAGGTCCCGCTCCGGGGCGGCGGGATGGCCGGGTGCGGTCCCGGGAGTGGCGGTGTATGGGAAGAGGGGTGAACGCCGCCATCCTCCTTCTCTGCGCCGCCGCCGCCACCCCCGGCGACGCCTCGCTCGCGAGGGATGCCGCGCCCGGTCTCTCCGCGATCCGCGCGGCCGCCCTCTCGTCCGGGACGCGCTTCCTCTCCTCCGACCTCCTCGAGGGGCGCGCCACCGGATCCCGGGGGCACGAGATCGCCGCGCTGTGGGTGGCCACGCAGATGCAGGCCATCGGCCTCGAGCCGGCGGCGGGGGACGGGCGCTGGGAGCAGCCCGTGCCGCTGCGCGCCTGGCGCACCGACCCGGATGCCTCTGCGCTCCTCGTCCACGGGCCGGAGCAGCAGCCCCTGCGTCTCGTCCGGAACCAGGACTTCTTGGCGCTCACCGACGGGGAGCACGCCGAGGTGGAGATGGACGGAGCCCTGGCCTTCGTCGGCTACGGGATCTCCGCCCCCGAGTACGGGTACGACGACATGAAGGGGATCGACCTCACCGGCAAGATCGCGGTGGTGCTCTGGGGAGCGCCGTCCTCGGACCGTGCCAACTTCTTCCCTCCCGCCCCACGAGCCGTGTACGCGGATCGGAGCGGCAAGATGCGCCGCCTGGCGGCGCGCGGGGCCGCCGGGGTGATCCTCGTCTACACGCCCGAGGCGGAGGAGTCGCTGGCCTGGCCCGACTTCGTCCGGAACGCACGCATGGAGGGAATGGGCTGGGTCGAGGGGGCGCGCCTCGGAGACGGCGTGGACGGGGTTCCGGCCCGGGCGGTCCTGTCCGTGCGCGGGCTCGAGAAGATCGCCGTCGCCGCAGGCGTTCCCGGCGGCGCCGCCGGGATCCTGGAGAAGGCCGGGGCGAATCGCCTCGCGGCGCAGGACTGGCCGATCAAGGTGCGCCTGCGCTCGGTCTCCGAGGCCCGCGCAGCCCGCTCCGCGAACGTCCTCGGCATCCTGCGAGGCTCGGACCCGGTCCTGGCCCGGGAGACCGTCGTCTTCACGGCCCACCTCGACCACCTGGGGATCGGCGAGCCGGTGGAGGGCGACGCCATCCACAACGGCGCGGCGGACAACGCCATCGGCGTGGCGGTGCTGCTCGAGGTGGCGAGGGCCTTCACCGCGATGCCGCGCAGGCCGGCCCGGTCTGTGCTCTTCGCGGTGGTCACCGGCGAGGAGAAGGGCCTGGTGGGGTCCTCCTACCTGGCCACCCACCCGGTGGTGGACCCGAAGGGCATCGTTGCCGCGATCAACGTCGACGGCGCGCCGACCGCCTTCCCGTTCGACGCCGCGGTGGCGCGGGGAGCGGAGCACTCCACGCTGGGGGACGCGGCGCGCCGGGCCGCCGATTCACTCGGAGTCGATCTGGTCCCCGATCACGCTCCCCGGGCCAGCGCCTTCGTGCGCTCCGATCAGTTCAGCTTCGTCCGGCAGGGCGTCCCCTCGATCTGCGTGGCGCCGGGGCGCAGGCCGGGGATGGACGAGGCCGAGGTGGAGCGGCGCCGGGCCTGGTTCCGCGCCCGGTACCACACGCCCAGGGACGAATGGGATGCGTCCTGGCTGTGGGAGGACACCGCGCGCTTCGCGCGGCTCCAGTTCCTGCTGGCGCTCGGGGTGGCCGAGGGGCCCGCTCGGCCGGCCTGGAACGAGGGCGACTTCTTCGAACGGTTCGTGCCCACGGCCCGCCGGTAGGGCCCGCCGGGGAGGTTCAGCTCCGCTTCTGGGGCTGGGGGGCGCTGCGCCGCGGGGAGGTGCGCTCCAGGTGGCGGGCCAGCGGCCGGTCGTTCTTCTCGATGTGGAAGCGGAGCCAGTGCTGGAGCCTGCCGCAGGCCCAGTCGAGGACACGCGGAGTGACCCCCGCCGCACGGATCTCCTGGCCGGACGTGTGCAGGTCCTGGAGGAACAGCTCGTGCGCGGTCCGGTGGACGACGCGGTCCGGATAGGCGGTCCGCTCCATCCACTCCTCCTCGTAGGCGAAGTGGAGCGCCGCGGCCTCGATGAGCCCGTCGAGGAGGGTGGCGGCCTTGCGTGCCTGGCGCGAACGGGCGGCGGCGGCGACGTCGTCGGCGCGGGAGAGCATGTCGGCGTGGGGGGCGTCGAGCTCGGGCATTCCGAGCACCGGTCCGTGGACGGTGGTCATCGGGGGGCTCCTGCCGCGGCGGTGCGGCGATCCGGTTCCTTGAGGATGGCGGCGATGGTGTTCTCCTTCAGGACGGCCGACGCGCAGAGCGCTGCCCCGGCCAGCGCGCCGGTGAGGCCGCTGGTGGCGGCATCGGCGCCGGTGAGGAAGAGGCCGGGCAGGGGGGCCCGGACCGGGATGTCGGCCTCGAAGCGGCGCGGGGTGGCCTCGAGCCCGTAGATCTCGCCGTGCGGGTGGCCTGCGAAGTTGCGGGTCGAGAGCGGCGTGGAGAGCTCGGCCACCTCCACGTGGCCGCGGACACCGGGGAGGCGCGCCTCCACCACGGCGAGCAGCCGGTCCCGGAGCCGCGCCTTCAGCTCCTCGTACTCCGGGCCGCGATGGCGCCAGCGCGTGTCCTCCCAGCGCGCGAAGGGAGCGTAGGGACCCATGGTGACGGCCTCCAGCGTGGCCTTCCCCGGGAAGCGGTCCTGGAAGGTGGGGTCCTTGGCCGAGGCGAAGGAGAGGTAGACGAGCGGGAAGGGGGCCGCCGGGTCGCGGCCGAAGCGCTCGAAGCTTCTGTCGAGGTCCGGGTCGTCGTAGAGCCACTGGTTCGTCCCGGAGAGGCCGAGCTCCCGGGCCGTGCCGCGGAGCCCCACGTAGAGAGAGAGGTGGGCCGCCGACGGCCCGATCCCGGGAAGGGCCGGAAAGCGGGAGCGCCACTCCTTCGGCACCAGCGTGCCGACCGTGGCCGCCCAGCCGGCGTCGCTCACGACCACCGGAGCGCGGACCACCCCCCCGCCGGCGAGCCGGACGCCGGCCGCCCGGCCATCCTCCACGAGCACCTGCTCGACGTCGGCCGCCACCGCGACGTGTCCGCCCGCCGCCTCGATGACCGGCACGATGGTCGCGGCGATGCGGCTCGATCCCCCCACCGGGTAGGCCGCGCCGTGCAGGTAGTGCTCGGCCACGAGCGCGTGATTGCCGAAGCTCCCGAGCGACGGGGGAAGCCCGTAGTCCCCGTACTGCCCGGCCAGCACGGCGCGGAGCAGCGGGTCCCTCACGTGGGATGCGATGACCTCGCCGGTGGTCCGCCGGGCGTGCCGGAGGAAGCCCCGCCGCATGAGCCCGCCCAGCAGGCCGGCCACCCTGGGGGGCAGGGCACGGGCCGCGAAGTACGGGCTGGCGGCGCGGGCGCAGGCCTTCACCTGGGCCAGGTAGGTCGTGATGCCCTTCCGCTCGGCGGGGAACGCCGAGGCGAGCCCGTCGACGAAGCGGTCCTCGCCCGCCGCCAGGTCGAACTCCCGGTCGCCCACCACGATCCGGTCGTAGACGTCCGGCATCGGCGCCCAGTCGAGTTCACCTTCGGTGATGTAGTCGAAGAGCCGGCGCAGCGCGCCCCGGCGCCCGGTCATCTTGCCGACGTAGTGCACGCCCACGTCCCACTCGAAGCCGTCGCGCTCGAAGGTGTGGGTGAACCCGCCGGCGGTGTAGTGGCGCTCGAGCACGAGCACCCGCATCCCGCGCCGCCGGGCCAGCATGGCCGCTGCCCCCAGGCCTCCGATGCCCGACCCGATCACCACCGCGTCGAAGGGACCCTCGACCGGGCTCTGCTTCCAGGACGTGCCGATGCGCTTCGCCAGGGGTCGTCCTCCGGCCCGCAGACTATTGAAATCCGGCGGAGATGGGCGCCAATTCGCGCCGACCCCATCGGGGGGCGTCAGGGTTGGACGAGCACCACCGGTTGCCCCTCCGGAAGGTGACGGAGGGCGGCCCCGTTCATGCAGTAGCGGAGCCCCGTGGGCGGCGGACCGTCCGGGAAGACGTGACCGAGGTGGCCGTCGCACCGGGCGCAGCGCACCTCGGTGCGGGTCATCCCGTGGGATCGGTCGACCACGTTCGCCACCGCGTCGGGCCCGACCGGCTGGGTGAACGACGGCCACCCCGTTCCGGACTCGAACTTGGCGCCGGAGGGGAAGAGCGGGTTGCCACAGCCTGCGCAGACGTAGGTTCCCGGCTCGTGGGTGCCCAGGAAGCAGCCGGTGAAGGGGCGCTCGGTCCCGTGGCGCCGGAGGACCTCGTAGGCCTCCGGCGAAAGGCGGGCGCGCCACTCCGCGTCGGACAGCGTGAGCTTTTCGGCCATGGCGCCGTTCTATCCGGCGGAAAGGTGCCGCGCCCGTTAGGCTCGGGGCATGTCCTTGCTGGATTGGCTGGGGCTCTCCCCGGCGCGCAAGCGGGATCCCGAGACGGAGGTCGTCCACCGGATCTCGCAGCAACTCGACTCGATGGACCCGGCGGAGGCTCGCCACCTCTCCCTCTTCGCCTTCCTGCTGGCCCGGGTGGCCCACGTGGACCTGGTCGTGCAGCCGGCCGAGGTGGAGGCCATGGAGAAGATGGTGACGACCCATGGCGGCCTCTCGCCCTCCCAGGCGGCCATGGTGATCGAGATCGCGCGGGCCACCCAGAAGATGCTAGGTCCCACCCACAACTTCGTGGCCATCCGCGAGTTCCGGGAAGCCGCGACCCACGAGCAGAAGGTGGGGCTCCTCCAGTGCCTGTTCGCGGTCGCCGCTTCCGACGACCTGGTCACCGGCGTCGAGGAGGAGGAGATCCGGACCATCTCCCGCGGGCTCCTTCTCGAGGACCGGGACTACCTGGCCGTCCGGAGCGCCTTCGGCGAGAAGCGGTCGGTGATGCGGCCGACGACCTGACGCCCGGGGTCTCAGGGCTTGCCGCGGAACTCCCGGCACTCCCCACCCGCCTCGCAGTAGGAGCAGCTGTTCACCGCCCAGGTGCCCGGGGGTGCGCCGGTCGGCTCGACCAGGAAGACGACGAAGGCGCCACCCGCCGACGGGGTGGCCCAGGTCCACTCCCAGATGCGGCAGGTGAAGGCGGAGCCGCCGTCCTTCCCGCCGCACGTCGCGATCCGGTCTGATTCGGGGGTGCCGGTGAAGGGGCGGATCGTCCAGACGCTCGAGCCCGCGGTGCCGGTGCAGAGCCCGGAGAAGTAGTCGAGCTGCTCGCGGTGGACCCGGGCGTAGGCGGCCTCTGCGCGCGCGCAGGCCTTCTCGCTCCCCCGCAGCGGGACGGGGCGGCAAGCCGGCCGGGCGAGCGCGGCCTCCTTCTCCACGTCGAGCCACCGGCGGACGTTCTCGCAGGGGGTCGCGTCGGTGCAGCCGGCGGACTGGGGTGGTGGGACCCATCGCGGGGGCGGAAGCGGCGGAGGTGGGGACGAGCAGGCGGCGAGGACACCGGCGATCAGTACAGGGGCGATCAGTACAGGGGCGAGCTTCACGCCGGCACGATACGCCTCCGAGCCCGGGCGGCGACACGATGAAAAGCTCCTCATGTCCGCCTCCCTGTGGCATTCTGTCGCGGTCCAGGGGGACGCAGTTGGAGTCGTCATCGTGGAGTGTCGTCGCTGCGCCTATCCGAACGCGTACTGGAAGCCCCGATGTGACCGATGCGGCAGCTCCCTCCATACGAGGAGGGAGACCTTCGCCGTCGCGCTGATCGCGGTCGGTGCGCCACTGGTCGCGATCCTGTTGCTTCTCGCCCCGTGAATCGAGACCCCGGCGGGCACCGCCGCTCGGGGGACGGCACGCCTCGCCGGCATGCCGGAAAGCCGCGGAAGATCGGAGGGCCGGCTGGGTCCCACCCCGCAGCGTGTGCCGCCCCGTCCCGAGGCCCTTCAGGCCGGTTGTGTGCCTTTCCCCGCGAGGACCATGCTTGGTGCATGTGATTCGGAGGAACGGGGGCGACCATGTCGCGTGCATGGATCATGGCAGTGGTGCTTGCGGTCCTGTCTCCCATCGGCTGCGGAGGTTCCGGCGACGATGGAGGTGACGGGGAGGAAACCTGTCCGCCGGGGACGACGCTGGAGGTGCATCCGGCGACGATCACGCTCGTCGCCGGAAGCGTGGGCTTCGACGCCATCGGGGGGCTCTCCGACTGCCCCGCCATGGTCCAATGGACCCTGAGCGGACCGGGGAGCCTCAGCGCGACCGAGGGCATCCCCATCCACTACACGCCGCCGGCAACGGTCGCGACCGTCACCACCGCGACGCTCACGGCCTCCGCGGCGGGGCTCGTCGACACGATCGTCGTGACGATCACGCCCGGCCCCGGCTTTCGCCGGATCCCGACCGCGCCGTGACCTGGATGGGAACTTCTCCACGAACGGAACGCCCCAATCCACGGGCGATGCGCCTGCGGCCGACCCTCCCGGAAAGAGAAAAGCCCCAGGTCGCGGGGACCTGGAGCTTTCGGTCAGCGGCAGTGAACTGGCGCGCGATACAGGATTCGAACCTGTGGCCCTCAGCTCCGGAGGCTGATGCTCTATCCATCTGAGCTAATCGCGCGGACGCCCGCGTATCTATTGCACGTGCGGGTGAAAGGCAAGGAGCTTCCCGGTCTCCGCCGGGCTCACGGGCAGGGGAGCCCGCGCTGCCCCTTGGGCGCGGTCCGGAGCCAGGCGAGCGTGGCGTCGCGAAGGCGCAGGTCTCCACGGATGGTCTTCGAGCCGGCCGGAAGTCGCGAGAGGACGCCGCGCAGCCCGTCGCCTCCCTCGGCCAGGAACTCGTTCATGGCCACGCTGTAGATCCGGGCCGGGTCGATGGGCAGCCCCGAGCAGCTGCGGGTGGCGGCGCCGTCGGGAAGGAGGCCCGCCACCTGGGGGACCTCCTTCCGGTAGGAGGAGAGGGCGGTCAGGGCGGCGAGGAGGTCGGCCCCGCTCATCCGCACGACCGCCAGCCCGTCGTCGAAGGGCATGGCCTCGTAGAGCTGGCCGTAGCGGAGGTCGACGGCCGGCAGGGAGGCGCGCAGCGCCCCGGCGTTCACGAGCCCGATCTCCGCGCCCATCGCCGCCCGCGCCGCCTGCGCGGCCGTGGCCCCCAGCGGCGAGACCCGGTCGCGCCCCCGGGAGAGGGGGCGGTCGAGCCGCACGCCCACGAGCCGCTGGCGCTCCGCATCGGCCGCGGCCAGGTAGGGCGCCACCGCGGCTCGCACCTTCGGGTCCTCGGCCGGAGCGTCGCCTCCCTTGTCGTCGCCCGGGCGGATCGGGAGGTGGAAGCGCGCCGGCTGCCCCACGCAGAGGGTGAGCCACCCCACCGCCTGACCCTTCGACCCGGCTTGCAGGAGCGCCACGCCATTCACCCGGTGGGAAAGGAATCCGTGCGTGTGGCCGCCCACGAGCCCGTCGACGAGGCCGGCCGGGAGCGCACGCGCCAGCGAGAAGATCTCGCTTCGCAGGTCGCACGTGGAGAGGTCGTCGGGAGGCGCGAGGTCGCGGCAGGAGCCGCCGGCGTGGACCAGGCCCACCACCAGCTCGGCTCCGCGGGCACGGAGGGCGCGGGCCTGTCGCTCCGCCTCCGCCGCCAGCTTGCCGAAGCGGAGTCCGGCCGTGTTGGCGGGCATGGTCTGGCGTGGCGTCGACGGCGTGGAGAGGCCGAAGACGCCCACCGACGGCCCCCCGGGGAGCCGGAAGAGCCGGCCTGGCTCCAGGTTCGCCCAGTCCGGCAGCCGGCGGGTCCGTGCGTCGCGCAGGTTTGCGGCCAGGGTGGGGTAGGAGGCGGCGGCGATCCGGCGGCGGGCGGCCTCCTGGCCGAAGTCGAGGTCGTGGTTCCCGAGCGCCGCGGCATCCACTCCTAGTGCGACCAGGCCGGCGACGACCGCGTCCCCCTGCGAGAGGCTGGCCTCGACGGTTCCCTGGGCCGAGTCCCCGGCGTCGAGGAGCAGGGACGGGCCCCGGGCCCGGACCGGCGCGATCTCCGCCGCCACCCGGGGGAGGGCGCCCACGCGGCCGTGGAGGTCGGAGAGGGAGAGGATCTCGACGCAGGACGGGGCGGCGGAGAGGGCGAGGGCGAGCGCGGCGGCGAGCAGCATGGGCTTCTGGCGACTGTAGCAGCTGACCCCGACGGGGCTCGGATTGATCGGGATCAGGCCCCGGTACGATTTGACGCATGGCGAAATGATCAGCCCCGGTCGGGTGTGGTTCCCTTCCCCGGAATCGGAGGTGCCGCGTTGCCTGGACGTCTCGAAGGGCTTGCAGAGCTGGTCCGGTCCGGCCTCCGCCGGGAGCAGTTGCCGCCGGCGCCCCCGCAGGGACCCGCGCCCTCCCGGCGGTCCCGATTCCTCGGCCTCCTCGGGACGGAAAAGCTGCCCGAGGCGCCGCCCGAACCGCCCAGCGGCCGGCGCTCGCTCCTCTCCGTCCTCCTCTCCCGCGACGCGCTTCCGCTCGACCCGGAGCGGAAGCGCACCCACCGCAACTGGCTCGCGTTCCTGTTCGCTCCCGAACGCCTCGATCCGCCCGGCGGTTCCGGGACGGAGGTCCACTGAATGGAGCACGGAAAGCACGTCTTCCGCATCGTCATCCTGGTGGCCGTGATCCTGGCCGTGGTGCTGCTGGCCCGCGGCTTCCTGGTGCCGAAGACCTACGGGCTGTACGGGCGGTACCGCGGCGCCAACGTCGGCGCAGCAGATGGACGCCCGTCCGGTGCTGTACGCGGGTGCGGCCGCCTGCGCCGACTGCCACCCCGACCAGGCCGGCAAGCGCGCCGCCGGCGCGCACAAGGACGTGAGCTGCGAGATCTGCCACGCCCCGCTCGGCGCCCACGTCCTGGCCGACGGCTCGGTGGTCAAGCCGCCCGTCGACCGATCGTTCACCCTGTGTGCACGGTGCCACCGCAAGGTGGCGGCCCGCCCCGCCCGGTTCCCCCAGGTCGACCTGGACCAGCACGTCAACGGGCCCGTCGAGGGCAAGGTCTGCCTGGAATGCCACGACCCGCACTCGCCGAAGCCGTGAAGGAGGACACCATGAGCGACTGTCACGACGGGTGCAACGGGGGCCGCCGCGAGTTCCTGGCCGGCACCCTGAAGCTGGCCGGGGGCGCGGTGGTCACCGTGATCGGCGGCTCGGCCCTGGCCTCCTCGTCCTCGTCCCCCACCAGCGCACCGCGCCCGGGCGGCGGGGACTACGACTGGAACGAGCACCTCTGGGCCTACCTGATCGACACCACGAGGTGCATCGGCTGCGGCTCCTGTGCCCGTGCCTGCAAGGCCGAGAACGACGTGCCGGAAGGGTTCTTCCGCACCTGGATCGAGCGCTACGTGGTCGGGAACGAGGACAGCCACGTCGACTCGCCCGGCGGCGGCATGGACGGCTTCCCGCCGGTCCAGGTGGGGTTCGTCGCCAACAAGTCGTTCTTCGTCCCCAAGATCTGCAACCACTGCCGGGCCACCCCCTGCACGCAGGTCTGCCCGGTGGGCGCCTCCTACCGCACCAAGGACGGCGCCGTGCTGGTGGACGCCGAGAGCTGCATCGGGTGCGGCTACTGCGTCCAGGCCTGCCCCTACGGCAGCCGGTTCATCCACCCGGCCACCCACACCGCCTCGAAGTGCACCTGGTGCTACCACCGCATCACCAAGGGGCTGAAGCCGGCCTGCGTGACGGTCTGCCCGACCCAGGCGCGCCAGTTCGGCGATCTCAAGAAGGACGGCGACCCGGTGCGCGCCGTGATCGAGCACGACCGCGTGCAGATCCTCCAGGGGCACCTGCTCACCGAGCCCCAGTGCTACTACACCCACCTCGACAAGGAGGTCAGGTGATGCCCGAGATCACCGGCTTCGCCTTCCCCAACGACATCCACGTCACGTGGAGCCTGATGATCGTCATGTACCCGTACATCACCGGGTTCGTGGCCGGCTCCTTCATCGTGACCTCGCTCTACCACCTCTTCGATCGCCAGGAGTTCAAGCCGGTGGCGCGACTCGCCATGGCGACGTCCTTCGCATTCCTCCTGGTGGCCTCGCTCCCGCTCCAGCTCCACCTCGGGCAACCGCAGCGCGGCCCGTTCGTGATCGTCACGCCCAACTTCACGTCGGCCATGGCCGGGTTCGGCATCCTCTACTCCTTCTACATGCTCGTGCTCGTGCTCGAGCTCTGGTTCGTCTGGCGCCAGGAGATCATCGAGCGGGCCCGCCGCAGCCGGGGGTGGAAGCGCGCCCTCTACGCCGCGCTGGCCCTCGGGACCTACGACACCTCGCACGAGGCCATCGAGATCGACCACAAGGCCATCAAGATCCTGGCGGGGATCGGCCTGCCCGCGGCCTGCATGCTGCACGGTTACGTGGGGTTCATCTTCGGCGCCATCAAGGCCAATCCCTGGTGGTCGACGCCCCTCATGCCGGTCATCTTCCTGCTCTCGGCGGCGGTCTCGGGCATCGCGCTGCTGATCCTCCTCTACCAGGTGTACGCCAAGCTCGACCGGCGCCCGGTGGTGGCCTCCTGCGTGCAGGCGCTGGCCAGCTGGCTCTGGTTCTTCCTCATCCTGACCATCACCCTCGAGGAGCTCGAGCTCATCGTGATGGCCTACGAGAAGTCGGAGTCCTGGCTCATCATCTCCGAGCTGCTCACCACCCGGCTCTCCTTCTCCTACGTGACCATGCAGATGATCGTGGGCGGCCTCATCCCGCTCATCCTGCTGGCGGTGGTGGTCCTCATGAACCGCTACCTGCACGAGAAGGTGCGCAACACGCTGGCCACGGTCGCGGCGTTCCTCACGCTCATCCAGGTGTTCTCGATGCGCTGGAACATCGTCATCGGCGGGCAGCTCCTCTCCAAGTCGTTGCGCGGCCTCCGCTCCCCGTACGAGCCGGAGATCTTCGGGCGGGAGGGCGTGCTCATGGCCATCGCGCTCTTCGTGGCGCCGTTCGTCATCCTCTGGATCTTCGACCGCGTGCTGGGCATCGAGGAGCCCGCGGCGACCGACGGCCACGGAGTCCCGCCGTCGGCCCCCCCGCCGGTCGAGGCGACCGCCAGTCACGTTCCGTGAAGCAAGGCGCGCCCCCGGGGCGCGCCGGGGAGGAGGACCGGATGGAGGACAGGCCGCTCCTTGAGGCGAGGCTCGCGGATCTCGCGGACGTGGTGGCGCGGCTGGAGGGCCGGGTCGCCGCGCTGGAGCGGGCCGGGCCGCAGGCGCGTCGCTCCGCCGCGCAGGCCGCCCTGGATCGGTCCGCCGTCCCGGCCCGGCAGGGCGGCGGGGTCTTCGACGCTGCCCAGGCCACCCGGGTCCTCTCGCTGGGCGGGCGCTCCCTCCTGGTGCTGGCCGGGGCATTCGTGCTTCGCGCGGTCACCGACGCGGGGAGCATCACCGCCTGGCTGGGGGTGGCGCTCGGATTCGCATACGCCGGCGCCTGGATGATCATGGCCGACCGCGCCGGCAAGGCCGGCCAGACCCTCTCGGCGGCCTTCCACGCGGTCTCGGTGGTCATCATCGGCTTCCCGCTGCTCTACGAGGGGGCGACGAGGTTCAAGCTCTTCCCGCCGGCGGGCGCCGCGGTGGTGCTCGCCGCCCTCACCGCGGCCGCGCTCCTGCTCGCCACGCGCAGGAATCTGCCGTCGCTCGCCTGGGTGGTCTCGCTCGGAGGCATGGTCACCGCGCTCTTCCTGATGCACAGGGCGGGCGGCAACCTCGTGCCCGGGGCCCTCTACCTGGTGCTGCTGGGGGTGGCCACCTTGTGGATCGGCTACACGCGCGACTGGACGGGGCTCCGGTGGCCCGCGGCGCTGGTCGCCGATCTGGCGGTGGTGCTGGTCGCCACTCCGCAGACGCAGGGCGGTCCGGCCGGGGCCCTGCTCGTGCAGTCGTCCCTGGTGGCGCTCTTCCTGGGCTCGTTCGCCACCCGGACCCTCTACATGGGGCGCAAGGTCGTCCCGTTCGAGATGATCCAGACCGCGGCGGTCATCGGCGTCGGGATCGGAGGGGCCGTCTGGGTGGCCGTACGCTCCGGGATGGGTCAGGCCGGCTTCGGAGTGTTCGCGATCCTCTCCGGCGCCGCCGCCTACGCGGTGGCCTTCGCCTTCGTGGAGCGGCGCCAGAAGATCCGGGAGAACTTCTACTTCTACACCTCGGTGGGCATCGTGCTCCTCCTCGCAGGCGCGGTGCTCCTCCTGGCCGAGCCGGTGCGGTCGCTGGCCTGGGGCGCCCTCGCTCTCGGGGCCGGCTTCCTGGCCCCGAGGAAGGGAAGCCGGACGCTCGCGGTGCACTCGGCCGTCTACGCCGCGGCCGCCGCCATCGGCAGCGGGCTGCTCGGCCAGTCCACCGTGACCCTCTTCGTCGGGAGCTCCGTCTCCTGGCGGCCCGGCCTCGCGAGCACCGCGGCGCTGGTCGCCCTGGCCGGCTCCGCGTGGTTCGCGAGCCGGGTGCCCCGCTCGAACGTCGCGGAGCGGGTGGCTCCGGCGGCCGTCGACCTGGTGCTGGCGCTCTCGCTCGCGGGCACGGTGGTCGCCTGGCTGGCCCCGGGGATCGCCGGCAGCGGCCCGGGCTCGAGCCCGGGCGCGCTCGCCACGCTGCGCACGGTGGCCCTGGTGGGCGCAGCGATCGCCGCGGCATGGCTGGGCCGGCGGGAAGCGCTCGCGGAGGCCGGGTGGCTCGCCTACCCGCTGCTCGGCTTCACGGGCCTCAAGATGCTCCTCGAGGACCTGAAGCACGGAACCCCGGCCACGCTCATCCTGGCCTTCGCGTGCTACGGGCTGGCGCTCATCCTCGTTCCCCG
Organism: uncultured delta proteobacterium; assembly: GCA_963802065.1. Taxonomy (GTDB): domain Bacteria; phylum Myxococcota; class Myxococcia; order Myxococcales; family Anaeromyxobacteraceae; genus CAIOAK01. The sequence goes on along the minus strand of CAWDHF010000008.1, from coordinate 289,266 downwards.
GGTCCGCGCCCGACGTGCCGCGGCCGGCGCCGGGTGATTGGCCGCCCTGCCGTCGCTCGCCCCGTTGCCCGGGTACCCTGTACGTGGTACGTCCGATGGTCTGACACGGGCGGAAGGGCGCCCCAGAGGGCGGGGGAACACCGATGCCGACGAGAGCCATAGCCATCGAGGACGACGAGGCGGTCTCCCGCCTCATTGCGCAGGTCCTGACGGCGCACGGCTTCGAGATGTGCGGGACGGCAGCCACCGGCGAGGACGGCATCGCGCTGGCGAAGCGAGAGGTCCCCGACGTAGCGCTCGTCGACCTCGGCCTCCCCAAGATGAGCGGCGAGGACGTGATCGCCGCAATCCGCCAGGAGGTTCCGAAGACGATGTGCATCGCACTCACCGCGGTGGACATCCCTGCCCGCGTGCTGGGAGCCCTCCGCGCGGGCGCGGCCGGCTACATCCTGAAGCCCTTCCACGCCGGCGAGCTCGCTCGCGCGGTCGAGGACGTGCTCCGCGGCGACTCCGCTCCCATCAGCCCGCGCGCCGCCAAGGTCCTGCTCGCCGAGCTCCGCGGGGACGCTCCCGACCAGCGCAACCACGGTCCGCCGCTCTCCAAGCGGGAGCGCGAGGTCCTCGAGCTCCTCGTCCACGGCCACACGTACGCCGACGTGGCCAACGCACTCGGCATCGCCGAGGGCACCGTCCAGACCTACGTGAAGCGCATCTACGAGAAGATGGACGTCTCCACGAAGGCGGAGGCAGCCCTGCTCGCGGTGGCCCGCGGTCTCGTGAAGCCGTAGCGCTGGCGGTTATACCCTCCGAGCCTCAGCGGCGGGCCACCCGGCCCGGCGCGCCTTGACTTGCAGGGGTCGGTCCCTATAATGGACCGCTTTTCACGTCCCGGAAACGACGCAAATGCGCGTCAACATTGATGAAATCAAGGATTCTGGCCTCGAGCGCGCCTGGGAGATCCCCACTGCGCGTCTCGACGAAGCCCTCCGCGGCGACCGGGCCGGCTATCTGGCCGTGCGCCCTGCCAGGGTCGAGGCGCGCCTGGAGCGGCTCGGCCGGAGGGTTCGACTCCTCGCTGCCACCAGCGTGGAGCTCACCTCGCCCTGCGGTCGCTGCCTGGCGCCGGCCCGGACCACCGTGCCGGTCGACTTCCAGCTCTCGCTCGTCCCGGTCGAGGAGGTCGCGGAGGCCGAGGGCGGTGGGCACGAGGGCGGCGAGGAGCACTCCGAGGGGAGCTTCACGCCGCACCAGGTGGACGAGGAGACCTACCGCGGCAAGGTGATCGACCTCGATCCCCTGGTCGAGGAGCAGATCGTGCTCGCACTGCCGGCGTACCCGGTGTGCCGGGAAGGCTGCAAGGGGCTCTGCCCCGTCTGTGGGCAGAACCAGAACGAGCAAGCGTGCGGCTGCGACCGCCACGTGCCCGACCCGCGCTGGGCGGGGCTTTCGAAGTTCCGGCAGTCGTAGTACCGAGACAATTCACAAGGAGCGAACACCGTGGGAGTTCCCAAGAAGCGAACGAGCAGCATGCGGCGCAACCGTCGGCGCGCCGCCAACTTCAAGATCACGCCGGCCAACGTGACCCTCTGCCCGAAGTGCAAGGAGCCGGTGATGTCGCACCGGGTCTGCGCCGCGTGCGGTTTCTACAAGGAGCAGCAGGTCACCGAGGGCGCGTAGGGCCCGATGGCCGCGTCCATCGCGCCGGTCGCGTTGGATGCCATGGGGGGCGACAACGCCCCCGTCGCGATCGTGCAAGGCGCGATTGACGCAGCGCGCAAGGGGCAGGCGATCATCCTCGTCGGCCCCGAGGAACGGGTGCGTGCCGAGCTCGACCGGCAGCGCGCCAGCTGGAATCTCCCGGTGCAGGTGCGCCACGCCCCCGAGGTCGTGGGCATGGAGGACCACCCCGGTCACTCCATGCGCCGGAAGAAGCAGAACTCGATTCGCGTGGCCCTCGAGCTGGTCCGGGACGGCGAGGCCTCGGCCGCGGTCAGCGCCGGCAACAGCGGGGCGGTCATGGCCGGCGCCATGATGGTTCTCGGCTGCGCCGGGGCAGTGCTGCGGCCGGCCATCCTCTCCGTGCTCCCGGCCACGAAGGGGCGGCCGGTCATGCTCGACGCCGGCGCGAACGTCGACTGCAAGCCGATCCACCTCGTCCAGTTCGCGCTCGTGGGCGAGGTCTACTCCCGCCGCGTGCTGGGCGTCTCGCGGCCCAGGGTCGCGCTCCTCGCCAACGGCGAGGAGCCCAGCAAGGGGACCGCGCTCACCCGGGCCGCGGCGGCGGCGCTCGCGCGGTCAGGCCTGCGATTCCAGGGATACTGCGAGGGACGCGACCTCCTCGGGGGCGACGTCGACGTGGTGGTCACCGACGGATTCACCGGCAACGTGGCGCTCAAGACCATGGAGGGAACGGCCCAGGCACTCGCCCTCATGATGAAGGAGGCGCTCCACCGGACGCTCCCGGCGAGGCTGGGCGGGGCGCTGGTCCGGAACGCCATCGACGAGATCCGGCGCCGCGTCGACTGGCGGGAGATAGGCGGCGCACCGCTGCTCGGCGTCGACGGCGTCGCGGTCATCGCCCACGGGGCGTCCGATCGGCGGGCCGTGGCCAACGCCGTCGCCAGGGCCGCCGACGGGGCCCGGGCGAGCTGCACCCAGGAGATCGGGAAGGCGGCCGAGCAGGCCTCGGCCCTGCTCGAGGCGGAGCGGGACGAAGAGGAGTCCACCGGCAGCAAGGGGCGCCGCAAGGCGTCCGAGGCGTGAAAGGCCAGGAGAAACGCATGCGATCGCTCATCGTCGGGACGGGAAGCTACGCGCCGGAGAAGGTCCTCACCAACAAGGATCTGGAGGCCCTGGTCCAGACCAACGACCAGTGGATCGTCGAGCGTACCGGCATCCGGGAGCGCCACATCGCCGCCCCGGGCGAGGCCACCAGCGACCTCGCCCTCAAGGCCTCGCTCAAGGCGCTCAAGATGGCGGGCGTCCGGCCCGAGGACGTCGACCTGATCGTGGTCGGGACCATCACCCCCGACTTCCCGTTCCCGTCGGCCGCCGCCGTGCTGCAGGCCCAGCTGCACAACAAGAAGGCCTTCGCCTTCGACGTGTCGGCGGCCTGCGCCGGTTCGCTGTACGCGCTCTCCATCGCCGATCGCTACGTGGCGACCGGTGTCGCGCGCGTCGCCCTGGTGGTGGGCGCCGAGATCCTCACGAGCATCACCGACTGGTCCGACCGCAACACCTGCATCCTCTTCGGCGACGGAGCCGGAGCCATGGTGCTCGTGCCCACGCAGGACCCGAACCGCGGTCTCCTATCCACCCACCTGCACACCGACGGGTCGCAGTGGCCGATCCTCTACACGCCTGGCGGCGGCACCCGGATGCCCATGAGCCAGAAGGTGCTCGACGAGAGGCTCAACACCGTGAAGATGAACGGCCGGGAGGTCTACAAGGTGGCCGTCCGGGCGCTCGAGGAGGTCTCGCGCGAGGCGCTCGGGGCGAACGGGCTCCAGCCCAAGGACGTCACCTGGGTCATCGCCCACCAGGCCAACAAGCGCATCCTCGACTCGACGCTGGAGCGCCTGGGCATCCCGGCGGAGAAGTGCTGGATGAATTTGGAAAGGTATGGCAACACGTCCTCGGCGAGCGTTCCCATGACGCTCGACGAGGCCAACCGCGCTGGCTGGTTCAAGCCGGGCGACCTGATCCTCATGATGGCCATCGGGGGCGGCATGGCCTGGGGCAGCGCGCTCGTTCGCTGGTAGGAGGACACCGTGTCGAAGCTTGCCTTCATCTTTCCCGGACAGGGTTCCCAGGCGGCGGGCATGGGCCGCGCCCTGCACGACGCCTTTCCGGAGGCGCGAGCCGTGTTCGAGGCCGTCGACGCCGCGCTCGGGGAGAAGCTGTCCACCCTCTGCTTCGAGGGTCCGGACGAGAAGCTGAAGCTCACCGCCAACACCCAGCCCTCCATCCTCACGGTCTCGGCCGCCGCGGCGGCGGTGCTGGCCGCGCGAGGAGTCCGCCCCGACCTCGTGGCCGGCCATTCGCTCGGTGAATACTCGGCGCTGGTCGCCGCCGGAGCACTCACCGCCGCCGACGCCGCCAGGGCCGTCCGGGCGCGCGGCACGTTCATGCAGGAGGCCGTCCCGGCAGGGCAGGGGGCCATGTCGGCCGTCCTGGGCCTGGAGCCAGAGCGGGTCCGGGCCATCTGCGCGTCGGTCGAGTCCGCCACCGGAAAGGTGGTCTCGCCGGCCAACTACAACGAGCCCAACCAGACGGTCATCGCCGGGGAGGCCGGCGCCGTGGCCGAGGCAGGGGTGCGGCTCAAGGAGGCCGGGGCGAAGCGGGTCCTGCCCCTCCCGGTGAGCGCCCCGTTCCATTGCGCCCTGATGGAGCCCGTGAAGGCCCGCCTGGAGACGGTGCTCCGGGCCATCTCCTGGTCGGAGCCCGCGGTGCCGGTGGTGACCAACGTCGAGGCCAAGGCCAACCGGGAGACGGTGCGCATCGTCCCGCTGCTCGTGACCCAGGTGACCTCGCCGGTCCGCTGGATCGAGATCGTCCAGGAACTGGCCCGGCTGGGCGTGACGCGGGTGGTCGAGGTCGGCCCCGGAACCGTCCTTGGCGGGCTGGTTCGCCGTATCGAGAAGGGTGTCGAGGTACACTCCGTCGCCGACCCTGCGTCTCTCGACAAGACCCTCGCCGCGATCGGAGCCTGACCGTGCACGCCTTCCAGGGAAAGACCGCCCTCGTCACCGGTGCCTCCCGCGGCATCGGCCGCGCCATCGCGGTGGCGCTGGCGCGCGGCGGGGCCCGGGTGGCCCTGAACTACGCCGGGAACCAGGCCGCCGCAGAGGAGGCCCTGCGGCTCGTGCGCGAGGCCGGCTCCCCCGAGGCGCGCCTCTTCCAGTTCGACGTGGCCGACCCGGTCGCGGCGACCCGGGCCGTCGAGGAGGTGGTGGCCACCCTGGGCGGCCTGCACATCCTGGTGAACAACGCCGGCGTGGCGCTCGACCAGCTGGTCATGCGCATCAAGGACGACGACTGGCAGCGGCAGCTGGACGTCAACCTCTCCGGGGCCTTCCACCTCATCCGGGCGGCCACCCGCCCCATGATGAAGGCGCGCGGGGGGGCCATCGTGAACCTCACCTCGGTGGTCGGCGAGATGGGAAATGCCGGCCAGGCAGCCTACGCGGCCACCAAGGCGGGTCTCATCGGCCTCACCAAGTCGGTCGCCCGTGAGCTCGCCTCGCGAAACGTGCGGGTGAACGCGGTCGCTCCCGGCTACATCGATACGGACATGACGGCGTCCCTGCCGGAGGACGCCAAGAAGAAGATGGCGGAGATGATCCCGCTGGGGCGTCTCGGCGGCGTCGAGGACGTGGCCGCGGCCGTGGCGTGGCTCTGCAGCGATCAGGCGTCGTACGTGACCGGAGAGGTGCTCCGGGTGAACGGCGGCATGTACATGTAGTGCGGGCATCCCCCGCGAGACGGTCCAACCCACCATAGGAGGAAGCATCGATGACGACGGGCAACGTGGAGCAGAAGGTCAAGGGCATCATCGCCGAGCAGCTCGGGGTGGCCGAGGACGAGATCAAGACCACCTCCAGCTTCATCGAGGACCTGGGCGCCGACTCCCTCGACATCGTCGAGCTGGTCATGGCCATGGAGGAGGAGTTCGAGGTCGAGATCCCCGACGAGGAGGCCGAGAACATCAAGTGCGTGCAGGACGCCATCAACTACATCAATACCCACAAGAAGTAGGGGCGGGCCGGGCGGCGGGGACCCCCACCTGGGCCGGAGGGCCACGGGAGGGGTCCGCGCAGGGCGAGACTTCGACAGGAGGAAGGTCCGATGTCCAGGCGTCGCGTGGTGGTCACCGGGCTGGGGCTGGTCTGCCCGGTCGGCGTGGGCGTTGAGGAGAGCTGGCAGGCGCTCGTCGCCGGGAAGAGCGGGATCGGCCCGATCTCCCACTACGACGCCTCCACCTTCCCCACCCGCATCGCCGGGGAGGTGAGGGGGTTCGAGCCCGAGAAGTTCATGGACCGCAAGGAGGTCCGCCGCAACGACCGGTTCATCCAGTTCGCGCTGGCGGCCGCCGAGATGGCCGTCAAGGACTCCGGCCTCGACGTGGACAAGGAAGACCCCACCCGGATCGGAGCCATCGTCGGTTCCGGAATGGGGGGCCTCGCCACCATCGAGGACACCCACCAGACGCTGATGGAGCGGGGCGTCCGCAAGGTCAGCCCGTTCTTCATCCCGGCCATCATCATCAACCTGGCGCCGGGCCAGATCGCCCTGCGCTACGGGTTCAAGGGACCGAACTTCTCGCCGGTGTCGGCGTGCGCGACCGGGAACCACTCCATCGGCGACGCGCTCATGTACGTCGAGCGCGGCATGGCCGACGTCATGATCGCGGGCGGGACGGAGGCCACCATCACGCCGCTCGGCCTGGCGGGCTTCTGCGCCGCGCGCGCGATGTCGGAGCGCAACGACGCTCCCGGGAAGGCCAGCCGGCCCTTCGACAAGGGGCGCGACGGGTTCGTCGCCGCCGAGGGCGCGGGCATCCTCGTCCTCGAGGAGTACGAGCACGCGCGGAGGCGCGGGGCCCGGATCTACGCGGAGCTCTGCGGGTACGGGGCGAGCTGCGACGCCAACCACGTCACGACCCCCGCACCGGAGGGGGAGGGTGGTCAGCGAGCCATGCGCATGGCCATCGCCGACGCCGGGCTGCGGCCGGAGCAGGTCGGGTACGTGAACACGCACGGGACGTCCACCCCCCAGGGCGACATCGCCGAATGCCAGGCCGTCCGGGCGGTGTTCGGGGGCTGGGCCGACTCCGGGCTGCTGGTGTCCTCCACCAAATCCATGACCGGCCACATGCTGGGAGCGGCCGGGGGCGCCGAGGCGGTGATATCCGTCCTCTCGCTCCACCGTGGCGTGGTGCCCCCGACGATCAACGTCGAGGAGCAGGACCCCGAGTGCCGGCTCGACGTCGTCCCCAACGTGGCGCGCGAGGTGAAGCTGGACGCCGTCCTCTCCAACAGCTTCGGCTTCGGCGGAACCAACGCCGTGGTGGCGTTCAAGAGGGTGTGAGCGCCATCCACTGCTGGTGAACGAGACGGCCGTCGCCTCTCGACGCCGGCCGCCTGGACCTGCGAATCCGGTGGCTCCGGATCAGTCCTCTTCGTGCTCGTCGTCCTCGCCGTCGCGGTCGTGATCCCCGAAGGCGCGGAGCGACGCCTTCACGTTGGCCATGATCCGGGCGTCCACCTCCGGGTCGCCGAGGCACGGGTCGAGCGTCGTGCCGTCCGGTCCGGCGAGCCACCTCGAGGCGTCGAACACGAGGGACACGTTGTACGACGCGCCCTCGGGGACGACGATCGGGCTCTCGTACTCCACCTCGACCTCCATCGTCGAGGAGATGGCGAAGGGGGTCGACGGAGGGGAGGTGGGCGGCGTTCCGGTGGCGGGAGCCGTGCAGCTGCCCTCGAGGACGATTGACCTTCCCTCGAGGCTGACTCCGCCCTTCGTCGCCTGGATGTTCAGGTTCTCGGTCGAGCGCACGCGGTGGATCTCGAACTCGATCTCCTCGTAGGCGCCGGCCGGGACCACGCTGGAGGGGATGGCGGTCTGGAGGCCCGTCTCGGTGACGGCCACCTCGATCACGTACGGACCGGTCTCGATCTCCTCGAAGTCGTCGGAGTCGTCGGAGTCGGAGGACGAGGCGACGGGGCCGGTGGGGCCGGTGGGGCCGGTCGGCCCGGTGGGACCCGTGGGGCCAGCCGGGGCCTTCTCGAGCTCCACCTCCTTCACCACGAGGTACAGGGTGTCGAGCTGGACGGTACCCGACCCGGTGGGGATCGAGGAGAGCTGGGCGGTTCCGCTCCTGACGGCGGCGCTGACGGAGACGCTGGATTCGCCCTTGCCGGCGCCGCAGCCTGCCAGGATCACGGCGAGGACGAGGGCGAGGGACTTGAGGCCGGGTCGCATGCTAAACCTCCACGTGGACGGGTTGGTGCGTCCTTCATTGCTCGCCACCCGGCCGGGACGCAAGGGACTCATCATTTTCAAATACTCGTTTTAATTAACTATTTCCAAGAAAGCGCGGAGGTCGATCATGCCGGATCGCATCGTCTTCGGCTCCGATCACGCCGGGCTCGCGCTGCGAGCCGAGGCGGTTCGCGTGGCCCGGGAGGCTGGCTTCGAGGTGGACGACCTGGGTCCGGTCACGGGGGAGAGCGTCGACTACCCGGACTACGCCGCTCGCGTGGCGCAGGCGGTGGCCGAGGGGAGGGCGCGGCTCGGCGTGCTCGTCTGCGGCACCGGGATCGGGATGTCCATCGCCGCCAACAAGGTGAAGGGGGTCCGCGCCGCCCACTGCACCACCGAGTACGAGGCCCGCATGGCCCGCGCCCACAACGACGCCAACGTCCTCTGCATGGGCGAGCGGGTGATCGGGCTCGGACTGGGGAGTGCCGTGGTCGCGGCCTTCCTGGCCCAGCCGTTCGAGGGCGGCCGGCACCATCGCCGGGTGGACAAGATCTCGGCCCTCGACCGCTGAGCCCCGGCGCGGTATGCAGTCCCCCTTCCCGAGGAGCGTTCCCATGATGCCGACCCAGCGCCTCTCCGAGGCCGATCCCGAGATCGCGCGGCTCGTCCGCGAGGAGACCCGGCGCCAGGCCGAAGGTCTCGAGCTCATCGCCAGCGAGAACTTCGTGTCTCCCGCGGTGATGGAGGCCACCGGCTCGGCGCTGACCAACAAGTACGCCGAAGGCTACCCGGGGAAGCGCTACTACGGCGGTTGCGAGGTGGTCGACCAGGTCGAGCAGATCGCCATCGACCGGGCGAAGAGGCTCTTCGGGGCCGATCACGCCAACGTCCAGCCGCACTCCGGGTCGCAAGCCAACATGGCGGCCTACTTCGCGCTGGCCCAGCCGGGCGACACGCTGCTCGCCATGAGCCTCAACTTCGGAGGGCACCTCACCCACGGGTCACCGGTGAACTTCTCCGGCCGCCTCTTCAAGATCGTCCCGTACGGCCTGCGCCAGTCCGACGAGACGGTGGACATGGACGAGGTCCGGCGGCTGGCCCTCGAGCACAGGCCCCGCATCCTGGTGGTGGGGGCGAGCGCCTACCCGCGGCTCTTCCACTTCGACCGCTTCGCCGAGATCGCCCGCGAGGTCGGGGCGTCCATGGTGGTCGACATGGCCCACATCGCCGGCCTGGTCGCGGCCGGCCTGCACCCGAACCCGGTGCCGCACGCCGACATCGTCACCACCACCACCCACAAGACCCTGCGCGGGCCGCGGGGCGGGATGATCCTCTGCCGCGAGGCGCACGCGAAGGCGGTCAACAGCCAGATCTTCCCGGGCACCCAGGGCGGTCCGCTCGAGCACGTGGTGGCCGCCAAGGCGGTGGCCTTCGGGGAGGCTCTGCAACCCGGCTTCAAGGCCTACCAGCAGCAGATCCTCGACAACGCGAAGGCGCTGGCCGAGGGGCTCGTCGCGGCGGGCCTGCGGCTCGTCTCCGGCGGCACCGACAACCACCTGATGCTCGTCGACCTCCGTCCGAAGAAGCTGAACGGCAAGATCGCCGAGGAGGCACTCGGCAAGGCCGGCATCACCGTCAACAAGAACATGATCCCCTGGGACCCGGAGAAGCCCTTCGTGACCTCCGGGATCCGCGTCGGCACCCCGGCGCTCACCACCCGCGGCATGGGCGTCCCCGAGATGAGCCGGGTGGCGTCGCTCATCGGGCGCGTCCTCGACGCCCCGGCCGACGAGTCCTCCCTCGCCCGCGTGAAGGGCGAGGTCCACGAGCTCACCCGGCAGTTCCCCCTCTACCCCGACCGGATTCTGAGATCCGGCCCGGGGACACCTGACGAATGCGCTGTCCCTTCTGTGGCCACCTCCAGGACCGGGTCGTCGACTCCCGCGAGGCGCAGGACGGCCAGGCCACGCGCCGGCGGCGCGAGTGCCTGGGCTGCGCGCGCCGCTTCACCACCTACGAGCGGGTCGAGGAGAGCCTCCCCGCGCTGGTGAAGAAGGACGGCCGGCGCGAGTCCTTCGACCGGCGCAAGGTCGTGGAGGGCCTGCGCCGGGCCTGCCAGAAGCGCCCGGTCTCCCAGGAGCGCATCGACGAGATGGCCACCCGGGTGGAGCGGCGCCTCCAGGAGCTGGGTGAGCGCGAGGTCCGGGCCAGCGCGGTGGGAGAGCTGGTGATGGAGCTGCTGCGCGCCGAGGACCCGGTGGCCTACGTGCGCTTCGCCTCGGTCTATCGGGACTTCCGCGACGTCGGCGAGTTCACCGCGGCGGTCGAGGGGCTGAAGGAGAAGCCTTGAGCGGCTCCTCCGTCCACGACGGGTTCATGCGCCTCGCGCTGCGGGAAGCCCGGCGAGGGCTGGGGCGGACCAGCCCCAACCCGGCCGTCGGCGCCGTCCTGGTGAAGGGTGGGCGGGTGGTCGGCCGCGGGCACCACGCCCGGGCCGGAGCTCCACACGCCGAGGTGGCGGCCATCCGCGACGCGGGGGCACGGGCGCGGGGCGCCGACCTCTACACCACCCTCGAGCCCTGCGACCACTTCGGGCGCACGCCTCCTTGCAGCCTGGCCATCCTGGAGGCCGGGGTGCGCCGCGTGTTCACCGGGTCGAGCGATCCCAACCCCCGGGTGAACGGCCGGGGAATCCGCCGGCTGCGCCGGGCGGGGGTCGAGGTGGAGGTCGGTCTCCTGCGCGAGGCGTGCGACGCACTCAACGAGACCTGGTTCCGCTTCATCACCAGCGGACGCCCCCACGTCACCCTCAAGGTGGCCTCCACCCTCGACGGCCGCATCGCCACCTCCGCGGGCGACTCCCGCTGGGTCACGGGCCCGGAGGCGCGTGCGCTGGTTCACCGGCTCCGCGACGCGGCCGATGCCGTCCTGGTGGGCGCCGGAACCGTCCGGGCCGACGACCCCCGTCTCACGACCCGCCTCCCCGGGGGGCGCGGCCGGGACCCGATCCGCGTGATCCTCGACTCCAGGCTCGAGTTGCCACCCGGGCTTCGCCTCTTCCGACAGCGATCCACTGCGCCGACGATCGTCGCCCACGTGTCGGGGAGCCCGCCCGTGAAGCCCCGGCGCGGGGTCGAGTACCTGCGCTGCAAGGCCCGGCGGGGGCGAGTCGACCTCGCCGACCTGCTCGCGCGGCTGGGGAAGCGCGGGGTGACGACCCTCCTCGCCGAGGGGGGCGCCGAGGTGTCGAGGAGCCTCCTCGAGGCCGGCCAGGTCGACCGGCTGTTTCTCTTCCTGGCCCCGAAGCTGGCCGGGGGGGGCGTTTCCTGGCTCCCCGGGGAGGGGCCCGCCCGCATGGCCGACGCGCTCTCCGTCCGCGACCTGGACGTCCGGCGGGTGGGGCAGGACCTGCTCGTCACCTGCCGCCCGGCGCCGAAAGGTGCCCGAACCCCCCGCGTGGACTAAGATTCCGCTCCGATGTTCACCGGACTCGTCGCCGACGTGGGAGTGGTGGAACGGCTCGAGCCGCGAGCCGGAGGCGCGCGCGTGACCATCCGCCCCGGGGCGCTGCCGGTCGACGAGCTCGAGCCCGGCGAGAGCGTGGCCTGCAACGGCGCGTGCCTGACGGTCGTGGAGCGGGGCGGGGGACGGATGTCCTTCGACGCCGTTCCCGAGACCCTGGCCCGCACCACCCTCGGCACCTGGAGGACCGGGACCCGGGTGAACCTGGAGCGGGCCCTGCGCCTCTCCGACCGGCTCGGCGGCCACCTCGTGCAGGGGCACGTCGACGCGGTCGGGAAGGTCCTGGCCCGCGTCGCCGAGGGGCAGGGGGCGCGGCTCACCGTGTCGCTCCCGCCGGCCATCGCGCCGCTCGTCGCCGAGAAGGGCTCCATCGCCATCGACGGGGTCTCCCTCACGGTGGCGCGTGCCGGGCGCGACCGGTTCGAGGTCGCCCTCATCCCGGAGACGCTGTCCCGCACCGTGCTCGGAGACGCTGCGCCGGGTACGGCGGTCAACCTGGAGGCCGACGTCGTGGCGCGCCACGTCGCCCGTCTTCGCGAGTTCGCCGGCTCGGCCGGTGTCACGGAGGGTTCGTTGAAGGACTGGGGCTACGGCGAGGGGGCCAGATGATCCGGCACTCGGAGCACGCGGTCGAGCGGATCGAGGCGGCCCTCGAGGCGTTCCGGCGCGGGAAGATGATCATCCTCGTCGACGACGAGGATCGCGAGAACGAGGGCGACCTCTGCATCGCCGCCGAGAAGGTCACGCCGGCGGCGGTGAACTTCATGGCGAAGTCCGGGCGCGGCCTCATCTGCCTGGCCATGACCGACGAGAAGGCGCGCTCGCTCGAGTTGCCGCTCATGGTCCCCGAGGGACAGAACGCCTCCAGCTTCGGCACGGCGTTCACGGTCTCGATCGAGGCCGCCCGCGGGGTCACCACCGGGATCAGCGCCAAGGACCGGGCCCACACCATCCTCACCGCGGTGGCCGACGGTGCGAAGCCCACCGACCTGGTCCGTCCCGGCCACGTCTTCCCGCTGCGGGCCCGCCCGGGCGGCGTCCTGGTGCGGGCCGGGCAGACGGAGGGGTCGGTCGACCTGGCGCGCCTGGCCGGGCTCAAGCCCGCGGCCGTCATCTGCGAGATCATGAACGACGACGGCACCATGTCGCGCATGCCCGAGCTCCAGAAGCTGGCCCGGGAGCACGACATCCCCATCGCGTCGGTGGCCGACCTGATCTTCTACCGGATGACCCGGGACTCGCTGGTGCGCCGCGCCTCGCAGGCTCCGCTCCCCACCGAGTACGGGAAGTTCACCGCGGTGGCCTACGAGAACGACGTCGACAAGAACCAGCACGTGGCCCTGGTGATGGGCGCCTGGAAGCCCGGGCAGCCGGTCCTGGTCCGCGTCCACTCCAAGTGCCTGACCGGCGACGTCTTCGGCAGCGCCCGCTGCGACTGCGGGCCCCAGCTCCACGCCGCGCTCCGCCAGATCGCCATGGCCGGGAAGGGCGTGCTCGTCTACCTCGACCAGGAGGGGCGCGGAATCGGGCTCGTCAACAAGCTCAAGGCCTACAACCTCCAGGACCAGGGGCTCGACACCGCCGAGGCCAACGTGAGGCTGGGCTTCAAGCCCGACCTTCGCGACTACGGCATCGGGGCCCAGATCCTGCGCGACCTGGGAGTGGGGAAGATGCGCCTGCTCACCAACAACCCGAAGAAGATCGTCGGGCTGGAGGGGTACGGCCTCGAGGTGGTGGAGCGCGTGCCCATCGAGACGCCCCCGTCCCGGGGAAACCGCGCATATCTGAAGACCAAGCGCGACAAGATGGGACACCTGCTCACGCTCGCCCCGGAACGCCGCAAGGGGAAGGGGAAGGCCACGCACCGCGCGGCCAAGGGAGGACGGTCATGAAGGTCTACGAGGGAAACCTGGTCGGCGAAGGGCTGAAGTTCGCCATCGTGGTGTCGAGGTTCAACTCGCTCGTCACCGAGCAACTGCTGGCGGGCGCGAAGGACGCGCTCCGGCGCCACGGGGTCGCCGAGGACGCGGTCGAGGTCTTCCGCTGCCCGGGGACCTTCGAGATCCCGGCGGTGATGCGCAGGGTGGGGCGCAGCGGCCGCTACGACGCCGCGGTGGCGCTGGGCGCCGTCATCCGCGGCGGCACCCCGCACTTCGAGTACGTGGCCAGCGAGGTCTCGAAGGGCGTGGCCCAGGTCTCGATGGAGGCCGAGTGCGCCGTCGGCTTCGGAGTGCTCACCTGCGACACCATGGAGCAGGCGCTGGAGCGGGCCGGCGTGAAGGGCGGGAACAAGGGAGCCGAGGCGGCCGTGGCCGCCATCGAGCAGGCCAACCTCTTCCGCGCCATCGCCGGCGGGAAGTAGCAAGGGCACATGGTCCACACCCGACGCACCAAGGCCCGCGAGCGAGCCCTGCAGGCGCTCTACCAGATCGACGTGGCCGCCACCGACCTCGACGAGGCGCTGGCCCGGTTCTGGCCCAGCTTCGAGCCGGTGGAGCGGGAGGTGCGCGAGGGAGCCGAGGAGCTCGTTCGCGGCGTGGCCAACCACCGGCGCGAGATCGACGAGGTCATCGAGCAGGTCTCCACCAACTGGCGCATGGACCGGATGGCCAAGGTGGACCGCAACGTGCTGCGGCTCGCGGTCTTCGAGCTGCGCTGGCGGACCGACGTCCCCGTGAAGGTCTGCATCAACGAGGCCATCGAGCTGGGGAAGAAGTACGGCAGCGAGAGCTCGGCGGCCTTCGTGAACGGGGTGCTGGACCGGGTCGCCGCCGCCCTGCCCGAGGGACGGCGCGGGGACGGGCCGGGGCGGTGAGGCTCCGCCTGGAACTCGCCGAGCTCTCTCTGGCGTCGCTCGACGCCATCGAGGCCGACTCGCTGGCCGCCTTCGTCGGGGCCGAACGGCCGCTCACCGGGCTCCCGTGCCTGATCGACTGGCGGCTGGCCGGAGCGGTCTCCCGCGCCATCCTGGCCGGAACCGTCACCCCGGAGCACGGCGAGGCCCTGCTCCTGCCCTCCGGGAACCGTCTGCGCGCCGCCCGCGTCTTCCTCTTCGGCGTCGACGACACCTCGCCCCGGGCCACCTCCCTCGCGGTGCGCCACGCCTGCGAGGCGTTGCGTCGGGCCGGGGCCCGGGAGATAGCGATCGCCCTTCCCCAGGGCGCCCCGCTGGCGGTCGCGGCGCGCGCCTGGGTCGAGGCGGCGGCCGTGGCCGGATTCGCCCGCCAGGTGGTCCTGGGAGACGTGCGCACGCTCGGGCCCGCCCTGGAGGGCGCCGCGCGGGATCTGGGCATCGCCGTCGAGGTCGCGCGCCTGACGGCGCGGGTGGACCCGCCCTCGCCTACGGCGTGATCCGCTCGGTCATGCGGGCGAACGGGATGGTCTCCCGGACGTGGTGCAGCCCGCAGATCCACGCCACGCAGCGCTCCACGCCCATGCCGAACCCGGCGTGCGGCACGGTGCCGTAGCGGCGCAGGTCGAGGTACCACTCGAACGCCTCGCGGGGGAGCTGGTGGTGGGCGATGGCCTTCTCGAGCGTGTCGAGGTCGTCCTCGCGCTGCCCGCCGCCGATGATCTCGCCATAGCCCTCCGGCGCGAGCACGTCGCAGCCCAGCGCCACCTGGGGGTCCTGCGGGTCCTTCTTGAAGTAGAAGGCCTTCATGGCCGCCGGGTAGCGATGGACCATGACCGGCCGGTCGTAGGCGCTCGCCACCAGCGTCTCCTCGTCCCCGCCGATGTCGTCCCCCCAGGCCATCATGGGGGGCAGCTTCGCGGACTCCTCGGGGGGCATCGAGGCGCGCTGCGCCTGCTGGGCCTTGCGGATGACCTCCACCGCCTCGGTGTAGGTGATGCGCGGGAAGGGCGGTGTGACGCTCTCCAGCCTCGACACGTCCCGCTCCAGCACCCGGACGAGCTCGTCCCGGTGCCTGGCGAGCGCCGCCTGCACCACGAAGGAGACGAACTCCTCCATCAGGGCCATGTCGCCGTCGAGATCGAGCCAGGCCACCTCCGGCTCCACCATCCAGAACTCGGTGAGGTGGCGGCGGGTCTTGGACTTCTCGGCGCGGAAGGTGGGCCCGAAGGAGTAGACCTTCCCGAGCGCCATGGCGGCGGCCTCCATGTAGAGCTGGCCGGATTGCGTCAGGTAGGCCTTGCCCAGGTCGAAGTAGGGCACCTCGAAGAGGTTGCTCGTTCCCTCGCACGCGTTCGGGGTGAATATCGGTCCGTCCACCAGCGTGAATCCGCGCTGGTCGAAGAAGTCGCGGATGGCCTTCTCGACGGTGTGGCGGACCCGGAGGATCACGTTCTGCCGGGGGGAGCGCAGCCAGAGGTGGCGCTGCTCCATGAGGAAGGCCACCCCGTGCTCCTTGTGGCCGATGGGGAACTCCTGGGTAGGGCGGGCGTGGACGGTGAGCCCGCGCACGTCGACCTCGTAGCCGATCGGGGAACGTGGCTCCTTCTTCACGAGGCCGGTCACCGCGATGGAGGTCTCCTGCGGGAGGTGGTCTGCCTCGGTGAAGGCCTCCGGGGTCACGTTCCCCTTGAAGACCACGCACTGGATGGTCCCGGTGCCGTCGCGGACCTGGAGGAAGTGGAGCTTCCCCGAGGACCGGCGGTTGTGGAGCCACCCGTGGAGCGTGACCTCCCGCCCCTCGTGCTCGGCGATGTCGGCGACGTAGACGTTCTCGGCCATCTCGGATTCTCCGGGGGCGAAAGAGGCGCGCAATATACCCCGGAGCCCCGGGGAACGCGCAGGTGCAAAATCGCCGTCCCGCGGTAATATCGCGGGCTTCCATGCCCTCCATGAACGAGCGATACGAGCCGAAGTCGATCGAGCCGCGCTGGCAGAAGCGCTGGGACGAAGCCGGGGTCTTCAAGGCCGGCCGCCGCGAGGGCGCCGAGAAGCGCTACGTCCTCGAGATGTTCCCGTACCCGTCCGGCGCCATGCACATGGGGCACGCCCGGGTCTACACCATCGGTGATGCGCTGGCCCGCCTGCTGCGCATGAGGGGCTACGACGTCCTGCACCCCATGGGCTTCGACGCGCTGGGCCTGCCGGCCGAGAACGCCGCCCTCAAGGACGGACGCCACCCCGCCGAGCGCACGCGGGAGAACATCGTGGCCTTCCGCCAGGACATGCAGCGGGTGGGCTTCGCCTTCGACTGGGAGCGCGAGTTCGCCACCTGCGACCCGGAGTACTACCGGTGGAACCAGTGGTTCTTCCTGCGCATGCTGGAGAAGGGGATCGTCTACCGGCGGCAGGGCAAGGCCAACTGGTGCACCGGCTGCAACACCGTCATCGCCAACGAGCAGGTGGTGGACGACAACGTCTGCGAGCGCTGCAGCTCCCCGGTCGTCGAGAAGGTCATCCCGGAGTGGGCCTTCCGCATCACCGACTACGCCGACGACCTGCTGGCGGGGCTCGACGACCTGCGCGAGTGGCCGGAGCGCATCACCACCATGCAGCGCAACTGGATCGGGCGCAGCGAGGGGGCCGAGGTCGACTTCGCGGTGGACGGGTCCCCCGAGCGCATCCGCGTCTTCACGACCCGTGTCGACACCATCTTCGGCTGCACCTACGTGGTGCTGGCGCCCGAGCACCCGCTCACCGCCCGGCTCACCACCCCGGACCGGAGGGCCGAGGTGCAGGCCTTCGTCGATCGCATGGCCAGGACCGACGCCGCCCTGCGCACCGGCGAGGACGCGCCCAAGGAGGGCGCCTTCACCGGGGCATACGCGGTCAACCCGTACAGCGGGGAGAAGGTCCCGGTCTGGATCGCCAACTTCGTGCTGGCCGGCTACGGCACCGGCGCGGTCATGAGCGTCCCGGCCCACGACCAGCGCGACTTCGAGTTCGCCCGGAAGTACGCACTGCCCGTGCGGGTGGTGGTCCAGCCCCCCGCGGGGGAGCGCCTGCCGGCCGGCGACCGGCTGGAGAAGGCCTCCACGGACGATGGGGTACTGGTCGGGTCCGGCCCCTTCACCGGGCTGGCCAGCGCGGGCGCCCGGACCGCCATGTCGGTGCTGGCGAAGGAGAAGGGTTTCGGAGCGCCCTCGGTGAAGTACCACCTGCGCGACTGGGGGTTCAGCCGCCAGCGCTACTGGGGCACTCCCATCCCGGTGATCTACTGCCCGGAGCACGGCGCGGTGGGCGTCCCCGACGCCGACCTGCCGGTGACGCTGCCCGACGAGGCCATCATCACCGGCACGGGCGAGCCGCCGCTCGCCAAGGTGCCGGCCTTCGTGAACACGACCTGCCCCACCTGCGGCAAGCCGGCGCGGCGCGAGACCGAGACCATGGACACGTTCGTGGACTCGTCCTGGTACTACGCGCGCTACCTGTCGCCGCGCGACGCCGAGCGCCCGTTCGGGCAGGCCGAGGCGCGCCGCTGGCTGCCGGTCGACGTCTACGTGGGCGGGCCCGAGCACGCGGTGATGCACCTGCTCTACTTCCGGTTCTGGCACCGGGTGATGGAGCAGCTCGGGCTGGTGTTCGAGAAGGAGCCGGTGAGGCGGCTCGTCACCCAGGGCATCGTCAACGGCCCCGACGGCCGGAAGATGTCGAAGCGCTGGGGCAACGTGGTGCAGCCCGGCCCCATCGTCGACCGCTTCGGCGCCGACACCATGCGCATGTTCATGCTCTTCGCGGCCCCGCCCGAGAAGGACATCGACTGGTCCGACGAGCAGGTCGAGGGCATGTTCCGGTTCCTGTCCCGCGTGTGGCGCATCTTCCACGCCCGCCAGGAGGCCTTCCTCGTCCCCGACCGGCTGCTCGCCGACGCAGCCGGCCCGTTCCTCGAGCTCCGCCGCAAGACCCACCGCACCATCAAGAGGGTGACCGAGGGGCTGGAGGGCGATCTCAAGTTCAACACCTCGATCGCCGCCCTCATGGAGCTCGTGAACGAGCTCTACGCGCTCGAGCCCGCTACCGACGCCGACCGCGCCGCGGTGAAGGAAGCGCTGGTCGCCCTGGCGATGATGCTCGCCCCCTTCGCGCCGCACGTTGCCGAGGAGCTCTGGCACGAGGTCCTCGGTCCGGACGTGCGCGACCGGCTGCTCGCCGAGGCGCCCTGGCCGTCCCACGATCCGGCTCTGGTGGTGGCCGACGTGGTGACGGTGGCGGTCCAGGTGAACGGGAAGCTGAGGGGCGAGATCCAGGTCCCGCTCGCCGCCGGGGAAGCCGAGGTGCGGGCCCTCGCCGAGCAGGAGGACCGCGTCAAGGCCCACCTGGCCGGCAAGACCGTTCGGAAGGTGGTCTTCGTCCCGAGGCGGCTCATCAACTTCGTGGTCGCATGAGGCGCCCGGGGCTCGCCGCCGCGGTCGTCGCGCTCGTCACCGGGGCCGGCTGCGGCTACGCGGTCGGCTCGGGCGCCGCGCGCCTTCCGGCGGACGCCGAACGGGTCTTCGTGGCTCCCCTCGAGAATCGCACCGCCGACGCGGAGGCGGGCGCGCTGGTGGCCGCGGCGCTGCGCGAGGAGCTCTCCCGGCGCGGGGCGATGGGAGGGGAGGGGTCCTCGGCGAGGATCGAGGGCGCGGTGACGCGCTCGTCGTCGTCTCCCCTGACGACCCAGGGCAGCACGTGGCGCCTCGTCTTCGAGGTCCAGGCGCGCATGATGGTGAACGGCCAGGAGGCCGCACGGGTGAGGGTTCGTCGGGAAATCGACTACCTGGGCGAGGTCGACGCCATCGCCACGGAAGGTCGGAGGCGGCTGGCCATCCGCCGGGCGGCGGAGGAATCCGCTCGGGAGATCGTGGAGCGGCTCGAGACTCCCTAGGGGCGGGAGCTACTTCGCCTTCGCGGACTTCGCGACGGCCTTGGCGAGGCGCGAGATCTTCCGCGAGGCGGTGTTGCGGTGGACCACGCCCTTCGAGGAGGCCTGGTCGATCACCCGGGCGGCAGCCTTGAAGGCGTCCTGCGAAGCAGCCAGCTCGCCGCCCTCGAGCGTCTCGCGAACCTTCTTCACGGCGCTCTTCACGCGGGTGCGCACGGCCTGGTTGCGGGCCCGGCGCTTCTGGGACTGGCGATTGCGCTTCTCGGCGGAGGGGGTGTTTGCCAAGTGTGCTTCTCCCTTGGGGGTTCTCGAAGGTCGCGGTTTCTACCGCCCGGCCATCGACACGTCAAGGGATTTGGCGGGCGGGCTTCTTGTCGACACGGTGAGTTATCCACTTCTGGCGATTTCAACCGGTCAAGCGACCCGCTTGGGCCTCGGCCCTCTCGACCGATCTGGGCCGTGGCAGATCAACCATATGAAATAACTGGACTTGATTGGCGACAACCGTGCTTCCGGCGGGTGTCGGCGAGGTGTCCGGGTGCCGGGTATCCCGGGGCGACCCGAACTTGTCCACGTACTTTCCACCATTGCGAACGGATGTCCCGAAGGGTCAAGAAGTACTCGTGTTTCGTCGGGAAAGCTCTTTCGCCTCGTCCCAGAGCCGGTCCATCTCCTCCAGCGTCGCATCCCCGTGGTCGATCCCTTTCCGGGCCAGTCCCGCCTCGACCTGCTCGAAGCGCCAGATGAACTTCCCGAGCGTTCTCCGAAGCGCCTCTTCCGGGGGAATCGCCAGCTTCCTGGCGAGATTCGCCGTCGCGAAGAGGAGGTCCCCGAGCTCGTCCTCCATGCGAGCGCGATCGCCCGACGCGATGGCCTCGTCGAGCTCTCCCAGTTCCTCCGCCACCTTGGCGCGAGCGCCCGATGCGTCGGGCCAGTCGAAGCCGATCCGGCTCGCCTTCTCGGTCAGCCGCTCCGCCCGTGCGAGGGCCGGCAGCTCCCGTGGAACGCCCTCGAGAACGCTCTTCCCGCGCCCCTTGGCCTGGTTCTCCTTCTTCTTGAGGGCCGCCCACTGACGCAGCACGCCGTCGGAGTCCTGGACCCCGGGGCTGGACGGGTCGGGCCGGGCATCCGCGCTGCAGGCATCCGGGCCGAACACGTGAGGATGGCGGGAGAGGAGCTTCTCCGAGATCGCGTCGGCGACGCCGCCGAAGTCGAATCGCCCTTCCTCCTCGGCGATCCGCGCCTGGAAGACGATCTGGAGGAGGAGGTCGCCGAGTTCCTCCCGGTGGGCCTCCGGGTCACCGCTGTCGATGGCCTCGAGGACCTCGTAGGTCTCCTCGAGGACGTAGGGGCGAAGCGTGGCGAGAGTCTGCTCCCGGTCCCAGGGGCATCCGTCCGGGCCACGGAGGCGGGCCATGATGGCGAGGAGGCGGTCGACGGCGGCTGCGGTCCGTTCCATCGCCGGTTTCTAGCCCGGAATGCCCCGTGCTAGCATTCGAATCTCGCGTGAGAATTCCTGCGATCGCCTTCCTCGCCGCGTGGCTCGTTCTCCTGGGACCCTCCCCGGCAGGGGCCCAGGTCCAGGCTCCCTCGCTCGTGGAGGGCGACCTCCCCGTCGACGAGCCACAGGCGAAGTCGGCCCGGGCCGGCGAGCCGGTACCGGAACCAGCGCTGCCACCCGAGCCCCTCCCGCCCCCGGCCGCCCCGGCGAGCGTCGCGCCAGCTCCCACTCCGGGTGTCGTGCCGGGCGTGAGCATCGGCCCGGAGGAACTGCGCAAGCTCCAGCGCCCTCTCGAGCCGGTCCGGATATCCCCGGCCCGGGTGGAGGATCTCTGGCAGGCCCGCCGGAAGGCCGGACGCGAGCAGGACGGCGCGGCGAGCCGCGCGGCAGCCGGTTCGCTTCGGGACGCCATGAGGGAGCTGGGCATCGCGAGCCTCCCCTGGCATGCCATCGCCGAGGTCCGGGAGGCCGAGCGGTCCCTGCGGGCCCGTGCCGTGGACGACGCCGTCGAGCACGCCTCGGTTGCGGTGGCGCTCGCTCCCGACCTGCCCGAGCCCCACTTCGCGCTGGCGCGCGCGCTCGTCGCCGCCGACCCGATGAAGCCCGTCCCCGCGATCCGGGCGGCCTGGGCCGGGTTCGCCGCCGCCGCGCGGGATCCGCACGTGGCGCGGGCGCTCCTCGGCGACCTCTCGGGAGCGGCCATCGCCGCGCTGTTCGGCGCGGCCGCGGCCACCGTCTCGCTGCTCTTCCTCTCCCGCCTCCGCACCTTCCTGCACGACTTCCGGCACCTGCCGGTGGTCCGGGCCGGGACGCCGGGCCAGTCCACGGCGCTCGCGCTGGCGCTGCTCGCCCTGCCGTTCGTGTTCCGCCTGGGCCCGTTCGCCGTGCTCTTCGCGGGAGGCCTCGCCGCCTGGGCCTACCTTTCCCAGCGGGAGCGCCTCGCGGTCACGTTCTCCTTGCTCGCGCTCGTCGCCATCCCCTGGCTGGCCGGGCAGGCCGCGACGGTCACTGCCTGGCAGGGGACCCTGGCCGACGACGTGCACGAGATGGAGGCGGGCTGGCCCACTCCCGGCTTCGTGGCCGACATGGAGGCGCGCTCGTCGCGCGAGGCGCTGCCGGCGCCCGCGCTGCTCGCCATCGGCCGATGGCACAAGCGGCAGGGCGACCTCTCCGAGGCGCGCCGGTGGTACGACGCGGCGCTTGCCGCCGATCCCCGTTCGGCCGAGGCCCAGGTGAACCTGGGGAACTTGCTCTTCCTCGAGGGAGATCTCGAGGGGGCCAAGGCCGCATACATCGCCGCCGTCGACCGGGCCCGCGACCTCTCCACGCTGGCCGCGGCGCAGTACGACCTCTCCAAGCTCTACCTCCGGCTCGCCGCCGTGGGGCAGAGTTCCGAGGCCCGGCGCAAGGCCCAGCAGGCCGACGCCGCCTACCTGGCCCGGCACGGATCGGACGACGACTTCCGTGCCAACGCGTGGCTGGTGGACGCGCTTCCGTCGACCGATCGCCTGGCCGAGCTCGCGGGCCGGGACGCCGTTCCCCGTGCCGTCGGGGCGGCGGCGCTCCGACGGGTGGCGGGGCCGCTGGCGCGCTGGGGGTGGCCGGTGCTGCCGCTCGTGCTCGTCGCCTCGCTCTGGGGGCTGGCGCTGGTGACGCCTCGCCTCGCCCCTTCGTCCCCCTGCGACCGCTGCGGCCGGCCCGCCTGCCGCCGCTGCGACCCCGGAGCGACCGCCAGCTGCGGACAGTGCGTGAACGTCTACCTCCGCCGGAACGCCGTGGACCCGCGCGACCGCGACCGCAAGGACGCCCAGGTCGTTCGCCACGCCCGGGTCCGGCGCTGGATCGAGCGGGCGCTGGCGGTCCTGGGCGGTGGCGCGGGGCACGTGGTGGGAGGCCGCCCGGTGCTCGGCTTCCTCGTCCTCTTCGCGCTCATCTTCCTGGGGTTCCTCGCCTGGTTCTGGCACGGCGTCACCCCGCCTCCCCAGCACTCTCCCTACGCCGTGGCGCTCCGGCTCGCCGTGGCCGTCCCCCTCTTCGCGCTCCTGTACGCGATCGCGGTGCGCGACGCCTTCCGCCGCACGCGGCCGGACTGAGCCATGGCGCTGACCGGTACCCTCAAGGATTTCGGGATCGCGGAGATCCTCCAGCTCATCGGCCAGCAGTCGAAGAGCGGGGTGCTGCACCTCAAGGCCCGCGCCGACGAGATCCACGTGGTGATGTGGAACGGCTCGGTGGTGAGCGCCGAGTACGCCGGACGCAAGGCCCGGGACAAGCTGGGGAGCCTGCTCGTCCGCGCCGACCTGATCACCGCGGAGCAGCTCGAGGAGGCGCTCGGGGTGCAGAAGCGAACCCTGCGCCGCCTCGGGGACATCCTGGTCGAGCTCGGGATGGTGACCCAGGAGCAGCTGCGGGAGATGACCGCGCTGCAGACCACCCAGACCCTCTACAAGCTCTTCCACTGGAAGTCGGGCACCTACGCATTCGAGCCCCGCGAGGTCAGCTTCGACCGCGAGACCGTCTCGCCGCTGCGGTGCGAGTCGGTTCTCATGGAGGGCTACCGGATCATCGACGAGTGGCCCATCGTCCGGCGGAAGATCACCTCCTCGGCCATGACCTTCGAGCGGCTGAAGGAGCTCGACCCGGCCACCGCCCGCGCCGAGGGGAGGGGCGCCCGCGACGGCGAGTCCGCGGCGCTGGGCAGGAACGAGTGGCGGGTCTACGACCTGGCCCTGCCCGGCGAGACGGTGGATCGCATCGCCGACCGTTCCCGGCTCGGCGAGTTCGAGGCCTCCAAGGCGCTCTTCAACCTGGTGAACCTGGGCGTCCTGCGGGCCGTGCCCCCCTCGCACCGGTCGGCGGCGGCCGAGGTCGGGGCCTACGCGCGGAGCTGGCAGGAGAAGCTGCGCCGCGGGGCAGCTGGCGTGCTCGCCACCGTGGCCATCGCGGTGGCCCTGGCGGCGCTGGTCCTCGTCGTCACCGGCGGGGGAGCGCACGGCCGGTCGGCGCTCCGCCCCGTCGACGACAACCGGGTCGAGCGCTTCGTCTCCCGCTACCAGGTGGAGCGGCTGCGGGCGGCGCTGGAGGTCTACCGGGTCGAGAACGGCGCCTACCCCGCCAGCCTGGACGCCCTCGTCGAGACCGGGCTGGCGCGCCCGCGCGACCTCCGCTACCCATGGTCCCAGGCCTACGCGTACCGGCGCCAGGGGGACGGGTATCTCCTCGCGCCGCCCGTGGAGTGAGAGGCGCGCCCGCGCCAGGAGGACGATTGGCCCAGGAGTCCGAGTCGTCGAGTTCCGTCCGGATCGAGTTTCCCGATACCGACAAGCTGCGCCTGCTCTGCGGCGCCCACCAGGAGAACCTCAAGCTCGTGGAGCGCCGCACCGGCGTGCAGCTCGGCTCCCGGGGAAGCCAGATTGTCATCGCCGGCGGCGACCCGGCGGCGCGGGCGCTGGCCGAGCGGGTGGTCCGGGAGCTCTACGACCTCGTCGACCACGGCTACCCCCTCTACATGGAGGACGTGGACCAGGCCGCCAAGCTGGTGGCGCAGGGGCAGTCCCCGCGCGAGGTCTTCGGCGACACCATCTACGTGACCGCTCGCCACCGCCTCATCACTCCCAAGAACCTGGGGCAGCAGCGCTACGTCAAGGCCATCCGCGAGCACGACATCGTCTTCGGGATCGGGCCGGCCGGCACCGGCAAGACCTACCTGGCCATGGCCATGGCGGTGGCGCACCTCGTCGAACGGAGGGTGAAGCGAATCGTCCTGACCCGGCCGGCGGTGGAGGCCGGCGAGAGGCTCGGCTTCCTTCCCGGCGACATCGCCGAGAAGGTGAACCCATACCTCCGGCCGCTCCACGACGCGCTCTTCGACATGGTCGACTACGAGAAGGCCTCCGCCTTCATGGAGCGCGGCACGGTCGAGGTGGCCCCGCTCGCCTTCATGCGCGGCCGGACCTTGAACGACTCCTTCATCATCCTCGACGAGGCCCAGAACACCACGGCCGAGCAGATGAAGATGTTCCTCACGCGGCTCGGCTACGGGTCCCGGGCGGTCGTCACCGGGGACGTCACGCAGGTCGACCTCCCGACCGGCCGGGCCAGCGGCCTCATGGAGGTGCAGAAGGTGCTGCGCGGCGTGGAGGGCATCGCCTTCTGCTCGTTCAGCGAGGTGGACGTGGTGCGCCACCCGCTGGTGCAGGAGGTGGTGAAGGCGTACGAGGGGTACGAGGCGCGGCTGCCGCCGAAGGGCGGGGGACCGTAGATCCCGGCGGGCTCCCTGGCCAGGGGAGGACTCCGGGTGAACAGGTCCATGTGGGCGTCGCCGTAGACCTGGCGCGCGGCTTCCCGGTTGTGGACGTCGCAGAGGATCCGGCAGTTTGCAACTGTGGAAGGGCCGCCCCTTCCGCGGGGCACGACGTGGTCGATCTCGGTGCGGATCTCCGAGCCGCACGTGCCGCCATTCGCGAGCGGCCACGTGCACTTGCCCCCGTCCCGCTTCCTCACCTCCCGCTTCACCTTCGGGGGCACGCTGGCCCGCCGCTTCTCCTGCTGGGCGACGAGCAGTTCCAGCGCAGCGGTGAGCACCTGCTCGTCGGTGGCCCCCGGCTGGACGTGGGACTGACCCGCCTTGGCCTTCTTCAAGAGGGCCAGGAACTCCGGCGACACCGTGACGTGCATCCGGGTCTCCCGGGGCGTGAGCGGCTCGACGAGCGTCCGGGGCGGGGCCAGTTCAACCGTTGAACGCGAGCATTCCTTCACGTTCGTCGTGGCGGGGGCCGTCGTCGCCGACTGAACCGCAGCGAGCTTCGAAACCGGCACCTCGGTCACGACCGTCCTCCTCGGCACCACCTCGACGGGCCGGATCTCCGCCGCGAGTTGCTCCGCCTCCTGCCGGGAAAGGCCGAAGAAGCGCGGGAGCACCTCGTACCGGTTCGTCTCGGTCATGACCCGGGCGACCACGATCACGGTGGAGAGGCACAACTGCCCACTTCGAATGGGCGCCACGATCTCCGGGAACCGCTCGACGAGCCGCGTGGCGACCTGGCGGTAGTGGGCCGAGCCGCGGGAGAGGTGAAGCTCCCGGTGCAAGTAGTCGAAGAGCGTGGCGAAGCCGAGCTCCCGGTACGCGGACAACCGGTCGAATTCCGCGAGGGAGAGGAGCAGGTCGGCGAGGGCTCCGCGCTCCCTGCGAAGTAAATCGGCATGACGGAGGGACCATTCGCGTGCGTTCATGGATCCACCATCGCACGGGATTTTCGGCCCTCGCCAAAAGCGCGAGGTCGGCTCCCTGCGCGAATTCCGGCGCCGGGATCTCGAACCCCGCCAGGAATCTCTAGCGCCGCCCCTGCGCGAGACGTGGCGCAGCCAGCACCATCCCCTTCGCGCCCCGCCCGCGGCATCGCCAATCGCCCGGATCGTCGTCAACAGACTACGAGTGAACGCCCCATCTGCCCGGCGGTCCGCGGCGCGGACCACGTGGCAGCTGGGTGATGGCAGGCTGACCCCCTCCGCTGTCGGGAGCAGTTGATCGAGTCCCCTGCTTAAGCAGATGAAGATGTCCGCGGGGTTGGACTGCCCAGGCGTGGGTCGAGGCGTCCAGGTGCAGCAGCATCCCCACCATCGGCCGTCGGTCCCTCATGCGCCGGTACTTTCCGCGCCCCGGAGACCGCTCCACGAGCCCCTTCATCTGCAGGATGTTCTTCGTCCAGGTGTAGGAGAGCTCGTGCCCGTGCTTCCCGGTCAGGAACTCGTGAAAGCCGTTTCAACCGGCACACCTCCTCGACGTCATGGGGCGGACATGGTCCCTGCTCCGTACACTGCACCCCCTCCGCTTGCCATTCGCCCGCCCCGGTGCGACCCTCCGCTCTCGTGGAGGAACCCCTCGAGCCGCGGCCCGGAACGCGACCGACCCTTCGGCTCCCGGAGCGGCTCGCCGCAGCCCTGCTGCTCGTCATCGCCGCTGTGGCGACCGCCTTCCTGGCCATCCCGGGCGGCCTTTCCGAGATCCCCGGGGAGGATGCCCTGGGGTTGCCGGCTCCGGCCACCTTGCGGGCTCCCCGCGACCTCGCCGTCCCCGACGAGGAGGGCACGCTCCGCCGCCGGGAGGAGGCCGCAGCCGACGAGCCGCGGGTCTTCGACCACGACCTGGGTGCGGAGGAGGAGGTGGCGGCCCGGGTCCACGGAGCCTTCCAGCTCATGCGCTCGACGGAGGCCCGGTGGCAGGAGCGGCGCGGTACGGGCCGGAAGGAGACGCGAGCCGATCAGGCCGAGCTGCTCCGCGAGTTCGCTTCCCGGCGCGACGCCTTCGCCTCCCGGCTCCAGCTCTGGGTCGACGACTCCAGCTTCGCGGCGCTCTCCGAGGCCCGGTTCGGCGAGGGAGTCGAGGAGACGATCCTGTCCCTCACCCACCGCGGCCTGGCGGCGCCGGTGGTGGAGGACCGCTCGCTCCTCGCGGTGGACCGGGAGCGGGGCATCCGCGTACGCGACGTCCGAGGCGGGGTGGTGCGCGGGGAGCGAACCGTCCGGGACCTCGACGGGCTCGGCGACCTGGCTGCGGCCCGCGCCGGCGTCGAGCGGGACGCCGCAGCCCTGCCCGGCACGTCCCCGCGCCTGCGCGCAGCGCTGTCCAGCGTCGCCTCCGACCTGCTGCGCCCCTCGCTCGTCCTCTCCCAGGCCGAGACAGAGCGTCGCCGGACGCTGGCCGCGGCAGCGGTCGCGCCGGTCGTCATCCCCATTCGCAGGGGCGAGGTGGTGATCCCCGCCGGGGAGCGGATCGAGCGCCGCCACCTGGCCGTCCTGCGCGGGATGAGGGAGCAGACCCGGCTCTTCGACCGCGC
The DNA here is from genome assembly GCA_963802065.1 of uncultured delta proteobacterium. GTDB lineage: Bacteria > Myxococcota > Myxococcia > Myxococcales > Anaeromyxobacteraceae > CAIOAK01. The sequence continues at coordinate 261,649 of CAWDHF010000008.1, read as the reverse complement.
CGCCATGCGGGTGGGGGCCGGCGTCCTGGTGGGGGCCACGCTGATCGTCCTCTGGGCCGCGGCGGCACGGCTGGGCGGATCCATCCGGCCGCGCCGGCGGGGCGCGCTGCTGCTCTCGGCTCTCTTCCTGGCGATGCTGGGCGCTGCCGCGGGAGGGATGGCCGCGGCCGACCACCTCCCGGACCAGCTCCGCCCGCTGGGCGCGGAGACCTTCCTCCTCCTCGTGCCCGTCCCGGCCGGGGCCGCGGTGGCGGCCATGCTGCTCTCCCCGGCAGCGGGCGTGCTGCTCGCCATCGCCGTCGGGTCGGCCGTGGGGCTCCTGGTAGGCCCATCGGTGGTGCTGGGCGTCCAGTTCACCCTGGCGTCGGTCGCGGCGGCCCTGCTGCTCGCCCGCGTCCAGCGGCGGCGCCACGTCTGGCGGGCTGGCCTCGCCGTGGGTGCGCTCCAGGCAGTGCTGGTGGCGGCCGGCTGGCTCTTCGCCGGACGGGCACGGTTCGAGCTTCCTCCCGTGGACCTGGCCGCGGCCCTCGGAGCCGCCTTCCTCTCCGGTGCGCTGCTCCTGCCGCTCTTCGTGGTCATCCTGGCGCCCCTGCTCGAGCGGATCCTCGGGCTGGCGAGCGACCTCCGCCTGCGCGACCTGGCCAGCCTGAACCACCCTGCCCTGAAGGAGCTCATCGTCCAGGCGCCCGGGACCTGGCATCACTCCGTCGTGTCCGGGGCGCTGGCGGAGGCGGGCGCGGAGGCCATCGGAGCCGACGCGCTCCTGGCTCGCGTCGGGGCGCACTTCCACGACCTGGGGAAGGGGACGGACCCGGGATCCTTCATCGAGAACACGCGAGGGGAGAACCGGCTCGCCGATCTGCCCCCGGAGACCGGCGCGGAGCGGGTGCGTCGCCACGTCGAGGAGGGCGTCACGGCCGCGAACCGGTGGAAGCTCCCCCGGGCGGTCGTCGACATCGTCGCGCAGCACCACGGGACGCGGCTCGTCTCCTTCTTCTGGTCCAAGGACCGCCGCGCCGGCGACGCCGAGGTCGAGCTCGCTCCCGCCTTCCGCTACGGCGGGCCCCGACCGCAGAGCCGCGAGGCCGGGCTGGTCATGATCGCCGACGCCTGCGAGGCCTCGTCGCGGGAGCTGCCCGAGACGTCGCCCGAGCGCCTGCTGCAGCTGGTGCGCCGCCGCATCGCCGAGATCGTCGACGAGGGACAGCTCGACGAGAGCGAGCTCACCATCGGGGATCTGGACGCCATCGCCCGCGCCATGGCCGCCGCGCTCCACGCCGTCTACCGGGCGCGATCGGCCAGCGCCTCCCAGCCCCCGACGCCCTCCGACCGCGCCGCGTCGCTCCAGCTCGTCCGGCCGTGAACGTCGAGCTGCGCAGCGACCACCCCTCCGGAGGCGCGCTGGCACGCCGCGTGCGGGCGCGCGTCCGCTCCCTCCTGTCCGCGCTGGGGCGTCCCGAGGCGGGCCTCTCGATCCTGCTCACGACCGACGGGCGGATCCGGACCTTGAATCGCCGCTGGCGCTCGGTGGACCACGCCACCGACGTGCTGTCCTTCCCGGCCGACGATCCGCCCGGCAGCGGTCCGCACCTGGGCGACCTGGCGGTCTCCCTCGACGTCGCGGCGCGCCGGGCACGCCGGGCCGGCCGCAGCCTCGGGGACGAGGTCGATCGCTACCTGGTCCACGGGATCCTCCACCTCGTCGGCCACGACCACCAGCGGCCCGGGGAGGCGCGCGAGATGGCCCGGCTCGAGGACGAGCTCCTGGGGCGGGTCGGGATGGTGGCCGAGTCCATGGGAAGGCGCGCGCGGCGATGAGGGGACGCGCCGGGAGGATGGCGCTCGCCGCCCTGGGCGGGGTGCTGGAGGCGGCGGCGTTGCCGCTGGTCGTGCCTGGGCTGTCGCTCCGGCAGGTTGACCCGGCCGGGTTCCTGGAGGCGCTCGCCTGGTTCGGCCTGGTGCCGGCGCTCGTCGCCCTGCGGGCCGCGACGGGGCCGCTCGAGGCGGCGCTGCTCGGCCTCGTGGCCGGCGCGGCGATGTTCTACGCGGCCATCTACTGGGTGAGCCACGCCATGACCGCCTTCGGTGGACTCTCCCAGGGCGTGGCCTTCGTGGGGCTCTCGGCGCTGGTCCTCTACATGGCCGCCCACTGGGCGGCCGCCTTCTGGGCCTCCTTCACCATCGGCAGGAGAACCGGCTGGCCGCTCTGGATGCACCTCCCGGTGGTCTGGGTCGCCACCGAGTTCTCGCGCAACTACCTCTTCACCGGGTTCCCCTGGGGCAACCTGGGCTACACCCAGGTCCGCAACGGCCCGGTCGCGCAGCTGGCCGCCCTGGGCGGGGTCTACGCGGTGGCCGGGCTGGTGGTGCTGGTGAACTGCGTGGCGGCCGACTGGTGGCGAAGCGCCCGCGCTGGTGGAAGCGCGCCCCGGCCCTGGCGGGGAACCGCGGTCGCGGGGGTGGCGCTGGTCGCGACCCTCGTCCACGGACGCCTGGCACCTCTCGGCGGTCCGGCGCGAGATGGCCCAGGCACCCTGGGTGAAGATCGGACTGGTCCAGGCCAACGTCAGCCAGGAGGTGAAGAACCAGGGGCCGCGATTCGCCGAGCGGATCGTCGGGCGGATGTGGCCGCTCACGCTCGAGGCCGATCGGCAGGGAGCGGCGCTGGTGGCCTGGCCCGAGGCGTCCTGGCCCCGGGCCCTCCCGCCCGGGCTGACGAGCCTCCGGACGGCCGCGCCGGACCTCGAGGGGCTCGCCCAGGCCCACCTCCTGCTCGGGGCCACCACCGTGCAGTGGGTGCAGGGGCCGGAGGGGAGGGCCGCGCAGGTGGAGAACACCGCGTTCCTGCTCGGTCCCGACCTGGGCGTGAGCGACCGGTACGTGAAGCACCACCTCGTTCCCTTCGGGGAGTACGTCCCGCTGCGCGAGTGGCTGCCGTTCCTGCGCTCGGTGGTGCCCGCCCTGGCGCCCATCGCGGCCGGGGGCCGGCTCGTGCCCATGTCCTTCGAGAGCGGTGGCCGGCGGATCTCCTTCGCTCCCATGATCTGCTTCGACGCCATCTTCCCCGAGGTGGCGCGCACCTTCGTGCTCCAGGACGCGGACTTCCTCGTCAACCCGACCAACGACGCCTGGTACGGATACTCGTCCGGCCCCTACCAGTTCCTGGCCATCGTGCGCATGCGCGCCATCGAGACCGGTCGCTCGGTGGCCCGGCCGGCCTACTCCGGGGTGAGCGCCATCGTCTATCCCACCGGCGAGCTCGGTCCGGGCGCGCTCGAGGTCGGACCGGTGGACCGGGCGCTCGCGCCGGATCCGGACGAGCCGCCCCGCCTGCTCGTGGGGGACCTCCCGATCCTGAAGGGCCGCACGCCCTACACACGGTTCGGTGATATCTTCGCGTGGAGCTGCGGGGCCGCCACGGTCCTCATGCTCGGCACGGCGCTCCTCCGCCGTTCCTCCCGCCGCCCCAGCCAGGAGAGCTGATCGCCATGCCGTCCCCGACCGCTGCACGCCTCGACGAGATCGCCGGACGCCTGGAGGCTCTCCGGGGGTCGCTTTGACGTCGAACGGAAGCGCTCCCGCGCCGCCGAGATCTCCCGCCTCTCCGAGGACCCGGGCTTCTGGGGAGAGAACCAGAAGGCGCAGGCGCTGCTGAAGGAGAAGGCGCAGCTCGAGGGCTCCGTCTCCGAGTACGACCGGGCCTTCGCCGCGCTCCAGGACGCGCGCGCGCTCGACGAGCTGGCCGAGGAGGCGGGCGACGAGGGCACACGGGCCGAGGTCGCGTCCCACGCCGGCGAGGTGGCCAGGCTGGTCGAGGGGCTCGAGTTCCGGCGCATGCTCTCCGGGGAGCACGACCACGCCAACGCCATCGTCGAGGTGAAGAGCGGCGCCGGAGGGGTCGAGGCCATGGACTGGGCGGCCATGCTCTACCGGATGTACGTCCGGTTCTGCGAGCGGAAGGGGTGGGAGGTCGAGCCCGCGGACATGGTGGCCGGCGAGGAGGCGGGCATCTCGTCCGCGTCGTTCATCGCCCGCGGTCCCTGGGCCTACGGCTTCCTCAAGGCGGAGCGGGGCGTGCACCGGCTGGTCCGCATCAGCCCGTTCGACCAGAACGCCCGCCGCCAGACCAGCTTCGCCGCCGTGGACGTCACCCCCGAGGTGGACGACGACATCGTCATCGACATCAAGGAGGCGGACGTCCGGGTGGACACCTACCGGTCGTCGGGAGCAGGCGGCCAGAAGGTGAACAAGACCGACTCGGCGGTGCGCCTCACCCACATCCCCACCGGCATCGTGGTGGCGGTGCAGAACGAGCGCAGCCAGCAGAAGAACCGCGGAGTGGCCTGGAAGATCCTGCGCTCCCGCCTCTACGAGCACGAGGAGCGAAAGCGGCAGGCGGTGCTCGACGCCGTGGAGGCCCAGAAGAAGGACATCGACTTCGGGTCGCAGATCCGCAGCTACGTGCTGCAGCCCTACCGGATGGTGAAGGACCTGCGCACCGGCGTGGAGAGCGGCAAGGTGGACGACGTCCTCGACGGCGAGATCGAGGGGTTCATCCAGCCCTACCTGCTCGGGGTCCGGCGCACCGACCGCGCCGTCGACGACTGAAAGCGCCCTATCCCCGCGAATCGATCGCGGCGTAGGCGATGGGCTGGCGGGCCTGGAAGAAGCGCTCGATGGCGTCGATGGACCAGCCCGGCAGGCCCATCAGCCGGACGCCGCACCCGGCCGGCTGCCGGCCGGTGGTGGCCGACTTGGCCCGCAGGAAGGCCACCTCTCCGTCCAGGTCGAGCTTCCGGCCATCGGCCAGGCCGAGCCGGACCTGGATGCGGGTTCCCACGGGCGGGGGCATCGAGGTCGCGATGAAGACCCCGCCCGAGTCGATGCGCCGGGTCGCGCCCACGAAGAAGTTGTGCTCCGAGACCAGGCTGACCGCGACCTCGACGCGTGCGTTGGGTGGAGGCGGGCGGCGCCGGTCCTCGATGAGCTCCTCGTCGATGAGGGACATGAGGTCCGGGGCGGGCCTGGCCGGCGCGCGCGGCGGCGGCTCGTCGGCCTCGCCGAGGGACGGTGGCACGATTGATGGGGCGCGGGGAGGCGCGGCGTAGGGGAGGGGACTCGAGGCCTGCGGCGCGGCGGCTGGCCGCTGGCGCGGCGGTCCGGGTTCGGCGAGCGCGGCCGGCCGGGAGAGCAGGTCGGCTCGCGCGATGGCCCTCTCGGCGCCGGCCACGGCTGCGAGCGGCTCGACCACCTCGCGCGAGGGGGCCACCATGACGACGCGGACCCCGCTCCGGGCGGCGCCCTGCGCCGCCGTGAGGGCCGCGCCCCAGGTCGCGTCGGGCGAGGCCGGCAGGACCAGCGCCAGGATGAGCGGCGAGACCGCCCGGACCATCGTCTCCAGGTCGGACGGGCCGGGCGCGGTGTAGAGGAGCCAGCCCGCGCCCGCCGCGTGGGCGTGGAGGGCGGAGGCGAGCTCGGCGTCCGAGCCCACGACCAGGATGCGCGCGGGGGTGGCCGCGGCGACGGTCACGCGGGCCGGCCCCCGGACTCGATGAGGATGCGCCGCTCCAGATCCGCGCGGTTGGTTGCGTTCCCGAGGGCGGTGTCGAGGGAGATCCGGCGGGCCTCGTGGAGCTTGTAGAGGTACTGGTCGAACGAGTGCATGCCCAGGTCGGCGCCGGCGGTCTCCATGTAGGGCTTCAGCTCCTTGATGCGGGCCGCGTCCCGGATCATCTCGCGGACCGTCGAGGTGGCGAGGAGCGCCTCGACCGCGGGGATGAGGCCTGCAGCGTCGGCCCGGAGGAGCAGCCGGAGGGCGATCACCGCCTGCAGGTTGTCGGCCAGCCGGGCCCGCACCGTCTCCTGCTCGTCGGAGGGAAAGAGCCCGACCAGCCGGCCCATGGCGCGCGGGACGTCGGGGGTGTGCAGGGATGTGATGACGAGGTGGCCGGTCTCGGCCGCCTTGAGGCAGATGTCGGCCGACTCCCGGTCGCGCAGCTCCCCCACCATGATCACGTCGGGGTCCTGACGGAGCGCGGCCCGGAGCGCGTCGGAGTAGCTGGCGGTGTCGGACCCGACCTCGCGCTGGATGACGAGCCCACGACCCGACGAGAAGATGAACTCGATGGGGTCCTCCACCGTGACCACGTGGAGCCGCTCCTGCTGGATGATGTGGTGGATGATGGCGGCGATGGTGGTGGACTTGCCGTTGCCGGTGGCGCCGCTCACGACCACCAGGCCCCGGCGGGCGTCCGCCACCGTGGATACCACCGGCGGCAGGTTGAGGGTGGCGAAGTCGGGGACGGCGAAGGGGATGGTGCGCATCACCGCGCCCCAGCTGCCGCGCTGCTTGAAGATGCTGGCGCGGAAGCGCGACACGCCGGGCAGCGAGTAGCTGCGGTCCACCTCCCGGAAGTCGAGCGGCCCGAAGCCGGAGCCCGGCGCCTGGAGCACGAAGTTGGCGATGGCCTCGGTGTCGGCGTGGCCGAGCGGCGGCACCTTGGCCGCCAGGAGCTCGCCGAACACGCGGTAGGTGGGTGGGTATCCCACCTCGAAGTGGACGTCGCTGGCCTGCCGTTTCACGGCCAGAGAAAGAAAGGAATGGAACATCTCCTCGCTGAGGGGACCCTGGGACGGTTCCATGCGGGCAGTCTAGCCCGCGGAGGGTGGCGGGGGAATCTCGCGTGTGGTTGCATGGGCGAATGCTCGCGTCCGTCGAGGAAGGCGCGCGGCTGCTGGAGGGGCAGGGATACCTCCCGTCGCGCGAGATCGCCACGTCGGTGTTCCTGGCCGAGCGGCTGGAGAAGCCGCTGCTCGTCGAGGGACCGGCCGGCGTCGGCAAGACCGAGCTCGCCATCGCCCTCGCCGCGGCGACCGGGAGGAAGCTGCTCCGTCTCCAGTGCTACGAGGGGCTCGACGAGGCCAAGGCGGTCTACGAGTGGGAGTACGGAAAGCAGCTGCTGTACACGCAGATGCTCAAGGAGCGGATCGGCGAGGCGCTCTCCGGGACCCGCACCCTGGCCGAGGCGGCCGACCGGCTCGACGCCGAGGGCAACGTCTTCTTCAACGAGCGCTTCCTCCTGCCGCGCCCCGTGCTGCAGGCCGTGCTCTCCGAGGTGCCGGTCCTCCTCCTCGTGGACGAGGTCGACAAGGCCGACCCGGAGTTCGAGGCCTTCCTCCTCGAGGTGCTGGCCGACCAGGCGGTGACGGTTCCCGAGCTGGGGACGATGCGCGCGAGGCACCCTCCGCGCCTGGTCCTCACGTCCAACGCGACCCGCGAGCTGTCCGACGCCCTCCGGCGCCGTTGCCTCCACCTCTTCATCGACTTCCCGTCCCAGGAGCGCGAGCTCGCCATCGTCCGCTCCCGCGTTCCGGGCGTCTCCGAGGAGCTGTCGCGGCAGACCGTGGCCGCGGTGGCGGTGCTGCGCACGATGGACCTCAAGAAGGCTCCCTCCATCTCCGAGACGCTCGACTGGATCCGCTCCCTGGTGCTCCTGCAGGCCCACACCCTCGACGGGCGGGTCGTCTCCGAGACCTTGAACGTCCTCCTGAAGCACGAGGCCGACCTGGCCGCCGCGCGACCCCGCGCCGACGAGATCGCCCGGGGGGCCTCCCCGGGGGGACGGTGAGGTACCGTGTCCGGCCCCGGCATCCTGGCGGCACGGATCCTCGCGGGGCACCGCCACGGTTTCACGACCCGTGTTGGGGGCGTCTCGGCGGACGCCTTCGGGAGCCTCAACCTCTCGTCCACGGTGGGTGACGACCCGGCCCTCGTCGGGGAGAACTGGCGCCGCCTGCGCGCCGCCACCGGCCTCGCCTTCGCCCGGGTCCGGCAGGTCCACGGGTGTCGCGTGGTCGAGGCCGGGACCGGGACGGAACCGGTCGAGGAGGCGGACGCGGTGACCACCGCCGTGCCCGGCGTCGCCGCCTGCGTGTCGGTCGCGGACTGCGTGCCCGTGCTCCTCGCCGATCCCCGGAGCGGGGCGGTGGCCGCGATTCACGCAGGGTGGAGGGGAACCATCGACGGCGCGGTCGTGGCCGGCGTGAAGGCTCTCGTCGACCGGCACGGGGCCCGCCCGGGCGATCTCCTGGCGGCCATCGGTCCGTCCATCGGCCCCTGCTGCTTCGAGGTCTCCCGGGACCTTGCGATCCGCTTCCGGGACGAGGTCGGTCCGGTGACCGCAACCCCCCGGGATCACGGGTCGCGGGTCGACCTGTGGCGTGCGAACGAGATCCTGCTGCGCCGGGCGGGGCTCCCGGGAAGCCAGGTCGAGACCCTCCACCGGTGCACGTCATGTGAGGAAAGGACCTTCTTCTCCCACAGGCGGGACGGTGGCCTGACCGGACGACAGGTCGCGTTCATTTCCGCGGTTTCTTGACTGTGACCCATGGACAATCGAGAATTTTCGAGGAATTGTCCTCGACCTCCGCCAGCGCCGCAGCAGCGGCCGTCCTCGTCCTGTCCGCTTGCGCGACCGGAGGGGCCCAGGTGCAGCAGGACGTCGCCTCGCTGAGGGCCGAGGTCAGGACCCTCCAGCGGGAGAACGCGGAGCTGGCGAGGCGAGTGGAGTCGATGGCCACCCAGATCGATCTCCTCGCGGTCCGGACCACCCGTCCGGCCGCACCCGCGACCGTCGAGGCACGGCCCGCCGCGGTCGACGAGACGCTGGTGATCCCCTCCGACCTCGAGGTGATCCGCCTCGAGGCAACCCGGAAGGCGCCCGCGCCGAAATCCGCCAAGGCCCGGTCCACGGCACCGGCCGTCCCCACCGCCACGCCCATCCAGGAGCCGACGGCCGAGGCCATCGCCGCCCTCGCCTCCCGCGGGGGGTCCCCCACCGTCGGCGCGCAGGAGGCGTTCGACCGGGCCCGAGCCCAGTCCGGCCTCTCCGGCGCGCGGGCGCTCGAGCAGTTCGCCGACACCCATCCGACGAGCGCCCAGGCGGGCGAGGCACTCGTCGATGCCGCCCGCCATCGCCAGGAGGCCGGGGATCCCGACGGTTCCTGCGAGGACTTCTCCCGCGCAGTGGCCGAGCACCCGTCCTCGCGGGCCATGCCGGACGCCCTCGAGGGGCTGGCCGCCTGCGAGGTCCGCCGGGGCCGCTCCGCCGAGGCGAGCCGCCTCCAGATCCGCCTCGCCAAGGATTTCCCCGATTCACCCGCCGGAAAGCGCGCCCGCGAGCGCGCCCCGTCGGTGCAAGGAGCCGCGCCATGACGCACTGGAAGATCGCCCTCGTCGTCGCCGCACTGCCGTCGATGGCCTGGTCGCAGTCGAACACCCTCGACCGCGCACGCGGTGTCCAGGCCGTCCAGGACGCCGGCGTGACCCGCACCACCGAGATCATCGACGGCGCCCAGGCCGCTCCGATGCCGGAGAACGCGGCCGGGACCGTCGACCTGAACGCTGCGGCCAACCGCCTCGAGGGCGTCGCCGTCGACGCCACGCCTCCCGCCGGGGCGGGCAGGCCGGACGATCCGGCCTCCGACAGCTACGTGATCCAGCGCGGCGACACGCTGTGGGACCTGTCAGGCAAGTACCTGGACAGCCCCTGGTACTGGCCCAAGCTCTGGTCGTACAACCCGCAGATCGAGAACCCGCACTGGATCTACCCGGGCAACCCGCTCCGGCTCGCTCCGGCAGGCGCGGAGGCCCCGGCCCGCATCGAGATGGTCGCGAGCGACGCCGTGCCTCCCCGGGAGGTCGACGACCTGAGCCGCGGCACCCTCGATCGCGCGGAGATGCTCGACGACGAGGACGCCGTCACGGTGGGTGGGCTGTACAAGATCGGGGGATCCGGCCCAGGGGGCCGGCCGTCCTGCGCAACAGCTTCGTGACCGAGAGCCAGCTCGACGCGTCCGGGAGCGTGGTCGCCGCGTTCGAGGCCAAGATGATCCTCACCACCGGCGACCGGATCTACGGCCGCTTCCAGGACCCGGGCTCGGTCAAGGTCGGCCAGACGTTCTCCGTCTACCGGACCGAGGGGCCCATCATCCACCCGGTGACCAACCGGCGGTTCGGCTGGACGACCGTCATCCTGGGTACGGCCCGTGTCACCGCGGTCGAGCCAGGCAAGGCCGCCTCCCTCGTCATCACCTACGTGAACGACGGGATCGAGCGAGGCGACCTCATCGGCCCCTCGGTGGAGCAGGCCCGGCGCCCCCTGTTCATCCGCCCCAACCGCTCGTCGCTCGACGCGTACGTCATCGGCGTGCAGCCCTCCATCGTCACCGGGGCCGCCGAGTTCAACGTGGTCTACCTGGACAAGGGCAAGGCCGATGGCGTCGACGTCGGCAACACCTTCGAGGTGGTCCGGTCGGGCGACCCGATGTTCGCGCCCATCGACCGCCCCCTCAACACTCCCGGGCTGCCGCGGGAGGTCATCGGCCACGTGGTGGTCTTCGACGCGCAGGAGCGGGCGTCGTCGGCCTACGTGCGACGGTCCATCTCGGAGCTGCTCGTCGGGGACCACGTCGAGATGCGCCCCTCGGCCGGCGCGGCGCCCGTGAAACAGGGAGGTTAGCAGCTCCCGGAGATGCATCCTGCCCGGTGGGTCGCTTGACCTGCCCCGCCGTGGTGCGTATATGACGCCGCCTCATGTGGGGTGCTCGAACCATCCGCAGAGGCGAGGAAGGGTGGCCGCGGGCCCTCGAGGCCCTGGCCGATCCCCCTGATTTCCTTCGGGTGCGCGGGGAACTGCCCGGGGAAGGCGACCGGGTCGTCGCGGTGGTGGGTTCACGGACCGCCGGGCTCCCGGGACTCGAGGAGGCTCGCCGGATCGGGGAGTCGCTGGCCACGGCGGGAGCCTGGGTGGTCTCCGGGGGAGCCGCAGGGATCGACGCGGCGGCGCACGCCGGGGCCGTCGAGGCAGGTGGACGGACGGTCGTCGTGCTGGGAGGGGGGCTCGACCACCTCTACCCGGCGGAGAACCGGGGGCTGTTCGCCAGGGTCGTGGAGACCGGGGGCGGGCTCGCGGCGGAGGCGGACGACGACCAGCGCCCGGCGATCTGGAGCTTTCCGAGGCGAAACCGGATCGTGGCCGCGCTCGGGGCGGCGACGGTGGTCGTGAGGGCCGGGGCGCGAAGCGGCGCGCTCCTGACCGCTGGACACGCGGCACGGCTGGGACTGCCGGTCTGGGTGGCTGGAGGGGTGGCGGGGGACGAGGGGGAAGGACTCCGCCTGCTCGCCGCTGCGGGAGCATCGGAGTTCCGGACCGTGGAGGAACTCGCGGCCGGGCTCGGGCTCGCAACCCGGGACGGGGCCGGGGCTCCTGCCGCGGATGCCGACCCTGGGGGCCTGGACGGCGAGGCGGCGGTGCTCTGGGATGCGCTCGACCGGGAGCCGCGGGGAGCCGACGATGTGGCGCGGCGGGCCGGGATCGGGCCGGGCGCGGTGCTGGCGGGACTGATGGAGCTCGAGTTGCTCGGGCTGGTGGAGCGAAGGCCGGGGCGTGGATTCGCCCGGCGCGACTTCGGGTCGCAAGGAGAATGATGGCCACGGCAGCCAAGAAGACCGGCGCGGTCAAGAAGCCCGCCAAGGTGGTGAAGGCGGGCAAGGGGGCGAAGGCTGCGAAGCCGGCCAAGGCCGCGACGCCAGCCAAGGCCGCGACGCGAGCCGCCCACGGGACGCTCGTGGTGGTGGAATCGCCCGCCAAGGCGAAGACCATCAAGAAGTACCTGGGCCGCTCCTACCAGGTGCTGGCCTCGGTGGGCCACATCATGGACCTCCCCAAGTCCAAGCTCGGCGTCGACGTGGAGCAGGGGTTCGAGCCGCAGTACGTGGTCATCCGCGAGAAGCTCAAGGTCGTCGCCGACATCAAGAAGGCGGCGCGCAACGCCGACCGGATCCTGCTCGCCACCGACCCCGACCGCGAGGGCGAGGCCATCGCCTGGCACCTCTCCATGGAGCTGGGCGCGGCGGGCGGCGACGACCGCGTCCAGCGCGTGCTCTTCAACGAGATCACCAAGGGAGCGATCCTCGCCTCCATCGCGAAGCCCGGCCAGCTCGACCGGAAGAAGTACGACAGCCAGCAGGCGCGGCGCATCCTCGACCGGCTGGTGGGCTACCAGATCAGCCCCATCCTCTGGAAGAAGGTGCGGCGTGGCCTCTCGGCCGGCCGCGTGCAGTCGGTCGCCGTGCGGCTGGTGGTGGACCGGGAGCGGGAGATCGACGCCTTCGTGAAGGTGGAGTACTGGACCCTCGACGCCGACCTGGCGGCGGCGCTCCCGCCGGAGTTCCGCACCCGCCTGTTCAAGGTGGACGGACAGAAGGCCGAGATCGCCGACGGCGACACGGCGCGCGGGCTCGCCGCGGAGATCGAGAAGGCCCGCTTCACGGTGGCCTCCGTCGATCGCAAGGAGCGGCGGCGCAACCCGCCACCGCCCTTCACCACCGCCAAGCTGCAGCAGGAGGCGGCCAACCGGCTGGGCTTCAGCGCCAAGAAGACCATGACGCTCGCCCAGCGGCTCTACGAGGGCGTGGACCTGGGCGAGGACGGCACCACCGGCCTCATCACCTACATGCGAACCGACTCGGTCAGGCTGGCGCCGGAGGCGGTCGAGGCGGTCCGTGGGTACATCGGGCAGGTCTACGGCAAGGACCACCTCCCCGAGACCCCCAACTTCTTCAAGACCAAGCAGAAGCAGGCGCAGGAGGCCCACGAGGCCGTGCGCCCGGTCTCCACCGAGTTCCCGCCCGAGAAGGTCGCTCCGCACCTCGACGCGCAGGGCGAGCGGGACATGAGCCGCCTCTACGAGCTCATCTGGAACCGGTTCGTGGCCTGCCAGATGGTGCCGGCGGTCTACGATCAGACCGTGGTCGACGTGCAGGCCGGCCGGGCCACCTTCCGGGCGACCGGATCGATCCTCAAGTTCCCCGGCTACCTGGCCGTCTACGGTGCGCAGCGCCCCGAGGACGAGGCCGGAGCCGAGATCGAGAAGGAGGGCGAGGAGGGCGGGCGGGACAAGGCCGAGGACCGCTCCCTGCCGCCGCTCGAGGCCGGCCAGGACCTGCGCCTGGTCCGCCTCCTTCCCGAGCAGCACTTCACCCAGCCGCCTCCGCGTTTCAACGAGTCGTCCCTCATCAAGGAGCTGGAGGAGAAGGGCATCGGCCGGCCGTCCACCTATGCGAGCATCCTCTCCACCATCCAGGACAAGGGGTACGTGGAGAAGCTGGAGCGGACCTTCAAGCCCTCCCACCTCGGGCTGGTCGTGACCGACGAGCTCGTGAAGGCCTTCCCCAGCGAGCTCGACGTGGCCTTCACCGCCGGCATGGAGGAGAAGCTCGACGAGGTCGAGGAGGGCACCACCGGCTGGCAGGCCGTGCTCACCGAGTTCTACGACCGCTTCAAGGTCGACCTCGCCAAGGCCGGCGAGATGATGCGGGACGTGAAGACCGAGCAGCAGCCCACCGAGGTGCCCTGCGAGAAGTGCGGCAAGCTCATGGTCATCAAGTGGGGCCGGAACGGGGAGTTCCTGGCCTGCCCGGGTTACCCGGAGTGCCGCAACACCATGAACTTCCGCCGCGAGGGGGACTCGGTCGTCCCGATGAAGGAGGAGGACGTCCCCACCGACGAGAAGTGCCCCGAGTGCGCCGCACCCATGGTGATGAAGCGGGGTCGCTTCGGGAAGTTCTTCGCCTGCACCCGTTACCCGGAGTGCAAGGGGACGAAGTCGGTCCCGCTCGGCGTGCCCTGCCCGAAGTGCGGGAGCGACCTCTCCGAGCGCCGCTCCCGGCGCGGCAAGACCTTCTACGGCTGTACCACGTACCCCAAGTGCGACTTCGTCTCCTGGGACCGGCCGCGGCTCGAGAAGTGTCCCCTCTGCGAGAACCCGTGGCTGGTGGAGAAGTTCTCCAAGCGGGACGGTGCGGTGGTGGCCTGCCCGAACAAGGAGTGCGGCTACCGGCGGGCGGGGGCCGAAACCGCCCCGGCGCAGTCGGCGCACTGAACGGCGTACGGGCTGGCCTCGAGCCGCCGCGGCTCGATCGGCTCCCCGCAGGCCGCGCACACGCCGTAGGTTCCCGCGTCGATGCGCGCCAGCGCGGCGTCGACCCGGGCCAGCTCGGCGGTCTCGACGGCGCCCACCAGCGCGATGCGCTCCTGCTGCTCCTCGCTCTGGGCCTCGTCGCCGAACTCGATCTCCCGCTCGGCGCGGATCTCCGCGATCCCGGCGTTGCCTTCCTGGATGAGGGTCACCAGCTCCTGCCGGCGGTGTTCCAGGCGCTTCCTCGCAGCCTCGAGCTCTTCCCGGCGCATGTGCTCCTCCGTGCTCTCCGGGCGGAAGCCCGGTGGCCCTAGCGTGCCCCCGCGGGCGCCGCCGCGCAAGACGTCCCCGGGGGCGTACCGTCAGGGCACGGCGCCGTCGCCGGCAGCGTGATAAGTACCCGCCCGCGATGGCGGCGCCGGACGACAGGTCGGGGAAGGTGACCGTGGTCGGGGCAGGCCTGGCCGGGAGCGAGGCGGCCTGGACGCTGGCCCGCGCCGGCGTGCCGGTGGACCTCCTCGAGATGAAGCCCGGGCGTCGCTCCCCCGTCCAGCGGCTCGACGGCTTCGCCGAGCTGGTCTGCTCCAATTCCCTGCGCTCCGACGACCCGCTGAACGCGGTCGGGCTGCTCCACGAGGAGCTGCGCCGGGCCGGGAGCCTGGTCCTCTCCTGCGCGGACGAGACCCGCGTGCCGGCCGGCGGCGCGCTGGCCGTCGACCGGGAGGCCTTCAGCGCAAGGGTCACCGACCGGCTGTCCCGGCACCCGCTCGTCCGGGTCGAGCGGACCGAGTTGGTCGCGCTCCCCGGCGGGCCCGGCCCGTCCATCCTGGCGACCGGGCCGCTCACCTCCGACTCCCTGGCCGCGTCGCTCCAGGCGCTGATCGGGCCCGGCCTCGCCTTCTACGACGCCATCGCACCGGTGGTGACCGACGAGAGCATCGATCGGTCGGTGGCCTTCGCGGCCTCGCGCTGGGGGAAGGGAGAGGGGGACGACTACCTCAACCTGCCCATGGACGAGGCCACCTACCGGGCCTTCGTCGAGGCCTTGCTCTCCGCCGAGAAGGTCGCCCCGCACGGTTTCGAGGAGCCCCGCTACTTCGAGGGGTGCCTGCCCATCGAGGTCATGGCCGAACGTGGGCTCGACACGCTCCGCCACGGCCCGATGAAGCCGGTGGGCCTCGACGACCCGCGCACCGGGCGCTGGCCGCACGCGGTGATCCAGCTTCGCCGCGAGGACGTGGCGGGGACGGCCTGGAACCTGGTGGGGTTCCAGACCCGGCTCACCTGGCCCGAGCAGCTGCGCGTCTTCCGTCGGTTCATCCCCGGCCTCGCCGCCGCCGAGTTCCAGCGGCTCGGCCAGGTCCACCGGAACACCTTCGTCGATGCGCCGCGGGTGCTCTCGCCCGACCAGTCGCTCCGCGCCAGGCCGGACCTCTTCCTGGCCGGACAGATCACGGGTGTGGAGGGCTACGTGGAGTCGGCCGCGTCGGGGTTGCTCGCGGCGCGCGCCGTCCTCGACCGGCTGGCCGGGCGCCCCTACCGTCCGCCGCCTCCGGCCACGGCGCTCGGCGCCCTGCACCGCCACGTCACCGGCGCCGCCCACCCCGAGGGGCTCGAGTTCCAGCCGTCCAACGTGGTCTTCGCGCTGTTCCCCCCGCTCCCGGGGCGGCACCGCGGGAAGGGGGAGCGCAAGCAGGCTCATGCCGAGCGCGCCCGCAGCGCCCTCCGGGAGTGGATCGAATGAACGCCAGGACCTTGCTCTCCGCCCTCGCGGGCCTCCTCGCAGCGGCAGCCTGCACCCCGCGAACGGCCCCGCCCGTCCAGGCCGGCAGGCGGATCTCCGAGGGGCCAGCCCTTTCGCTCACGGCCTCGCCGGACGGCAGCCGCCTGGCATGGCTCTCGGACTGCGCGGCCGGTGCCGCGGCGGCCAAGGGTCCCGCCGGCTGCACCCTCGTCACCGCTCCCGCGGAGGGAGGAGCGTCGGTCGTGGTCGCCGACGGCGTCACCCCGTCGGCCGGGTCGTTCGCCTGGCTCGCCGACGGTTCGCTCGCCGCGCTGGCACGCCGCGATCCGGCGACCGGAGCTGGAGATCTCGTCGTGTGGCGGGCGGGGTCGGCGCCCCGCGTCGTCGCGCCGCGCGCCACGTTCTTCGCCGGGGGACCGGGAGGCGCCTTCGCCTTCGCGGCGGACGGCGAGATCTACACGGCGACTGCCCCGGCGGAGCCCACCCGGCTCGCGGGCGGGACCGGCGGCTTCGAGGTGGCCTTCGCGCCCGCAGGTGGCCGGGCGCTGGCCGCCCGGGCTCGCGGGGCGGGGGGGGCTCCGGTCCTCCTGCTGTGGCGCGGGGGCTCCGGGGAACCGGTCGTCGTCGGTCGCGACGTCGGGTCCTTCGCCTTCTCCCCCGATGGCGCATGGCTGGCCACGGTGGCTGGCGTCGTTCCAGGGACCGAGGGGAACCTCGTGGTGGTGCCGGCCGGCCCCGCGGCCGGGGCGCCCGCGGACCCGGTTCCGGTCGCCCGTGCGGTCGGGCCATTCCACTGGGCGTCCGGGGCGTCGCGGCTCGCCTGGCTGGAGGGCTTCGACGCCCGGGTCCACGCGGGCAGGCTGGCCTCGGCCCAGCCCGGTCAGGCCCCGGTGGTCCACGGCGATCGGGTCACCGCCTTCGAGCTGTCGCCGGACGGATCCCGGATCGCCTTCGTGCGGCACGTCACCGAGGGTGGATACTCGGCCAACCTGGAGCTGTCGCCGTCCCTCGCCGCGACTCCCGGCACCGTGTCCCGCGACGCCGCCGGATTCGCCTTCTCGCCCGACGGGAGCTGGCTCTACTACCGGGCCGGCTGCGCCCCGTCCGGCGACGGCTGCGCCCTCTTCCGGGTGCCCTCGGCGGGGGTCGATCCCTCCCGGCCGTCCGGGCGGCTCGCCGACGGGGTGGCCTCCTTCGCGGTCTCCCCCGGTCGCCCCGATCGCGCGCTGGTGGCCTTCAGCCGGAAGGACGGGGCCGGTGTGGATCTCGCCGCCTGGGCCGGAGGCAGGCTCCTCCCCCTCGACGGGAAGGTGCTCCCCGGGAGCGCGCTCCTCCTCCCGCCCGACGGGAAGCGCGCCGCCTGGATCGGCACCGCGGTGGAGCGCCCCGGCGTCCTCGTCGCCGACGTCCCGTAGCCTGGCCGTGCCGCCCCGCCGCCGAATGGCCGGGCCCCCTGGCGCGTGATAGCAGGGAAGGGTGGCCATCGACGTCGCCGCACTCCCCGACGAGGTCCAGCGCTTCGCCCGCTGGCTGGCCGGCGAGCGGCGTGCGTCCCCGCAGACGAGCCGCGCCTACCTGGCCGACCTGGCGTCCTACGCGGCCTACCTCGCCGGCGTCGGCGTGCCGATCGTGCCCTCCTCCGCGGCCGCGGTTCGCGGATGGCTGGGCAGGGAGGCCGCCACGAACGGGCCGACCTCGCTGGCTCGCAAGCTCTCGACGGTCCGCACCTTCCACCGCTTCCTCGTGAAGGAGAGGCTGGCGACGGTGAACCCGGCCCGGGCGGTGCAAGCGCCCCGCCGGCCCAGGAGGCTGCCGGAGGTCCTGCCCGAGGCCGACGTCGCGGCCCTGGTGGAGGCGCCCGCCGACCCGGCGCCGCTCCACCTCCGCGACCGGGCCTTCCTCGAGCTCCTCTACTCCTCCGGGTTGCGCGTCTCGGAGCTCACCGGACTCGACCTCGACGACCTTGACCTGGCCGAGGGGCTGGTGCGGGTGCTCGGCAAGGGCGGGAAGGAGCGGGTGGTCCCGGTCGGCGGCCCGGCCCGCGAGGCGCTGCGGCGGTGGATCGGGGAGGGGCGGCCGGTCCTCCTGGCCGGATCCGACGGCGCCCGGGCCCGCGGTGCACTTTTCGTGAACTACAGGGGCGGGCGGCTCTCGCCCCGATCGGTGGCCCGCCGTCTCGACCGCTGGGTGGCCGCGGCCGGGCTTCCCGGCCACGTCCACCCCCACGTCCTCCGCCACTGCTTCGCAACCCACCTCCTCGGCAACGGAGCCGACCTGCGCGGCATCCAGGAGCTGCTCGGCCACGCCTCGCTCTCGACCACCCAGCGCTACACCCACCTGGACTGGAAGCGGCTGGCCGAGGTCTACGACAGCGCCCACCCCCGGGCCCGCTAGTGCCCCGGCTCGTGCTGGGGCGGGGCACTGGTACCCCGTGGCGCCGGGGGCGGTGCCGCGGTACATCGTCCCGATGATTCGCTCGACGACGGTGCTGTGCGTGCGTCGCGACGGCCGGGTGGCGATGGTCGGCGACGGGCAGGTGACGCTCGACAAGACGGTGATGAAGGCCGGGGCCCGGAAGGTGCGGCGCCTGGGAGACGGCAAGGTGCTGGCCGGCTTCGCCGGGGCCACCGCCGACGCCTTCACCCTCTTCGAGCTCTTCGAGAAGAAGCTGAAGGAGCACGGCCGGTCCCTTCCGCGGGCCGCGGTGGAGCTCGCCAAGCAGTGGCGCACCGATCGCTTCCTCCGGAGGCTCGAGGCCCTGCTCATGGTGGCCGACGCCGAGACGCTCTTCGTCCTCTCCGGCGCCGGCGACGTGATCGAGCCCGACCCCGTCCCGGGCGGGGCGGTGGCGGCCATCGGTTCGGGAGCCCCGTACGCGCTCGCGGCGGCCCGGGCGCTGCTCGCCCACTCGGCGCTCCCGGCGCGGGCGGTCGCCGAGGAGTCGATGCGGCTCGCCGCGGAGATCTGCATCTACACGAACGACCGGCTCACGATCGAGGAGATCTAGCCGATGCAACCCAAGGACCTGACGCCGCGAGAGATCGTCGCCGAGCTCGACCGCCACATCGTGGGCCAGGGCGCCGCCAAGCGCGCCGTGGCCAACGCCCTGCGGAACCGCTGGCGCCGGCAGCGCGTCGCCGCCGACCTGCGCGACGAGGTGCTGCCCAAGAACATCATCCTCATCGGGCCCACCGGGGTCGGAAAGACCGAGATCGCCCGCCGCCTGGCGCGCCTCGCCGACGCACCCTTCGTGAAGGTGGAGGCCTCCAAGTTCACCGAGGTCGGCTACGTGGGGCGCGACGTCGACTCGATGATCCGCGATCTCGTCGAGGCGGCGGTGAAGCTGGTGAAGGAGGAGGAGATGGAGAAGCTCCGGTCCCGGGCCCGGGAGGCGGCCGAGGACCGGGTGCTCTCGGCGCTGGGGCAGGCCGGCGACCGCGAGAAGGGTCGCGCCCGCCTGCGGGCCGGGACCCTCGACGACGAGACCGTGGAGATCGAGGTCCCGGAGGCCGCTCCCACGCTGCCGATGATGGCCGGGCCGGGGATGGAGGAGATGACCCAGGGACTGCAGGACATGTTCAAGAACATGGGGCAGGGCGGCGGCCTGGGGTCGATCTTCGGCGGGGGCCGGAAGCGCAAGCGGAAGCTCCCGGTGAAGGAGGCGGTGGAGGTGCTCGCCGAGGAGGAGGCCTCCCGCATGGTCGACATGGAGCGCGTGGTCCGCGAGGCCCTCGACCGGGCCCAGAACCACGGGATCGTCTTCATCGACGAGATCGACAAGATCGCCTCCCGGGACTCGGCGGCCGGGCCCGACGTCTCCCGCGGCGGGGTGCAGCGGGACCTCCTCCCGGTCGTGGAGGGATCCCACGTCGCCACCAAGTACGGCCCGGTGCGCACCGACCACGTGCTCTTCGTGGCCGCCGGCGCCTTCCACGTGGCCAAGGTCTCCGACCTCATCCCCGAGCTGCAGGGGCGCTTCCCCATCCGCGTGGAGCTCGAGCCCCTCACCCGCGGCGACCTGGCCCGGATCCTCCGCGAGCCGCGGGCGTCGCTGACCCGGCAGTACGAGGCGCTGCTCGCCACCGAGGGGGTCGAGGTGGTCT
This sequence comes from uncultured delta proteobacterium, assembly GCA_963802065.1. Classification (GTDB taxonomy): domain Bacteria; phylum Myxococcota; class Myxococcia; order Myxococcales; family Anaeromyxobacteraceae; genus CAIOAK01. Next base: position 241,822 of record CAWDHF010000008.1, on the reverse strand, counting down.
TCCAGGACGACGGCATCGAGGAGATCGCCCGCATCGCCGAGGACGTGAACGAGCGCACCGAGAACATCGGGGCCCGCCGCCTCCACACCGTGATGGAGCGGCTCCTCGACGAGATCTCCTTCGACGCCGACCGCATGCGCGGGGCCCGCATCCCGGTGGACGCACGCTACGTGAGGGAGCGGCTGGAGGGCGTGGTCCGGGACGAGGACCTGTCGCGGTACATCCTCTGAGGTGTGCTATGGATTCCGGGATGAACGGGAACGCATCGATCGTGGCCCGCGCGCAGGCCGTCCTCACTCCCAACTACCGGCAGGCGCCGCTGGCGCTGGTGAAGGGACAGGGAAGCCGGGTCTGGGACGCCGACGGCAAGGAGTACCTCGATCTCATCTGCGGGATCGCCGTGAATGCGCTCGGCCACTGCCACCCGGCCGCGGTCCGCGCGCTCGAGGAGCAGGGGCGCGAGCTGTGGCACGTGTCCAACCTCTTCTTCAACCCGCGCGCCGTGGAGCTGGCCGAGGAGCTGGTCCGCGGGTCGTTCGCCCGCCGCGTCTTCTTCTGCAACTCGGGGGCCGAGGCCAACGAGGCGATGCTCAAGCTCGCCCGCAAGTACCACGCCGACTCCGGACACCACGAGCGCAACGAGATCGTGGCGTGTACCAACTCCTTCCACGGGCGGACGCTCTTCGCGCTCACCGTGACCGGGCAGGAGAAGTACCACCACGGCTTCGAGCCGCTGGTGCCGGCGGTGCACCACGTGCCCTTCGGCGACCTGGCCGCGCTCGAGCGGGCGCTCTCCCCGCGCACCGCGGCCTTCGTGGTCGAGCCCATCCAGGCCGAGGCCGGGGTGGTGCCGCCCCCCCGGGGCTACCTGGCGGCAGCCGCCGAGGCCGCCTGGGCAGCGGGCGCCCTCTTCTGCCTCGACGAGGTCCAGACCGGCATGGGGCGCACCGGCACGCTCTGGGCCCACGAGGCCGAGGGCGTCCTGCCCGACATCATGAGCTCCGCCAAGGCGCTCGCCAACGGCTTCCCCATGGGGGCGATGCTCGCCACCGAGGAGGTGGGGAGCCACCTCACGCCCGGAAGCCACGCCAGCACCTTCGGTGGAACGGCGCTGGCGTCGGCGGTGGCTCTCGCAACCCTCCGGGAGATCCGCGCGGTCCTGCCGGCCGCCGGGAGGATCGCGGCGCGGCTCCGGGCCGGCCTCGAGGCCCTGGCCGGGGACCGGGTCGCCGGCGTGCGCGGCCGCGGGATGCTCCTCGGAGTGCTCGTTCGAGGCGTGAAGGCCGGCGACGTGGTGCTGGCCGCCCGGGAGAGGGGCCTCCTCGTGAACGCCATCGGCGACGACGTGATCCGGCTCGCGCCGGCCCTCGTCCTCACCGAGGCCGAGGCGGATCAGGGGGTGGCCCTGCTGGCGGCGGCCATCGCGGCGGCCCCGGCGGCGCCATGAGCTCCACGGCGTCGACCAAGCGCGACTTCCTGCGGCTGACGGATCTCTCCCGGGCCGAGCTGCTCGACCTGCTCGAGCGAGCCGCCGAATGGAAGCTCATCGGGAGGCGGGGGCCGCACCCGCTGGCCGGCCGAGCGGTGGGCCTGGTCTTCGAGAAGGCCTCCACCCGGACCCGGGTGTCGTTCGCGGTGGCCTGCTCGCAGCTCGGCGCGTCGGAGATGATGCTCTCCCCCCGCGACATGCAGCTCGGCCGCGGCGAGCCCATCCGGGACACGGCGCGCGTGCTCTCCCGCTACCTCGACGCGCTGGTGGTTCGCACCTTCGCGCACGCCAAGCTGGAGGACATGGCTCGCTGGGCGACGGTCCCGGTCGTGAACGCGCTCACCGACGCCTCCCATCCCTGCCAGGTGCTGGCCGATCTGCTCACCGTCTCCGAGCGGCTCGGGCAGGACCGGGTGGCGCGCGGCGACCTCGCCGTGGCCTGGGTGGGGGACGGCAACAACATGGCCAACAGCTGGCTCGAGGCCTCGATCCTCCTCGGATTCGAGCTGCGGATCGCCTGCCCCCCCGGCTACGGCCCCGATCCCGAGCTCGTCCGCCGCGCCGGAGGCAAGGTGCGGATCGCCGCCAGCCCGGCCGAGGCCATGAGGGGCGCCCACGTCGTGAACACCGACGTCTGGGCCAGCATGGGGCAGGAGGCCGAGGTCGAGGAGCGGCGCCGCGCCTTCCGCGACTACATCGTCGACCGCAAGGGGATGGCGCTCGCCGACCCCGCCGCCATCGTTCTCCACTGCCTGCCCGCACACCGGGGGGAGGAGATCGAGGAAGAGGTCCTGGAAGGGCCCCAGTCGGCCGTCTTCGACGAGGCCGAGAACAGGCTCCACGCCCAGAAGGCCCTCCTCGAGTTCCTCCTCGCACCCCGGTGATCGGCCCGGGCGTTGACCCTGGAGAGGCGCGGGGGCTACATTCGGGCGGAGTGCAAGCCGACCGGTATCGCGGATTCCTCTTCAATCCTGCGGATTTGTCCGAGGACGTCGACATCGACCCCGGTCGTCGTCGGGAGATCCTCTACTTCGTCGCGTCGATGGACGGCTGGACCCACTGGCAGGTGCTCGGCATCCCCTGGAACGCTCCCGCCGAGCAGGCCCGGGACGCGTACCGGGAGAAGGCGAAGCTGTTCCACCCCGACCGGTACCCTGGGCAGCGACTGGGCTCCTTCCGCGGGCGGCTGGAGCGGATCTTCCGGCGCCTCACCGAGGCGCGCGACGTCCTCGGGGAAGAGGGCTCCCGGGCGGACTACGCCCGGCGAACGGCGCCGCCCGAGGAGGTCGCCCGGGCGGCGGCGCGCCAGATCGAGAACGACGAGCGGTCCCGGGAGCGGCGTGCCCGCATGGCGCGCAACAACCCCATGGTCTCCCGGGTTGCACGGGTCCGGGAACTCGTCGAGCGCGGTCGCCGGGCCATGCAGGAGGAGCGATTCGCCGACGCCGCCCGCGACCTCATGACCGCGAGCGCCATGGATCCCAGCGCCACGGAGGCCCGCGCGCTCGCCGAGCAGGCCCGGCGCAAGGCCTCCTCCGCCAGGGCGCGGGAACTGTGGGAGAAGGCCCGCGCCGCCGAGCTCCAGCACGACCTCGACCGCGCCCAGGTGCTCGCCGAGGCCGCTGCCGAGGCCGAGCCCGGCGAGCCGCGCTACGGAGTCTACGCCGCCCGTGTCGCCCTCGAGCGGGGCGCGCTGGAGACGGCCCGCCTCCGGGCCGAGGCCGTGGTGCGCAGCGCCCCTTCGCTGGCCACCGCCCACGAGGTCCTGGGGGAGGTCCTGGCCGTCCAGGGCGACCACACCGGGGCGAAGCGGGCGCTCGAGCGCGCGCTGGAGCTCGACGAAGGCCTGGCCGGAGCGCGGGAGCGCCTCCGCAAGCTGCGATGGAGCTTCCTGAGATGAACGAGAACGAGCCCTTCATCGGAATCGACCTGGGCACGACCAACTCGGTCGTCGCAACCGTCATCGACGGCGTGCCCCGGGTCATCGCGAGCCGCACCGGCCAGACGCTCACTCCCTCGGTGGTGGCGGTGGCCAGGAACGGCAAGCGGCTGGTCGGGCACATGGCCAAGCGGCAGGCCATCACCAACGCCGAGAACACGGCCTACGCGGCCAAGCGGCTGATCGGCCGCCGCTGGGGCTCCCCCGAGGTCGAGGACGCACGCAAGGTGCTGCCCTACGAGCTCGTCCCCGGGCCGGAGGGAAACGACATCCGGGCCATGCTGGGCGGGCGCGCCTTCTCCATCCCCGAGGTCAGCGCGCTGGTCCTGGCCGAGCTCAAGGCGGACGCCGAGGCCTTCTTCGGGCGGCGCGTGACCAAGGCGGTGGTCACCGTTCCCGCCTACTTCAACGACGGGCAGCGAAAGGCCACCAAGGACGCCGGGCGCATCGCCGGGCTGGAGGTCGTGCGCATCATCAACGAGCCCACCTCGGCTGCCCTGGCCTACGGGTTCGGGAAGCAGATGGAGAAGAAGGTGGTCGTCTTCGACCTGGGCGGAGGCACCTTCGACGTCTCCATCCTCGACGTGGGCAAGAGCGTCTACGACGTCATCGCGGTGGGGGGCGACACCTACCTGGGCGGCGAGGACTTCGACCGGAGGATCATCGACTGGCTGGTCTTCTCCTTCGCCCAGGAGCACCAGGCCATCGACCTGCGACAGGACAAGATGGCGCTGCAGCGGCTTCGCGACGCCGCCGAGCGGGCCAAGGTCGAGCTCTCCGAGGGGCGACAGGCGTCCATCCACCTGCCGTTCCTGGCCAGCGGCTCGGAGGGGAAGGCGGCGCTCCACCTCGACCGCCAGCTCACCCGGGAGAAGCTCGAGGACCTCACCCAGGACCTGGTGGACCGGACCATCTCGGTGGCCGACCGGACCCTGCGCGACGCCGGGATCCGCACGTCCCAGATCGGCGAGGTGCTGCTGGTGGGAGGCATGACCCGGATGCCCCGCGTCCAGCAGGCCGTGAAGGGCTACTTCGGCCGGGAGCCGTCCCGGGGGGTCCATCCCGAGGAGGTGGTGGCGCTCGGCGCAGCCATCCAGGCGCACGCGCTCCTCCATCCACAGAAGGGCAAGGAGGTCCTCCTCCTCGACGTCACCCCGCAGAACCTCGGCATCATGGTGGTGGGCGGCTACTTCGCCACCATCATCCCCCGGAACACCACGGTCCCCACCAGCCAGTCCCACCTGTTCTCCACGGTCCAGGACGACCAGACCGCGGTGCGCATCGCCGTGCTCCAGGGAGCCAGCGACAAGGCCGTGGAGAACGAGCTGCTCGGGGAGTTCGTGCTCGAGGGGATCCGGCCGGCCCGGCGCGGGGAGGTCGAGATCGAGGTCACCTTCGACATCAGCGCCGACGGCATCGTGGGGGTCTCGGCCCGCGACTCGGCCACCGGGACGCGCCAGTCCATCACGGTCACCGCCACCTCCGGCCTGACCGAGACCGAGATGCGGCGCATCCTCGAGGAGAACCTCGACGAGATGCTGACCCGCCGTCAGGTCGGGGACTTCGAGCGGCTCCGCGATCGCACCCGGGCCGTCATCTCCGAGATCGAGTCCCTGTCTCCCGCGGTGAAGGAGGCGCTCTCGCGCAGCCGTTTCGGCAAGGACGCGGTGCAGCGGGCCGAGGAGGTCGTCGGGCGGGCCCGCACGGCCATCGATTCCCAGGACCTCCAGCAGATGATCGCGGTCGAGGAGCAGCTCGACCGGGCCCTCCAGCTGTTCAAGGGGCTGGCGGGCGGGGCGGTCGTCCCCGGGGAGAAGGGCTCCTAGATGGCCACCGTCGCCGAGCTGCTCGACCAGGGAGTGAAGGCCTACACGCGAGGCGACTCGGCCGAGGCGGAGCGGCTCTGGCTCCAGGCGCTCGAGCTCGACCCGCAGAGCGAGAGGGTCCGCGCCTACCTCAGGCAGGTCCGGGGAGAGCGTCCCGGACGGCCCGGAGCCGCGCCCGCCGCCCCGGCGCGCCCGGAGCCGGCCTTCGCTCCGTCGCCCTGGGACGCCGGCCCGGCCGCATCGGCGACCGTCCTGGTCGAGGAGGGCGCCGGCCTCGACCTCGGAGCGGTCGACGAGAAGTCCGACATCCGTCCCCTGGTCGCCGACCAGCGTCCACCGTCCCGACCGCCCCCGGCCGGCGACGTCGCCCTCTGGATGGAGGGAGCGCGCGAGCTCTTCGCCCTGGGCGATTTCAGCGGGTCGCTCGAGATGATCGAGCGAATCCTCCGCGTCGACGCCACCCACGCCGAGGCCCGGGCCTACCTCCGCCAGAACGAGTCGACGCTGGTGGCGATGTACGAGTCCAAGCTGGGATCGCTGGGCACCCGGCCGCGGCTCGCCATCCACCCGGAGGAGGTCCTCTGGCTCAACCTGGACCACCGGGCCGGATTCCTGCTCGCGCAGATCGACGGGACGGTGAGCTACGAGGACCTGTTCGCGCTCTCCGGCCTCCCGCGCCTCGACACCGCCCGGATCCTCGCGTCGCTGGTCGCCGAGGGCGTCATCCGCTGACGGCGGCGCCCGGCGCGATCAACCCCGGACGACCGCCGTCCAGCGTGCCACCAGCACCCGCTCGCCCGAGCCGTTCACCGTCTCGGTGCGCACGGTCAGGAAGTCGAGCGTCCCGCGGCTCCGGATCTCGACGATCTCCCCCTCCGTGGTCAGCTCGTCACCGGGCCGAACCGGAGCGCCGTGCTCGAACTCCTGCTCGGCGTGGAGCAGCCGGAGCAGGTCCAGGCCCAGCTCCGGGTCGGAGCAGGCGAGCGCGAAGGGCTTCATGGCGAAGGTCACGCCGAAGGTGGGGGGAGCCACCAGCGCGCCGTCTGGAGCGAGGTTCCCGGTGTCCTCGTCGACGCCGCCGCCTTGCGCGGTCCAGGAGTAGCCGGGGACCCCGCCGGAGGCGGCGATGGTGAAGGCGCGGATGTGCTCGGCGCAGATCGTGTTGCGGAACGGGCCGTAGCGTCGTCCCACGTGGCGCGGGTCGATGGCCATCAGGCTTCCTCCACCCAGCCCTCGGCGGTGGCCCCCTTGAGGACCTCCTCGCCGCGCTGGTTCCGGGCCTCCACCTGGAGGCGGACCACCGGTCCCTCCACGGCCACGCAACGTCCGCGGAAGGTGACCACGTCGCCCACGACCACCGGACGCGAGAAGCGAACCCGCAGCCCCTTCACGCGCGCCGGTCCGCCCAGGTAGGTGGAGCAGGCGTCGGCCAGCCAGGCCATGGTGCACATGCCCTGGAGGATGGCGTCGGGGAAACCGGCCGCCCGCCCGATCTCCCGGTCGATGTGGATGGGGTTGAAGTCGCCGGACACCGCCGCGTAGTAGATCGGCCGGTAGCGGTCGGCCTCCCGAACCAGCTCGAACGAGTCCCCGACGTGGAAGTCGCACGCACTCTTCACGGGGATTCCTCCGGGGAGGGCTCGGGCGGGGCCAGCGGGTCCTCGTCCGCCTCCCGGGTCGCGGCCTGGCGCTGCTCGAAGTGGTGGCGGACGAACTCGATGAGCCGGTCGAGGTACGAGGTGATGGGCGGACAGCGGATGCCGGTTCCGTCGAGGAGCTCGAGCAGGTTGTGGGGATTGTAGAAGGCGAGCTGGTTCACCGACTCGATGGCGGCCCGCTGCTGGCGCGAGAAGCGCTCCAGGATGGGCAAGGAGAGGACCGCGTCGACCATCTTGTGGGGAAGCGATACCCGCGGCATGCGTCGGTGCGCGCGCTGGGCGATCATCTCGTAGACCCGGCGGGCCGAGAGGGGCGCGGGATCGACGAGGTGAACCGTCTTCCCCACCGAGGCCGGGTTGCGGGCGATGGACAGCGTCGCCTCGACGAGGAAGTCGACCGGGACCACGTTGAGCGGCGCGCCGCCGTCGCCGGGGAGGGGCAGGGGAACCGCCAGCGGAGAGGTGACGAGCAGGATGGCCAGGTAGTAGGGGCCCTCGAACCGGTCGATCTCCCCGGTGCGGGAGTCGCCCACCACGATGGCGGGCCGGTAGATGGTGGTGGGGACGTCGCCCATGGCGCGGCGGACCAGCTCCTCGGCGCGCGCCTTGCTCTGCTCGTACGGGGTGCGAAAGCGCTGCCCCGCCATGAGCTCGTCCTCCATGATGACGCCCCGGCGGTCGCCGGCCACGAAGGCGGAGGAGAAGTGGTGGAGCCGGGGAGGGCGGGCCGCAGCCCGGGCCAGCTCGAGGACGTTGCGGGTGCCCTCGACGTTCACGCGGCGGGCCACGTCGCTGGCCGAGTCGAGCCGGGACGCGGCAGCCAGGTGCCAGACGCTGCTGACGTCGCGGACCAGCGACTTCCACTCGCCGCCGGAGAGGCCGAGGTGCATTGCCGAGACGTCGCCCTCCCAGACCTCGACCCGGGCCGGCGCGTGGCGCGCCACCTCGGCACGCGCGGCGGCGGCGTGCGTGGGCTGGACGAGCAGGACCAGCCGCCCCGGGAAGCCGCCCTCCAGCATGCGGTGGACGAGGCGGCGCCCGATGAAGCCCGGGTAGCCGGTGAAGAGGGTGGTGCCGACCGTGTCTGGCATCGTTCCCGTCAATAACGCGCCGGCGGCGCGTTGGGAAGCCGACGCCCCAGGCCGGCCCGCAGGGCCGCGAGGAGCGGGGCGGCGCGGGCGCGGAGGGCGTCCAGGTCCCCCTCGTTCCCGACCACCACATCGGCGCGCCGGGCCTTCTCGTCGATGGGGAGCTGGGCTTCGAGGCGTGCCTCGGCCTCGGCGCGGGTCATGCCGTCCCGGGCCTGGAGGCGCTCGAGCTGGAGGGCGCGGGGCGCGTGGACGACCACCACGCAGTCGACCTCCCGCTCGAGGCCGCGCTCGAAGAGCAGAGGGACGTCGTAGAAGGCCAGCTCGTGACCGGAGGCGGCGAGCCGGGCGGTCTCGGCGGCGACCGCCGCCCGGACGGCCGGGTGGACGATGGACTCGAGGCGTGCACGCGCCGCCCGGTCGGGAAAGACCAGCGCAGCCATGGCCTTGCGGTCGAGCTCGCCGTCCGGTGCGAGGACACCCGGCCCGAATTCCCGGACGATCGCCTGGAGGGCCGGGGCGCCCCGGCCGAACCACCGCGCGGGCCAGCACGTCGGCGTCGATCACGGGCGCGCCCAGGTCGCGCAGCGCAGCCGCGAGCGTGCTCTTGCCGCTGGCGATGCCACCCGTGAGGCCGACCAGGCGCACGCGAACCGTCAGCGTCCGCCGGCAGCCGGGGCCGTCGCAGCCGCCGGCGGAACCGCCGTGGCGCCGTTCGGCGCGGCCGGACCGTCCGCTGCGGCCGGAGCGGGGCGCGCCGAGCGGTCGGCGGCCTGGAACCGGATGGCCTCGACCACCCCGTCCTTCCCGAAGAAGACCACGACGCCGATCCCCCGGTAGAGCCACACGGTGCGGAAGTCGTCGGTGAAGGTCTTCTGGGGGTCCTTCCCGAAGGTGCCGAGCACCGCGTCCTTCTCCAGTTGCGAGGCCGGGAAGACGTTGATCTCGGCCACCCGCCCGTCCTCGGTCACCAGGAACTGGGCCTGGCGAGTGCCGGAGATGGCCTGGTCCCCCTTGTAGACGAGCGCGGTGCGCCCCTCGAGCTTTCCCTTGGTGGAAGGCTCGCCGAAGCGGGCCACCACGTCGGCCTGGTTGCTCTGGCCCGGGGTGATTCCCTGCCAGGAGCGCGCGAAAGCCGTCCCGGGAAGGACGAGGAGGAGCGGAAGTGCCGCGAGGAGGAGGTTTCGCCGGACCATGAGGCATTATAGTCGCGCCATGCCCTTTCGCGTCTTTCGCGCCGACTTCCTCCGCACCGCCGTGAACCGGCCGGACTGGCCGCCGCCGCCCGACGCCCCCGAGTTCGCCTTCGTGGGGCGCAGCAACGTGGGGAAGTCCTCCATGCTGAACGCGCTCTCCCGGAAGCAGGGGCTGGCCCGCGTCTCCAACACCCCCGGCCGCACCCGGGCCCTGCAGTTCTTCGAGCTGGAGGTCCAGCCCTCTGGTTCACGGAAGGTGACCCGGATCCGCTTCGCCGACCTCCCCGGCTACGGTTACGCCAAGGTCTCGAAGGACGAGCGGCAGCGCTGGGTGGCCATGATCGAGACCTACCTGCGGGAACGGGAGCCGCTCCGCGCGGTGGTCCTCATCGTGGACGGGAGGCACCCGCCCCAGCCCAGCGATCACGAGGCGCTCTCCTTCCTGAGATCCACCGGGCGACACGTGGTGGTGGCGGTCACCAAGATGGACAAGATGGTGCGGAGCAAGCGAGGCGCAGCGCTGCGGGCGGCGGAGGACGACCTGGGGCTGCCGCGCGGCGAGGCCATCCCGTTCTCGGCGGTGGAGGGCACCGGGTCCGACGCCCTCTGGCAGCGGCTCGTGGAGATGGCCGGGGTCGCCCCGGAGCCCGCCGCCTAGGCCGGAGGCCCGGCTTCGCCCCCGTCCGACCGGCGGGCCTCGATCTCGCCCAGGATCCGGTCCAGGCGGCGCTCCTCGGGCGAGACGTCGAAGCCCACGGCCCGAGCTCCGTCCACCAGCGCGACGAGGAAGAGGAAGAGGTCGAGGTGATCCCGGGTGACCGGCTCCCCGGGGTGGTCCACGAGCAGGTGCTCGATCCGCCCGGCGGTGGCGGCGAAGTCGCGGAAGCAGACCACCGGCGGGAGGCCGGGCAGGGGACCGACGGCCGCGGTGAGGGGTTCGAAGGCGATGCCGACGTCGGCAAGGATCACCTGCCTCCCGTCGTCGCGGAGGAGGGCCAGGTAGGGAGCACCGGTGTCCCGATTCCTGGCCTCCGCCAATCCCTCGACACGGCTCCAGTCGACGGGCAGCGCCTTCCCGGAGAAGACGTCGAGGAGCGCCGGGCCGGACGGGTCGAACAGGAGGGAGGCCGGGTGCTCCCGGGCGAATCGCTCCAGCAGCGCGCCCTGCGCGGCCCGGTCCCGTACCACCTCGGGCGCCGCGCTCACGGACGCGCCCTCCAGGAGATCTCCACCACGGTCACCTCGACGGTCCCGGCCGGACGACGCACCTCGACGACGTCCCCTTCCCGCTTGCCGAGCAGGGCGCGTCCCAGCGGCGCGTCCACGCTGATCAGGCCGGCGTCCACGTCGAACTCGTCCGGTCCCACCAGGCGGTATCGCCGCTCCGACCCGTCCTCGTGCTCCACCGTGACCCACGCGCCGAAGTAGGCCCTTCCCGTGGGGTTGGGTCTCGGCTCCACCACGGTGAGGGTGTCCATCCGCACCGAGAGTTCCCGCAGGCGGCGGTCGAGCTCGCGCAGCTTCTTCTTCCCGTAGACGTACTCGGCGTTCTCGCTGCGGTCTCCGAGGGCCGCCGCGGCCTCGACCTCGGCGACGACCCGCGGGCGCGTCACCGTCCAGATGCGCTGGTGCTCGGCCGAGATGCGCTGGAAGCCCTCGGGGGTGATGTAGCGGGCGGCCCGGGGGGTCTTCTCGGTGCTCATTCTCGCGTGCGTCCTCTCCGCCGGAATATACTCGCGCCCCTGTGAAGGTCACGGACATCCTCCGGTTCGCCCGGGAGCGCGGCGAGCCCGTATTCTCCTTCGAGTTCTTCCCTCCCCGCACCGACGAGGGGGAGCGGCAGCTCTTCCGGACCGTCGAGGCCCTCCGCCCGCTGGGCCCGGGCTTCGTGTCGGTGACCTACGGCGCCGGGGGGTCGGAGCGGGCCCGCACCATCGACCTGGTCAAGCGTCTCAAGCGCGACGTGGAGGTCGAACCGGTGGCCCACGTCACCTGCGTGGGATCCCCGCGCGACGAGGTGGCCCGGGTCCTAGACGAGGTCGCCGCCGCCGGGATCCAGAACGTCCTGCTCCTGCGGGGGGACCCGCCTCGGGGCGAGAAGAGCTTCGCCCCCCACCCGGACGGCTTCGCGCACGCGAGCGACCTCGTGGCGTTCGTCCGCTCCCAGGGCGACCGGTGGCGCTTCTGCGTGGGGGCGGCGGCCTACCCGGAGGGGCACCCGGAGACGCGCGACCTGGCGCGCGACCTGGCCCACCTCAAGGTGAAGGTGGATGCCGGCGTCGACTTCCTCGTGACCCAGCTCTTCTTCGAGAACGCCCACTACTTCCGGTTCGTGGAGCGGGCCCGGGCCGCGGGAATCTCCGCCCCGGTCCTGCCCGGGGTCATGCCGCTCACCAGCGTCGACCAGATCGAGCGCTTCACCGCGATGTGCGGCGCGTCCATTCCGCCGCCCCTGCAGGCGGCCCTGGAGGTGAGGCGCGCCGACGCGGACGCCTCGCTGCAGTTCGGCGTCGCCTACGCGAGCCTCCAGGCGGCGGACCTGCTCCGGCGCGGCGCGCCCGGCATCCACTTCTACACGCTCAACCGCTCGCCCAGCTCCCGCGCGATCCTGGCGGCGCTCCGGGCCACCACTCCCTGGCGCGACGGGGCCTGAGCGAGAGATCCGGGCGTATCGCTTCTTTTTGTCCCCCGGAGCGTGTCCTCTCCTCGGGTCGACCCGCCTGAACCGGGCCAGCCGCCCCGCCAACGCCTAGGAACGCGCGCGCCGCGGCAGGCCGGGGGGGCCTGGCCGCGGGAAGGAGCGAGCCATGAGGCAGGTCAGGTGGGCAGTGCTGGCAGCGATCGGGATGTCGATGGCCGTCCCCGCCCTCGCGTACGACCCGCCCGCTTCGGGACTGACGGAGCAGGGTGAGGAGAGCGAGGCGCTCATCCGGGAGCAGGAGGCCGAGGCGGCGGCCTGGCACTCGACGTCCAAGGTCGAGGTCGCCGAACTCCGCGACGGCGCGGGAGGCATGGAGCCCACCGACACGGAGGACGCCGACGAGGAGGCCGCGGAGGAACGCGTCCAGCGCGACTTCCTCACCTCCGTGTGGAACTCTCCCTGAGCGAGGCGGAGGCGGTGCCCGCCACGAGGTGGCCTCGAAGCGCCTCCTCGAAGTCGGCGACCGGCGACCCGGTTGCGTTCCGGAAGGCGGACGCGAAGGCCTGGCCGCCGCCCAGCCCGTCCAGCAGGGCGCGCACCGCCTCCTCGCCGTGCCGGGCGAGGAGGTAGCGAAAGGCCCGGTCCGCGGTTCCGTACGCCAGGGCCGGGTCGCCGGGCCGGCTCGCCGCGGCCGGGAGCAGCGCCGAGACGTCCGCCCGGGTGTGCCGTTCGCCAGCGGTGAACGAGGCCATGCCCTCCTCGAACCAGGGCGGCACGTCCCGGCGGGCCCACCGGTCGCCGAGGCGCTGGAAGAGCAGGCAGTGGGTCAGCTCGTGGGTCAGAAGCGTCGCCACGGCTGCGTCGCTGGCGCGCCCGCGGCTCCATGTGCGCGGAGACTGGATGTCCACCGTCCCGGGCCGGGCCCACCCGCGCAGCCACGTGTCTCCTGGTCGCCCGGCCGCTGCCGCGAGGCTCTCGCTCGTCGGCTGGATTCGGATGACCATGGGAGAGGCGAAGCTCCCCCACCTCTCGACCCGGCCCAGTGCGTCCGGAAGCACCCGGGCGATCTGGAGCCGGGCCTCCTCGTCTCCTCCGGCCTGCTGGATCTCGATGCCACCCAGGGCGGTGGGATTCGCCGGTACGTGGGCGCACGCCGCGGCGAGGAGCAGCGGGGCCAGGAGGAGGGGGGCGTGTCTCAAGGACCCGAGATTCCCCCCGGCGACCCGGCTCGGTCGTTGACGCCGATCAGTAAACGATTCTTCGGCCGCCGTGCGGGCGACGCAGTCGGATCAAGGCCAGAACACGGCCTGGCAGGCGGGCGAGAGCCGCTCCCTGGCCGTCACCAGGCAGGCGATGACGCCGCCGTCGGCCTGGGGCACTCCGGCGCAGAGCCGCTCCCGGTCGGCCCCACATGCCGAGTTGAACCAGTCCACGGCGGTGAGCGCCTTCCTGCACTCCGAGGAGATCTGGTCGCGGTGCCCGGCCAGGCAGGCGTAGAGGCGTCCCTTGCCGGGCGGCACTCCCTGGCAGTAGGCGAACGCGTCCGCCTGGCAGTCGAGCGCCACCTCGTTGGCCCGCTTCCGGGACCAGTCGAGGAGCTGCTGGCAGCCGTCCGACAGCTGGTTCCAGCTGGAGCGCAGGCAGTAGTAGACCCGCCCCTGCCCGGCGGGGATGGTGGAGCAGAGCCGCTTCGCGTCGTCGAGGCAGGCGTCCTCGGCGGAGGCGGTTCCAGGAAGGGCCAGGGCGAGCTGCCCGGCGACCAGCATCGAGGCGAGGAGCGTCCACCGATTTCCGTTCACGGGCACGCCTCCGTCAGAACACGAAAGAGACGAGGATCGTATCAGAATAGGATCCCGAGGCTGCGTCCTGATTGGGCGGGATACGCCCGTAGACGGGGATGGACCGCGTGACGTTTCCCGGGTTCGGCGAATCGGTGAAGGTCCCGGCGCTCCCGTCGCCCCAGACCCTGCTCCGCGCCGCGTCCACGTAGAGGTTGTACCTGAGCGTCGCCGCTCCGCTCCGCATGGTTCTCGCCGAGTAACTCCCCGAGCTCCCGGTCGAGATCTGGACCGTGGGCCTTGGGGGCGTGCACCGGTACGAGATGGTCCCCACGCCGTCGAGCGGGGCGGGCGACAGGGTGTCATAGGTGCCGAAGGCAGGCCCCGCCGCGGTGAAGATCGTGCACACGGCGTGGGCGTTGCTCGCAAGGGCGATCAGGCTGACGGCCGCGGCGGTTCGAAGGTAGTCCACCCGGGGCATGTTATCTCGCACCCGGGTCCGTGCCACTTCAGTCCGTGACGGTTCGAGGCCCGCCGTTTTCTTGCCTCGGGAGTACCCGCCTGTACGCTGCCCGCCGATTTCTCCTGCCGGGACGTGGCAGTAGACATGGACGGGATGTGACGAGATTCGTCAGACGACATCCACTTACAGCCTGGAAGAACAAAGGCTTGGCAGGGGCGGGTCTTGGCACCGGGTGTGCTTGGAACCACCCGCCAGGAATTCGGGCGTGCTGCCCGAAAACAGCGAACCGAAGCCGAACGAAAGGTCACCCAATGCGCACTCTCCCGAAGCTCCTTCTCGCTGCCGCGGTCGCGGTCGGCGCCGCTGCCCCCGGACTTGCCCAGGCCCAGAGCACCACCGCCAACATGGTCGTCTCGGCCACGGTCGCGAAGTCCTGCGTCGTTGCGGGACCGGCGGCGGCGGTCAACTTCTCTGCGTACGACCCCGTTTCCACGGCCCAGTTGAGCGCCACGGGAACCATCTCCGTCCGGTGCGTCCGGGGCACGGGCTACAGCGTCGCGCTCAGCTCGAACAACGGCTTCAGCATGACGGGAGCGGGCGGGTCCATCCCCTACGCGGTCCTCCAGCCCGGCGGGACCACCTCCTGGACGACGAATGCGCTCGTGGTGCCGGCGACCGACATCACGACCTCGGCCCCACGTGACTACGTCGCCACGGTCCGACCCGGAATCGGCGCCGACGTACCGGCGGGAAACTACTCAGACACCGTCCTCGTCACGGTGACCTACTAGCGATGCGCCACCGTCTCGCCGCCGCCCTCGCCTCCGTGCTCCTGACGGGCGCCGGGGCGGCGCACGCGGCGGAGGTGCAGGTCGGTCCGGTCCTGGTGACCCTCTCCCCGGCCACCCGGAGCGCCATCGTCGCCGTTCGCAACCAGGGCAAGGAGACGACGCGCTTCGAGCTCCAGGCGCGCGCCTGGAGCCAGGGTGTGACCGGCGAGATGAACCTGTCCCCCACGGAGGAGATCGCGGTGTACCCCCCGGTCCTCACGATCGCGCCGGGAGAGGAGCGGAACGTTCGCGTCGGCGCGGTCGTCCCCTTTGGCGCCGTGGAGAGGACCTACCGGATCATCCTCCAGGAGATGGCGCCCCCGGAGACGCCCGAGGACGGAGCACAGGTACGGATGCTCACGCGCCTGCTCATCCCGGTGTTCCTTGCCCCGGCGAAGCCAGTGGAGAAGGTGATCATCGCCGACCTCGCCGTGCAGGCCGGGAAGGTCACGTTTCGCCTCGTGAACGAGGGTACCGTTCACGTGAGGCCGGATTCGGTCAAGCTGGTCGGGCTCGCGGCCGGGGGCAAGGTTGCATTCGAGTCCGACCTGGCGGCCTGGTACGTGCTCGCGGGGGGCGTCCGGGAGTACCAGGCGCCCATTCCGCTGGAGGCGTGCCCCTCCGTCCGGGAGTTCGAGGTCTCGGCCCAGCTCGTGGGCGAAGTCATCCGCGCCAGGCTCGTCAAGCCAGCTCCGTGCACGCCGTAAGCCGTGGATCGACGCCTCGTCATCGTGGCGGTGGCGCTCGGCCTCTCGCTCGATGCAGCCCCGGCGCTCGCCGCCGCGCCGGACCTTGCCGCCTTCTCGCAAACGCTCCGGGCCAGCCTCGACGTCCGCATGAACGGCCAGCGGAAGGGGGAGTCGCTCGTCCTGCTCGAGGGCGAGGACGCCTGGCTCCCCATAGAGGCCCTGGCCGAGTACGGGGTCCAGAGCTTCGAGGGGCTGCGCCGCCGGCAGGATGGCAGGGAGTGGGTGTCGCTCCGGTCCCTCGCGCCGCAGCTCCGCTTCGGGCTCGACGAGCGGACGCTCACGCTCGACCTCACCGTCGGCCCGGCGCTCATGGCTTCCGGTCGCATCGACATCGGGAACGAGCGGCCGGCGGGGACGCTCCTGGGCGACGCCACGAGCGGGTTCGTCAACTACGCGGCACAGGTCGACCTCGGGGGAATGGCGTCGGGATTCGGCGAGGCCGGTGTGAGCTCCGGGCCCGCGCTTCTCTCTTCCGCCTTCGCGATCCAGCCATCCGGGCAGCCAGTGCGGGGGATCTCCGCCTTCACCTACGACCTCCTGTCCCGCCTCGAAACCCTGGTGGTGGGCGACGCGGTGGTGTCGGCGGGCGCGATAGGCTCGTCGGGGGTCGTGGGGGGAGTGACCTGGGCCCGCAACTTCCGCCTCGACCCCTACCTGGTGGTCGCGCCCCGCCCGTCCTTCACCGCATTCGCGGCCACGCCCTCGACCGTCGAGGTCTGGGTGAACGGGATGATGGTCCGGCAGCAGTCGATCCCGGCGGGGACCCTCGACCTCACCAACATCCCGGTCGTGAGCGGGGCAAGCGACGTGCGCACCGTGGTGCGGGATGCCTTCGGGCGCGAGCAGGTCTTCGACCTCCGCGCCAACATGGCTCCATCCCTGCTCGCGCCGGGGCTCAGCGACTTCGCCTACACGGTCGGGTTCGTCCGGAACCAGATCGAGTCGTCGAGCATCGCCTACGGGCGCCCGGTCGCGCTGGGACGGCACCGGATCGGGGTCGACGACGTCCTCACGCTCGGTGGAAGGGCGGAGGCATCGCTCGATCGCGTGATGGGCGGTCCCTCGATCACCGTGGGCACGATCTTCGGCCAGATCGACGCCGAGGTCGTCGGAAGCGTTGCCCAGGGGACGGGCGGCGCTGCCGGGGCACTCGGATGGGCGTGGTCGGGAAGGCGCTGGGGCGGCGGCCTCCGGCTGCGCGGCTCCACCACCGGATTCGCGACCGCGGCGCTCGACCCGTGGCAGGACCGATCGCTCGCCGACCTCGGAGCGAACTTCTCCGTGGTCCCGCTCGACCGGGTGAACCTCGGGCTGGACGTGGTGGCGTCGCGATGGCGCGTGGCGAGCGACTCGGCTCAGGCGACCGTTCGCGTCAGCTGCTACCTCGGCGAGGGCCTCACGGTCCTCGCGTCCGCGACCCAGTCCGTCGGCGGGCCGTCGCCGGGTTCGAGCGGGTTGCTCTCCTTCTCCTGGGCGCTAGGCAACCAGACGACCGCCCAGGCCGGCGGCGGCGTCGGCACCCAGGGTGCCGCGGGAAGCGCCGGTGTCGCGCGTCCACTGCCGATCGGGCCGGGATACGGGTACCGGGTG
Organism: uncultured delta proteobacterium; assembly: GCA_963802065.1. Classification (GTDB taxonomy): domain Bacteria; phylum Myxococcota; class Myxococcia; order Myxococcales; family Anaeromyxobacteraceae; genus CAIOAK01. Next base: position 224,575 of record CAWDHF010000008.1, on the reverse strand, counting down.
GAAGGAGACCTGGCGCAGGCGACGACACGCGCCTCAGGGCTCGCCCAGGTTCAGACCGGCTTCGGACGCTACGAGGCACAGCTGGACCAGCTGAACTCGATGACGACGGGGGCGATCCGAGCCGCCGGAGGCATCGTCGTCGCAGGAGACCGGGTCTTCGCCACCCGCCCGGTGGAGGACGCCTACGCGCTCGTTCGCGTGGGCGTGCCGGGAGTGACGACCTACCTCGAGAACCAGGTGGCGGGCGTGACGGACGATCAGGGGGACCTCCTCGTGCCCTCCCTCCTCGCCCGCTACTCCAACCGCCTCTCCATTCGCGCTGCCGACATCCCCATGGACTACGAGGTGGGAAAGGTCGAGCAGCTGGTGGCGCCGTTCCGCAAGGGCGGCATGGTGGTTCGGTTCGACGTCACGCCAATCCGGGCCGTCGTCGGGCGTCTCGAGCTCGCCGCGGGTGCTCCGGCAGCCCCGGGTGGAGGCGAGCTCGTGGTGGTGCAGGATGGCACGGAGCTTCGCGCGGCCACCTCCAGGGACGGCCGGTTCTTCCTGGAGGGAGCTCGCCCCGGCACCCATGCTGCGGAGGTCACATGGCGCGGTGGAACCTGCAGGGCGTCGCTCGCCATTCCGGAGACGGCGGGAGTCCAGGACCTGGGCACGGTGAGATGTGATCCTCAGCCGCGCGTTGCGGCGCGATAGGTCAGCGGTCGACCACGGCCGTCGGCGAGCCGTCGGGAATCACCGTGACGATCACCGATGCGTGCGACGGGGTGGCGCTCCTCGCCGCGGCGGCTGCGGCCGCGATGCAGGTTGCCGAGTTCTCCGCTCCGCAGGGAAGGGCAGGGGCTCCCGCCGTGCTCACGAAGGCGGCGCGCTGTCCCCCCGGGAGGCCGGTCCGGACACGCGGCAGGACCCGGAGCGTCACCGCGAACGAGCCCGTCGCATTGCCACCCCAGGCCGGAGCGCCGACGGCGGCGGCGGCCAAGGCAAGGGCGAGGCGCAGAGTCGTCATGCACCTACACTGAGCTGCAACCGGGAGGCCGTCCCTGACCCTCAAGGATACTGCCCACTTGGGATGCCCCGACGGAGGGTCGCCGTCACCCCTGGGTCCCGCACCGTTCGAGCAATTCGTGGACTTCTTCACCTTCCTTGGTATCGAGGATGGCTGATGCCTCTCCCGGCCCTCGCCCTGTCGCTGCTGCTCGCCGCGCCTCCCGCTGCCCGGCCTGCCGCGCCACCCCCGGCGGCACCGGCGCACCGGCAGGCCGACCCCTGGTCCGCCGTGCGCTTCCTCGTCGGCACCTGGAGGGTGGAGGCGGCTGGCAAGCCCGGGGAGGCGACCGGCGGGGGGTTCATCTTCTCGATCGACCTCGACGGCAAGGTGGCCGTGCGGCGAAGCCGGTCGGAGTTCGCGCCGCTCCCGGGCGAGACCGAGGGAGCGGTGCACGAGGACCTGATGGTCCTCTACCCGAAGGGAAATGGCCTCCAGGCCATGTTCTGGGACGATCAGGGGAAGGTCGTCCGCTGCGCGGTCCGCAACGAGGCGGGAACGCTCATCTTCGAGAGCGAGCCCGGGGCGGCCGGTCCCCGGTTCCGGCTGGTCCACGCGCGGCGCGGAGCGGACCTGGTGGAGATGTCCCTCTCCGTGGCCCCGCGCGGGAAGGGATTCCAGCCCCCCGTCACCGGACTGGCGCGACGGATCGGGGACCCGTGACCAGTGAGCGCACCGACGCGACCAGTTGCCGGTAGGTGAACGGCTTGAAGAGCACCGGTGCCGGGAAGAGCGTGTCCCCCACCGCGGCCGGGGCCTTGGCGGTCACGAAGAGCACCGGGACGGCGGCCATTCCGGCCTGGCTGCGGATCTCCCGGGCGGCCGTGGGTCCCTCGCCATCCGGGAGGAGGACGTCCATCACAACCGCGTCCGGGTTCAGGTCGTGGGCCGACTGCACCGCCTCCCGGCGGCTTCCTGCCGAGGCGACCTGGTAGCCGGCCTTGGTGAGGCCGCGGACCACCGCCTCGCGGAGGCCAGGGTCGTCCTCCACGAGGAGCACGAGCGGGTTCAGGCGGCGGGAAAAGGTTTCCATTGGGACCTCCGTGCCCCGGGGAGGGATCCGGGGCCGGGCCTGGTGGAGCAACCGGCGTGCCCGACACGAACCTGCGTGGGTCCGGGCGCTTGCGCGCCCCCGGCCGGGGCGTCCTGCCATTCTGGCAAGCTCCCGCCGTGCCGCGGGCGCCAATCTGGCAAGGGTCGAGGTACGCTCGCGCCATGGCAGACCCGACCCCCCCGGCCCCCGATCCAGACGCCGACCCGGCCGACCTGGCCCGGACCGCCAGCCTGGACGAGTTGCAGCGCATGAAGGCCGCCGAGGAGTTGCACCGGCTCCGGGCGGAGCGGACCGCGCGCCGCTCCCGGTTCGCCCTCGCCGGCCCGGCCCTGGTGGGCTACGTGGCCCTGGCCGGACTGATGGTGAATGCCTACCAGTCCTGGACCAACAAGCAGCAGCAGGAGCACCGCGACCGGACCGAGCAGGAGAAGTGGAACAAGGAGTTCGCCCGCGCCAGCCAGGCCGACAAGTACCGGGCCTTCTTCGAGACCAGCATGCTGGCCACCGACTCGGCGAACGCCGACAAGCGGCTGGTCGGGTACGCGCTCCTCCAGGAGTTCGTCCGGGACCCGATCTACGACGAGAAGGCCATGATCATGCTCGAGGAGTCGCTCTCCCAGGAGCTCCGGGGCGCGCCTCGCGACAAGCTCGACGACGTCCGTCGCGCCGCGGTCCGGGCCATCCTCACCTCGCTGGCCGGCACCGACGACTGCCACGCGCTCCAGAGGGCTGCGCGCAGCGTCGACCGGGTCGCGCGCTTCCACGCGAAGACCCGCGACGACGGGGAGACCCGGGAGGTCGTCGACGTCTACGTCCGCCGCCTGGTCGGGCGCGCCGCCCTGGTGTGCGGGAGCCTCAAGGACTTCCGCGCCGTCCGCCAGCCCATCCGCGACACCATGCTGGCGAACCCCGAGCTGCTCGGGCTGAACGCGCCCACCGAGGCGGAGGCGAACCTCCTCATGGCCGCCATCCTGGCGCAGAAGTGCGAGGAGGAGATGGCCTACTCCGGCGCCAGCGAGTGCCCCGGGATCCTGCGGGCGTACGCGGGGCTCTGCCAAGGCGGGGGGCGGGAGCCGGCCGACGACCGGGCGGCCTGCGAGACCATCCAGGAGGCGGTCGCGCGCCTTCCCCGCGGGGCTCCGGCGGCCTCGCCGGGAGCGGCGCCATGAAGGGTTTCCGCGACGAGGCCGAGTTCCGTCGCGTCTTCGAGCGCATCTTCGAGCTCATGAACGAGACGCCCGAGGTCGGGCGCAAGCTGCGCGACGCCCACGCCCCGCACCGTTTCCTCCTCACCGACCTGGGGCTCGAGTTCAACGTGACCGGGGCACCCGAGTCCGAGGAGGCGCAGGGGAGGTTCCTGCGCTGGACCTGGGGGGCCGCCGACTGGGAGCCCGTGGTGACCATGCGCATGTCGAGCGACGTGGCGAACCGGTTCTTCCAGGGCAAGGAGAGCGTGCCGCTGGCGATCGCGCTGGGACGCGTGAAGCTCTCCGGCCCACCCCTCACGCTCCTGCAGCTCGCGCCGGTGACGAACCCCGTCCACCCCGTCTACCGGGCCTGGCTGAAGAAGAGCGGGCTCGACCACCTGCTCGCCTGACCGCCATGCGCACCCCCTTCCGGAACGTCGACGCTTCCTGGCTGCGCATGGACGATCCGGTGAACCTCATGGTGGTCACCGGCGTGCTGGTGCTGGGCGCGCCGGTTCGGGCGGCCCGCCTGCGCGAGCTGATCGAGAATGCGGCTCCTGCGCTTCCGCCGGTTCACCAGCCGCGTCGTCCCTCCGTTCGCCGGCCTGGGATTGCCGGCCTGGGAGCCGGACCCGGACTTCGACCTCGACCGCCACCTGGAGGTGGTCCGCCTCGGGTCCGGGGCGGGCGAGCCGGCGCTCCAGGCCTTCGTGAGCCGGCTGCTCTCCGAGCCGCTGCCTGCCGACCGGCCGCTCTGGTCGGTGCACATCGTCGAGCACTTCCAGGGAGGGTCGGCGATCGTCGCCCGGATCCACCACTGCATCGGCGACGGGCTGGCGCTGGTCCACGTGCTGCTCTCGATGGCGGACGGCGCGCCCGAGCCGGAGCGGCGACCCTCGAGGCCGCGCGCCTCCTTCGCTATCACCTTGGGTGAAAAGACGCTGCGAGGCGCCACGGCCCTGCTGGGCCACCCCGGGCGCATCGGGGACCTGGCGCGGCTCGCCTCGGGGAGCGCCGGCGCGCTCCTCGGCCTCCTGGCGCTACCGGACGATCCGCCCACCGGGCTGAAGGGGACGCTGGGCCGGGAGAAGGTGGCTGCCTGGTCGCGTGCCTTCGACCTCGACGATTTCAAGGCCATCGGCCGCGCCACCGGCTCCACGGTGAACGACGTCCTCATGGCGGCGCTGGCCGGCGCCCTTCGCCGTTCCCTGCTGGCCCGGGGGGAGACGCTCCGGGAGGTGGACGTGCGGGGCGTCGTGCCGGTGAACCTCAGGCGCCCGGAGGCCGCCGGCCGGCTGGGAAACCGCTTCGGCCTGGTGTTCCTGGCGCTCCCGGTGGGGATCGAGGATCCCCTCGACCGGCTCTTCGAGGTTCGCCGCCGGATGCGCGCCCTCAAGGACTCGCCCCAGCCGGTGGCCGTCTACCAGGTCCTCTGGGCCATGGGCATGGCCCCCCGCCCGGTCTTCGACCTTGCGCTCCGGATCTTCGCGGCCAAGGGAACCGCGGTGGTCACCAACGTGGTGGGCCCGAAGCGGGAGATCTCCATCGCCGGGGCCCCGCTGCGCGAGGCGATGTTCTGGGTTCCCAGCGCCGGACGGCTGGCGCTTGGCGTCTCGCTGCTCAGCTACGCCGGCCGGGTCTGGCTCGGGCTCCAGTGCGACAGGACGGTGATCCCCGACCCGGCGGGGGTCCTGGCGGGCTTCGCGGCCGAGGTCGAGGCGCTCCTCGAACTCCGAAGGCAGGCGGGGGAGGCGCCATGATGGGGATCGCGAGCGCGGAGGCCGCCCGGAAAGACTTGCCCGTTCCTGCAAGCAGGAACGGGCGGTGAAGTGACCCCACGCGGATTCGAACCGCGGTTGCAGCCTTGAAAGGGCCGAGTCCTGGGCCTCTAGACGATGGGGTCGGGGCGCGGAAATTAGCCGAAGTGCAGCGCTGGGGCAAGGTGTACGGTCGCCGTCCTCATGCAGCGGCCTTCCGGCCCGCCTCCGGCCACACCAGCCGCCGTGCCGCCGGACGCTCCCGGAGGTAGAGGAAGAGGCCGCCGGCGATGGCCAGCGCCGGGACGACCAGGGTTCCCGCCAGCAGGGACCGCGGCCACTCCGTGTAGACGGCGGCGCCGCCGATGGCCAGCAGGATCACCCATCCGGCCTGCTGGATCGCGGTGAGCAGGCGCAGCCGGCGAAGGCGGGCCGCGTCGAGGGGAGCGAGCCGCTCCCAGAGCAGTTGCTCGTACCTCCAGTACGTGTAGACCACCGGGATGATCTCGAGGGTCAGGAAGGCCGAGGTGATGAGCCCCCCCACCATGGGCGCGGCGATGCGCTTCATGACGTCGGCGCCCGATCCGGTGGCCCAGAGCAGCGGGAGGAGGCCCACCAGCATCGTCCCCACGGTCATGAGCTTGGGGCGCACCCGCATCACCGTGCCCTCCATGTGGGCCCAGATGATGTCGTCCAGGTCGCGGATCTTCCCGGCCGCCCGGCGCCGCTCGTAGGCGGTGTCGATGTACACGATCATGACGATGCCGGTCTGGGCCGCCAGCCCCACCAGCGCGATGATCCCCACCCACACCGCCGTGGAGAGCCGGTAGTCGAGCAGCCAGAGCAGCCAGACGCTTCCCACCAGCGCGAACGGGATCGAGAGCAGGACGATGAGCACCTCGGTGACGTTCCGGAAGTGCCAGAGCAGGAGGACGATGATGATGATGAGGGTGAGCGGGATGACCACCCGCAACCGCTCGTTCATCTTCTCGAGGAGCTCGTACTGCCCTGTCCACTTGAGGAAGTAGCCGGGCGGCACGTTGAACTCGCCGGCCGTGGTGGCCTCGTCCACCTCCTCCTTGGCGTGGGCGACGTAGCCGCCGATGTCCACCGAGGGGTCGACGTCGACGTAGACGTAACCGACCAGCAGGCCGCCCTCGTCGCGGAGCATGGGGGGGCCGCCCACGATGCGGATGTCGGCCACCTGGCCGAGGGGCACGAACGACCCGCTGCCCGGGCTTCCGCCCGCGCGCAGTGCCCGGTCTCCCATGGGGAGCTGATCCAGCTGGGAGGGGGGGCGCGACCAGTCCAGCGCCGGGGCGTCGGTGGCGGAAGCGGGCGGCGGTGGCCGGGCGGCTGCGCCTCCACCCCCGCCCATTCCCTGGGCGAGCATGAGCCGGGGGATGGAGGGAGGCGCGAGCGATCCGCCCATCCCGCCTCCGCCGCCGGAACGGCCGCCGGCCGAGGGCACCGGGACGAGGATCTGCTTCAGCTGCTCCACGTCGCTGCGCAGGTCCTGGGGATAGCGCACGCTGATGGAGAACCGGGCTCGCCCCTCCACCGTGGTGGAGACCGAGGCGCCGCCCACGGCCGCCTCGATGGTCCGCTGCACGTCGCCCACGGTGAGGCCGCGCCGCGCCAGGGCCTCGCGGTTCGGGTAGATGTCGAGGTAGAGGCCGCCGGTGTTCCGCTCGTAGTAGACGCTGCGCGTTCCCGGCACCGGCGCGAGGATGCGCTCCAGGGCCACGCCGAGCTTCTCGATCTCGTCGAGGCTGCTCCCCATGACCTTCACGCCCACCGGCGTGCGCACGCCGGTGGTGAGCATGTCGATGCGCGCCCGGATGGGCATGGTGTAGGCGTTGGTCCAGCCCGGGAACTGCGTGACCCGGTTCATCTCGGCGGTGAGCTCCTCGAACTGGATCCGCCGGCGGTCGGGCCAGACGGGGCGCAGCAGCGTCTTCAGCCACCCCGGCGCCCACCCGGAGTACCAGCGCTGCTGGTCCACCATGCGCCACTCGGAGGCCGGCTTCAGCCGCACGGTGGTCTCCAGCATCGTGATGGGAGCCGGATCGGTCGCGGTCTCGGCGCGCCCCACCTTGCCGAAGACCGAGATCACCTCGGGAAAGCCCCTCAGCACCCGGTCCTGTCGCTGCAGCGACGCCTTGGCCTCCTCGATGGAGATGCCCGGGAAGGTGGTGGGCATGTACAGCACGTCGCCCTCGTTGAGCGGCGGCATGAACTCGCTGCCCAGCCGGACGGCGAGCGGTACCGCGGAGAGGATGGCGAGCAGCCCGAGCGTGAGGGTGGTCTTGGGCCAGCGCAGGGCCACGAAGACGAAGGGCTTGTAGACCCGGATGATGGCCCTGGAGATGGGGTGCTGCGACTCGGGGCGGATCTTCCCGCGGAGCAGCAGGTCGCGCAGCGCCGGGGCGAAGGTGATGGAGAGGATCGCCGCCGAGAGCATGACGAAGGTCTTGGTGAAGGCGAGAGGGCGGAAGAGCCGTCCGGCCTGCCCGGTGAGCGTGAAGACCGGCAGGAAGCTGACCGCGATGATGAGCAGCGAGAAGAAGATGGCGGGCGTCACCTCGCGGGCGGCCTCGGCCAGGAGCTTGTGCCGGTCGGCGCCCGGCGGCGCCGATTCGAGCCGCTTGTGGGAGGCCTCGATCATCACGATCTCGGCGTCCACCGTGGCCCCGATGGCGATGGCGATCCCGCCCAGGCTCATGATGGTGGCCGGGATGTCGAGCAGGTACATCGGGATGAACGCCAGCGCCACCGCGATGGGCAGCGAGAGCATGGGCAGCAGCGCCGACCGCACGTGGAGCAGGAAGATCAGGATCACCGCGGCGACGGTGAGCATCTCCTCGAGGAGCGCCCGCTTGAGCGTGCCGATGGACCGGAAGATGAGCTCGGTCCGGTCGTAGGCCACCTCGGCGGTCACCCCGGGCGGGAAGCCGCTCTTCAGCTCCTCGAGCCGCTTCTTCACCCGGTCGACCACCTCCAGGGTGTTCTCGCCGTAGCGGACCACCACGATGCCGCCCACCGCCTCGCCCTCGCCGTTCCAGTCGAGGGCGCCGCGCCGGATGTCGGGCCCGAAGCGCACCGTTCCGAGGTCGCGCAGCAGCACCGGCACGCCGGAGGGACCGGTGGCCTTCACCGAGGTGGAGGCGAGCGCGCCGATGTCCTGGATGTAGCCGCGGCCGCGCACGTAGTACTCGCGGCCGGACATCTCGATGACCCGCCCGCCCACGTCCCGGTTGGAATCCCGGATGGACCGGACCACGTCCTCGAGGCTCACCCCGTAGGCGCGCAGGCGGTTGGGGTCGACGGTCACCTGGTACTGCTTCTGGTAGCCGCCCACGCTGGCCACCTCGGCCACGCCCGGGACGCTGCCCAGCGCGTAGCGCAGCGAGAAGTCCTGGAAGGTGCGCAGCTCGTCGATGGAGGTCTGGCCGCTCTTGTCGACCAGCGTGTACTGGAAGGCCCAGCCGATGCCGGTCGCGTCCGGGCCGAGCGTGGGCACCACGCCGTCGGGGAGCCGCGCCCGGATCGTCCCGAGCATCTCGTTCACCCGGCTCCGGGCCCAGTACATGTCGGTGCCCTCGTCGAAGATCACGTAGACGAAGGACATGCCGAACATCGAGTACCCGCGGACGTCGACCACCTTGGGCGCCGAGATCAGCGCCGACACCACCGGGTAGGTGACCTGGTCCTCGATGAGCGTGGGGCTGCGCCCCATCCACTCGGTGAAGACGATGACCTGGGGGTCGGTCAGGTCGGGGATGGCGTCGATCTCGGTGCGGGAGATGGACCAGGCCGCCCCCATCGTGGCGATGGCCACGCCGAAGAGGACGACGAGCCGGTTCCGGGCGCAGAACTCGATGATCTTCGAGACCATGGGCGCCCCCTACTTCCCGCCGAAGCCCTGGATGGCCGCGCGTAGCCGGCTCTCCGAGTCGATGAGGAAGTTGGCGGTCGTCACGACGCTCTCGCCGGGGTGGACCCCGCGGAGGATCTGGACCTTCTCCGCCGTGCGGGCGCCCACCGTGACCGGGCGGGGCTCGAAGCGCCCGCCCGGAAGGGCCACGAAGACGTACTGGGCCTCTCCGGTGTCCACGAGCGCGTCGGCGGGGATGGTGGTCCCCTCGGTCATGCCCAGGTCGATGGTCACGTCGGCGTACATCCCCGGGCGCAGCCGCCCCTTGCTGTTCGGGACCACGATCCGGGCCTGCATGGTGCGGCTCTGCGGGTTCACGGCGGGATACAGGTAGGCCACCTTGCCGGTGAAGGACTCCCCCGGCAGGGCCTGCAGCGTCATGGTGGCCCGCTGGCCGGCGCTCACGCGGCCGATGTCGGCCTCGTAGACGTCGGCGAGCACCCAGACGTTGGCGATGTCCGCGACCTCGTAGAGCTCCTGCCCCGGGACGACGTAGCCCCCCACCTGCACGCTGCGCCGCCCGACGTACCCGTCGATGGGGGCGCGGATGGTGAGGAACTCGAGGGGGGACTTCTTCTCCTCCAGCTCGGCGATGTCGAGGGGGGTAAATCCGTTGAGCACGAGACGCTGGCGAGCGTCGACCTCCAGGGCCTGGTTGCCCTGCTGCGATTGCCCCGCGCCCCAGTCGCGCGTCCACTTGATGGCGTTCAGGTAGTTGAGCTGCGCGGCGTTGAGCTCGATGCCGTAGATCTTGGCGAGCGGCTGCCCCTTCTTCACCCGCTCCCCGCTCTGCGAGACCATCACCTTCTCCACCCACCCGGTCACGCGGCTCGTCACCACCGCGACCGCGCCCTCGTCGGGCGCCACCATGCCCACGGTGCGGAGCGACGGGGTGAGCTTCTCCATCACCGCCTCCGCCGTCCGCATGCCGATGAGCTGGAGCCGGTCCTGGCTCACCTCCACGGGGACGAGGCCGGGCACCTGCTCGCGGGGAATGAGCTTCATGCCGCCGCACTTCTCGCAGATGGCGTTCGGGTCGTCGCTCGCGACCTCCGGGTGCATCGGGCACCAGTACTTGCCGGCGGCCGGCGCCGCGTCGCCGTGGGCGTGGGCCCCCACGCCGCCCTTGGCGCCCTCGCCCAGGCTGGCGATGGAGACCAGGTCCATGCCGCAGATGGGGCAGCTTCCGGCCCGCTCGGAGAGCACCGACGGGTGCATCGGACAGACGTACTTGGCCTCGGAGCGCTCGGTCACCTCGTGGCCGGTGCGCGCGAAGTAGACCCAGGCCGCCACCGCCGTCACCGCCATGAGGCCGATGAGGGCCCAGCGGACCAGCGCCATGGTCCGCACGCCCGGAGGAGCAGCCTCCTCCCCCTCGGGCAGGTGTTCCGCGCTGTCGGGCGGCTGATTCGATTCCGTGGAACCCATCGAGGCGTGTCCCCCCATGTCCGGCGGGCGAGCCGCCGGGAGAGGGTGAGCATATCCCCAGATCGGCAAAAAACATTCTTGCTTCGGTTCTCCGGAGTGATCGGTGTCACCGTCGCGTGCTACTTCCGCGTCGTGACGGTCGCGACGAGGCTGTGGGTCGAGGGGGAGGTGGTCGAGGAAGGCGCCGCCGCCCGGCTGGCCGGGGCGCTCGGCCTCCATCCGCTCGCGGCACGGGCCCTCGCCGCCCGGGGACTCTCCGACCCCACGCTCGCCTCGCGCTTCCTCTCCCCGCGGCTCGAGGACCTGCCCGACCCGTTCACGATGAAGGGGATGGAGGACGCGGTGGCGCGCATCGTGCGGGCCGTCGAGGGAGGGGAGCCCATCGCCTGCTACGGCGACTACGACGTCGACGGCGTCACCTCCACGGTCCTGCTCTCCGGTTTCCTGCGGGCGGCCGGGGCCGACGTGACGACCTACATCCCGCACCGCCTGGTGGAGGGCTACGGACTGAACGGCGGGGCGGTGGAGCGCCTGGCCGGGGCGGGGGTGAAGCTCATCGTCACCCTCGACTGCGGCATCACCAGCGTGGCCGAGGTGGCCGACGCGGCGCGGAGGGGGGTCGACGTGGTCGTCGTCGACCACCACACCGTCCCGGTCGAGCTTCCGGCCGCGAGCGCCATCCTGAATCCCCACCAGGCCGGGTGCGCCTACCCGTCGAAGCACCTCGCCGCGGTGGGGGTCACCTTCAACCTCGCCCTGGCGCTGCGCAAGCGCCTGCGGGAGCGCGGCCGGTTCGGGGCCACGCGGCCCGAGCCCAACTTGAAGGACGCGCTCGACCTGGTGGCGCTCGGAACGGTCGCAGACGTGGTGCCGCTGGTCGAGGTGAACCGGGTGCTGGTCCGCTTCGGGCTCGTGGAGCTGGGCAAGGCGCGCCGGCCCGGGGTCCGGGCGCTCCTGCGGGTGGCCGGCGTGGCCACCGGCGAGGTCACGGCGTCGCAGGTCGGGTTCCGGCTCGCTCCCCGGGTCAATGCGGCCGGCCGGCTCGACGACGCCGGGCGCGGCGTCCGGCTCCTGTCCACCACCGACCCCGCCGCCGCCGACTCGCTGGCCGAGGAGCTCGACGGGGAGAACCGGGCCCGCCAGGAGATCGAGCGGAACATGCTGGAGGAGGCCCTCGCCGACGCCGCCGAGCGGGTGGCGGCGGGAGCACGCGGTCTCGTGCTCTCGCGCCCGGGCTGGCACCCCGGGGTGGTGGGCATCGTCGCCGCCCGGGTCGTGGAGCGCTTCCACCGCCCGGCGGTGCTGGTGGGGGTTGCCGGCGGGGTGGGGAAGGGGAGCGGCCGGAGCATCGCCGCCTTCCACCTGCACGACGCGCTCGCGGCCTGCGCCGGGCAACTGCAGAAGTTCGGCGGTCACCGGCACGCCGCTGGCGTCACCCTTTCGCCGGAGGACATCCCCGCCTTCCGGGAAGCCTTCGAGCGCCACGCCTCCTCGGTCCTCGGCGACCAGGACCTCGTTCCCCGCACCCGCATCGACGGCTGGGTCGATCCGGCCTCGCTCGACGACCGGGCCGCGACGGATCTGGAGAAGCTGGCCCCGTTCGGCGCCGGGAATCCGGAGCCGGTCTTCGGCGTTCGTGCCCGCCCGTCGCGGGCGCGCCAGGTGGGGGCCGCGGGGATCCACCTCAAGCTGGTCCTCGCCGACCGCGACGCCATCGCCTTCCAGATGGGAGACCGGCTGCCCCTCTGCTCGGCCACCGTGGAGGCGGCGGTCTCGCTGGGATTCGACGACTGGGACGGGATGCGGCGGCTGCAGCTCCGGGTTCGCGACCTGCGGGCCGCCCCGGAGCGATTCGTGCCTTGACGCGCCGCGTTCGCCGGTGCTACCGAGCAGGGTTCCCCAAGGATTTCGCCGGGAGGCACGCGTGCCCCGTTTCATCACCGAGTTGAAGCGCACCCACACCTGCGGCCAGCTGACCCGGGACGACATCGGCAAGGAGGTCGTCCTCTTCGGCTGGGTGAACAACCGCCGCGACCACGGCGGCGCGGTCTTCGTCGACCTCCGCGACCGCACCGGCGTGACCCAGGTGGTGTTCGAGGAGGACGTGCGTCCCGAGGTGCACGAGCTCGCCGAGAAGGTGCGCCTCGAGTACTGCGTGGGCATCCGGGGCAAGGTGGTCTCCCGCGGCGACAACGTCAACGCGCGCCTCTCCACCGGCGAGATCGAGGTCCACGGGACCGACGTCGAGATCTTCAACCGCTCGGAGCCGACTCCCTTCCCCATCGAGGAGCAGATCGACACCGCCGAGGAGAAGCGGCTGCAGTACCGCTACCTCGACCTCCGCCGCGCCCCGTTGCAGAAGACCCTGATGACCCGGGCCCGGGTGAACCACCTGACCCGGAACTACTTCACCGACGGGGGGTTCCTCGAGCTCGAGACCCCCTTCATGGTGAAGTACACGCCGGGCGGGGCCCGAAACTTCCTGGTCCCCAGCCGCCTCAACCCGGGCAAGTTCTACGCGCTGGCCGAGAGCCCCCAGCTCTTCAAGCAGCTCTACATGATCGCCGGCTTCGACCGGTACTTCCAGATCGTCCGCTGCTTCCGCGACGAGGACCTCCGCCTCGACCGGCAGCCCGAGTTCACCCAGATCGACGTCGAGATGAGCTTCGTCGAGCAGAACGACATCTTCGACGTCATCGAGGGGCTCGTCGTCCGGCTCTGGAAGGAGGTCCTGGGAGTCGAGATCCCGCGCCCCTTCCGCCGCATGCCCTTCGACGAGTCGATGGCGAAGTACGGCAACGACAAGCCCGACCTGCGCTTCGGCATGGAGCACGTGGTCCTCACCGACCTCGTGAAGCAGCACGGCGGGGGCGGAGTGCCCCTGCTCAAGGACGCGGTGGAGGCGGGCGGGATCGTGAAGGGCATGAAGGTCCCGGCCTCGGCCAGCTTCTCGCGCACCGAGATCGACAAGCTCGAGGAGTACGTGAAGGGCATGGGCTCGAAGGGGCTCGCCCGGGCCAAGGTGGGGGAGGGCGGCGAGTGGACCCAGTCCCCGTTCGCCAAGTCCATCACCCCGGAGATGCGGCTCGCCGTGAACGCCGCCATGGAAGCGCAGCCGGGCGACCTGGTCCTCTTCCAGTTCGGCAAGCCCTCCGTCGTGCACACGGTGATGGCGAACCTGCGCGTGCACCTGGCCAAGAAGATGGGGCTCATCCCCGAGTACGGCTCGGGCGGCAACTGGAACTTCCTCTGGGTGGTGGACCCGCCCCTCTTCGAGTACGACGAGGAGGCGGGCACCTGGGCCGCGGCGCACCACGCCTTCACGCGTCCCCGCGACCAGGACCTGCCCTTCCTCGAGAGCGATCCCGGCAAGGTGTACTGCTGGCGCTACGACCTGGTGCTGAACGGCTTCGAGATCGGCGGCGGCTCCATCCGTCTCCACGACCCCGAGGTCCAGGCGCGGGTCTTCCGCGCCATGGGCATCTCCGACGAGGACGCCCGCAGCAAGTTCGGCTTCCTGCTCGACGCCCTGAAGATGGGCGCGCCCCCGCACGGAGGGATCGCCCTGGGCATGGACCGGCTGGTGATGCTCCTCACCGGCGCCGAGTCGCTGCGCGACGTGGTCGCCTGGCCCAAGACGCAGAAGGGCACCGATCTCATGACCGGGGCCCCGGGCGACGCCGACGCGAAGCAGCTCCGCGAGCTCTCCGTGAAGAGCACCGCCGACCAGGGGAAGTAGCGACCCCGTCCATGGCCGGACCGGATCGCGCTCGGGGCTACGACGTCGTCGTCCTCGGGGGCGGCGTGAACGGCGCGGGCGTGGCCCGCGACTGCGCCATGCGCGGGCTGTCGGTGCTCCTGCTCGAGAAGCAGGACCTGGCCTGCGGCGCCTCGGGCGCCAGCTCGGGGATGATCCACGGCGGCATCCGCTACATGACGAGCGACCGGCGGGTGACCGAGCAGGCCTCCCGCGACGCCGGCTACATCCGGCACATCGCTCCCCACCTGACCTTCCGCATCCCCTTCCTGCTCCCCTTCGCCACCCACGAGGAGGGGTCGCGCCTCCTCGACCGGGTCAGCTGGTACGCCACCGAGGTCTACGTCGGCACCTACGACCTCTTCCAGCCGCTCAAGGGTGGCAAGCCGTCGGTGCGTCTCTCCGCCGACGAGCTCTACCGCATCGAGCCGTCCCTGCGGCCGGGGCTGCACGGGGCGGTGACCCTCGACGAGTGGGGGATCGACGGCCAGCGGCTCTGCCTGCTGAACGCGCTCTCGGCATCCGAGCACGGCGCCGAGGTGCGAACCTGGACCGAGGCCACCACCCTGGTCCGGGAGGGCGGACGGGTGGTGGCGGTCCGCTTCCGCGACGCCCTCACCGGCGAGCACGGGGAGGCCCGGGCCGGAGTGGTGGTGAACGCCACCGGCGGATGGTCGCCCCGGTTCGGCGGGTCGAACGGGGTGAAGGTCCCCATGCGCCCGGGCAAGGGCGTTCACCTCTCGCTCGATCGGCGCCACGGGAACTACGGGATCATCTGCACCGCCGTGGACGGACGGCAGATGTTCCTGATGCCGCACGAGATGGAGTCGATCATCGGCACCACCGACGACGACTTCTTCGGCGACCCCGACGACCTCGACGCCACGGCCGACGAGGTCGAGTACCTGATCGACGGGGCGGCCTCGCTCGTGCCGTCGGTCCGGGACGCCCGGATCACCCGCGCCTGGTGGGGCGTCCGCACCACGCTCTTCGAGTACGGGGTGGAGGAGGACGACCTCTCCCGCGACCACCGCATCTACGACCACGCCGGCGAGGGATCGGCCGGGCTCCTCTCCTTCGTCGGGGGAAAGCTGGCGAGCTACCGGGCCCAGTCGGAGGAGCTCACCGATCGGGTCGTGTCCATGCTGGGCAAGGGGGTGCTGCCCTGCCGCACCCACGAGCTTCCGCTCCCGGGAGGGGACGAGGTCCCGTCGGCGCGCGAGCTGGCCGCCCGGCACGGCGTCCCCGAGGCGGTCGTCGCGCGCATCGTGTTCCGGCACGGGTCGCTGGCGCGCGAGGTGCTCCGCGTCGCCGACGACGACCCCCGCATGAAGCTGGTCCTCTGCCGCGACGAGGGGATCCTGGCGGCCGAGGTGGCCTGGATCGCCCGGCACGAGAACGTCCGCAGGCTCCAGGACCTGCGGCGCCGCTGCCGCCTCGCGCTCGGGGGCTGCGGCGGACTCGATTGCGCCCGGCCGGCCGCGCAGGTCGTGGCCCGCGAGCTGGGCTGGGACGCCGACCGGCTGCGCGCCGAGCTCTCCGACCTCCTCGAGGTGGGCTGGCGCGAACGGCGTCCGGTCCTCGACGGGTGGCAGCTGGCCGAGGAGGAGCTCCTCCGCGCCGTCCACCGCGGCCTGGGAGACCTCTGATGCCCACCCCGCGCCTCGAGTGCGACGTGCTGGTGGTGGGCGGCGGCATGGCTGGCGCCACGGCTGCGCTCGCCGCGCGGGAGGGGGGCGCTCGGGTCGTGCTCGCCCGGAAGGCCCCCGGGAGCACCGGCCTTTCCGGCGGGGCGGTCTCGGTGGCCCAGGACCCGGCGTGCATGCCCGACACGCCGTTCGCGGCCCGGGCCGGCGTGGTCGAGTCGGCGCGGCGCATCGCCGCCACGCGCCCAGGACACCCGTACCGCCTGCTGCGAGATCGGCTCGACCGCCTCTGGAACGCGGTCGAGTTCGCGACCGGCCAGCTCTCCGCGGTCCTCGCCCCGCCCACCGGGCGCAACCGGTGGATCCTCACCCCCTTCGGCCACGCCCACCCGGCTGCCACGTGCCACCGGACGATGGCCGCCGGCGACCTCGCCGAGGTGCGGGGCACGCTCGTGGTCTGTGGGTTCGAGGGGCACCTCGGCTGGGATCCCGGGCTCGTGGCGGCCGGGGCCGAGAGGGTGCGGGCGCTGGGCGGGCCCGCGTCGCGCGCCGCGCTGCTCGACCTGTTCCGCTGGGAGGAGGGGGCGCTCGGCCGCCCCTTCGACCTGGCGCGCCTGCTCGAGGCGCCGGGCGCCGCCGAGGAGGCCGGGCGCGCGCTCCGGCGCGTGCTGGTGCGCGGCGACGCCGCCGCGGTGCTCCCTCCGGTGCTCGGCCTCGACCCGGACTCCTGCGTCGCCGATCGCATCTCCGCCGGCGCCGGCTTGCCGGTGGCCGAGTTCCTGTCCGACCTGCCCAGCGTCCCCGGGCTCCGGCTGCACCGGGCCGTCGAGGCTCGCCTCGCCGCCGCCGGCGTCGAGGTCCTGCAGGGCGAGGTCCGCGGCGGAGCCGGTCCCGACCTCCCCGCCGCCGTCGGAGGGCGCGAGGTGGTGGCCCGCTCGTGGGTGCTCGCCAGCGGCCGGTTCGTCGGAGGCGGCATCGAGCGGCGCGGGGAGCTCCGGGAGGGGGTCCTCGGCCTCCCGGTGCTGGCCTCGGAGGGCCCCTTCGCCGATCCGTCGATCCGCTTCGCCTCGCGGCCGCCGGCCAGCATCACCCTCCGGGACAGCCGCGGGCCGCAGCCACTGCTCGCCGCCGGCCTTCGCGTCGACGAGGAGCTCCACCCGCTCGACGCCGAGGGGCGGGTGCTCCACCCGCGCGTCTTCGCGGCGGGCGCGGTGGTCGGCGGCCACGATCCGGCCTCCGACGGCACGGGAATGGGAGTGGCCATGTTCACCGGGTGGCTGGCCGGGCGCGCGGCGGCGGGGAGGGGCGCGTGAGCAAGGCCCGGAGCTACGCCTGGCTCGCCTGGCGCGCCGTGGTCCCGCACCCGCTCCGCGCGGTCCGGCGCCGCGGGACCGGCGAGGAGAGGTTCCTGGCGAACTACGCCGCCGAGGGGCTGGCCCCGACCGGCCTCGACGCGCGGGCCGCGGCGGAGGCGGCCAGCGCCTGCATCTCCTGCGGCCTCTGCGAGTCGGGCTGCGCGCTGCGATCCGCCATCCCCTCGGTGAGGAGCCTGGGGCTGCACGCCGCCTTCCGCCTGCACGCCAAGAGCGACGAGATGCGCGCCCACGGGGCCGACGCGCTGGCTGCCTGCGCCTCCTGCACCGGCTGCGAGCCGCTCTGCCCCACCGGAGTGCCCATCACCCGTCTGGTGCGCCTCCTCGCCTCCCGCTAGACTCCCCGCCGGGAGGCCCCCCTGCGACCTTTTCTCATCGTGAACCCGGCGAGCGGCGGCGGCCGCACCGGCCGCCACTTCGATCGCATTGCACGAGCGGTGAAGGACGCCCACGGGGACTTCCGGGCGGTCTTCACCACCCGCCGGGGCGAGGCGGTCGACATCGCCCGCGGCGCCGCCCGGGACGGCGAGCGGATGGTGGTCGCGGTGGGAGGCGACGGCACCGCCAGCGAGGTGGTCGACGGACTGACCGGCGCAGGCCGGGTGGTCGAGCCGGAGTTGCTCTTCGGCTGCATCCCCCACGGGACCGGGGGCGACCTGCGGCGGTCGCTCGGCTGGTCGGGGACTCCCGAGGAGGCGGCGCGCACGCTGGCCGTCGGGATCACCGTGACCTGCGACGTGGGACTGGTGGAGTACACGGCGCACGACGGGACCGCGCAGCGGCGCCACTTCGTGAACGTCTCCAGCTTCGGCGTGTCCGGGCGGGTGGTCCGGGAACTGGCGCGGGGCGGGCGGCTGGGGGGAGGGAAGCTCACCTACACGCTGGCCAGCGCGAAGGCGCTCCTCGGTTACCGCGACCAGCCGGTGCGCTGGCGCGTCGATGTCTGGCGAGTGGGCCGAGGAGCGGATCACGGCGCTCGCGGTGTGCAACGGGCGCTACTTCGGCGCCGGGATGATGGTGGCCCCCACGGCCCGGATGGACGACGGCCTGCTCGACGTCACGGTCTGGAAGGGGCTCGGCTTCGCCGACTTCCTCACCAAGCGGGGCATGCTCTACGACGGTTCCCACGTGAAGCTCCCCAACACCCGCTGCCTCCGGGCGCGGATCGTCGAGGCCGAGCCGCTGGAGGGGGCCGAGGTGCTGCTCGACGTCGACGGCGAGCAGCCCGGGCGGCTCCCCGCCCGCTGGACCCTGCTCCCGGGCGCGCTACGGGTCCGGGTTCCGCTCCCGCGTCCGTGACCGGGGCCGGCGCGCGGAGCGGGCCTCGAGCGCCGCGGCGACGTCGAGAGCCGGTTCGAGGGGACCGCCTCTCCTGACCCGGAGCACCTCCCGGCGGACCCGCGCGAAGGCCGCCGTGGTGCGGCGGGCCGCCCGGTTCTCCAGCGCGGCCAGGCCGGGCCGGAGTTCCGGGACGTCAGCCTCCCTGCGCGCGGCGCGAAGGACCTCGAGCGCCGTCAGGGCGTCGTTCAACTCCCCGAGGACGTCCTGGAGCCCCTTGAGCGCCACCACCGCGCTCTCCGCCTCGACGTCCGCCGTGTGGCGGAGCGGCTCGAGCAGGTATCGCAGGCGCTTCCCCTCGATGCGGGCGCGGTGGGCCTGCGGTGCGTCGGCGAGGGTCTCCACGCGGGAAAGCCGGGAGGCCACCCTGGAGGCCTGGCGCCGGATCCGTTCCGCCACGGCTCTTCCGAAGGTCTCCCCGGAGGAGGTTGCCCGGCCGCCCTTCAGCCGCCGTGCCAGGGACCGGGTCCCGGCGACGAACCGCCCTCCCGTGGCGGCGAGGTCGGCCGGGCGCGTTCGCCTCTCCAGGCGGTGGGCGAGCCACCCGGCGGCGGGACGTTGCGCGGCCGGGAGGTCCCGCGCGGCCTGGCCGATCCAGGCGAGCAGCACCTCGGCATCGCGCGCGTCCCCGGTGGCTCTCGCGGCCCGGCGGAGGCGTCGGACGTCCTTGTCCCGCACCGCCCGGCCCAGGACGTCCCTCCACGCCCGGAGCGTGGAGCGAAGCCGCCGGACGGAGACCCGGAAGTCGTGGAGCGCGTCGTCGGCGACCGGGCTCCCCAGCCGGCCGGCCCGCTCGCGCGCCTCGGCCAGGAGCGCCAGCGCGACGGCGCGCGCGCCCTCCGCGGAAGGGCGATCGACGATCCCGGGGTCGTGAGCCATGGGCCGGAGCCCGGATCCTAGCAGGTGCAGCGCCACCAGGCGGTGGCGACCAGCTTTCGTCGCCCGCGGACCTCGGCCCGGCGCCGCATCTCCCCGATGGCCCGGTCCTTCTCGGCGAGCCGCAGGGCCTCGGCGGTGCGCAGGTCGTCGAGGCGGCGCCGGTACTCCCGCTCGGCCCGCTCGACGAGGGCGCGGCGCCCGGGAAGCGGGAGGGAGGCGGACGGCTCGTGCAACGCCGCGCGGGCCCGCTTCCAGGCGTCGCGGGCCAGGTCGGCGGCGCGTCGCGGCGCATCGAGCCCGTCCTCGATGGAGCGGTCCCAGCGCTCCCGGGCCTCGTCGAGCGCGGCGGCGGAGCGGGACTCGACCTCGGCCCTTGCCTCGTCGGCGAGGCGCGCCACCGCCTCCTCGGGGAGGGATCCGAGCGGCGCCGCACCTCCCGTGGCGCCGGCCCCGGGTCGCGCGGGGAGCGTGGCGAAGGTCGCGGCGTCGGCGGGCTCGAGCACCTGCCATCGGGACCCGTCCTGCCAGAGGATCAGGTGGACGACCCGCTCCTCCGGCGCGAGCCCCTCGAAGCCGAGGCGCCAGGCGAACCACCACCCCTCGCGTCCCGCCAGGTGTCCGAGCCGCGCCGGGAGCGACCCGGCGGCCACCTCGATCCGGTGGACGGCCTCGGCCGGGCGCGCCTTCACGTTCTCCGCGGCGGCCTGGGCCAGCCGACCGCGACGGGCCGCTGGGAGCAGGTCGGACCCCAGGTCCGGTGGAGGGACGGCCGCGCCTCCGTCGAACACCGACCGCACCAGGGCCTCCTCGTCGGCCGCCCGGCGCCTCACCGCGTCCCCGGCCTCGCGCTCGGTGAGGCGCATCCGCGCCCGCACGTCGCCGTCGAAGTGCTCGAGGAGGAGCGATCGCGCCGCTGCGAGGCGGGCCCCGATGCGCCCGTCGAGGTCGCGGCGGAGCTCGTCGAAGGCCCGGTCGACCTCCTCGCCCGTCCGGCAGGACTGGTAGATGTCGAGGACCCGCCGCTCGAAGTCCACGCCGCTGCCCAGCGCCCCGAGCACCTCGTCGGACGATCCGAAGACGCCGTCGAAGAGGGCCAGCTTCTCGCCCAGCAGCTCGTAGAGCCGGGCGTCGGCCGCGTTGCGGCGATTCAGGAAGTTCACCACCAGCACGTCGCGCGACTGGCCGTAGCGGTGGCAGCGGCCGATGCGCTGCTCGATGCGCTGGGGGTTCCACGGCAGGTCGTAGTTCACCACCAGGTTGCAGAACTGCAGGTTCAGCCCCTCGGCGCCGGCCTCGGTCATGAGGAGCACCTGGGTCCGGTCGCGGAACTCCTCGACCAGCGCCTGCCTCCGGTCGGCCGACCCGGCGTCGCCGGAGAGGCAGGTGACCGTCCAGCCTCGAGCCTCGAGGATCTCGCGCAGGTGGTCCTGGGTGCGCCGGAACTCGGTGAAGATCACCGCCTTCTCCGGCCAGCCGCAGGCCCGCGCCACCGTGAAGGCCCGGTCGAGCCCCCGGCAGAGCGCGTCCCCCTTGGCGTTCACGCGGATGGCGCGCGCGGCGCGGGCGCAGTCGCGCAGCTCGAGGAGCTCGGCCTCCATGAGGCGCCGGATCGAGGGGCTCCGGCGCGGCCCGGCTGCCTCCGCCTCCTGCCACTCCTCGGCCTCCTCGACGAATCCGGCCAGCTCCGGGAACTCCGCCAGGGAGGTGGCCCTCCCGGCGATCGTCTGCTCCAGCGACCCGGCCAGCCGGTCGAGCGTGCTCGCGAGCGCGAACGACGACGACGCCAGGATCTTCCGGTAGACGAGGACCAGCAGGGCGCGCCGCGCCGGGGGGATGGCGAAGGCGTCCTCGCGGCGCAGGTAGTCGCTGACCCGGTCGTAGAGGGCCTGCTCCTCCGCCGAGGGCGCGAAGTCCTCCACCATGGAGCGGCGCGCCGTGAAGCGCACGTACTCCTTCACCTGGCGCCGCAGGGTCCGGAACACCACCGGCGCGAGCCGGGCCTGGAGGTCCGCGGCCCGCTCCTCGGTGAGATCCCCGGTGGCGTAGCGGAGCCGGAAGGAGTCCTCGTCGCCGAGCAGGGTCTCGTCGAGGAAGGCGGCCAGGCCGAGCAGCTCCATCAGGTCGTTCTGCAGCGGAGTGGCGGTGAGGAGGAGCTTGGGCGCCCGGCGGAGGGCGCGCCGCAGCGCCTGGCCGGTGCGGTGATCGCGCCGCCAGGCGTTCCGCATGCGGTGGGCCTCGTCGATCACCGCGACGTCCCAGGCGACCCGCCCGAGCTCGTCGGCGCGCAGCGCGGCGAAGGCCGTGGAGGCGACGACCACGCCGGGTCGGTCGAAGGGGTTCCCGGGCTGGGCGCGAGCCCGCTCGCCGTCGACCACCTCGACGGTGAGGCCGAAGCGGCCCCGCAGCTCGTCGCGCCACTGGTTGCGCAGGGACGCCGGGACGAGCACCACGGCCCGGTCGCGCCCCTCCGAGGCCAGCTGCGCGAGCACCAGCCCGGCCTCGATGGTCTTGCCGAGCCCCACCTCGTCGGCCAGCACCGCGCCGCCGGTGGGCAGCGCCGAGAGCGCGAAGGCGGCCGCCTCCACCTGGTGCGGGTTCAGGTCCAGGGAGGCGTGTGCCAGCGCCGGGGCGAGGCGCGCCGTGCCGCTGCCCCCCCTCGCGGTGAGGGTCTCGGCGGCGACGATCTGGTGGAAGGGGGTCAGCGTCCCGGCGGGCCGGGCGTGCGATTCCCGCGGCGCGCGAACGCGACCCTCGATGCGGACACCCGCGCGGACACCCGCCGCCACCCGACCCACCCGTACCTCCCGCGACGCCACCACCCACTCCGGCGACCCTACCACGCCGATTGCCTTCGTCGGGCCGCCGCTGTAGATCGCCCTCGATGCAGATCTCCATCAACGGCGAGATTCGCGAGGTGGTCGAGGGGACCACCGTGTCCGGGTTGCTGGCGCTGCTCGGCGTGAAGGCGCCGCGCGTCGCCGTCGAGGTGAACGAGAACGTCGTCACCCGCGACCGGCACGAGGAGCACGTGCTCCACGGCGGGGACTCGGTGGAGATCGTGGCCTTCGTCGGAGGAGGGTGATGGTGGAGACACGCGCGGCGGACACCTGGTCGATCGGCAAGCACCTCTTCACGAGCCGCCTGCTCGTGGGCACCGGCAAGTACAAGGACTTCCCCACCATGCAGCGGGCGCTCGCCGCGTCGGGAGCCGAGGTGGTCACGGTGGCGGTGCGGCGCCTCGACCTCTCGAAGCAGGGGGAGGAGTCGCTGCTCGCCTGGATCCCGAAGGGCATGAAGCTCCTGCCCAACACGGCGGCCTGCTTCACCGCGGACGAGGCCGTGCGCACGGCCCGGCTGGGCCGCGAGCTGGACATGGGCGAGCTCGTCAAGCTCGAGGTCATCGGCGACCGGCGCACCCTCTTCCCGGACGTGGTCGGGCTCGTGGAGGCCGCGCGGATCCTGGTGAAGGAGGGCTTCACCGTCCTTCCGTACACCAACGACGATCCGGTGACCGCCAAGCGGCTCGAGGACGTGGGCTGCGCCGCGGTCATGCCGCTCGGCGCCCCCATCGGCTCCGGGCTGGGGATCCGCAACCCCTACAACCTGCGCATCATCATGGAGACGGTCCAGGTGCCGGTGCTCGTCGACGCCGGGGTCGGGACCGCCAGCGACGCCGCGCTCGCCATGGAGCTCGGTGCCGTGGCCGTGCTCATGAACACGGCCATCGCCGAGGCCGGCGACGCCGTGCTCATGGCCGAGGCCATGCGGGACGGGGTCGCGGCGGGACGCAAGGCCTTCCTGGCCGGGCGCATGCCGATGCGGCTGCACGCGGCCGCGTCGAGCCCCATGACCGGGCTGGTCGGGTCGCCGCGGTAGGCGCCACCCCCGTTCGACTACCCCTGGAACGGGGCGAGCCGTTCGAAGCGCTCGGCGACGAAGCGGAAGACCCGCGACGGACGCCCCCAGTTTCCGGCCGCGAAGCCCTGGCAGATCCGGTCGTAGGCGGCCGGGTGCTGGTGGGGGGCGAACTCCTCCACCGTGCCCTGCAGGGCCCAGCCCTCGAAGGTGTCCAGGTCGACCACGATGCGGGTCTCCTGCCGGTTCACCTTGAGGTTCATGTAGGTCTTGAGGGCCAGCCCGTCGCCGTGGAAGAGGTTCAGGCGGTCGAGCTTGGTCTCGTGGTGGAAGACGAAGCGCGGGGAGATGTTGGCGGTCTCTCCCAGCCCGACGAAGGCGTACTTGACGCTCCCCACGGTCTGCTCGACCTCGGCGAAGGGGATCTGCTCGAAGAACTTCATGGTGTAGGGGCTGTGGTGGACCGTGTAGATCTGCCGCCCCTCGACGATCAGGTCGTCGCCCGCCGACTGGAAGACCTGCGCCTCCGACCCCGCCCCGGCCAGCGGCCGCGACTTGATCTGGTAGCCCTGGTACTGCTCCAGCTTGTCGACGTGGACCGTGACGCATTCGTTCCGGGCCAGCGTCCGCGGCAGGTGGCCGCGGAGGTGGACGCGCATCTCGGAGGGCGTGGCGCCGGCCTCGAGCCGCTTCACGGGCAGGATGGCCACCGAGGCGTGCGTCCCCGGAAGGCTGGTCGTGGCCATGAAGGTCAGGACCTTGTCGAACTTGACGGTCGGGAAGTGGGGCGCCTGCTTCACCCGCTGGGTGTCGAGGAAGTCGAGGAGGGTGCTCACGTCGCTGTTCAAGGGGGTGGCCTCTCGGGCATGCTCGGTGCGAAAGCCGCCGAATGATGCCCCCGAGCCCTCCGCGTGTCTACCTCGTCACCGACCCCTCGGCGGGGGGTGGCCTGGTGGCGCACACGGCGTCGGCATTGCGGGGCCTGCCGCCGGGCGCCGTGGCCGTCCAGCTCCGCGCGCGGGAGGCCACGGGGCGGGATCTCCTCGCGGCCGCTCGCGCCCTCCGGGAGGTGGTCGCGGAGGCGGGGCAGCTGCTGCTCGTGAACGATCGAATCGACGTGGCGCTGGCCGCCGGTGCGGACGGGGTGCACCTGCCCTCGGCGGGAGTCCCGCCGGCCGACGCCCGGGGGCTCCTCGGAACGGGGCGGCTCGTCGCGGTCTCCTGCCACTCGGCGGCCGACGTCGAGCGGGCCAGGGACGGCGGAGCGGATTTCGCGACCTTCGGTCCGGTGTTCGACACCCCGTCGAAGCGGCGTTACGGCGCGCCGGTGGGGCTGGAGCGGCTCGAGGAGGCTTCCGGGCTGGGGCTGCCGCTCGTCGGGCTGGGCGGCGTGGACGTGTCGAACGCGTCGGACGTCGTCGCGGCCGGGGCATACGGGGTGGCCGCCATCCGGGCCTGGCTCGACGCCGGCGACCCTGGCGCGGTGGTCCGGAAGCTCCTCGAGGCCGTGGAATCCGGAAAGAGGTGAGGCGAATGGGACACGAACACCGTCACGGTCACGGGCACGAACACCCACACGGTCACGGGCCGTTCGACCGGCACCGAAATCCCGCCGACTTCGAGCGCTACCTGGGCAAGCTCGAGAACCCCGACCGGGAGGCCTGGCAGATGCCCGACCGTGTCGTCGAGGCGCTCGCGCTCCGTCCTGGCGACGTCGCCTGCGACCTGGGGACGGGCCCTGGCTACCTGGCGCTGCGGATGGCCCGGGCCGTCGGCCCGTCCGGCTCGGTCTACGCCATCG
The DNA here is from genome assembly GCA_963802065.1 of uncultured delta proteobacterium. GTDB lineage: Bacteria > Myxococcota > Myxococcia > Myxococcales > Anaeromyxobacteraceae > CAIOAK01. Next base: position 199,515 of record CAWDHF010000008.1, on the reverse strand, counting down.
ACGTCGAACCTCGGATGATCGAGGTGATCGGCCGGCGAATCCGGGAGTCCGGCATCGAGAACGTCCATCCAATCCTCTCGCCTGCGGGACGCGTCTCGCTGCCGCCCAGGCGATGCAAGGTCATCCTGATCGTGAACACCTTCCACCACTTCCCCGACGGGGCCGCCCATCTGAAGCGGCTCGCGGGCAGGCTCACGGCCGACGGGCGCATCGTGGTGGTGGACTTCCATCGAAGGGAGACGCCGGTGGGACCGCCTCCGGAGCACCGGATGTCCCGGGTGGAGGTCGCCGCCGAGGCGCGGAGGGCCGGGCTCGAGGTCGTCCGTGAACGGCGCTTCCTGCCCTACCAGTACTTCCTGGAGCTGGCGCCGGTCAGGGCGCCGGTGCGGGGTCGGGCGGCCGGGAGGGCGCGCGGGCCGGTGGGGGCGGGGAAGAAGCCGCCACCCCGAGGGCGAAGGCGAGCAACCCGACGTCGCGCAGCACGGTCCACCAGGTAGCCTGTGCGCTGTCCCCGAAGCACCCACAGGCCAGGTCGATCCCGCGCGCCAGGGCGCTGGCCAGTCCCACGGTGAACACGGCCAGCAGCGCCGAGAGCACGAGGGCGGAGGCCCGCGCCCAGACGTTCAGGACCAGCGCCAGGCCGGCGGCGATCTCCACGCCCACCACCGCCGCGGCCACCGCCGGGACGAGCGCCGGGGGAACGATCCGGTAGTTGGCCACGCTCTCGGCGAAGGCCGCCATGTCGGGGACCTTGGTGAGGGAGGCCCAGAGGAAGATTCCGCCGAGGAGGATCCGGGCGGCCCGGGCGAGGAGGGTCATCGCGCGAAGGCCTCCAGGCCGCAGACGCCGCACATGCCGGCTGCCGACGGCCCCTGGGCGGCCACCCAGGCCGGCCAGGCGCCCTGGAGGACGCGCACGTCCACGAGCCCGGCCCGGCGGAGGCGGCCAGCGACGTCGTCGGCCACCGCGCAGCTGTACTCGCCGTCGTAGACCACCACGAGCGGGATAGGTCCGGAGCTGGGCGACCACGGCCTCCTCGTCGGGGTGCCCGGCCGGGGGGAGGTGGACGGCGTTGGCGATGTGGCCGTGGGCGAACTCGTGGGCGCCGCGGGCGTCGACGAAGCCGGCGATGCACGCGTCGCAGAGCCCCTTGGCCTCCTGGACCGTGATGCGGGCGGCCTTCCAGGGCGGCGGCGCCGAGGTCACGGGCGAGGTCGAGGCAGGCATGGCGCAGGCGCCCCCCCCGGCCTCGGCGGCGGAGAGGACCGGCTGCCGGAGCGGCACCCCGTGGGGCGAGACCGCGTTGGCGGCGAGTCCCAGCGCGCTTCCGGCGGCGGCCAGCAGGGCCATCTGGACGAAGGTCGTCATCGGCGGCGGATGCTAACCCGGGAACGCCGCGGCCGCGACGGGGATTCCCGGGCGCTCGCGGGGTCCCGGACGGGGTGCGTTCCGGAGGCGTCGCGGCTATATTGCGCGCCGCCATGGGCGTACCCGTCTACGAGATCTCGAAGGACTTCATGTTCAGCGCCGCGCACCAGATCCGGTTCCACCCGGGGAAGTGCGAGCGGTTGCACGGCCACAACTGGAGGATCCGGCTCCACGCCCGGGCCTCGAGCCTGAACCACCTCTCCATGGTGGTCGACTTCGCCGACCTGCAGCGGATCGTCGCCGACATCGGTGCGCGGTTCGACCACCGGAACGTGAACGAGGTCCCGCCTTTCGACGACCTGAACACCACGGCGGAGAACATCGCCCGGTTCTTCTACGATGAGGCGAACCGGAAGCTCGCCGAGACCGAGGGGGAGCGGGTGCGGGTGTCGAAGGTCGAGGTGTGGGAGAACGAGGGGTCGCTGGCGGTGTACAGGGAGGAGTAAGCGGCGCGGCCTTCAGGCCGCGCAATGCTCGCGTACGACCGGCGTCCCCGGGTCACGTTCCCCACGAGTTCGCCTGGGCGAACTTTCCCGGTCCCCGGTTCACCTGGGTGAACTCGCCACCCCCGGCGCCGTAGCCAGCCGGTCCCGCATCGCCTTGGCTTCGATGAGGAGCGGGATGTCCTCGTCCGCCTTCTCCCACCGCTTGAGCATCTCGGCGTTCCGCTCGCGGGCCTTCGTCAGGTCGCCCAACTTCTCGTAGCAGGTGGCGAGGGACTGGATCATCCCTGGCTCCGAGTAGATCCGGAAGCCCAGGTGCCCGCAGTAAGGCGGCACCGACGCCGCCTGCTCCAGCCAGCGAACGGCTTCGCCACAGTCCCCTCGGTCACGGGCCAGTTCGCCGAGCAGGAAAGCCGCCCAGAAGCGGTCCGTCAGGTAGGGGCCAGCCGTCAAGATTCGAAGCTCCGCCACGGCACGGTCCAGGAGTCCGTCTCCGATGTCTGCGATCGCGTCGCGACGGCGCGCGCGCCCGTCCCATTTCCACTTGTCGTGGATCGCCTCCTTCCACGCTGGACCCAGGCGCTTCCGGGTTGATGACGCGAGGCGCGCTGCTCCCGGTGTATCTCCTGCGAGGGCGAGCGCTTCGATCGCCAGGATGGGAGCTGGCGGGTAGCCATCCGGCGACGGGAGTTCACGTTCCTCCAGTTCGGTGAGGATGGGTTGGGGGGTCCTGCTAGCCACCCACGGGGGAAGCTTCCAGAGCCAGAAGAGGGGCCTCGGCGCGCTTCCCTTCACGGGTCCCTGGGCGGTCGCGACCCGGCGCTCTTCGTCGATCGCGGCAACGGCAGCGGCGATTCTGCCCCGAGCCGCATGGAGTTCGATGAGGCTGACGTAGAGGCCCCGCTGGCCCGGGCCAAGGGGCTCGTCCGAAGCGAGAGCCGTTTGCACCAGCGACTCCGCCTCCCCGGGGCGACCGACCCGGATGAGGTGGCGCACGATGAAGGTGCTTGGCCAGCGGCCACCGGCCATCCGGGTTGACGTGCTGAGCGCGGCGGTTCCCTCCTCGTCGAATCCGGCATCGAGGAGAGCGATGCCTCCATACAAGAACTCTTCCCGCCGCGTCGCGGATGCCATCAGGGCCCGAATCTGCTCGACGTGCCGTTGTCCCCAGCCGAACTCGGCTACGGTGATGAGGAAGTCGAATCTCGCGACATAGAACGACGGGTCGAGTTGCAGGGCCCTCTGGATGAGATCAAGCCCGGTCGTATCCCAGTTGAGCCGGTTGAAGATCCGGTTGTTGCCCGCGAGGTAGACAGCCTCCTTGTCGAGAGGATAGGTCTCCGCTAGGGAATCGAGGATGGCTCGCACCTCGCCGGGGCGGTCTTCCAGCATGGCCCGCCACGCCCGGAGGAACAGGCGCTCCTTTTCCGGAAGGCGTGCCTCCCGTGCAATCGCCGCCTCCAGATAGGTTCGGGCACGATCGGGAATGGGCTTCGATAGGTCGATGCCCCAGGCCTCGACGTAGACGAGCTGGTAGTGAGCAAGAGCGAACTCGGGGTCCTGCTCCAGAGCGGCGAGCGCGAGGCGACGTGACTCGTCGAGGTTATCCTTTGTGGCAGCGTCCCGGGACCAGACGAGGAGCTCCCACGCCTTCGGGCTCGTAGTGGTGATGGTGGCCACCCTGGGAGGAGGGGTCGCGGCGGCGTCCGTGGCGCCCAGCCGCTTCCTCGTCGCCTCGCCGAGCCGGTCGATGAGGTCGAACACGGCGCCCTTGCCGGTGGCCCGGTCGCTCACCGTGAAGATGTACTCGTCATGGAGCGGGTCGAGGGCGCGCATCTCGACCACGTAGGCGTCGCCGAACTTGCGGATGGATGCGAGCAGAAGCGCGTTCGCCCGGGTCTCCTTGCCGACCTCTCGCGCCAGCGGCTCGTCGATGCGCTCGACGGCCCCCTTGCCGAGTTGCTTCAGGACGTCGACCATCCGTCCTCGGGTGAGGACGCGAAGCTGCGTGCCCTGCTCCAGCGAGGTGATGAGCAGCCCGGAGACGGAGTCGAGCTCTTTCTCCCCGGTCTCGTTCACGAAGTCGGCGACGGCGACGGTGGGGCGACCGCCGGGGATCTGCCGTTCCCAGACGCGCCAGGTGGCGAGGCCGGCCACCACGAGGCCGAGCACCAGGAACAGGACTGCAAATGCGGTGATCCGGCGCAGACGGCGGGGACGTTCGACCCCCAGGCGAGCGGAGCGAAGCTCCGAGAGCCAGGACCCTCCGTCCCTCGGTCGCGCTGCCGGATCTTCGGATAGCGCCGCCCCCACTGCCTTCGCCACCGGTCGTGGCACACGGCCGAGTGCCAGTGTCGTCCCCGGACTGGCCGCGGCCGCCGGGGGCTTCCCACATGAGTTCCGTCCGGTCCTCCTCGTCGCCCCCCGCCGGCGTCGGCGTCCTCTCCACCGGCCGCTTCCCGGTGAGCATCTCCCCGAGCACCATCCCCGCCGCCCACACGTCCGCCCGCTCGTCGACCGCTCGCCCCCGCCGCCTGCTCCGGCGCCATGTACGCCGGCGTTCCGGCCCCGCTCGACCCCTCCGTACCCGAGCAGGTGCGCGAGGCCGAAGTCGAGCAGCTTCACCCGCCCGTCCTCGCAGACGAAGACGTTCGCGGGCTTGAGATCCCGGTGCAGCACCCCCCGTGAATGGGCGTGCGCCAGCCCCTCCGCCATCTGCTCGGCGATGCGCAGCGCCTCGTCGACGGGCAGCGGACCCTTCTCGATCCGCCTCGCCAGCGTCTCGCCCCGGAGCAGTTCCATCACGAGGTAGGCGCCCGCCGGGCACGTCCCCACGTCATGGATGGTGACGATGGCCGGGTGGTCCAGCTTCGCGACCGCCTCGGCCTCCTTCTGGATCCACTCCTCGTTCACCGGGTGCTTCGACCGCCCCGGCTTCAGGGCCTTCAGCGCGACGACGCGGCCCAGCTGCGTGTCGAACGCCTCGTACACCGCGCCGAACCCGCCCCGGCCGATCTCGCGCCGGATCTGGTAGCGCCCGACCACGTCTCCGGCCTTGAGCGGCTCGCGCCAGGAATCGGCGAGGTCCAGCTCGCTAGCCTTGAAGATCTCCACGAGCAGCCGCGAGACGGTGCCTGGCTCGGCCGCCTGTCCCGTGTCGCGTGTGGAGTCGGTCACGAACGACCTCCGGTGGAGGTCGATGCTACGCCGCCGGTGAAGTGCTTCTCAATGGACCCCGGGTGACGCGCCGCGCCACGGTGGCGGACGATGAAGCCGCTCCAATGTGACCCATTCCGCGACCGATTCGGAGGCGCGCGGTAGACGTGGAGTGAAAAGGTCCATGTGGGCGTCGCCGTAGACCTGGCGCGCGGCTTCCCGGTTGTGGACGTCGCAGAGGACCCTGCAGTTCTCCAACGTGGACGGACCGCCCCTCCCTCGGGGCACGACGTGGTCGATCTCGGTCCGGATCTCCGAGCCGCACGTACCGCCATTCGCGAGCGGCCACGTGCACTTGCCCCCGTCGCGCTTCCTCACCTCCCGCTTCACCTTCGGGGGCACGCTGGCCCGCCGCTTCTCCTGCTGGGCGATGAGCAACTCCAGCGCCGCGGTGAGCACCTGCTCGTCGGTCGCCCCCGGCTGGACGTGGGACTGACCGGCCTTGGCCCTCTTCAGCAGGGCCAGGAACTCCGGCGACACCGTGACGTGCATCCGGGTCTCCGCGGGTCGTGAGCGGTTCGACGAGCGTCCGGGGCGGAGCCAGTTCAACCGTTGAACGCGAGTATTCGTTCACGTTCTGCGGCGCCGCCACCGGCAGCGCCGGCGGCCTCGAGACCGGAACCCCGGTCACGACCGTCCTCCGCGGCACCACCTCGACGGGCCGGATCTCCACCGCGAGTTGCTCCGCCTCCTGACGGGAAAGGCCGAAGAAGCGCGGGAGCACCTCGTACCGGTTCGCCTCGGTCATCACCCGGGCGACCACGATCACGGTGGAGAGGCACAACTGCCCACTTCGAATGGGCTCCACGATCTCCGGGAACCGCTCGACGAGCCGGGTGGCGACCTGGCGGTAGTGGGCCGAGCCACGGGAGAGATGAAGCTCCCGGTGCAAGTAGTCGAAGAGCGTGGCGAAGCCGAGCTCCCGGTACGCGCCCAGCCCGTCGAACTCCGCGAGCGAGAGGAGCAGGTCGGCGAGGGCTCCGCGCTCGGCCCGAAGGAGTTCGGCATGACGGAGGGACCATTCGCGTGCGGCTGCGGGAGTCGTGTCGTTCATGGAACCACCATCGCACGGGATTTTCGGCCCTCGCCAAACGCACGGGAATCAGCTTCCCGCGCGATTCCCCGCGCCGGGATCTCGAACCCCGCCCGCAATCTCCGGCGCGCCCCCTGCGCGAAATGCGGCATCAGCCAGCGCCATTCCCGCGGCGCCTCGTCCGCGGCATCGCCATCCGCCCGGATCGTCGTCAACAGACTACGAGTGAACGCCCCATCTGCCCGGCGGTCCGCGGCGCGGACGGTGCGGCCCGGCGACCCTTCCGCGGAGCGAGCTCCGCGGTGCATCGTCAGCCCCACCACGTATCCTCCCCGCCAGTGTCCGATCTCGTCGTCGTCCCCACCCCGCTCCGCAAGTCCCGGGCCGAGCGCCGTCTCTGCGACGCGCAGGGCGGCCTCCTCCTCGGGCCTCGCGTGGCGACGCTCCCGCACCTCGTCCCCGGCCTCCTCGCCGGCGCCGGAGACCGCCGGGCCATACTGACGCCCCTCGCCGAGCGGCTCCTCTCCCTCGCCGCGGCTCGCGAGGCGGGGCTGCTGGGCGGGGACGGGCCAGGGAGGGGAGCCGGACGGGCTGCCACGCGGCTTCTCTCCGAGCTCCGGAGCGCAGAGGTCTCGCCCGCCGACCTCCGGGGTGCCGCCGCGGGGGCGCCGGCGCGCGTCGCCGAGAGGCTCATCGCCGCCGCCGCCGCTCTCGCCGGCTACGAGGATCGGCTCGCCGACCGGGACGCGCTCGACGCCGCCGGCGCGCTCCGGGCCGCCGCCGGAGCCGCGGCCCGCGGCGCCCGCTCGGAGGAGACGCACGACCTCGGGCTTCTCGTGCTGGAGGGTTTCCTCCCCACCTCCCGTGCTGCGCTCGACCTCGGCGGGGCGCTGGCCGCGCGGGCCCGCCGCGTCGTCGCGCGCGTACCGTTCCTGCCCGAGGAGCCGGCCCGTTCCGCTCCCGCGGAGCCCTGGCTGCGCCGGATCGAGTCGCTCCACGAGCTCGCCGTCCGCCGCGACCTCGAGGTCCAGTTCCCGGCGTCGGGCGCCATCACCCAGGGAAGGGTGGTGCGGCTGCCCGCGCCGTCCGACGAGGCACAGTGCGACGCGGCCGCGCGCTTCGCCGCCTCCCTGCTCGAGGAGGGCTTCCCGGCAGCCGACATCTCCGTCCTGGCGCCGCGACGCATCCTGGAACTGCTCCCTGCCGCCTTCGGCCGCCTCGGAGTTCCGCTGGCAGCGCCGCTCTCCCGGCCGCTCGTCGCCCTCCCGCTCGTCCAGGACGTCCGGGCGGCGCTTGCCGCGGCCGGGGAGATCGACCGGACGGCGCTGCTGACGCTGCTCGGGTCGCCCTACCTCGGCCCCGCCGACCCGCTGCCCGACCTGCGCTTCCTCCTCGACAGGTCGGGGGTCCTCGACGGCAGGGGGGCACCAGATGAACGGCTGCGCGCGCGGGCCGCCGCGCTCTCCGGGGCCGGGCGGGTCGACGGGGAGCGCCCCGCGCTCCTCCGCGTGGCCCGCGCCGTGGACGCGCTCCGCCGCTCGCTCGACCCCCTGCGCAGCCCGGCCACTCCGGCCGGCTGGGCGGTCCGGATGCGCACCTTCCTGGAGCGGGCCGGCGTCCGGCGGCGCGCGGGGCGCGGCGCCCCGGCCATCGCACGCCGGGACCTCTCCGCGGTGGCGCGCCTCGAGGAGGTCCTCGACGAGCTGGCGTCGGCGCTCTCCATGGCCGGTCGTGGGTCGGACCGCCTGCCCCGCGAGGAGTGGACGTCTCTGCTCGACCTCGCCCTGGAACGCGCCGAGCTCCCCGCCGGACAGGGACCGGCTGCCGGGGCCGTGGAGGCCTGGCCCGTGGAGGAGGCGCCGGGCCTCACCGCCCGTGCAACCCTTGTCCTCGGGGCCGAGCGCGGGACCTGGCCGGCTTCCCACCGGGTCGACCCCATCCTCGGCAACGCAGCCCGCGAGGCGCTCCAGGCGCACCTCGGGCGCCGGGCGCTCCCCACCGCCTTTCACCAGCAGTCAGAGGCGGAGCTCCGGGGCCTGTGTGCCCTCGCGTCGGCGAGCGACGTCCTGGCGGTGGGTTGGAGCCGGGGTGTCGATCGGGAGGGGCCAGCGCCGCTGGCAGCCCAGGTCCTCGACCTCGCCGCGGCCCCGGAGCTGAACCTCGCGGCCGATCCGCCTCTCGACGAGGCACGCGGGGAGGACGAGGCGCTGCGGGGAGCGGTCCGCCTCCTCGGCGACGGGTACGAGGAACAGGTGCGGCTCTCCCTGGGCGCGCTTCCCGACCTGGAGCGGCGCGCCGCAGACGCCGCGGATCGCGGGAGCCAGGAGCGGGAGCGCCGCGAGTCCTGGCTCCGGGGCGTGGCGTCCCCGGCAGCGGGCGAGGTTCCGGCCGTGCTCGCCGCCTTCCGGGAAGCGTTGCCGGAGCAGTGGAGCCCCACCGATCTCGAGACCCACGCCGCCTGCCCGTTCAAGTTCCTCCTGCGGATGGCGGGCCTGCGCGAGGCCGGCGCCGGCGACCTCGACATGGAGCCGCGCGACGAGGGGGCCCTGCTCCACGCCGTCCTCGAGGCCTTCGTCCGGGTCCGTCGGGATCGGGGAGCCTGGCCTCCACGCGACGACGCGGCCGACCGGGAGGAGGCGCGGGAGGTGGCGTCCGGGGTGCTGGCGCGCTTCGAGGCCGACGGGCGCGTCGGCGACCCCTCCACCTGGGCGGCGCGCCGCGAGGCCGTGCTCGAGCGGCTCGATCGCTTCGTCGCGACCGAGGCGCGCGGTGACCCTTCGCTGAAGCCCGTCCTCCTCGAGTTCGCCTTCGGTGGAACCTCGGGGCGGCCGCCGATCGCCATCCCGGCGGCCGGTGGGGAGATCCTCCTGCAGGGGCGCATCGACCGGGTCGACGCGGACGGCGACCGCCTGCTCGTCGTCGACTACAAGAACAGCCGGTCCATGGGCGTGGCCCGCGAGCGGCTCTCCAGCGAGGCGCTCGGGACGACCAGCTTCCAGGCTCCCGTGTACCTCCTGGCCGCCGCCAGGGAGCTTCCAGGCCGTTCCACGCTCTCGGCCACCTTCGCGTTGCTCCGCTCCGGAGAGCGCGCGCCGGCGTGGTCGACGGCACCCGGCGATCCATTCCTGGCGCTCGGCGAGGAGCGTCGGGCCGAGCTCCGTGCGGCGGGCGGGAGGAACCTCGCCGAGGGAGTGACGGCGGCGGTGGCCCGGATCCGGGCCGGCGCCCTGCCGGTGGTCTCCGAGGACTGCACCGGCTGTCCGTACGGCGCGGTCTGCCGGTTCCCGCGGGCGGGGGAGGCATGAGCCCGCTCCCCGCCGGCGCCCGATGGAGCGAGGCGGCGCTCGCCCTCTTCGACGCGACCGGAGCCACGGCCGTCTCGGCCGGCGCCGGGTCGGGCAAGACCACCGCCCTCCTGGAACTGCTGCGGCGGCGGCTGGCCGGGATCGGACCGGGCGAGCCGCTGGCGCCGCGCGACGTGGTGGCCATCACATTCACCGAACGTGCAGGTAGCGAGCTGGTCGACCGGCTCGGGAAGGAGCTGGCCGACGGGGTCCGCGCCCTCCGCGCGGAGGGGGACGGGACGCGGGCCGCCCGGCTCGCGCTGGCCCTGCGCGAGCTGCCTTCCATGGCGGTGGGCACCATCCACGGGTACTCGGCCGCGCTCCTGCGCCTCCACCCGCTCGAGGCCGGGGTCGATCCGGACTTCGCCGTTCTCGACGAGGAGGGCTCGGGCGACCTGCTCGCCGCCGCCGCGCTCGAGGGAGCGATGGCCGCGCTCGATCTTGCCGGGGCGCAGGTCCTCCGGCTGGCCGCTGCGCTGGGGGGCGCGCGCGGCCTGGCCGACGCGGCCGCGGCGCTCGTCCGGGAGCGGGCCACCCGCGGGCTCGCCGGTCCGCCGGACGCCGTCCCCGGAGACGCCGAGGCGGTGGAGCGGGCCCGGTACGAGCTGCTCGCAGCGGCCACCGACCTCGTCGCCCTGGCCGGCGGCGCCACCACCGCGAGCGGCCGCGAGGCGCTGGCCGGGCTCGCGGCGCGCCTCGTCGAGGTCCGCTCCGCTCCCCGGATCGACGCGCCCTGGGGCGAGGCGGAAAGGCTCGGCGCGCTGGCCGGGGCGACGAAGGGCTGGCGCGCGGGGAAGCGTGACCCCCCCGGGCTGCTCTCCGCGCGTGCCCGGCTCGACGAGGCGGCGAAGGTCCTGCCGCTCGCCGCCGCCGAGCTCGCGGCCGCCCCCCTCGCCGAGGCCCTGGCTTCCCTGGCGGGAGACGTCGAGCGGCGCTACGCGGCGGCCAAGGCCCGCGCCGGGGCGCTCGACTTCGACGATCTCCTCGTGCGTGCCCGGGACCTCCTCCGGGACGCGCCGGCCGTCCGTGCCGAGGTCCAGGCCCGGGTGCGCGCGCTCCTCGTCGACGAGTACCAGGACGTGAATGGCCTCCAGGCGGAGCTGTTCGACCTGCTCGCCCCTCCGGCCGGGCAGGGGACGGTCGCGGCCCCGCTCCGGGTGGCCGTCGGAGACGCGAAGCAGTCCATCTACCGGTTCCGGGGGGCCGACGTGCTGGTCTTCGCGTCGCTCATCGAGCGGCTGGGCAACGGGGCCGGGCAGGTCGTCCACCTGCGCGAGAACCACAGGTCCACCGCGGGAGTGGTCGAGCTCGTGAACGGCGTCTTCGGCGCCGCCCCAGGTGCGCTCGGCGTTCCCTTCGGGCCGGAGGACCGCCTCCGCGCCACGAGGGAAGGTGGAGAGGTGCCCGCCGCGGAACTTCTCGAGGACGTCACGGCGGGTTCCGGGGAGGAGCGGCGCGCCCTCGAGGCACGCGCGGTGGCGGCTCGCGCGGCCGAGCTCGTGGCAGCGGGCAGGAGTCCAGGGCAGCTGGCGGTCCTCTTCCGCCGGCTCACCCACGTCCGGGTGTTCGAGCGGGCGCTGCGCGAGGCCGGTCTCCCGGTGCGGGTGGCCCGGGGCGGGGGCTTCTTCCAGGCCCCGGAGGTGAGGGACCTCGGCGAGCTCCTCGCGTCCGTCGAGGAGCCGGGAGATGAGGTGGCCTGGGCCGCTCTCCTGCGCTCGCCGCTCTGCGGGATCTCGGACGGATCGCTCGTGGCGCTGGCGCGCCGGAGGCTCGCGCGACTGGTCGACGTCGAGCCCGCGGAGGCCCAGGCGGCGCTGGAGGACGCACGTGGAGTTCCGGCCCCGGCGGGCGAGTCCCACCGGCTCCATCGCTTCCTCGAGACCTGGCAGGAGCTGCGCGCGGCGCGGCGCCGGCTCGACGCCGGCGAGCTGGTGGACCTTGCGGTCCGGCGGCTCGACCTCGAGGCGGCCCTGCTCGCCGGTCCGGACGGGGAGAGGCGCGCCGCCAACCTCCGCAAGGCCGTGGCCCTGGCGCGCCGGGATGCCGGGAGGGGTGCGACGCCCGCCGACCTCGCCGGCCGGCTGCGGCGCATGGCGCTCCGGCCGCCGCGCGAGCCCGAGGCCGAGGCGGAAGGAGGCGCGGCCGACGCCGTGTCCCTGCTCACCGTCCACCAGGCGAAGGGGCTCGAGTGGCCGGTCGTGTTCGTCCCGGAGCTGGCGGCGCGTCCGCCGTCCGTGCAGCGCAGGCCGGTCCTCGATGAGCGTGGACGCGTGGCGGTCCCCTTCCACCCCGAAGGCGGCGACGGGGCGGAGGAGACCACCACCACGGCGCGGCTCCGGGCTGCGGCGACGGCCGCCGAGTCGGCCGAGTCGCGTCGCCTCCTCTACGTGGCGCTCACCCGCGCCCGCGACCGGATCGTCCTCTCGGGCGCGGGCGGCCGGGCCGCTTCGGGCACCTGGGCCGACGTCCTGTCGCGGGCGCCGCCCGGGCTCCTCGCGCGCAGGCCGGCCCCGGAACGAGCCCCTCCCGCGCCGGTCGCCGCGGCGGTCCGGACCGCCCCCGATCCGCGCGCTCCGCAGCTCCGGCCCCCTCTTCCGCCGCAGCCGCTGCGCATCTCGGTCACGGGCCTCGCCGAGTACGCGCGGTGTCCGCGCCGCCACTGGTTCGTCAACCAGGTGCACCTGCCCGAGCCGAGGCTGGACGGGGGTGGGGGAGACGACCCGGACCGCGCCACGGTGCGCGGCACCCTGGCGCACGGGCTACTCGCCGAGGTCGACCTGGCGGCGCCGCCCCTGGAACGCCGCGCGCTGCTGGCCGCCGCGGCCTCGCGTCGCGGGGAGGACCCGGGCCGCCCGGGAGTGCGCCGCATCGTCGAGGACGTCGACCGGTTCCTCTCCGCCCCGGCCGGCGAACGGCTCGCCGCGGCGTTCCGGGCGGGCGCCCTCCGTCGCGAGTTGCCGTTCCTGGTGCGCCTCGGCGGCGCACCGGCCTGCTACCTCGACGGTGCCATCGATGCACTCGTCGTGAACGAGGAGGCCGTCGAGATCCTCGACTTCAAGTACGCGGCCCACCACCCGGGGGCGGAGGAGCGCTACCGGCTACAGCTCGCAGCCTATTCGCTGGCGGTGTCGCAGGCCTTTCCCGGGCGGAGGGTGAGCGCTTCGCTCCACTTCCTGCGCCCGTCCTTCGAGGTCGACGTGACCCCGTCGCCGGACGACCTGGCACGCCTCGCCGACGAGGTCCCGGCGCTGGCACTCGCGGCGGCGCGTGGCGACGGGCGCGATCGAACCCCCGCCGACCTGGGGCGCGACGCGGAGCGATGCCACGCGGAGGGTTGCGGTTTCGTCACCCGCTGCTTCGGAGCGGCCGGGCCGCTGCCCGCGTGATATAACCGGCCCCGCCGAGCCCCCCGGACGGGGCCCGCGCCCACTTCCCCCCCCAAGCCACCGGAGCTCTCGATGAAGATCACGCCGCGTGTGAAGGAAATCCTCTCCTGGTACTCGTCCGACAGCCCGGGGACGCTCACCAACCTGGCCCGCCTCCTCGGGTCCGGGAAGCTCGGAGGCACCGGCAAGCTCGTCATCCTCCCGGTCGACCAGGGCTTCGAGCACGGTCCGGCCCGCTCCTTCGCTCCCAACCCGGCCGGGTACGATCCCGACTACCACTTCCAGCTCGCCATCGACGCCGGTTGCAACGCCTACGCTGCGCCGCTCGGGTTCATCGAGGCCGGCGCCGCGAAGTTCGCCGGTCAGATCCCGCTCATCCTCAAGCTCAACAACTCGGACAGCCTCGCCAAGGTGGACCAGCCCATCTCGGCCATCACCGGCTCGGTCGACGAGGCCCTGCGGCTCGGCTGCGCCGCCATCGGCTACACCATCTACCCGGGTTCCGGTGCACGGAACCGGCAGTACGAGGACCTCCGCGCCCTCACCGAGGAGGCCAAGCGCAAGGGCCTGGCAGTCGTGGTGTGGAGCTACCCGCGAGGGGCGGGTATCTCCAAGGACGGCGAGACCGCCGTGGACGTGGCCGGCTACGCCGCCCAGATCGCCGCCCAGCTCGGCGCCCACGTCATCAAGGTGAAGCCGCCCAAGGACCTCGTCGAGGGGGCCGAGGCCAAGAAGGTGTTCGAGAAGTACGCCATTCCCACCAAGACGCTCGCCGATCGGGTGCGCCACGTGGTCCAGAGCGCCTTCAACGGCAAGCGGATCGTCATCTTCTCCGGCGGCGAGGCCAAGGGCACCGAGGAGGTGCTGGCCGAGATCCGTGGCCTGAAGGAAGGCGGCTCGTTCGGGTCCATCATGGGACGCAACGCCTTCCAGCGCCCCAGGGCGGATGCCTTGAACCTGCTCGACGAGGTGATGAAGATCTACGCGCCCTGATCGCGCTTCCCCGCACGGCCGGGCGAAAAGGGGTTGCCACCCGATCCGGTCGGCAGCCCCTTTTTCCTTGCCCTCGACCGGCGGTGGAGACTACAAGGAAAGTCCTTTAGATCACAGCCGTTACGCGGCTCGGGCGCGGTAGACCCGCGCCGCGAGGAAAGAGAACAATGCGCCTTTATCCGAAGGTCATCCCCACCATCGCGCGCGAGGTCGTCCAGGCCCTGATGCAGGACGGCGACGTCGAGGTGGAGACCATGCGGATCGCCGACGCCGAGATGGACATGGCCTCGGTCATGAAGGAGTACCTGGCCGCCGAGGAGCGGGTGAACGCAGCCACGCGCGAGGCCCTCGAGCGGCGCGGCTACGACCAGTCCCGGTTCAACCAGGTGAAGCGCGAGATGGCCGACGTCCGCGGCTTCAAGATGGGCGACGAGGGCATCGAGTACGTCATCGGCCAGATGATGGAGCAGTTGCTCGTCTCCCGGAACGTCGAGGAGGTCTTCTCCGACGACCTCTCGCTCCGGAAGAAGATCTTCGGCATCTTCAAGCGCCACCTCGACGTCGACGACGAGATCGACCGCGAGGCCCGCGCCCGGCTCAAGCACCTCCAGGAGGGCACCACCGCCTGGGACGTGGAGTTCGGCAAGACCGTCGAGCTGTTGCGCCGCTCCCGCGGCCTCATCTAGCCGCCCCGACCGGCGGCCTCAGGGCGGCTTCGAGAGCAGGGCCGAAGCCGGCCCCAGGTCGATCTCGCTGACCGCTCCCACCAGCACGCGGCGCGGGTCGGTGGAGATCCACACGTAGAGTGGGCGCGTCGCGCCCGGCTTGTCGGCGCGCTCGATGGTTCCCTCCACCCGCAAGGTGTCGAAGAGCCCGCCGGGGCAGTCGACCCGCTCGGGCTTCGACGAGACCTTCCCGCGGAAGCGCCAGTAGCGGCGGAGCCCCACGACGTCGAAGCAGATCTCCTGGCCCGGCTTCAGATCAGCGGCGCGCAGGTAGTAGGCCGCCGACAGGGCGTCGAGCACCTCGCCCTGACGCTCGTGGCGGGTCGCCCCCTTCTCGTCGCCGAACTGGGTCTCGATGGTCACCGTGGCCGAGCCGCCGCGAATCCGGGTGTCGCTCACCTTCTTCACGCCGTCCTCGAGCACGTCGTCCCGGGCCCGTTCGGGGAGCAGCGTCTTCGCGTCCACCCAGGACATGGCGGTGCCCACGATTCGCCGGATCTTGGCGAAGATCGAGGTGTTCCTCACCCGCGCCTTGAGGGGGATCTGCGTTCCCCCGAACATCGGACGCCCGGCCTCCATCGACATCGTGCCGGCCTTCACCATCCCCATGACCTCGAGGTCGAAGTGGAGGACCTCCCCGGGGCGCCAGGGAAGGGGTCCCGGGCGCAAGGCCGGCAGTCCGCACGGATCGGCGGCGGCGACGACGAGGAGCGATGCGAGCGCTGCGGCTGCGATCACGGGGCGGCCTCCAGCAGGGAGGATAGCCCGGCCACGCGACGGCGCACGGAATCGGCCAGGGTCAGTTTCGCGCCAGCTGCCCGCCCGGCCGGTAGCCGGACAGGTTCACGACGATGCTGCCCAGCGCGACGTCGGCGCTCACCCGCACCGGGACCCGGTTCTCGTCGGCGGAGAACCAGATGAAGGTGTCGCGCTTGGAGGCGAAGTTCCCCTCGAAGGCGGTGCGCACCTGCACCTTCCACGAGTCGAAGGTACCCGCCCGCGTCTCCACGGTCTCCCTGCCCACCACCGTCGCCTGCAGGAGGAACGTGCCCTTGGTGGTGAACACCGGGATCTCGTAGCGCCCCCCTTCGGCGAGGGGCTGCGTGCGAAGCCAGAGCAGGGAGCTCCCGAAGTCCTGCGCCTCAGGGTCGAGCGGGTAGGTGTTCTCGACCCTGTTGCCCTTGCGCGTGATGCGGATCGTCGCCTTGCCGGCCTCGCGGTCGAAGCGGGCGCTGTCGTCGTGCCGGTCGCCCACCTCGATGGCCCGCAGGTCGGAGCCGCGGGGGAGGCGCCGCTCGGCGTCCCAGTAGGAGACGAAGTGCTCGCGGATGTCGACGATGCTCGCCAGGCCGTCGGTCCGGGCCTTGGCGATGATCGGCCAGACGGGCCCCTCGGCCTGCCCGACGACGATGGTGGCCTCTCCCGTGCGGATGCCCAGGTAGTCGATGGTGAACTCGATCTGCTCGCCGGGTGCGAAGCCGCTGGCCCTTGCGGCCGGGGCGGCGAGGAAGGCCACGGTGGCGACGGTGGCGAGGACGATCCGGGCGCGGTCGAGGCGTGGGGTGGGCATGGTCTACATGGATAGAGAGCAAGGAGAGCGCCAGGGTTCACGGTGGAGGTAAGTGATGGAAATGAGGGGAGATGAAGAAGCTCGGCGTCCCTGAAGGGGCGCCCGGGGTGAGACATCCCTGTCGCGGCGGCGGAAGGGAATGGCTACTCTGGCGACATGCCGTACGACCCCCATGGCGTCGACGACGAGCCGCAGGACCCTGGAGAGAAGGAGGGCAAGAGGAGGTCCTTCAAGGACTTCGACTGCCCCTCCTGCAGCGCCAACAACCCGTACGACGACGGGTTCTCCGACGGGGACGAGGTGCTCTGCTACTACTGCGGCGCCGAGTTCAAGGCACTCGTGAACTCCGAGGGTCGCCTGCGGCTGCGGGAAAGCTAGAATCCGCTCCCCGAAGATGGCCGTGCCGACCCGGACGATGGTCGCGCCCTCCTCGATGGCCACCGGGTAGTCTCCGCTCATCCCCATCGAGAGTTCCACGAGACCGAGCCCGTCCCTGAGCGCGCGCAGCGCCCGGAAGTGCGGGCGCGGGTCGTCGCCGGGCGGGGGGATGCAGGTGAGCCCGGCCACCTCGAGCGCGGGGAGCGCGCGGAGCCGCTCGACCAGTCCGGAAACCGCCTCGGGTCGACAGCCCCCCTTCGACGCCTCCCCGCCCAGGTTCACCTCGACGAGGACGCGCGCACGGGCGCCCGCCTTCTCCCAGCGCTTCGCGATCTCCCGCCCCAGCTCCTCCCGGTCGACGGTGTGGATCAATCCCACGCGTCCGGCCAGGTACTTCACCTTGTTGGTCTGCAGCGAGCCGATGAAGTGCCAGGTGAGGTCCGGGAGGTCGGCGAGGGCCTCGGCCTTCTCCCGCCACTCCTGGACGTAGTTCTCGCCGAAGTCCTTCTGTCCGGCGGCGTGGGCCTCGCGGATGGCGCTGGCCGTCTGGGTCTTGGAGACCGCGACGAGGGTCACGCCCGGCGGGATGCCGAGCCGGACCGCCGCGAGGCGGGAGGCGATGGGTCCCTCGCTCACCGCCCCTCCCAGGGGAGGACCAGCCCGAGCCTGCCGAGCAGCGCCAGGGTCTCCGCCAGGGGGAGCCCGACCACGTTGGAGACGCTCCCAGCGATTCCCCGCACGAGCGACCCGCCCGCGCCCTGCACCGCGTACGCACCGGCCTTGTCGAGGGGCTCCCCCGTGGCCACGTACCAGGCGATGCGCTCGTCGGAAAGGGTGACGAACCGGACCGCCGAGGAGACTGCGATGGTCTCGGATCGGATCTCCCCGGCCGGCCCGGGGTGGACCCGGGCGTGCACGCCGGTTAGGACGACGTGCGTGCTGCC
Organism: uncultured delta proteobacterium; assembly: GCA_963802065.1. Classification (GTDB taxonomy): domain Bacteria; phylum Myxococcota; class Myxococcia; order Myxococcales; family Anaeromyxobacteraceae; genus CAIOAK01. The sequence continues at coordinate 182,055 of CAWDHF010000008.1, read as the reverse complement.
GGAGAGGGCCCGGAGCATGCGGTGTGCGTCGGCCTCGTCGCGCGGCTTGCCCAGGATCTCGGATCCCAGGACGACCGCGGTGTCGGCGGCGAGCACGAGCTCGCCCTCGGACGCCGGGACTGCCTCCGCCTTCTCGCGGGCCAGGCGGCGCACGTACGCGTCGGCGACCTCCCCGGGTCGGACCGACTCGTCGGTGGTCGAGGGACGCACCTCCACCGACACGCCCACGGAGGCGAGGAGCTCACGGCGGCGGGGACTCTGGGAGGCGAGGACGACGCGCATTGACGAACGACCCGCCGTATTGCTACCACGATCCTTGACCATGGAGCCCCGCGACCTGCTGCACGAGCTGGAGCGGAAGGTGCAGCAGCTCCAGGCGTTCAACGACATCGGCCGGACGCTGGCCGGCACCCTCGACATCCACGAGGTGCTCGCCCTCATCATGCAGAAGGTGAGCGAGGTCCTGCGCCCGGGCCACTGGTCCCTCCTCCTCGTCGACGAGCAGAAGCAGGACCTGGTCTTCGAGATCGCGGTGGGGGAGGGAGCGGAGCGGCTGAAGGCCATGCGTCTCCCGCTCGGCGAGGGTGTGGCGGGCAGCGTCGCGGCGACGGGCCAGCCACTCCTCGTCTCCGACGTGCGTGCCGACCCGCGCTTCGCCGCCCGCTTCGACGACGCATCCGGCATCGTGACCGGCAGCCTGCTGGCGGTGCCGTTGCGCTCGAAGGGGCGCGTGCTCGGGGTGGTGGAGCTCGTGAACCCGCGTGGCGGCCATCCCTTCGACGCCGCCGATCAGCGCACCCTGGAGGCGCTCGCGGACTACGCCGCCATCGCCATCGACAACGCCAGGGCCTACGAGCGCATCCAGGAGCTCACCCTGCGCGACGAGCACACCGGGCTCTTCAATTCCCGCCACCTCTGGCGGCAGCTGGAGCTGGAGGCGGCGAGAACGGCCAGGACCGGCCGCCCCTTCTCGCTCATCTTCGTGGACCTCGACCACTTCAAGCAGGTGAACGACCGGTTCGGGCACCAGGCCGGAAGCGCGGTGCTGCTCGAGGTCGGAGAGCTCCTCCGGCGCTGCATCCGGACCATCGACGTCCCGGTGCGCTACGGAGGGGACGAGTTCGTGGTGCTCCTTCCGGAGAGCGACCGGGCCCATGCGCGGATGGTCGCGGAGCGCATCCGCCTCGCCATGGAGGAGGCGCTCTTCCTTCGGTCGAGCGGCCCCGGCGTGCCGGTCACGGCGAGCTTCGGGATCGCCACCTGCCCGGACGACGGGGACACCGCCGAGAAGGTGGTGCAGGCCGCCGACGCCGCCATGTACCGCGTCAAGGGCTCGACCCGGAACGCGGTGGCGGCAGCGGGCGGCTGAAAGCGCCCCCCACAGTGGAGGGCGCCATGAGGCCGGCTACTGGCCCTGGACGGCCACCGTGCCGCGCAGGATCGCGTCGTTCACCTGGACCTTGGCGCCGTCGCGCAGCGTCTTCAACCACGCCGTCTCCACCTCGGCCTGCCTGCGGGAGCCGATGCGGGCCGCGACGTCCTCGCGCTGCCGGTCGTAGAGGGCGGGGTCGGGGCGCTGCCGCTCCTTGACCTGGGCCACCACCGGGCCGGCCGGCGTGGCGTAGACGTCCGGGAGGGTCTGGCCGGCCGCGGTCGCGGCCATCGCGGCGGCGTAGAGCGCCGGGGCCTCGCCGAGGCCGGGGGCGGTGTCCCCGGCCGGATTGAAGAGGCCGGTGTCGCGGGCCACCAGCGGCTCCCCGCCCAGCATCGGGCCGGACTTCTTCGTTCCCGGCTGCGCCGCGGCGAAGAGCACCTCGAGCTTCTTGCCCGCCTTGGCCTGGGCCAGCGCCTCGCGTGCCCGGCGATCGGCGATCTTCTCCGCGCCCTCGATCTCCAGCAGCTCGCGAGCGAGGTCCTTCTCGACCTCCTTCAGGGGAATGACGCGCCCGTCCTCCACGGCCTCGACCAGGATGACGTGCCAGCCGAAGCGGGTGCGCACCGGTGCGGAGACCTCGCCGGGCTTGAGCGCGAAGGCCGCGTCCTCGAAGGGCTTGGCCATGAGGCCGGGGCCGAAGGTGCCCAGGTCGCCGCCCTTCTCGCGGGACGCGGTGTCCTCGGAGACCTCCTTCGCCACCTGGGCGAAGGGCTCCTTCTTGACCCGCTCGGCGAATCCCTCGGCCTTCTTCCTCGCCGCCTCGTCCTGCGCGGCCGGAGCGCCCTCGGGGACGCGCACCAGGATGTGGCGCGCCTTGACCTTCTTCTTGACGTCGTACCGGGCGGCGTTGGCCGCGTAGGCCTTCTGCACCCGCTCCGCGTCGGACCTGAGCAGCGCCGCCACCGCCGCGTCGGTGACCTTGACCTCCTTGCGGGCGGCGGCGATCGGGAAGCGCACGTAGGAGAGGTTGACCCGGTCGGACTCGGCGAGCCACGCGGCGCGGATCTCCTCCTCCGACACGAGCGCGTTCTCCCGGATGAGCGCCATCATCTTCTGGAAGAGCAGGTCCTCGACGAGCCGCTCCTCGAACCTCGACTCGGACCCGTAGGCCTGCCGGACGGACCGGCGGTAGAGCTCGATGTCGAACCTGCCGTCGGTCTGGAAGCTGGGGATGGCCCACACCGCGCGGTTGATCTCGTCGGGGGTGACCCGCAGCCCGCGCCGCTTCGCCTCCTGGACCACCAGGACGCGGTCGATGAGCTGGTTCATCGCCACGTTGCGCAGCCCGAGCTGGTCGGCCAGCTCGCGCGTGAAGGTCTGGCCCATCCGCGCCTGGTAGGTGCGGAAGAGGTTGCCGTAGGCCTCCTCGTAGTCGGCGGGGGCGACGACGTAGCCGTCGACCTCGACCGCCGAGTGGGCCGAGAGCCCCTCGACCTGGCATCCCTGGGAGCCGGGGCCGAAGCTGACGATGAAGACCACGATGATGATGCCGAAGAGCACGTAGGTGAGGACGCTGCGGCTCTTCGAGCGAAGGATGTCCAGCATGAGGTAGAACGCTCCCGCGGGTTGGGCTTCCGTCCGCGGCGGCCGGCCGCGGCGGGGTTGAACAAGTAGGGCGAGAAGGGCTAAAATGCAAGGGTTTTCGGGGAATGGGCGGGTGACACGGGCGGGCAGGAGCAGATTTGTTCCAACTACTGAAGCGGTACCGGGAAGTCATCGTCGTGGTGGTCCTCGCCGTGGTCCCGCTGGGCATCTTCCTCGCCCATGCCCGACACCCGGGTGACCGGACCGCGATGGACCGGTTCGTCCTCACGGTGACGAGCCCGGTGGAGAAGGGCGTCGACTGGGCGGTGACCGGCGTCCTGCGAGGCTGGCACCACTACGTCTGGCTCCGCGGCGTGGAGCAGAGGGCCCGCGAGCTTTCACGAGCCGTGAATGAGCTCCAGGCCGAGAACGCCGAGCTCGCCCAGGTCCGGGCCGAGAACGAGCGGCTCGAGAGGCTGCTGGCCTTCGCGCGCGCCCGGCCCGAGCACCGGGCCGTGGGGGCGAGGATCATCGGAACCCGGCTGGACCCGAAGGGGCTCCAGCTCGTCACCATCGATCGCGGGGAGGACGACGGCGTGCGCCGGATGATGCCGGTCGTCACCGCGGGCGGCGTCCTCGGGCGCATCCACACCCTGGGCCCCCGCAGCGCCGACGTCCTGCTCCTCTCCGATCGGAACAGCTCCATCGCGGCCCGGGTGGAGCGCTCGCGGGCCCGGGCCAACGTCCGGGGGCAGGGCGCGCCGGGGCCGTGCCGCCTCGAGTACGCGCTTCGCTCCGACGACCTCATCGAGGGGGACGAGCTGGTCACCTCTGGAACCGACGGGGTCTTCCCCCGCGGCCTGCCCGTGGGCCAGGTGACCCGGGTGAAGCGCGGCGGCCACGGCCTCTACCAGGCGGCCGAGGTGCTGCCCGCGGTGGACGTGACCCGCGTCGAGGAGGTGGCGGTGCTGGTGGCCACCGACATTCCCGACATCCTTCCGGCGGCGAGGGCCCTCGAGCCATGAGGGCCTGGATGCGGGTCCCGCTGGCTGCGGCCGCGACGCTCCTGCTCGTCGCGGTCGGGGCCACGCTGACCCGCCAGCTGGCCGGTGGCGCGTTCTCGCTCGCGCTGGCGGTGCCGGTCGTCGTCTGGCTCGCCCTGGAGACCCCGGCGATCGAGGGGGCCATCGGCGCCGCCCTGGTCGGCGCCCTCCTCGACGCGTCGGCCGGCGGGCCGGGCGGCCTGCTCACCTTCCTCTCCGTGATGATCTACGTCGGCGTGCGCGCCGGGGCCGGCCCCTTCGACGCGCGCACCCCGCTCGGATTCGGACTGCTTTCGGGCGTGGCCACGCTCTCCATGGGGCTCGGCGCCGTCCTCCTCCTGCGCTACGTGACCCCGGCCACGTCGGCGCCGGGCTGGAACCTGGCCGGCCGCGTGCTGGTCGAGTCGGTGCTGACCGGGATGGCCGCGCCCCTCATCCGCTGGGTCCTCGACCGCGTTCTCGTCCCCGCCCACCGTGAGCTGCCCGGAGTGCTCCGGTGAGGGAGCCGACGTGGCGCTGACGCCCTCCTCGTCGCGCGGCGAGGGCACGGCCCGCCTCCTCTGGATGGCCGGGTTGGCCGGCATCGCCTTCCTGGTCCTGCTGTCGCGCCTCTACCACCTGCAGATCCTCCGCGGCGAGGAGTACCGGGTCAGGGCCGAGGAGAACTTCGTGAAGGAGCTGCGGGTGCCGGCCGACCGCGGCCTGCTCCTCGACCGCAACCGCAAGGTGCTGGTCGACTCGCGCCCCAGCTACGACGTCGTGCTCATCCCGTACTTCTGCGGGAAGGGTTGCGACGAGGTCGTCTCCCGGCTGGCCACCATGCTCTCCTTCTCCTTCGACGAGGAGGAGCGGGTCCGCGAGCACCTCCGCACCGCCCGCGGCCTGGTGCGCTTCCGCCCGTTCACCGTCAAGGTCGACATCTCCCGCGACGAGCTCGACGTGGTGGAGGCGAACCGCATCGAGCTCTCCGGCGCCGTCGACGTCCTCCCCACCCCGCACCGCAGCTACCGGCATGGCGTCTGGGCCAGCCACCTCCTCGGCTACATGAACGAGGTCGGTCCCGAGGAGATCGCCAAGCTGAACGCCGAGATCGAGGCGGCAGGGAGCGACGAGGCGCCCTACCAGCCCCGCGACTTCGTCGGACGCCGGGGGCTGGAGAAGCGCTTCGAGCGGGAGCTGCGCGGCGTCGACGGGACGCAGCGGGTGGTGGTCGACGCGCGCGGCAACGCCAAGCGGGAGAGCGACCTCATCCCCGAGGCCCAGCGGCTCGAGCCATCGTCCCCTGGAAACAACCTGGTGCTCTCCCTCGACTGGCGCCTGCAGGAGTTCGCCGAGAAGACCTTCCCGGCCACGGCGGGGTCGGTGATCGCCATGGACGCGCGCACCGGGTTCGTCCTCGCCCTGGTGGACCGCCCGGCCGTCGACCCCAACAAGCTGGCCGGGCGCATCACCCGTGCCGAGCTGGCGGAGATCCGGGAAGACCCCCTGCAACCCGAGCTCTTCCGCGCCGTCCAGCAGCACTACCACCCCGGCAGCACCTTCAAGGTGGTCACCGCCCTCGCCGCGCTGGAGGAGGGAGCGCTGCGCCCCGGCGGCACCGTCTTCTGCCCCGGCCACTACACCCTGGGTGGACACAGGTGGCGGTGCGACAAGGACAGCGGCCACGGATGGGTCGACCTGGAGCACGCCATCGGGGCCAGCTGCGACGTGTTCTTCTACACCCTGGGCGATCGCATGGGGACCGACAAGATCGCCAAGTGGGGATCCCTCCTCGGGCTGGGAAGGCCCACCGGGCTCGATCTGCAGGGGGAGATCTCCGGGGTCATGCCGGACGAGGCCTGGCACGACGCCCACCAGCCCGGCGGACACCAGCACGGCATGTCGCTCAACCTCTCCATCGGCCAGGGGGACGTGAACGTCACCCCGCTCCAGCAGGTGGTCCTCTACGCCGCCCTCGCCACCGGAAAGGTCTGGCGGCCCCAGGTGGTCCTGCGCATCGAGGACCCCCGCGGCGAGGTGGTGAGGGAGTTCGCTCCCGAGGTCCGGGGATCACTCCCGGTGAAGCCCGAGAACCGGGACGCCGTCCTGAAGGGGCTGCTCGCCGCGGTGAACGAGCCCTTCGGCACGGCCTGGGGCGTGCGCTTCAAGGACCTGGTCATGGCCGGCAAGACCGGGACCGCACAGGTGGTGAAGCTGGGCGCGAGGCGGCTCAAGGCCTCCCAGGTCTCCTACTTCCAGCGCGACCACGCCTGGTTCGCCGCCTTCGCCCCGGCCGACGATCCGGAGATCGTGGTGGTGGTCCTGAACGAGCACTCCGGGTTCGGCTCCTCCAACGCGGCTCCCACCGCGGCGGCCCTGGTCCGGAAGTGGCTCGAGCTCCAGGAGGAGGACGCCCGGGCGCGGGAGGACGTCCAGCGCCCGGCGTCGGTCCCTCCCTATCCGGTTCCCGCGCCACCCCCACCCTCCACGCCGGGGAAGGCCGAGAAGCCCGCCCGCGCCGAGGTGGGCCTTCCGCCCGGAGGGCGCCGTGGCGCTTGACCTCTCCGGCCTGGCGACCCTGGGCGCGCCGAGGCAGCGCTCCATCGCGCGATTCCCCTGGCACGTGGCGCTCCTCGCGCTCTCCATCTCCGCGGTGGGAGTCTGGAACCTGGCCTCGGCGTCCCGCGCCTCGCGCGTGGACATCTGGATGGTCCAGGCCACCTGGATGGCGGTTGGGCTGGGGCTGGCGCTCGCGGTCGTGCTCGTCGACTACCGGATCTTCCGGCAGGGCGCCTGGATCTTCTACGGGGTGGTGGTGCTCCTGCTGCTGCTCGTGCTCTGGAAGGGCCGGACGATCATGGGGGCGCGCCGCTGGCTCACCTTCGGGCCGGTGAACTTCCAGCCCTCCGAGCTGGCCAAGATCGCGGTGATCCTGGCGCTGGCGCGCTGGTTCTCCACCGACCGGGAGAGCGACCCGCGGCGCGGACCACGCGGCCTCGCCGGGATCGCCATCCCCGGGCTCCTGGTCCTCCTGCCGGCGCTGCTCGTGCAGAGGCAGCCCGACCTGGGAACGGCTCTCATCACCGTGGCGGTTGGCGCCACCATGATCCTCTTCGCCGGGGTTCGCTGGAAGGCGGTGGTGGTCCTGGGGACGGCTGTGCTGCTGGCGGGGGCCGCGGCGTGGCCGCACCTCAAGCCGTACCAGCGCAAGCGCGTCGAGACCTTCCTCGACCCGGGGGGGGACGTGCTCGGCGCCGGATACCACGCCACCCAGTCGATGATCGCGGTCGGATCGGGGCAGGGGCTCGGGAAGGGGTGGGGGCAGGGCACCCAGACCCTGCTCTCCTTCCTCCCGGAACAGCACACCGACTTCATCTTCTCGGTGTGGGCCGAGGAGCACGGCTTCGCCGGGGCGCTGCTCCTGCTCGGGCTCTACTTCGCGCTCGTGGGATCCGGCATCACCATCGCCATGAACGCCCGGGACCGGTTCGGCCAGTTCGTGGCCGTGGGGGCGACGGCGCTCCTGTTCTGGCACGTGTTCGTCAACATGGGCATGGTGACGGGCGTCCTGCCGGTGGTGGGCGTGACGCTCCCGCTCATGAGCTACGGCGGGACCTCCGTGCTGGTGGTCTTCACCGCGCTGGCGATGCTCGCCAGCGTGGGAACGCGGAGGTTCGTGAACTGACGGCGAGCCCTTCAGGGCGAGCAGGAACCAGACCTCGGTACCGCTGCTCCGCCGGAACCTGGGTCCCGCTCTTGCGGACCGAGCTATCGCTCAGCCCGCTGCTACCTTCTTCACGCTGTCGATGATCCTCGTCCGATCCGCGCCGATCACCGTGTCGACCACCTTGCCGCCCTTGAACACCAGCAGCGTCGGGATCGATCGGATGTTGAACTTCTGGGCGACGCCCTGGTGCTTGTCGATGTCCATCTTGCCGACCTTCACCTTGCCCTTGAAGTCGACGGCGATCTGCTCCACCACCGGTGCTATGGCCTTGCAGGGCCCGCACCAGACGGCCCAGAAGTCGACCAGGACCGGAATGTCGCTCTTCAGCACTTCGTTCTCGAAGGTGCCGTCCTCGAGGGTCACGACGTCGTTGGATGCCATGCCGACTGTCCTAACCTCTCGGTCGATCGCTGGCAAGCAGCCCGGATGCCGTGCTACCTTCCTCGCTCCACGCAAGCACCCGGAATGACCCGCGATCTCTCCATGGCAGGTGGACTGCTCTTCGTCTCCCAGGCGCTCCTCGACGCGTGGGCGGGCCAGGGGCGGATCGACCTCGACGGCCGCTCCATCGCGCTGCTGTCCGGCCAGGCTCGCGGGCGTCGCTACGCGCTCGAGCCTGCGGTCCGTTTCCTCCGCCTCGCAGGAGGGGGCGACGACGCCCTCGGGCTCCTGGCCCGGGTGAAGACGCTGGCCCAGGTCCGCGAGATCGGCGGCGAGGCCATGGCCGATTCGGTCATCGTGGGCGAGGTCGCCTACGAGGTCGAACCCGGCTTCCTCGCCGAGGCCTCCGCGGTCGAGGCTGCCTCCCGGACGGTTCCGGCGGCGGCCCCGGCTCCCCCCGCCGACGGCTCCCGGGCCCTTCCCCGCGACCTCGAGGATCGCCGCCGCGAGGCGGAAGCACTGGCCCGGTTCCTCCTTGACAATCTCTCCTGACGGCCCCATCAGGGACCGTCGAATCCGAATCCCCGACCGAGACCCTCGATGAGCCTCCTGGTGCTCCGCTTCGCCGCCCTGTTCTACGCCGGGGCGGTCACGGCCTACGTCCTGTACTTCGCGCGCCCGCGCCACATGGCGCTGGCCACGGTCGGGCAGTGGCTGCTCGCCGTCGCCTTCCTGGTCCAGGCCGCGGCCATCGGGCTCGGCTGCAAGGAGTACGGTGGCGCCGAGTTCTTCGGCCTCCGGGGCGGGCTCGTCTTCATGACCTGGCTCGCCGCCGGGGCCTCGCTGGTGGTGCAGCGGCTCTACCGCATCCCCGCCGTCGGCGCCTTCGTCACGCCGCTCATCCTGGTGGTGCTCCTGCCCACGCTCTTCCTCGTGAAGCCGGACTTCCCCGAGGTGCTGCCCGATGCGGTGCGGCGCCCCATGCTCACGGTCCACATCGTGACGGCGCTCCTCGGCGTGGCCCTCTTCGCCATGGCCTCACTGGTGGCGGTCATGTACCTCCTCCAGGAGCGGGAGGTGAAGGGCAAGCGCTTCGGAGCGCTCTTCTCGCGGCTGCCCTCGCTGAACGCCCTCGACCAGCTCAACCAGCGCCTGGTGCGCGTCGGCTTCGTGGTCTACACGGTGGCGCTCCTCACCGGCTCGGGAATGGCCAAGGTGGTCTGGAAGAGCGCGTGGCAGTGGGATCCGCAGCAGGTCAGCTCGCTCGTCATCTGGATCCTCTACGCGTCCATGGTCCAGCTCCGCCACACCGGCTGGCACGGGCGCCGCTTCGCGCTGCTCACCATCGCCGCCTTCGGCCTGGTGCTCGGCTCGATGGTGACCCTGAACGTCCTCCCCGCCGGGTTCACGCGCCACGCCGGCGACTTCTCGGGTGCCCGCAAGTGAACTCGGGACGCGACCTCCACCTGGTGGGGCTCTCGCACAAGAGCGCCCCGGTGGCCGTCCGGGAGAAGGTCGCGCTGGGAGGCGACGATCTCAAGGAGGCCCTGGCCGGCCTGGCGGCCCGCCCCGGCGTCGGCGAGGTCATGGTGGTCTCCACCTGCAACCGGGTCGAGTGCTACGTGTACGGCGAGTCCCTCGAGGAGGCCCGGCACTTCTTCCTGGCCCGCACCGGGGAGGCCGAGGGCCACCTCTACGAGCGCAGCGGCCGGGAGGCGGTCCGCCACCTGTTCCGCGTGGCCGCGAGCCTCGACTCCATGGTCGTGGGCGAGCCGCAGATCCTCGGGCAGGTGAAGGAGGCCTACGGGATGGCCGCCTCGGCCGAGACCGCGGGCGCCTTCGTGTCGCGCCTCTGCAACCGTGCCTTCGCCACCGCCAAGCGGGTCCGGAGCGAGACCGAGATCGCCCGGGGGGCGGGCAGCGTCTCGCAGGTCGCGGTCGAGCTGGTCGAGAAGATCTTCGGCAATCTCGAGAGCCGGGCGGTGCTTCTCGTGGGAGCGGGCAAGATGGGCGCGCTCTCGGCCAAGGCGCTGCGCGAGCTGGGCGCCGACCGGATCCTGGTCACCAACCGCTCCCCGGAGCGGGCCGCCGCGCTGGCCGCGGAGATCGGCGCCGTGGCCGAACCCTGGGACACGCTCGTGAGCCTGCTCGCGCTCGCCGACGTGGTGATCGTCTCCACCGGCGCGCCGACCTACGTGATCACCCGCGAGCTGGCCGGCCAGGTCATGAAGGCCCGGCGGGGCCGGTCCATCTGCTTCATCGACCTGGCGGTGCCCCGCAACGTCGACCCGGCCTGCGGCGAGCAGGACAACGTCTACGCCTACGACATCGACGACCTCCAGCGGGTCGTCAGCCAGACCCACGCGGCCCGCGCCGAGGAGGCCATCCGGGCCGAGGCCATCGTCGAGGCCGAGGTGATGGCCTTCTCGCAGGAGCGGGAGACCCGGGCCGCCCTGCCCGTGCTGGCCGAGCTGCGGCGCCACGCCGAGCAGATCGCCCGCGCCGAGGCCGAGCGGACGCTCGCCCACCTGGGTGGGAAGCTCGACGAGAAGGGGCGCAAGAGCGTCGAGGCCATGGCCCACGCCATCGTGAACAAGCTCCTCCACGGGCCCACCGCGCGCCTCAAGGAGGCCGCGGCCTCGGGCGACAGCGACCTGCCCGGCGCCGCCGCAGAGCTGTTCGGAGTGGGAGAGAACGAGAACCCCCGATCGCGCAGCCGTCCGGAGAGCGACTCCGGAGCCGCCGCCCACCCGGAGTCCCATCGATGACCGTCCGAATCGCCACCCGCCGCAGCGCCCTCGCCATGTGGCAGGCCCACCACGTCTCCGGCCTCCTCACCGCACGCGAGCCCGGGCTCGAGGTGCAGCTCCTCGAGCTCATGACCCGCGGCGACCGCATCCTCGACGTCCCGCTCGCCGAGGTCGGCGGCAAGGGGCTCTTCGTGAAGGAGATCGAGGACGCCCTGCTCCGCGGCGAGGCCCAGATCGCCGTCCACTCCATGAAGGACCTCCCCGCCGTCGAGCCGCCCGGCCTGATCATCGCCGCCGTGCCGGTTCGCGAGGACCCCCGCGACGCGCTGGTCTCCCACGGCAAGAAGCTCTCCGAGCTGCCGCGCGGCGCGCGGGTGGGCACCGCCAGCCTGCGCCGGTCCGCACAGCTCCAGGCCATGCGCCCCGATCTCAGGATCGAGACCATCCGCGGCAACGTGGCCACCCGCCTGCGCAAGATCGACGAGGGCTTCGACGCGGTGGTGCTGGCCTACGCCGGCCTGCGCCGCCTCGGGCTCGCCGACAAGGTGGCCCAGGTCTTCTCGACCGAGGAGATGCTCCCGGCCGTGGCCCAGGGCGCGCTCGCCATCGAGGCGCGGCAGGACGACTCCGAGACGCTGGGGCGCCTCTCCCCGCTGGAGGACCCCACCACGCGGATCCAGATCGAGGCGGAGCGCGGCTTCCTCCGGAAGTTGCAGGGCGGTTGCCAGGTGCCCATCGCCGGCCACGCCGAGGTCAAGGGCGATCGGGTCCGCCTGCGCGGCCTGGTGGCCAACCTGGACGGGACGGTGATCATCCGGAGCGAGCGGTCCGGCCTGGCGGTCGATGCGGCCCGGATCGGGGACGAGCTCGCCGACGAGCTCCTTGCCCGTGGGGCAGGCGAGATCCTCGCATCCATCGAGAAGGGGCCGGGGCTCGCCGCCCCCAGACGGTGACCGGAAGCCCGGCAAGGCTCGACGGACGCCGCGTGGCCGTGACCCGCGGGAAGGGCGGCGACGACCCGCTCACGGCCCGGCTGCGCGAGCTCGGGGCCCACGTCCTGGAGATCCCGGCCATCGCCGTGGCGCCGCCGGAGTCCTGGGACGACCTCGACGCCGCCCTGCACGACCTCGAGCAGTACGACTGGATCGCCTTCGCGAGCGCCACCGCCGTCGACGCCGTCCTCACGCGCATCGCGGCGCTGGAGCTCTCGCCCCCGCCGGTGGGGACGCGCCTCGCCGCGGTCGGAAGGGCGACCGCGCACCGGCTCCAGGAGAGGCTGCGCGCGCCCGACCTCGTGCCGGAGAGCGCCACCGGCGCGGCGCTCGCCGAGGCCATGTCGCCCCAGATGCGCGGCCGGCGCGTGCTCGTCCCCCGGGCAGCCGACGGGCGCCACGAGCTGGTCGACGGGCTGGTCGCGGCCGGCGCCGACGTGGTGGCCGCGGCCTGCTACCGCACCGTGGCCGCGCCCGCCTTCGCCATCGCGCCGCTCGGGGAGGCCATCCTCGACGGCAGGATCGATGCCGTGACCTTCGCTTCCCCCTCGGCGGTGCGGAGCGTGGTGGCCGGCCTCGGGGCGCGCGCCGCCCTGCTCGATCGGTGCACGCTCGCTGCCATCGGCCCCACCACGGCGGAGGCCCTCCGAGAGGCCGGGCTCCGCGTGTCGGTTGTCCCGGAGACCTCGACCGCGCCCGACCTGGCCGACGCCCTCGCCCGGAGCCTGGGACCGAAGGCCTAGTCCTTCTTCTTCCGGGCCTCTCGCCGGGCTCGCTTCGCGGCCAGGAAGCCGGTGCGCCGGCGCTCCTCGACCTGCTCCTGCCGGGTCGGCTCGGGAGGGCGCACGGGTGCCTTCCGCTCCGGCTCGCGCTTCGCTCCGGGCTGAAGCGTCCACCAGAAGAGCCGCTTCACCACCAGCGTGGCGTAGGCGCCCGGGGGGAGGGTGAACGCCAGGTTCACCCGCAGGCGACCCCGGTTGAGCTCGTCCTTGCGGGCCTCGCCCACCACCAGCTTTCCCGGGTTCACGACGATGGGCCGCTCCTCCGCGTCGAAGTGGATCTGGGGGGCGTCCTTCACCCGGAGATCGGCCAGGGTCTGCTTCTCCCGCGCCAGCACGGAGAGGGCCGCCCGCTCCATGCGGGGGTCCTCGAACTTCGAGCCGGGGGCGAGGAGCGGGAAGGTCTTGCCGCGGAGGGCGCGGGCCAGGTCCCCGTCGAGCTCGCGTGGGAAGAGCAGCGTCCCGGCCTGGTAGCGGATGGAGACGAGCCGGGCCACCCCCACCACGTCGCGCAGGTAGGCCTTCACTCCCTCGTTCCACAGCCAGCTCTGGTAGGCGAACACCTGGAGGCCGCGCCAGCGAGGCTCGGTGCGCAGGAAGGCCCCCAGGTAGTCCTCGGGGTGGTTGCGGAGGTAGCGCACCACCCTGTCGTATCGTTCGGCGCCGGGGTGGGGGTTCCGGAGCTCCCAGTTGCCCCAGTTGTCCTTCCAGAACTGCTTCACCTTGGCGTCGGTGGTGCGGTCGAGCTCGCTGGGGCGGGCCAGGAAGTTCTTCAGCGCCACCTCGTACTCGCCTCGCATCAGGTCCTTCACGAGGAAGCCCTGGCCGTGCTTCAACGAGCCGAAGCGCTGGGAGTCGAAGTAGTCGATCACCCCGATGCGGCGGACCTCGGCCATGGAGGCGGCCAGCCTGGCCACGTCGTCCTCCGAGAGGTCGCGAACGGTGACGGCGAACCGGTTCGAGGTGGTGTTGGCCGCGGAGAGGGCCGTGGCGGTCCGTCCGAGGGGTTTCAGGCGGAGGTCCGGTTCCTGGAGGTCCACCTGGGTGCCGCGAACCGCCACGAGCTGGGTGGTCCGCCCCTGCTTGTCCTTGAGGCCGCAGTAGCTCACGTCGGCCGCCTGGACCTTGGCCGCCGCGCGCAGCCGCTCCACCGCCTCGAAGGTGGAGAGCTTCTGCTTGTCCATCAGGTAGACGAACCACTGGCCGCGCGGGTCGGGGTCGAACCGCCACGACTCGGTGACGGAGAAGTCCTCGGGGAGCTGCTTGAGTTTCATGGCGCCTCGGTCGGGCGCCTCATAGCGCCCGCCACTTCCGCTGCTCGGTCCTCGCGTGCCCACCCCGGCGACGGCTTCCTGCGCCTCGCGACGGGCTCGGGGGAAGTGGAGGGCGCTGTCAGGAGACGGCCTGCCGGTAGAAGAGGACGATGGTCAGGCAGTGGAACTCGTTGTCGCTCGACTGGGACACGACCCGGTCCACGATCTCGAGGTCGGCGTTGGCCTGGAGCCAACGCGTGATGGACTCGCCCAGTTCCTCGCGGTCCTTGGCCTTGGTGGCCGAGAACACCTTCACACCCGTGAACCGCATCGCGCGCACCTCGCTCACGCCGTTCCCACTCCCAGCGCGTGACCCACTACGATATCTTTGCCTCACCCCAAGGCGGGTGTCAAACCGCCAATGACGCCAACCCGCCGATATCGCGGCTGAATTCGCCTCGTTGGATCCCTCGGGACCCGCGTGGTATCTCGAGTCGGGGGAACTTGATGCTCATCGACCTGCACGTCCACAGCCGGCACACGCCGGGCTGCTCCATCTCTCCGCGCGACGCGGTCCGGCGGGCCCGGGAAGCCGGGATCGACGGCCTGGTGTTCACGGACATGAACACGATGGACGGGCTCGCCGAGATCCGCGAGGCCGCCCGGGCCGAAGGATTCCTCGCGCTCTGCGGCGTGGAGATCGCCACCGACCGCGGCCACTACCTTGCGTACTTTCCCGACCCGGAAAAGGTTCCCGCGCTGCCCCAGATCTTCGGGATGCCCCCGTGGCCCGTCCAGGAGGTCATCGCCAAGGTGACCTCGATGGGCGGAGCGGTCGTCGCCGCCCATCCCTACGACCGATCGATCGAGCGGCCGGGTGGCGACGTGGTCTTCAGCCTCGACGGCCTCTCCGCGGTCGAGGGTCACGATGCCCGGCGCAAGCCCGCCGTCAACGACCTGGCCGTGGAGGCCGCCGACCACCTGGGGCTCCCCTGCGTCGGGGGTTCGGGCGCGAGGGAGGCGCTCGACGAGATTGGCAAGGCGGCCACCCTCTTCCGCGACCTGGTCCGCACCGAGGCCGACCTCGTGGCGCAGCTCCGGTCCGGAACGGTCTTCGGCGTGGCCATCGGCGTCACGCCCGGACCGCCCGAGGCGGCACGCGGGCCCGGGGATTGCCGGGGCGAACGGGACGGGTCCCGCAGCCGCGGGAATTCACGCGGACCGCGCCGGGATCGGAGAGCGAGGCCGCCACTCCCACCGCTGCGGCCCGGCAGCCTGCCTGCGGTGGGCAGGCTCGTCCTGCGCGGCTCGACGTAGCTTCCAGCTACGCCTCCGCTGCTCGGTCTCACGTGCCCACCTCGGCGACGGCTTCCTGCGCCTCGCGACGGCTCGGATAGGGCGGTCACTTCCCCCGCGGGCTTCCCTTCCCGCTCTCCAGCCGCACCAGGCGGTCGTCCTGGAAGGACGCCTTCCGGCTGCTGTTGTTCCAGGACCACTCCTCGGTCCGGGCCGGCCGGTCCATCACGATGCGATCGGGATAGCCCCAGGCCATCGCGACCGACTCCCGGGTCATGCCCTCGACGAGGGCCTTCTCCCGGATGGCGTCGCGGACCGGGTCCGGGAGTGCCGCGAAGATGGCGGTCGGGTCGTCCGGCGTGAGCACCCGCCCGACCTCGGCGAGGACGTCCTCGGCGCGGGCGTTCTCGCTGGAGAGCACCAGCACGGCCGGCTGGGCGACCCCTTCCACCGTGGCCAGGACCCACGGGTTGTAGCGGGGTGTCGTGAGGGGCCGGCTCCAGGCGACCGATCCAGTGGGAAACTGGACGCCGTCGACGAAGACCGGCGTGCCGGGCGTCAGCACGCGCGTCGCCGCGGGCGGGGTGATCGACTTCCCGTCCGGCGACTCGAGCACCTGGAGCTCCGAGACCGGCCGGTCGGACAGGAGAACCCTGGACGCGTCCCCGAAGAACGGCGCCACGTAGACCGCGACCCGCAGGTAGCGAGGCTGCCGGGACAGGGACCGGGTCACGGTCTCGCGCCCCTCCAGGGGCAGCTGGGACGGGGGTACGCAGGCCTGGAGCAGGGCGATGGGGAGGGCGATGGAGACGGCGACGGCGAGGCGGCGCATGCGGCATCTCTACCGCATCGGGTCCGGGACGGCACTAGACTCCTCCCATGGTGGGACTGACGCCCAACGCACTTCAAGTACTGGAGCGGCGCTACCTCCTCCGCGACGACGAGGGGCTGACCGTCGAGACCCCGGCGGGAATGTTCCGGCGAGTCGCCGCCGGAGTTGCCGAGGCCGAGCCGGGGGAGATCCGCGCCTCCTGGGCGGAGCGCTTCGAGCAGCGGATGGCGGCGCTCGAGTTCCTCCCCAACTCGCCGACCCTCATGAACGCAGGCCGACCGCACGGACAGCTGGCAGCCTGCTTCGTGCTCCCGGTGGGCGACGACCTCGAGCAGATCTTCGACGCCCTCAAGTGGGCCGCGCTCATCCACCAGTCGGGCGGCGGCACCGGTTTCTCCTTCTCCCGGCTGCGCCCCAAGGGCGACCTGGTGCGCACCACCCACGGTGTGGCCAGCGGGCCGGTCTCCTTCATCCGCGTCTACGATTCGGCCACCGAGACCATCAAGCAGGGCGGCGTGCGGCGAGGCGCCAACATGGCGGTGCTGCGTGTCGACCATCCCGACATCCTCGACTTCGTCGACGCCAAGCGGGGGCCCGGACTCGGGAACTTCAACGTGTCGGTGGCCGTCACCGACGCCTTCATGGAGGCGGTGGGAGCCGGGAGGAGCTTCCCGCTGGTCCACCCGCGCACCGGGGCGACGGTCCGCGAGCTGCCGGCGCGCGACCTCTTCCGTCGGATCGCCGAGGATGCCTGGGCCTCCGGGGAGCCCGGGCTCCTCTTCCTCGACCGGGTCAACGCGGCCAATCCCACCCCCGATCTGGGCGCGATCGAGAGCGTGAACCCCTGCGGAGAGCAGCCGCTGCTCCCGTTCGAGGCCTGCACGCTCGGGTCGGTGAACCTCGCCGGGATGGAGCGGGACGGGAAGGTGGACCGGGAGCGGCTCGCCGCCGTCGTCCGGGATGGGGTGCGCTTCCTCGACGACGTCCTCGACGTGAACGCCTGGCCGCTCCCCCAGGTGGCCGCCATCACGCGGCGGAACCGCAAGATCGGGCTCGGGGTCATGGGATGGGCCGACCTGCTCATCCGGCTGGGCATCGCCTACGACGAGCCCCGCGCGCTCGACCTCGCCGACGAGGTGATGTCCTTCGTCCAGCAGGTGGCCCGCGCCGAGAGCGAGCGGCTCGCCGGGGAGCGGGGCCCGTTCCCGGGCTGGGAGACCAGCGCGCCCGCCGTGCGCGGAGAGCCCCGGCGCCGCAACGCCACCGTTACCACCATCGCGCCCACCGGGACGCTCTCGGTCATCGCCGGCTGCTCCTCCGGGATAGAGCCGCTCTTCGCCGTGGCCTACGTGCGCCACGCCCTCGACGGCGCCGAGCTCCGGGAGGAACACCCGCTCCTGGCCGGGCGGCTCGACGGTCCTGCGGGGGCGGAGGCACTCGCCGCGATCCGGTCCTCGGGGAGGGCGCGCGGTGTCCCGGGGGTGCCGGCGGGGGTGGAGAGGCTCTTCGCCACGGCGCACGACGTGTCGCCCGAGGCCCACGTGCGCATGCAGGCGGCCTTCCAGCGCCACGTCGACAACGGGGTGTCGAAGACCATCAACCTGCCCGCCGCGGCCTCGGTGGAGTCGGTGGAGCGGGCCTTCCTGCTCGCCCACGAGCTCGGGCTGAAGGGGATCACCGTCTACCGGGACGGCAGCCGGGAGGGGCAGGTGCTCACCACCGGGTTGCCCGGGACCGAGTGCCCCGCCTGCGGGGCCACCCTGTCCCGCGACGGCGGCTGCCTGACCTGCCGCGCGTGCGGATACGGGACCTGCGAGACGACCTCGTAGCCTGGGCCCCGAGGCCCCGGCAGGTTCTAGTCCTCTTCCTCCCTCGCCTCGAGGAAGCGGCGCCCCAGCTCGTGGCTGCGCTTCGTCGCCGCCTCCACCGCGTTCATGAGCGTGGTGCGGAGCCCACCCGCCTCGAGCGTGTGCAGGCCCGCGATGGCCGTGCCTCCCGGGCTCGTGACCTGGTCCTTCAGCCGACCCGGGTGCTCGCCGGTCTCGAGCAGGAGCTGCGCCGATCCGAAGACGGTCTGCGCGGCGAGGTCCAGCGAGTTGCGCCGGTCGAGCCCCATCTTCACGCCGGCGTCGGAGAGCGCCTCGATGATGAGGAACACGTAGGCCGGGCCCGAGCCGGAGAGGCCGGTCACGGCGTCGAGCAGCACCTCGTCGACGACCACGGTCTTGCCGACCGCGTCGAAGAGGGACTTCGCCTGCTCCAGATCCTCGGGGGTGGCGTGCTCGCCGGGCGAGATGGCGGTGGCGCCCGAGCCCACCAGCGCCGGCGTGTTGGGCATGGTGCGGATGATGCGAACGCCGTGGCCGACCTTGCGCTCCACCGCGGCGAGCGGGACTCCGGCGGCGATGGAGATGACGAGCTTGGAGGCGTCGAGGGCCGGCGCGATCTCGGCGAGGACCTTGTTCATCACCTGCGGCTTCACCGACAGCACCACGATGCCGGCCGTCCGGACGGCCGCGAGGTTGTCGGTGGTGGTGTGGACGCCGAATCGCTTCTCGAGCTCGGCGAGCCGGTCCTTGCGGCGATCGGTGAGCAGGATCTCTCCCGGCGAGGCGACGCCGGCGCGGAGCATTCCCTTCACGAGGGCCTCGGCCATGTTGCCGGCGCCGAGGAAGGCGATGGTCTTTCCGAGGGGCATGCCCGCCACTCTAGCCGATGATGAAGTCCTCGCGCACGGCGGTGCCCCGCTCGAAGCGGTCGAGGGTGAACCGGTCGAAGATCTCGTCCTTCTCCCGTCCGGTCATCCAGTCGGCCATGAGCTCGGTCACGGCCGGGGCCATCATGAAGCCGTGCCCCACGAAGCCGTTCAGCTGCAGGAAATTGGCGGGACCGGCGGCGCCGAGGATGGGGTTGTTGTCGGGGGTGACGTCGTAGTTCCCCGCCCACTGCCGCATGACCGGCAGTCCGGCGGTGGAGGGGACGTGGTCGGTGAGGGTCCGGGAGAAGCGGGCCAGGAACCGGAGGGTGGAGCCGTGGGAGATGCCGGCCGGCTCGCCGGGATCGCCCATGCCCCCCACGATCTCGCCCCGCTGGGACTGGGAGAAGTAGAGGCCGGTGCCGAGCACCGAGACCAGCGGACCGAGCCAGGGCTTCAGCGGGCCGGAGACCAGGATCTCGTGCCGTGTGGGCCGGTTGGGAAGGGTGACGCCCGCGAGCCGCGCCACCTCCGGGCTCCAGGCGCCGCAGGCGTTCACCACCGTGTCGCAGCGGATGCGGCCGGCGACGGTCTCCACCGCGCGGACGAGGCCGTCCCTCACGTCGAGGCCGGTGACCGCGGTGAAGGTCCTGACGGTGGCGCCACGGGACTCCGCCGCGGCGGCGTAGCCCCACAGGAAGGGCCAGGGAAACACCACCCCGTCGTCCGGGTTCCAGGAGGCGGCCACGAAGCGGCTGCGATCGAGCTCGGGGACGACCGCGCAGGCCTCCTCCGGGGAGAGGATCCGGGTGCGCATGCCCTGCTCCCGCTGGACCGCCCGGTTGCGCTCGAGCCGCTCCACCTGCGATCCGTCGGGGGCGAGGAAGAGGTAGCCGCCGCGCCGGAACCAGCCGTTCACGCCGGTGTCGCCGGCGAAGGTGCCGAAGAGCTGGAGCGAGCGCAGGCCGAGCCGGATCATGGTGGGCGTGGACCACTGGGCGCGCACGCCGCCGCCATTGCGTCCCGAGGCGCCGGAGTTCAGGTAGCTCCGTTCCAGGACCACCACGTCCCGCACGCCGCGCAGCGTGAGGTGGTGGGCGAGGGCGAGGCCGAGGATGCCGCCGCCCACGATCACCACGTCGGCCCGCTCTGGAAGCGGACCCGAGGGAGCCGGGCGCGGAGGGGGAGGCCGGACGGGGACGGGCACGCCCTCGTCGAGCGGCAGGGCTTCCGGGGCGAGCGCGGCCAGCGTCCCGAAGGTGACCGGCTGCACGGGAGGACGGGCGGTGAAGGGGGTGATCTCGGCCGGCGTGGCCCCGAGGCGGAGCAGCTCCTGGACGACGCCGTTCAGGCAGCTCTTGCCCTGGCAGGGGCCGGTGCCGAAGCCGGTGTAGCGCTTCACCGACTCGAGGTCGCGGTGGCCGTGCTCGAAGGCCCGGCGCACCTCGGAGAGCGTCACGTCCTCGCAGGCGCAGAGGATGGTCTTACCCACGGGCGGCCTCACCGGCCCGGCGGCCCCATGCCACGGCGTCCGCCGCGGAGACCGGGCGCGCCACCTCGCCCGCGGCGAGGAGGCCGGCCACCGGGGTGGTGCCGTCGGCGGCGACGCGCGGCGCGAAGGCCTCGATGGAGGGGTCCCAGTCGACGCCCACCCCGAGGGCGCGGAGGAGATCGGGCGCGGGGGTGGGGGGTTCACCCTGGGCGACGGCGTCGCAGGGGAGGTCCGGGCCGTCCCGGAACCGGAGGGAGCGGACCCGCCCGCGGCCGAGGGCCAGGGCGACCGGGCCGGCCACCTGGGTGGCGTCGAGGCCGGCGGCGAAGAAGCGAGCGGTGAGGGCCGAGGCTTCCGGACCCGCACCCAGCACGGCGACGCGGCGGCCGGGCAGGACTCCGTGCTCGGCCAGCGCGAGGGCGAGGGCGCGCCCGGAGTGGATGCCCGGCAGGTCGTTTCCCTCGAAGGCGGGCGGGCGGGCGTTGCCGCCGGTGCAGACGACGATGCGAGGGGCGCGGACGAGGCGGGTGCGTGCCGGGTTCTCTCCGACGAGGAGGCAGAGCGGTGAGCCGCCGTCGCGCCAGAGGCCGGTGGCGGTCGTGGAGAGGGCGACCTCGCCGCCGGCCGCGGCCACGATCCGGAGCACCTCGGCGGGCCAGGCCTGGGGCGCGGCGTCGGGCTCCAGGCGGGTTCGCAGGCGCCCGCCGGGCACGGGGTCGCGCTCGGCGAGGAGGACGCGCAGGCCGGCGCCGGCGATCGTCCCGGCGGCCGCCAGGCCAGCCGGACCCGCTCCCAGCACGAGCGCGTCGAAGGACTCCGCCGAGGCCTCGGGCCCACGCGGTGCGGCCCTGTCGGGCATGCGGCCGAACCCGGCCAGGCGGCGGGTGAAGGCGACGAGCGCCCGGTTCACCGGCAGCGGACGGGTGAACATGTGGTGGACGTCCAGGCCGTGCGGCGTGAGCGGGTCGATGATCCCGAGCAGGTCGTGGGCCGCGTCGGGCCAGGCGTTCTGGGTCTCGACGCGGAGGCCGTCGCGGCAGGGGGTGCGGCAGGCGCGCCGGTTGGGCTCGCCGTCGATGCGCACCAGGCAGGAGCCGCAGCTGCCGGAGAGGCAGAAGGGGCCGCGGGGGCGGTGGTACTTCGCGCTGCGGGAGACGGTGAGGCGGCCGGCAGCGAGGAGCGCCGACGCCACGCTCTCTCCCGTCCGGGCCGGCACGGCGTGCCCGTCGAAGGTCACGGTGCAGTCGGTGGCGAAGAGGGGATCGCGGAGTCGAGGCATGGGGTGGTGGCGCGCGGAGGATAGCTCCGGTGCGGCGCGTCGGCCACGGTTATGAAGGCGTGCGTGGCGGTGATCTTCCTCTTCGTGGACGGCGTGGGCGCCGGGAGTCGCGACCCCGACGTGAACCCGCTGGCCCGCGGGGAGTTCCTGCTGTCCCGCTTCGAGGACGGCGGCGGGTCGCCGCTTCCGCGGGCAGGCCGGGCGGTGCTGGCCGATGCCTGCCTGGGCGTGCCCGGGCGGCCCCAGTCGGCCACCGGCCAGAGCGCCATCCTCTCCGGGGAGAACGCGCCCTCGGCGATGGGGCAGCACCTGCTCGGCTTCCCGACGGCGCGGCTGCGTTCCTGGCTCGAGCCGCGGTCCATCTTCCGGACGCTGGCCGCCGGGGGGCGGAGGGCCGCCTTCGCGAACGCCTACCCGGTGGCCCACCTGCACGCGCTGGGCTTCCCGGCCGACGGGGAGCCGGAGCTGCCCATGGAGGTCGTCCGGCGGAGGTCCCGCGCGTCGGCGACGACGGTGGCCTTCGCGGCGGGCGGTGGGCGCTTCCGGACGTGGAGCGAGGCCAGGGCGGGGAGGGCGCTCACGCACGACATCACCGGGGTGAGGGCGAACGGCTACGGGGCGGACATCCCGCCGCGGACGCCGGAGGAGGCGGCCGAGGTGCTGCTCGGCATCGCCCGGGAGCACGACCTGACCCTCTTCGAGCACTTCGAGACCGACGAGGCGGGGCACGCGCGGTCGATGGAGCGGGCCGTCGAGGTTCTCGAGCGGGTCGACCGCTTCGCCCGGGCCCTGGTCGACGGCCTGCGGGACGGAGACTCCCTCGTGATCGCGAGCGACCACGGGAACCTGGAGGACCTCGGGACGCGCAACCACACGCTGAACCCGGTGCCGGTGATCGGGTTCGGGAGGGCGGCCGCGAGGGTGGACCCGGTGAAGGACCTGACGGGCATCGTGCCCTTGCTCCGGGGGCTGGTCGAGGGGAATGCGCGCAGTCCTCACCCCGCCGGGTAGCGGAACGCGATGGGCACCTTCACGTCCGGGTGGAGGCTGCGGAGCACCGGGCAGGTGCGGGCGATCTCCTCCAGCCGGGCGCGGTGCTCGGGGCGCACCTCCCGCGGCATGTCGAAGACCACCACGAGCTCGCCGATGCGCCGCGGTGGAGGCGTCATGATCTTCTCCACGCTGGCGCGGGCGTCGCCCCAGGAGAGCCCCTCGCGCTGGGCCACGAGCGCCATCGTGCTGAGCGCGCAGGCCATGAGGGCGGCCCCGACCATGTCGGTCGGCGAGAAGCTCGAGCCGTCGCCCCCGTTGTCCCGGGGCGGGACAGTCTGGAGGGTCGAGCCCGACGGGCCGTGGGTGAGCTTGCAGGTGAGGCCTGAGATGGCTGCGGACATCGGGACACCGGGCATGGAGATCTCCTTCGTCCAGGCACTCTAACCTTCCGGCGGCCGCGCCGGCCACCCCGGCTCCGCATCGACTCCCGGTGTCAATCGCGCTTTACGCCCCGGATGCACCCTCGCGGCCGGGGACGGGCCGATATGGAGGTGCGAATCGTTCACCCCAGCCCAGGAGAGTTCACGATGCCGGTTCCGCGACTCACGCTCGCCATCGCATGCCTCGCCCTCGTCGCCTTCGCCCCGTCCGTCCCGGCGCAGACCTGGAGCAAGGAGCAGCAGGAGATCTGGAAGCTCGAGGAGCAGCAATGGAAGCTCTCGGCCGCGAAGGACTCGAGCTGGATCGAGACGATGGTCCATCCGAACCTGAACTACTGGAACAGCGCCTGGCCGGCGCCACAGGGCAAGGCCTCCCTCCTCCTCTGGGACCGTTACAACAACGCCAGCTCGACGGTGCTCCAGCAGGAGCTCTTCCCGATCTCGATCACCATCACGGGGAGCCTCGCGGTGGTGCAATACCGCTATTCGATCGCGCGGGAGAACTACAAGAAGGACCAGGAGATGGTGACCGGCCGCTACACGGACGTGCTGGTCAAGGAGGGCGGGCGCTGGCTCTTCATCGCCTGGGCCGGCGGGGACGATCCCAAGAAGTAGCGGGTACGGGTGCCACGGGACCCGGCTCCACGGGTCGCCGTGGCCTCTCGCGCCGCGGTGGCGGGGTCGCCTAGAATCCCGCCCCCGTGCGACGGCTCGGAAAGTTCCTCCTCATCGAGCCCATCGCGTCCGGTGGGATGGCCGAGGTGTGGCGTGCGGAGGTGGCCGGGCCCGCCGGATTCGTGAAGCAGGTGGCCGTGAAGCTCGTCCGCGCCGACCGCGGCGACGACGACGAGATGGTCCGGAT
The DNA here is from genome assembly GCA_963802065.1 of uncultured delta proteobacterium. Classification (GTDB taxonomy): domain Bacteria; phylum Myxococcota; class Myxococcia; order Myxococcales; family Anaeromyxobacteraceae; genus CAIOAK01. Next base: position 158,303 of record CAWDHF010000008.1, on the reverse strand, counting down.
GTTCCTCCAGGAGGCCCGCCTCGCCGGGAGCCTCCACCACGCCAACGTGGTGCACGTGTTCGACCTCGACTTCGTCGAGGGTCGATACGCCATCGCGATGGAGCTCGTGCATGGCAGGAGCCTGAGGGAGGTGCTCGACCGCTGCCGCGAGCTGAACGTCCGGTTCGGCCTTCCACGGGCGGTGCACGTCGCGGAGCAGGTGGCCCGCGCGCTCGCCTACGCCCACCGTCCGGTCGCCGAGGGAGGGGTGGCCGGGCTCGTCCACCGCGACGTCTCGCCCCACAACATCCTGGTCTCCTTCGAGGGGGAGGTGAAGCTCACCGACTTCGGGATCGCGCGCGTGCCGGGCACCGGCAGCCTGACCGGTCCGGGAATGCTGAGGGGCAAGCTCGGCTACATGGCGCCGGAGCAGGCGAGCGAGCAGGCGACCGACGCGCGCGCCGACATCTTCGCGCTCGGGGTGGTGCTCTGGGAGACCTGCACCGGGCAGCGGCTCTTCGCCCGGGACAACGAGGTGGCGACGCTGCGCGCGGTCACCGGCGACGACCGGATCGTGCCGCCGTCCTTCTGGAACGAGAGCGTCCCACCGGCGCTCGACGCGATCGTACTGGGAGCCCTGGAGAGGGACCCGGCCTGCCGGACCTCCACCGCCGACGAGATGGCGGCGCGCCTGGCCGAGGTGGAGCTGGCGCTGGCCCGCACGCCCGAGGAGCGCGAGCTCCGGCCGCTCATGCGCCGCCTCTGGCCGGGCGAGGTCCCGTCGCGCCCCACGCCCACGCCCGCGCCCCCGGCGGAGCCTCCCCAGCCCGTGCCGCAGCCGGCCGAGGCGCCGACCGCCACCTGGCCCGCACGGCGAGCCGGGATGTCCCCGGTGCTCCTCACCCTGGGGATGCTCGTCGCCATGGCGGTCGGCACCGGCTGGTGGGTGGGCACGCGCCTCGGTCCACCCGCCGTGCCCGAGGAGCCGCTGCGCGCCGCCGTCCCGGCTCCCCCGGCATCCCGGGAAGGGGAGGGGAGCGCCCCGATCGTGGCCGCCGGTCCGTCGTCCCCCGCTGCGACCGCGGCCGAGGTCCCTGCGCCGGCTCCAGCGGCGATTCCCGCGGCGGTTCCCGCCCCCCGCCCGCCGTCCACGCCCGCCAGGGCGCCCGCCCGGCCGAAGGTCCGCCCCGGCGTCCTGGCCTCGGCCGACGCCCTGGAGGGGCTGGAGCTCCCGCCGGCCTCCAGCGGGGAGGGCATACTCTTCGTGAACGCCGTTCCCTGGGCCGAGATCCAGCTCGACGGCCGCGTCGAGGGGTACACGCCGCGCGAGATGCGTCTCGCCGCGGGCCGTCACCGTCTCCGTTTCGTCCATCCCACCCGGGGAACGGTGGAGCGGGATGCCGACGTGCGCGCGGGCGAGCGCCTGCGCGTCGAGGTCCCGCTGCAGCCGTAGCCGCACCCCCCATCCCACCGTGAACCGGCCGGCGGCGGCGCCCCTGGCCCGGGCCCTTCCGTGACCACCGCCTGTCCCGCGCCCGAGGGACGTTGACGGGATCCACTGAATGGAATAGCGTTTCGCCAGGATTCGCAAGACAGAATTTTAAATGGATTTCCTGGTTCCCCAGAACGAGATCGGCCGGCTCGAGCGAGAGCGGGCCGGAGGCATCACCAGCCGTGAAGTGGTGAGGATCTTCGAGTCGCGGGGGGCGCGCCTCTCCGAGTCCACCTTCCGGAAGTACGTCCAGGTCGGGCTCCTGCCCCGCAGCCGCAGGGTGGGGCGCAAGGGCAAGCACACCGGGTCGACGGGGCTCTACCCCGTCGACGTCGTCCGCCGGATCAACCTCATCAAGCGCATGATGGCGGAGGGCATGACCCTCGACGAGATCCGGGGGAGCTTCGTGGGGCTGAAGAACCAGCTCTGGGACGTGGAGCACGGCTTCTCCACGCTGCTGTCCGAGCTGTCGCGGAAGGCGCGGGCGCACCCCCGCCGCCGCGAGATGGAGGGCGAGCTGGGCCGGGCGCAGCGCGAGGTGCGACAGGCGCTGCGGCGTCTCGAGAAGGTCGGTGGACGGGTGGCGACGGTGAGGCGAGATACGGTGAGCCAGGAACTGGTGCAGCTGGGTTGAGCATCGGCCGGCGCGCCCGCAACGAGCGGGCGCCGGCGCAGATGGGGAAGGGAGGCGGCGTGATGAACGAGGCGAGGCGGAGCGATCAACCGGATCCGGCAGGAGGCGCGGCGGACCAGCAGGTGGGGCCGATGGGGCCCGCCGACGCGGAGGGCCTGGAGCTGCCTGGGCGCAGGCGCTCCCGCACCATGTCCCGCAAGGAGATCGCCCGCGAGCTGCGGAAGCAGCGGGCGCTCGGCGTCATCGACCCCGAGGTCGAGGAGATCATCCGGGAGGTGGACGCGCAGCGCCCTCGCTCCCGCGCCGACTGCGCGACGGGGCAGCGCCCGTGCATGTTCATCTCCTGCAAGCACCACCTGTACCTGGACGTGAACCCGTCCACGGGCTCCATCAAGCTCAACTTCCCGGACAAGGAGATCTGGGAGATGGCGGAGACCTGCGCGCTCGACGTCGCCGACCGCGGTGGGATCACCCTCGAGGAGGTGGGGGCCATCATGAACCTCACCCGCGAGCGCATCCGCCAGGTCGAGACCCGCGGGCTCCTCAAGCTCCGGGCCATGGCCGAGGACGAGCCCCGCTCGCGCCTCGGGAACGACTTCGACAAGTAGCGCCGGCGTTCCCGGCGCGCTTGAAGTCCCCGCCGGCCGGGGCTAGAAGGGACACCCCCGTTCCGGAGGTGTCCCTTGGCCGTTCGCCGCGCTCTCCTCTCCGTCTCCGACAAGACCGGGCTCGTGCCCTTCGCCCGGCGCCTGGCCGCGAAGGGGATCGACCTGCTCTCCACCGGCGGGACCCAGAAGGCCCTCGCCGACGCCGGGCTCCGGGTCGTCCCGGTGGGCGAGTACACGGCGGCCCCGGAGATCCTGGGTGGCCGCGTGAAGACGCTGCACCCCCGGGTCCACGGCGGCATCCTCTACCGGCGAGGGCTCGCCTCCGACGAGGCCGACGTGAAGGCGCGCGACATCCCGCCCATCGACCTGGTGGTGGTGAACCTCTACCCGTTCCGCGAGGCGGTCGCCGCCGGGAAGCCCTTCCCGGAGGTGGTCGAGGAGATCGACATCGGCGGCCCGGCCATGGTGCGCAGCTCGGCCAAGAACTCCGCCCACGTGGGCGTGGTGGTCGACCCGTCCGACTACGAGAAGGTCGCCGGGGAGATCGAGGCGACCGGATCCCTCTCCGAGGCCACCCGCTTCGACCTCATGAAGAAGGCCTTCGCCCACACCGCCGCCTACGACGCGGCGATCTCCGAGTACCTCTCCTCCCGCGCCGGGCCGGACGCGCAACCGGGCCACTTCCCGGGCACGCTCGCCGCCACCTGGAGCAAGGTGCAGGACCTCCGCTACGGCGAGAACCCCCACCAGGCCGGGGCCTTCTACCGGGCGCCGCTCGAGCCGGAGGAGCCCACCGTGGCCTTCGCCCGCGTCCTCCAGGGCAAGGAGCTCTCCTACAACAACCTGCTCGATCTCGAGGCGGCGCTGGCCGCGGTGAAGGAGTACGACGGGACCGCCTGCGTGGTCATCAAGCACAACACGCCGAGCGGCGTGGCGCTGGCCGCAACCCCGGCGGAGGCCTTCGCCCTGGCCCGCGACTGCGACCCGGTCTCCGCCTTCGGGGGCATCGTGGCCCTGAACCGGCCGGTGGACGCGGCGGCGGCGAAGGAGCTGGCCGGACTCTTCCTCGAATGCGTCATCGCCCCGGCCTACGGACCGGAGGCCCGGGAAGTGCTCGCGGCGAAGAAGAACCTCCGGCTGCTCACGAGCCCGCGCCTCGGGGAGCCGCGCGCCAGCTGGAAGCGCCGCCCCGACGAGGCCCGCGAGCTGCGCTCCATCACCGGAGGCGTCCTGGTCATGGATCGCGACCTGGGCGGCGTGCGGCGCGAGGACTGCAAGGTCATGACGAGGCGGGCTCCCACCGAGAAGGAGTGGCAGGACCTTCTCTTCGCCTGGAAGGTCGTCAAGCACGTGAAGTCGAACGCCATCGTCTTCGCGGCAGGCGACCGGACGCTGGCCATCGGCGGCGGCCAGACCAGCCGGGTCGAGTCGGTGAAGATCGCCCGGATGAAGGCCCGCTTCCCGCTGTCCGGCAGCGCGGTGGGCTCCGACGCATTCTTCCCGTTCCCCGACGGGGTCGAGGAGATCATCGCGGCCGGGGCCACGGCCATCGTCCAGCCGGGCGGGTCGGTCCGGGACGCCGAGGTGGTGGCGGTCGCCGACGCCGCCGGGATCGCCATGGTGGCCACCGGGATGCGCCACTTCCGGCATTAGGCCCCCCCTCGACCCCCCGTCCGGGCACCCCCGGGCCGTGATATACCGCCCACGAATGCGAATCCTCGTCGTCGGCGGGGGCGGGCGGGAACACGCCCTCGTCTGGAAGATTGGCCAGAGTCCGCTCGCGGAGAAGGTGTTCTGCGCGCCCGGCAACCCCGGAACGGCGCGCCTCGCCGAGAACGTCGCCATCGCGGCGGACGACGTGGAGGCGCTGACGCACTGGGCGGCCGAGAACCGGATCGACCTGGTCGTGGTGGGTCCGGAGGCGCCGCTGGTGCTCGGGCTGGCCGACCGTCTCACCGGGGCCGGCATCGAGGTCTTCGGCGCATCCGCCGCGGCCGCCCGCCTGGAGGGGTCGAAGGCCTTCGCCAAGGAGGTCATGGCCGCGGCCGGGATTCCCACCGCCGCCTACGGGTCCTTCGACGCGCTCGGCCCCGCGCTCGCACACGCCCGCGCCGCCGGCGGCCGGGTGGTCGTGAAGGCCGACGGCCTCGCGGCCGGCAAGGGCGTGGTGGTCTGCGGCGACATGGCCGAGGCGGAGGCGGCGCTCCGCTCCATCCTGGTGGACCGCATCCACGGTGCGGCCGGTGCGCGGGTCGTTGTCGAGGAACTGCTCGCCGGGCCCGAGGCGTCGGTCATCGCGCTCGTCGACGGCGAGCGGGTCCGGGTCCTCCCCCCGGCCCAGGACCACAAGCGCATCTTCGACGGCGATCGAGGACCCAACACCGGCGGCATGGGGGCCTTCAGCCCGACCCCCACGGTGGACGACGCGCTGCTCGCCGACGTCGAGCGGACGGTCCTCCTTCCCACGGTCCGGGAGATGGCGCGGCGTGGGACCCCATTCCGCGGCGCCCTGTACGCCGGCCTCATGCTCACGGCCGGCGGTCCGAAGGTCCTCGAGTTCAACGCCCGCTTCGGAGACCCGGAGACCCAGCCCATCCTCATGCGCATCCGGGGCGACGTCGTCCCCGCTCTGCTCGCGGCCTCGCGCGGAGACCTCTCGGCGATCACGATCGACGTCGATCCCCGGGCCGCGGTGGGCGTGGTCATGGCCGCCGAGGGCTACCCGGGGCGGGTCACGGTCGGCGACGCCGTCGACGGCGCCGAGGGGCCTTTCCCGCCGGACGTGCAGGTCTTCCAGGCCGGCACGAGGCGCGATCCGGACGGGCGCATCGTCACCTCCGGCGGACGGGTCCTCACCGTCTGTGCGCTCGGGTCCGCCCGCGCCGATGCGGCGTCCCGGGCCTACCAGGCGCTCACGCGGGTCCAGTTCCGCGGCGCCCAGTTCCGCCGCGACATCGGGCGAGCCGGCCCGGGGGAGGGTGCATGAGCCCGAAGGTCCTCATCCTGATGGGGTCCGATTCGGACTGGGAGGTCATGTCCGAGTCGCGCAAGGCGCTCGAGGAGATGGGCATCGAGACCGAGATCCACGTCTCCTCGGCCCACCGCACCCCGACGCGCACCGGCGCCCTGGCCCGGGAGGCCGCAGGCCGCGGGATCCGGGTGGTCATCTGCGGGGCCGGCGCCGCGGCCCACCTGGCCGGCGTGGTGGCCGCCGAATCGGAGCTCCCGGTGCTGGGCGTCCCGCTCGCCTCCAGCGACCTGGCCGGGCTCGACGCCCTCCTGGCCACCGCGCAGATGCCGGGCGGCGTCCCCGTGGGCACCATGGCCGTCGGCAAGGCGGGGGCGCGGAACGCCGGGCTGCTCGCGGCCCGCATCCTCGCCCTCTCCGACCCGGCGCTCGCCGAGCGCGTCCGGGAGCAGCGGGCGCGCATGGCCCGCGAGGTCGAGGCGAAGGACGCGGCCCTCCAGGCAAGGCTCCAGTCCGACAAGAAGGCGTGACGCGGCTCGACCGCTACCTCGCACGCGAGATCCTGCTGCCGTTCGCGGCGGCGCTCCTGTTCCTCACGCAGCTCCTGCTGGCCTCGCAGATCCTGGCCCAGGCCGACGTCCTCTTCGGCGGAGGGGTCTCTCCCTGGGACGTCCTCCGGATCCTCGTCGACCTCGTCCCGCACCTCCTGGAGTACGTGCTGCCGGTCGCCTTCCTGCTCGGCGCGGTGCTCGGGGTGGGGCGCCTCGCCGAGGATCGGGAGGTGGTCGCGCTCTGCTCGGTGGGCATCTCGCCGGTGCACCTGGTCCGGGTCCCGCTCCTCCTCGGGGGAGCGGTGTCGCTCCTGGCGCTCGCCGTGGCGCTGCTGGTGGCCCCGGCCGGCCTGCGCGACGCGCGCCGCCGCGTCGACGACGTGATCCGCCGCAACCTCCAGGGGGAGGTCCGCCCCGGGGTCTTCTACGAGGACATCCCGGGGATGACCCTCTACGCGGCGCGCGTCGGTCCGGGCGGCTTCGAGGACCTCCTCATCGCCGATCGGACCAACCCGTCCGCGCCGCTCGTCACCTTCTCGCGCTCCGGCCGGCTCGAGGCCGGCAAGGACGGGGGCCTTCGCCTCGTCCTCGAGGACGGGGAGATCCACCGGGAGGACCCCGGCGCCCGCGACTACGTGGTGGCCCGCTTCTCCCGCGCCACCGCCGACCTCGGGCTGGGCGCCGCGCTGGACGCCAAGAACCAGCTCTCCCACAACGCCTTCGAGTTCACTCCCGGAGAGATCCTCCGGGAGTCCCGGACGGGGAGCGACGCGAACCGGCGCTACTGGCAGACGTTCCTCTGGCGGCGCATCGCGGTGCCGCTGGGGATCCTGGCCCTCGGGTTGCTCTCCGTGCCCATCGCCTCGCTCCGGCGGGGCGGCCGGGCGTCCGGATACGCGGTGTCGATCCTCTCCATCGTCGGCTACTACGCCCTCCTGCGGCTGGGCGAGGGGCTCGGGCACGACGGGGTCCTGCCACCCTGGCTGGCGGCCAACCTGGCCAACCTCGCGGCCGCGGCCCTCGCCGCGGCGCTCCTCGCCGTCCTGGCGCGCCGGGGAACGGGGGCCGTCCGGTGACCCTCTTCCTCCACCTGGCCCGCCGGGCGCTCGTCGCCTTCCTGGGCGCCCTCCTCGCCGTGGTGGTCCTGTTCGTGGCCGTGGAGTTCGCCGAGGGCGCGAGCCTCTTCCAGGGCGAGGGTGCGTTCCAGGACGCACTTCGCGTGTACCTCTACCGGGCCGCCGCGGTGGCCTGGCAGACCGCGCCCGCCGCCATGCTGCTGGCCGCGTCCCTCGCCGCCACCGGGATCCGCCGCACCCGGGAGTACGACGCGATGCGGGCGCTGGGGCTCGGCCCGTGGCGGGTGGCCGCGCCCGTCCTGGCGGTGGCCCTCCTGGTGGCGGGCGGCATGGTGATCTTCGACGACCTCTTCGCCTCGGGGGCGGCTGCGAAGGCCGACGAGATCAAGGCTTCGCGCGGCAAGGGCGTGGCCACCTGGAGCCGCTGGCAGGAGCGCAAGACCTGGTTCCGCGGACGGGACGGGAAGCGCATCTACGAGCTCCGCGCGGCCGGTCCGGACGGCTCCTTCGAGCGGGTCACCGTGCTCGAGCTGGGGCCCGGCTTCCGCCTGGCCCGGCGCCTCGACGCCGCCCGCATGATCCCGGGGCCCGAGGGTGACTGGATCCTGGAGGAGGTGGAGGAGCGGCGCTTCCTCCCGGGTGGAGAGATGTCGCTCGACCGGACGGAACGCAGGAGCTACCGGTTCGACGAGGACCCCATGGCCTTCGCGGTCCGCCCAGGCTGGCCGGCCCAGATGCGCCGCGAGGTGCTCGCCGAGCAGGTGGCGGTTCGCTCCCGGCTCGGACTCCCCACCTCCGAATACCAGCTGGAGTGGCACCGCAAGCTCGCCTACCCCTTCGCGGCTGTCCCGGCCAGCCTGCTCGCGCTGGCGCTCGCCCTGCGCCGGGGGCGCAAGGGGTTCGTGACGGCCTCCCTGATCGAGGCCGTGGGGGTCTCGCTCGCCTTCTACGGGATGCAGGGGCTCGCCTGGTCGCTGGCCCGTTCCGGCCAGCTGCCGCCCGGGGCGGCGGCCTGGCTGCCCGACGCGGCCTTCGCGCTCGCCGGGCTCTGGGCGATCCGGCGCTGGAGGTGACGGGAGTGACCCGCGCGATCGTCACCCGGGACGTCGCCGAGGCAGCCGCCGCCCTGCGGCGAGGCTCACTCGTCGTGTACCCGACCGAGACCTTCTACGGGCTGGGAGCCCTGGCCACGCTCCCCTCCGCGCTCGAGCGCCTGGGAGCCGCCAAGCTGCGCCCCTCCGGCAAGCCCCTTCCGCTCGTGGCGGCCGACGCCACCATGGCGTTCGCGCTCTGGGCCGGGGTCCCGGCCGAGGCCCGGGTACTGGCCGGGGCCTTCTGGCCCGGACCCCTCACGCTGGTGGCCGCGGCGGCACCCGGCCTCCCCGGGCCGGTCACGCCGGGAGGCACGGTGGGCGTCCGGGTTCCCGGATCCGGGCTGGCCCGCGAACTCTGCCGGCTGGCAGGCGGTCCGGTGATCTCCACCTCCGCCAACCCGTCGGGCGGCCCGTCGCCGGCCTCGGTCGAGGCGCTCGATCCGGATCTCCTCGCTCGCGTCGATCTGGTGCTGGACGGGGGCAGCACACCGGGAGGCCTTCCCAGCACCGTGGTCCAGGTCGGGGAGGGCGGCCCTCGCCTGGTCCGGGCGGGTGCGGTCCCCTGGGAGGCGGTGGTGGCGGCCCTCCGGTCCTCCTTGCCCTCCCGCGACGGCTGATCTACGGTCCCGCGCCCGTGCCGTCGATCGCCCCATTCCAGGGAGTGCGCTACGCCGTCTCCGGCCGCAGCCTCTCCGCCCGGCTCGCGCCCCCCTACGACGTCATCACCCCGGCGCAGAGGGACGTCCTCGCCGCCCGGGACCCCCACGGCATCGTCCACCTCATCCTCGATCGGGAGCAGCCCGGGGACCGCGAGGGGAGCGACCGGAACACCCGTGCGGCAGAGCGGCTGCGCGCCTGGACCGACCAGGGTGTCCTCGTGCGCGATCCCCGGCCGGCCCTCTACGGGCTGGAGCAGGGCTTCCTGGCCCCGGACGGACGGGAGCGGGTTCGACGGGGGGTGATCGCCGCCGTGCGCATCCACGACCTGCGCGAGGGCGTGATCCAGGCGCACGAGGCGACCATCCCCGCCTCGGTCCAGGACCGGCTGGCGCTCCTCCGCAACGTCCGCACCGACCTCTCGCCCGCCTTCGGCCTCCACGACGACCCCCGCGGCGAGGTGGCTTCCGCGCTCGCCGCCTCGTTCGGCCGCGATCCGGTGGCCGAGGGGACGACCGACGACGGGACGCGACAGCGTCTCTGGCGCATCGAGGACCCGGCCACGATCACCGCGGTGCGGAAGGCGCTGGCCGACCGGCGCATCCTCATCGCCGACGGACACCACCGCTACGCCGCGGCCCTCGCCTACCGCGACGAGCTCGACCGGGTGAAGCCGGGACTCCCCGCCGACGGAGGGCACCGCTTCACGCTCATGTGCCTCGTCGCCAAGGGCGACCCGGCCCTGGTCATCTACCCGACGCACCGGCTGCTCCGGACGCTCTGCGGGGTCACGCCCGACGAGCTGGTCCGGCGGCTCGACCCGTACTTCGGGATCCAGGTGATCGAGGAGGACGTCCGGCGTCCCACCGGGCGGGCCTGGGCGGTCTCCAGGCTGTCGGAGCACATGGGGAAGTCGAGCGCGTTCCTGCTCGTCACCGCGGCCGACCGGAAGGTCCGGCTGCTCACCCTGAAGGACGGCGCCGACCTCTCCGGGCTGCCGCTGCCCGCGCAGGAGACGCTGCGCGCCCTCGACGCCACCGTCCTCCACGGCGTGATCCTCGAGGGGGTGCTCGGCCTTCCCAGCTGCGAGCGCGACACCCTCGACTTCGTCCGCGACGCGGGCGACGCCGTCACCCGCACCCTGGGTGGAGAGTACGCGGCGGCCTTCCTGCTCAACCCCACCCCCATGTGGCAGGTGCAGGCGGTGGCCGACGCCGGCCTGGCCATGCCCCAGAAGAGCACCTGGTTCCACCCCAAGATCCCGAGCGGGCTGGTGCTCCGTCCGGTCGATCCCAACGGGCCTCCGTAGGGGCTGCGCCCGGGCGCGGCCCTTTCCCGTCGGGCCGGATTGCGCTAAGAACCGCGCATGCCGTTCCCCCTCGATCGTCCCCGCCGCATGCGCCGAACCGAGGCGCTCCGCTCCCTGGTTCGCGAGACCGTGCTCGCGCCCGACGACCTGATGTGGCCGCTCTTCGTGGTGCCGGGCGAGAGGGTCCGGAACCCCGTCAAGAGCATGCCCGGCGTGTTCCAGCTCTCGGTCGACGAGCTGGTCGCCGAGGCCCAGGCCGGCTGGGAGGCCGGGGTCCGGTCGGTCATCCTCTTCGGCGTCCCGGTGCACAAGGACGCGGTCGGCTCGGGAGCCTACGACGAGAACGGCGAGGTCGCACGGGCGGTGCGGGCGCTCAAGAAGGCGCTCCCCGGGCTGGTGATCGCCACCGACGTCTGCCTCTGCGAATACACCGATCATGGCCACTGCGGCATCCTGAAGCCCCCGAAGGCAGGCGGGCCGGGGCAGGACCTGGGCGTCGACAACGACCTCACGCTGCCCATCCTGGCGCGGGAGGCGGTGGCCCACGCCCGTGCCGGCGCCGACATCGTGGCCCCGTCCGACATGATGGACGGGAGGGTGGCCGCCATCCGCAAGGGGCTCGACGAGGCCGGCTTCGGCGACGTGCCCGTCCTCTCCTACGCGGCCAAGTTCGCCGGGGCCTTCTACGGGCCGTTCCGGGACGCCGCCGAGAGCGCTCCGGTCCCCGGTCCCGGCATCCCCAAGGACCGCAAGGGCTACCAGATGGACCCGGCCAACTGGCGCGAGGCCATCCGGGAAGTGGAGCTCGACGTCGCCGAGGGGGCCGACATGGTGATGGTGAAGCCGGCCGTCCCGTACCTCGACATCGTCCGGCTGGTGCGCGACCGGGTGAACGTGCCCGTCTCCGCGTACCACGTGAGCGGGGAGTACGCGATGATCAAGGCCGCCGCCCAGGCCGGCTGGATCGACGAGGAGCGGGTGATCCTGGAGACCCTGCTGTGCATCCGCAGGGCCGGCGCCGACTTCGTGCTGACCTACGCCGCCAAGGACGCGGCGCGGCTCCTCACGGGTGCACGCCGTTGACCGACGATGGCGCCATCCGCTACGAGGTGGTCGAGGTGGCGCCGGTCACGGAGGAGTCGCTCGCCGGCGTACTGAACGACCGGACCGCCCGGGGGTGGAGCTTCCAGTCGATCCACTTCGTCATGCGCGAGGGTTCGCACCGGCCGGCGATGGCGTACCTCTTCTTCACGGTAGCGGGGACGGGGCACTGATGCGCGACGCGCGACCCGAGGGCTCGCCGTACCCCAAGGCCGACCTCTGGCTGCGCGGCCTGGCGCGGGGCGTCGACTTCCTGCTCGCCTTCGGCCTGGCCACGCTGGGCCAGGAGCTGGGCGCCGTACTGGCCGTGGTCTACCTGCTCGTCGCGGACGGGTTCCTTCACGGCCAGTCGCCGGGCAAGCGGCTCTTCGGCGTGCGGGCCATGCACATCCCCGACCGGACCCCGGCCGGCTACAAGGAGTCGGTCCTGCGCAACGCCGTCTTCGCGCTGGTGGCCCTCTTCTACGTCGTCCCGCTCGGGTGGATCCTCCTGCTCCTGGTCGGGCTGCCCATCATCGCCTTCGAGTCCTGGATGGTCTGGACCGACCGGCTGGGCATCCGCATCGGCGACATCTTCGCGGACACCCAGGTGGTGGACGGCAAGGTGGTGACCAAGATCGAGGTCATCGCCACCCACGCCTTCCCGATGTCGCCGGCGCCCCCTGGGCCGACCGCGTCGCGCGTGCTATAGGAGTGCCGCTTTTCAGCGCGAACTCGAAAGGTGAGAACGATGGCCAGGTCCAAGAGCAAGCACATCCGGGTGAAGTCCAGCAAGAAGCAGGCATGGAAGGCCCGCCGCAAGCGCCAGAAGGCGGCCAAGAAGCCCGCCGCGAAGAAGTAGGCCCTCCTCGCTCCCGCGAGATCCGCTCCCGCCGCGCGATCGCCGCGGCGCTGGCGGCGATCGACGGCCTGGGCGAGGGGCGCCCGTTGCGCCTCGCGCTCGCCGCCTCCCTCGCGGAGCACCCCGGCATCGGACCGAAGGAGCGGCGCCACGCCGCGGCGGCCACCCGGGCGGTGGCGCGCTGGCTTCGCGTCGTCGACGCGGCCCTGATCCGGGGCCGGGCGCCCCGGTCCATCCCGGCCGACCGCGCGCTCCTCCGGTACCTGGCCTGGCGCGTCGCCGTGGAGGGCCATGCGCCCGAGGCGGTGGCGCACGACCTCCGCCTCCCCGGGCCGAGGCGCCCGCGGGCCATCTCCGACGCGGAGGTCCTCCGGGTGGCCCTAGCGCTCCCGCGCCCCGGGCCCGACGGCCCGCTCGCCACCGACGCGGAGGGGCGCCCCCTGTCACAGCCTTCCGACCCGATCGTGGCGCTGGCCTTGCGGGGCAGCGTCCCCGACCCCTTCGCCCGCAGGCTCCTGCGCGACCTGGGCGACGCGGAGGCCCGCGCCTGCATGGTCGCGCTCAACCAGGACGCGCCACTGACACTACGGGTGAATGTCGCCCGGGCCACGCGCGCGGAGGTGCTGGCGGCCCTGGAGGGGGCGGGAATCGAGGCAGGGGCCGGGGAGGGGCCCTGGGCGCTCCGGGTGGAGGACCGGGCCAGCCTGTTCGACAGCCCCCCGCTCCGTGCCGGCCTGGCCGAGGTCCAGGACGAGTCGAGCCAGCGCGTGGTGGAGGTGTGCCGGCCGGGGCCGGGTGACCGGTGGCTCGACCTGTGCGCCGGGAGCGGAGGGAAGTCGCTGGCGCTGGCGGCGCTGGGCGCCGAGGTCACCGCCTGGGACGCGAGCAGGCGCCGGCTCGCCGAGTTGCCTCGACGGGCCCGCCGGGCGGGAGCCCGGATCGCGGTGGAGCGGGAGGCGCCGTCCGGGGAGTTCGACGGGGTGCTGGTGGACGCGCCTTGCAGCGGGTCGGGCGCGCTCCGCCGCGAGCCGGACGGCCGCTGGCGCATCGACGACGTTGCCGTGGCCCGGTTCCAGGAGATCCAGGCCGAGGTGCTCCACCAGGGGGCCGGGCGGGTCCGCCCCGGAGGGGCGCTCGTCTTCGCGACCTGCTCGATCTTCCAGGAGGAAGGGGAGGGGGTCGTCGGTCCGTTCCTGGCCGCCAGCCCCGGCTTCAGGATGGTCCTCGAGGAGCGGCGCTGGCCCCACCGCCACCCCGGCGCGGGGTTCTACCTGGCGCGGCTCGAGCGGCGTGCCGGCCGGGGCAAACCCGCTTGACGGAGCACGGGGCGACGCGTTAGAAAGCGCCCTCCCTTCAGGGAGGGTGACGTGGCGTTCCGCGATTTTCTCTTCGGCATCCGGGACCGCATCGTGCAGCGGTCGCTGATCAACAAGGAGAAGCTCGACGCCGCCTTCGCCCGCAGGGAGCTCGACCATCGTCTCCAGGACCTCGGCGAGCGGTACTACACCCTGGTTCGCCAGGGAGTGGCGGGTGTCCCGGACGATCTCCGGAACCTCCTCGCGGAGGTGGACGCGCTCGCAACGCAGTTGCAGTCGCTTCGGGAGCAGGTGAGGCGCCTGGAGGAAGAGACGGCTTAGGCCGACAGATAGACGGGCCCGTGGCGCAGCTGGGAGCGCGCCTGAATGGCATTCAGGAGGTCACCGGTTCGATCCCGGTCGGGTCCACCAAAAAGGCAGTAATTGAGGGCGGTTCCGGTCACTCGGTTCCGCCCTCTTCTTTTGGCCGGGGCTGTGCCTGCGTGGTGTCGCCCTCCGGGCCGTCCAGGACCGCCAGGAGCCGGCGGTGGTGGGTGTGCGTGTACCGGTCGGCCATCCGGGAGGACGACCACCCCCCGAACGAGACGAGGTCTGCCGTCGAGGCGCCGCGCGCCGCCAGCCCCGACGCGGCCAGGTGCCGGAAGAGGTGCATCCACAGTCGCTCGACCCCGGCCGCTCGAGCGGCGGTGCGGAACGCCCGCCGGGGATCGCCGACCTTCCCGAAGACCATGCCGTCGAGCCGGCGGGGAATCGCCTTCAGCACCTCGGCGGCGCGCCGGGAGACCGGGACCGGGCGGGTCTTGCGCGACTTCGTGAGCCCGCGCCCGTGCGCGCTCACCACCCACAGGATCCGCTCGCCCTCGTCGTAGTCTGTCCACCGGAGCCGGGACAGCTCCGCCTTGCGGAGGCCGGTCTCGCGCGCCAGCTCGACGACCGGGCGCCACCGGGCGGGGAGGGCGAGGAGCACGCGGGCGAGTTGCTCCTCCTCGACGACGGGCACCGGGAGCTGGGACTCGGGCAGCGAGACCACCGACCACGGGTTGTTGGTGTGGTAGCGGCGCTCGACGCACCACTCCCCGAAGGCGGCCAGCGCCCAGAACACCCGGTTGACCGTGGACGGCGACACCTTGGGCCGCTCGGGCTCGACCTGGCCGTCGGGGAGCGGGGCGATCCGCCGGCTGACGCGGCGACGCTGCATCTGCGCGGCCCGGAACGCGGCGATGTCCGCCGGGCCGATACCCTGCACGATCCGCTCCTCGCCGAAGAAGGGCACGACCTGGAGGCGGAAGAACCCCTCGACGGTCTGCCACCACTTCGCAGCGAAGAGCGGCTCCTTCTCGGCGAGGTACTCGGCGGCGGCGCCGATCAGGGTAACTGGCCGGGCAACGGGGAGGCCGACGCCGGCGGAGACCTTCTCGCGTTCACGCGCGTGGAGCCAGAGCGTAGCCGCGCCGTGATCTCGGCAGCCCGTGGACTGCTCGTGGGTGCGTCCGTCGGCGTCGGTCCAGCTCGCCTGCCAGTACGGGGAGCGTTTCCGACGGAAGAGACGGCTTCGGGCTCGTGGCACTTGCGCGCCCCCTGAAGGAATCGGCTGACCGCGTCGGACTCGAACCGGATGCCCCGTCCCCACCTCACGTACCCGATCCGGTCCTTGAGCACGTACACCTGTGCGCGGGACACGCGCAAGGCGGACGCCACTTCCGGGACCGTGAGGAGGGCGGTGGTCATGGCTCGACGCCCACCTTCTCGGCCCACCAGCGCGAGACGACGAGGTCGCCGCCTCCCTCTCCCGACCGCTTCGAGTAGACCTCCGAGTCATCGCCGATGCAGACCTTGGGCACCCAGGTCTTCTCGCCCCCGATCTCGACGAGGATGGCGTTCTCGGTCTCGTGCTCGACGCCCTCCACGTGGATGGTGACGGTGTCGGAGGTCACGCCGCCGTCCCGAGCACCCCGCGAACCGCGGCGAGCTGCTCCTCCAGTTCCCCGCGACGCCGAGAGAGCTCCTCGTCGACGAGGCCGCGCAGCTCCACGAGCTCGGCGATCTCCATCGCGTCGACGTTCGCGTCGGAGACGGCGCGGGATGGCTGGTGCGTCTCGCGCCGGGGCACCTTCGTCTCGCGCTTCGGCGCCTTCGTCGCGGGCTCGGCCTTCTTCCCGGACTGGTCGCACGCTGCCATGTGCCTGAAGCTCTTGCTCCCGCAGCACGGCCACGGCTCAGCCCGCTTCCCCTTCGGCATGTCCTCCCCTTTCGCCGGCGTCGCCGGCACGTTGTCGTGGATCTTCCTGTTCGCCCTGGCGTCGCGACGTCCCTTGCGCTGGCAGTTCGGGTGTCCGCACACCCCGGGAGATCGGGCGAGCACCTTGTCGCTCGGCTTCGCGCCGCAGTACCGGCAACGGCCGCCGCCGTGCACCATCGCGTTGAGCCACTCCCGGCGCGCGTCGTCCTCGTCCGCCAGGCGGTCGGCGATGGCGGCGTGCAGCCCGCCCACGTTCTCCGATGCGGCGAGCTGAAGGGTCACCGAGCCCTCCGGTGCTCGGCGGCGTGTGGACAGTCCGCGAAGTGGCTCTTGCGGCGAGGCCCGACCACGTCGCCGGAGACGTAGACGGCGAGCACGCGCCGGCCGTTCCAGCGCAGGGAGAGGTTTCCGTCGGGCGAGGGGACGGCCGTCACCGGCATCGCGTTCCCGGTCGCGGTCGTCGCCCAGTAGATGCGCTGGCCACAAGACTTGCAGCGGGCGTTGGGCGGCCCCTTCGGCTCCTCGCGCTCCGCGACCCCACGCGCCTCCTCGAGGACCTGGTCCACCTGGCGCATCTCGCCCCTCACGCCCATAGGACCCCCGCTGCGTCCCGCCGGCGACGCCTCCGTGCGGCCCGAGCCCTCTGCTTCTCGGGCGTGTCGTAGCTCTTCTCGGCAGGGGACCGGAGCCTCGGCCGATGCCGCTCGCACTCGGTGTTCCCGCTCGCAATCAGGACTCGGGCGCCGCACTGGCTGCACTTCGCGAAGGCGCTCATGCGGTTCTCCCCGGCGGCGGCACGAGCCGGGGCCCGGGCTTCGCCTCCCCAAGGGCCGCGCGCCGCATCTCCGTGACGGCGGTCCGCCACAGCGCGATCGCCTGCGTAGCCTCCTCGCGCGCCGTCAGCACCGCCTGGGCCACGATCCGAGCATCCGGGTCCACCGAGCGCGCCGACGCCTCGTACTCCGAGAGCTCCCGAGCGAAGAGCATCGCGGCGTGGGCCTCGGTTCGTCGGGCCCAGGCCGCCCCCTCCAGGCCCTGGACCGTCGGCGGGGGGAGGGGAGGGAGCGTCACGACCGCACCTCGCAGACGCACTGGACCGTTCCGTCCGGCAGGAACGACACGGTGCACACCTCGTCGACCGGCTGGAGGGCCGGCGGAGGGTTCTCCTTCCCGCAGGCCACGAGGCAGGCCATCGCGACCATCAGCACCATGGACTTCACGAAGCCTTCCTCCGGGCCTTCGCCTCGACCCGCATGCGGAGTGCGATGAGTTCAGCCGCGTGGGAGTAGCTCTCGGCCGCCGACTTCAGCATCTGGGCGAGGACGATCCCGTCCGCCTCGTGCTCGAGGTGCCGCATGGCGCGGCCGCGCTCCTCCTCGGCCTCCCGGAGGACCAGCTGCTCGACGGGGGCGAGCTTCACGGGGATGCCTCCTCGGTCACCAGGCGGTAACCGCCGTGTCCCGGCGGCCGCGTCAGGCGGCGCTTCGTCGTGTGCGCTTCCTCGAGACGCTCGTCATGGAAGAGGGGGGTGGGCCCGGCGCGCCGCGGGGAACCCGAGGGGCTCGTGCAGTCCCCGCCCGGGCTGGCCTTGCACCTGGGGCACGTAACCTGGCCACCGCGGCCGAAGGCGCCCGCTTCCATGCGGATGCTGCGCGCCCACTCCTTCCTGCGCGCGTGGAGCCCACGTACGACACCAGGCCCCTTGCAGAGCACGCCCGCCGGAACCCTGCAGTGCGGGCACTCCAGCTCCAGTGGAGAGGGGTCGTTCTTCTTCCACCAGGGCTTCACCGCCGGCCGCCCTTCTTCCTGGCCGTGGCGTCGCCCTTCAGCTCCTTCTTCGTGAGCTCCCCGTCCCCGGCGTTCGCGAGCAGCCCGTCGGCCAGGAGCTCCATGGCGTGGCGGGCGCAGTGCGCGAGGGCGGATGCCTTCGCGTCCTTCCCGGGCGGCACTGTGGCGAGCCGGCCCGAGGACCCGCCCTCGGGCGTCCACAGGGCGTTGTAGCCACCCGACCATCCCGGCTCCACGCAGTAGGTGCCGCCATCGACCTGGGCGACGAGGTTCTCTCCCTCGGGCTTCCAGTCGAGCTTGCTCGACTTCCTCTGCGCCTGGCGCTCGATCGCCTCCGCTCGCGTGCCGACCAGGGCGTCGAGCGGCTCCCGCTTCTCGGACGGCGGCGCGTCAAATAGGGGCGCCTGCCGGTCGGTCTCGTTCACCGGCCGCTCGCCGATGACCTCGCCGGTGTCCTCGCGGATCTCGAATACCCGTCCGGCCTTGTAGTCGGCCTCGACCCGGACCGGCGTGGGCCGGTACTCGTACCCCTGGCGGATGATGCTCGCGAGCCCGTGCACCTGGCCCTCGATCTGCGAACGGGTGGCCTTCAGGCCATCCTTCACGTCCTTCTCCTTCGCGGTGTGCTCGGCGAGCTGGCCCTCGAGGTGGGCGAGCTTCTTTCCGGCCTCCCGGACCTCCGGCTCGGTGAGCTGCACCGGGAGGTGGTCGGTCCGGGTGGCGAGGATGCGCTTCGGTGCGGCGCTGGTCTTCGCCATGGCCTACGCGCCCTCGCCTTCCGGTGCGCCGGCCTGGTCCTGGTAGTCCTCGATAGGGAAGGCGCGTGCGGCGGCGTCCTCGGCCTCCTGGAACGACGCGGCGGCAACCTCCGTCGGCGTCACCTTCGCCTGCAGCTTCTCCTTCAGCGACTTCGCCTGGCGCTGCGTCGCCGGCGGGACGAGCTCCACCGCGACCTCGGCCTCCGACGCCTCCTCCTCGGCGATGACCGCGGCCGCCTCGGTGGTGAGGGGGAGGAGCTTGCAGAGCTTCCGCAGGACGGTCTTCGCCGCCATCGCGTCGTAGTCGGTGACCCAGGGGCCCGAGCTGCTCGCCTTCGAGCGGGCCCGGATCTTGTCGACGTCCGACTTCGCCATCTGGTCGAACTGCACCTCGCCGCTCTTCAGCCGGGCGTAGGCGAAGACCTTCACCATCTCGCCGCGGTCGCCCTCGGCCTGGACGAAGGTGAAGTGCACCCCCGTCTCGTCCTCGCGGCACTCGAACTGGTCGCGGGAGTAGACGACCCGCGCGGCGATGGCGCTGATCTGGTCGGAGCGGCGGGCCAGCGCGACGAGGGCCCGGTAGTCGACGATGCCCTGGCACTCGGTCTTCCCGGTCTTCCGGTTGTCGAAGGGCACCAGGTGGATCCCGCCGAGCGGGCTGTTCGGCTCGAGGCCGAGCTCGGCGCACCGCATGAGCTGGATGAGGACCGACTCGGGCGTGCACTGCGCGAGCTTCGGGGTGCGCGAGAGCGACGCGTGGGCGAGCTTCACGAGCCGCTCGACGCTGAAGTGCTTCGGGGCGACCTGGGCGAAGGCGTCCCGCCTCGAGGTGATGATGTTCACGAGCGTCGCGGCGGCGCTCGGCTGCTTCTGCAGGGCGGTGCTGGTCTCGGCCATGGCTACTTCTCCTTGCTGGTGGTGAGCCGGAGCACGCGGGCTCCGGGCTTCGTGGTGGTGAACTGCTCCCTGATGCGGAGCACTCGGTCGGGCGAGAGGCCCGCGACGGAGGAGAGCTCGCGGTAGGCGGCCTCCCAGTCGGTCTTCTGGGACGGTCCTTGTTCGAGCGGTAAGTGCAGAGCCCCTCGATCCCGGCGGCGTCGCCGACGAGAGCGAGCAGGCGCTGCTTCGCGTCCGCCTCGAGCTGCTCGGCCTGGGCCTTCGCCTCTCGCGCCTCGCGGAGCCAGCGAACGACCTCCTCCGCCTCGGGCGTGGCGGGGATCGCGGGGAGGGTGTCCTTCGGGTGCCGGCGGCGGAGGTACGCCTCGTAGGCCTCCGACCCGTCGATGGCGGGCGGAGTGCGCGCGAGGACGTGGTCGACCCAGAACTTCTCGACTGCCTGGAGAAGGAGGCCCTCGAGTTCGAGGTCCCGGCTGACCGGGTACTCGCGGTAGCTCCCATTCACGAGCGCCACGAGCGTGGCGTGGGGCATGTCGGCGACGGCGAGCTGCCACGCCACCTGCACCAGGTGCTTCTCGGGGATCTCCCCGGTACCCGCCTCGCCGTAGGCCCCGCCGCTGAAGAACACGGTCTTGATCTCGAGGAGGTCGAGCCAGGCCTCCCGGGCGGGCCGGCCGAGCCCCGGCGGCGCGACGACACGGTCCGGGGTCGCGAGCGCCCACTCGTGCTGGCGGTGGCGGAGCGTGCCCGGCTTGTAGATGCGCACGCCCTGGTGGCGGGCGACGTACCCGTCTCCGATCACGTCCTCGATCCGGTGGCCGAACTCGGTGAGGTCGTTGCCCTCGAAGTCGGGGGCCTCGCCGACCTTCTGGGCGTAGACGTCGATGGCGCCGGGGACGATGCCCAGAATCGGGGCGACCTCGGACGCGCCGATGCCGGTGGCGCGGGTTGCCTGGTCACGGTTCGAGAGGCCGAGGGCTGCGGTCGCCATGGTCGTAGGGCTCCGGGGTGAGGGTTAGGCGGCGAGGGCGCGCCGGCCGTACTTCGGCGCGGCGCGGCCGGCGACGGGGCAGGGGTACGGCTGGGAAGAGGGGAGGTGCTTCGTGGTCCGGCGGTCGAGGCCCCACACGTACCGGTGGTTGCCAGGGTGCCGGCGGGTGGTGGCGACGGTGGCGAGCGCCAGGCGGAGCCACTCGGTGCGGTCCGCGCCCTCGGAGAGCGCCGGGGCGCCGGCCTCGCCGGAGCACTTCGGCGGCGGCCCGCCAGCCCCGCTCCCCGGCCCGGATCTTCTGCATGGCCCGGGCGGAGAACACCCGGCCATCTCGGAGGAAGTGGAGGGTACGGGCCGTGGCGCGGCCGAGGTAGCGGGCGTTGGTGGCCTGGTAGACGATGCCGACGTGGCCCGGGGTGAGGACCGTGCCATCGCTCGCGTGGCGGGGCATCGGGTCGGAGAACGAGAGGACGCCGCGGAGTTGCTCACGGCGGAGGCCCTCGAAGGCTCGGGCGATGAACCAGCTCTCCGCGTTGGCGGGGACGCGGTCGAGGAGCACGAGCCGGCCCAGCTCCACCGACTCGACGGCCTCGCCCGGGAACATGGAGAGGGCCTTGTCGTTCACCGGCACGGAGAAGACGGCGGCGCCCACCAGGTCGTGGCCCTCGTAGAGGCCGAAGCGGAACCGCGCGGCCGGGTAGGTGCCGGAGTAGTGATGCGCCTGGACGAAGGCCCGCGCGCCCGCCTCGTCGAGCGGAGCCACCTCGAAGCGGAAGGGCTGGAAGGGAAGGGCCGGAGTCACCCAGGACTCGCGCCGTTCGGTCCACCGCTGAGAGAGCAGGTCGTCCATCGCGGCTCCGGGTTACAGCGCGAGGAGGGAGAGGACGGCCGCGACCGCGACGAAGAAGGCGATCCCCTCGCCGACGATGCACACCACGTCGTGGATCCGCTCGAAGGCAGTCATGGTCAGGCCGCCCTCTGCACGAGGAAGGCCTGGCCGGCGCCACCACCGACGAAGGCGGTCTCCGCGAGGCGCAGGCGGGCAATGCGGCGCAGCTCCATCGGCGAGAGGTCGCCGCGTTCGGGTCGCCAGTCGGCGGAGAGCAGGTCGGAGGCGCTCTGGAACGGGATCGCGTAGAGGCGGAAGGTCTTCGGTCGGCGGGGGGCTGCGGGCATGGCGAGCAGAGTAGTCACATGACACCGTGTTGTCAAATGACGCCATGGAAAACGCACGAAGCAGGGAGGGGCAGCATGGGGCCTCGCTACTGGGGGTCGTTTCGGCGAGCGGCGGCAGACGCCATCGTGGCCAAGAACGCCACGGCCCGAAGCGCATTGTTCGCTGCCGCGGCCATCCGGGCAGGTCTCGGACGCCGGGCGGCGAGCTCGGCTAGGAGGAGACGGACGGCCACCGCGCTCTCAGCCTGGGCCTCGAGGAGAAGCGGGGACGGCTCGGGGACTCGATCCGCGGATCTGGGCGTGCGATTCCGCACGGCCGCGGACCCCTTGCGACGGGGCATGCGTTCAGTGTCTAGCACCCGGGTCGGACAGGGCCTAGGCGCGCCCAGGGTCATGTCCGAGGGCCTCGTAGGATGGTGGGAACGTCCAACTGGACGTGTGGGGCGTCAAGAACGTTCGACCCTGGCCGGGACGTCCGGCGTCCTTGATGCGGATTGCACGTTCAGCTAGTCTTTGCAGGCACTTCCCTTTGAGGAGGCGAATGCTCGTTGCGACGACCGACACCAGCGGGCATCTTCCCGACTTGAGCACCGACGCCCGCCGACGACTGTCCGCTCCTGGGTCACGCGGCGGGTATAAGCCGCCCCCCGATGGGCTTGTCCAGGAACGCCAACTGCTCGATCTCCTCCCGACGAGCCGCGTGGTGTCCGAGGCGCAGCAGCAGCGCCTCTACCCGTCCGATGCGCCCCAGTCCTCTCATGGTCCGACGGTCTACTGCGTTGGGGACCTCTCGCTGCTGCAGCGCCCGTGTGTTGCGCTGGTCGGGACCAGGGCGGTCTCTTCGGAAGGAGCCGCGAGGACCAGGCGCCTCGCCCGCGAGCTCGTGGCCGCTGGGGTCGTGGTCGTCTCCGGCCTGGCGAAGGGGGTCGACGCCGAAGCGCACCGCGCTGCCATCGAGGCCGGGGGCCGCACCATCGGCGTCATCGGCACGGCGGTGCAGAAGGCCTATCCGGCAGAGAACAAGCACCTGCAGGAGACGATCTACCGGGAGCACCTCCTGGTGTCGCCGTTCCAGCCGCACGAGGTCGTGCAGAAGCACTTCTTCCCCAAGCGCAACCGTGTGATGGCCGCGCTCTCCGACGCCACGGTGATCATCGAGGCCTCGGACACGTCGGGCACGCTCCACCAGGCCGCGGAGTGCGTTCGTCTCGGGCGTTGGCTCTTCATCGCTCGCTCGCTGCTGGAGGATCGGAACGTCACCTGGCCCAAGAAGTTCCTCGGCACGTCGCCTAGGATTCGAGTCCTGGAGACCACGCAGGACGTTCTCGCCGCCGTCCAGCGATGAGCGAACTGAAGATCTACACGTTCTGCGCCTACCTCTCCGGCGACATCTGGAAGAGCGAGCCGAAGCCGCCCCAGGCCTATTCTCACGCGGTGAAGTTCATTCAGGCGCTGAAGCGCGAGACCGTGAATGGATGGGCGGAAGTACCGGTCCCTTTCGGCGGTGCCACTCGCAGGCTCGAGGAGAAGAACAAGGGCGATGCCCCGAAGTGGTTCGCGGAGATCGTCGCACAGCGCCTAAAGATCGTAGACCCGGTGAGATTCGTCCCGGTTCCATCCAGCAAGAGCACCAGCCGCGCCGACGTCGAATCCTCCGGCACCTATGAAATGGCGGTCGAGATCAGCAAGCGTTACCCGGGATCCAGTGCGGCCGCCCTGCTCTGGTGGGACGAGAAGATGCCGAGCTCCCGAAAAGAGAACGGCCCCCGCGACCGGGAGATCCTCTTCCCGCATTTGGTCACGGCCAAGACCGCGAAGAAGCCCGCCTGCGTGCTTGTCGACGATGTCCGCACCAGTTGCGGGCATTTGCTCGCGTGTGAGGCCGCACTTCACGGAGCAGGCATTGGGGTTGTCGCAGCCATCTGCGCCGGAAGAACGGTGCATGACACTGCCGTTCCTCCCTTCGAAATGTCGAAAGAGGCGAAGGAGCGTTACAGGCCTTGAACCGATGCGCCCCCCGCTCCCCTGGTAGAGCAGGATCCCGTGTTACGCCCCGCGGGCTAGGCCTGGGCTAGGCCAAGTCGAAGTTGAACTTCTCCTGTAGGCCTTGCTTCTTGAAGACGTGGGCGAACTTCTCCCGGAATTCGTCCATGTTAACGCAGAGCTTCATGATGGTGATGACAGAGCCGAGCTGGCGCTGCAGGCGGTCCTTGCCGAAGGAGGCGAGCCACTGATGGTGATTATGGCCCTTTTCCGGGGAGCGGTTGATTTCGCGTAGCTTCTTCCCCACGTCCTTGTCGATGGCGTCGTAGACGAAGGCCATCACGTACTTGCCCCACCGAATGGGTCGGAGTCGCGGCGAGTATCGGACACCCTCCAGGCGAGCGAGTTCTATCCAGAACTCATCGGGGAACGTCTTCACCCACTCCTGCATGTCCTCCGCGATGAAGGCCTGCAGTTTGAGTTGATATTCCCTCTTGGCCTTGAACTTTTCGTAGCCGGTGGCCTCGTCGATCAGCGCTTCGATCCCCACCTTGGCGCACGCGCGGAGCACAATTTCCGCGCGCTTGGCCAGCGCCCGCTGCGAGCCCTTCAAGAGGCCCTGCTCTCGTGCCTCCAGGTACGCAGAGCAGATATCCACCAGCACCGTGGCGGGGTATCCGTGGCCGTTGAGACGCGTACCTGGGGTGCGGAACTCGATAGGGTTCAGGCCCAACCCCAAGTGTCCAGAATGACTGGGGATGCGCTCGATGTACCGCTGCAAACTGCCACTCTCGCGCCCAACCGGCGAGATGACCCGGACCATCTCGCGCTGGCCGATGACCCTGCGACCGTCGTTCAGCACGTGCACCGCTAGCACCACGTCACCGATGGTGATCTCGCCCTGAAACATGGAGTAGGGAAGCTCCTCGTCCGCGCGCGAAGCCGGGGCGGCCGCTTCATTGAACCCCACCACTTCGCGCTTCCAGCGGGCGGCCGCGGCTGTGCGCGCGATGTCCTTCTTCTCGGCTGGAGTGAGTACCTCGCTCCGAGCTCGTCCACCCTTCGCGGCACCCAAGGCGCCTAGCGCTACTGCATGCTTGTTCTTCGAGCCATCGACCATATCCCAGCCTCCTTTGCGTGGCCGGGCAAGCATCGGCGATCGGTCTGACATCCTGGGCCGCCGACGAGCTGCGGGTGCTCCTCCAGCGTCGGGAGGAGCGGCTCAAGGCCGAGGAGCGCGAGGCAGTGCGCGCCGCGCTCTCCCCAGGCGACGCCCCGAATGGCCAACTGGACTCACTGGCGGTTCCAGGGGAGCCTACTCGTCGCAGTGGCACCGCCGGTTCGTGGGCGGGGCGCCCCCTCTCTCCCCCGCGCGCAACCGAGCGGGGCGCCAGCCCCTGCGTGTTCCCGGCCCCCGGGGAGCTGTTTCGAGCCCCCGCCCGGTGGAGATGGAGCCACGGGGGACCCGAATGGTATCTTCGGCCCGCCCATGCCCCTCTCCCCGTCCCAGTTCGCGAAGCGGTGGAAGGGGAACACCCGCACCGAGCGCGCGGCGGCCCAGGAGCACTTCCTCAACCTCTGCCAGATGCTCGGCGAGCCCGGTCCGAACGAGGCCGACCCGACCGGCGAATCCTACGCCTTCGAGAAGGGGGCGGAGAAGGCGGCGGGAGGCGACGGCTTCGCCGACGTGTGGAAGCGGGCGCACTTCGCCTGGGAGTACAAGGGCAAGAAGAAGAACCTCGCGGCGGCCTACCAGCAGCTCCTCCAGTACCGCGAGGCGCTGGAGAATCCCCCGTGCCTGGTGGTCTGCGACCTCGACCGCTTCGAGGTGCGGACGAACTTCACCGGCACGAAGACGGCGACCTACAGCTTCGACCTCGACGAGCTGCTGACGATGCCCGAGGAGCCTCTCCGCATCCTGCGCGCGGTGATGGACCAGCCGGACGCGCTTCGGCCCCGGCAGACGCGCGCCCAGGTCACCGAGGACATCGCCACCCAGTTCGCCAGCCTGGCCGAGAAGCTGCGCCGCCAGGGGCACGGCGCCCAGGAGGTGGCCCACTTCCTGAACCGCCTGCTCTTCTGCTTCTTCGCCGAGGACATCGGCGTGCTGCCGCGCGGGCTCTTCACCCGGCTCTTCGAGAAGGTGAAGGCGCCCGACAAGGTCTACGGCCAGCTTCGCCAGCTCTTCGCCATGATGTCCAAGGGCGGCGGGTTCTTCGGCTCCGACGAGGTCGCGTGGGTCAACGGCGGGCTCTTCGAGAACGCCGACGCCGTCCTTCTCGACGAGGACGAGCTGGCCACCCTCATCGACGCCGCGAAGATGGACTGGAGTCAGGTCGAGCCGGCCATCCTCGGCACCCTCTTCGAGCGCGGCCTGGACCCCTCGAAGCGAACCCAGCTCGGCGCCCACTACACCGACCGCGAGTCCATCCTCCGCGTCGTTGAGCCCGTGGTGATGGTTCCGCTGCGGCGCGAGTTCGATGTGATGAAGACGCGGGTCGAGAAGCTCGTGAAGGCGGGGAAGAAGCCGACGCGCTCGGCGAAGGCCAAGGACGACCCCAACCGCGTCTTCCGCGACTTCCTCGACCGGCTTCGCGGGGTGCGTGTCCTCGACCCGGCGTGCGGGTCGGGGAACTTCCTCTACGTCACGTTGCAGCTCCTGAAGGGCCTGGAGAAGGAGGCCATCATCTGGGGTGCGGAGGCGATGCAGCTCACCCAGGAGCTGCCCCGCGTCGGGCCAGAGGTCGTGCGGGGCATCGAGCTGAACTCCTTCGCCGCCGAGCTGGCCCGCGTCACTGTCTGGATCGGCGAAATCCAGTGGATGGTGAACAACGGGTTCAACTACCGGACGAACCCGGTTCTCGGCCAGCTCGACTCCATCGAGAACCGAGACGCCATCCTCGACCTCTCCTCCCCCGACGACCCGGGCCGGGCGAGGTGGCCCGACGCCGAGTTCGTCGTCGGCAACCCGCCGTTCCTGGGCGGGAAGCAGATGCGCGACGGCCTGGGCGACGACTACGTCAACGCGCTCTTCAAGGCGTGGGACGGGCAGGTCCCGAGGGAGGCCGACCTCGTCTGCTACTGGCATGAGATGGCGCGGGAGATGATCGAGCGGAAGAAGACCGCGCGCGCGGGCCTCCTGGCGACGCAGGGCATCCGCACCGGAGCGAACCAGAAGGTGCTGAAGCGTATCAAGGAGACGGGCGACATCTTCCTGGCGTGGAGTGACGAGCCGTGGGTGGTCGACGGGGCCGACGTGCGCATTTCCATCGTCGGCCAGGACGACGGTGCCGAGAAGGAGCGCCAGCTCGACGGCAAGCCGGTGGCCGTGATCCACCCCAACCTGTCCGGCGGCTCTGCGACCAGCGCCGACGTGACCGAGGCGCAACCCCTGCCCGAGAACAGGGGCATCGCGTTCATGGGCGACACGAAGGGCGGCGCCTTCGATGTCGAGCCGGCGGTTGCTGCCGAGCTGCTGCGCGCCGGCCCCAACGTCAACGGGCGACCGAACTCCGACGTAGTGGTCCCCTGGATGAACGCGGCCGACATGACCCGCCGGGGCCGGGGCTACTACATCGTCGACTTCGGTGTGAACGTGACCGCCAAGGAGGCATCCCAGTACGAGGCCCCCTTCGCCTTGGTGGACCGCTTGGTGCGCGAGACGCGGCAGAAGAACAAGCGGGCGGCCTACGCCGAGCGGTGGTGGCTGCACGTTGAACCGCGGCCTGCGCTCCGCGCCCTGCTCGCTGGCCTGGACCGCTTCATCATCACGCCGCGCACCTCCAAGTTCCGGCTGTTCACCTGGGCTCGTCGGCCGACGCTGCCCGACTGCCAGCTCATCACCATCGCCCGAGCCGGCGACTACGACTTCGGTGTCCTTCATTCCCGCGCCCACGAGGTCTGGTCGCTTGCGACCATCAGGCGCCAGGGTGTCGGGAACGACCCGGTGTACGCGCCGTCGTTCGCCTTCGAGACGTTCCCGTTCCCGTGGCCGTTGAACACGCCCGACGCGAAGCTGACCAGCAAGCAGGCCGCAGCTCGCGACGCAGTCGCCGCCGCCGCCAAGGAACTGGACGAGGTCCGGTCCCGCTGGCTGAACCCGCCCGAACTCCTGAAGACGGCGCCCCCGCTCGCACCCGGTCAACCCGACCAGCGGGTCGCGAAGGACGAGGCGTCCGCGAAGGAGCTGAAGAAGCGCACCCTCACCGGCCTCTACAACGCCCGGCCGACCTGGCTCGACCTCCTGCACAGGAAGCTCGACGCGGCGGTGCTGGCCGCGTACGGGTGGTCCCGCGGACGTCTCCGACGAGGAGATTCTGGCCAAGCTGCTGGAGCTGAACCGCGAGAGAAGCACCGCAGGGCTGGCCCTCGAGCGCGGTAAGCGCAAGTCGAGAAAGAAGTAGCGGCCCCTATCGCTTCGACCTCTCCCCTGCGTAGTCGACGCTGAACCACTCCCTTGGCGGGTCGCGGTCGGAGAGCCAGTCCAGGGAGACGTTTAGCTTCCTGTGGACCAGGAGGAGGACGTCGAGGCCAGGGGTGCGCTCGCCCTTGAGGTACCGCCCAAGAGCGCTTCGGCTCATGCCGAGGACGGCAGCCATCGCAGCGTCGCTTTCGAAGCGGTTCTCCCACTTCAAGAGCCGCATGTTGGCTGCGATCCGCTGACGTGTCTTCAGGTCGACCGTGGGCCGTGGAGCCATCAGGCCAGATGGTATGTGGGCTGGGGTTGTCACAGGGCTACCGCGTCACTTGACAACGTAGTCATATGACACCAAGATGGCGCGGCATGAGCAAGCCCACCAGCAATGCCCTCGCGCGCTATCTCGCCGCGAAGGACCTTTCGCCAGCAGCGTTTGCCGTCCTTGTCGGGGCCGATCGGCAGCGGGTATGGCGCTGGACCAAGGGGCTGCGCGGCCCGAGCGTGGAGATGGCGGTCCGCATCGCTCGCGTCACCGACGGCGCAGTTCCGGTTGAGACCTGGACGACGCCTCCACCGCCCCGTTCCCGCCGAGCTGCCTGAGCACCGCATGCGCGTGTTCTCGTTCATGCCTCAAAGCTCGCCCGGACCCTGGTTGTCACCCCCCATCAAATCCGCGTGATCCCCTTGGAGGGCGTGTGGCGAAGACTGCCCAGGTAGACCAGCAACTCCCCCTCATGCCGGTGTCGTCTCACCACCGAGAGAACGGCCGCCGGATCCTCCACCTCGTCAACCGCGCCATGAAGGAGAACGGGCTCTCCCGCTCCCGCCTGGCCGACGAGACGGGCATCGACCACGCCCAGGTGACGCGGGTGCTGGACGGGGAGGGCAACCTACCCCCTGGCCTCATCGCGGCCGTGATCGAACTCGACCGGTCGCGCGTGCTCGTTGCCGGTCTCTGCGCCCTCACCAACTGCGAGGCCGTGGAGAAGAAGCCCGACCCAGTGGCTGAGAACCGGCGTCTTCGCTCCGAGCTGATGGAGATGCGCGAGCACCTCACGAAGCTCTTGGGGGAGCCGTGACGGACCCCTGGCAGGCGAACCTATTCACTCCGCCGGTCCGCCCCGTCGCCGGCCCCCGTGCGCCCGAGCAGGCCCGCGAGCTCGCCCGCGTCACCGGCCGCATCGGCGAGAGCGTGCTGGCCTTCTGCAGGGCGCGCGTGGGTGGGACATTCCGAGCGGCCGAGCTGGCCGCGCACGTCCAGGCCGACGCCGGCGGGGCGCCGGCGAGCGCGGATCGGGTCCTCCGCCAACTGCGCGCCCAGGGCTTCATCGACGTCCAGCTCGAGGACCGGGCGGGCTCGCTCTATCGCGTTGCGGGGGTGCGGTGATGGCAGTGTTGCCGTGGTTCAAGATCTACGCCGCCGAGACTCTCTCCGACGAGAACTTCCAGGGGTGGACCGTCGAGGAACGGGGAGCATGGTTCACCCTCCTCCTGGTGAACTGGCGGGAGGGGTCGATCCCCTCCGACGAGGGAGCCATAGCTCGGCTACTGCACGTCGATGGCAATCGCATGCGTTTGCTATGGCAAGCCATCGGCGACCGCTTCGTCGAGCATCCAGACCATCCGGGGCGACTCACCTCGCCTCGCCTGGAAAAGGAGCGTGAGGAGGCAGAGGCGCTCGTGGAGACCCGCTCTACCGCCGGCAAGAAGGGCGCAACCTCTCGTTGGGACAGGAAGAACCGACCAAACGGCAAGCGCATGCGACCGCACAGCGACCGCAATGCGAAGCCAATGGCAAGTGATAGCGATCCAGCCCAGCCCAGCCCAGAGTCAGATCCAGAGTCAGCCAGCCTACCGGTTCCGATCAACGGAGCCCCGGCCGCGGTCCCGACCTGGCTGGCTGGCGTAGCGGAAAGGGTGGGGCTGGAACTCGGCAGGACCATGGCCATCGGCAAGGACGGCGAGGCGGTCGTCCAGGCCTTCACCCGCTACCGGGAGAGCGTCGTCGCCGACGGCCGCTTCCCAGACCCTGACGCGACCATCGTCACCGACTGCCTCGAGATCGCCAAGCGGTCGAGAGCCGGCCCACCAGGCACCCTGAGCTTCTTCGTCGGCTGGCTGAAGCGGGAGACCCCCGCGAAGCGCGCGAACGGAGGCATCACGTGACCTACCTCGCCGTCTTCCTGGCCTGCCTGGGCTCGCTGGTCGTCGGCCTGTCGCTCGCCACCCGCGCGCTGGCCCGCGAGCACGACGCCCTCGACCGCAAGCGCGTGCTCCTCGACCTGGAGCGGCGCGAGGCCATGCGCGCCTGGGAGACCTACGAGCGCCTCACCGCCGAGCTCCGCGGCTCGCTCAACCTGGACGCGCCCGGTGACCAGCACGTGGTGATCGACCTGGGCGCCCATCGGCGGCTCAAGGGGATCGTCCAGTGAACGCCTTCGACTGGACGAAGCCGCTCGACCCACGCCCCGGCCACGAGCCGAGTAAGTTCCGCTTCTCGTTCGACGTGCGGCGCCTGGCAGCCAGCCTTCGCGAGCTCGCCGACGACGTCGAGTCGGGGAAGGTGCTGGTGTTCGATGTGGCGACGTCCAACCAGGTCCTCCGGGACGACTGGACGAAGACGGTGCTCACGATTTCCCTGAGCGGTGACCACCCGGAGGCGCCATGAGCCTCTACCGCCGGGCCGCGCGCAAGGACGACACCCAGACGGCGATCGTCGCCGCGCTCCTGTCTGCGGGCGCCACGGTCCAAGCCATCTCGAGCCCAGGCGCTCCTGACCTCCTGGTCGGATACCGGGGCGTGAACGTCCTCGTCGAGGTCAAGAACAAGGACGGGCGCGGCCTGAAACTGAATCCCCTCCAGCGCGCGTGGCACGCGGCCTGGATGGGTTCGAAGCCCTACGTCGTCCACGAGGCCGACCACGTCCCGGCGCTACTGCGCGACGTGCTGCGCGACCTGGACGGGCACGCCGTCGCCGGTCAGGACCCGGACGCCGCGGGGCTGCCCTGGAAGCGCCCAGCATGAGCCGCATGAACCACCTCGCTGGCCTCTCCGGGCCCGAGCACAACGGCGGAGTCCTGGCGGGCCTCGCGACCTACCGCCTCGCCGAGGAGGACGCCGCGCGCCGCGCCTACCTCGACGTGGCCGCCCAGCTCCCGACCGCCTCGCGCCAGGGGTGCCCGGAGTGCGGCTCCGGCGGCCGGCACAAGTCCGGGTGCAGCCAGCACCGCACCTCCCGCGTCCTTCCCAGGTCGGCACCCGTCCGGCCCGAGCACCGCTGCACCGGCCCCGACTGCGACCGGCGAGCCGGGGACGCCGGCCTGTGCTCCCAGCACCTCCAGCAGCGGCGCCGCGGAACGATGCTCACCCGAATCCGGCCCTACGCCCGACGAGGTCCACGATGATCGCGCTCACGCTCGCCCTGCTGCTCTCCCAGGTCCCCAGCCCGCCCACCGGATGGACCCGTGCCGAGGTCGAGACCCGGTTCGGCCTCCCGACCTTCGCCGGCCCGCTCGCGCCACCCTGGGAGGAGGGCGCCGCCATGGCGACCTACTCCCAGCCGGTCGAGGACACCGACGGCCTCTGCCGGGTCCACGCCGGGCAAGGGCGGCCGGTGGTTCGCGCTCGCCTACTACTCCGCCGCGGCGGTGCTCGTCTCCGTCCACTGCGTCGAGCTCGGCGACCTCGACACCGGGCTACGACGTGACGCCGGACGTGCTCCGGCGCCTGCACGGAGGCCGCTCGTGAGCCACGCCCCCCTGCTCTTCATGCTCGGCGCCGTCGGCCTGGTCGTCGGCGTCACCATGGCGGTGGTCTTCTTCGAGTCCCACCAGCGCTGCGCCTTCTGCTGGCGGCCGTCCAACGGCTCCTCCGGCGTGAAGGTCGGCGCCTGGGGGGCATCGGTGGCGACCTGCGAGAGGCACCGCGACGACGGTCTCGCGCTGGCGTGGGGCCGCGCTCACCTGGCGGAGGATTGGGCCAAGCGGGCCACGGTGACGCGTTGGCAGCCGCCGGCCCCAGTTGCCCGCCCGGAGGCCCGGCCATGAGCACCAGGTCGTCGGCCCCGCTGCCACGCCTCTGCGCCTGCGGGCGCCCGTCCTACCACCCAGCCCACCAGGTCCCGCCGCTCCTCGCGTGGTGGCAACGCCTGCTCTCCCTCGCGTGGCCACGGTGGACCTGGGGCCACACCAACGACGTCCACGACTTCGTTGACCGGGTGGAGCTGGGGGCGACGAGGGCCCAGATCCGCCGCGTGAGGAAGGCGATCGAGAGGGAGAGGCGAAGGGCGGCGGAAGGGTAGCAGGGGGCGGGAGATGGCCATGGCGATCACGTTCTGCAGCGTCGAGGAGTGCGTGGGGCTCGTTCACAAGGACCGGCTATGCCGGGCCCACTACGAGCGCCGGCGGAGAGGGGCGGACATGCGCCGGCCGCTGCGGATGCGACTGGGAACCTGGGACGCAGTCATCGAGACGTGGCACGCCTATCAGGACGCGGATCCCAACGATGACCTCGCCTTCCGTGCAGCTCGGGCGAGGACCCAACGCGCCATGCGAGCGTGGGCGTTCGCGCACGATAGGCGCAATCGGACCGTTTGCGTACCTGCCGTGGGAGGCTGAGCCTCGTGCCCTACGCTGCGCCACACGTCTGCCCCGCGCCCGGCTGCCGGCGCCTCGCCCCTCGAGGCCGGCGGTGCGCCCAGCATCAGGAGCGCCAGGAGGCCGAGCGCCGGGCGCACGATGCCTTCTACTACTCGCCCCCCTGGCGCCGCCTCCGGGCGGCCCACCTGGCTGCCTTCCCTCGGTGCGTGCACTGCGGCGGGCCGGGCCGGGTGGTCGACCACGTCGTCCCCAGGCGCATGGCTCCTGCGCGGGCGCTCGACCCTTCCAACCTCGCGACGTGCTGTGCCTCGTGTCACAGCTCGAAGACGGCCACCACCGACGGGGCATGGGGCCAGGGGGGGCGGGCGTGAGGGGGCCACTACTGGCGGTGTCGACCCGGTCGGGTCCACCAGGGATAGGGGTGTCGCATCCCTACGCCCCGCCAGGGGTCCACGCATTGGTAGTTCCGCGCGTGCGCAGTCAGGTTTCGGGTGAACAGGGGTCAAACCCACGAAACCTGACGAGATTGCACCACGCGTCAAACGGCCGAGTCTCCCCCTGTCCCGCCGGGGCGTGCATCAGGGTCTCGCGCGCGACTCCCGGTGTATTCACCCGAAGTCATTGAGACAACCATGGGCCGCCGAGGACCTCCGCCGAAGCCGAGCGCGTTGAAGAAGCTCCAGGGCACCTACCGGAAGGACCGGGCGGCCCGGAACGAAATCGAGCCGAAGAAGGGCTGCCCCGACCGGCCGACGGGGCTCGACAAGATCGCGCGCGAGCGCTGGGACCTGCTTGCGCCGCAGCTCGTGGAGCTGGGCGTGCTCACCCTGGTCGACGGGAGCGTCCTCGAGGGGTTCTGCCGGCACTACTCGCGCGCCGTCCAGGCGGACCGCGCCATCGACAAGCACGGCATGATCGTCGAGACGCCCTTCGGCCCGAAGCTCAATCCCGCGGTCCGGGTGTCGCGCGAGAGTTGGACCGTGCTCAACCAGCTCGGCTCGAAGCTCGGTCTCTCGCCGGCCGACCGCGCACGCCTCTCCATGCCGGAGAAGCCGGTCGAGGACGACACGGAGAAGGACCTCTTCGGCGGTCCGCTCCGCGTGGTGAAGGGCGGGGCGGGTGGCTGAGAAGGAGATCAAGCTCCCGAAGGTCCGGGTGCCCGGCCAGCTCGAGCAGCGGATGCTCGAGCGGATCGAGCGCGACCACGCCACCGCGAAGGAGCGCGGCTTCTACTTCGACGAGGAAGAGGCGGCGCGTTCGGTGCTCTTCTTCGAGAAGTATTGCGTGCTCTGGGAGGGGGAGTGGGCGGGTCAGCCCTTTGTCCTCTCGCCTTTCCAGCGCATCAATACGCGGGAAATGTACGGCTGGAAGCGCGAAGAATCAGGGTATCGCCGCTTCCTGGAAACCTATTGGGAGATTGCGAGGAAGAACGGGAAGACGAGTTACGCGGGCGCGGTGGGATTGAAAGGATTGGTGCAGGACAATGAGCCCGGCGCGCAGGTGAGCTTCGTCGCCACCAAGCGCGACCAGGCAATGATCGGCTTCAAGGCCGCGGCGGAGATGGCGCTGCAGAGCCCGAAGCTATTGCGGTACGTGACCGTCCCGAAGGGCTACCCCCGCGGCTCGCCTATCACCTGCCCCCGCCTGCAGGGCCGCCTCGGCGTGCTCTCATCGGACCATTCGACCCAGGACGGCTGGAACCCGAGCACGGACGTTCGAGACGAGATCCACGAGTGGAAGGATCGGCGCCTGGCGGCGAAGCTCGACACGGCGAAGGGAGCCCGCCGTCAGCCCTTCACCCTCGAGATCACCACGGCCGGCGTCTACGACCCCACGGCCTACGGATGGCAGCGGCACGCGTACGCGCTCGACGTGCTGAACGGGGTGGTCGAGAATGACGCCTTCTTCGCCTACGTGGCCGCGGCCGACGAGGGCGACGACCCGTACGACCCGGCGACCTGGTGGAAGGCGAACCCCGGGCTCGGGGTCACGCCGCGCCTGCAGGCCATGGTGACGCTTGCCGAGAAGGCCCGCTCGGAGCCGGAGTTCTACAACGACTTTCTTCGCTACCACCTCAACATCTGGACCAAGCAGACCCGGCGTTGGATCCGCCCCGAGGACTGGCAGGCCTGCGACGGGACGCCCATCGACCTCGAGCAGCTCCGCGGCCGGCCGTGCTGGGCTGGCCTCGACCTCTCCCGGAAGCTCGACCTCACCAGCCTGGTGCTCGTCTTCCCGGACGACGACGGCGGGTTCACCGCCATCGGCCGCTTCTGGATCCCGGAGGCTCGCGTGGGCGCCCCCCACGGGACGATGGCGGAGAAGAGTTCCTATCCCGTGTGGGTCCAGCAGGGCTGGATGGTTGCGACCCCCGGCAACGTGGTCGACTACGCCCGGATCCGGCACGAGGTGAACGCCCTCCGGGAGGCCGGGATCTCCATCCAGGAGATCGCCTACGACCCCCTGAATGCCACCCAGCTCGTGACGGAGCTGCACGAGCAGGACGGCTTCACCTGCGTGGAGTTCGGCCAGGGGTTCAAGAGCATGTCGGAGCCCGCGAAGACCACGGAGGCGGACATCGTGAGCCACCGGGTGCGGCACGGTGGGAACCCCGTCCTGGCCTGGAACGTCTCGAATGCCGTGGTGACGACCGACGCGGCGGGCAACATCAAGCCCGACAAGTCGAAGGCGGCGGAGAAGATCGACGGCCTGGTGGCCATGGTGATGGCCCGGGGGCGGTCGTACGCCACCGACACCAAGGGCTACACGCGGTCCTACCTCGACGACCCGGAGCCCGCCCCGTCGCCATGAGAGTGAACGCAGACCAGGTGATCGACGCTGCGCGCGTCGTGTTCGTGGTGAGTGGAGCTGCCGCGCTGGTGCGTGGCGCGTGGCTCGCGTGGGCCCCGGCGGGATGGCTCGTCGGTGGCCTGGTGCTGGTGGCAGCTGGACTTGCGGGCGCCGTGGCGCGGCCCGGGAAGGGATAGGCGATGGGCCTCATTCAGCGGTGGTTGGGAGGCGCTCCCGGGCAGAAGCTGACCTCGCAGGAGCTGGCGACGATGCTTCGCATCGGGCAGACGTCGAAGGCGGGGACGGTGGTGTCGGCCTGGGACGCTCTGAAGGTCTCGACGGTCTACGCCTGCGTGCGCCGGATCGCCGACGGGATCGCGCGACTGCCCTGTCGCGTCCACCAGGTCGACGAGAAGGGCGCGCGGCGGGTGGCGACGGAGCACCCCCTGCACCCGATTCTGAGCCGCCGGCCGAACGCCCGCACCACGTCCTTCGAGTGGCGGCAGACCTCCATGTTCCACGTCCTCCTGGCGAAGGGCGCGCACTGCTACATCAACCGGGTCCGGGGCGAGGTCCGCGAGCTGCAGACCATCCTCCCGAGCGCCATCCTGCCGAAGTACGACCGGGCCGGCGTCCTCTCTCACTACGACGTGGCGATGGCCACCGGCGGCGTGCGCCAGCTGGCGCCCACCGAGGTGATGCGCGTCCCGGGCCCGAGCTGGGACGGCCTCGAGGCGATGGAGATGATCGCGCTCGCCCGTGAGCCCATCGGCCTGGCCATCGCAACCGAGGAGAGCATGGCCGCCCTGCACAAGTCGGGCGTTCGGCCGAGCGGCATCCTCACCACGGACGGCACGCTGCAGAAGCCGACCGTGACGCGGGTCGAGGAAATGATCCGTGACGAGCACACGGGTTCCGGGAAGTCCTTCGGGCTCATGGTGCTCGACGCCGGCCTGAAGTTCCAGGCCATGTCCCTGAACGCGACCGATGCTGGCACCATCGCTACTCGGGAATTCCAGGTCGCCGAGATCGCCCGCATGTTCCAGATCAGCCCGATGATGATCGGGCACCCGGACAAGACCTCGACCTTCGCGAGCGCCGAGGCCTTCCTCCAGGACTTCATCGACAACACCCTCGGCCCCTGGGTCGAGGAGTGGGAACAGGCCATCACCCGCGACCTGCTCACCCCCGAGGACCTCGAGGCCGGATTCTACGTGAAGCTCGACACGCGTGCGCTCCTCCGTGGAGACCCGAAGGCCCGCGCCGAATACTACAAGTCGGGGATCCTCTCGGGCTGGCTGACCCGGAACGAGGCTCGCGCGAAAGAAGACCTGAACCCGCTCCCCGGCCTCGACGAGCCGCTCGCGCCGCTCAACATGGGGCCTGGCGAGCTGGCTGCAGCGGAGCCCGGCGCCGAGGAGAAGCCCGCGGCGTAGCCGGCACGCTTGCGTACCCGGGGACGTAGCCTCGGGCCATGCTCAGGAAGCACCTGGCGGGCGCGCTCGAAATCAAGTCGGTGGCGGAGGACGGGACCTTCTCCGGGCACGGCAGCGTCTTCGGGGTGAAGGACTGGTACGGCGACGTGGTCGAGCCGGGCGCCTTCCAGGCCTCGCTGGCGCAGTGGCAGGCGAAGGGGAAGCTGCCGAAGCTCCTCCTGCAGCACGACCCCAAGAACATCATCGGCAAGTGGACCGAGATGCGAGAGGACGCGCGCGGCCTCTACGTCGAGGGGAAGCTCTTCCTGCAGCTCGGGCTGGCCAAGGCCACCCACACCCTGATGAAGGAGGGCCAGCTCGACGGCCTTTCGATCGGCTTCAACATCCCCGACGGTGGCCAGGTCTTCGACAAGACCGAGGGCGTCAACCGTATCAAGACGGTGGACCTCTGGGAGGTGAGCGTCGTCACCTTCCCGGCCAACGAGGCCGCCCAGGTCGAGGCCGTCAAGGCCGCCCTGCAGAACCCCCGAGAGTTCGAGCGCCAGCTACGTGACGTGCTGGGGCTCACCCAGTCCGAGGCCAAGAAGCTGATGGCCGAGGGCTACAAGGCCGTGGCGCCGCGTGACGTGAGCGACCCGGATCGTGAGTCGCAGTCCCAGCAGGAAATGGCCGCGCTCGATCTCGCGCGCGACCTCCAGGAATCGCTCGCGGCACTTCGCCGCTAGGAAAGGCGCGCACCATGGAAGAGCTGAAGAAGATGCTCGAGCTGCTCCAGAAGGAGTGGCACGAGTTCAAGAGCCAGAACGACCTCCGCCTGAAGGAGATCGAGACGAAGGGCAAGGCCGACCCGCTCACCGAGGGCAAGGTCCAGAAGCACTCCGAGGCCATCGGCTCCCTCGAGAAGCAGATCCGGGAGCTGGAGACCAAGGCGAACAGCCTCGGCGGCACGGCCACCCCGGCCCCCACCGACGCGCAGAACCACGCCAAGGCCTTCTCCAAGTTCATCCGCAAGGGCGTCGAGGACGGCCTGGTCGAGCTGCAGCAGAAGGCCATGTCCCTCACCGCCGGCGAGGGCGGCTACACCATCCCGCAGGACCTGGACGCCACGATCGGCAAGATGGAGCGGCAGTTCGCTCCGATGATCGCCGAGGTCAGCTCCGTCGATGTCTCGAGCGAGACCTACGAGGAGCCGGTGGTGGACGGGATGTCCGTCTCCGCCTGGGCCGCAGAGACCGGCGCGCGCGCAGCCTCGACCGCCCCGACCTTCGTCAAGTGGACCCCGCAGTACGGCGAGGCATGGGCCAACCCGCAGGTCACCCAGCGGATGCTCGACGACGCCAAGTTCAACGTCGAGCAGTTCCTGGCCGAGGACATCGGGCAGAGCTTCGGCATCGCCATCGACACCGCCATCCTCTCCGCCTCGGGCACGAACCAGCCCAAGGGCATCCTCGCCCACACCCCCGAGGCCACGGCCGACAGCTCGCGCGCCTACGGCGTGATCGAGCGAGTGCACTCCGGGTCCGCCGGTGACTTCGACGCCGACGACCTGATCGGGCTCGCATACACCCTCCGCCCGGGCTACCGGATGAATGCGAAGTGGGCCGCCGCTCCGCTCACCCTCGCCAAGATCAGGAAGTTCAAGGACGTGACCTCGGGCCAGTACCTCTGGGCTCCGGGCATCGGCCCTGGGCAGCCGGGCACCCTGCTCGGCTACCCCGTCATCGAGGACGAGAACGTGCCGGCCGTCGCGGCCAGCGCCTACTCCGTGCTCTTCGGCGACTTCAAGCGCGGGTACCGGCTCGTGAACGTCATCGGGACGAGCATGCTGCGCGACCCGTACTCGGCGAAGCCCTACGTGCACTTCTACACCCGGAAGCGCGTGGGCGGCGGCGTGCGTGACACGCGCGCCATCAAGGCCCTGTACCTCGCGGTCTAGCACCACCTTCGGCTCGGCCTGGTGCTCCTCGTCGAGGGGAGCGCCAGGACCCGGGCCGGTTGAAGTGAAGGGGGCAGCATGCGGGCAGAGGTCACGCGGACGTTGCTGGTCGCCTGGGATGGCGTGCGCGCCGAGAAGGTCGAGGCGGGCACGGTCCTCGAGGGAGCGCGCGCGGAGCACGGGGTGCAGCAGGGATGGGCGAAGTCCCTGGACGCTCCTCCCGAGAGCAAGGCCATACCGAAGGCCCCCCGGAACAAGGGGAAGGGCGAGTAACCGATGGCCGCAGGGGACCTGACCACGATCGAGGCCGTCCGGGCGTACCTGCGCGGCACCGTGCCAGTGCCCGAGGCCGATGAGTCGCTCCTCGAGGGGCTCATCACCGCGGCCTCGCAGCTCTTCGCGTCCGAGTCCGGGACTGGAGTCCTGACTGCGGCGGTGGAAGAGACCCGGAACGGCGACGGCGGGGCGAAGCTCTTCCTCGAGCGCTACCCGGTGGTCTCCGTGGAGTCCGTCGAGGTGGACGGTGAGGCGATCTCGGAACGGGCGGCCATCGGCGGGTCGGGCTGGGTGCTCACGAGCAGGGAGACGGGCCGGCTCGATCTGGTGGGCTACACGTTCAGCGAGGGGCTGGCGAACGTGGTGGTGAACTACACGGCCGGCTACGGTGACGATGCGCCGGCCGACGTGGGACAGGCCGTCGTCGACCAGGTGGCCTACCTGTACCGGCAGAAGGACCGGATCGGCGTCGCCAACGAGTCGACGCAGGCCGGCGGGTCGGTGAGCTACCTGGGCGCGTGGACGGCGCAGCAGGGCAAGGGCGGGCAGACGCCGCTGTTCCAGGCCACGGTGGCGCGGTACCGGCGGGTGGCCTGATGGCGCTCCCGTCCTACCCGGCGCCGGGCGCGAGCCCCAAGACCGATGGCGTGTCCGTTCGGCTCTCCGGCGGCGAGGCCGTGCAGCGGAAGCTGCTCGACCTGGGTCCCGCCGTGAAGACCCGGGTGCTGCGAGTCATCGAGACGCTGGGCCGGGAGCTGGCCGTCGAGGCCAACCAGGCCGCCCCGGTGGGGAAGGACCGGAAGCGGAAGCGCGGCGGCGGGCTGGCCCGCTCCTTCGGCGTCTACGCCCGTCCGCAGTGGGAGAAGCTCGGCTTGGTGGGCGTGGCGGTCCGGTCGCGGGCCAAGTACCACTACTACCAGGAGTTCGGCGTGAACCGGCCCGGCGCCCAGGTGGTGCTGCACCGGACGGACGCCGGCAAGGCGGTTTCCAAGGGCCGGCGCTACCGAGACGGGACGAAGAAGCTCCGGGACGGGGTCCGGGTGTCCACCTACCGGCGCGACATCATCGTCCCCGCCACTGCCTTCTTCGGCAGGATCGTGGCCGCGCGGAAGGGCCAGATCGCCGCCGACATCGACGAGGCCGTGACGAAGTACCTCGACCGCATGACGCCTTCCTCCGGCGGGGCGGCGGCCTGATGGCCTTCGCGCGGGATACCTACTACGCGGCGCTCTTCGCGCGCCTCCAGGCCAAGGTGCCCGGGGTGGCGACGTGGTCGCGGAAGCATCTGCACTTCTCCCGCCTTCCGGCCGGGACGGCGCCCGTTGGGCTCCTCCTGGTGGCCAACCAGGCCCCCGAGATGGCCTTCGGCCTCCCGACGGTGTGGCGCCTCGGCGCCGACCTGGTGCTGTGGGTCCGCACCACGGGCCAGGAGGACAACCTCGACACGGTGCTGTGCGAGCTGGTGGACGCGGTCGAGGCGGCGCTCCTGGCCGATGCCGACGACACCCACGCCGGGCAGACGGCCACCACCCAGTCGACCCTTGGCGGGCTCGTGCAGGAGCTCACGATCGCCGGCCCGGTGGACTTCAACCAGACGGAGGGCGCGGAGAGCGCCTCCGTCGTCATCCCAATCGACATGGTCGTCCTCGGGGACGACCCGGCAGACGGGTAAGCAGGTTCACGGGCCGCCGCGCGCGGCGAAGGAGAGCACATGGCGGCAAGCGGAAAGAAGGCCTTCAACGCGGGAACCCTCCTGATCGGGACGGAAGAGGTCGGCGTGCTGCAGGACGTCCAGCTCTCGATCTCCTACGAGTCGGTGCCGCTCCCTTCGGCGAATCGCTTCGCCGAGGACATCGCGCTCGGCAAGGCCACGATCTCCGGCTCGGCGAAGAGCGGAGAGTTCAACCCCGCCCTCGTGGCGACGATCGCCAACTCGCTGATGGGGCCGCAGGCGGCCGAGGTCGTGCTCACCTGGACCATCACCGAGAAGGGCGGAGCCACCCGGATCTTCACGCTCAACAACGTGATCATCACCTCGTACAAGATGGGTGCCGGAGCCGGGGCCTGGTTCATGACGGACATCACGTTCGAGGCCGCAGCGCCGGCCACCGGGAACGTCCTCACCGTCGCCGCCGGGGTCTAAGCCATGGGTCAGGGGGCGACCATGGAGGGGACACCGGTCACGGTGGGCAAGGACCGGGAGGGCGTGCCGGTCGTGTACGTCATCCCGGACCCGACCATCGAGACCGCGGAGAGCGTCGCGCTCAAGCTCGAGGCGATCGCGTCGAGCACGCTGACCGTCAAGGTGCTCGTCGACATCGCGGAGCTGGTCGCGCTGGCGGCCCGGGAGAACTACCCGGACCTGCAGGGCGCCCACGTGAAGAAGGTGCTGAAGCTGAAGGACGCCAACCGGGTGATGCGCGAGGTGCTCGTAGCGGTCGGGCTGGAGGCGCCGGCAACGGGGGAAGTGGTGGCCCCGTAGAGGAAGGGTTCACGCAGCTCTACGGGGTCCTGTGCACCGGGCTCGGGCGGCTCCCGGGCGAAGTGAAGGGGATGCGGATGCGAGAGGTGAAGAGGCTGATCGCATACTGGAAGCTGGCGCCGCCGCCCCACGTGGCGCTGGTCCAGCTCCTCGACGTGGTGATCACCGCCGCGGGCGGTGATCCCCCCGACAGGTCCGGCAAGCCCGTGGAGTACACCTCGGCCGCCGAATGGGCGGCACTGGCGGTGTCCCTTGGCCGGTAACGCGGGCGTCATCCAGGCGGAGATCTCGGTCCAGATCGGCAGCGCACTCGCGCAGCTGAAGGCGATCACCGACTCGTTCAGGCAGCTCGGCCAGTCGGCAGGCGCTGGAATGCGGCCCGCCAACGAAGCCGTGGATGGCCTCTCGAAGTCGTTCAAGGACTTCCGCAAGGACCAGGTCCAGCAGGGACGGCTGGTCGGCTTCTACGTGCAGGAGGTGGGGCAGTTCATCGACGTGAGCAAGGGGGCGCAGTCGGCGCTTGGAGGCTTCGGTGGCGCGATGCTCGAGATGGCCTCCGGGGCGGGCCCGGTGGCGCTCGCCTTCGCTGGCCTCGAGCTGGTGAAGGGCGTGATCGGGATGGTGCGCGAGGAGTCGAGGCGCGCCGCCGAGGAAATGAAGAAGTTCGTCGACGAGACGGTGAGGGTCGTCGATGCCGGGGCGAAGGCAGCCGGAGCGCTCGCGGGAAAGGAGCGCAACCGGGCCAAGACGATGGCCGGAGGGGACCCGGAACTCGACGACGCTCGCAAGGAGGCGCTCGCCGCGGCCCGCGCGCTGCAGGAGTTCAAGAGGCGCTTCGGCCTGCTCGGGAAGGACTCCACCTCCAACCTCTCCGGGCTCTCCATCTCGGCAGACCAGATCATCACGTGGGGGCAGCTCGAGAAGAAGGTCCGCGAGGCGACGGCGGCCCTCCGCGACTACCAGGTGCTGAAGCCCCAGAACGATGCGGCAGCGGCAGGGCCCCTTGGCCCGGGGAATGCCGCCGGGCTCGAAGCCTTCGGCAGGGCGGCCACGAGGCAGATCACGGAAGCCGCAACCGCCGCTCGCCAGCTCGCCGAGAACCTCGCTCGGGCTGACATGGTCATCGCTCAGTCAGAAGCCCTCGCCTACGACCGAGGCAACTTCCCGGACATGGCGTACAGCGAGAAGACCTGGAGCGAGATGGCCGTCGCCCAGGAGCCGAAGGCCTACTCGGACCGCGAGGTATTCGGGCCAGGGAACAACGCCGGGGAGATGCAGTTCGGGAAGGACTCGGCGGCGGAGGCCGAGCGGCTCGGGACCGCGTGGCAGGAAGTCGCCGCTGCCGTGGGGAACGCATCCTCCGCCTTCGCCGGGCTCGGTGCCGCTATCGGCGGCGCCGCCGGAGAGATGGTCGGGAAGATGATGGAGGTCGTCGTGGCCGCGATCAAGATGGCGATCGCCATCGCCGCGGCGTCCGCTGCCCAGGTCCCGATAGTGGGGTGGCTCAACGCGGCTGCGGCAGCGATCAGCCTCGCCGCCACGATGGCGAGCGTTCTGGGTGGCGTACAGGCCCGGGAACTCGGCGGCCCGGTGGTTCCCGGCGGGACCTACGTGGTTGGCGAGCGCGGCCCCGAGATCCTCCGGGTCGGTGCTCCCGGGTACGTGACGCCCAGCGGCCAAGTGCCAATCGGGAGAGGGTCCGGTCTGGCGCGGAGCGGGGCCCGGGGTGGGACGACGGTCCATGTGAACCTCAACGTCACCGCCATGGACGGCCACTCGGTCTACCGGACCCTGAACGCCTCTCGTGACCAGCTCGCCCGCGTGGTGCGCGAGGCCGTGCGGGATGGGGTGATGGGAACATGAGCGGCGCGCTTCCCACCTTCGCTGGCTTCCAGCCCACGGTCACGCGCGAAGGGCCGATCTATCACGTCGAGATCGACGAGGCGGAATCGGGCGCCGAGGTGCGCACGGTCTACGGGACCTCGCCCAAGTACCGCTACCGGATGGAGATCATCCTCCAGGGAGCGACCGAGGTCGCATCCCTCGACACCCTCGTCCAGGACAACTACGGCGAGGGCGGGAACTTCACGATCACGGACCCGGTCGTCGGCGGGACGGTCACCGTCCGCATGGAGGGTAACCTTTCCCTGACCCAGTACGAGCGGATCTCGACCTGGTGGCTCGCCCGGATGTCCTTCCTGTCGGTGGTGCCGCAGCCGTGATCGACTCCCCGGCCGCCACCCTGCTCGCGAGCGGCGCCAGCTCGTTCATCGTCGTCGACACCTACGTGATCGGGGCCTACACCTTTTCCTCGGACACCTCGGTCATCAAGCGGGGGACGCTGGCATCGCGGCTGGGCCTCGACCCGGTGACGCTCGACGTGACGATCGCAACGGGCGGCTCGGGCGGCCCCAGCGCGGCGTTCAAGGCGGCGGCGCTCGCGGGCACGCTGGCCGGCGTGGCGTTCACGTACACGCGGACCTACGTGGGGACGGGGGGCGGGGACGTGCTCCGGTTCACGGGCACGGTGCAGCGCGCCGAACCGACCTCGATCGATGTCCGCATCGTGGCGATCTCCACGACGGTGGACCTCGACGCGGTTCAGCTCCCGACGCACGTCATCCTCCCTGCAGAGTTCCCGGAGATCCCGCCGGTGGAAAACTACAACGTGAGGTGACGGTTGGGGCTCTGGGATCCATTTCGCAACGCGATCAAGCGGGCCAACTGGCGGGGGGTGGAGTCCCCCTACGGTCGCCCCGTCCCGATCTGCTTTGGCGTTGCGTGGGTCACCCCGATCCAGGTCTATGCGGGCGAGCAAATCTTCGGGTACAGCGGGCAGCCCGGAGTCGTCGCGCCGCTCATGGTC
Source organism: uncultured delta proteobacterium (assembly GCA_963802065.1). Lineage (GTDB taxonomy): Bacteria > Myxococcota > Myxococcia > Myxococcales > Anaeromyxobacteraceae > CAIOAK01. The sequence continues at coordinate 114,044 of CAWDHF010000008.1, read as the reverse complement.
CCGATCTACACGGTGGACGACACCACGGGGGACCTCCTGGTCGAGGAGAAGGCCCAGCTCTGCCAGTCCGCCGTGCTCGTGCTCTGCGAGAAGGCGACGACGATCCTCGACATCCTCAAGGACGGCGTGTCCATCAACTCCGCGAACATCGACGGAGTCCCGCCCACCACGGTCACCGAGCGGCTGCGGATGCTCTGCGGCCGGCTGAAGGACACGGACGGTGTCATCCCGCCGACGGGCGAGGACCACGGGTATTTCTGGCCCGGCCTTCCGGGGACGGCCCCGGCGCACACCCGGTTTTCCCGATCGGCCAACCTCGGGGCCGCGCCAATCACCTACAGCAGCGTGGCCCGCGTGGACTTCTGCGCGCTCGCCATCGGTGCGGGGTACGTCGGAGGCGAGGTCTCCCGACCCAGGCTCCGGTTCAAGGTCCAGGGCGAGCTGGCCGCGAGCGCCACGGTCGGAGCGCACCCGGCGGACGTGCTCGCCTACCTCTGGGAGAGCGCGGGGAAGGACCCGGAGCTGCTCGACGTGGAGAGCTATTACCGCGCCTACGTGACGGGCGGCGGCGGCTCGGGCTCCACCGGGTGGGTGGTGAGCCGGACCATCGACACCCAGACCAGCGCCAAGGAGCTGATCCAGGCGCTCCTCAACGAGACCTTCGCGACCACCATCAAGAAGGAGGACGGGACGGTGGTGGTGGTGCCCCGGGACGTGGCGGTGGGCGGCGCGACCTCGCTCGGCGTGAACGACTTCGTGAAGGGCTCGGGGCCGGTCATCACGGTCGAGATGAAGCAGGCCAGCGACCTCTTCAACTGCTACCCGGTGATCTACGAGGTGACGACCGACAGCGGGACGCACCAGGTCACGAACGAGGACACGACCTTTGCGCTCGCGAACCCGTTCAGCGGGACCGAGACGATCCGGCGGGCGCCTCCGGTAAACGCGTCGTGGGTGAGCACGGCGGAGCACGCGCTCAACCTCTCGCACCTCCTCGCCGAGGAGAACTTCACCGTCCGCGGGACCTACAAGTTCCGGCTCCACAAGCGGTGGGTGCTCTTGCAGGAAGGCGACCTCCTGTCGCTCACCGAGCCGCACCTGGGCGTGACGGCGAAGGTGGTCAGGATCGCGCGCATCGCCGAGGACGCGGCCGGGGTGATCGAGGTCGAGGCAACGGAGTGGTTCGGCCAGGTCGCGTACACGACGCCGGAGGTGGACCCCTTCGACGGGTTCGGTACGCCGCTGCCGGGCATTCCGCTGGACCCACCGGACACCCTGAAGAACGATTACTACCAGGCGTGGATGTGGCTCCGGTCCCTCGAGGTCGCCGGGGTGATGACCTCCGACGACAAGCCTGCGTTCGGGGAACTGATCTCCACCCGATTGTTCTCGGATTGGGTGGAAATCTACGAGGCGGCGCAGGACTACGTCTCAATCACCATCCCTCTGGGTGCGCACAATGACGCGGTGCAGGCCGCATTCAGCGTCCTATTCGAGAACGTGGAGGGTGGAGCAATAGGCTACTGGCCGGACCTCAACAACCACCTGATCGCGACGGCTGCAGAGCCACCCACGGCGGCGACGGCGGCTTCGGGATTGGGATGGCCCAGTGGCAGCTGGGCCCCCGACCTATCGACCTGGATCACGACCGATTGCAATCTGTACGAGGACAGTTTGTCCGTGAAGTTCTGGCGGGTGATTAGCGCCCTCGACAATCTCCGGGAGGTGCTGCGAAGGGCGGTCGGCGGCTCGACGGTGCCGACGCTTTCCGCAGGGGAGACGGTCGCCATCTCGGCGGGGTCGACCCCCGTGGCGCTCTCCTCGCACCTGGCCTTCATCGGCAGCGGCCCCGGTGTGATGGAGGCTCTCGGCAAGACGGGCGTGACGGCGGTGACGGGCACGCCGTCCGCGACCACCTTCCTCCGCGGGGACGGCTCCTGGGCGACGCCGGCCGGCGGCGGAGCCAGCATCCCCGGCCTCGTCGGTGACGGCGTGACGGATGACACCGCCGCGATCCAGGACGCGCTCGACGCGAATGCGGGGGGCTCGGTCAGCCTTCCGGCCGGCGACTTCCTGGTCACCGACGTGATCGCGGTACCAGCCGGCACGATCCTTCGTGGCATGGGTACGGAATCCCGGATCTGGTGGGAGGGCACCGGGTCCTACAACGAGGGCGCCGCCTACGGACAGACCGGGACGGCAGGACTGCTGGTCACCGGGAACGGGGTGAGCCTCGAGAACTTCCTGATCTTCGGGTCGGGAGCGGATGCGTACGTCGCTGGCGAGCGATGCATCGCGGTCATTGGCCCCTCTTCTGGAGATCCCATCAGGTCGATTCGGATCACCAACGTCGTTGCGACGGAGTGCGGCGACTCTCCGATCTTGTTCGTCTACGTGAATGACTTCACGGTGAAGGACAGCGAGGCAGCATCGGGGGGCCTGCACGGGATCGACGTCTATGGATGCGTCAACGGGCGGATCCACGCGAACACGGTGCAGAGCGTCCGTCCTGGTGACCCTGAGGGAGCGGGTGGCCCAGCCGCGTCCATTCGGGTCGTCGGTTCCAAGGACATTTCCATCCAGACGAACACCGTCCGCGACTGGCAGGACAACGGAATGTTCCTATCCGGGAACGACGGGGTTCAGGTCCAGGAGAATCGGATCATCGAACTCACCGCCGATTCCTTCGGGGACGCGACCGGCATCCTGATCGCTGCCGACGACCCCAAGGTGCTGGTGTCGGGGAACTCCGTGATCACGGGAACCGGTACCCAGCCAGACGTGGGCCTGGACTACTCGGCCAACGACACGAACCCGGTGACGATCGGGGCGAACGATTTCACCGACGCCGTCACCCCGTACAGCCCCGGGACCGCGACCTACTCGGACGGTCTGCCGTGACGACGCCTGCCCTCCGGCTCACGCTCTCCGACGCGCGCGCGCTCGTGCCCACGCTCTCCGATGGACGGGCGCTGGTGCCGGCCCTCTCCGACGCGCGCGCGCTCGTGCCCACGCTCTCCGTAGCCGAGCTCCCGGAGCCCGGTGTGGGCGGCGTCATGGTCGTCCCCGCCCGGGTGCCGATGCTGAACGTCTCCGGCACGCCGCCGGCGTACTTCGCGAGGAGCGTTGTGACCCCGTGGGCTGGTGTCTCGGGGACGGTGCAGCCGGTCGTCATCAGCCTCGGATTCGAGGTGCTCCCCGCGGAGCCGGTGCACTACGTCCCCGGCGCGCTCCGGCCTCAGGATGCCAGCGGCTTCACCAAGGACATCATTCGGGCCACGGACGCGCTCGGCGTCGAGCGTGATGTGACGGTGTGGTTCAGCGACCTCCCAGAGTACGGGCCGGCTCCCCAGGCGCTCGAAGTCGCGATCGGCACCGACGGGATCGCCGCGCTCTACGCCGCCGGCGAGCTGGCGCTCACGGCGACTGGCGGGACCGGGCCCTACACCTGGGACGTCGTCACGAACGCGAGCGGCTGCACGCTCACCTCCGAGGGCGCCTACGTCGCCGGCCCGCTCGTCGGGATTGATCGCGTGCGCGTGACCGACGCGCTCGGCGAGATCGGCCTCGCCCAACTGGAGGTCGTGGCGGGGCAGGTCGGCGTCGCGCTGGACGGCGACCCCGAGACCGAGGGGTACCGCTACAACGTCTTCGGCTACCAGTGCCAGCCCTACGCGCGGGTCTGGGGCGAGGGCGGGACCGCGCCCTACACCTACGAACTGCTCGACAACCAGACCGGCGCCGACCTGGAGCCGGCGAAGAGCTTGCGCGTGGCGCTCACCCTCCTCGACCAGGTCGACGGGGTCCCCGGCGGCGCGACGGACCTCACCGGCTGGACCTTCGAGGCGACGCTCTACAGCCAGCGCGGCGCGGTGCTCGCCGCTGACCTGGCCGTCGCCGTGACAGGCAACCTGCTGGAAGTGGACCTGCCCGACCCGTCCACCCTTCCGCTCACGCCCGCGGTCCTGCGAGTCGCCGCGACGACGGCCGGCGCGGTCTACGCCCTCGGCTACACAACCACCGCGATCGAGGTGCTCCTCGTCGAGCGCCCGGAGACCTGACCCATGGCCGCGACCCGATACGACGTGATCCCCGGCGCCTCCCTGCCGCTCCACCTCACGGTGACCGATCTGGGCGGCGTCGCGGTCGACCTGACCGGCGCCACCGTCGAGGCGACGATCGTTGCGGGGACCTACTCCGAGGCCATCGCCCCGAGCCAGGTGGACGCGGAGACGTGGCTGGTCCTCGTCGGCGCCGCCACCACCACCGCGCTCGTCGGCCGGCAGGCGAAGCTCCGGGCCTGGGTGACGCCGGCGGCCAGCGTGGAGACCACCGCAGTTGAAGCGACCATCAACGTGAAGCCCTGAGGAGGAACACCATGAGCCCGCTCTCCCTGACGTACGACAGCCTCGGCGCCCCGGTGGTCTCGGCCAGCGGTGACCTACCCGACCTCTACCCGGCCGGCGTGCCGTGGATGGTGCTCGGCGGCGGGGGCGGGGTCTACCAGCCCGAGTACGACGGTGCCTTCGGGATGGTCATGGGCGACGCGGCCGCCGGACTTCGGTGGGGCGCCACGATCATGACCGCCAACCCCGAGGACCAGGAACAGGCGGTTGCCGACTGGAGCGTTCAGGCCGCGCTGTTCGAGGCGGACGGACGGCCCGTCGCGCCCCTCTCGTGCCGGGTGCTCGGCGCGAAGGCGTGGGCGGTCGACCTGCCGGTGCTCCCGGCCGGGCCGAAGCGCGTGATGATCGTCATGGTGACGGCGCGCAAGCCGGGCGTGGCGACAACCATGCGCACGCCGGGGCTTCTGCTCGTGGCCGCCTCGTAGGACCGAGGGGAGGGGAGGCGGCGATGGGGAGCCTGAGCGGTGGCGCAGTCGAGCACCTGATGCCGGTCGTCGAGATACTCGGCGGCCTGGTCATCGTCTTGGCCGTGATCGTGGGCGGCCTGTGGCGCGGATTTCGCTGGCTCGACGGCAGGATCGACGAGCGGTTCAAGGGGCTCACGCACTCCGATGAGTTCAAGGCGATGGTCTCGGCCATCGTCACCGAGGCGGCGGCTGGCTGGGCGGACATCAACAACCGACTCCACGAGGAGCACCGCCGGTCGATTGGCGAGTTGCGCAAGCGAGATGACGAGCGCGCCGATGCGATCAAGAGGCTGCACGGGAGGGTGGACGCGGTCTGGGAAAGGGTGGGTGGGCGGTGAGCCAGCACGCGGACGTGTTCTTGGTCCTCGGCGCCCTCGCCGTCATCCTCGCGTTCATCGAGGTCCGTCTCCGCGCCCTGTTCTTGCGCCACGAGACCCGCGAAGAGCGGATGCACGCCGACTCGCAGCTGCGCGCCGATGGTGCGGCCGCAGCTGCCAAGGAGAACGCCCGCCACATCCACGAGCTGCGGGTGGATGTGACCGAGCAGCGGATCGACCTCGGAAACCTGGGGGAGATGGTCCGCCTGCAGGGGAGCCGCCTCGAGGCCGTCGAGACCCGCGTCGGCCGGGCCGCCATGACCGTGCCTCGGCGCGAGCCCCCGGAGGACCCGTGACCGGCATGCTCTCCGAGCACTTGTCCGAGGTCGAGTTCATCGCCACCCAGCACCGGGAGTTGCTCGCGGAACAGGAACGGGAGTGGGTCGCGAACGCCCAGCTCCGGCGCAACGCCGAGCGGCTCGCGCGCCAAGTCTTCGAGCCGGTGCGGCTCGCGCTCGGGGTGCCGCTGCACGTCACGAGCGGCTTCCGCTGCGCCCGGCTCAACGACGCCGTGGGCGGGAAGCCCCGGAGCCTGCACCTCGAGGCGCTGGCGGTGGACGTGGTCCCGGTGGGGCTCGACCCCCAGCCGGCGCTGTTCGTGATCCTGCACGCGATGCGGCGCGGCGAGCTGCCCCACGTCGACCAGGTGATCGTGGAGATGGGGCGCTGGCTGCACCTGTCGGCGGCCCGGGACGGGGTGCCGGCGAGGAGCCTCGCCCTGGAGACGGCGGACGGGCGCACTTTCGCGCGGGTGGTGTGAGGGAGGGCGGGATGCGACTTCCAGTCTTTGTCGATCCGGTGACCGACAAGCCGTCGTTCACCATCACTGTCGCGGCGGTCACCTTCGCCGTCGTCCTGACGAAGTGGATGTTGGGCGGCACCACCTGGTTCGGACACGCGTTCGCGCCCGTCACCAACGAGGAGGTCAACACCTGGCTCACACCGACCTTGATCTTCTACCTGGTGCGCCAGGGCACGAAGGCGGCCGAGACCGTCGCGCTCGCGCGGTCCCCGGCTCCCCCGGTGGTGCCGTGATGGTCGTCCTCGACTGGCTCTTGATCCTGCTCGGCGTGGTGATGTTCGGCGCGTTTGCCGTGAAGGGGTGGCTATGGCTTCGGAAGTGAAGCTCCCTCGCTGGCAGAGGCTGGCGATCCTGGCGGCGCTCATCACGGCCGGGTGCAACTTCCCGATCCCGATGTGGCCGGACATGCCGTCGCACGGGACGTGCCGCAACTTCGCCTTGACCTCGTGGGGCGGAGGCGGTCCCTGGGATGAGATGAAGTGGGGCGGCCAGGGCAGGTACCCTCCCGCCGAGGCGGACCACGTCTGGATCGACGAGCCGATGCTCCCGCAGTGGGGATGGAAGGGGAGCCTCGACAGCGCCGAGGACGTGTGCGGGGACCTGGGCCTCGGGATGGTACGCGGCCGGATCGCGAAGCTTCGCGAGGCGACGCCCGGCGTGCGGGTCTGGCTCAACTGGTCCACCGACGAACTGGACGCCATCGCCCGCCACTGCCCCGGCACGCCCTACGGCCAGGGCGCGGACATCGTCTCGTTCGACTCCTACGGCGGGCCGTGGGACTGGCCGGGTCGCACCGAGTACCTCCTCGACATGCTCTACCGGCAGCTCGAGCCCGGCCAGGTGATGGGGCTCGTGCCCGAGGCCTGGCGCGAGCCGGAGCACGGGTTCGACCCGTCGCCGATCGACCTCGTGATGATCGCGCATCTCTACATGCACTGGGCGCTGAACCACGACCATGAGGGCAAGGTCTACGCGGTGGCGCCGTTCCGCTATCACTCGTGCCTGTCGTCGGGCGGAGCGGAGTGCATCGAGGACATCCCCCAGGTGGCCCAGGTGTGGAGCGCGTTCGCGGTCGAGTACCCGCGGTGCCCGCAGTGACCTGGCCGCCCCGGATCCCGTGGTGGGTGTCGCCGGTGGCGGTCCTCATCGCCGTCCTCGCCGTGGTCTGGGCGCTCCAGTCGGCCCGGACCGCAACGGCCGACCTCGCCGCGGCGAATGAGCGGCACAAGGCGGAACTCGCCGGGGTCAACGTCGCCCATCAGGTCGAGATGGGCGAGCTGCTGACGAGCCTCATGGAGGAGGCCGCGGCGTCGGCCGCGCTCACCGAGGAGATCGCCCGGCTCAAGGCGGCGCTGCCGGACGCTCGCCCCATCGCTACCGCCCACGGCAGCACCGGGCGGATCCGTGTCGGGCCGGCGGCGGGGGGCACGGTCGCTTCCTCCCCCCCTGCGGCAGCGCCAGGCGCCTCGTCGCCGGTCCCGGCAGTCTGCCCTGCGTGCCCGGTGTGCCGCCTCGTCGAGGGTGACGAGCTGGAGCTGGACGTGGGGGGTGCGGTCTTCAAAACCTCCCTGGGCAACGTCGCCGTCGCGGCCGTCGGGACCGTCCTCCGATACCCCGGCGGCGTGGGCCCGCCGGAGGTACTCGGGACGAAGGCGATCGACCTGAACGTGAAGATGGAGACCGTGGCGGCGCTCTCGGGGTGGGGGTTCGGGCCGCTCATCGGTGCCGTCGCGGGGCCGGGCGGTGGTGGGTGGTACGTGGGCGGGCTCGTGGCGAGCCCTTCGGTCCGGCTCCTCTTCGGTTTGGAGGGGTCGGTGGTGGCGGGCGGAGGGGCCGGGCCGAACGGCGTTGCGACGGGTTGGGCCGGAGCGCTGGTCAGGTAGGGCGGGCTGGCCGGCGGCCTACTGCGCTGGTAGCGGGTCGGAGCACACGACCTGGATCGCGCACTCCCCCGACGCGGGCCGGTTCCCGACCATCCGGCAGTCGGGGACCGGGCATGCCGAGTTCGACCCGTGCCAGGTCCACGTCGGGTTGCTGAGCAGCCCCCAGGGCCCGCACGTGATGCTCCCGTTCGGCACGTCGATGCACCTGTCGGCTTGCTCAGGCAGGCACGAGCAGATCGAGACGGCGTAGACCTGAGCCGTCGGCGCGGGGTCGGTCCCTCCGCACCCAGCGACGGCGAGAGCTGCGAGGACGGCGGCGAGGCGGGTCATGGTGTTCCTCCCCTGCGGTGGATCGAGGGTACGGCTACGACGGACAGCGGCGGCCGGGGCCTGCCCGTCCTGCGACGCGCGGGGGCCTGGGGGTACGAGGACGGCGGGGGCGGGCGCGCGGGGCTCAGCGGGGCGCTGGCTGCGTCGGCGTGCCTGCGTGGTGTCGCCCACACCCGTGGAAGTGCCTGACTTCTCTGGGGCTGGCTGGACAGCAGAAACGGGATAACCGTGGAATTTACTTGGCATCGCTGCTGAATGGCATTCAGGAGGTCACCGGTTCGATCCCGGTCGGGTCCACCAAAAGGTAGCGAATAGACAGGGGAATCCGGGCAACCGGGTTCCCCTGTCGCCTTTGCCCGACCTAGTGCCTACAGTGACGGTGCGGGGGGGCTTCTCTGGACGCCAACGAGATCCGGTTCCTGTTCGAGGACACCCCGGCGGCTCGTCGCCGCCTGGTCCTCACGCTCTACGCGGTCGTGAGCCCCGGGCTGGTGGGATCGCTCCTGGTCCTCGGAGCGGGCCGGCACGACCCCCTCCCGTTCGGTGTCATCGTCGCGCTGGTCCTCTCCGGTGCACTCTGGGTGTACGTGCGCCGGAACCCCTCCCCCCTGGACTGGATCTTCCCCGTCGCGGTCGGCCCGACGATCTGCTGCGGGATCGCGTATGCGACGTCGGGGCCGGGCGGCGAAGCATACCTGGCCCTGATCGGGGCCCCACTCGCCTGCTCCGCCGCACTCTTCGAGCTCCCCGTCGTGCTCGCGGCGCTCGCAACGGTGATCCCGACGGTCGTCGTCTCCTTCTCGGGTCGGATGGGGCCTGGCCCGGTGACGGTCGGCACGTTCCTGATCGCGCCGGCCGCCGTCATCGCCGGATGGGTGATCTACTCGTCGGCGACCCAGCTCCGCGTCGCGCGCCGGGAACTCCAGAAGCTGGCTCGACGCGACCAGGCGCTGCTCCACAGCCTTCCCGACCTCCTGGTGCGAGCGGATCGCCAGGGTCGGATCCTCGACGTTCACGTGCCGGTGCAGGAGGGGAGCCCGTCGAGGCGCCAGGACCTCGTCGGCCGGAGCCTCCGGGACTTGATCCCCTCGGACGGGGCCGATGCCATGCGGGACGCACTGGCCAGGGCATTCGAGAGCGACGGGCCGCATCGGTTCGAGTACGCGAATCCGGGGCCGGAGGGTGAACGGTTCTACGAGGCGCGCCTGGTGCGTTCGGGTCCTGACGAGGTCACCGTCATCCGCCGGGACGTGTCCGAGCGCCGCCGCGCGGACGAGGAGCGCCTATTCGCCTCCGCACTCCTCGGCCGGATGCAGGAAGCCGTCATCGCCGTCGACCTGGACCTGGCCGTCGTGAAGTGGACGGGCGGCGCGGAGCGCATCTACGGGTGGACCGAGGCCGAGGTGCTCGGGAAGCCCATCGCGCCCCTCGTGCAGCCGGACCTCGCCGTCGCCGACGCCTCGGCGATCGCGGCGAGCCTGGCATGGAGGGGAACGGAGAAGTTCGTCGTGCGCCAGCGCCGGAAGGACGGGGTCACGATCATCGTCGACGCGAACGTGGCGGCGCGCCACGACGCGATGGGCAACATGAAGGGATACCTGGCCGTGTGCCGGGACGTGACCGTCCAGCAGGAGGCCGAGCGCGCGCTCCAGGAGAGCGAAGCCCGGCTGCGAGCCTACTTCGAGTCTCCCGCCGTCGGGATCGCGCTGTCGAGCCCGCAGAAGGGATGGATCGAGGTGAACGACCAGCTCTGCTCGATGCTCGGATACTCGCGAGAGGAGCTCTCCCGGATGACCTGGCTGGAGGCCACGCATCCCGACGACGTGGCGGCCAACCTGGTGCTGTTCGACAGGCTCGTGGCCGGCGAGTGCGAGAGGTACTCGCTCGACAAGCGCTTCATCCGCAAGGACGGGACGACCTTCTGGGCCCTGGTGTCCGCCAGTTGCGTGCGTGGAGCCGACCTGGGCGTGAAGTACATCGTGGCCATCTACATCGACATCGAGAAGCGCAAGCGGGCCGAGGAGGCGCTGCGGGAGAGCGAGCGATGGCTGCGCCTGAGCCAGGACATCGCCCGGATCGGCCACTACGTGTACGACATCCAGCGAGACCACTGGTCCACCTCGGCCGCGCTGGACTCCATCTTCGGCATCGACGACTCCTACCCACGCCAGGCGGCGGATTGGATCTGGATCGTCCATCCCGACGACCGGGAGGCGATGCGGGGGTACCTCGCCGAGCTCCTGGCGAGCGGTTCGCGATTCGACAGGGAATATCGGGTCGTGAACCAGTCCACCGGTGAGACTTGCTGGGTCCACGGCCTGGGGACGTTGAGCCGGGGCCCGGCCGGTGAGCCCGTCCAGCTGGTTGGAACCATCCAGGACGTCGATTCCCGGCGGGCGGCAGAGGCCGAGCGAAGCGCCCTGCAGGCGAAGCTGGCGCTGACCGCACGCCTTGCGGCCATGGGTACCCTGGTGGCCGGAGTCGCGCACGAGATCAACAACCCGCTCGCCGCGGGAATGGCGAGCCAGGGGCTGGCGCTGGAGGCCGCTCGCGGCGCCCGGAAGCGGCTCGACGGAGGCACGCCGCTCGACCTCGAGGCCGAGACTCGCCATCTGGACGAGGTGATCGAGACGCTGGAGGATGCGCAGGCCGCCGGGCGGAGGATCGCGCAGATCGTGAAGGATCTCTCGGCGTTCGGTCGCCCCAATCCCCCGAGGACGAGGGTCCGTCTCGTGGACGTCGTCGATCAGGCCATCGGCTGGCTGCCCGCGACGGTCCACCAGGCAGCGACCATCAAGGTGGAGAACCAGGGTGCGCCCGACGTCCTCGCCGCGAGCAGCCAGATCGAGCAGGTGGTCATCAACCTGATCGCGAACGCCGCACGGGCCGCTCCGGAAGGGAGGCGGGGAGAGATCGTCATCCGCCTTGGAGTGGCCCCGTCGGGCATGGCGCGACTGGAGGTCGCCGACGACGGCGTGGGCATACCGCCCGCCAACCTCGACAGGATCTTCGAGCCCTTCTTCACGACCCGCCCGGTGGGTGACAGGCGCGGGATCGGCATCGGCCTGGCGATCAGTCACTCCATCGTCGATGCCCACGAGGGAGCGCTGACGGTCAGGAGCGAGGTGGGAAAGGGCTCGACGTTCCGCATGGATCTCCCCGCAGCGCCTGGCGAGGCCTGACGTCCCTTCGCGGGGCGCGGCGCACGCGGCCGTCCGGGTGTGACATCAAGCCGCGCACCCGGGCGCACGGGCCGGGGTTTGCACGAGGACCACAGGAGGTCCCCCATGCCGCGAATCCTCGGAATCTTCGTCCTCTTCGCCTCGCTCGCCGTCCCGTCGCCCTCGCCTGCCCAGGTCGTCGACCTGGGAGAGGAGAAGCACATGACGTTCATGCGCGAGGAGGAGAAGCTCGCGCGCGACGTGTACCTCACCCTTGCCGGGCTCTACCCGCGCTCGCAGGTGTTCTCGAACATCGCCGACCGGTCGGAACAGACCCACGCCGACACGATGGCCGACCTGCTGGCCTCTTACGGGATCACGGACCCGAATCCCACCACCAACGACCTGCCGGGCAGCATCGGCGTCTTCACCGGCGCGGACTTCGGCTGGTACTTCTCGGAGAAGTTCGGCCTGCTCGTCGCGTGGGGCTCCGCGAGCCTGCTCGACGCCCTGTACGTCGGCGCCTTCATCGAGGAGCTCGACATGCTCGACATCGTCCACTGCCCCAAGGCAATCGTCGACGATCCGGATCTCGACGTCGAGGAGGGCGAGTGCGGGCTCGACTGGACCGACGAGGCGCGCATCCGGACCGTCTACACCAGCCTCCTCGAAGGGTCGAAGAGCCACCTCCGTTCCTACGTCCAGAACATCGAGAAGATCATCGGCGAGGGGAACTACGTGGCGCAGGTCCTGACGCAGGAAGAGGTGGACGCCATCCTGGACGGGCCGTAGCCCTGATACTCTCGCGGCATGGTAGGTACGCCCGTCCGCCTTGGCCTGCTCGCGCTGGCATTCTGCTTGGCGCCCTTCCTCGCGCGGGGGGAGGACCCGTATCCCACCATTCCCGACGATCAGGACTACCTGTGCGAGACGATCGCCCGGGCGTCAGGGACGTCGGTGCCGCCCGGGGACCGGGCCTGGTTCCAGCAGACCTGCACCTGCACCGAGGGGGGGATCTGCGGACGGGCAGGGTCGAGGAGGTACGCGGCGCGCGTGACGGCGGGGCCGAGCGAGGCGAAGACCCAGAAGGAGGCCGCCGCCAGGGTCACGGCCTGGCGGAGATCCGCGCTGCAGAGCACGGAGCGGCTCCGGCAGGACTACAGGGCCTGCCGTCGCGCCGGCACGAACTGCGAGACCCAGATGGTCGCCCTCGAGGAGGGGTGCACCCTGGTGGGCCTGCTGACCTGGGACGAGTGCCTCGCCCGAGAGTAGGGGGAGCGGCAAAACGCCGCAGGTCCCTCGGACGTCATCTTCGTCCGGGATGGCTTGTAACGTGTCCCCATAGGGAGTTGAATTCCCGTAGGGAACTCGTTCGGCAGCCGACGGGGGGGCCCGTGGACAAGTCCATGCCTGGTGCTTCAGGATCGGTGGAAGAAGGGGTCGCCCGGTTGCGGCAGCGGCTCATCGAGCTCGAGCAGCAGAACAAGGCCCTCCGGCTCGCCGCCGAGCAGAGCGACCTCGACCGGCAACAGTTCTCCGACCTCTACGACTACGCCCCGGTCGGCTACGTCACGGTCGACGAGAAGGGCCTGATCCACAGGGTGAACCTCACCGCGGCGGCGCTCCTCGGCGAGACCCGAGACGGCCTCATCGGCGCCCGCCTCGCCAGCTTCGTCAAGCCGGAGGACAAGGCCGCGTGCGCGGCGTTCCTGAAGGGCGCGTTCCAGGCCACCGGCTCGACCTCGTGCGACGTGGCGCTCGGGCGGGGGAAGTGGAGGGCCGAGCACGTCCAGCTCGTCGCCGCCCCCGCCGCCTCCGGTCGCGACCTCGGTCACGCGGGCGCGCAGGTCCGGATCGCCATCCTCGACATCACGGCGCGCTGGAACCTGGAGGAGGAGCTGCGGTCCAGCCGGCACCGCCTCGAGTGCGTGGTGTCCGCAATGGCCGAAGGGGTGGTGGTCCTCGACGCCGACGGCGTCGCACAGTCCTGCAACACGGCGGCCGAGCGCATCCTGGGCCTGAGCGCCGCGGAGATTCGAGGCGGGAGTCTACTTCCTCCGGGCTGGCGCGTACTCCACGAGGACGGGAGCCCGTTTCCGGAGGAGGACTACCCGGCCGAGGCGGTGCTGGCCACCGGCGTGCCGCGATGGAACGTCCTGATGGGAATCCAGCGACCCGGGGAGCCGACCGCCTGGCTCCGGATCGACGCAGAGCCGCTCCGCGGCGGCGACGGCTCCCTCCAGGGAGCGGTCGTCACGATCGCGGACGTGACGGAGGACCAGCGCAGGATCGCGGAGCTCCGGGAGAGCCACGCCCACCTGTCCCACGTCCTGGAGGCGGGATCGGACGGCTTCTGGGAATGGGACGTGCCGACCGGGCGCATCCGGATGAGCAAGCGGTTGAGCGCGATCCTCGGAGGTCCGGGCATCGAGAGCGAGGGGTTCGCGTGGACCTGGCCGGACCGGGTCGATCCCGGGCAGCGCGCCCAGGTGGAGGAGATCCTCGAGGCGGCCGCCGCCGGTGAGCTGGACCAGGTCGACGTCCAGTTCCGGGTTCGCATATCCGGAGGCGCCTGGAGATGGTTGCGGGCGAAGGGCAGGGTGGTCGAGAGCGGGGCGATCGGTGAGCCCCTCCGCCTGGCCGGGACCGTCTCCGACTTCACCGAGAGGAAGGTCCGGTCGATCGTCCCGCAGCGATCGAGAGTGCGTCGCGAGGGGACCCCGGTGAAGGCGTGAACCGGTCGACGGACCATCGAAAGGCGTTGCGCGCGAAGGCGGAAGCGAAGATCGCCAGCGAGCGTGGTGCAAGGGGTCCGTCCCAGGCCGAATCGTCTCCCCTGCACGAGCTCCAGGTCCACCAGATCGAGCTCGAGATGCAGAACGAGGAGCTCCGGCGCGCGCTCGAGGCGCTGGAGGAGGCCCACGAGGAGTTCGTCGAGCTGTACGAGTTCTCCCCGGTCGGATACCTGACGCTCGACAGGAGGGGAGTGGTCACGCGGGCGAACCTGGCCGGTGCGGCCCTGCTCGGAGTCAACCGGGTTCGACTCCAGGGGCGTCCATTCGCCCGGCTGGTGGCCGGCGAGAGCGCCGATCGCTGGCACCGGGTATTCACCGCCCAGATCCAGGGCGCCGCCGATCGAACGGACTGCGGCCTCGTCCTCCGGCGCGGCGACGGGTCGTCGTTCGAGGCGCACGTGGCTTGCCGTCATCGCACCGGCGCGGATCCAGGCTCGATCGTGCAGCTCGCGATCACCGACGTCACCGAGCAGAGGCGCGCGCTGGCCCTCGCCCTGTCGCCGGAGCGCATGGGGGCCTTCCGGGCCGCCATCGACGCGCTGCCCATCGGCGTGACCCTCGTCGAGCTCGCGGCGGACGGCAAGCCCAGCTTCATCATCCACAACTCCGCCTACGAGCGAGTGCCCGGGCCGCTGTCGGTGAACGGGGTCGCCTTCGAGGACCTTCCCTACCAGCCCTTCCGGCCCGACCGGACCACCCCGATCCCGGTCGAGGACCAGCCGGGACCGCGAGCCGCGCGAACGGGCGAGGTGGTCCACGACGCCGAGGTCCACACCCTGCAGTCAGGGAGGTGGCGCGTGCTGTCCGTCAGTGCCGCCCCGATCCCGGTCGACCCGGGAGGGCCCCTCCGGGCGGTGAGCGTGATCCTCGACATCACCGACCGTGTCGAGCAGGCCCGCCAGGTCGAGGAGGTCAAGGCTCGTCTCTCCCACGTCATCGACGGCTCGAGCGACGGGTTCTTCGACCTGGATCTCGTCGCCGGCAGCGTGAAGTGCAGCCGGGGCCTCGCCTCCATGCTCGGGTTCGACCTCTCCGAACTGCAGACGAGACTCGAGGCGTTCGAGCAGATGGTCCACCCCGACGACCGCGAGCGGGACCGCGCGGCCAGGGAGGCGCACCTGCGCGGGGAGGCGGAGCAGTACGCTGTCGAGCTCCGCCTGCGGCACCAGCGCGGCCACTGGATCTGGTTCGCCGCCCGGGCGAAGGTCGTGGAGCGGGACGCCGCCGGCAAGGCGATCCGCGTGGCGGGAACGCTCACCGACATCACGCTCCGCAGGAGGGCCGAGGACGCCCTGCGGGTGCAGCAGGCCCAGCTCGACATCGCCGCCCGGTCCGGTGGCCTGGGACTGTGGGAGCTCGACCTGGCCACGAACCATGCGTGGCGCACGGTCCAGCACGACCGGCTCTTCGGATACGAGGAACTCCAGCCGTCCTGGGGGCCGGACGAGGCCCTGCGCCACGTCCTCCCGGAGGACCGCCCCATCTTCCACCGGGCGTTCGAGTTGGCCCTCGCCACCGGCCACTTCCACTACGAGCTCCGCATCCTGCCGGCGAAGGGCGCCCTGCGCTGGATCGAGGCCAGCGGGGAGGTCATCCGGGACGAGGCCGGGAGGCCGGTCCGGATAGCCGGCACGGTCATGGACGTCACCGAACGGAGGCGGGCCGAGGAGCGGGCTCGCGAGGCCTCGGCGTACGCCCGGAGCCTGCTGGAGGCGAGCATCGATCCACTCGTCACCATCAGCCCGGAGGGGAAGGTCACCGACGTCAACGCCGCCACCGAGGCCGCGACCGGGGTGCCGCGCGAGCGGATCGTGGGAGCCGACTTCGCCGACTTCTTCACCGAGCCGGAGAGGGCCCGCGCCGGGTACCGGCAGGTGCTGACCGCCGGTGCGGTTCGCGACCTCCCGCTGACCATCCGCCATGCCAGCGGCCGCACGACGGAGGTGCTCTACAACGCCACCGTCTACCGGGGCCGGGATGGCCAGGTGCAGGGGGTCTTCGCCGCGGCGCGGGACGTCTCCGACCTTCGCGCCACCCAGGAGCAGCTGGCCATCGCCTCGCGCCTCGCGGCCATGGGCAGGCTGGTCGCCGGGCTGGCCCACCAGGTCAACAACCCGCTCGCCGCCCAGCTCTCCGGCCAGGGGGTGGCGCTGGAGGTGCTGAGGAGCGTTCGGGACCGGGTCCTCCGGAGCAGCATGGAAGACCGGACGAGCATCCTCCGGGACGTGGACGAGGCTGCCGAGGCGCTCGAGGATGCGCAGGCCGGCGGCCAGCGAATCGCCCGCATCGTGAAGGACCTCTCGATCTTCGGTCGCCCGGAGCCCCGCCGGTCGCGGATCCGGCTCGCCGACGTCGTGAGCGACGCCCTGCGCTGGATGCCCGGTTCCGTGGCCCAGTCCTCCTCCGTCCAGGTGAAGCACCAGGAGGCTCCGGAGGTGCTGATCTCCCCGGCGCAGGTCGAGCAGGCGATCGTGCACCTGGTCACCAACGCAGCCAAGGGCAGCGATCCCCGGGGGGCGAGGCGAGATCGTCATCCGGACGGGGCCAGGCACGAAGGGGATGGTGCGCCTGGACGTCGTGGACCGCGGCGTCGGCATCGACCCGTCCATCGTGGACCGCGTCTTCGAGCCCTTCTTCACCACCCGGCCGGTGGGCGAGGAGAGGGGCACCGGTCTCGGCCTCGCCGTCAGCCACGCCATCGTCACGGCCCACGGTGGGACGCTCTCGGTGAAGAGCACGCCCGGGAAGGGCTCGACGTTCCGGATGGAGCTGCCGATCGCGCCCAGGGAAGTCGACGCCCCGCCGGGCGCCGTTGATGTCGCCTGAGAGGGCGTGCGACCATCGGCGGATGCGCCACCCACGCACCCGCAAGAGCGCCAGGAAGTCCCCGAAGAGGGCTCCGAGAAGGGCACCCGGGAGGGTCCGGGATGAGGCCGTCGCCGTGACTCCGCCGCAAGGACCCCGGATCACGCGTGAGCTCCCTCCGAGCCCTGGGACGCTCGGGTTCCCCGTCGTCGGGCTGGGAGCATCCGCGGGAGGACTGGAGGCGTTCGAGCAGTTCTTCCGTCACGTGCCACCCGACGCCGGGATGGCGTTCGTGCTGGTCTCGCACCTCGACCCCAGCCACGAGAGCATCCTCACCGAGATCATCCAGCGCACGACGACCCTGCCCGTGGTCGAGGTGACCGATCAGCTGGCGGTACGGCCCAACGGCATCTACGTCATCCCGCCCAACCGCGACCTCTCGCTCTTCAACGGCATCCTCCAGCTGAGCGTGCCGGAGACGCCGCGTGGGCAGCGCATGCCCATCGACGCATTCTTCCGCTCGCTGGCCGAGGACCAGGGGGAGGGCGCGGTGGGGGTGGTCCTCTCGGGAACGGGGTCCGACGGCACCCTCGGACTGCGGGCCATACTGGGATCGGGCGGGGTCACCCTCGCGCAGGACCCGGCCACGGCCAGGTACGACGGGATGCCCACCGTGGCGATTCGCTCGGGGTACGTGACCCAGGTCCTGCCGCCGGAGAGGATGCCGGAGTCGATCCTGGCGCTGACCCGCGCTGTCGGTACCCGTGGAGCCGTGCCGCCGGCGCCGTCCATGGCCCGCGGCCTGGGCCAGATCCTGGCCGTCCTCCGCTCGCGGACCGGCCACGACTTCTCCCAGTACAAGAAGAGCACGGTCATCCGCAGGGTCGAGCGCCGCATGGCGCAGCACGACATCTCGGCCCCGGAACTCTACGGCCGCTACCTGAAGGAGCATCCCGCCGAGGTGCAGCTCCTGTTCAAGGAGCTGCTCATCAACGTCACCAGCTTCTTCCGGGATCCGGAGGCGTTCGAGACGCTCCGGGCCGAGGTGCTCCCGCGGCTCGTCGCCGGGAAGCCGGAGGGCTGGGTCCTGCGCGCCTGGGTGGCGGGCTGCGCCTCCGGAGAGGAGGCCTACTCCATCGCCATCCTGCTGCACGAGCTGATGGACGAGGGCCACCTCGACTTCAAGGTCCAGATCTACGCGACCGACCTCGACGAGGACGCCATCGCGACCGCGCGCGCCGGGATCTACTCGCCCAACATCGTGCAGGACGTCCGGCCCGAGCGGCTGCGCCGCTACTTCGTGAAGGTGGAAGGCGGGTACCGGGTCAAGAAGGAGATCCGGGAGATGGTGGTGTTCGCGGTCCAGAACGTCATCAAGGACCCCCCCTTCACGCGGCTCGACCTGCTCGCCTGCCGGAACCTCCTCATCTACCTCGAGCCGGAACTGCAGGACCGGCTCCTCTCGACCTTCCACTACGCGCTCCGCCCCGGCGGCGTCCTCTTCCTGTCGCCCTCCGAGAGCCTGGGCCACGCCGCCGAGTCCTTCAGGGCCGTCAACCGGAAGTGGAAGATCTTCGAGGTCGTTCCCTCCGCGTCGCCCGCCCGGGCCGCCCTGTCTGCCGCCTCGCAGCGGACCGGGCGCCCCCGAGCCGATGACCGAGGGTGTGCCCGAGAGAAGGGCCGAGACGGTCAACGTCGCGGAGCTGACCGGCCAGGCGCTCCTGAAGGCGTTCGCGCCCGCGGCCGTCGTGACCGATCCGGCGGGGAACATCGTCTACGTGCACGGGGACGCCGGGAAGTACCTGCGACCCGCTCCCGGAAGGGCCACGCTCAACGTCATCGAGATGGCTCGAGGTGGCCTCGGGCCGGCGCTCCGGGCGGCGTTCCGGAGCGCGTCCAGGAAGGCGATCCCGTCGGCGAGCAGCACGGTGGCGGCCCGCATCGACGGCGTGTCGCGGACCCTCCTCCTCGCCGTGAGCCCGCTCGTACCTCGGGACGATGTCGCGGGTCTCCTGCTCGTGAGCTTCCAGGAGCAGCCCAGGCCAGCGGCACCCAGGGCCGGAGCGCGCGGGGCCAGGGGAAGCTCCTCGGATCATGGCAAGGTGAAGGACCTGGAGGCCGCGCTCGCCGAGTCGGAGGCGCTCCTGCGGACCACCGTCGAGGAGCAGCAGGCCTCCACCGAGGAGCTGAAGTCGATCAACGAGGAGTTGCAGTCCACCAACGAGGAGCTCCAGTCCACCAACGAGGAGCTGGAGACGTCGAAGGAGGAGCTCCAGTCGGTGAACGAGGAGCTCGTGACGGTCAACTCCGAGTTGCAGGCCAAGATCGACCAGCTCGCCGGCATGCAGAACGACATGCGGAACCTCCTCGACAACGTCTCGGGAGGGGTGATCTTCCTCGACCCCCGGATGGCAGTCCGGCGATTCACCCGTGATGCGACGAAGATCTTCCCCCTGGTCGCCACCGACGTGGGGCGACCGCTCTCCGACATCAAGGCCGAGGTGAACGGCGACGAGCTGCTCGCGGGGGCGCGCCGCGTGCTCGAGACCCTTGCGCCCTGGGAGCGGGAGCAGGCAGCGGCCGACGGCAACTGCTACCTCGCCCGAATACAGCCCTACCGCACCCTCGACAACGTGATCGACGGGGTGGTGATGACGTTCACGGACATCACCGCCCGGGTGGCGGCGGAGGCCGCGGTCCAGGAGGCGCGGCGGGTCGCCCAGAGCATCGTGGACGCGGTGCGCGAACCGCTGGTGGTGCTCGACGCGGCGATGAAGGTCTCCTCGGCGAGCCGGGCCTTCTACGAGAGGTTCCGGGTGCGGCCGGACGAGACCATCGGGCGAGCCCTGTACGACCTCGGCGACCGGCAGTGGGACATCCCCGAGCTCCGGAAGGCCCTGGACGCCGTCCTGGCGGACGACCGTCCCTTCGACGACTTCACCGTGGAGAGGGACTTCCCCCGGATCGGGCCCCTGCGGGTCGTCCTCAACGGGCGGAGGATCCTGGGGAAGTCGGACGAGGACCGGCTGGTGCTGCTGGCCATCGAGGAATCGGGAAGGCCCCCCATGGGGAGCAGTGTGAGCCCGACGCGATGAGTGAGAGAATCTCCCTGTAGTTCCTGTCGTCGGGGAGGGCACACTGGCCAGGAAGTCGACAGGCGAGGGCCCGAGGAAGAGGAAGCCGAGGGCGGACGCGGAAGCGAAGGTGGCCCGGGACTACCAGGACCTCTACGACTTCGCGCCGGTCGGGTACCTCACCCTCTCGAAGGCCGGGACAATCCAGGAGGCCAACCTCACCGCCGCCGGGCTCCTCAACGTCGACCGCAAGGCCCTCGTCGGCCGGCCCTTCGTGCGCTTCCTCGACATGGATGCGAACCGCTGGCTGCAGGTCTTCTCCCGGCTGGTCCAGAGTGGGGAGCCGGACACCTGCGACGTGCTCGTCCACCGGGGCGACGGGTCGGCCTTCGACGGCCACCTCGCATGCCAGCGCCGGGCCACCGATGAGGACACGACGGTACGTGTCGTCCTCACCGACGTCACCCTCCTGAAGCGCGCCGAGGCGCAGCGACTGGATGCGCTCCAGGTGGCCATCGAGGGCCTTCCTCTCGGGGTGGCGGCGGTGGAGCAGGATCCGGACGGCGTGTCGAGGCTCACCCACTGGAACCCGGCCTTCGAGGAGATCCTGGGAGCGCCCATTGCGCCGGATTCGCCCCACCCGGCGGACGTTCCGGTCGCCTTCCAGCCCGACCGGAGGACGCCCATCCCCTTCGCCGACTGGCCCGGTTCGCAGGCGGCGCGATCCGGCAGGGTGATCCGCGACGTCGAGATGCATTTCCGGCAACCCCAGGGAGGTTGGCGGATCGTCGTGGCGAACGCGGCACCGCTGGAGGCGCGGGCGGGGGCGAGCCGGCGATCGGTTGCGGTGATGCTCGACATCACCCAGCGTCACCTGGCGGAACTGGAGCGAGCCTCGCTCCAGGCGCAGCTGGCGCAGGCGAACAAGATGGAGAGCATCGGGCGCCTGGCAGGAGGTGTGGCGCACGACTTCAACAACCTGCTCACGGTCATCCTCAGCTACGGCGTCGATCTGCAGGTGGACTTCAAGAACGGGGTGCTTCCCGACCCCCGGCACGTGGACGAGATCGTCGCAGCCGGAAGGCGCGCGGCCGACCTGACCCGTCAGTTGCTCGCCTTCGCCCGCAAGCAGGCCGTGGCACCGGTCACGGTGGACGTGAACGACTGCATCCGGAGCAGCCAGAAGCTCCTGAGGCGGCTTCTCCCCGAGAACATCCGGCTCCTGGATGACCTCCAGCCCGGACTCTGGTCGGTGCGCTGCGACCCCGGGCTCGTCGGCCAGGTGCTCATGAACCTCTCCGTGAATGCCCGGGACTCCATGGCCGGAGGCGGGACGCTCACGCTGGCCACCGAGAACGTGACCGTCGAGCCCGGGGACGCCGTCCCCGATCTGGAGATGGGGCCGGGCCCTTACGTGAAGATCACCGTCAGGGACACCGGGAGCGGGATGGCCCCCGACGTCCTGGAGCACGTCTTCGAGCCGTTCTTCACCACCAAGGGCCCCGCGGCGGGAACGGGGCTGGGGCTGTCCACGACGCACGGGATCGTGAAGCAGAGCGGCGGCCACGTCACCGTCCGGTCCACGGTTGGCGTCGGCACGATCTTCGAGGTCTTCCTGCCTGGTTCCAGTCCCGTGGGGATGGGGATCGGCGAGCCTCCGCCGGCGGCGACCCGGGGGTCGGAGACGATCCTCGTCATCGAGGACGACGCCAGCGTCCTCTCCACGGCGGCGCACGGGCTCAGGTCGGCCGGGTACGTCGTGCTCACCGCGAACGGGCCCGAGCAGGCCCTGGAACTCGTCCGGAGCGACCCGGCGCCGCTGAACCTGGTCCTGGTGGACGTGGTGATGCCGGGAGAGGGAGGGTTCGAGGCCGGGCGCCGGATCGCCGAGCTGAAACCCGGAGTTCGGGTCCTGTACATGTCGGGCTACACCCAGGACGTCCTCGACCAGCAGGGGGCTCTCGCCGACGGTGCGGCCTTCCTCCAGAAGCCGTTCACCACGCCGGAACTGCTCGCCCGGGTCCGGGAGGTCCTCGACCGGGCTCCCGTGCCCAGGGTGCCTGGCCCGTAAGGGGCGACTCGATCGGGACCCAAAGTCGACTTGTCCAGGAGATGTCCGGCGCCTAGGCTCCGGTTCGATGGCGCTCGTCTTGACCGGGTTCGCGCCCCTCGACGCCCCCCACCGGGAGCTGGAGAGGTGCATCCGCGATCTGGGGAGCGCGGTCCGCGCCCGGGACGTCCAGGAGCTCCGCGGGAGGGTCTGCCTCTTCGGCGAGAAGCTCGTCGAGCACTTCGCGGACGAGGAGTCCCTGATGTGCATGATCGGCTGGCGCCGGGTCGCGGCCCATGCCGAGGCGCACGCGCGCATCTTGACCGACGTTCGGAGGTACGAGCGAAGGCTCGCCGTTCACGGTCTCACCCATGACATCGCCTACTGGGGGCTGAACCACCTTCCCGAGCTCATGCGGTGCCACACCCTCGTGAGCGACTTCGGGTTCGGGATGTTTGCGCTGGCGCGGATCTCGGCGCCGCCGACGTCGCATGCGAGCCGGCACCTGGGTACCCTGGGCCGGTGAGGGGAACCCGAAAGGCAACGAAGCGCCGCCGGCGTCGCACCGTGGCCGCCGTCGCCGCGGTCCTCCTCGCCTCGGCCGGTGCCCTGGCCTGGCAGGCCACGCGCCGGACGGCGCCGCCTTCCGCTAGACCCGCCGAGCTTTCCGTCGTGGCGGCAGCCCCGCCGGCGAATCCTCCTCCGGTGGAGATCCCGGACCCGCGCCCCCGATTCCTCTCCGCGAGGGGCACGTTCACGTGCGGGGACGCGACGGGAGAGGCCGTCTTCGTGGGCCCCGAGCGTGCGCTTGCATCCATCCCGTGCCGGGAGGGGCAAGGCCAGGTTCGACTCTCGGACGGACGCGATCTCCTCGCCCGGGTGCTGCCGGGGGCGCCATCCGGAACATCGGTGCTCGACCTTCCGGGGGCCGCGGCGCCCTACGTGCCCCCGGGGAACGCAACCGGGCTCGCCGACGGGGCGCCGCTCTTCGTGGCCCTCGACGGCGCGGGCCTGGACACGGTGGGGGAGGCGACCGCGAGGGGGCTCGTGCCCGTGGAAGGGCTGCCGCTGCTCCGCGCCGAGGATGCTGGCGGACCGCTCGCCGGTCCGGTGGTGGACGCGGGAGGGAGCCTGGTCGCCGTGGTTCCCTCCGCGCCCCCGGATCCGGCCCGTCCCTGGCTGGCGGTCCCCGTCGAGGCCTTCGCCGCCTTGCTGGTTCGCGACGTTCCGGCTGCCTGGACGGAGCCCGCCGGGCTGGCCGCCGACCAGGACCGCCGGGCGCAGGGGGAACTCTGGAACCGGCTCCACCGCTCCACCGTGCTGCTCTCGGCGACACCCGGGCCGGGAGGGCTGGCGCTGGTCGTGGCCCGCGCGGCCAGGGGCCGGCCCCCGGCCGAGTCGTTTCCTCTCGTGGTGGACCCTCCGGCGCGGGACTGCAGCCCGAGCGGCCGGATCGTCGACTGGCGGACCGGACCCCGTGCCTTCGACGGACTCCCGGTTCCGCCGGTGGTCCTGGCTCGGCTCGTGCGGCTCGTGCCCCCGGCGGGCGGTGATTCCGTGTGGGTGGGGCTGGGCGTCTCCCGACTCGAATGCGACCCGACCCAGGTGGCCGACGGGGCGACCTTGGCCATCCCCGGGAGCGACCCTCCGGCGCCGGTCCCGTTCCCGCGATCCGTGCCGGCCGCCGCCTCCGCCACGTCCGGGGAGGCCAGCGGGCCCGGGGAGGAGGGCGGCGTCATCGCGAGCTCCCAGGAGGCCCTGGACCGCGCCGCCGCCGCCGAGGAGGAGGCCGCCTGGGAGGCGGGCTGGAAGCAGGCCTTCCGGGAGGCGAACGACCGGATCGCCCTGGCGAGGCAGCGCCGCCTCGACATCCAGGCGCAGCGGGACGAGGCTCGCGCCAACTACCAGTACGTCCTCGAGCAGCAGCTCGACGGGGAGCTCGAGATCGCGCGGCTGGAGGAGAAGCGGGCCGAGGAGGCCCTCGGCGAGCTCGACCGCCGGGCGTCCCTCGCGGCCGTGCCCCGGCTCTGGCGCCGGGCGGAGTGACGGAGCCGGCAGCTCGAGGCGAGAATTCGCGGTCACGTTTTCCCGGCTGGAGCGTATGGGGAAGGAGACCGCGAGGCGATCGGGTTCACCCGATTCGGGGCTCCCTTGCCAGCCCGTTCAAGGTAGACTTCCGCCCCCTCGAACCCGAGAGAATCCTTGCCTTCCGTCACCCGCATCGAGGTCGGAACCCGACCCGGATTCACAGACAGCCTCGGGGCCTCGGTGGCCCGCCGCGTGCGCGAGCACCTGGGCCTCGCGACGGGACGGGTGCGCACCCGCGACGTCTACCTGATCGAGGCGTCGCTCGACCGGGCCGAGGCCGAGGCGGTGGCCCGCGAGTTCGCCGGGCCGGTGGTCCGGCAGGGGGCGGTGGGGCGCCTGGACGACGGCCCCTTCGACGTGGCCGTGTCGGTCGGGTTCAAGCCGGGGGTCACCGACCCGGTGGCGAAGAGCGCGCGGGTGGCCATCGAGGACCTCCTGGGACGTCCGCTGGGGGAGGGGGCGCACGTCTACACCGCGAGGCTCTACCTCCTCGACGGCGTCGACGAGGGGCGGGCCGGGCGCATCGCCCGGGCGCTGCTCGCCAACGAGGTGATCGAGCGGGTGGCCGTCCAGTCGTACGCGCAGTGGATGGCATCCCCTCCCGACCTGTCGGTCCCCCGGGTGGCGGAGCACGCCCCGCGGCCGGTGGAGGAGGTGAGCCTCGAGCGCTCCGACGACGAGCTGGCCGCGCTCTCGAGGGAGCGGTTGCTGGCGCTCTCCCTCGACGAGCTGCGGACGCTCCGCGACTTCTACCGGAAGGCCGGCCAGGACCCGGCGCGCATCGGCGCCGGCCTGGGCCCCGCTCCCACCGACGTGGAGCTCGAGTGCCTGGCCCAGACCTGGTCGGAGCACTGCAAGCACAAGATCATGAACGCGACCCTCTCCTACCGGGAGGGTGGCCAGGAGCCGGAGGAGATCCGCTCCATCTTCAAGACCTACATCCGTGGCACGACCGAGGCGGTCGAGAAGGCCATCCGCGCGCGCGAGGGGAAGAGCTGGCTCGTGAGCGTGTTCCACGACAACGCCGGGGTCATCGAGGCCACCGACCGCCACCACCTCGTCTACAAGGTGGAGACCCACAACAGCCCGTCGGCGCTCGACCCGTACGGCGGCGCCATCACCGGCATCGTGGGCGTGAACCGCGACCCGTTCGGCACCGGGATGGGCTCCGATCTCCTCTCGAACACCTGGGGCTACTGCTTCGGTCCACCGGACTGGAAGGGCGAGCTGCCTCCTGGGCTGCTCCACCCCCGGCGCATCCGCGACGGCGTCCACGCGGGCGTCATCGACGGCGGCAACCAGTCGGGAATCCCCTACGGTCGCGGCTGGGAGTTCTTCGACGAGCGATTCCTGGGCAAGCCCCTCGTCTACTGCGGCACGGTGGGGCGGATGCCGGTCAGGGTGGCGGGGGAGCCCGGCGAGGTGAAGCACGCCCGCCCCGGCGACCGCATCGTCATGGTGGGCGGGCGCATCGGCAAGGACGGCATCCACGGCGCGACCTTCTCGTCGGCCGAGCTGACCGAGGAGAGCCCGGTCCAGGCCGTGCAGATCGGCGACCCCATCACCCAGAAGATGATGTTCGACTTCCTGCTCGAGGCCCGCGACCGCGGCCTCTACTCGGCCATCACCGACAACGGGGCCGGAGGGCTCTCCTCCTCGGTGGGGGAGATGGCGAAGCAGCCGGGCGGAGCCAGGCTCGATCTGGCCCGCGCGCCGCTCAAGTACCAGGGGCTCGCCCCCTGGGAGATCCTGGTCTCCGAGGCGCAGGAGCGCATGACGCTGGCCGTGCGGCCGGAGAAGCTGGCCGCCTTCCTCGACCTGGCGAAGCTCCGGGAGGTCGAGGCCACCGACCTGGGCGAGTTCACCGCCGAGCCGTTCTTCCACCTGCAGCACGACGGGCGCACCGTGGGGCTCGTCCCCATGGAGTTCCTCCACGACGGGGACCCGGAGATGCGCATCGACGCGGAGTGGAGGGAGCCGGCTCGCGCCCCCTTCACCGCCTCGCCGGCGCCGGGCCCCGTGGAGGGAGCCGCGCTCCTCGCCGCCTTCCTCGCCCGCGACAACCTGCGCTCCGCGGAGAGCCTGGAGCGGACCTACGACCACGAGGTGAAGGGGCTCACCGTGGTGAAGCCCTGGATCGGGGTTCACCGCGACGTGCCGGCCGACGCCGCGGTGTTCCTGATCGCCCATGACGGGTCCCATGTCGGCTACGCCCTGGCAGAGGCGGTCTTTCCCACCTACAGCGACGAGGACGCCCATGCCATGGCGCAGGCCGGGGTCGACCTGGCCGTCCGGCGGGTGATCGCGGCCGGGGCGCGCATCGATCGCATCGCGCTCCTCGACAACTACTGCTGGCCCGACCCCCTGCCGGGTCCGAAGAACCCCGACGCCGCCCACAAGGCGGCGCAGCTGGTGCGGGCCTCGCGCGGCCTCTCCGAGATCTGCCGCGCCTACGGCGCGCCGCTCATCTCCGGGAAGGACTCCATGAAGAACGACGCGGTGGTGGGAGGGCGGCGGATCAGCATCCCCCCCACGCTGCTCGCCTCGGCCATCGCCGTCGTCCGCGACGTGCGCAGGGCCGTGACCCTGGAGGCCGCAGGGCCGGGCGAGCTCCTCTACCTGGTCGGCGAGACCGGCGACGAGCTGGGCTGCACCGAGTACGCGGCCCACCGCGGTTCCGCCGGAGGGGCGGTCCCTCGCTGCCGGCCGGAGTCGTTCCACGCCTGGTACGGGCGGGTGGCCGCGGCCGTCGCCGAGGGGCTGGTCACCGCGGCTCACGCGCCCGGTCGCGGCGGCCTGGCCCGGTCGCTCTTCCTCCTCGCCCGCGCCGCCGGGCTGGGGCTCGCGGTCGACCTCTCGCTGGCCCCCGTGTCGGGGTCCCCCGGCTGGGAGGGGCTGCTCTTCTCCGAGTCGGCCGGACGCTTCCTCCTCGCGGTGGCGCCGGAGCGGGCCGCCGGGCTGGAGGAACGCCTGGCCGGACTTCCCCTGGCGCGGATCGGCGCCTACGACGACGGCAGCCGGCTGCGCATCTCCGCCGGCGGCAAGTTGCTGGTCGACGAGAGCGTCGATCTCCTGGCTCGCTCCTGGAAGCGGGAAGGAGGGCGCCCATGAAGCCGGTCCGCGTGCTCCTGCCCGTGGGCTTCGGCCTCAACTGCGAGGACGAGACGGCCCAGGCCTTCCGGATGGTCGGCGCCGAGGTCGACCTCGTGCACCTCACCGACCTCTTCGCCCGGCGCCATCCCCGGCGCATCGCCGACTACCAGGTGCTCGCCATGGTGGGCGGCTTCGCCTACGGCGATCACGTGGCCGGCGGCCTGGTGCTCGCCACCCGCATCCGCGCCCACCTGAAGGACGACCTGGCGGCCTTCCTCGAGGGCGGCGGCCGCGTGCTGGGCATCTGCAACGGGTTCCAGACCCTCACCCGCCTCGGGCTCCTGCCCGGGCCGGAGGCGGGCGCGCCAGATTTCACGCCTCGTGCAACGCTCACCAACAACGAGCGGCTCGGATACCGGGACGCCTGGGTGCGCGTGTCCCCCGATCCCCGCAGCCGCAGCGTGTGGACCCGGGGGCTCTCCGCCGTGGACCTGCCTTCCCGCCACGGCGAGGGTCGATTCGTGGCCGGGTCGGACGAGGCGCTGCGCCGGCTCGACGCGAACGGGCAGCTCCCGTTCCGCTACGTCGACGCTTCCGGCAAGGTCGCCGAGTCCTGGCCCGAGAATCCCAACGGCTCGGCCCTGGGCGTGGCCGGCGTCTGCGACGCCTCGGGACGGATCCTCGGGCTCATGCCCCACCCCGACGCCTTCCTCTACCCCTGGCACCATCCCGACTGGCCGCGCCGCCGCCGCGAGATCGAGGCGCGCGAGGCAGGTGGGCTGGCGATCTTCCGGGCGGGCGTCGAGGGAATCTGATGCCCCGCCCGCCCGCCGGCAGGCTCCTGCTCCTCGTCCCGACCCAGAGCTACCGGGCCGAGGACTTCCTCGCCGCCGCCCGCCGGCTGGGGGTACCGGTGGTGATCGGCACCGACCGCTGCCACCGCATCGAGGACGCGTTCGGCCCGACCGAGGGGCTCCTCTCCATCGACTACCGGAAGCCGGAGGAGGCGGCCGCGGAGATCGCGCGGGAGGCGGCGCGGGACCCGATCGTCGGCGTGGTACCGGTCGACGACGGCACCGCGGTCATCGCCGCGCTGGCGGCGGAGCGGCTCGGGATTCCGCGGAATCCACCGACGGCGGCGCGCCGGACCGCGAACAAGCTGGCGCAGCGGCAGGCCCTCGCGGCCGCTGGGCTCCCGGTTCCGTGGTTCCAGGAATTTCCGCTCGCCGGGGGTCCCGACGCCGCGACCTCGGCTGTCCCTTACCCGTGCGTGCTGAAGCCGCTCGGGCTCTCGGGGAGCCGCGGCGTGATCCGGGCCGACGACCCGGAGTCGTTCCGGGCGGCATGGCGCCGGATCGAGGGCATCCTCTCGGCCGCGCGCGCCGACCGGAAGGCGCGCGAGGAGGGGGAGGGGAGCCGGCTCCTCGTCGAGGCGTTCGTGCCCGGCGCGGAGGTCGCGCTCGAGGGACTCCTCCGCAGCGGTCGGCTCGAGCCGATGGCGCTGTTCGACAAGCCCGATCCGCTCGACGGCCCGTTCTTCGAGGAGACCCTCTACGTCACCCCGTCGCGCCACCCGCCGGGCCTCCAGGACGCGGTGGTGCGGACCATCGCCGCCGCCGCCGAGGCGCTGGGCCTCCAGGAGGGGCCGATCCACGCCGAGGTCCGGCTCGGTCCGGACGGACCGGTGGTCCTCGAGGTGGCGGCCCGGACCATCGGCGGGCTCTGCGCGCGCGCCCTGCGCTTCGGCGCCGGCGCCTCGCTGGAGGAGATCGTCGTGGCCCACGCGATCGGTCTCCCGCTCGCCGCCATCCGCCGGGAGTCCCGCGCCTCGGGCGTGATGATGCTCCCCATCCCGAGCCGGGGAGTCCTGCACGGCGTCGCCGGCCTGGAGGATGCGCGAGCCGTCGCGGGCGTCGAGGACGTGGTCGTCACAGCGCCCGAGGGGCGCGAGCTGGTCCCGCTGCCGGAGGGGGACGCCTACCTGGGATTCCTCTTCGCGCGCGGGGAGAGCCCGGAGTCGGTCGAGGCGTCGCTCCGCGAGGCCCACCGCCGCCTCTCCTTCGACATCCGGAAGCCGCTGCCGACGGTGCGGTAGCCGCGCCGTCCCTACCTGTCCTGCGGGACGACCTGCCCCGCGCTGGGCTCCGCTCAGCAGAACCAGCTCTCGGTGAGGCGCGGCGTGCCGGTCGTGGAGAACGGGCGGGCCACGTGGGAATGGGCCCGGCCCGCGGCGGCCAGCGCCAGCGCCTTCACCTCGTCGACGGTGGCTGCGGGGTCCTCCCCGCGCGTGGCCGCCGCGTCCACCAGCACAGCCACGCGGGCCTGGAGGTCGTCCATGCGTCGGTCGGGGTGCCTCCACCGCCAGGTGAGCGCCGCGGCGTCGAGCCCCTCGAGCGGCAGGTCGGGGTCCCCGACCAGCAACGACCCGGGAGGCACGAGGAGGCGCAGCGAGAACTGGACCGGGTCGATGCGGCCGAGCCAGCCGCGCTCCTCGAAGGTCTCGAGGAGGTCCAGGTAACCCTCCAGCGTCTCCCAGGGGGTGAAGGGGACGAGCGTGGGGCGAAGCGGGAGCCCGGCCCGGTCGCAGGCCGCGAAGGCGCGGAAGACGTCCTCCCGGACGTGCCCCTTCTCGAGCTTCCCGAGCACGCGGTCGGACAGGGACTCCACAGCCGAGACCACGAAGACGGCGCCGCAGGACACCAGCTCCGGCAGGAGGCCGGCGTCCCGCACGAGGTGCTCCACCTTGGCCGTGAAGTCGAAGGTGATCGTGGGGAAGCGCCGGTGGAGCTCGCGGCCGATGCGGATCGCGTGCGACGGGCCGTTCAGGAAGTCCGGGTCACCGAAGGTGACGTGGGTGATGCCCGTGGAGAGCTGCTGCTCCACGTCCGCCAGGACGGTGTCGACCGGGACCGCGAAGAAGCGCCCGCCGTAGACCGCGGGGATCGGGCAGTGGCGGCAGCGGTGCAGGCAGCCGCGCGTGGCCTCGGCGTAGCCGGCCAGCCGCTCGCGGCCATCGGCCTCCCGCAGCCGGGCGTAGCGGGCCGGCGGGGGCAGCCCGTCCCGCCGGGGCACCGGGAAGTCGAGCCGGTCGAGCGAGGCCTCCCCGCCGCCCCGCTGCACGAACCGGGAGAGGTCCTCGCCCCGCTCCGCGGCCGTCGCCAGCGCGACCAGTTCCTCCTCGCACTCCCCACCGAGCACCGCCGAGGCCCCCGCCTCGAGGAGCAGGGGAGCGTGGAGGGGTGCGTACGTTCCGTGAAATACCAGGAGCGCCCCGGGATGGAGCGCACGGATCCGCTCCGCGGCGTCGAGCCCGAGCCGCAGGGCGGTGTGCATGGGGACGGAGATGGCGACGAGCCGGGCCCTCCGCAGGCGTGCCTCGTCGAGAG
The DNA here is from genome assembly GCA_963802065.1 of uncultured delta proteobacterium. Taxonomy (GTDB): domain Bacteria; phylum Myxococcota; class Myxococcia; order Myxococcales; family Anaeromyxobacteraceae; genus CAIOAK01. The sequence continues at coordinate 83,327 of CAWDHF010000008.1, read as the reverse complement.
GCTCCACGGCGAGGTCCAGCGACGCCGGCCTGAACCCGGCCCTGGCCAGGAAGGCGGCCGGCGAGGCGATGCCCTGCGGCTGGTGCCCCAGCTCGTAGGTGGAGACGAGGAGGACCTCTCCCTCGCCCCGCATCCGCCTACCCCTTCTTCGGAGGCGGCACGTAGTCCGGCGGGAGCTGGGAGCCCTCGCCGAAGAAGAACTGCTCCGCCTGCTCGAAGAGAATCTGGTTCGTCCGCGGGTCGCCCGGAGCCAGGCGGTACTCGTTCAGGATCATCTTGAAGTGCTCGAGCCACATCTTCCAGGCTTCCTGGGAGATGGAGTCGAAGATGCGCTGGCCGAGCTCGTTGGGAAACGGCTTGAACTCCAGGCCCGGCAGCTCCTTGCCGAGCTTCTTGCACTGGACCATCCGGGCCATCGGGCGCCTCCGGCCGATCAGGAGATGAGCGAGGCGGGGCTCACGCCGAGCGCCTTGGCCAGCGACTCGAGCGTGTCGAGCGGCGGCGTGCGCTGGCCGCGCTCCAGCATGGAGATGTAGGAGACCGAGAGTCCGGCCTTCCCCGCGAGGGTCTCCTGGGAGAGCTTGCGGCGGAGCCGCTCGGACTTGAGGTTCGCGGCGAACTTCTCGGAGAGGGAAGCGGTGCGCGTCTTCTTGGATGCCTTGGCCATGGGCGTGGTCTCTAACATCGACTGCACCGAGGGTCGAGAAATTCGGGTAGCCCGGACGGGGCGGCCCGACGACTAGCTGGACGGGGGCCGGACCAGGATCACGTCGACCCACTCTCCGCGTCGGATCCGGGCGGCCCCGGCCGGCAGGACCGCGAGGCCCTCCACCCCCACCACCGACGTCAGGTGGCCGCTCTGCTGGGTCTTCAGCCCCTCCACCCAGAGCGAATCCCGGTCGCGGCGGAGGCGGCAGCGCAGGAAGAGGGTGAGCTCGGACGGCTTCTCCTCGGCGGCGCCGAGCCGGGCCCGCAGCACCATCCGGCCGCTCCCGCGCAGCCCGGCGAGCGCACGGAGGGCCGGGCGCACGAAGAGCTCGAAGGTCACGAGCGAGCTGGCCGGGTTCCCGGGGAGCCCGAAGACCGCCATCCTTCCCCACCGGCCGAAGGCGACCGGCTTCCCCGGGCGCATGGCCACCCGCCAGAAGTCGAGGCGGGCGCCCGACCCCTCCAGGCCGGCCCGGACCAGGTCCCGGTCGCCGACCGATACCCCTCCGATGGACACCAGCGCGTCCAGGCCGCGCGCGGCCGAGAGGGACCGCCGCAGCGAGTCCGGGTCGTCCCCGGCGAGCGGCAGCCGGACCGGGATGGCGCCGGCCTCGGCGCAGGCGGCGGCCAGCTGGTGGCCGTTCGACTCGAGGATCTGGCCCGCGCGGGGCGAGCCTCCCAGGGGGACGATCTCGTCGCCGGTGGCGAGGATGCCCACCCGCGGGCGCCGGTGGACCGGGAGCTCCGGAAGGCCCAGCGCCGCGGCGAGGCCGATGGCCCCCGCGTCGACCTCGAGACCGGCGGGGAGCGCCACGGATCCCCGGGCCACGTCGGCCCCGGCGGCCCGGACGAAGCGACCGGCGACGGCGGCGCGGCGGAAGCGGGCCACCTTCCCGGACCGCGCCACCTCCTCCTGCATCTCGACGCAGTCGGCGCCAGGCGGGAGCGGGGCGCCCGTGAAGATCCGCGCGCAGGCCCCGGGGGGGAGGGGGCGATCCCGATCGTCGCCGGCGAAGACCTCGAAGGCGATCGGGAGGCGAGTACCGGCCCGGGGCGCGTCGCCGGCCCGCAGCGCGTAGCCGTCCATCTGGGAATTGTCGAAGGGCGGGAGCGGGCGGTCGGCGCGAACCTCCTCGGCGAGCGCCCGGCCGAGCGCGGCGGCGAGGGGGACCCGCTCCGGGGGCAGGGGAGCGACGTCGTCGATGGAACGCAGGATCCGTTCGATGGCTTCCGGAGGCGTGAGCACCCACCGGTTCTAGCGGGCCGGGCGCGTCCGTGACAACATCCGCGCATGCCCGAACGCCCCGTTCCCGACGTGCGCCCGGATGCGCTCCTCGCCGAGTTGCGCCGCGCCGGAGGGAAGGCCGTCTCCCTGCCCGAGCTCCTCCAGCGGATGCGCGTCCATCCCCGGGCCCGCCGGTCGGCTGCCAAGGTCGTGAAGAAGCTCGTCCAGGACGGGGCGGTGCAGGAGGTCGGGGGCCGGTACGCCGTCCCCGCGCCCCGGGCGCCCAGCGCGCCCGCCGACCGGCGCGCGGCGGCGCAGGCCGGCAAGGGACTCGTGGGATTCTTCACCAGGCACCGCGACGGTTTCGGATTCCTGGCCCGGATCGACCGGCAGGGCCCCGACCTCTTCGTGGCCCCCGGGGACGGCGGAAGAGCCGTCGACGGCGACGTGGTGCGCTTCGAGATCTTCGCCGGCCGGCGCGGCGAGCAGGCCCGCATCGTCGAGGTGGTGGAGCGGGGCCGCCGCATGCTCATCGGCTCCTACGCGGCCCGCGGCCAGGAGAGCTTCGTCGTCCCCCTCGACGAGCAACTGCCGCCGGTCGTGCCGGTTCCCGAGACGCGCCTGGTCCGGAACGGCGAGGTCGCCAAGGTCTGGCTGGAGGCGGGCCCCGGCCCGCTGGCCGGACGGGTGGTCGACCGCATCCAGAATCCGCAGGCTCCCTCGGTCGAGGTGCTTCGCGCCGCCTACGCCCACGGGTTCGCCGACGTCTTCCCGGCCGAGGTCGTGGCCGAGGCGGAGGCCACACCGGATCGCGTGCGCCGGGAGGATCGGGAAGGGCGCCGCGACCTGACCGGCATCCCGCTCGTCACCATCGACGGCGAGGACGCGCGCGACTTCGACGACGCCGTCTTCGTCGAGAAGCTGCCCGGCCGCGGCTACCGGCTGGTGGTCGCCATCGCCGACGTGTCCCACTACGTCCGGCCCGGCCGCCCCCTCGACGCGGAGGCCCTGCGCCGCGGGACCAGCGTCTACTTCCCGGGCACCGTGCTGCCCATGCTGCCCGAGCGGCTCTCCAACGGCGTCTGCTCCCTCAACCCCGAGGTGGAGCGGCTCTGCATGGTGGCCGACATGCGCTTCGACGCGGCCGGCACGCCGGGGGACGTCGAGGTGTACGCCGCGGTGATGCGGTCGGCAGCCCGCTGCACCTACACCGAGGTGGCGCGCATGCTCGACGGGGAGCGCGTGCCGCACCGCGAGTTCCTGCGCGACGGCTTCGTGCGCATGGGCGAGCTCCAGGAGATCCTGGGCGGGGTCCGGCGCCGGCGAGGGTCGATCGACTTCGACCTGCCCGAGTCGAGGATCGTGCTCGGCGAGGACGGCAAGGTGCTCGCCATCGAGCAGCGCCCCCGCAACCGCGCCCACCGCATCGTCGAGGAGTTCATGCTGGCCGCCAACGAGGCGGTGGCCCGCTGGTTCGGCGACCGGGACCTGCCCACCATCTACCGGGTCCACGGGCTCCCCGACGAGGACAAGCTGCAGGCCTTCCTCGACCTGGCCAGGGCCCAGGGCTTCGAGGTCCCCGAGGCGGGAGCGGGGCCGCTCGCCCTCGCCGACCTGCTCGAGCGCCTGGCCGGCCACCCGCAGCAGAGAGCCCTCAACCAGCTCCTGCTGCGCGCCATGATGCAGGCGGTCTACAGCCCGGAGAACATCGGCCACTTCGGGCTCGCCGCCGAGCACTACCTCCACTTCACGTCGCCCATCCGGCGCTACCCCGACCTGATCGTCCACCGCCTCCTGCGCGAGGAGCTGGGGCGGCTGCAGGGCCGCAAGCCCCGCGCCGGAGAGCTGGAGCGGATCGCCATGGTGGCCTCCGACCGCGAGCGCGCCGCCATGAAGTCGGAGCGGGACGTCAACGCCTACTACGCGGCGCTCTACATGGCCGACCGGGTGGGGGAGCGGAGCCCGGGAACCGTCGCGGCGGTGGTCGAGTTCGGCCTCTTCGTCTCCATGAGCCGGTGGCACGTCGAGGGGCTCGTGAAGGCGGAGGACCTCGGCGAGGGCTTCGTCCTCGACAAGGACGGCCACGCGCTCGTGGAGAAGCGGAGCGGCCGGTCGTACCGGGTGGGCGACGAGGTCGAGGTCGAGGTGGCCGCGTCCGACCCGGCGCGCCGCCGGATCGACCTGGCGATCGTCGAGGCAGGGAAGACGCGTGCCCCGGGCGAGGCGCCCCGGGGGAAGGCGGGGCGCGGCCGCGAGGCCGGCAAGGGGCGCAAGGGATCGCGCCCGGCGGAGAAGCGCGAGGAGAAGCGCGGAGGGAAGTCCGGGCGCGGCCGCTCCGGCAAGCCCGAGAAGAAGCGGCGCCGGCGCTAGGGGAGTCGCCGCCCCCGGGCGGCTACTGGTGCGCGGGGGGTGGCGGGGAGCCGCGCAGGACCGCCATGAAGCGGCGCGTCCGCGCCAGGCCGTCCGCGAAGGTGGGGTGGCGCTCGAGCGGAAGGGCCTCGGCCGCCCGGACTGCACGGACGGTGGACGCGTCCCCGGTGTCCCAGGCGAGCTCGAGGCCGGCCCTCTCGAGGGCGGCGAAGAACGCCTCCCACCCGATGCGCCCCCCCGTCTCGCCCTCGTCCACGAGAGCGGGAACCCCGTCGCGAAGCGCCGGCGACAGGTGGTTCGACCCGGCGAAGTCCAGGACCTGGCCCCGGTCGTGCGTCGCGAGCCTCACCGCGTCACTTCCCGAAGGCGTTGGCGAAGCCGATGAGGGCCTCGAGGCAGTTGGACGTGGTGAGGATCCCCACCAGGTCGTCCCTGTCGTCGACCACCAGGACGCCGTTCAGCTTGCGGTCCTCCATGAGCTTCGCCACGAGCGCGATCTCGTCGTCGGGGCGGACCTTGTGCGGCTTGGGGTTCATGGCCGCCGTGACCGGCGTGCGCGCGAGCAGGTAGTGGACCTCCCAGGTGTCGAGGCTGGTCGCCTTGCTGGGAGTGAAGTCCTTGAGCATCTTCTCGGTGACCACCCCGACCAGCTTGCCGGCGCGCATGACCGGCAGGCGCCGGATGTTCTTCTCCTTGAGCCTGTGGATGGCCTCCACGATGCTCGCGGAATCCTCGATGGTCAGGGGGCTCGGCGTCATCCACCGCCGCACCTTGGTCATGCTCGGGTCGTAGGTCATGGATCTCTCAGGCTCCCAGGAACGCCTTCTTGACGTGCTCGTTGCCCAGCAGTTCCTCTCCCGTGCCGGAGAGTACCACCCTTCCGGTCTCGAGCACGTAGGCCCGGTGGGAGATGCGCAGGGACTGGAAGACGTTCTGCTCGACGAGCAGGATGGTCGTTCCCTGCCTGTTGATCTCCTTGATGATCTCGAAGATGTTCTTCACGAAGAGCGGCGAGAGTCCCAGGGAGGGCTCGTCGAGGAGCATGAGCCGCGGGTTGGTCATGAGCCCGCGCCCGATGGCCAGCATCTGCTGCTCACCACCCGAGAGGGTGCCCCCGAGCTGCTTCTGTCGCTCCGCCAGGCGCGGGAAGAGGGTGAAGGCGCGCTCGATGTTCCGCTGGCGGTCCGGACGGGTCGACTTGATGAACGAGCCCATCCGGAGGTTCTCGAGGACCGTCATCTCCGGGAAGATCCGGCGCCCTTCCGGGACCTGGACGATGCCCATCTCGACCACCTGGTGCGACTCGAGCTTGCCGAGGTCCTTGCCCTCGAAGGTGATGGTGCCGCGGGACGCCCGCACCAGCCGGGAGACGTTCTTCAGGGTGGTGGACTTCCCGGCGCCGTTGCCGCCCAGCACCGTGACGATCTCCCCCTTGTGCACCTCGAGGGAGATGCCCCAGAGCACCTGGAGGTCGCCATAGCTGAAGTCGAGGTTCTCGATTCGGAGCACGGAGGTTCCCCGTTCAGGCGTGGGCTTCGCCGAGGTAGGCGGTGACCACCTCGGGATTCGAGACGACCTCCTGCGGGGCCCCCTCGGCCAGCTTCTCGCCGGAGTTGAGCACGACGATGCGATCGGAGATCCGCATGATGGCCTTCATGTCGTGCTCGATGACCATCTGGGTCAGCCCGCGCTCCTTGATATCGAGGATGAGCTGGATGATGTCCTCGCTCTCGGCCGGGTTGAGGCCGCCCATGACCTCGTCGAGCAGCAGCATGCTGGGCTTGGTGGCGAGCACGCGGGCCACCTCGAGCTTCTTCCGCTCGCCGATGGGGAGGCCGCCCGCCAGGAAGCCGTCCTTGTGGTCCAGCTTCACCACGTGGAGCTGCTCGCGCGCGATCTCGCGGGCCTCGGCGACCGAGCGGGTGCGCACCAGCGCCCCCACCACCACGTTGTCGAGCACGGTGAGCTTCGCGAGCGGCCGGACCTTCTGCCAGGTGCGGACCATCCCGCGCTTGCAGACCTGGTCGGGGGTGAGCCCGTTCATCCGCTCCCCCTTGAAGAGGATCTCTCCCCGGCTGGGCGGGTAGTACCCGGTGATGCAGTTGAAGAGGGTGGTCTTGCCCGCGCCGTTGGGGCCGATGAGCCCGAGGATCATCCCCTCGGACATGGAGAAGGAGACGTCGGAGTTGGCGGCCAGGCCGCCGAAGAACTTGCTGACCTGCTTGATCTCCAGGATGGGGGCAGCCGTGGGGCTCACGCCACACCTCCCGCCGCGGCGCGCGTGCGGCGCTTCCGCACCTGGTTCTTGATGGCTCCCAGCACGCCATCGGGCATGAAGAGGATGGTGAGGGCCACCAGCACGCCGTAGATGAGCATGTGGGCGTGGGAGAGGTTGTCCCGGAGGAACTGGCCGATGCCGGAGCCGGCGTCGACCAGCCCCGAGCCGATGAGCGCGTCGGTCAGCATGTTCGAGCGGAGGGCCTCGGAGAGGGCCACCAGCAGCGCGGCGCCGATCACCGGCCCGAGGATGGTGCCGATGCCCCCGATGATGGCGGTGAGGACGATCTGCACCGAGATGTCGAGACCCAGCGCGGTCTGGGGATCGATGAAGCCCACGTAGAGTGCGTAGATCGCCCCGGCGAACGCGGTGAAGAAGGCCGAGATCATGAGCGCGACGTTCTTGTAGAAGGTGAGCGGGATCCCCAGCGAGTTGGCCGCGTCCTGGTCCTCGCGGATGGCCTGCAGGTAGTACCCGACCTTCGAGCCCTGGAACCAGACGGTGACCAGCACCGTCACCACCGCAAGCGCGAGGCCCATGTAGTAGAAGGGGACCTTGGTGGTGAAGTCGGTGATGGTCCTGCCGGCGACGACCAGCGGGGGGATCTCGGAGAGCAGGACGCCCTCGGCGCCGTTGGTGAGCCCCTTCCAGTTGAGCGCAGCCAGCCGGAAGACCTCGGCCACCGCGATGGAGGCCAGCACGAAGTAGGGGCCGCGCAGCCGGAAGGTGATGCTTCCGACGATGGCCGCGACCAGCACGGCCAGCGCCAGGGCCGGGATGAGCCCCCACCAGGGCGCGATGCCCCTCGACTGCAGCAGGACGATCACCGTGTAGGCGCCGATGCCGAAGTAGGCGGCGTGCCCCACGGAGTACTGCCCGCCGTACCCGCCGATGAGGTTCCAGGCCTCGCCCTGGATGACGGCCAGGAAGAAGAGCACCATCATCTGCAGGGCGTAGGGGCTCTCGACGAAGTTCGGGAAGACCGCCAGCGCGACCACGACGGCGACGCCGAGGACGACGGGGAGGACGGCCAGGCCGCGGGGTCGGGGAGTCGGGGGCATGGACGCTAGACCCGGGACTTGCCGAACAGGCCGGCCGGCTTGAAGAGGAGGATGAGCAGGAAGAGGACGTAGACCACGAGGTCCTTCAGGCCGGAGCTGATGTAGGCGCCGGCCAGCGACTCGGTGGCCCCGATGAGGATCCCGCCGACGGTGGCTCCCATCACGCTCCCCATGCCGCCCAGCACCACGATGACGAAGGCCTTGAGGGTGAAGGGCTGCCCCACCTGCGGGAAGATGTAGTAGGTCGGCGAGATGAGCGAGCCGGCCACCGCCGCCAGCCCGGCTCCGATGCCGGTGGCGAGCACGCTCATGCGCTTCACGTTCACGCCCATGAGCTGGGCCGCGTCGCGGTCCTGGGCCGTGGCCCGGATGGCCTGGCCGGTGTCGGTCTTGAGCAGGAACCAGTAGAGGACCGCCGTCACCGCCGCGGTGATGACGAAGGAGAGGAGCAGGGGCGTGGATACCGAGATCTCCCCGATCCGGAAGCTCCCCGAGGAGTAGGTCGTGGAGATGATCCGGTAGTCGGAGGTGAAGAGCAGCATCATCGTGTTGCTGAGGATGAGGCCGATCCCGATGGTGAGCAGGATCTGGTTCTGGGGCAGCGCGTTCAGGACCCGGTTGATGACCAGCTTCTGGAGCAGGGCCCCGAACAGGAAGAGCAGCGGGAAGACGAAGACGATGGAGACGAACGGGTCGACGTTGCCGAGCGTGAAGAGGAAGAAGGAGGCGTACATCCCCAGCATCACCAGGTCGCCGTGGGCGAAGTTGATGATGCGCATCACGCCGAAGATGATGGTGAGGCCCACGCCGATGAGGGCGTAGGCGCCACCGATCAGGACGCCCGAGAGCAGCGACTGGAGGAAGATGGTCATCGCCGGGCGCCGCCTCCGGTCACTTCCAGCCGGGGAAGGGCCAGATGGGCTTGCCGCTCTGCAGGGCCTGCGGCCACACCGTGAAGTACTTCCCGTCCTGGACCTGCTCCACCAGCATCTGGTGCTTGTTCTGGTTCTGGTAGCCGTCGAAGTCCTCGAACTTCACCGGGCCGAAGAGGCCGTCCCAGCTGCCGGCGCGGAGCCCGGCGGCGACCTTCTCGCGGTCCCCCCCGGCCTTGGCGGCGGTCTCGCCCATGATCATCATGGCGGTGTAGGCGTTGGCCGCGTGGTAGGTCGGCGTCTTCCCGAAGCGCTTCTGGTAGCGGTCGCCGAAGGCCTTGGCGCCCGGCCAGTTCACGTCGGGAGTCCACTGGGTGCTCGAGAAGACGGCGTTGGAGATGTTCTTCTCGCTGGCGAACTTGTCGGTGGAGAAGCCGGCGCCGGCGCCCAGGAAGGCCATGGGGGTGAGCTGGAGCTCGCGCGACTGGCGCATGAGGGTGATGGCGTCGGCCACGTAGGAGACCATGAACATGAGGTCCGGGCTCGTGCCCTTCACCTTCACGAGGGTCGAGCGGTAGTCGGGGGAGCCGGGCGAGTAGGCCTCCTCGAAGACCACCTTGATGCCCTTCCGGTCGGCGTACTCCCTGGCGCTCTTGGCGCCCGAGACTCCGAAGTCGGTGTTCTCGGAGAGGATGGCGATGGTCTTCGGCTTGCCGAGCGAGGTCGCCATGTCGAGCAGGATGGCGGCGTAGTCGCCGGTCGTGGCCGAGACGCGGAAGACGTACTTGTAGTTCTGCCGCGTGATCTCCTCCTTGGAGGCCACGGGGTTCACGAGCGGCATCTTGTACTGCTCGGCCTTCTTGGCGACCGCGTTGGTCACCGCCGAGGTGTAGGCGCCGACCACGCCGACCACGTTGTCGCGGGTGGCGAGCTTGTCCATGGCGGAGAGGCCGATCTGCGGCTTGCCGGTGTCGTCCTCCCAGACGAGCTGGACCTTGATGCCCTTGGCCGCCAGGTCCTCCTCGGCGAGCTTGATCCCGTTGGTGAGGTTCTCCCCGATGGGGGCCTGCGGGCCGGTCATCGAGTTGATGATCCCGATCTTGACCTGCGACACCGCGAGTGCGGGTACGGCGAGGAGCGATGCGGCGACCAGCGAGACGAAGCGCTTCATCGTGTCGACCTCCGCGACGGGCTCGCAGGAATGCGGCGCGTCAGGATGTGGGCCAGGCGAACCGGCCGGGATTCATAGCACGGTGCGCAGGGCCGAAAGAAACAGAACGCCGGGACCTCTCGATCCCGGCGTTCGGATGCTGCGCGGCGTCAAGTCGCTGCGACGGCGCCGTCTAGAACACCAGCTGCGAGTTGAGGGAGAACTGCCCCTGTGAATAGTTGTTTCCGGTGTAGAAGTAGCTGGTGGCGCGGGAGTACTCCGCCGAGAAGCGCCAGTTCTTGCCGGCGTAGCCGATGAGGCCCGCCGCCCACTGGAAGTTCTGGACGCGGGTGCCGTTCACGGCGAGCAGGCTGCCCGTATAGGCGTTGAACGGGCTCTGGGTGCCGCCCCAGCCGCCGTAGACCTTGAAGAGGTTGTCCGGGCCGACCAGGACCTGGAACCAGCCGCCGAGCGCGGGGACGGCGTTCGCGTTGGTGATGGTCCACGGGGAGGTCGGCGCGGGCCGGGTGACGGTGAGTGCGATGCCCTGGCTGGCGCCGAGCGAGCCCGGCTGGTCCCAGCCCTTGGCGCTGTAGATCGAGCCCAGGACGTTGACCATCCAGATGTTGAGGGTCATGTCGCCGCCGAAGATGTAGGAGTTCACGTCGACGTTGCTGCTGGTCGCGGGGCTGACGAAGCGGTTCTTCTGGAAGCCGGCCCAGCCCGAGAGCTCGGCCAGCTTCTTCCCCCCGGTCTTGTAGGCCACGGCAACGCGACCCTCGAAGGCGGGCACGCGCGAGCGGTTGCCGGCGCCGAGGTCGACGGCGGCGGACGGCGAGATGGTGGCGTCTCCCGCGGCGTTGTCCTGGGGATTCACCGCGGCGACCTGCGCGTTGACCGCGATGCCATCCTTGGGGTTGAGGTCGTAGCGGGCCTCGATCATCGGGGCCCGGCCGTTCAGCGTGCCGGCGAACTGGAAGAGCGGGTTCGCGATGTAGGCGATGGAGACCGGGCGGAGCAGCGAGACGATGTGGTCGTCCTGGCCGATCCGGAGCGTGAAGCCACCCCAGTTGGCGTCGGCGTAGGCCTTCCGCAGGCGGATGGCCGGGCTGTAGAAGGCGACCGAATTCGCCGCGGTGCTGGTGTAGCCGCCCTGGAAGTCCACCTCCAGGAGGGCGGACAGCTTCGCCTTCGTCCAGCCGGCCGTGTCGTCGAAGACGAGGCGCGAACCGACCCGGGTCTGGCGGACGTCGAAGAGGACGTTCCCCTCGCAGTTGGCGCCGCCCGAGCACGCGGCCGGCAGCGGGTAGTTCCGGTTGCCGAGGGAGTCGTTGAAGAAGGCGTTGAAGACGAAGAACCCGTACGGCGTGAAGGTGACGGGCGACGGCTTCGGCGCCTCCTTCACCACCACCGTGGTGTTCTCCTTCACGACCACTTCCTGGGTGCTGGCCTGGGCGCTGGTGGCGACGGGGAGGGCGGCGAGCAGCGCCGCGGCTCCGAGTGCTGAGATCCTTCTCATCGGTGTGACTCCCTCTGGCGGGCGTGGGGTGCCCGGAATGGCCTCGGCGGAGGCCGTTGTCTTTCGGTCAACGTCGAAAGGCGCACACGGTAACTGCATCGCCACCCTCCTGGGGCTCCCCGCGACGAAAGGAACCCACATAGGGTGACTCCTTCAGGTGATCCCGCAGGGCCTCCTTGAGCGCGCCGGTCCCGTGTCCGTGGAGGATGACGGCGTCGATGGCTCCCTCGGAGAAGAGCCGATCGAGGAAGGCATCCACCTCGCGGAGGAGTTCGTCGACGCGCATCCCTCGCACGTCGAGTCGTCTCGAGACGCTGGTGAGCGGCGCTGGCCGCGCTTGCTCGGCCGCCCGGAGGCGGTCCTCCCGCGCGCGCGCGAGGTTCGCGGCCTTCGGCTTCCCGCGGAGCGGCAGCAGGTCGCCCACGGGTCGCCGCACCCGGAGCCCGCCGAGGCGGACGACGGCCTCGTCGCCGGAGACCTCGAGCACCTCGCCCTCCTGTCCGAGCGAGGCGACCCGGACCCTTGCCCCGGGTTCCACGGCTCCGCCGGACGCCGCCTCGGGCGCGGCCGACGCCTGGGAGACGGCCACGCGCGACGCCTTCTCCAGGGAGCCTGCCCACTGCTCGAGCTGCCGGGAGGCCTCGCTGGCCTTCCGCACGGTGGGGGCGGACTGGAGCCCGGCCAGCACCTGGCGGACCTCCTCGCGCGCGGCGTCGACCTCCTCGGCCAGCGAGGCCGCCACCCGCGCCGCGGCCTCCTTCTCGGCGCGGAAGGCCGCCTCCTCGCGCCGGGCCGCAGCCGTCTCGCGGCGCCGCGCGGCCTCTGCCTCGCGTGCCAGGTCGGCGCGCTGGGCCTCGAGGCGCGCACGTTCCTCGGAGAGGGTGCGCAGCGCCTCGCCGAGCGCCCCGCCGCGGCCGGAGAGGGCGGCCCGCGCCCGCGCGAGCAGCGGCTCGGGGAGCCCGACCCGGCGCGCCACCTCGATGGCCGACGAGCTGCCCGGGCTTCCCAGGTGCAGCTGGAAGGTGGGCGCGAGCCGCTCGGGGTCGAAGCCGACGCGGGCGTTCGCGAAGCGGGGATCGGAGAGGGCCAGAGCCTTCAGCTCGTCGAGGTGCGTGGTGACGAGGACCGTCGCGCCGCGGTCCAGGAACTCCTCGAGGATGGCAGAGGCGAGCGCGGCTCCCTCCCGGGGGTCGGTGTCGGCGGCGATCTCGTCGACCAGGACCAGCGAGCCGGGCCCGGCGCCGGCGGCGATGTCGCGCACGGCGGTGAGGTGGGCGGTGAAGGTGGAGAGATCGCGGGCCAGGTCGCCGTGCTCCTCGACCGCCGCGCGGACCGACGGGTAGAAGGGCAGGCGGGAGCCGCGCGCCGCCGCGATGGGGAGCCCGGCCTTCAGCATGAGCGCCGAGAGGCCGACGGCGGTGATGGCGACGGTCTTGCCCCCGCCGTTCGGCCCGGAGACGACGAGGGCCCTCCCGGGCGGCTCCAGGCGGAGGTCGCTCGCCACCACCTTCTTGTCCTGCAGGACGAGGATGGGGTGGCGCAGGTCCCGCAGCGCGATCCCGTCCCCCGGCGCCACCACCTCCGGGGCCGAGGCGTCCAGGTCGGAGGCCAGGACCGCCTGCGCCTCGAGCAGGTCGAGCTCGGAGAGGATCCCGAGGTCGCGGGCCAGCTCGGCCGACCGGGCGGTCACGCCGGAGGAGAGGTCGCGAAGGATCCGCTCCTCCTCCTCGGCGGCCATGGAGTTTGCGATGGCGAGCTCGTTGCCCATCTCGACCATGCCGTCGGGCTCGACGAAGAGGGTCTGTCCGGACTGCGACGCGTTGTGGACGATGCCCGGAACCGCGGCACGGGAACTCGCCAGCACCGGGAGCACGTAGCGCTCGTTGCGGATGGTGAAGTACCCGTCGCGCAGGTGGCGCGAGACGGCCTCGTCCCCGAGCATGGACTCCACCCGGACCTTCATGGCCCGGTGCAGCCCGCGGGCCCGGTCGCGCAGCCGGGCCAGCTCGAGGCTGGCCCGCTCAGAGATGGCCCCGGAAGGCTCGATGGCCGCCTCGATCCGGTCGGCCAGCCGGCCGGCGTCGGAGAGCTGGCCGGCGAGCGCCCAGAGGCGGGGCAGGTCGTCCTGCCGGGAGGCGAGGGCGGCCCGGGTGCGCGCCGCCGACCGGGCCAGGACGGCGACGTCGCGAAGCGGGAGTGGATCGAGGACCCCGCCCTTGGCCGCCCGCTCCAGGGCCTGTGCGGGCTCACCCGGGGCGGCGATGGGGAGCGTGGCTCGCGACTCGGAGAGGCTGCGGGCCTCGGCCAGGCGGAGGAGCGCCTCCCGGACCTCCCCGGGCGAGTCGAGGAAGGGGAGGGCAGCCGCCTGCGCCTTCCCGCCCGCCGTCCGGCACCGCCCGGCGAGCGCCTCGAGGATACGCGGCCACCCCAGCTCCTCCAGCGTGCGCGGGTGTGCGCTCACCGGGACTCCGCGGGGCGCCCCTGCAGCCGGGCGAGCAGCCAGGCGACGGCGAGGCTGCGCGGGATTCCCCCCGCGAGCGCCACGGCCACGACGACCGCCGGCGCGTCGAGCCAGACCCAGGCGAGCAGCCCCTCCGACAGGACCCAGAAACCGAGGAGCCAGGCGGTGAGGTGGAGGACGCGCCGGGGAGCCTCCGGCGGGACGAGGGAGAGGACCAGCAGGGCGATGGCTCCGAGCACGGCGGAGGTCACCGGGGCGAGCACCTCCCGGGAGATCATGTCCCGGATGGCCTCGGGCATGTGGGAGGTGAGCAGGTGGGGTGGCGAGAACCGCACCGCGATCCAGGCGAGCCCGTCGAAGGCCAGGTTCGCGCCCCAGGCTGCACCGAAGAGGACCACCGTCCCCGCTTTCCAGCCCTTCGCCATGCGCCGTCCGCCCCTCCGTGGCGCAGGAGTCTGCCACAGGTCGCGCAAGGCCGGGGGAAGGGCGGGTAGGATGTCGCCCATGGCACGGAAGCGATCGTCCGAGGTGCTCCCGGGGCTCGAGGTGCTGGCGCGCCGCCGGTTCGCACCCCTGCGCGGACTCCGCATCGGGCTCGTCTGCAACCCCACCGCCGTCGACCGCAGGCTGCGCCACGCCGCGGACATCCTCTCCTCGGCCCCGGGAGTCCGGCTCGCCGCGCTGTTCGGGCCGGAGCACGGCGTGCGGGGCGACATCCAGTACATGGCGGCGATCGGGGACGGCCGGGACCGGGTCACCGGCCTTCCCGTTCACTCGCTGTACGGATCCGCCCCGGAGTCGCTCCGCCCCGGCCGCCCGCAGCTCGAGGGGCTCGACGCGCTGGTCTTCGACGTCCAGGACGTGGGGGCCCGCTACTACACCTACCAGGCCACCATGATGCTCTGCATGGAGGCGGCTGCGGCGTCCGGCCTGCGCTTCGTCGTCCTCGACCGGCCCGATCCGATCGGCGGCCGGCAGGTCGAGGGGCCGTCCCTGCGCCCCGGCTTCGAGAGCTTCTGCGGCATGCACGACCTGGCGGTGCGCCACGGGATGACGGTGGGGGAGCTGGCCGAGCTCTTCCGGGTCGAGCGCGGGCTCGACCTGGACCTCGAGGTCGTGCCCTGCGAGGGGTGGCGGCGTCGGCGGAGCTTCCAGGACACCGGCCTTCCCTGGGTCCTCCCGTCGCCCAACATGCCCACGCCGGAGACCGCGCTCGTCTACCCGGGGATGTGCCTGCTCGAGGGCACGAACCTCTCGGAGGGGCGGGGAACCACGCGGCCCTTCCACCTCTTCGGAGCCCCCTGGATCGACGGAGGACAGCTGGCCCACGACCTCGAGGCGGAGCGGCTGCCGGGCGTCCGGTTCCGCGCGGCCGGGTTCACGCCCACCTGGGACAAGCACCAGGGCCGGCTCTGCCACGGGGTGGAGCTCCACGTGCACGATCCCGAGGCCTTCCGTCCGTTCCGCACCGGGCTGGCCTGCGTGGCGGTGGCCCGGGCCCAGGATCCGGACCGGTTCGCCTGGCGCACCGAGCCCTACGAGTTCGTCTCGGATGTCCTCGCCTTCGACCTGCTCTGCGGCTCGGATCGGGAGAGGCGCGCCATCGAGGCCGGTGACGGATGGAAGGAGCTCGCCCGGAGCTTTGCCGGGGAGGAGCGGGCCTTCGGCGGGCGAAGGGCGCGATTCCTCCGCTACGCCGACTGAGGCAGGATGGCGCCATGAGACAGACCGCGATCCTGGGCGGCTCGTTCAACCCGCCGCACGTCGCCCACGTCATGGCCGCCTACTGGACGCTGGCGACCCAGGGAGTCTCCGAGGTCTGGATGCTCCCCAGCTTCCGCCATCCCTTCGGCAAGGCGCTCGCCCCGTTCGAGGACCGGGTCCGCATGTGCGAGCTGGCCGCCGCGCCCCTGCGCGGCCTGCACGTCTGCACCGCCGAGGCCGACCTGGCCGACGACCCCCTGGTGGGGAAGACCGCCCGCACCCTGGAGTACCTGGTCGAGAAGCACCCCGACCGGGAGTTCACCCTGGTGGTCGGCGCCGACATCGTGGCGGACACGCCCAAGTGGTACCGGTTCGACCGGGTGCGGGAGCTGGCGCGGGTGATCGTGGTGGGACGCGCCGGCGAGACGGCCTTCGCCGACGGTCCGGCCCTGCCCGGGGTGTCGTCCACCGAGGTGCGGGAGCGGCTCCTGCGAGGAGACGACGTGACGGCGCTGGTGCCCACCCGGGTGCTGGAGTACATCCGGGAGCGCGGACTGTACTTGGAGTGAAATAGCCGCCGGTCAGCCGATGCGCCGGAAGCAGAGCTGGCCCGACTCGACGGCCACCTCCAGCTCGTCGCCGGGGACGAGCTCGCCGGCCAGGATGCGCTCGGCGATGGGCCCCTCGACGAGCCGCTGCACGGCGCCGCGCATGGGGCGGGCGCCCAGGGACGGGTCGAAGCCACCGTTCCCCAGCAGGTGAGCGACCACGTCGTCGCCGGCGAAGAAGCGGATGCGCCGCTCGGCGGCGAGCCGCTCCGAGGACTGGCGCAGGAGCAGCGCGGCCACGTGGGCCAGGTCGTCCCGGGAGAGCGCCGGGAAGACCAGCCGCTCGTCGAGCCGGTTCCAGAGCTCGGGGGGAAGCGCGGCGCGGGCGGCCTGGCTGGCGCGGTCCTCGCGGGTCGGGCCCGCCTCGGAGGAGGCGAAGCCCATCACGCCGGTGGACGTGCGCGTGGCCTCGAAGCCGCCCAGGTTGGTGGTGAGCACGACCACGGTGGAGGAGAAGTCCACCTGGCGCCCCCGCCCGTCGGTGAGGCGCCCCTCCTCGAGGACCTGGAGGAGGAGCAGCAGGACGTCGCGGTGCGCCTTGTCGATCTCGTCGAGGACCACCACGCTGGCGGGACGGCGCCGGACGGCGTCGGTGAGCTGGCCCCCCTCGCCGTACCCGACGTAGCCGGGCGCCGCGCCGACGAGGCGCGCCACTCCGGTGGGCTCGCTGCACTCGCTCATGTCGAGCCGGACGAGGGCCTGGTCGCTCCCGAAGAGCGCGTCGGCGAGTGCCCGGGCGAGCTCGGTCTTCCCCACGCCGGTGGGGCCGAGGAAGAGGAAGCTGCCCATGGGGCGGCGGGAGGCGAAGCCGGCGAAGTTGCGCCGGAGCACGCGGGCCACCCGGGCGATCGTCTCGGGGTGGCCGACGACCCTCCGGGAGAGGGCGTCCTCGAGCCCGAGCAGGCGGTCGCGGTCGCCGGAGAGGAGCCGCGACTCCGGGATGCCCGCCATCTGGGCCACCACCCGGGCCACGTCGGCCGCGCCGACCTCGGTCGCCCCCTGGCGCCGAGCCCGGGAACCGGCCAGGTCCATGGCGGCCACGGCCTTGTCGGGAAGGAAGCGGTCGCGGACGTAGCGCGAGGTGAGCGCGGCCGCCGCCTCGACGGCGTCGGGGGCGAAGTGGACCGCGTGGTGCTGCTCGTAACGGGGGAGGATGCCCTGGAGGATGCGGAGCGTGTCGGGCACCGAGGGCTCGCGGACCAGCACCGGCGTGAAGCGCCGCTCCAGCGCCGGGTCCCGCTCGATGTGCTTGCGGTACTCGTCGTGGGTGGTGGCGCCGATGCAGGGGAACTCGCCGCGGGCCAGGCCGGCCTTGAGCTCGTTGGCGGCGTCCTGCGGCCCCTCGCCGGTGGAGCCGGCGCCCATCACGGTGTGCACCTCGTCGATGAAGACGACCACGCGCCCCTCGGCGCGCCGCACCTCGTCCTGGATCCCGCGCAGCTTCTCGGAGAAGGAGCCGCGCAGCTGCGTGCCGGAGAGCACGCTGGCCATGTCCAGCTCAACCAGGACCCGTGGTGAACCGTGGGAGAGCAGCCGCTGGGCCACCCCCTCGACGATGGCGGTCTTGCCGACGCCGGCCTCCCCGACGAGGAGCGGGTTGTTGGTGCGCCGCTTGCCCAGGACGTCGAGGGTCTGCTCCACCTCGACCTCCCGCCCCACCAGCGGGTCGAGACGGCCCGCCGCCGCCAGCTCGGTGAGGTTGCGTCCGAGCTGGGAGAGCCAGGGGAACTCGGCGGGGTCGAGCGCGAGCGGGGAGCGGGTCCGGGAGGGGGCCGCGGCCGGGGAGGCGGATCCGGGGCTGGTGGATGGACGCGGGGAGAGGTCGAGCATCCCGGGATCGGGTCCGTCGTCCTCGATCGCCTCGCCGTCGAGGTAGGCGTCGCCGGGCTCCTCGCGGAGTGGCTGGGCCGGCCGGCGAGGGGAGGGGGCGGGCGCCCGGTTGGCCGGCTGGGGCACGCGCCGCAGCCGACGGGGCATCCCCGCCGTGTAGTAGGAGAGCGCGACGTTGCGGAGCGCGGCCAGCTCGAGGCCGCAGGCCGCGAGCAGCTGGTGGGCCGAGCACTGACGCACCCGGGTCATCGCGATGAGGAGGTGGATGCAGTCGGTCTCGTCTGCGCGCAACCCCTCGGCCACCTGCCGCGCCCGGTCGCGGAGGTCGCGCTCGAGCCCCTCCGGCTCCTCCGGCGCGCCCGGCATGGCGAGGAGGATCCGGTCCTCGTCGACGCCGCGCTCGCGCAGCAGCATCTCGGCCCGGTTGGGAACCACGAAGAATGCGAGGAGGAGGTGAGCGCTGGTGAGGCGCTGGTTCACGTTCCGCGCGATGTCGCCCGCCTCCGAGAGGACCTGGGCGAGCTCCATCGACTCGATGACGGCCATTGGGCAGCACGATGCGATATCGGGCGGATCCGGTCAATTATTCGACGGCCCCGGCCACCCCGAAACACGGTCAGTCGAGGCCGAGGTCCCGCAGCTGCCCCTCGTCGAGGCCCAGGAAGTGGCCCACCTCGTGGAGGAGGGTCACCCGGATCTCCTCCAGGAGCTCCTCCCGGTCGCGCGCGTAGCGCTCCAGGTTGCGCTGGAAGAGGGCGATGGAGGACGGAAAGTGGCTCCACGGGTCCATGGACGCCTTGTCCCCGAGGGGCGACCCCCGGAAGATCCCGAGGATGGAAGGGGAGTGGGGCGGGTCGGAGGCGAGCAACTCCTCCAGCTCGGGTAGGTCCTCGACCGTGACCGCCACGTTCCCGAGATAACGGCGCACCGGCTCCGGCAGGTCGGCGAGCGCATCCTCCACCACGGCCTCGAAGGCGTCCGGAGAGAGGGAGACCGGCTCGGGGAAGTCCTCGGAGGCGAGCTCCCGGGCCCTCGCCAGGTGGCGCTCCGCCCCGTCGAGGCGCCCGAGCCGCTCCAGGCAGAGCCCGAGCAGCCAGTGCGATCCCGCGTCCTCCGGATCCTCCTCGAGGATGCGTTCGAGCAGGTCGGCCGCCTCCTCGAACCGGGTGAGCTCGTAGAGGGCGCTGGCCTCCTCGGCGCGGACGTCGAGGTCGTCGGGGAAGGCCCGGACGGCGAGGGCGATCCGCTCGAGGGCGGTGCGGGAGTCGCCCAGGGCCAGGCGGGCCTGCCCCTCGGCGAACGCCAGGCGCGCCGCCAGCTCGTCGTCGTCGCCCCGCCCTGCCAGCCGGGACCCCTCGATGGCCAGGTCGAGCGCCCGCTCGGCGTCACCCGCCTCGAGGGCGTCCTGCGCCTCGTCGAGAAGGGTCTGGGCCGTGAGGTCCGCGGTCATGGTGTCCCGGCGGGTCACCGGCGGCTCGGCGGCCGCGATGTAGACCACGTTCCGGGTGGTCTCCTTGCCCCGGTACATGGCCCGGTCGGCCAGGTCGAGGAGCAGCGCCTTGGATGGAGCGTGCTCCGGGTGGCTGGCCAGGCCGATGGAGACGGTGAGCCGGACCGACAACCCCTCCCGCGAAAGGAAGCGGCGGTCCTCCACGGCGCGGCGGATGCGCTCGGCCACCTTGAGGCCCCCGCCCGAGTCGACGCCGGCCAGCAGCGCCACGAACTCGTCGCCCCCGTAGCGGACCAGGACGTCCTCGTCGCGCACGCAGGAGCGGAGCACCCGGCCGAACTCGCCGAGCAGCGCCGACCCCATGAGGTGTCCGTGCCG
Organism: uncultured delta proteobacterium; assembly: GCA_963802065.1. Classification (GTDB taxonomy): domain Bacteria; phylum Myxococcota; class Myxococcia; order Myxococcales; family Anaeromyxobacteraceae; genus CAIOAK01. Next base: position 63,713 of record CAWDHF010000008.1, on the reverse strand, counting down.
GTCGTTCACGCCCTTGAAACGGTCGAGGTCCATGAAGAGGAGCGTGAAGGCCCGGCCCCCGGAGAGCTCCCGGTCGAGCGCCACGTCGAGGAAGCGGTTGTTGTAGAGGAGGGTCACGTCGTCGACGTAGGCGAGCTGCTCCACGTGGGAGAGGCGCCCCAGGGCCCGGAGCGCCGTTCCCAGGTGGCGGCAGATGAAGGCGGCCCGACCGGCGCGTTCGGCGTCGAGCGCGCCGGAGATGAGCAGGCAGACCACTCCCAGGATCTCGGGGCCGTCCGAGACCGGCAGGCAGAGACAGCGAGACGGGGGCTGGTCGCCCGACGCCGGGAGGTCGAGCAGGAGCGTGGCGTCGAGGACGAGCTCGGACAGGCGGGGAAGCGCGGGCGCCAGGACCTCCGCCGCCACCTCCGAGGCGATCCCGTGGATGCCGGAGAGGCGCCAGCCCTCCGCTCCCTCCCGCTCGAGGAGCGCGGCGCCCCGTGCGCCACACTCGGTGGCGAGCGCCGGGAGGGCCAGCGGGACCACCTTGTCCCGTTCCAGGGTCCCGGTGATGCGCTGGCAGGTCTCGAAGAGGTTGACGTGTCCCCGGAGCGCGGAGTTCTCCGCCAGCAGCGCCCGCGTCGAGAGCGACCGCTGCACCGAGAGCTGGAGCGCCTCGGGCGTGACCGGCTTCACCAGGTAATCGGAGGCCCCGGCGCGCATGGCGCGGACCGCCGGGTCGACGCGGTCGAGGGCGGTGATGACGACCACCTGGACGTCCGGGTCGAGTCGCTTGGCGTCGGCCAGCAACTGGAGGCCGTCGCCCCCGGGCATCACGATGTCGGTGAGGAGGACGTCGAATCGCCGGCTCTCGAGGATTCGGACCGCAGCCCCTGCATCCTCCGCCACCTCGACCGCGTAGCCGGCCGCCCGGAGGTAGTCGGCGTAGAGGGTGCGGGCGAAGCGCTCGTCATCCACGAGGAGGACCGAGGCCTGCATGGTGTTGGTATACCATGAACGGGTGACCACTCCCCCTGGCCGCCAGGTACTCCGGTTCCAGGCCGGGGGGGTGCCGTTCGCGCTCCCGCTCTCCACGGTACGGGAGATCGTGAAGACCGGGACCGAGTCCTCCCGGAAGCTCACCGAGGGGGCGGTGGGCCTGGCGGAGCGGCTGGGCCTCCTGGGCGACCCTCGCTTCGCCCTGATCCTCGAGGGGGGAGGGGTCCCGCCGCTGCTCGTCGACCGGATGGACGGGGTCGGCGACCTCGCCGACGCGGAGGCCTACCGGCTGCCGGAGCGGACCGTCGCGGCTCGTCCGTCGCCGTTCTCGTCCGCGCTCCGGTGGAGGGGAGTCCTCCACCTCGAGCTGTCGCCGGCGGCCCTCGTCGCCATGCGGCGCGAGCCGCCCCGCCCCTTCCCCACGACTCCGGACCAGGCGCCGGCCGGGCGGGAACTCCTCGCCCTGCGAGGGGGACAATCCCTCGCCGTGCCCCTGCCGCTCGTGGTGCAGGTCATCGACCCGGCCCACCTCTTCCGGGTTCCGCTGGCGCCGGACGGCCACCGAGGCCTCCTGCACCACGGCCGGGCCATCCACCCGGCGTGGGACGCCGCGGCCATCCTCGGGCTGCCCCGGAGCGGCGACCCGCGCGTCCTCCTCCTCCTCGACGCCGGCGGGACGACGGCCGGAGTCCTGGTGGACCGGGTGCTGGGGCTCTCGGAAGGATCGGGCAGCGGCCCGGTCCGCCGGCCGCCCTGGGACGCGCTGCTCGCACCGGGGAAGGGCGGTTGAACCGCGAGGAAGATTGACACTCGCCGGAACGGCGCGTTAGCTCTCCGGCAGTCCTCGCGACCGGGAAGCCCATGCCCAAGACCCTGCTGCTCGCCGACGATTCGGTCACCATCCAGAAGGTCGTGGGCATCGTCTTCGCCGGTGAGGACTACCGGATCTCGTCCGTCGACAACGGCGAGGACGCCCTCCTCCGGGCAAGGGAGTCCCGGCCCGACATCGTGCTGGCGGACGCGGTGATGCCTCGCATGAACGGGTACGAGCTCTGCCAGGCCCTGAAGGCCGACCCGCAGCTCGCCGACGTTCCGGTGCTGCTCCTCACCGGGACCTTCGAGCCGTTCGACGAGTCCCGGGCCCGATCGGTCCGGGCCGACGGCCACATCGCCAAGCCCTTCGACAGCCAGGCCCTGCTCACCCGGGTTCGCGAGCTCGTCGAGGGGGTGACGGCCGAGCCCCTCCCGCTTCCGTATCCGCGCACGACCCAGCCCCCAGCCCCGGCAGCCGCCCCGGCCTCGGTGCCCCGGATGCAGCCGCCCGCCCCGCCGCGACGGACGGTCCCGCCTCCGTTCCCGCCCCCCGGTCACCCCCTCCGCGCCGGCGCGGCGCGCCCCGGTGCGCTTCCACACACCTCGGTGAAGGCCGCCGGCATCCGCCCACCGCCCGTGGGTGCGGCGCGTCCGGCCGTCGCCCCCGTTCCGGCCCCCGTTCCCGGCACCGCCCGGGGCCCCGCCGTCCCGGCGCGGCCCTTCGCCCCGGCTCCGGCCAGGGTCCCGGTCCGGCAGCCCCCGCCGGGGCCCTTCGGCATGGCCGCGCCCGCGACCGCCGACGACGACTGGAGCGACGTCTCGACCGCCGACCGCACGCCCCCGCCGCGGCGCGAGCCCGGACCTCCGCCGGCCCGCTGCCCGCCGCCGCACCGTTCCCTGCCCCGCCTGTTCCTGTCGCAACCTCCGGGGTGGCGTCCGATGGCGGAGAGGCCAACCTGCGGCTCGCCCTCTCCCAGGCCTCGCGCGAGGTGGTGGAGAGGATCGCCTGGGAGGTGGTCCCGCAGCTCGCGGAGGTGATCATCCGGGAGCACGTGGAACGCCTGGTGAACGAGCGCCAGAAGAACTGAACGAGGCCGCGCCCGTTCGCGGGTCGGAGCCGGATGCGCTCCCCCCTGCGCGGCGCGCGCCATGGAGAACGACGTGTCCGAAGAAACGCAGACCCCGCCCTCGACCGAGCTGTCGAAGGCCTACGACCACCGCGACGTCGAGCCCCGCTGGTACCGCACCTGGCTCGAGCGCGGGTACTTCCACGCCGACGAGAACGACCGGTCCCGGCCGGCCTTCTCCATCGTGCTGCCTCCGCCCAACGTCACCGGGTCCCTGCACCTCGGCCACGCCCTGACCGCCACCATCCAGGACATCCTCATCCGGTGGAAGCGCATGAGCGGCTTCAACGTGCTCTGGCTTCCCGGCACCGACCACGCCGGCATCGCCACCCAGATGGTGGTGGAGAAGGAGCTCCAGAGGACCGAGAAGAAGAGCCGCCACGACCTGGGCCGCGAGGAGTTCCTGCGCCGGGTATGGGCCTGGAAGGAGCAGTACGGGTCCCGCATCGGCGTGCAGCACCAGGCGCTGGGCGCCTCCCTCGACTGGCAGCGCGAGCGCTTCACCATGGACGAGGGGCTCTCCCGCGCGGTCCGCGAGGTCTTCGTGCGGCTGTGGGAGGAGGGGCTCGTCTACCGGGCCAAGAAGCTCATCAACTGGTGCCCGCGCTGCCACACCGCGCTCTCCGATCTCGAGGTGAACCACGAGGAGAACCACCCCGGCGAGCTCTGGAGCTTCGCGTACCCGCTCGCCGACGGGTCGGGCGAGATCGTGGTCGCCACCACCCGCCCGGAGACCATGCTCGGCGACACGGCCATCGCGGTGCACCCGGACGACGACCGCTGGCGCGCGGTGGTGGGCAGGAACGTGCGCCACCCGCTGACCGGGCGGGAGTTCCCGGTGGTGGCCGATGCGGTGCTGGTCGACCCGAAGTTCGGCACCGGCGCCGTGAAGGTGACGCCCGCGCACGACTTCAACGACTTCGAGGTGGCGCAGCGCCACGCGCTCCCCCTCCTGTCGGTCATCGGCCCGGACGGGCGCATGACGGCCGAGGCGGGCCCCTTCCAGGGCATGGACCGCTTCGAGGCCCGGAAGGCGGTCAAGGCGGCGCTGGCCGGGAAGGGGCTGGAGCGCGGGGCGAAGGCCCACCTCCTCCCGCTCGGCCGCTGCCAGCGCTGCGAGACCGTGCTCGAGCCGCTCCTCTCCGACCAGTGGTACGTGAAGATCGAGCCGCTGGCCCGGCCGGCCATCGCCGCCGTGGAGGAGGGGCGCACCCGCTTCATCCCCGAGGGCTGGACCAACACGTACATGGCGTGGATGCGCAACATCCACGACTGGTGCATCTCGCGCCAGCTCTGGTGGGGGCACCAGATCCCGGCCTGGTACTGCCCCAGCGGCCACGCCACGGTCTCGCGGACCACGCCGGAGTCGTGCGCCACCTGCGGCGAGCGGGCCCTGCACCAGGACGAGGACGTCCTCGACACCTGGTTCTCCTCGGCCCTCTGGCCCTTCTCCACGCTGGGCTGGCCCGATCGGACGAAGGAGCTCGAGACCTTCTACCCGACCTCGGTCATGGAGACCGGGCACGACATCATCTTCTTCTGGGTGGCCCGGATGATGATGATGGGCATCCACTTCATGGGCGACGTCCCCTTCCGCACCGTCTTCCTGCACCCCATGGTGCGGGACGAGAAGGGGCAGAAGATGTCGAAGACCAAGGGGAACGTCATCGACCCCCTGGACATCACCGGGAAGTACGGCGCCGATGCGCTGCGCTTCACGCTGGCCGCCCTGACCAGCGCCCAGGGTCGCGACATCAAGCTCGCCAAGGACCGCATCGAGGGCTTCCGGGCCTTCGCCAACAAGCTCTGGAACGCCACCCGGTTCGCGCTGATGAACCTGGAGGGGGCGCCCGACCCGTCCCGATCCGCCGAGCTGGCCCGCACCCCGGCCGACCGCTGGCTGCTCGCCCGGCTTGCACGGGCGGTGAACGCGACCGTGGACGCGCTGGAGGCGTATCGCTTCGACGAGGCGGCCAGCACCGTCTACCGCTTCTGCTGGAACGACCTCTGCGACTGGTACATCGAGCTCGTCCAAGGAGGCGCTCTACGGCGACGACGCCGAGAAGAAGGCCGGGTCCCAGGCGGTGCTGGCCCACGCGCTGGACACGGCGCTCCGGCTGCTCCACCCCTTGATGCCCTTCGTCACCGAGGAGCTCTGGCAGATGCTCGGGCAGCGGGTGGGGGACGGACGGTGGGCGCCGTCGCTGCTGGAGGCCTCCTACCCGGAGCGGCGCCCGGTGGACGAGGCGGCGGAACGGAGCTTCGGCCCGGTCCTGGGCGTCATCGAGGCCATCCGCAACGTGCGCGGCGAGATGAACGTCCCGTGGAAGTCGGTCTTCCACGGCGTCGAGGTGGGAGGGCTGTCCGCCGAGGCGCTGGCCACGCTCCGCTCGGAGCAGGGTCGGGTGGAGCGGCTCGGCAACGTGCAAGGGCTCGTCCTCCACGAGGCCGGTCGCCCGGCCGGCCGCAGGCCCCAGTGTGCCGTCTCCGTGGGCGACGGGTTCGAGGTGCTCATCCCGCTCGCCGGCGCGGTCGACATGGCCGCCGAGACCGCCCGGGTGGACAAGGAGATCGCCCGGCTCGCCGCCGAGGTGGACGGCGTGGCGAAGCGGCTCGCGAACCCCAGCTTCGTCGAGCGGGCGCCGAAGGAGGTCGTCGAGGAGGCCCGGGCGCGCGTCGAGGAGCTCGGGGAGAAGCGCCGCAACCTCGAGGCGCATCGCGCGCTCCTCTCCGGCGATTCCGCGCCGGTCGCGGCGCCGGTCCCGGCAGCGGCACCGGTCGCGGCTGCGGTCCCGCCCGCGGTCCCGGTTCCGCCTGAGGCGCTCGCGCGACGGGAGCCCGATCGGCTGGCGGTGAAGCAGAAGGCGAACCTGGTCCGCAAGCCGGCCGGGAAGATGGTCAAGAAGGGCAGCGGTGCAATGGTCCGGAGGCTCTCCGGGGCGCTGGCCGTGGCCCGGAAGGCCCCCCCGAAGGGGAAGAAGGCGGTGGCCACGGGAAAGTCGGCGCCGAAGCCGAAGGCGCCGGCGAAGAAGCAGGCAGTCGCGAAGAAGAAGACGGCGGCGAAGCGGAAGGTCGTGAAGAAGACGCCGGCGCCGAAGGGCGTCGCCGGCAAGAAGACGGGCGCCGCGAGGCGGCGGCCTTCGAGGAGATGACCATGGCCGAGCTCGCCCCCGCCGTGGAACGCCTCCTCGACCTGGCGATCGAGGAGGACCTCTCCCTCGGAGACGCCACCAGCGAGGCCACCATCCCGGCCGGCGAGCAGGGGTGCGGCACGTTCCTCGCGAAGGAGGACCTGGTGCTGGCCGGCACGGCCGTGGCGGTCCGGGTCTTCGAGCGGCTCGGGGCGGCGTGCCGGTTCGACCGCGGGGACGGGGCGCGGGTGGCCAAGGGGGAGACCTTCGGCGAGGCGACCGGGCCGGTTCGGGCGCTGCTCGCCGCCGAGCGGACCGCGCTCAACTTCCTGCAGCGCCTCTCCGGCGTGGCCACCGGGACGCGCCGTGCAGCCGACGCCCTGGCGGCGGCCGGGGGACGGACCCGGCTCCTCGACACCCGAAAGACCACCCCGGGCTGGAGGCGCCTCGAGAAGGAGGCGGTCCGCGCGGGGGGAGGGGTGAACCACCGCTTCTCCCTGGGCGACGGCATCCTGGTGAAGGACAACCACGTGGCGGCCTGTGGCGGGGTGGGGGAGGCGGTCCGCCGCGCCCGCGCCCGGGGCAACGCCATGCTCCGGGTCGAGGTGGAGGTCGTGGACCTGCCCGGTCTCGACGAGGCCATCGCCGCCGGAGCCGACATCGTCCTCCTCGACAACATGGGGGACGAGGCCATGGCCGGGGCCGTCCGGCGAGCCGCCGGCCGGGTCCTCCTCGAGGCCAGCGGCAACATGACCCTCGAGCGTTTGCCGCGGGTCGCGGCGACGGGGGTCGACTTCGTCTCCATGGGTGCGCTGACCCACAGCGCGCGGGCCGCCGACATCTCGTTCGAGATCGAGCCCGCCGCGACGACCCGCCCGGTGGTTTGACAGCCCTCGCGCCCCCCCCGAGAATCGGTGGATGGCCGAGGTCGCACCGGGGAGCGAGGAACTTGTCCTCGCGTTCCTCGCCGAGGCGGCGGACGACTTCGTCTCCGGCGAGGCCATCAGCGGCAAGCTCGGGCTCTCCCGGGCGGCTGTCTGGAAGCACGTCAACTCGCTGCGCGGCCAGGGCTACGGGATCGAGGCCGTCCCCGCCCGGGGCTACCGTCTGGTGGCCATTCCGGACCGCCTGGGCGCGCTGGAGATCGGGCCGCTCCTCAACACCCACGACCTGGGGCAGAGGCTCCACTGCAGCGAGGAGGTGCCCTCCACCAACGACCGGGCCCGCGAGCTCGCCGAGGCGGGCGCCGAGCACGGCGAGGTCGTGATCGCCGAGTGCCAGACGGCCGGACGCGGCCGGCGCGGCCGGTCCTGGTCGTCTCCGGCCGGGCAGAACCTCTACCTGTCGGTGATCCTCCGGCCGCCGCTGCCGCCGCAGCGCGCCCCCGAGCTGACGCTGGTGGCGTCGGTGGCGGCCTGCGACGCCTGCCGGAAGGCCGGAGTCGAAGCCGGGATCAAGTGGCCGAACGACCTGCTGGTCGACGGGCGCAAGGTGGCCGGCATCCTCACCGAGCTCTCGGCCGAGGCCGACGCCGTGCACTGGGTGATCCTGGGCATCGGGGTGAACCTCAACTCCAGCGTCGAGGACTTCCCCGCCGACCTCCGCGAGGTGGCGACCAGCCTCGCCATCGAGCGCGACCAGCCGGTGCCACGGGCGCTCTTCGCGGCGGCCCTGCTGTCGGAGCTCGAGCAGTGGCTCGACCTGCACGCCGCCGAGGGATTCGGTCCGATCCGGGACGCCTGGCGGGAACGCTCCGTCACCCTCGGCCGGGAGGTGCGGGTCGACGGGGACGGCGGGGAGATCGCCGGGGTCGCCGTGGACATCGACGACTCCGGGGCGCTCCTGGTGCGGGGCCGGGCCGGTGTGTCGCGCGTCGTGGCGGGCGACGTGCGGCTCGTCGGTCGCGTTGACCCGGCAGGGGCGTGAGGCTACCCTCCCGCCGTGCTTCTCGCCATCGACGTCGGCAACACCAACACCGTGCTCGGCGCCTTCGAGGGGACATCCCTCCGACAGCAGTGGCGCGTCGAGACGTCGCAGAGCCGCACCTACGACGAGTGGGGCATCCTGGTCCGGCAGCTCTACGCCTCGGTGGGCCTGGACCCGGCCCGGGTGCGGGCCATCGCCATCTCCAGCGTGGTGCCCCCGCTGGCCTTCGCGCTCGAGCAGATGGCCCAGCGCTACTTCGGGGTGAAGCCGCTCTTCATCGGACCCGGAGTGAAGACCGGCCTGCCCATCCTCTACGACAACCCGCGCGAGGTGGGCGCCGACCGGGTGGTGAACGCGGTGGCCGCCTTCACCCGCTTCCGGCAGGGACTCATCGTGGTCGATTTCGGGACCGCCACGACCTTCGACGCGGTCTCGCCGCGGGGGGAGTACCTGGGCGGCGCCATCGCCCCGGGGATCTCCATCTCCATGGAGGCCCTCTTCCGCAACGCATCCAAGCTGCCGCGGGTGGAGTTCGCCCGCCCGCCCCACGTGGTGGGGAAGAACACCGTCGCCAGCATGCAGAGCGGGCTCGTGTACGGGTACGTGGGGCTGGTCGACGGCATCTGCGAGCGCATGCAGGCCGAGCTGCCCTTCCCCGCGCTGGTCGTCGCCACCGGGGGACTCGCCCCGCTGGTGGCGGGTCTCTCCAGGGCCATCGCCGAGGTCGACGAGCACCTCACCCTCGACGGCCTCCGGCTCATCCACGAGATGAACGCGTGAGCGGCACCACCGCCCAGACGGGTGACCGCGCCCTGCCACCGGAGGCGGCGTCCGCACTGGAGGAGGGGCTTCGCCGGTTCCGCAGCGGCGACCAGGAGGGCGCCCACGAGATGTTCGGCCAGGCCCACCGCCGCGCCCCGTCCGACCCTCGCGTTCAGTCCTGGTACGGGCTCACGCTCGTCCTCGTCGAGAAGAACTCCAACCTGGGCGTGGTCCTCGTCGACGGAGCGGTCCGGAACGGACGGCCCGACCCGGAGCTGGTCATCAACCAGTCGCAGGTCGCCATGGCGCTGGGGCAGCGCGTGCGTGCCGTGCGCGCCCTGGAGCGCGGGCTGGCCTTCCACCCGGGAAACGCCGACCTCACCGCGGCACGGCAGTCGCTGGGAACCCGGCAGAGGCCCGTGCTCCCGTTCCTCTCCCGGCGCAACTGGCTGAACCGGATGCTCGGGCGCATTCACCACGGGTGGACGGCGCGCCACCCGACCCCCGGCGACGCCCCGCGGACGGACGGGGAGGGCTGAGCCGGTGCCCGACTGCCCGCTCCCGCTCGAGGCGCTCTCGCCGGCCCTCCAGAAGCACGTCGACGCCAGGGCCCCGGTGGCGCTCCGCATGATGGGTGCCAAGGGGCTCGTCCCCGCGGTCGCGCCGGGCGACCTGGTGACGATGCTCTTCTTCCTCTCCTTCGACGGCGAGGCCGGGGTCCGCGAGACGGCTGCCCGCACCGCGGCCGCGCTGCCCGAGCGGGTCTGGTCCACGGCCCTGCGATCCGAGTCGCTCGACGCGCCGGTGCTCGACTGGCTTGCGGACCGGCTCGGGTCGGCGTCCGGCGCGCTGCAGTCCATCCTGCTCAACCCCGCCACGTCCGACGAGACGGTGGCCCGGCTCGCCCCGGTCGTGCCGGGGCCGCTGCTGGAGATCATCCGCCAGAACGAGCTCCGGCTCCTCCGCCACGACGACATCATCCGGGGGCTGTGCCGGAACCCCGGCGCGCCCGCCTCCACGGTGGACGGCGCCTGCGACTTCTGCGTGCGCAACGGCCTGGTCCTCCTCGACGTCCCGCAGCTCGTCGAGGCTCATCGCCGGATCCACGGCACCGATCCGACGGCCCGGCCCTCCGAGGACTCGGCCGAGACCCTCATGGCCGAGTACCAGGCCGAGCTGGCGCACGACCTCGAGGACAAGGGCGGCTCGATGCCGCCGCCCACGCCGGAGCAGGAGGAGCAGCGGCTCACCATGACCCAGCGGGTCCTCAAGATGTCGGTGTCCCAGAAGATCAAGCTGGCCACCCTCGGGAACCGCGAGGCCCGCATGCTGCTCCTGCGCGACTCCAACCGGCTGGTCAGCCTGGCAGCGGTCCAGAGCCCCCGCATCACCGACGGGGAGATCCTCTCGCTCGCCAACTCGAGGACCGCGGGAGCCGAGGTGCTCCGGTACATCTACGAGCGGCGCGACTTCCTCAAGGTGTACGCCCTGCGGGCCGCCCTGGTCCGGAACCCCAAGGTGCCGCTGCCCACCGCCCTCAAGTTCCTCCCCACGCTCCAGGAGAAGGACATCAAGGAGCTGGCGCGGGACCGGAACGTTCCCGCGACCGTCCAGGCCCAGGCCAAGGGGTGGGTGATGAAGCGGGAGATGGCGTCCAAGGGGCCGGCCGGCGGGAAGCACTAGCGGATGCCGGATCCCGGGCACTGAGAGGGGCGGCGCGGATGCGGATGGGGCGGGCGATCTGGCTCTCCGCCGCGACCATGGTGTCGCGCGTGCTGGGGCTGGTGCGCGACCAGCTCTTCGCCGCGCTGGTCGGCGCCAACCGCTGGTCGGACGCCTTCGTCGTCGCCTTCCGCATCCCGAACCTGCTCCGGGATCTCTTCGCGGAGGGGGCGCTCTCCTCGGCCTTCGTTCCCACCTTCGCCGAGGCCCACGCGAAGAGGGGAGAGGAGGACGCCCTCCGTCTCGCCAACGCGCTCGTCGGCATGGTCCTCCTCGTCGTCGGGGGTATCGTGCTCTGCGGACTCGTCGCGGCCCCGCTCGTCGTGCGCGCGCTCGCGCCCGGGTTCGGTCCGGAGGAGGCGGAGTTCGCCGTCTCGCTCACCCGGATCATGATGCCGTTCCTGCTGCTGGTGTCCCTCTCGGCCGTGGCCATGGGGATGCTGAATGCCCGGTCGCGCTTCACCGCGCCCGCGCTGGCCCCGGCGCTCTTCAACGTGGGGGCCATCGCGGTGGGGGCGTGGCTCTGGGCGACCGGAAAGGGGCCCCGGGGAGCTGCGATCGGCTGGTCGGTGGGGACGCTGGTGGGCGGGGCGTTGCAGCTCGCCGCACAGTGGCCCAGCCTGCGCGCGCTGGGCTTCCGCCTGCGGCCCATCTTCGGGAGGGCCGCGCTGGCCGACCCGGGGATCCGCCGCATCGGGCGGCTGATGGGCGCCGCGGTGATCGGGCTCTCCGCCACCCAGGTGAACATCCTCGTCAACACCATCTTCGCCTCGCACGAGGTGGGCGCGAACACCTGGCTGCTGATGGCCTTCCGGCTCATGCAGCTCCCGCTCGGCGTCTTCGGGGTGGCCATCGCCACCGTGGCCGGCGCGGGCGTGGCGCAGCGGGTCGCCGCGGGAGACATGGACGGGGTGCGGGAGACGCTCGGCTCGGCCATGCGCCTGGTGGCCTTCCTGAACGTGCCCGCCGCGGTGGGGCTCATCGCGCTGGCCCACCCCATCATCTCGCTCGTCTACGAGCACGGGCGGTTCGGCGCCACCGACGCCTCGGCCACGGCCGACGCGCTGGTCTTCTACGCGGTGGGGCTGTACGGGTACTCGGCGGTCAAGGTCTTCGCCCCGGCGTTCTACGCCATCGACGAGGCCCGCATCCCGGTGATCGGGAGCGTCGTCGGCATGGCCTCGAACGTCGCGCTGGTCCTGCTGCTCCACCCGGTGCTGGGATTCAAGGGCATCGCCCTGGGAACGGCGCTCGCCGCCACGGCCAACTTCGCCGTCCTGGCAGTGGCCTGGAAGTGGCGGCACGGGGGGCTGGGGAACGCGGGGATCTACCGGCAGCTGGGCCGGACCCTGCTGGCCTCGGCGGCCATGGTCGGGGTGGTACTGGGGGTGAAGGCGGCGATCGCGCCGTACCTGCCCGGGGAAGGGCTCGCCCGGCAGGCACCCCTGGCGCTGGTCCCCATCGTCGCCGGCGCGGTGGCCTACTTCGCGGCCTCCCGGATGCTCGGAGTGAAGGAGCTCTCCGAGGTGGCCTCGGCGCTGCGGCGCCGCCGGAGGGGCTAGCCTTCGCGCTCCTCGAGGATCTGGAGCACCATGGCGAGCGCCTTGCGGGTCTTGTCCCGCAGCTTCTCGTCGCTCTTGATCTTCTGGTAGGCCCGCAGGACGCGCTCCTCGTGCTGGGCGGCCTGCTCCTCGAGCTCCTGGATGCGCCGGGCCTGGCCGGTGGCCCGGGTCTCGACCTCGGCCCGGAAGGCCTGGGCGGCCTCCCGGTGGGTCTCCATCTCGCTCCGGAGCGCTTCCGCCTCGAAGCCACGGGCCTCGGCGTCGGCTCGGAGCGAGGCGATCTCGGCCCGGAGCGACTCGCCCTCGGCGCGAAGGCCGTCCGCGTCGGCGCGGCGCGACTCGCCCTCGGACCGCAGCCTGTCGGCCTCGGCCCGCAGTCCATCCACCGTCGCGCCCAGCGTGGCGACCTCGTTGCGCAGCCCTGCGGCCTCGCCGCGAACGCCGTCCGCGGTGGAACGGAGGGACTCGATCTCCGCGCGCAGGCCCTCGGCCTCGGCCCTGGCGACCTCGATCTCGCGCTCGAGCTCCTCGGTCCGTCGCTCCGCGTCGACCAGCTCGGCGCCCCGCTCCGTCGCCGACCTCTCGGCGTCGGAGAGCTTGGATCGGAGCCCGGCCAGCTCCCCGTCGAGCTCCGCCGATCGGGCCTCGGCCCGCGTGGATTGCTCGCCCGCGGCCTCGAGCCTCCCCTGCAGCGCCGCCACCTCGGCGTCGCGGAGGGCCAGGAGCCGATCCGCCTCGTCGGCCTGGCTGCGGAGCCGGGCCACCTCGTCGCGGAGGGAATCGCCTTCCTGCCGCGACCGCTCCCCTTGCTCCCGCGCCGAGTCGAGCTCGGCGCGAAGTGCGGCGGCTTCCTCCTGCGCCGCCTGGAGCGCGGCGACGGCCGCCTCGTCGACGACCGGGAGGACCTCGACGTCGTCGAGGAGGATGGGCGTCTCCTCCTGCGCCACCGACTCCACGCGGGGCTCGACCTTGCGCGGGGACGGGGCGTAAGGCTCCACCTTCGACGCCTCCGCCGCCTCCTCGGCGAGGGAGGCGAGCGCAGCGGCCATCTCCCGGTCGAACTCGGAGAGGGCCGGCGACTCGTCGGCGTCGGGCATGAGGGTGAGCGGGGGCTCGGAGGCCGGCATGCCAGGAGCCCGGGAGCCGGGCTCGTCGCCGCCCCGGCTGATGCTGTCGAAGGCGTCGTCGAGCATCTTGAGGTCGGCGTCCTCCTCCGGCGGGGGCGGGGCCGCGTCGCCAGGGGCGCCCTCCAGCTCGACGTCGTCCAGCGTGACGAGATCCTCGTCCTGCGGCGAGGCCTCGGGCAGGCCCACCAGCGCGGAGACCCGGTCGACCAGGGTCTCGGGAGGGAAGGGCTTGAGGAGGTAGTCCTCGGCGCGGGTCTTCAGCTTCCTGTGCTGATCGAAGGTCTCGGGAGTCGCCTCCGAGCTGGTGATGACGAGCGGGATGGACTTGAGATCGCCGTCCTTCTTGAGGCGGTTGCACCAGGAGTAGCCGGAGAGGCCGGGCAGCTCCACGCAGAGCACCACGCAGTCCGGGTGGAGGGCCCGCGCGAGCTCGAACCCCTCCTTGCCGTCGGGACTCGTCTGGACGCCGTAGCCCCTGGACTCGAGGGCATTCGACATCGCGCGCGCAAAGGAGGTGTCGCTCTCGATGAGGAGGACGTTCTTCTGCATCCGGGGATCCTAGGGTCGCCCCGAACGGGTTGTCAAAAACCGGCGAGGTGGGGCGCTATCGCTCGACGGACTGCGCGGTCTCGACCAGGCGCACGAGATCGGCCTCGTCGAGGTCGGAGACGAGGGAGTAGACGATCTCGTTGCGGCGCCAGACGGCCACGTTGTAGCCGCGCATGTTCATCACCCAGATGGTCTCCGGGCCGGCCCGGACTGCGTGCCCCTCGTCGGCCACGCGCCGCTTGGGGTCGTCGATGATGAACAGGCCGAGGCGCCCACCGCGTGGCGTCTCGTAGCGCATGTAGGCCGCAGGCCAGTCGCGAAGGTTCGCCAGCCGCGCCCCGACGAGCTTCACACCGCCGCCGCGGAAGGCAGGCGGCTTCGGGTTGAAGTCGAGCTTGGACGCCAGCATCCCGGGGATGACCTCCGGGGCGATCGACGCGGTGCTGATCTCGAGAGGGAGGTCGCGGGCGTGCTTGCGAACGGCCTCCTCCACGAGCGGGTCGGTGGCGCGATGCCCGGCGAAGACCACCAGCGCACCTGCCACGCACGCGGCCATGGCCGCCACAGGGAGGGGGGAGACGATGCGACGCCACCAGGCCGCGGGGCGCTCCGCCTCGGCATCGAGGGCGGCCGAGATCCTGCGCCGGAGCGAATCGGGCGCCGCGGAGTGGGGGGATCCGGGAGCGAAGGCTTCGCGCAGCCGCGCCCGGAGCGCCGAGCGGAAGGCCATGGCCGACGCGGCCCCGTCCCGGCAGCCGGTGCAGGCCGACAGGTGGGCCTCGAGGGAGGCGCGGTCGTCCTCTCCGAACTCGCCGTCGAGATACGGCTCGAGGAGCCGGGCCACGTCGCCGCAGTCGAAGGTCGTCCTGGATGTGGCGCCGTGAGTCATGTACCCGGTCCGGTGCTACGTGATGCCGCGCTTCCGCTTCCAGCCATCGAGGTCGATGCTCCGGTCGTGGATGCTCCCATCGTCCCCGCCCGCGTGCAACACTCCCGACGAGGCCGCGTATTCCGCGAGCAGCTTCTGCAGGAGGCGGCGTCCGCGGAAGAGGCGACTCATCACCGTTCCCACCGGGACGTCGAGGATGTCGGCGATCTCCTTGTAGGAGAAGTCCTGGAGGTCGGCGAGGATCACGGCCAGGCGGAAATCGACCGGAATCGAGTCGATGGCGCGCAGCACGTCGTCGGAGAGGAGCCGGTCGAAGAAGGCCCGCTCCGGGTCCTCGGCGACGTCGGCCGCATCCCGTGACACCAGGCGGTCCTGCACCGAGTCGCGGTCGTCCTCGACGATGTTGCGTTCCTTGGTGGTCCGCCGGTACCGGTTGATGAAGGTGTTGGTGAGGATCTTGTAGAGCCAGGCCTTGATGTTGGTGCCCCGCTCGAACTTGTCGAAGAAGCGAAACGCCCGGAGGACGGCATCCTGGACCAGGTCCTCCGCATCGCCGGGGTTCTTGGTCAGCCGGAGCGCCGCAGCGTAGAGGCCGTCGAGGTGTTGCAGCGCAAGCGCCTCGAACTCCCGGCGGGTGCTTTCGATGGCTCGATTCGACGACAAGGTGATCCCCCCTTCGGCTGGAAACGGGTGGACGTAGACGTTTGTTCCCACCCCGGACGCCCCATGCGGGTAGTGGAGTCGTCCATCAACCTAATGCCCCTGCAGGCGCGGGCAATCGCCCGGTGCTATGAATCGTGCAACCCCGCCATGTACCGACTGTTATTCGCCGACGAACAGGGTGTCGTCTACGACCATCCCCGCCTCCAGGCTGCCGCCCGGTCGGGCGGCGACACCCTTCGCCCGACCGGCCGTCCGCTCCCGCTGCCGGCGGGCGGGACGCTCTGCGTCCTGCCCGGGCGACGCCCCGTGGGCTTCGACCCGGAGACCGGAGAGCAGGTGGTCCTCCGGGAGGTCCGGGTCGGACGCCGCAACTTCGCGCCCGTCGCCGTGGGAGCCACGCTGCCCCCGGGGTACACGCGGACGCTCCTCCCCGCCGCCGCCCGTCCGCCTCTCGGGACGGTGGGGCCGCCCGTCCTGCCGCAGTGGGCCTACACGGCGGCCGCCCTCGGCCCCGACGGTCCGGTCGCCTGGGCCCTCCACACCGACCGGCGCCGCCACTGGGACCCGGAGCGACACTCCACCGCCGACCTTCCCGGCCTCGTCGAGGAGCGGCTGGCCCGCGCCGACAACCCGGTCTACCGGCAACTCGCCCGCTGCGCGCTCCAGTGGTCCTGCTTCACCGCGCAGAACACCTTCTACGGCAGGGACGAAGGGGCCATACCGGCATCGGCCGCCTGCAATGCGCGCTGCGTCGGATGCCTCTCCGAGACGGCCGAGGGCATGCCCCCGTCCAGCCACGACCGGATCCTCCGGGCCCCGACCGCGGAGGAGATGGCCGAGGTCGGGGCGGCGCACCTCGAGACCGCCTCGGGCCGGACCATGATCAGCTTCGGGCAGGGGTGCGAGGGCGAGCCCCTGCTCCGATGGAGGGAGATCGCGCGGGCCATCCGGCTCGTCCGCGAGCGGACCGGTCGCGGCTCCATCAACGTGAACACCAACGGGTCGCTGCCCGGAGCCCTGGCCGCGCTCGCCGACGCCGGGCTCGACGCAGTGCGGATCTCCCTCAACACCGCGTCCGCCGACCTCTATTCAGCCTACTACCGGCCGGTCCGGTACGGTCTAGCCGACCTGGAGCGTTCCATGGAGGTGGCGAAGGAGAAGGGGCTCTACCTGGCGCTCAACCTCCTGGTCTTCCCCGGCGTGACGGACCGTGAAGTGGAGGTGGAGCGGCTGGCCTCGATGGTGCGCAGGGTCGGGGCCGACCAGGTGCAGGCCCGGTCGCTGGCCATGGACCCGGACGTCTACTGGGAGATCGCCCGGGAGCGCGGCGGGGGCGGACCGGCGCTGGGGGTTCCGGCCCTGCTGCGGGCGATGCGCGAGGCGCGCCCGGGGCTCGTCATCGGGAACTTCGCCCGGGGACTCTCCGAGCGGGGGAGGGCGGCGTGAGCGAGGTCGAGGCGACGCTGGAATTGCAGAAGGACCTGGTGCGCCACCTGCGCGCCGGCCACCCCTGGGTATTCCGGAAGGCCATCGCGAAGCCGCCAAAGGGCGTCGAGGCCGGCGCCATCGTCGACGTGGTCGAGGACGGGCGCTTCGTGGCCCGCGGCTACCTCGACCCGCACTCGGCCATCACGGTGCGGGTCCTCACCCGCGAGCCCGCCGAGACGGTCGACCACGACTTCTGGCGCGGCCGCATCCGGCGCGCGCTGGCGCTGCGCAAGGACCTGGTGCGGGGCACCACCGGCTACCGGCTGGTCCACGGTGAGAACGACGGGCTCCCGGGCCTGGTGGTGGACCGCTACTCGGACTTCGTGGTGCTGAAGCTGTACTCGGCGGGGCTCACGCCTCACCGGGCGAGCATCGTGGAGGCCCTGAAGCAGGAGGTGGAGGGCCTGGCCGGGGTCTTCGGGCGGGACGAGGTCCCGCGCGACGACGATTCCGACGACGCCAAGCCGCAGGGCCGGGTCCTCTGGGGCGCTCCGCCCCCGGAGCGGATTCGAGATCGACGAGCACGGGATGAAGCTCCTCGTCGACGTGCGGCTCGGACAGAAGACCGGGCTCTTCCTGGACCAGCGGGAGAACCGGAGGCTGTTGCGGGAGATGTCCGCCGGCCGCGGCGATGCGCTCAACCTGTTCGGCTACACGGGAGGCTTCTCGGTGGCCGCGGCCCTCGGAGGGGCGCACCACGTGGTCACGATCGACGTCGACCAGGACGCCATCAGGCTGGCCCGCGAGAACTTCCGCGTCAACGGGCTCGACCCCGCCGACCACGCCTTCGCTGCCGAGGACGCCTTCGAGATCCTGCGCCGGTACAAGGCCCAGGGGAGGAGGTTCGACCTCGTGGTGTGCGACCCTCCCGCCTTCGCCAAGTCGCAGAAGGCGGTCGAGGGGGCCCTGGCCGGTTACTCCGCCCTGAACCGTGCTGCGCTCCAGGTCCTCGCCCCCGGGGGCCTGCTCGTGACCGCCAGCTGCAGCGCACGGGTCTCGCCCGAGCAGTTCCACGATGCCGTGAAGGAGGCCGCGTTCAAGGCCCGGATCGACCTCCAGCTGGTCGAGGACCGTCGGCAGCCGCCCGACCACCCCGTGGCGCCGCAGTTCCGCGAGGGGCGCTACCTCAAGTGCTGTTTCTACCGGCGACCCACCTAGGTACCCCGCTACCCGGAGAGCGCCCCGAGCGCGACGAGGCCGAGGTAGAGCAGGACCCCGAGCCCGGCCAGCGCGCTCCACCCGGGCGGCACGAGCGGCAGCCGGAAGCGGATGGACGGATCGGAGGGATCGGTTCGGACGAGACCCGCCGAGGCGTCGGGAGGCTCAGGAGTGGCTCGCATCCAGGCCAGCGCCAGCGGCGCCAGCGCCACGAGCCCCACGGCGAGCACGGCCAGGCTGGCTGCCACCGATCCACCTGCCCCCGGCTCGGCGGCGCCGCCCGCCGCCACGAGCGATCCCAGCCCGTTGTTGACCGCGTGGGCGGCGACGGCCGGCCAGATCGACCCGGACCTCCAGGCGAGCCACCCCAGGAAGAGCCCGAGGAAGAGCACGGCGGGGAAGCGGACCGGGTCGAGGTGCATGGCGGCGAACAGGATCGACGAGGCGGCGATGGCGGCGCCGGTGGGCAGGTGGGTCCGGAGGGCCGAGAGCAGGTACCCGCGGAAGGCGACCTCCTCGGCGAACGGGGCGAGCACCGAGGCCACGACCGCCATTCCCAGCTGGTGGCGAGGCGATCCCTCGAAGAGCCGGGTCACGTCGAAGGTGTCCACCCAGGCGCGCGGGACGAGCAGGGTGGTGAGCGACATGATGCCGCCGGCCGCGAAGAAGAGGGCGAGTCCGCAGGCCGCCCCGAGCACGACCTGGCGCGCCGCCGGCCGCCGCGCCAGGAGCAGGAAGGGCCCCGGACGGAGGTTGGACCCCGCCGTCACGAACCCCGCCGGGACCAGGAAGACGAAGAGCTCCGTCCAGAGGAGCCCCGCGACGGGGTGGATCGACTGGGCCGTTCCGCCCAGCCCCACGTACAGGACCATGAGGAGGAGGAAGAACCCCAGCCCGGACTTCGACGGGCGCGCCGCCGGGGGCGCGATATCCATGTGGCCGCTGTCCACTTTCCGGGACATGATACTGAACGAACTGCGATGGGCACCTTTCGCGACCGCACCGTGATCCTCTCCGTGGGCGGCGGCATCGCCGCCTACAAGAGCTGCGAGGTCGTCCGCCTCCTCGTGAAGGGGGGTGCGGACGTCCGCGTGGTGATGACGCCGAACGCCACCCGCTTCGTCGCCCCGCTCACCTTCCAGGCCCTCTCCGGACACCCGGTGCTGGTGGACCTCCTCGACCCGGCCTCCGAGGCATCCTACGGACACCTCGAGCTGGCCCGCCGCGCCGACCTCCTGATCGTCGCACCGGCGACGGCGGACCTCCTGGCGCGGCTCCGGGCCGGCATGGGGGACGACGCCGTCACCACGACCGCGCTCGCCTGCACCTGCCCGGTCCTCCTGGCGCCGGCCATGAACACCCGGATGTGGGAAGGCCCGGCCGTGCAGGAGAACCTCGATGCGCTGCGCGCTCGTGGCTGGCACGTGGTGGGGCCTTCGAGCGGCGAGCTGGCTGACGGGGACGTCGGGGAGGGCCGGCTCGCCGATCCCCCGAGATCGCGGCCGCGGCGGCACGCATCCTCGGTCCCAGGGACCTGGCCGGGCGACGGGTGCTGGTCACGGCGGGCCCGACGCGAGAGCCGCTCGACCCCGTCCGCCACCTTTCCAACCCGTCCACGGGGAGGATGGGCTTCGAGCTGGCGCGGGCTGCGGCGAGGCGAGGCGCCGACGTGCTCCTGGTCTCGGGCCCCACGTTCCTTCGCGACCCCGACGGCGTCCGGGTGGTCCGGGTCGACACGGCCGAGGAGATGGCCGCCGCCGTCCTGGGTGCAGCGGACGAGCAGGACCTCTTCGTGGCCGCCGCGGCCGTCTCCGACTACCGCCCGCGCGATCCCTCCGCCACCAAGAAGAAGAAGGCGGGCGGCCCGGAGACGCTGGTGCTCGAGCGGACCCCCGACATCCTGGCCCGCGTCGGCGAGCGGCTGGCCGGCGGCGCCCGGTCGCCGGTGCTGGTGGGCTTCGCCGCCGAGACCGAGGACGTGGTCCCGAACGCGCGGGAGAAGCTCGTCCGGAAGCGCTGCGACCTCGTGGTGGCGAACGCCGTGGGCGCCCCCGGCGCCGGTTTCGGCGGGGACCGCAACCGGGTCTCGATCGTCGGCCCCTCTCGGGTCGAGGAGGTGGAGGGCACGAAGGGCGCCGTCGCCGACGCCATCCTCGACCGCGCGGTCCCTCTCCTCGACGCCCGCCGTCCCCGGTCATGAGCGGCGATCCCAAGATCCCGGTGGAGGCGGCCGAGGCGGCCGCCGAGGCCATGCGCCATCTCTGGTGGTTGCGCGACGCCGGGATCCGGGAGATCGGGCCATCCACCGCGCCCCCCGTTCCGGCAGGCCGCGCCGCGGCCGCACCCACGGTCGCTCCGGGGCCGGGAGGGTACGCCCTGTCCGACAAGGGCTGCGGCAGCGAGCCGCTCCTCGCCGTCCGCTCCGGGCTGGGCGAGTGCATCCGCTGCAAGCTCCACGGAGGGCGGACCCGGCTCGTCTTCGGGGTGGGCAACCCGTTCGCCGAGCTGGTGTTCGTCGGGGAGGGGCCAGGGGCCGACGAGGATCAGCAGGGAGAGCCCTTCGTGGGCCGGGCGGGCCAGCTTCTCACGAAGATGATCGAGGCCATGGGCTTCTCCCGGCCCGAGGTCTACATCGCCAACGTCGTGAAGTGCCGCCCTCCCGGCAACCGCGACCCGGAGCCCGACGAGATCGAGGCCTGCGAGCCGTTCCTCAAGGCCCAGATCGCCGCCATCCGCCCGCGCGTCATCGTGGCGCTGGGGCGCTTCGCAGTCCAGACGCTGCTCCGGGACGGAACGCCCATCAGCCGCCAGCGCGGGCGCTGGCGGGAGTACGAGGGGGTCAAGCTCATGCCCACCTTCCACCCTGCGTACCTGTTGCGCAATCCCGCCGAGAAGAAGCCGGCCTGGGACGATCTGCAGCTGGTCATGAAGGAGTTCGGGAAGCCCACCTCCGGGAGGGGGACGTGAGCGGCGACGGACCCGCCCGGCGCGCCGTGCGGCTGGCGCTCGTGGCCGGCCTCGCCGCGGCCGGCGCGATCGGCGCCCTCCGGTCCGGTGCCGCCGAGCCGTCGCGTTCGCGCGTGCTGCTGCTCGACGTGAAGGCCCCCATCACGACCGGCACCGCCGAGTACGTGGAGTCCGGGCTCGCCCGCGCGAAGCTGGAGGGCTACTCGGCCGTGGCCATCGCCCTCGACACGCCCGGAGGGCACCTCGAGGCCACCCGCGACATCGTCCAGCGAATGCTGGCGAGCGACGTTCCCGTGGTGGTCTGGGTCGGGCCGGGCGGGGCGCGGGCCGGGTCGGCCGGGGTGTTCATCACCCTGGCGGCCGACGTGGCGGCCATGCACCCCGCCTCCGTCATCGGGGCGGCGCACCCGGTGGCGGGAGGGGGCGAGGACGTCGAGAAGCAGGCCGGCAAGGAGATGGCCAGGAAGGTCGAGAACGACACCGCGGCCTTCGCCCGCAGCATCGCCGTCGCGCGCGGCCGCAACGCCGACTGGGCCGAGAAGGCGGTGCGGGAGAGCATCTCGGCGACCGCCGACGAGGCGCTGAAGCTGAAGGTCGTGGACGTGGTGGCCCCGGACATGGCGGCCGCGCTGGCCTTCGCCGAGGGGCGCACCTTCACGCGGTCCGGGTCCACCCACGTCATCCACGCCCGCGACGCCCAGGTGGAGCGGGGCGAGATGACGGTCCGCCAGCGGACGCTGGCCTTCCTCTCCGACCCCAACGTCATCGCGATCCTCATGATGCTCGGCACCCTCGGGATCGCGCTCGAGTTCTACCACCCGGGCGGCATCGTCCCCGGCGCGCTGGGTGCCTTCTTCCTCCTGCTCGCGTTCCTGTCCATGAAGGTCATCCCGGTGAACGTGGGCGCGCTGGTGCTCATCCTGGCCGGCGTGGCCCTCCTCGTGGCCGAGGGGTACATGACCACCCACGGGATCGCCGGGCTTGCCGGGGTGGCCCTGCTCGGGATCGGCACGCTCTTCTTCATCGATCGCAGCTCGGCGGAGTACCGCTTCGACCCGGCGCACCTCACGCTCTCGCCCTGGGTGGTGTGGCCGACGCCCCTGGCGCTCGCCGCCATCCTGGGATTCGTGGGCTGGAAGGTTGCCCGGACGCGGCAGGAGAAGCTGCAGGTGGGCGCTCCCGGGATGGTGGGTGAAGTGGGCGAGGCCCGGAGCGACATCGGGCCCGACACCGGCGAGGCCTTCGTCCACGGCGAGCTCTGGGCGGCCAGGTCCCCGCAGCCCATCGCGCGGGGCATGGCCATCCGCGTCCGGGAGGTCCGGGGGCTCGTGCTCCACGTCGAGGTGGCCCCCGACCAGCGTGGAATCATCCCCTGAGTGAACGCCGGGCCCGGCCCGGCCAAGGAGAATCGAACATGCCTGCCCTCGGTCTGCTCATCCCCGTCGCCCTCGTGGTGGGCTGGTTCGTCATGGGGATCCGAATCGTCAACGAGTACGAGAACGGGGTGGTGCTCCGGCTCGGCCGCTTCGTCGGTCTCCGCACCGCCGGCCTGAAGTGGATCGTCCCGTTCATCGACCGCATGATCATCATCGACATGCGGGTCACCGCCGAGCAGGTGCCGCCCCAGGACGTCATCACCCGCGACAACGTCTCGGTGAAGGTGAACGCGGTCATCTACTTCCGCGTGGTGGAGGCGAGCCGCGCCTTCCTCCAGGTGACCGACTTCCTCTTCGCGACCAGCCAGTTCGCCCAGACCACGCTCCGCTCGGTCCTCGGGCAGGTGGAGCTCGACGAGCTCCTCTCGCAGCGGGACAAGATCAACCGGCAGCTGCAGGAGATCATCGACCGTCACACCGAGCCCTGGGGCGTGAAGGTCACCGCCGTGGAGGTGAAGCAGATCGACCTGCCGGAGGAGATGCGGCGATCCATGGCGGGACAGGCCGAGGCCGAGCGGGAGCGGCGCGCGAAGGTCATCAACGCAGAGGGCGAGCTCCAGGCGGCCACCAAGCTCGGCGAGGCGGCCGACATCATCTCCCGCTCCCCGGGGGCCTTGCAGCTCCGGTACCTCCAGACCCTGGTGGAGATCTCCAGCGACAAGGGGACGAACGTCGTCTTCCCGCTCCCGCTCGACCTCATCCGCCCGTTCCTGGAGTCGAAGCAGAAGTAGGGTGCTGAAATAGTCTTCCGGGACGACCGTAAGGAGCTCGCCGGCGCCACTCGCGCCCTGGGAGGATCCCCATGCTCCGTCCGTCGCTCCTCGCCGTCACCGTCGCCGCCGCCGCACTGCCCATCCTGGCGCTGGCGGCCCCGGTCACCACCCCCGTTCCCGTCGGGGGGGGCTTCACCCGGGTCGAATCGCGCGGCGACTTCGACGTCGAGGTCCGCGAGGGGAGCCCGGCGTCGGTCGAGATCGTGGCCGAGCCCGGGATGGCCGAACGGGTCCAGGCCGAGGTCTCGGGAGGCGAGCTCGTCCTCACCCGGAAGCGGTCGTTCGATTCCGCGAAGGGGGTGCTCGTGAAGGTGGTCCTGCCCGAATTCCGAGGGCTCTCGGTGGGAGGCAGCGGGAAGGGCACCGCCGAGTCGGGTCCCACTCCCCGCGACGTGAAGCTCGGCGTGAGCGGGTCCGGGAACCTGGCCTGGAAGGGGGTGGCCGCGGCGCTGGAGGCCGGGGTCTCGGGGTCTGCCGGACTCCGGGCCGAGGGACCGTCGTCGAGCCTCTCGGTCGCCATCTCCGGGTCGGGCGACGCCGTGGTCGAGGGGAACACGGGCGCGACCCGGGTCGCGGTCTCGGGCTCGGGGGACGTGAAGCTCGTCGGCAAGGGAGAGAGCCTGAAGGTCGCGTTATCCGGCTCGGGCAGCGTCGACGCGAAGGACTTCGCGGTGAAGGACGCCAGCGTCTCGATCTCCGGATCGGGCGACGTCGACCTCCGGCTGGCCGGCGGCACCCTGAATGCCCAGCTGGCCGGGTCGGGGGACGTGACCTGGGCGGGGGAGGGAACGGTCGGGTCGGTCGCGACCGCCGGGTCCGGAAGGGTCCGCCGCCGCTAGCTCAGGCCGGTCCGGATGATCCCGGACGGGTCCGACCAGGCGCGGGCCATCGCTGGCGTGTTGTAGGCGAAGCCAGGCTCCCCGGAAGGGCCGACGACGATGACGCCGCCCTGGCCACCCACGCGGGCCCCCAGGACGCGGATTCCCTCCGCCGCAGCCTCCGCGGCGCCAAGCCCGGCTCCCATCCGATCGGCGACGAAGCGGGCCAGGGTGATCCGGATGATGGGCTCGCCGTGACCGGTGGACGACACGGCGGCGAGCCGGTCGTCGGCGTAGGTGCCGGCGCCGATGATCGGCGAGTCCCCCACGCGGCCGGGTCGCTTGAGGAACGTCCCACCCGTGGACGTGGCCGCGGCGACGTGACCGGCCAGGTCGCGCGCGACCGCCCCGATGGTGCCGCCTCCGACCACGACCGGCTTCACCCCCCGGGCCGCCTCGAAGCGCGCCCGCTGCTGCGGGATGACCAGCCGCTCGTTGGGCCAGGCGTGAATCCCCGATTCGCGTGCGAATTCCGACGCGCCCTCGCCCACGAGGAGGAGGTGGCCCGAGCGCTCGAGGACCGCGCGGGCCAGCAGCACCGGGTTCTTCACGTCCTTGACGCAGGCCACCGCCCCGGCGGCGAGGGTGGCACCGTCCATCAGGGAGGCGTCGAGCTCCACGTGGCCCGCGGCGGTGAGCGTGGCGCCGGTCCCGGCGTTGAAGGTCGGGTCGTCCTCCAGCAGGGTCGCCGCCAGCACGACCGCGTCGAGGGCGCTTCCGCCGCGGCGCAGGAGGTTCCAGGCAGCGGCTGCGGCACGCCCCACCCCCTCCTGGCGGGGGGCGTCCGGCCCGAGACCCGACGTCCCCGAGTCGTCGAGGGCGCCGGCGCCGCCGTGGACGGCGATCGCGGGCAGGAGGGGCTGGCTCATGGCGGCCGGAGACTAACCGGACGGCGCCGCGGCGCAATACGCTTCTCGCCTTGACGGGTCCGTCGACCCCTTCCTATGGTCTCGAACGCCCCGGTTCGGGGCCTTACCCAGAGAGGATGAACATGTCCGGACGCGAAGTGGTCATCGCAGGCGCCGCGCGCACACCCGTCGGATCGTTCCTCGGCAGCCTGGCTGCGGTCCCCGCTCCGCGGCTCGGCGCGGTCGCCATCCGTGCGGCCCTGCTGCGCGCGGGAGTCGACCCTGCCGCCGTCGACGAGGTGGTGATGGGCAACGTGCTGCAGGCGGGCGTGGGACAGGCCCCGGCGCGGCAGGCCGCCCGCTACGCCGGCATTCCCGACGGCACCCCGGCCTGGACGCTCAACAAGGTCTGCGGATCGGGTCTCAAGGCGGTCATCAGCGCCGCGCAGGCCATCGCGCTCGGGGACTCCGACGTGATGGTGGCCGGGGGAATGGAGTCCATGTCCAACGTGCCGTACTACGACACGAAGCAGCGTACCGGGGCCCGCATGGGAAACGTGGCGCTCGTCGACGGCATGGTCTACGACGGCCTCACCGACGCCTACGACGGCGTCCACATGGGCATCTGCGCCGAGGCCACCGCCGAGAAGTTCGCCATCTCCCGCGCCGCCCAGGACGCCTTCGCGGTCGAGTCCACCCGCCGCGCCATCGAGGCGCAGAAGGGCGGCCGCTTCGCGAAGGAGATCGTCCCGGTGGAGATCGAGGGGAAGAAGGGCGAGAAGACCGTCGTGGCCGAGGACGACGGCCCGAAGAACGCCCGGCCCGACAAGATCGGCACGCTGAAGCCGGTGTTCAAGAAGGACGGAACGGTCACCGCGGCCAACGCCTCGTCCATCAACGACGGTGCGGCGGCGGTGGTCCTCATGAGCGCCGAGCGCGCGAAGAAGGAAGGGCGACCCGTCCTGGCGAGGATCGTCGGCTGGGGAGGCAGCGCGCGCGCCCCCGCCGAGTTCACCATCGCCCCGGCCGACGCCATCCAGGCGACCCTGAAGCGCTGCGGGCTCGCCACGAAGGACATCGACCTCTGGGAGCTCAACGAGGCCTTCGCGGTGGTCTCGATCGCGAACATGCAGCTCCTCTCGCTGGACGGCGGGAACGTGGACGTCAACGGCGGCGCGGTCTGCCTGGGCCACCCCATCGGCGCCTCGGGCACCCGCATCCTGGTGACGTTGCTCCACGCCCTGGAGGAACGGAAGCTCCGGCGTGGCCTGGCCAGCCTCTGCATCGGCGGGGGCGAGGCGGTGGCCCTGGTGGTGGAGCGTCCATGAACAAGGTCTTCGAGAGCGCCGACGCGGCCGTGGCCGACGTCCCCGACGGCGCCACCCTGCTCGTCGGGGGGTTCGGGCTCTGCGGCAACCCGGAGAACCTCATCACCGCCCTGCACCGCAAGGGGGTGAAGGACCTCACCGTGGTCTCGAACAACTGCGGCACCACCGACGAGGGGCTGGGCGTGCTGCTCCAGTCCCGGCAGATCCGGAAGATGGTCTCCTCCTACGTCGGGGAGAACAAGGTCTTCGAGAAGCAGTACCTGTCCGGCGAGCTGGAGGTGGATCTCGTCCCGCAGGGCACGCTGGCGGAGAGGATCCGCGCCGGAGGGGCGGGCATCGCCGGGTTCTACACGGCGACCGGCGTCGGCACGGTGGTGGCCGACGGCAAGGAGGTCCGCCGCTTCGGCGAGCGCGAGTACCTGCTCGAGTTGCCCATCCGCGGCGACTTCGCCCTGGTCCACGCCTGGAAGGCCGACACCTGGGGCAACCTGATCTTCCGGAAGACCGCCGCGAACTTCAACCCGATGATGTGCGCCGCGGCCAGGGTCTGCATCGTCGAGGCCGAGCACATCGTCGAGGTCGGCCAGCTCGACCCCGGCCAGATCCACGTTCCCTCCATCTACGTGAAGCGCATCGTGCAGGCGGTGGGCCTGAAGAAGCCCATCGAGCGGCGCACGGTCCGTCCCCGAGCGAGCTGACCATGGCACTCACCCGAGAGCAGATCGCGAAGCGCGTCGCCGGGGAGCTGAAGGACGGCTTCTACGTGAACCTGGGCATCGGAATGCCCACGCTGGTCTCCAACTTCGTGCCCCCCGGCGTCGAGGTGGTGCTGCAGAGCGAGAACGGCATGCTCGGCATCGGCCCCTACCCGATCGAGGGGGAGGAGGACCCGGACCTCATCAACGCGGGAAAGGAGACGGTGAGCGAGATCCCCGGAACCGCCTACTTCTCGTCGGCCGAGTCCTTCGCCATGATCCGCGGAGGCCACATCGACCTCGCCATCCTGGGCGCGCTGGAGGTCTCCGAGAAGGGCGACCTGGCCAACTGGCTCGTCCCCGGAAAGATGGTGAAGGGCATGGGCGGCGGCATGGACCTCGTCGCCGGCGCCAGGCGGGTCATCGTCATGATGGAGCACGCCAACAAGGAGGGAAAGCCCAAGGTGCTGCGCC
Organism: uncultured delta proteobacterium; assembly: GCA_963802065.1. Taxonomy (GTDB): domain Bacteria; phylum Myxococcota; class Myxococcia; order Myxococcales; family Anaeromyxobacteraceae; genus CAIOAK01. The sequence goes on along the minus strand of CAWDHF010000008.1, from coordinate 36,419 downwards.
AGTGCTCGCTCCCCATCACCGGCCGGGCCTGCGTGGCGGCGGTGTGCACCGACCTGGCCTGGATCGAGGTCACCCCCCGCGGGCTCCTGCTCCGCGAGCTCGCTCCCGGCGTGACGGCCGAGCAGGTGCAGGCGCTCACCGAGCCCCGGCTCGAGGTTGCACCCGACGTGAAGGTCATGCAGGTGTGACCCGTTGACCCGCCCCGTCGTCACCTTCCTCACCGACTTCGGGGCCGGGTCGGGGTACCCGGCGCAGATGAAGGGGGAGGTGCTGCGTCGCCTCCCCGAGGCGACGCTCGTCGACCTCTCCCACGAGGTGCCCCCCTTCGACGTGCTGGCCGGGGCCCTCCTGCTCGAGGCCTGCGTGCCCCGCTTCCCCGCGGCGGCCGTCCACGTGGCCGTCGTCGACCCCGGGGTGGGGACGGCGCGCCACCCCCTCTGCGTGGTGGACGCGGAGGGCCGGCGCCTGGTCGGTCCCGACAACGGGCTCCTCACGTCCTTCCTCGGGCCGGGGTCGGCGGCGATCCGGCTCTCCGACCCGGAGCTCGTCCCCCGCGATCCGTGGCCGACCTTCCACGGGCGCGACCTGTTCGCTCCGGTGGCCGCCTGGCTGGCCGGGGGGGGAGACCCCGGGCGGCTCGGGCCACGGGTGCACGACCCGGTGCTGCTCCCGGAGCTCTCGGCCCGGCGGACGCCCGCAGGGATCGAGGGCGCCTGCCTGCTGGCCGATCCGTTCGGCAACCTGGTCACGAGCGTCCGCCGCGCCGACCTGGGCGGCGGGGAGGTCGCCGCGGTGACGGTGGCCGGTCGCCCCGTCCGCCTCGTCGTCACCTTCGGTGAAGGTTATCCCGGGGAGCTCCTCGCGCTCTGGGGGAGCGGCGGACGCCTCGAGATCGCGGTGCGGGAGGGAAGCGCGGCGCACCTGCCCGGCCTCGGCCGCGGTTCGCCGGTCCGGCTGGTCACTCGATCAACCCCTGCTCCTTCGCCATCCGGGCCAGTCGGGCCTTGAGCCGCTCGAACCGCTTCATGAGCGCCGCCGGCTCGACCCGCTTGCCGTCGGCCGAGACGACGTCGGCGATCTCCGCCCAGGACATCTTCTGGTCGACCCGCAGGGCCAGGAGCGAGACCTCCTCGACCTCGAGCGACTCGCGGAGCTTGTCGAGCGCCTGGCGCTGCCGCTCGACCTTGGCCTGGGACCGGGTGCGGACCTCTGCAGCAAGCGCCGAGGCCTCGCCGGAGAAGAAGCGGCGACCGCGGCGGCGCCAGGCCTCGTTGCGGAGGTTGGTGGCGGCGTTCCAGGCCAGCTTGAAGCACCAGGCCTTGAGGGAGCCGGCGCCGCGCCAGGAGGGAAGGCCACGCCAGACGTTCTCCGCGAAGACCGAGAAGGCGTCGCTGGCGTCGTCCTCGTCCCGGAGCAGGGAGCGGAGGTAGCGCAGGACGGGAGGGCCGAGTTCCTGGATGGCCGCGGTGGCGGCTCCGGGCGGGTCCCCGGCCGCGAGCGCCTGTCGGACCCGGACCTCGACGTCTGGGGCGTCCTGGCTCACGGGGCCAGGTTCATGCGGGAGAGGAGCGCCAGGTACCGGGGGTCGCCCCGAACGCTGCGCAGCAGGGGGTCTCCCTTCACCTCGAGCGCGAGCCCGCTGTCGCGATGCTCGAAGGCGCGCTCCAGCCAGGCCATGGCCTGGTCGGCCTCGCCGCGCCAGGCGTGGACCTCGGCGATCTGGAAGGCCGCTCCGTGCCCCTGGGTGCGCTCCAGCTCGGCCAGGGCGGCCAGGGAGTCGGCTTCGCGTCCCAGGTCCCGGCAGGCGAGTGCGGTGCCCATGGTGCGCCAGAGGGGCTCGGGGTTGCGCTGCGCGGCTGCGAGCGACTCCTGGGGCTTTCCGTCGAGAAGGCTCGTCACCGCCAGGTGGCGAAGGGCCAGCCGGTTGTCGGGGTCGATCTCGAGCGCGCGGGAGAGAGCGACCCGGGCTGCCTCGATCTGGCCGCTCTTGAGATGGAGGAGCGCCAGGTCGGTCCAGGCGTAGACGAAGAGCGGCTCCCGCTCGGTGGCCGACCGGAGCGCCGCCACGCCTTCCGAGACGCGGCCGGTGGCCCCAAGGAACCAGGTGCCGTAGCGGCGGAGCGTGTCCGGCTGGCGGGGATTGAGCGCGAGGGATCGTTCGAAGTCGGACTTCACGCCCGGCCAGTCCCAGAGGATGCCGGCGCGGATGAAGCCGCGCGCCCCGTAAGCGTCGGGGAGGTCGGGCGCGAGCGCCACGGCGCGGTCGGCGGCCTCGATGGCGCGCCGCTTCATCCCGGCCACCTGCCCGGCGGAATCCCCGTAGTCGGCCGAAGCCGCCAGCGCGACGGCCAGGCCGGCCCAGGCCGGTGCGAACCCGGGGTCGGCGGCGATGGACTCCTCGTACGCCGCCACCGCGCTGCGGAACCCGTCCGAGGAGCTGCGGGTGTAGTAGCGCTGCCGCCCCAGGAGGAACTTCTCGTAGGCCACCGGCACCGAGGTCCGTCGCTCGGGGCCGGCGACCGCCGTGCCGGGGGCCAGCTTCACGCGGAGCGCCTGGGCGACGGCGCTCGCGATCTCGTCCTGGATCGCGAAGACATCGGTGATCTCGCGGTCGAAGGTCTGCGACCAGAGCTGGTACCCGTCCCTCACGCCCACCAGCTGGGCCGTGACCCGCATCCGGGAGCCGGAATGGCGCACGCTGCCGTCGAGGACGGCATCGACCTTCAGCTCGTGGCCGATCTCGGCGAGCGACGCGTCCTTGCCGCGAAACGAGAAGGAGGAGGTTCGGCCGGCCACCCGGAGCCCGTCGACCTGGACGAGCGCGTTGAGGATCTCCTCGGCCAATCCGTCGGCGAAGTGCCCCTGGTCCTTCCCGGAGGACAGGTCGGTGAAGGGGAGCACGGCCACCGCCGGAACGGAGCCGGCCAGCAGGACCGCCCCGGGCTCGCGACCGGCGACCCCGACGTACCAGGCGCCCGCGCCGACGAGGGTGGCCACGAGCACCGCCGCCGCGACGGCCCAGGCGACCCTCCTCGTCCTCCTCCGGAAAGGCGGCCGGGCGGGGAGGGCGCCGCCAGCCGACTCCTCGACGTCCCGGAGGATCGGCGCGAGCGTGGCCGCCACCTCGCCTGCGTCGCGGTACCGGTCCACCGGGTCCTTCGCCAGCATCCGGGCCACCACGGGCGCCAGCGCCGGAGCCGCCGGGACGGCCAGCTGGCGGGCCGGCCGTCCTCCGGAGGCTGCGCGCCCCTCGTCGTCGGGGAAGGGATTCTCCCCCGCCAGCATCCGGTAGAGCATGACACCCAGCGCGAAGACGTCGGTGCGCTCGTCCTCCGGAGCCCCCCGCCACTGTTCCGGCGCCATGTACGCGGGCGTGCCCCCGTCCACCTTGCGCCGCCCGAACGCCTGCGCCATGCCCAGATCGAGCAGCTTCACGCCTCCGTCTTCGCAGAGGAAGACGTTTCCGGGCGAGAGATCGCGGTGGACGATCCCCCGCGCGTGGGCCTGGGAGAGCCCGCGCGCCACCTCGACCGTCACCCGCAGGGCCTCGGCGAGCGCCAGGGGTTCCGTGGAGAGGTGCTGCGACAGGGTCCGGCCGCGCAGGAGCTCCAGGACCAGGTACGGCCCGTGCTCGCAGCGGCCCACGTCGTACAGCGTGACGATGTTGGGGTGGGAGAGGCGGGCCGCGGCCTCGGCCTCGTGCAGGAGTCGCTCCTCCCGGGACGACGGCAGGACCGATCCCCGGAGCAGCTTGAAGGCCACGGCGCGGCCCAGATCCCGGTCGAGTGCCTCGTAGACGACCCCGAACCCGCCGCGTCCCAGCTCCCGGACGATCTCGAACCGGCCGATGACCGTCCCGGGGACCGGGGCCGGCCGCCACGCTCCCCCATCGGCGGAGCCTTCGCCTTCGGGGCGGACGAGGTCCTCGAGAAGGGAGGAAATCCCGGAGGGGTGCCGTCCGGACGTCGGCCGCGGGCCCCCATTCCGGTCATCCATCGCCGCCATCCGGGTGAACCCCTTTCGAGCGAGTTCGCGAGACTAGCAGTGCGGACCGGCAGCGGCCAACCCGGCCGGGTGAGGGGGGACGTTGGAATGGTGTCGATCGGGGCCTGCCGGACGGTGCGGGACTTGAGCGGGGTCAATTCGGGGTGTCCGATGTCCGAATCGGGCCGCGGCGGTGTCTTCTCGATGAATGGCCGCGACGACCGAGGAACGGGACTACCTGCAAGCCTGCCGCCGGGTCCTCGCCTCCGGCGTCCTGGCCCGGGACCGGGCGGAGGTGCTCGCCATCGACGCCGGGAGGTGGCCGAAGGCCGCGGCCCACCTGCGGGAGCGGATCGCCGCCCCCGGATCGGGTAGTTCGCCGGAGGCCGAGCTGGAGATGCTCGACTTCGGACAGGATCTCCTCCTGGGCCTGGCCGAGACGGTCGAGCGGCTCATCGGACGCGACGACCGCCTCGCCGAGGCGCTTCTCCGTCTCCAGGCCGACTGCGCCAGGGTGCGCTTCGTCTTCGAGGAGACCGCGATGCGCCTCCACGACGACCCGGGGCGCTTCGCGCACGCCGGGAGCCACGGCCGGCTGCTGCAACTGCTGTCGGAGACCCGGGTGACCCTGCGCGCCGGGCGACAGGGCGAGGCCCGCGCGACGGTCTCCGCCTTCCGCACCGGGCTCGAGGAGCACGCGCGGTCGATGGACTTGAGCCCGGGCCACCCGGCCGGCGGCTCGACGTGAGGGGCGACCGTTTGTCGCCCGGCCCGCGCCCCTGCTAGGATCCCCGGGATCGAATGCCCGATGGCTCCGACAACAAGCGGCGCGCGAGCCGCCTCCAGCACGAGTTGCCGGTGGCGTACCGCAGCGTGGGGAGCTTCCTCACCGACTGGGCCACCGACATCAGCCAGGGGGGCATGTTCATCAACACGCGGTCCCCGCTCCCGGTGGGAACCGAGGTGAAGATCCTCATCCAGCTCCCGATGGTCGAGTCGCCCGTCGGCCTGGTCGGGCGGGTCACGCGGGTGGCCGAGTTCGACAACCAGGCCCATGTGGTTCCCGGAATGGGCATCCAGTTCACCGACGTCGATCCGTCGAAGCGGGAGCAGCTGGAGACCCTCGTGATGCGACTCAAGCGCGATCTCGGGTCCTGAGGCGGGTCGAGCCGGGTGCCCGAGCCGATCGAGATCGACGACCTCGCCCCAGGCGGAGAGGGGGTGGCCCGCGTCGCCGGTCGACCGGTGTTCGTCTCGTTCGCGGCGCCCGGGGATCGACTCGAGGTCGAGCTCCCGCCCGGCAGCGACGCCGTTCATGCCACGTGGAGCGCCGTCCTCCGGGGCGGGCCGGACCGGATCGAGCCTCCCTGTCCCCACTTCGGCCCCGGGCCGGGCGAGGACCGGCTCTGCGGGGGCTGCGAGTGGCTTCACCTGCGGTACGACCGGCAGCTGCGGGAGAAGGAGCGCGGGCTCGTCGAGTCGCTCCGGCGCATCGCCCGGCTCGAGCCGGGCTCCTATCCGATCCTCCCGATCGTCGCGTCCCCGGACTCCCTCCGGTACCGATCGCGGGCCAAGTTCCACGTCGACCGGGCCGGCGAGCGCCTGGTCTTCTTCCGGCGCAGGTCGCACGAGGCGGTGCGGCTCCGCACCTGCCACCTCCTCTCGCCCGGGCTCGACCGCCTGAGGGATCAGTTCGGGCCGGCGCTGGCGCGCGCCCGGTTGCGCCCATCCGAGGTGGCGCTCGAGTGGTCGGACCATGCGCGGCTCGGCTCGGCCCTGCTGCGCGGGATCGACGCGGGGGAGGGGACCCGGCGCCGCTGCCAGGACCTCCTCGACGCACTTCCCGACCTGGCCGGGATCGTCCTGGAGGGGGCGGGGGACGGCCGCCGGGTTCGTCCAGCGACCCTGGTCGGGGACCCGGTCCTCCTCCACGAGCGCGTGCCGGGCGATCCGGCCGCGGGCCTGGCCCGCAGCCGGCCCGACGTGTTCCAGCAGGCGAACCGAGGCGCCAACGCGCGCCTGGTGTCGGCGGCGCTGGCCATGCTCCGACCCGCCGGGGAGGACGTGCTCGAGCTCTTCTGCGGCACCGGGAACTTCACCGGTCCGGTGGCTGCGCAAGCCGCCTCGGTCGCAGCGGTGGAGGGGCACGGGCCGGCGCTGGAACTCGCCCGCACCGACCTCGGGGGAGGCAAGGTCCGGTTCTTCGCAGGCGAGGCGCTGGCCATCGCTTCCGCGCTCGGGAGGGAGGGCCGGAGGTTCGGTGCGGTGCTCCTCGACCCGCCGCGGGACGGGATGAAGGGGCTGGGTCCGCTGCTCCGGGACCTCCGCCCGCCGCGTGCCGTCTACGTGTCCTGCGACGCGGCCACGCTGGCCCGGGACGTCCGGGGAGCCATCGCCTCCGGCTACGGAGTGGCGGCGGTCCAGCCGGTCGACATGTTCCCGCAGACCCACCACGTCGAGGCGGCGGTGCTGCTCGTCCCCGCGTGACAACCCGCCCTCGTTGTGGTGTCGTCCGCGACCCTGGGAATGGAGAACCGGAAGGCGAACCGTGAGCCGCGAGGCCGAGGAGCCGTCGCAACCTGGGCGGCGATGCTCCTCGCCGCCGCCCCGCTCCCGGCCATGCGGGAGATCCCGATCCGCTCGATCGCCAGCCAGGTGGGCACCACGGCCCCGACCCGGCTGACGCCCGAGGGGCTGGCGTTCGACGTGAAGGAGTGGGCCGCGGTGTTCCTCCCGCTGCCGGGGACGGCGGTGCTGGAGGTCGATTACCGGGTGACGGGGATCGTCCTGCTGACGTGGGGATCGGCCGAGGGAACCTCGGTCCCCGCTCCGCACTCCCCGCCCTGGCACCACCAGGCCCTGCAGCCGGGGCCCGGGCGCATCACCCTCGACCTCAGGACCACCTCGATGTGGACTCCGGACCGGGTTCCCTTCCTGTACTTCGAGGGCACGGGCAGCGTGGTGCTGACCGGGCTCCGGAGCCTTTCCGCCCCGGCGTCGCGGGAAGCCTGGACCCGGGATCGGGACGAGGCCCTCCGCTGGGCACCCATCCGGATCGGCCACACCACCATCAACTTCCTCGACCCGCCGGCCTGGAGGGAGTCGGATGGCACGCTCCTGTACGAGGTGCTGGGGATCGCGTTCTTGCTGCTGGCGGCGGGCGGATCCGTCGCCTGGCTCGCCCTGCGCCGGCGCTGGGTGCCGGCGCCGTTCCTGGCGGTGCCGGCGGTGGCGCTCGCTCTGGCGGGAAACCTCGTGTTCCTGGTGCGGGCGTGGCCGGCCCTGGCGCTCCGCCCCCGGGTCGACACGGCCGAGCGGCTCCGGGAGAACTTCCACCTCGACCCGGCGCTGGGGGCGCTGGCCGCTCTCGCGCGGGAGTCCATCCGGCCGGGGGAGCGGGTGGGAGTCCAGGCTGGCGCCGGCGACTGGGTCTCCTGGGAGGCCATCTGCTTCCACGTCGCGCCGAGTCCGTGCGTCCACGTGACCCCGAGGGCCATCGTCTTCGAGGGGCTGCCGGGCGTGGAGCGGCTCGTGGCCGACCAGCTCGACGTGGTCGTCTACGCGAACGCCGACGCACCCCTCCTGCCGGGGTTCTCGACCGTGGCCTCCATCGGCCCCGCCCTCTTCGTGGCCCGGCGACGATGACCTTCCTCCTCGTCGCAGGGGCGGTCGGCGCCTCGGGGTACTCGCTCCTCCGCGCCACCGGTCTCGCCACCGGTCGACTCCCGGTGGACGTCCCGCTCGCCTGGTTCGCGGGCAGCGCCTGGATCGGCCTCGCCTCCTTCACGGCTCGTGGATTGCTGGGAATCCCCTCGGGCGCGGCCACGGCCCTCGTCGCCCTGGTCCTCCCGTTCGTCGCCTGGGGAGCGGCCCGGAACCTGGAACGCCGGCGACCCTCCGCGATGTCCTGGGGCGCCGACCCGGAGGGGGAGGCGAGGGCCCGCTGGGTGCCGCGCCCGGCCTGGCTCTTCGCGCCGGTGGCGGCCTGGACCGTCGCGGTCGTGCTGGCCGTCACCCTCCACGGGCTCAACACCCCGGTGCACACCGACGACTCCTTCCGGATCCGGGCCTTCGCGCCGATCCTGGCCGCCGCCGGCACCTGGAACGACGCGGCGCGGGACGCGATCGCCATCGCCGGACCCGTGCCGACGTACCTCCCGTCCCTCCCCTGGATGCTCGGGGCCGCTGTCGACCCGGTCCACGTGAGCGCGAGCATCCTGCTCACCTTCCTGGCGCTGCTCGGGCTGCTGGTGTCCCTCGGAGCGGAGCGGGGCGTCCCGGAGGCGGGGTGGGGCGCGGCCTTCGCGATCACGTCGATGCCGTTCTTCGCCTACCACGCCGCGTCGACCTACTCGGACGCCTGGCTGGGAATGTTCCTCGCCGCCGCCTTCGCATTCCTCGTCGCCCACGGGAGGACGGCCGCGCCAGCCGACGCAGGCCGGGCCATGCTCCTGCTCGTCGGGGCGGCCCTGGTGAAGCGGGAAGGGGAGCTCCTGGTGGTTCCGGTGGTGGCGGTGCTGCTCGCGCAGGTGGCCTGGGGCGGGCGCCCGGCGGCAGGCACGCTGCGGCGGCTCGGGCTCCTGGCCGGCTCCTACCTGCTCGCGGTCGCCGCCCGGGTGGCTGCGGTGGGCCTGGCCGGCGCGTTCCCGTTCCTGCGCGCGGCGGCCGAGCGCTCGGCCGCGGCGGCGTCGCCATCGGGCGCGACCCCCGTGCGGGGTGCGCTCGAGGCCGGCGGCCCGGGCGCCGGCGAGATCCTCCTGCGGGCCATCTTCACGGACGGTGACCTTGGCCTCCTCTGGTGGGTGCTGGTGGCGTCCCTCCTGCTGCTGGCCCCGCGCCTGCGCCGGTACGGGCTCGCCTGGGCGCTCGCCGCGCTGGCCCTGGTCCTCGCCGAGACCGCGGCGAGCGCGCTCTGGCTCTACCCGGAGTTCACCCTGAACCACGGGACGGTCCACCGGTCCCTGCTCCCCGTGTCGGCGGCGGCCGCGGTCTGGCTGGCCGCGCTGCTCGCCTCCGCGACCCGGCCGGTCACGGAAGCGGCCCAGCCCGCTCCACCCGGCCGTCGCGAAGCCGCAGTTCGAAAGCGATCGAGGGGAGCACCTCGTCGTCGTGGTGGGTGACGAGGACCACCGAGCGGCCGCCGCGGCAGATCCGGTCGACCAGGGCCATGACCTCGGCGCGGGCGCGCGGCTCCAGCCCGGAGAAGGGCTCGTCGAGGAGCAGGACGTCGGGGTCGGTGACCATCGCGCGCGCCAGGAGGAGCCTGCGCAACTCCCCGTAGGAGACGGCCTGGATGCTCCGGTTCGCGAGGTGCGCGGCGCCCAGGGCGTGGAGCCAGGACAGGGCCGACTCCCGCTGCGCCGGGGTCGGATCCTCGCCCAGGCCGATGCTGCCGCCGAATCCGGAGAGGGCCACCTCCAGGCCGGTCGCGTCGCCCCGGTGGCGGGCCTGGAGGTCGGGCGCGACGAGCCCGACGCGCGAGCGGACGTCCCGGACGTCCGCGCTGGGTCCCAGGTCCAGCCGGCGGATGCAGCCGCCCGGAGCGAGGTGCTCCTCGCCGAGGAGCAACCTGAGGAAGGTGGACTTGCCCGAGCCGTTGGGCCCGCGCACCGACCAGCTCTCGCCGGGTCGCATGCGCCAGTCGAGGCCACGGAGGACCCGCCGGCCGTCCACCAGCACGTCGCCCCGGACCTCGAAGAGCGTGTCGGTTCGCGCCCGCGTCGGAACTCCGGCCAGGGAGGGCCCACCGGTGGGTGCGGCGGCCTCTCGCCAGGCCGCCTCGACCTCGTCGCGGGGGCCGGTGCGCACGATGCGGCCCCCCTCCAGGATGACGGCGTGGCGTGCCTCGGGGATCGCCTCCTCCGGCCTGTGGGTCGCGAGCACCGTCGGGGTGCCCTGCCGCGCCAGCGTCGAGACCGCGTCGAGCATGGCCGAGCGGGAGGATGCGTCGAGCCCGTTCACGAACTCGTCGAGCAGGAGCGCGCGCGGAGCGGGCGCGAGGGCGCGGGCGAGAAGCGCCCGGCGGGCCTCGCCGGTCGAGACCTCCACCAGGGGACGGCGCCGCAGGGACCCCAGGCCGAGCGACCCGATCGCCGCGTCCACGCTCCGCTCCGCCCCGGGAGGCAGGCGCCCTCCCGGCCAGATGCCGTCGGTGAACCCGCTCCGGACCACGTCCTCCAGCGGGACGGCCCAGTCGCGGCGCAGGTAGGCGTCCTGGGCCTCGGCCGAGACGAGGGCGATCCGCTCCCGGGCGCCGATGGGGCTCTCGGAGGCGTCGCCGTCCAGGTGGTAGGTGCGCCTGCCGCGACTCGCGGGGTGGGGCCATGCCTCGCCGCGAAGGAGGCGGAGGAGCGTGCTCTTCCCGGCGCCGTTCCCGCCGAAGACCGCCCAGCTCTCCCCCTCGCGCAGCGTGAAGGAGACCCCGCGGAGCAGGGTGCGCCCCCAGAGCCGGACGTCGACGTCGTCGAGGGTGACGAGGGGAGTGCCCAGGGCCGACTTCATGCCCCAGCCCGGGACGGGTGACAAGGTGCATCCCGCGCTACAATCGCGCGGTGGAGGCCCGCATCGTCGAGTTCGCCCGGCTGCTCCGGCAGAACGGGGTGAGGGTGTCGCCGGCCGAGGCCGCCGACGCAGTGCGCGCCGCGTCGCTCGCCGGCGTCGACGACCGGGCCACCTTTCGCGCCGCCCTGCGGGCCACGCTGGTGAAGCGGGGTGCCGACGCCCCTGCCTTCGACCGGCTCTTCGAGCTCTACTTCTCCGGCCTGTCGCGGGTCGTCGCCGCCCTGGAGCGATCGGTGCTTCGCGACCTCGAGGAGAGCGGCGTCCTCGTGGGCGATGAGCTGACCATGGCGGCCTTGACCCTGGCGCGGCTCTCGCCCCGTCTCTCCCCGCTGGCCCGGGCGGCGCTCACCGGAGATGCCGCATTGCTGGCGCGTCTCCTGCGCGGAGCGGCCCTCACCATCGACTTCTCGGCGCTGGAAGCCTCGACGCAGCTCGGGTTCTTCGGGCGCCGCCTGCTGGCCGGGGCCGGCGGCTCCGGACTGGGGACCGAGCTGGACGCCTTCCCCCGGGCGCTCGCCGAGGGCGGGCTCGACGCGGCGCGCGTGGAACTGGTGGCCGAGCGGGTGCGCCGGGCGCTCTCCACCGTCGAGGACGCGGCCCGCCGCTACGCCGACCTCGAGCGGGAGGCGCGGACGGAGCGTCGCCGGGAGGGTTCGCTCTCCCGGCGGGGTTTCGCCACGCTCACGCGGGACGAGATCGTCCGCACCGAGGCGGCGGTCCGCAGGCTCGCCGAGCGGCTGCGCGACCGGCTGGCCCGCCGGGAGCGGTCGAGGCGCCGGGGCGCCCTGAACGTGCGCCGGACCCTGCGGCGCAACCTGGCCTGGGGTGGTGTTCCCGCACGGCTGGCCTTCCGGTCGCGGCGCCGGGCCCGCCCCGACGTGGTGGTCCTCTGCGACGTGTCCGACTCGGTCCGCCACGTCTCGCGGCTCATGCTGCTCTTCGTCCACACCCTCCAGTCGCTCTTCTCGCACGTGCGCAGCTTCGTGTTCGTCTCCGACCTGGGCGAGGTCACCGGGGCGTTCCGGGCCGAGCGCGACGTGGCCCGGGCCGCCGACCTGGCCACGGCCGGGAGGGCGGTGAGCCTGGCCGGGAACTCCAACTACGGCCGGGCGCTGGTCTCCTTCCACCGCAGGCACATCGGGGCGGTGACCTCGCGCACCACGGTCCTCGTCATCGGCGACGGCCGGAGCAACTACCTGGCCCCGGAGTCCTGGGTCCTGAAGGAGATCCGCCGCCGGGCGCGGCGCGTGCTCTGGATCTGCCCGGAGGAGCGATGGGCCTGGGGCAGCGGCGACAGCGAGATGCCGCTCTATGCCGCGAACGTGGACCGGGTGGCCGTCGCCACACACGTCTCGGACCTCGAGGAGATCGCCGAGGCCCTGGTCCCCCGCTCCGGCGCGCGGAGTTGACGGCCCCGGGGCTTCGCCCTAGTTTTCCGGGCCCGATGTCCGACCTCGTTCCCCTGCGCAGGCCCGGCGCTCCCCCCGCGCCGGAGGCGCCCGCCCCGAGCAGCGTGCGCAAGGTGTACGTGCACACCTTCGGCTGCCAGATGAACGAGTCGGACAGCGACCGGATGGTGGAGGCGCTGGCCGGGCGGTCCTGGTCGCGCACGCCCCACGCGGAGGACGCCGACCTGATCCTCCTCAACACCTGCTCGGTGCGGGAGAAGGCCGAGCAGAAGCTGCTCTCCGCCCTGGGCCGTTACCGGGAGCACAAGGCGCGCCGCGGGGCGCTCATCGCCGTGGGCGGCTGCGTGGCGCAGCAGGAGAAGGAGCGCCTGCTCAGGCGGGTGCCCTACGTCGACTTCGTGTTCGGCCCCGACCACGTCGGGCGCCTGCCCGAGCTGGTGGACCGGGCCGACCGGCGCGAGCGCTTCTCCGAGACCGGCTGGATGGACTCGGAGGAGTACGTCTTCCCCAGGGCCGACGCAGAGGCCGCCCGCGGCCGGGCCAGCGCCTTCGTCACGGCGATGAAGGGATGCGACAACGTCTGCTCCTTCTGCATCGTCCCGCGCACCCGCGGCCGGGAGGTGTCCCGCCCGTTCCCGGAGGTGGTGGCCGAGGTGGAGGGACTCTCGGCGGTGGGCGTGCGCGAGGTCACCCTGATCGGGCAGAACGTGAACTCCTACCGGGGAGGGTGCGACTTCGCGTCCCTCCTCCGCCGGGTCGCCGCCGTTCCCGGCGTGGACCGGGTGCGTTTCACGACCAGTCACCCGCACGACCTCTCCGACGAGCTGGTCGAGGCCTTCCGCGACGAGGCGAAGGTCATGCCGCACTTCCACCTCCCGGTGCAGTCCGGCTCCGACGCCGTCCTCCGGCGCATGCGGCGCGACTACGGCGTGGAGGAGTACCTCGAGCGCCACCGGCGCCTCGCCGCCGCGCGCCCCGGGATCGCCGTCACCACCGACTTCATCGTCGGGTTCCCCGGCGAGACCGACGAGGATTTCGAGGCCTCCCTGCGCCTCCTGCGGACGGCCCGCTTCGAGAACTCCTTCAGCTTCGTCTTCAGCCCGAGACCGCACACCGGCGCGGCCCTTCACCTGGGGAGCGCGCCGGAGTGGGCCGAGGTCCCCCGGGAGGTGGCGGTGGAGCGGCTCGAGCGGCTCCAGGCCCTGCAGCGCGAGATCGCCGTGGCGACGCTGGCCGCCCAGGTGGGACGCGAGGTGGAGGTGCTCGTCGAGGGGCCTTCCGACGACGGAGGGCACCTGGGCCGCAGCCCGGAGAACCGGATCGTCCACCTGGAGTCGCACGGCCGCGACCTGCCCCCCGGCTCGGTGGTCCGGGCGCGGGTGGTGCGGTCGGGGCACAGCTCGCTGGGGGCGGAGCTGGGCTCTTGAGGCGGACGGTCGTCTCGTTCCTTCCCGCTGCGCTCTACGCCGGGGTCATCTTCGTCCTCTCGGCGCAGCCGAACCCGCTGCCGTTCCTGCCGCCGGAGCTGCTCCTGCAGGACAAGCTCCTCCACGGGCTGGCCTACACGTTGCTCGGCGCCCTGCTCGTGCCCGGCTTCCGGGGTGCCGGATGCACGGCGCGCTGCGCGTTCCTCCTCGCGGTGGCCGTGGCCAGCATCTACGGGGCCACCGACGAGATCCACCAGTCGTTCGTCCCCGGCCGGAACGCCGACGTCCTCGACTGGGTCGCCGACACCCTGGGCGCCGCGCTCGGTGCGGCGGTTGCCAGCGCCGCAACCCTCGCCTTGCAGCGTCCCCGCGGCGCGGGCTAGCATCGGCCCCGGTGACTGCACTGATACGCGCGTGGGGAGGGAAGACGCCGAGGCTGGCCGACGACGTCTGGGTCGCGGACGGCGCGGTCGTGGTCGGGGACGTGGAGATCGGTCCCGGGTCGTCGATCTGGTTCGGCGCGATCATCCGCGGCGACGTGAACCACATCCGGGTGGGAGCCCGCACCAACGTGCAGGACCACGCGATCCTCCACGTGACCGGGGGCACGCACCCCACGTCGGTGGGAGACGACGTCACCCTGGGTCACCGCGTGACCCTCCACGGGTGCACCGTGAAGGATCGCTGCCTCGTCGGGATCGGCGCGGTGGTGATGGACGGCGCCGTGGTCGGGGAGGACTCCATGGTGGGGGCCGGATCGCTCGTGCCGCCGGGGATGGTGGTGCCGCCGGGCATGCTGGCGCTGGGCTCCCCCGCCAAGGTGAAGCGGGAGCTGACCCGCGAGGAGATCGCCCACTTCCGGAAGTCCGCTGCGAGCTACGCCGCCCATGCCGAGAAGTACCGGAAGGAGGGGTTTCCCGGCCGATGACCCTCGTCGACGCGCTCCAGAAGTCCACCCTGTTCCGTGAGTTCAGCGAGACCGGGCTGAACATCTTCGCGGCCATCGCCACCGAGAAGAGCGTGCCGGCGGGGGCCCCGCTCTTCGCCGAGAACATGGTGGGCGACTCGATGTTCATCGTGGTGAGCGGAAACGTCCGCATCACCAGCCACAACGGCGGGAGCGAGCGCACGCTCGCGATCCTCGGGCCGGGAGAGCACCTGGGAGAGCTGGCCCTGCTGGCCCGCAGCGTCCGGCTCGTCTCGGCCGTCGCCGAGACCCCCTGCGAGCTCGTGGAGATCTCCCAGCGCGACTACTACCGGCTCCAGCCGCAGAAGCCCCAGGCCTGCCTGAAGCTGGCACTGGCCATCGCCGCCGACCTGGCCCACAAGCTGGCCGAGGGGCGCGATGCGCTGCGCACCCTCGCCGGCCCCAAGAGCTGATCGGCGGGAACCGGCGTGCTGGAACGTCTCGTCGAGCACCTGCAAACCCAGTCCCTCGGGCTGGGCTACGCCGCCGTCTTCGGGCTCCTGCTGGCGGCCGGCTTCGGGTTCCCACTCCCCGAGGACGTTCCGCTCATCGCCGGTGGGGTGCTGGCCTGGCTGGCCTCGCCGCTCGAGAAGGCCACGCTGGGCGGCATGCTCGCCGACCACGGTTTCCAGGCCATGGTGGCGGTGGGAATGGGCGGGATCCTGGTCGGCGACTCGGTCATCTACCTCGCGGGCAGGAGGATCGGCCGCCGGGTCGCCGAGGTCTGGCCCTTCCGGACGCTGGTCACGCCCGAGAAGCTGGAGCGGGTGGAGCGGCTCCTCCGGCAGCGCGGCAAGGTGGTGGTCATGGTGGCCCGCTTCCTCCCCGGGTTGAGGGCGCCCACCTACTTCACGGTGGGGCACTCGCGGGTCCCGTTCTGGGAGTTCCTCCTCTTCGACGGCCTGGCCGCGCTGCTCTCCGCACCGCTCTGGGTCGCGCTGGGGTTCTGGTTCGGCGACGACATCGAGCGGGCGGCCCGCGCCGGCTCGGAATTCGGCAGCTACATCCTGGGCGCGGTGCTGGTCCTGGTGGTGGTGCTCCTGGGGCGGGCCTGGCTGCGCCGGCGCCGGGCCGCCGCCGCGAAGGATTCCGGCGGATCGATCGATCCGCCTACCGGCCGGTGATCCGGCTCCAGAGCCCCTTCAGACCGCCCGGAGCCGCGGGCGGCGAGGCAGGCCGCGGGGCCTCCTTCGACCCTCCCGCAGCGGGGGGGGGCGGTGATCCGGCTCCGGGCGGCGGGGCGATTCCCGCCGCCGCGTAGGTGGCCTCCTTCTCGACCCGCTTGCGGACCTCGTCGGGCGTGCCCTTGGTGGTGAAGAGCACCTCCACCTCCCGCCCCGATCCCATCTCCCGGGCGCGGACGGCCAGCAGGCACTCCTCGCCGAGCTCGAAGGCCACCGCGATGCGGACCGATCCCTTGGCGCCCCGTGGCAGCCCGGTGAGCTGGACGGTGCCCAGGTACTGGCAATCCGCGACCGTGCCCCCCTCGCCCTCGAAGATCCAGAGGTCGAAGGTCTTCTGATCGTCCTTGGTGGTGGCGAGCTGGTACTCCTTGCGCACCGGGAGCGGGGAGTTGCGCTCGATGACCCGCTTGACCCGGCCCCCGCCGCCCGGGAGCCCGACTCCGATGGAGATGGGAACGACGTCGATGAGCACGACTCCCTCCGCACTGTTCAGGGACTGGGCAAGCAGGGCCGCACCAATGGCCACCGCCTCGTCCGGGTGCACTGCCTTGCTCGGTGCCTTGGCGAAGAACGAGCGGATACGCTCCTGGACCAGGGGCATGCGCGACTGGCCCCCGACCAGGATCACCTCGTCGATGTCCCGGGGATCGAGCCCCTTGTCATCGAGCACGCGCGCGCAGGTCTGGATGGTGCGCTCCACCAGGGGCGCCACCAGCTGCTCGACCTCCGCGCGGGTGAGCGTGGCGTCGAGCGCGGTGGGAACCCCGTTCACGCTGGCCAGGTAGGGGAGGTGGACGGGGAAGGAGTCCTGCTCGGACAGGGCGCACTTGGCCCGCTCGGCGGCGTCGGCGAGCCGGGAACGGGCCACCGCGTCGCCCTGGAACGGTCCGTGAACCTTCTCGAACTCCGAGACCAGGTGGCGGACGATGCAGGCGTCGAAGTCGGCGCCGCCCAGGAAGGTGTCCCCGCCCGTCGAGATCACCTGGTAGACCCGGTCGGCCAGCTCGAGGACCGAGGCGTCGAAGGTCCCTCCACCGAGGTCGTACACGAGCACGCGCTCACGGACGTTCCTGCCCCAGGCGTAGGCCAGCGAGGCGGCGGTGGGCTCGTTGAGGATCCGCTCGACGTGGAGCCCCGCCAGCGCGCCGGCCCTCCGCACCGCCTCGCGCTGCCGCTCGCTGTAGTAGGCGGGCACGGTGATCACCGCGCGATTGACCTCCTCGCCCAGGAAGTTCTCGGCAACGCCCTTCACCTCGCGAAGGACCAGGGCCTGCACCTGCTCCATGGTCAGCGAGAGGGGGCCGAGTCGGACGGCGCAGAGCCCCTCGTCGGACGGGACGACGTCGTAGGGAAAGTGCGGGAGCATCGACTGCACGACGGCGGAGTCGAAGGCTCGCCCCACCAGCCGCTTGGCCCCGTGCACCGTCTGGGTGGGATTGAAGAGCAGCTGACCCTTGGCGTTTCGCCCGACCACCACCCGGTGGCGCTGGTTCAGCGCCACCATGGAGGGGATGGTGTTGTAGCCGTCGCGGGACGGGATCACCCGGGGGCGGCCGTTCTGGACGACGGCCGCGCAGGAATTGGAGGTCCCCAGGTCGATCCCGATGGAGATCCGGGATCTTCGCGTCAGGGGAACCGGGCCGTCCGGGAGGCCGATGTCGATGACGGGGACTCCAGGAGCGACGACCGGAGGGGTCGGCGGGGGGTGCGCGGCGGTGCCCACCGGTGAATCTTCGGGGTGCGCGCGGCCCCTGGCAAGGTTCAGGCCCCCCGAAAGTTGCCCCCGGGTCCGGCCCGGGCCCCGGCAGACCAGGAAACGCCTGCAAAATCAATCGCCTTGACCTCGGGGCGGCCCATCCACTATATCGCGGCATGCTCAACCGCGACGACCTCCGCGATGCCCTGACGTTCGACGACGTGCTGCTCGTTCCCGCGGAGAGCAACGTCCTCCCGAAGCAGGTGGAGACCTCGAGCCGCCTCACCCGCAACATCGTCCTGCACGTCCCCGTCGTGTCCGCGGCCATGGACACGGTGACCGAGTCGCGCATGGCCATCGCCATGGCCGCCGAGGGCGGGATGGGCTTCATCCACAAGAACATGTCGGTGGAGCGGCAGGCCGCCGAGGTGAACCGGGTGAAGAAGTACGAGTCGGCGGTGGTCTCCGAGCCCATCACGGTGGAGCCGGAGGTGAAGCTCTTCGCCGCCGTGGCGCTCATGCGCGAGAACGGGATCAGCGGCATCCCGGTGACGCGCCGGGGGCGGCTGGTCGGCATCCTCACCAACCGGGACCTGCGATTCGAGCGCAACCTCGAGCAGACCGTCGAGCAGGTCATGACCAAGGACCTCGTCACTGCGCGTGAAGGGGTGACCATCGACGAGGCCAAGGACCTCCTGCACCGGCACCGCATCGAGAAGCTCCCGGTGGTCAACGAGGCCTTCGAGCTGCGCGGCCTCATCACCATCAAGGACATCGAGAAGATCCAGAAGCACCCCAACGCCGCCAAGGATCGCCTCGGGCGCCTGCTCTGCGGCGGGGCGGTGGGCGTGGGCGCCGACCGGGAGGCCCGCATCGCGGCCCTGCTCAAGGTGGGGTGCGACGTGATCGTCATCGACACCGCGCACGGCCACTCGGCAGGGGTCATCGAGGCGGTGCGCGACACCAAGCGGAACTTCAAGGGCGTCGAGCTGGTGGCCGGGAACGTGGCCACCGCCGAGGCCACCGACGCGCTCTGCCGGGCCGGTGTCGACGGGGTGAAGGTGGGCGTGGGGCCAGGCTCGATCTGCACCACCCGGGTTGTGGCCGGCGTCGGGGTCCCGCAGATCACCGCGGTGGACGACTGCGCCCGGGCCGCCGAGGCGCACGGCGTGCCCATCATCTCCGACGGCGGGGTGAAGTACTCGGGCGACGTGGTGAAGGCGCTGGCCGCGGGCGCGTCCACGGTGATGATCGGCTCCCTGCTGGCCGGCACCGAGGAGGCGCCCGGAGAGGTCATCCTCTACCAGGGGCGCAGCTACAAGTCGTACCGGGGCATGGGCTCCATCTCGGCCATGAAGGACGGGTCCAGGGACCGCTACTTCCAGGCCGACGTGTCCGACGCCGAGAAGCTCGTCCCCGAGGGGATCGAGGGACGGGTCCCCTACAAGGGCACGGTGGCCATGAACGTCTTCCAGCTGGTGGGCGGGCTCAAGAGCGGCATGGGTTACCTGGGCGTGAAGGACATCCGCGAGCTCCGGACCAAGGCCCGCTTCGTCCGGATCTCGTCGGCGGGGCTCAAGGAGAGCCACGTGCACGACGTGATCATCGTCCAGGAAGCCCCCAACTACCGGGTGGGCTAGGGCGCCGATGGACATCCACGGCGAGAAGATCCTCATCCTCGATTTCGGCTCCCAGTACACGCAGCTCATCGCCCGGCGGCTGCGCGAGCTGGGCGTCTACTGCGAGATCCATCCCTGCACCATGCCCGGGGCGGCCATGCGGGCCTGGGGCGCTCGCGGCGTGGTGCTCTCCGGCGGTCCGGCCAGCGTGCTCGCCGAGGGAAGCCCGCGCGTCGACGCCGCCGTCTGGGGGCTGGGCGTCCCGGTGCTGGGAATCTGCTACGGGCTGCAGCTCATCGCCCACGAGCTGGGCGGCAAGGTGGACAGGGCGGCTCACCGGGAGTACGGGCCGGCCACCATCGACGCCAGGGGGGACTGCGATCTCTTCCGCGGGCTCCCGTCCCGGCTCGACGTGTGGATGAGCCACGGCGACCGGGTCGAGGCACTCCCACCCGGCTTCGAGCCGGTGGCCTCCACGTCCAGCGCCCCCTTCGCCGCGGTGCAGGACCGGGCGCGGCGCGTGTTCGGCGTCCAGTTCCACCCGGAGGTGGCCCACACCCCGCGCGGCGCCGACCTGCTCCGCAACTTCGCCATGGGGGTCTGCGGGCTCTCCGGGTCCTGGTCGATGCGGGCCTACGTGGACGTGGCCGTCGAGCAGATCCGGGCCCAGGTCGGGAACGGGAACGCCATCTGCGCGCTCTCGGGCGGGGTCGACTCGGCGGTGGCCGCCCTGCTGGTGCACCGCGCCATCGGCGACCGGCTGCGCTGCATCTTCGTCGACAACGGCGTGCTCCGCTCCGGGGAGCGGGAACAGGTCGAGAAGGTCTTCGGGCAGATGTTCCACCTTCCGCTCGTCACGGTGGACGCGCGCTTCCGCTTCCTCGCCAAGCTCGCCGGCGTCACCGACCCCGAGCAGAAGCGCAAGATCATCGGCCGGGAGTTCATCGCGGTGTTCGAGGAGGAGGTCGATCGGCTCTCCCGCGACGGGGTGCGCGCCCAGTTCCTGGTGCAAGGGACCCTCTATCCCGACGTCATCGAGAGCGTCTCCTTCAAGGGGCCGTCTGCCACCATCAAGAGCCACCACAACGTGGGCGGTCTCCCCGACGTGATGAAGCTCGCCCTGGTGGAGCCGCTCCGCGAGCTGTTCAAGGACGAGGTCCGCCGGCTCGGCGTGGAGCTCGGGCTGCCCTCGGCCTCGGTGAAGCGCCAGCCCTTCCCGGGGCCTGGCCTGGCCATCCGGGTGCTGGGAGAGGTGACCGAGGAGCGTCTCGACGTGCTGCGTCGCGCGGACCTGATCGTGCAGGACGAGGTCGAGAAGGCGGGCCTCCAGGAGAAGCTCTGGCAGTCCTTCGCCGTCCTGCTCCCGGTCCGGAGCGTCGGCGTCATGGGGGACGAGCGGACCTACGAATCGACCTGTGCCATCCGGGCGGTGGATTCGACGGACGGGATGACCGGCGACTGGTCGCGACTCCCCTACGACCTGCTGGCCCGGCTCTCCACCCGCATCATCAACGAGGTGCGGGGAATCAACCGGGTGGTCTACGACATCTCGTCGAAGCCCCCTGCCACGATCGAGTGGGAATGACGCATTGCACCCGTCCAGGGCGGGCACCCCTCCGGGCCCTTCCCACGTTCGACCGCGCGTGATTCCCGGGCGATGGGCTTGCCCGGGAGGCCCCTGAGGAGCAATAACGAGCCAATGCTCGTTTTCCGTTCGCGCGCCCGATCGGTCTCCGCACTCCTCCTCCTGCTGGCCGCGCCCCTGGCCCGAGCCCAGTCGCCGGCTGCCCCGCAGGCACCGGCGGCCGCGGCGGCTCCGGCAGCGCAGGCCGCGCCGGCGGCTCCCGGGCTCGCCGCGCTCCTCGCCGAGATCGACGCCAACTGGGCGATCCGCGACGAGCCCGGAAAGATGGACGTCGATCTCGCGCTGCTCGAGAAGGCGGAGAAGATCGCGCCCGGCGACTACGAGGTGATCTGGCGCTTCGCGCGCCACTACTACTGGCTCGCCGACGACCCGAGCATCTCGGGCGAAGAGAAGGCCCGGCTCGGGAAGCTCACCTGGGAGTGGTCCGACAAGGCCAACCAGGCCAACCCGGCGCGCGTCGAGGGCTGGTTCTACGGGTCGGCCGGCGTGGGCATGTACTCGATCGGCATCAGCATCATCAAGGCCCTCCTCGACGGGATGGAGTCGAAGTACCTCGATCGGCTCAAGAAGTCCCAGGCGGCCGACCCGGCCTACTACGGCCACGGGGGAGACGTGTCCTGGGGGCGCTACTGGTACGAGCTGCCCTGGCCCAAGTACGACGGGGAGAAGAGCGAGCTGGCCTTCCGCAAGGCGCTGCGCGGCTCGCCCACGAACCTGAGGGCCAAGGTCTACCTGGCCGAGCTCTACATCAAGGAGGACCACCCCGTCGAGGCGAAGAAGCTCCTCGACGCGGTGCTGGCGGCCCCGATCGGCGCCTACGACCCACCCGAGGAACGGCGCGCCCAGGGCCTGGCCCGCGCGGCCCTCGCGCAGATCAAGTAGCGTAGCCTCCACCAAGGGAGACCACATGACGACGACGACCAGGAACCTCGTTCAGGTGTTCGAGGATCAGGTGAACCGCCGGGGCGACGCCACTGCGCTGACGTTCAAGCGGGGCGGGTCCTGGCAGACGATGTCCTGGAAGGAGCTGGGACGGAGGGTCCGTGACGTCGCCGACGGCCTGGTCTCCATGGGGGTCAATCCGGGGGACCGCATCTCCATCCTGGCCGACACCTGCGCCGAGTGGATCATCGCCGACGTGGCCATCATGTCCACCGGCGCCATCACCGTGCCCATCTACCAGTCCAACCCGGCCCACGAGGTCCAGTACATCCTCCAGGACGCCGGGGCCTCCTGGATCTTCGTCGACCAGGACCACCAGGCCGCCAAGATCCGCGAGGAGGCCGCCAAGCTCCCCGAGCTGAAGGGCGTCATCCGCTTCTTCGGGGACCCCGAGGCCGCCCACGAGCACACCCTGGCCTCGGTCGAGAACCGGGGCGTCGCCTTCCGGGAGCAGAATCCCGGCTCCCACGCGGCGAGGGTGGCCGCGGTGAAGTCCTCCGACGCCGCCTCGTACCTCTACACCTCGGGCACGACCGGCAACCCCAAGGGCGTGGTGCTCACCCACGGATCCTGGACCTACGAGGCCGAGGCCACGGCCGAGCTCCAGCTCGTCCTGCCCGACGACGTCGTCCTGCTCTTCCTCCCCATGGCCCACTCCTTCGCCAAGGTGATCGAGGCGGTATGGTTCGGCCAGGGCGCCACGGCGGCCTTCGTGGAGTCGATCGACAAGATCGTCGACAACGCCGGGGAGGTTCGCCCCACGGTGATGCCCTCGGTGCCCCGCATCTTCGAGAAGGCCTACGACGCGGTGCTCGCGAAGGGGCTCGCCACCCCGGGCGTGAAGGGCTGGCTCTTCGGCGTGGCCATGAACGGGTTCGAGGCCTGGGCCGACGGCAAGGCCAAGGGCATGGAGGTGAAGACCGTGGGCTTCCGCATGGGCGAGAAGCTGGTCTTCCCCAAGCTGGCCGCGGCCCTGGCGGCCCGCTTCGGCGGGCGGATGCGCCTCTTCGTCTCGGGCGGAGCCCCGCTCTCCCCCAAGATCAACTGGTTCTTCACGCTGCTCGGCTTCACGGTGCTCGAGGGCTACGGGCTGACCGAGACCTCCGCCGGGACCTGCGTGAACCGGATCGGCAAGAACAAGATCGGGACGGTGGGGGCTCCGGTGCCGGGCACCCAGGTCAAGATCGCCGAGGACGGCGAGATCCTCATCAAGGGCGGCGGGGTGATGAAGGAGTACTACAGGCGTCCCGAGGCCACCGCCGAGATCCTCAAGGACGGGTGGCTCTACACCGGGGACATCGGCGAGGTGGACGCCGACGGCTACGTCAAGATCACCGACCGCAAGAAGGACCTGATCAAGACCTCGGGCGGCAAGTACATCGCCCCGCAGAACCTCGAGAACGAGCTCAAGGGCGACCCGCTCGTCTCCCAGGTGGTGGTCCACGGCGACCAGCGCAAGTACGTGACGGCGCTCGTCACCCTGAGCATCGAGAACGCCAGGGCCTGGGCCGCCGAGCAGGGGCTGGCCGAGGACGAGCCGCTCCACGCGCACCCCAAGGTGAAGGCCCGCATCCAGCAGGCCGTGGACGCCATGAACGCCAAGCAGGCGAGCTACGCCACCATCAAGAGGTTCGTCATCCTGGAGAACGACTTCACGCAGGAGCGGGGAGAGCTCACCCCCACGCTCAAGGTGAAGCGCAAGGTCGTCACCGAGCGCTACAAGAAGCTGCTCGACAGCCTCTACACGGAGTGAGGAGGGCGGGGTCCATGGCTGCGGAGTCGGTGAAGGACGTGTTCGAGCGGCACATGCCCGAGAAGCTCAGGGGCAAGCCGGACGTGGTCGCCAAGATCAACGCCATCTACCAGTTCAACATCTCGGGACCGGGCGGCGGGCAGTGGTCGGTGGACTGCACCCAGCCCGGAGGAGCGGTGTCGGCCGGCAGCGCGGCCGGGGCGAAGTGCACGGTGAACGCCACCGACGCCGACTTCCTGAACATCGTGAACGGGAAGCTCAATCCCCAGATGGCCTTCATGTCGGGCAAGCTCAAGATCCAGGGAGACATGGGGCTGGCCATGAAGCTCCAGCAGATCCTCTGAGCCGGACGGCGCCAGCCAGGTGAGCGCCCCTCCGCTCCAGGGATTGCGCGTCCTCGACCTCTCCCGGCTCCTGCCGGGTCCCTACGCCACGCTCGTCCTCGCCGACCTGGGGGCCGAGGTGGTGAAGGTCGAGGATCCCACCGGCGGCGACTACCTGCGCTGGATGCCCCCCATGGCCGGCGAGCAGTCGGGATGGTTCCACGCGCTAAATCGCAACAAGCGATCGCTGGCGCTCGACCTGCGCCGCCCGGAGGGGCAGGCCACGCTCCTCCGGCTGGCCCGCCGCTTCGACGTGGTGGTCGAGTCCTTCCGTCCCGGCGTCCTGGCGCGGCTCGGGGTGGGGTACGAAGCCCTCTCCCGGGAGAACCCCGGAATCGTGCTCTGCTCCATCTCCGGCTACGGCCAGGACGGGCCCTATCGCGACCGGGCCGGGCACGACATCGACTACGTGGCGCTGGCCGGCGTCCTCGCCGTGAACGGGCCCCCCGACCGCCCCGTTCCACTCGGGGTGCAGGTGGCCGACGTGGCCGGGGGATCCTGGCCGGCCGTGGCCGGCATCCTGGCCGCGCTCCTCGGAAGGTCGGCCACCGGGAGGGGCGCCTGGGTGGACGTGTCCATGACCGAGGGAGCGCTCGCCATGCTGGCCCTGCAGCAGGGGGCCGCCGATGCCGAGGGGCGGGCCCTGCGGAGGGGCGGCGAGCAGCTGAACGGCGGCTCGGCCTGCTACGGCGTCTACCGTGCCGGCGACGGCCGTTTCGTCGCCCTGGGGGCGCTCGAGCCCAAGTTCTTCCGCGCCTTCTGCGAGGCGGTGGGGCGGCCCGAGCTGGCCGACGCCCAGTTCGACGGCGACGGGGCGGGCCCGCGAGCCGAGCTGGAGGCCGTCTTCGCTTCCCGTTCGCGGGACGAGTGGGGCGCCTTCGCCGCCCGGCACGACGTCTGCGTGATGCCGGTGCTGGAGGGGGACGAGCCGCGGCGGGATCCCCAGCTCGTCCACCGGGGCAGCTTCGTCGAGGTGCAGACTCCCTGGGAGGGGAGGGCGATGCCGGGGCTGGCATCGCCGGTCCGGATCCGGGGGGTCGATGCGCCCATGCGG
The DNA here is from genome assembly GCA_963802065.1 of uncultured delta proteobacterium. Taxonomy (GTDB): domain Bacteria; phylum Myxococcota; class Myxococcia; order Myxococcales; family Anaeromyxobacteraceae; genus CAIOAK01. The sequence goes on along the minus strand of CAWDHF010000008.1, from coordinate 11,795 downwards.
GCCGCGCCCCGGCTCGGAGCGGACTCGGATGCGGTCCTCCGGGAGTCCGGGTTCGAGGCCGGAGAGGTGGCGGCCCTGCGGGCGGCCGGCGCCCTGGGGTGAACGTGGGGCGGTCGCCTTGACAGGTCCCCGGGGCGCGGCTACGAGACCGGACGCCGTGCGATTCCTCGTCGCCATCGCCACCGTCGCCGTGCTCCTCGCGGGCGTGGCGGCGCCGCACCACCATGCTGCACCGGGTGGGGCCCACGAGTGCGTGGCCTGCACGGTGGGTGGCGCGCTCGAGGCGCAGGACGCCACTCCCCGGCTCGCTCCGCCCCACCCGGTTCCGGCCGCCGTCGCCGTCTCGCCGGCGACCGGCCCGGTGCCCGGGTTCCCGCTCGGCGCCGTCCCCGGCCAGTCTCCTCCACCCCGCTAGCCGCGACCGTTCCCCCGGCTCCCAGGGCATCGTTGCGCGCCGTCGCGCGCGGAGGATTGACATATGGTGAATATCGTACTGCTGTCGCTGCTCGCCGCGCAGGCGGGCGCACCGGCGCCGCCCGCCCCGGACACGACGACCGTGGCTCCGGATCCCGCCGCGGAGGCGCAGCCGCAGCCCTTCCCGTCCGGCGGTTACAACGTCGGGGCTCCTGGCGGCATCCCCATCGGCAAGCTCGTGCTGATGCCGGAGATCGCCGTGGTGGTGGATGGGGCGCTCGGGTACACCACGCTGTCCACCGAGCAGCAGGAGCTCACGGCGGGCCTCCTGCCCCGGCACAAGGCCTGGCCCGTTCTCCAGGAGGTGGAGCTGGCCTTCCAGGCCACCATCGACCCGTACGTCCGGGGAGACGTCTTCCTGACCTTCGGGCCGGAGGGTGTCGAGGTCGAGGAGGCCTACTTCCAGACGCTCTCGCTCCCCTGGGGCCTCCAGGTGAAGGCCGGCCAGATCTACTCGCCGTTCGGCCGGACGAGCCAGTTTCACCGCCACCAGTGGACCTTCGTCGACCAGCCCCTCTCGATGCAGCGGCTGGTCGGCGCCGAGGGGCTCTCCGGAGCCGGCGGAGACCTCTCCTGGCTCGCACCGCTCCCCTGGTTCGCCGAGCTGCACCTGGCCTACCAGGCGACCCGCCCCGGCTTCGACGAGGAGGCGGCCCAGGTAACCGGGGTGACGCGGCTCATCCAGTACTTCGAGCTCTCCGACTCGGCCACGCTCGGAGTGGGCCTGTCCTGGGCGCTCTTCCAGGCCGAGGCGCCCGAGCAGTGGAAGAACCTGGCCGGAGCCGACCTGTACGTGAAGTTCCGCGACCCGGCCTCCCGCGCCTCGGTCGTCCTCCAGGGCGAGGTCTACGGACGGCAGCTCGGCGAGCAGTCCTTCGGGGAGGCGCGCTGGGGAGGCTACGGCCAGGCGGTCTGGCGCCTGGACCGCAACTGGGAGCTGGGGGCTCGCTACGACAACGCCCCGGCACCGGTGGCCTACGCAGGTGGGACGCAGGAGACCTGGACCGCCCTGGGGAGCTGGTACACGAGCGAGTTCTTCCGGCTCCGGCTGCAGCCGTCGCTGGTCCTGCTCCCCGGTGGGGAGAGCGGCTTCCAGGGGCTCCTCTCCTTCGAGTTCACCATCGGCGCCCATGCGGCGCACCCCTTCTAGGAGGCGACCATGAGTCGCATCGCAACCTCGCTGTCGGTCGCCGCGCTGCTCGCCGCGATCGCCTCGCCCGCCGGGGCCGCAGTGAACGTGGTGACCACGACCGAGGGGCTCGCGTCCGTGGTCCGGGAAGTCGGCGGGGACGGGGTCAAGGTGACCGCGCTCTCCCGCGGCATCCAGGACCCGCACCACGTGGACGCCAATCCGTCACTTGCGGTGAAGCTGCGCAACGCCGACCTGCTGGTCGACGTGGGGATGGACCTGGAGGTGGGCTGGCTCCCACCGCTCGTGACCCAGTCCCGCAACCCCGGGATCCAGCCCGGGGGGGCGCGGCGCCTGACCGCGGCGACCGCGGTCCCGCCCATGGACCTGCCGACCGGACCGGTGGACCGGAGCCAGGGGGACATCCACCCCGCAGGGAACCCGCACTTCCTGGCCGATCCCCGGAGGGTCCAGCTGGTGGCGGCCGCCATCGCGGCTCGGCTGGGCGAGATCGACCCCGGGGGTGCGGCGGCGTACGCGGATCGGCTCCAGGCCTTCCGGGCGAAGGTCGCCGCAGCCGAGAAGGGCTGGAAGGCCCAGCTCGCGTCATTCGCCGGCCGGAGCGTCATCACCCAGCACAAGACGCTCACCTACCTGCTCGACTGGGCGGGCCTGAAGGCGGCCGGCTACCTCGAGCCCAGGCCGGGCGTGGCGCCTCCGCCCTCCCATGTGGCGTCGCTCGCCGCCACGGTGAGATCGGCCGGGGTGAGGGGAGTCCTGGTGGAGAACTACTACGACCGGCGCCCCGCCGATCAGCTCCGCGATCTCACCGGGGTGAAGGTGATCGTCATCCCCGGGGACGTGGGAGGCACGAAGGACGCTGCCGACTGGGTATCCTACGTCGATGTCCTCGTGAGGTCGCTCGTCCAGGCGGTACAGTAGGTCGTGATCCCCCTCGTCCGCCTCGACGACGCATCCATCGGGCACGGCGGCCGCGCCTTCCTCCAGGGAGTGTCGGTCGCCGTGGAGCCGGAGGATTTCCTGGCGGTCGTCGGCCCGAACGGCGGCGGCAAGACCACGCTCCTCCGGACACTGCTCGGGGTGCTGCCGCCTCTCGGGGGAAGGCGCACAGGCGGAGGGCCGGCTCCGGATCGGGTACGTCCCGCAGCGGGATCACGTCGATGCGCTCTGGCCGCTCGACTGCGGAGACGTGGTCGTCATGGGGCGAGTCCCCCGCGTCGGTCCGGGCGGACGGATGGGCGCGGCCGACCTGGAGGCGGCGCGCGGGGCGCTGGCCCGCGTCGGGCTCGGCGACCTCTGGCGCCGCCCGTTCGGCACGCTCTCGGGGGGGCAGCGGCAGCGCACTCTCATCGCGCGGGCGCTGGCCGCGGAGCCCAGGCTCCTCGCCCTCGACGAGCCCACCAACGGCATGGATCCATCGGCCGAGCTCTCGGCCATGGACCTCCTGCGCGATCTGCACCGGGCCGGGGGGATCGCGGTGGTGATGGTCTCCCACCGGCTGGAGGCGGTGGCGAACTACGCCCGGAGGCTGGCCTTCGTGGACAAGGACCAGGGGCTCTGGAAGGTGGGGCCCCTCGTGGAGATGCTGAGGCCCGAGGCCCTCTCCCGCCTCTACGGGCGCGAGGTCATCGTGCGCGAGGAGGACGGGCGCCGCTTCGTCTACCCGATCGCGGGCGGGGGGCCATGACCGCGCTCTCGGAGTTCTGGTCGGCGGCGGTCATCTGGCGCGACCCGCTCCTGGCCTCGGTGCTGGCCGGTGCGCTCCTGGGTTTCCTGGGGGTGTACGTGGTGCTGCGCCGGGTGGTCTTCGTCTCGGCGGCGCTCACCCAGCTCTCCACGCTGGGTGTCATCGTATCCCTGCTCGTGCTCGAGGCCCTCGACCTGGAGACCGAGCACCAGGAGGTCCAGCTCGTCGTGGCCTGGATCTTCTCGGTGGGCGGGGGGCTGGTGCTGGGGACGCTGGGGCTGGGGCGGCGGCTGCCCACCGAGGCCGGCGTGGGCATGGCCTACGTGCTGGCGGGGGCGGCGGTCATCCTGGGGGCGAACCGGCTCGTCCACGTGGCCCACGACCTCGACACCATGGTCTTCGGGAACGCCGTGGCCGTCCCGTTCCAGGACGTCGTGATCCTCCTCGTGGTGACCGGCGTGGTGGCGCTCCTCCACACCCTGTTCCGCAAGGAGATCGTCTTCTCCTCCTTCGACCGGGAGACCGCCGAGGCCATGGGGGTGAAGGTCCGGCTCTGGGGCGGGGTGCTGTTCTTCACCATCGGCCTCGCCATCCCGGTCGCCGCCCACGTGGTCGGGGCGCTGCCGGTCTTCGCCTTCCTCACCGTCCCGGCTGCCGCCGCGCTACTCGCCACCCGCAGGCTCGCACCCGCATTCGCGGTGGCCACCGTTCTGGGGGCGCTCGCAGCCGGAGGGGGCTACGTGGCCTCCTGGGTCCTCCAGGTGCCCACCGGGGCGACCATGGTCATGGTCGCGGGCGCGCTCGTCCTGCCCGCCTGGCTCTGGAAGCGTTTGCAGGGCTAGATTCGCGTCTCGCCTGGAGAAAACCCTTGACCGCGACCGGGTTGGCGCATAGATCACCGCACGCTTTCCACTGCCGCGGGGTGGAGCAGCCAGGTAGCTCGTCGGGCTCATAACCCGAAGGTCCCAGGTTCAAATCCTGGCCCCGCAACCAATAAAACCAGAGGCCTCGTCGGTGCTTACCGGCGGGGCCTTTGTGCATCGTATTTCACGAACCGTCAACCGAGACCGATTCGGCACCAGGCGTGGACTCCGTCGCCTGGACCTCCTCGGCCCCCTTCCGGGTGCGGTTCAGCAACGCGACCGCAGCCTTGAGATCCTGCTCCTCGACGATGTTGTAGCGCTTGAACACTGCCGCGGTCCGGTGGCCGGAGAAGCGGGCCACCACCGACTCCGGTAGCCCGCTGCGGCGCGCCAGGGTGACGAAGGAGCGCCGCAGGTCGTGGACCCAGACGTCGGAGAGCCCGGCGGCGTCCCGGGCCCTCTCCGCGGCGCCCTGGATTCGAGGGAACCAAGGCTCGGGGCGAGGCTCGGGTTGGCGAGGGGGCCATCCAGGCGCCATGTCTCGCCAGGACGTCCATGGATCCCTGGGCAAGGCCGACTCGCTGTGTGACCGGCTGTGCCCACCGACCCGTCAATGTCGAGTCGCGTGGTCGACCATTCGTGAACGTTCACCCCGGCGCGAATGACCGTGCGGACGCGCAGCGACCCCGCAGGGACTGGTGAGCACGGCATGATCGGCGCAAGATGGCGAGCCGAGGTGCCGGTCGAGGAGACATGCGCGAGGCCAGACAACTACGCGTCCTCCTCCTGGAAGATGTCGATGCGGACGCGGAACTCATTGTCCGCGCGCTCGAGCGGGCAGGCGTGTCGTTCACCTGGACGCACGCGAGGGACAGGGACTCGTTCGCAGCCGCCCTGGCGGGCTCCGTTCCGGACGTGATCCTCACCGACTACTCCCTGCCACGCTTCGACGGGCGCGAGGCTCTGCAGATGGCCCTCGCCACCCGGCCCGACGCCCCCGTGATCATGGTCTCCGGGAGCCTCGTAGACGAGTCGGCCCTGGAGTTGATCCGCATGGGCGCCCGGGACTACGTGCTCAAGAGCAACCTGGCCCGGCTGGGATCGGCCGTCCAGCGGGCCGTGGCCGAGGCCGAGGACCTCCGCGAGCGCCGGCGGGCCCAGGCGCTCCTCGCGGAGAGCGAGTCGCGATTCCGAGGAATCGTCGAGACCGCCCAGGAGGGCATCTGGATGCTCGAGGGCGGCCGAACCGCCTTCATGAACCGGCGGATGGCGGAGATGCTGGGCCTCGACCCTGCCGCCACCGCGGGGATCCCGCTGGAGGACATCGTCGACGTCGAGTCGAGGCCGACCCTCGATTGCAATCTCCGGCAACTGGCCCAGGCCGGCTTGCCCGTGGAGCGGTTCGACTGCCGCTTGCGGAGGAAGGACGGAACTCTCCTCTGGACCTCGATCGCCACGAGCAGGAGCGCGGGCGGCGCGGCGCCTTCCGGCGACTTCCTGGCGATGGTCACGGACGTCTCGCCCCAGCGAAGACTGCAGGAGCAGCTGATGGTCTCCGACCGGATGGCCTCGGTCGGCACCCTGGCCGCGAGCGTGGCCCACGAGATCAACAACCCGCTCGCCGCCATGATGGGTAACCTCCAGCTCGCGGCAGAGGACGCGCAGCCGGGCGAGGGAGGGGCCCTGGAGGCCAGCCGGATCAAGGCCCTGCGCGAGGAGATCGCCGACGCGGTGGACTGCGCCGAGCGCATCCGGGCCATTGCCCGCGACCTTCGGGTGTTCTCCCACACGCAGGAAGCGAGCAGCGGCCCGGTGGACCTGCAAGCGGTCGTTGAATCGGCGCTTCGCATGGCCCGAAACGAGATCCATCACAGGGCCAAGGTGGTCAGGGACTGGCAGCGCGTGCCCCGGGTCCTGGGCAACGAGGCGCGGCTCGGGCAAGTGTTCCTGAACCTCATCGTGAACGCGGCTCAGGCCATCGACCCGGGCCACGCGGAGGGAAACCGGATCACCGTCCGTACGCACGACCCGGGGAGAGGTCAGGTTGCAGTGGAGGTCGCGGACACCGGGTGCGGCATGTCCCCGGAGATCCTGCGCAGGAGCGAGGAGCCCTTCTTCACCACCAAGGCGCCCGGCGTGGGTACCGGGCTCGGCCTACCCATCTGCCGCAGATCGTGGCGGAGGCGGGCGGCCAGATGGAGATCGAGAGCGCACCCGGGCAGGGCACCCTGGTGCGGGTCATCCTGCCGGCGGCGAGGGAACAGGCGGCCGTCGGGGAGCGGCAGAGCGGGGCGACCGCCATCCCGGCGCCGCGGCGCGCCCGCGTGCTGGTGGTGGACGACGAGGAGATGATCGGCCACCTCCTCCAGCGCGCGCTGGGGACCGAGCACGACGTCGTGGTGGAGACGTCCGGCCGCAAGGCCATCGCGCGAATCGCCGCGGGCGAGCGGTTCGACGTCGTCCTCTGCGACCTGATGATGCCTGAGGTTACCGGCATCGAGGTCCACCGCGAGGCCACGAAGCTCCAGCCCCGACTGGCCGCGGACTTCGTCTTCATGTCGGGCGGAGCCTTCACGCCGGAGGTGCGCGCCTTCCTCGACGCGGTGCCCGATGCGCGGATCGAGAAGCCGTTCGACCTGCTGGATCTCCGGAACGCGGTCAACGCACGGCTTCACCCCATGGGCGGAGGCCCGGGCTGACGTGACCCGAACGATCTCCCACCGGGGGCCCCGCGCCTGGACGCGCATCGCCATCGCGGCGATCGCTCTGCTCGTGGGGTGCACGGACAGGAAAGTGAGCGCGCCATCGGAGAAGGTCACCCTGGCGGTCGCCGACCTGCCGCACGCAGCTCTCGTCCACGTTGCGGTCGCCAACGGGTACTTCGCCGCCGAGGGGCTGGATGTCACCCTGCTCCGGTACCCCTTCGGCAAGGTGGCCCTCGACGCCGCGGTGGAAGGCAAGGCCGACCTGGCGACCTGCGCGGAGACGCCCTTCGTCCTGGCGGTGCTTCACGGGGCCAAGCTGTCCTGGCTGGCCTCCATCGAGACCTCGTCCGAGAACACGGTCCTGGTCGCGCGGCGGGATGCCGGGATCGTCAATCCAGCCGGGCTCGCCGGCAAGCGGGTAGGCTACGCGAAGGGAACGAACGGGGAGTTCTTCCTCGACTCCCTGCTCGTGCGCAACAGCGTCGCGCGTGAAGCCGTGCAACTCGTCGACCTGAGGCCGGAAGAGATGATGGATGCCATGGCCCGGGGAACGGTCGACGCCGTCGCGATCTTTAGCCCGATCAGCCTGCGAATCTCGAAGCGGCTGGGCGAAGGCGCGGCCACCTTCACTGCCCGGGACCTGTACTTCGAGGCCTTCGGGCTGGTCGCGCGGCGGGGCTTCGTCCGGGATCATCCCGGTCAGGCCGCGAGATTCCTGCGCGCCCTGCTCATGGCCGAGGCCTTCTTCCGGGAGAAGCCTGACGAGGCGCGCCGCATCGTGGCCAGCAAGGTGGGCATCGATCCCGAGGAGGCCGGGGCGATCTGGAGCCAGTTCGCCTTCCAGGTTCGACTCGACCAGGGGCTGCTGCCCCTCATGGAGGAGGAGTCGCGCTGGGCCATCCGTTCCGGACTCGCCCCCCCGCAGGGTGCGCCCAACTTCCTCGAATCGCTGGATGCGGGGCCGCTGCTTGCGGTGAAGCCCGACGCGGTCTCGATCATGCGGTGACCCGGGATGCGTCTTCGAACTCGATTCAGGTTGGCCGCGACCCTCTCCATCGGGACGCTGGTGATCCTCTCCGCCACGGTCGGATGGTCGGTCATCATCTCCAGGCGAGCGCGAGGAAGCGAGGGTCTGGCGCGGCAGATCCAGCAGCAGATCCTGGAGCGCGCGCTCGTGCGGGACGAGTACCTCCTTCGGCCCGAGCCCCGTTCCAGGTTTCAACTGGAGATGAAGAGGGCCCGCATCTCCGATCTCCTGGACGATGCGGCCGCCCGGTTCGATGATCCGGGCGAGCGCGACACCATCGGGCGGATGAGGGTGGACTTCGAGCGCGGGAAGATCCTCACAGATGAGCTGGTGGCGCTGCTCGGTCGTGACGACGCCAGGAGTGGCGCACCCTCGACCACGATCGAGCTCGATGGCCGGCTGAGGACCGAGGTCCTGCGGCTCGAACACGATCTCTATTCCAGGGCGAGCTGGCTCGCCGGGTCGGTATCCCGGCGTGCGAATGAGACCGAGAGACGGACCATGCTCCTCGTGATCGTGCTGGTGGGAACGGCACTGGCGGGCATGACCTACAACGCGTTTCAATCCAACCGGCTCCTTCAGCGCCGGCTCGGCCTGCTCATGGACGGCGCCGAGCGCGTCTCGTCCGGGAACCTGGAGCACCGGCTTGCAGTCGTCGGCGACGACGAACTGGCGGACCTGGCCCGGTCCTTCGACGCCATGACCACCCGGCTGCAGACGGCGTACGGGAGCCTGGAGGCGTCCAACCGGGAACTGGAGGCGTTCAGCTACTCGGTGTCGCACGACCTCCGGGCCCCGCTCCGCCACGTGACCGGATTCGTCGAGCTCCTCCGGGAGAGCGCCCCGAAGGATCTGGACGCGAAGAGCGCCCATTACCTGGACGTGATCACCCAGGCCGCGACCAGGATGGGCGTTCTGATCGATGACCTGCTGGCCTTCTCCCGCTCGGGACGGGTCGAGATGAAGCGCGGACGAGTATCGCTGCGGCCGCTGATCGACGACGTGGTGCGGGAACTCGAGGTGCAGGCCGCCGGGCGGCAGGTGATCTGGGACATCGGGGCGTTGCCCGAGGTCATGGGAGACGAGTCGATGCTCCGCCAGGTCTTCAGCAACCTCGTCGGAAACGCCTTGAAGTTCACGGGTCCCAGGATGCCGGCCAGGATCTCGATCGGCGTCGAGCGAGCCCGCTCCGGCGAGGTCGATATCTATGTGCGGGACAACGGCGTAGGGTTCGACATGAGGTACGCCGGCAAGCTCTTCCAGGTGTTCCAGCGCCTTCACTCCACGGAGGAGTTCGAGGGGACCGGGATCGGGCTGGCCGTCGTCCAGCGCATCGTTCAACGTCACGGCGGCCGGGTGCGCGCCGAGAGTACGCCCGACGGAGGCGCGACGTTCTGGGTGTCATTGCCGGTGACAGAGGATGGTTCATGAAAGTGGAAGTGCGCCACATCCTGCTGGTCGAGGACAATCCCAACGACGCCGAGCTCACGCTGGGCGAGCTGGGGAAGCACGTGCATCCGGACCTCATCGATCTCGTGAAGGATGGCGAGGAGGCGCTCGACTACCTACACCGGCGCGGCAGGCATGCCGGCCGTCGGGACGGGAACCCGCTGGTGGTCCTCCTCGATCTCAAGCTCCCCAAGGTGAGCGGGCTCGAGGTCCTGCGGGACCTCAAGGGGGATCCGGTCCTGCGCACGACGCCGGTCGTCGTCCTCACCTCGTCGAGGGAGGAGCGCGACGTCGTGGAGAGCTACGAACTGGGCGTGAACGCCTACGTGGTGAAGCCGGTCGGCTTTCCGGAGTTCGCGAGGGCCATCCGGGGGCTCGGCCTCTTCTGGGCGATCCTGAACGAGCCTCCGCCGCCGAAGGCCAGATGACCACAGGCAGTGCGGTGGCTGCCCGCCAACGTCGGCAAGGCAGCCTCCGTCCATGTGGAGGACGGAGGTGCGCCCGACGTCCTGGCTTCCTTCGGCCAGATCGAACATGTGGTGGTGAACCTCTTGACCAACGCGGCGAAGGCCATCAAACCCGGGGAGCCCGGCGAGGTCATCCTCCGGTTGGGTCCAGGAACTCCGGGCGTCGCGAACCACGGGGGAACGATCACGGTCAGGAGCGAAGTCGACAAGGGATCCACGTTCCGGGTGGAGTTGCCTGCTGCGCCTGCCGAGGCGTGAACAGGGGCCAAGCGACGCCCATCTGCCCGTTGCCCGCTTCTGGGGGCCCGGATTGCGCTCCAGGACCCCTCCGGTTATACCAGAAGTATGAAGACGGCCATCTCCCTCCCGGACGCGGTCTTCCGCGACGCCGAGAGGCTCGCGAAGCGGCTCAGGAAGTCTCGCAGCAACCTCTACACGGAAGCCGTGGCGGAGTACGTTGCCCGGCACGAGCCCGAGGCCGTCACCGAGGCGTTGAACCGGCTGGCGACGAAGCTCGATGGGAGGCCGGACGACTTTGCCTCCGCCGCCGCGCGGCGCGTGCTGGAGCGCTCCGAGTGGTGATCGCCCAGGGGGACGTCTGCTGGGCGGACCTCCCCGACGCCGTGGGCTCCGGGCCCGGCTTCCGACGGCCCGTCCTGGTCGTCCAGGGCGATGCGTTCAACCGGAGTCGGGTGGCCACGGTCGTCTGCGTGCCGCTGACCAGCAGCCTCAAGTGGGCCGAGGCGCCAGGCAACGTGGAGCTGCCGGCGAAGAGCACCGGCCTTTCGAAGAACTCCGTCGCGAACGTCTCCCAGATCGTGTCCCTCGACCGGGACGTCCTCACCGAACGGGTGGGCCGCGTCTCGAAGAAGCAGCTCGAGCTGTTCTTCGCCGGGCTGGACCTCGTGATGGGAAGGTGAGGCGGCGCAAGGAGCCGCGAGCGTCGAGCCAAACCGCGTGATGAAGCGTTGGGGCCCCCCGGGTTCCTGAGTTGTGATGAAGCGCGGGGGTGAACCGAAAGGGTCCTTCAGCCGTCCAGCCTCCTCAGCTCGATGAGGAAATTTCCGGGGCGGAGGATCCGGACACCCTCGACCTTCGCAAGATCGATGAGATCCCGGTCCAGGCTGACGACCCAGTCCGCTCGTCCCCCGATCGCCGCCGCCAGGACCATGTCGTCCGCTGGGTCTCGGGTCACGATTCCTGTGGCCTCACCGGCCAGGACTCGATCCGCCACGGCGACGACTGCCGATACGAAGGTCTGTCGATTCACCTTGGCCGAGTAGCGGACGACCTGCGGGTACTCGACCGCCCGCCGGTACTCCTCCTCGAGCGCGTCGGAAACCACCAACCGCACGGCACCGGCGGCCGCCGCCGCCAGGATGATGCGCGACGCCGAGGCGGGGTTCGGCGTCACGAGCGCCGCCACCAGGACCGACGAGTCGAGGACCGTCCTCACCTCGCCCGGCTCCGGGCCACGCGGGCCACGGCCTCCCCCACGCGCTCGGCCTCGGCGTCGTCGGGGCTCCGTCCAGGAGGCAACTTGGCGAGCATCGCCCGGAGATCCTCCCGGGCCCGCGCCGCGATGACTGCCCGGGCCTTCTCCTCGGCCGCCTGCCGGAGGAACTCCGAAGGGCGCTTGCTCTCCAGCCGGGCGGCCTTGCGCACGAGGTCGCGCAGCGCCTTGGTGGTCCGGTAGGTCTCGACGGTCTTGGGCATGGAAGGCTCCGTGTTACGTTTGTCCCTATCTTACCACGAAGGGCCGGTGGAGGCCGCCGGCCGGCCATTCGGCCGAGACGCGACCAGAATCACGTTCGATCCGGTCCTCCGTTGGCGACTCGCGTCGACTCGCCGGATGCCGCGACGCCCCATCCACAGCGAGAAGTCACAACGACGACGCCCGTCTGCCCATAACCCGAAGGTCCTACTTCAGGGGCCTTTCGAGGGGCCTTTCAGCCCTCTCGGCGGCGGCGCAG
>CAWDHF010000007.1:0-10750 GCA_963802065.1 uncultured delta proteobacterium | reverse complement strand
GATCAAGGCGGGGGGGTAGCGGGGGCGCGGGCGGGCGGGCACCTACCCGGCCTTCCCTCTCCGTTCACGGGGTCGGTCCGGTGTCCCTCCGGAGGAGGTCCCGCGCGATCGCGATGGCCTGCCGGTCGGAGGCCGCGAAGATCGCGGCGTGGACGGCCCCTGCCACCGTGAGGGAGACCGCGAGCCGGAGCGGGGTGGTGGCGAACGGGCGCAGGACGAACCAGCCGAAGACCGCCGTCCCCACGCCGGCGAGCGCCGGGGCGCGGAGCGGCTCGAGGATGCGCATCTGCGGGATCTCGCGCCGGACCAGCCAGAGGACGGCAAGGTTCCCGACGACGATGTGCACGCAGTAGCCGAGGACGAACCCGCTCAGGCCCCATCTCCAGGTCGTGAGGGGGACGACGATCCAGTTGAGGAGCGTCCACGCGGCGGAGAGCCGGGCGACGATCCCGGGCCGGCCCAGCGCGTCGAAGGCGGCCCCGATGACGGGGGACACGAAGCCGACGACCAGCACCGCCGAGAACGCGTACAGCGCGAGGAGCCCGGGCAGCCACTGGGCCGAGAACACGATGGTGGTGATCTGCACGCCGCCGGTCAGGAGGATCGCGGTCGAGAAGAACACGCCGAAGGCCGCGAACTGGAGCGAGCGCTCCACGACCCGCGCCAGCGCAGCCGGCTCGAACTGCATCCGCGAGTAGAGCGGGAAGCTGACCCGGGCGATGGCCTCGACGAGCCGGAGGGGCAGGTACGCGACCTGCTGGCCCCAGCCGATCAGCCCGACGGCCGCCGGCCCGAGCACCGCTCCGGCGAAGAGCGGCGTCACGGCCCCGTTGGCAAATCCGATGAAGTTCTTGGCCTGGAACGGCAGGCCGAAGCGGAGCATCGCCCGGAGGGGCTCCCGCTCCAGGCCGAACCGCGGCCACCATGGGCTGGCCACGAAGACCACCAGCGACCCGGCCGCGGCCTGCGCCAGCACCGCGGCGGGCCAGGTCCAGTCGCCCAGCCCCGAGAGCGCGCAGAGGCAGGCGACGCCGTAGAAGGCCCCGACCTGGACGATCTCCGCGACGGCGATGGCGCCGAACCGGAGCCTGCGCTCGAGCTGGATGGAGGGGACCACCCGGACCATGGTCAGCAGGAACGAGAGCGACATGGCCCGGAGCAGGAGGGCGGACCCCGGCGGCAGCTTCGGCCAGACCAGCGCGACGGCGGGCGAGAGCACCCAGACCAGCGCGACGAGCGCCACGGCCAGCACCACGTGGACGGTGAACACCGTGCGCCGGGCCTGCTCGGAGGGTTCCTCCCTCGACTGGACGAGCGCCCCCGCCAGGCCGGCGTCCCCGAAGAACTGGAAGAAGGCGAGGGCGAAGGAGAGGACGACGAACGTCCCCAGGTCCGCCGGGGTGAGGACCCGGAGCAGGACGATCGTTCCACCCAGGGTGATGACCTGCACGACACCCGTGCGCAGCAGCAGGAGCACGACGCCGCGGGCCGCGCGCCGCTTCCTCCCCTGGTCGGTCCGCTCGCGGTCGCTATCCATCTCGGTCGGGAAGCTCCGGGTCCGGCATGACGATCATCGGCTCCGTGAACCAGGTGCGCTCGAGATCCCGGCGCGCCGTCCGGGCCAGCCGGGAAACCTGGAACCGGTTCCGGAGGAGAGACGGGAAGCGGCGCAGCAGGCGGAGGATCGGACGCGGCCCCTCGTCCCTCCACACGGTGAGCAGGTCGGCGATCGAGACGGGCGCGGTCCGGAGCGCGAAGGCCAACGAGGCATTCTGCACCTGGGTGGCGATCCGGTTCACCCGGCACTGCGTGAAGGTGAACGTGCTGCCGCGCCTCCGGGCCGATCCGCCGAAGCGGTGGTGCACGCGGGCCTCCGGGACGAATCCGGCACGGTACCCCGCCAGCCGGCAGCGCCAGCCGAGATCCACGTCCTCGTAGTACATGAAGAAGTCCCGGGACAGGTACCCGGTGGGCAGGCGCGTCCGCTCCAGCATCTCGCGCCGGTAGAGCGCCGCCCCCCCGGTCGGGCAGAAGGGAGGGCCGGCATCGAGGGCCGCCTCGACCGGCCGGGCGAAGTGCCGGTCGACCACCTGTCCAGTGTCGTGCACCACGACGCCCGACGAGTTGACGTGCGTGGGGCGGGCCGTGAAGACCATCAACGCCTGCAGCATCCCGACGTCCGCCGGGGCGGCCTCGGCGGCTTCCCGGAGGCGGGCGATGCAGCCGGGCTCGGCCGTGGCGTCGTTGTTGAGCAGGAACACCCAGTCCGACCGGGTGGCCTCGATCCCCCGGTTGTTCCCCTCGGCGAACCCGAGGTTCTCCCCGGCCTCGAGGACCTGCACCTCGGGGAACGCGCGCGCGATGGCGTCGGCCGAACCGTCAGTCGATCCGTTGTCGACGACCAGGGTGTGCACGTCGGGATCGGACTGGGCCCGGAGGCTCCGGAGCGCCGCCAGGACGTCGTCCCGCGAGTTCCAGTTCACGATCAGGACCGCGATGCTGGGTCGGCTCACCTCGCGACCCTGCCCGTCGCCCGTCCGGACCCGACCTCACGTGCGCTCAGGACGACCTGCAGGGTGCAGGCATCGAGCGTCCGGAGGACGTGGCCCGGGACCGGGCGCCCGGCGCGCTCCAGCTCGAGCCCCTTGCGCACCCGGGGTCGCCAGAGCCGGTTCCCCTTCACCGTGTGCGGGAAGAGGATGGCGCGGAACATCCCGACGATCTCGAAGCCGGCCCCCTCGAGCATCTCCACGGCGGTGGCCCGGGTGAAGAAGCGCAGGTGGGTCCGGTCGAGGAGCCCGTCGTCCGCGTAGTCCCAGCGACCTGCCGAGAGCGCATCCGCCACCGACCAGTGCCCGACGTTGGGGAGGCTGACGACGACCGAGCCCCCGGGGGCGAGGCATGCGCGCCAGTCCCGGAGGGCACCCCAGGGATCGACCATGTGCTCGAGGACGTCGGCGAGCACCACGCAGTCCGGGGTGGGCCAGGAGGGGGGCATCGGCCGCTCCCCCGGCGCCACGGCCACGTCGTCGAGCACGGCGCGCGCGCGGGAGGCGGCCTCGGCGTTCGGCTCGACGCCTCTCACCTCGATGCCCGGACGCTCCGCCCGGAGCGCGGCCCCCATCGCGCCGGCGCCGCACCCGACGTCGACGACGATGCGCGCTTCGGCAGGCACGAGGCTCCGCACCTCGGGCCGGGAGTGCGTGAAGTATTCCTCCGCGTTCATGGTGGTGCCGTTCCGTATCATACTCGCCCGGGTGGTCCCCGTTGACAGGGTGTCGACGGTCGAAATACGGTCGCGGCCGGTGGGCGTCCGGCTCACTGGCCGTCCCCAATGCGCATCGCCATCTGGCACAACCTCCCGAGCGGGGGCGGGAAGCGGGCCCTGCACGACCAGGTCCGCGGCCTCGTCGGGCGGGGGCACTCGGTCGAGATCTGGTGCCCGTCCACGGCCAACCGGGACTTCCTGCCCCTCGCCGGCCTGGCCCCGGAGCACGTGCTGCCGCTGCGCTGGGCGACCGTCGACAGCCACTCCCGGCTGCGCGAGTCCGTCCGCTGGGCCCTGCTGGACCGGCACCGCAACCTGCGGGCGCTCGACGCGCACTGCGCGGAGGCGGCGGACCAGATCCTCCGGGGGGGCTTCGACGTGCTGCTCGCGCACGGGAGCGCCCAGATGGCGGTCGCCCCGATCGCGCGCCACCTTGCAATCCCGCGCGTGCTGTACCTGCAGGAGCCGGAGCGGGCCATGTACGAGGCCATGCCGGACTGGCCCTGGATCCCTCCCCGGCTCGCCGACGTCCGCTGGTCGAGCCTCGATTCGATCCTGGGGCACCTGGGCGCGCGCACGCTCCTGCGCTACTTCACGGACCTGGCCCGCGCGGAGCAGGACAACATCCGGGCCTTCGACCGGGTGCTCGCGAACTCGCTCTACAGCCGGGAGAGCATCCTCCGGGCCCATGCGGTCGACTCCCGCGTCTGCTACCTGGGCGTCGACACGGCGCTGTTCGTCGACCGCGGGCTTCCGCGCGAGGGCTTCGCGGTGGGCATCGGCTCCTTCACGCCGTCGAAGAACATCGACCTCGTGATCCGCGCGCTCGGCCGGGTCCGCGGGCCGCGGCCGCGGCTGGTCTGGATCGGGAACGCCTCGGTCCCCGGCATCCTCGACGGGCTGCGCAGCCTGGCCGCGTCGCTGGGCGTGGACTTCGAGCCGCGCGAGAACGTGCCGAACGAGGAGCTCGTCAGTCTCCTGAACCGCGCCTCCCTGATGGTCTACGCGCCCCGGCTCGAGCCATTCGGCTTCGCGCCGCTGGAAGCAAACGCCTGTGCTCTCCCGGTGGTGGCCGTCGCCGAGGGCGGAGTCCGGGAGACGGTCGTGGATGGCGTGAACGGGCTGCTCGTGGACCCGGAGCCCTCCGCGATGGCCGAGGCGGTGGAGCGGCTCCAGGACGATCCGGGCCTCGCCACCTGGATCGGCAGGAACGGGCGGGAGCGGGTGGTGGAGCGCTGGTCGCTGGGCGCCGCCATCGAGCGGCTGGAGCGGGCCCTGCTGGAGGTCGCCGCTGGCGAGACGCCATGAGCGATGCGCTCCCCGCCGTGACGGTCGTGGTCCTGAACTGGAACAACCTCCCGGACACGATCGAGTGCCTCGAGTCGCTCCGGTCGGTCGCGTATCCGGCTCTCCGCGTGCTCCTCGTCGACAACGGTTCCACGGACGGTTCCGAGGCGGCCCTTCACGCCCGCTTCCCCGATCTGGACGTCCTCCAGACCGGCGAGAACCTCGGCTTCGCGGGCGGCAACAACGCCGGCATCCGCCGGGCGCTGGCGGCCGGCGCGGACCACGTGGTCCTCCTCAACAACGACACCACAGTGGATCCGGGATTCGTGACCGCGCTGGTGGACGCGGCCCGGGAGAACCCCCGCGCGGGCCTCCTCTCGTCGAAGATCCTGCTCTTCGATCGGCCCGACGTCCTCTGGTTCGCGGGGGCGTCCTTCCACCCGTGGCTGGGGTGGGGCCGGCACCGGGGGCACGGGAAGCGCGACGCCGGCCAGTACGAACGCGTGGAGGAGACGGACCGTCCGACCGGGTGCGCCCTCCTCGCCACCCGGGCCTGCTGCGAGCGGGTGGGCCTGCTCCGGGAGGAGTACTTCTGCTACGCGGAGGATCTCGAGTGGGGCCTGCGGGCGCGCGCCCAGGGCTTCCAGATCCTCTACGTCCCGGGCTCGCGGGTGTGGCACAAGGTTTCCCGCTCGACCGGTGGCGCCCGTTCCACGCTCCCGCTCCGCTACCAGACCCGCAACCTGCTCGCCTGCGTCGACGCCCAGCTCCCGCTGCCCCTTCCCGCCCGCGTCCTCCGGTGGGGAGCGATCCTGGCGGCGGCTGGGCTCGGCCTGTTCACCCAGGGTCTGCCACGCCGGGCGGGGTCCGCGGCCATCGTCCAGGGTGCGAGCGATTACTTTCGGGGACGCCGGGGGCCGATTCCGCGCGACTGATTCGCGTGCTCCCCGTCAGTGCCCGACGAGACGCAGGAGGCCGTTCCCGATCCAGCTCGACTCGAGGAGCAGGGCGCATCCGCCGACCGCGAAGGCTGACGGAACCGCGAGGACGGCACGTCCTCCGGAAGCCACCGCCGCGAGGACCGGCAACGCCGCGAGCACGCGCCCAAAGCTCCAGGCGTCGTCGTAGACTCGGATGTTGAGCACGAGCGCCAGGGCAACGAATCCGACGTAGGTCCAGGCCACCACCGACCACGGCCGCGGCAGCGCGACGACCACCCCGATCGCGAGGAGCACCGCTGCGATCGCGAGCCGGGCGGACAGGGTCGTGCCGGGCGCCATCCGGAGCCAGTCTGCCAGCCAGCGCAGCGGCCACCCGAAATCGACGAGTGGGTAGCGGCCGAAGCCGGGGCGGCTCAGGACCCAGACGCGCCACAGGGCCGCCAGACCTGCGGGGACGGCGAGTGCGAGGGCCGCCTCCCGTCGCTCCCCGCGCCGCCAGCGGCCCACGGCGAGGGCCACGGCACCGATCAAGGACGTCTCCCGGACCAGCGCGGCGAACGAAAGTACCGCGATCGATCCCCGGCGTCCGCCCCGGTCGAGCCACAGGGCGAGCAGGAGGAGCGACACGGCGGCGGCATCGGGCAGGCACCGCAGCATCGACGAGACCATTCCCACCGAGAGGGCGAGCGGCGCCGCCCAAAGGACCGACCGGCCGTCCTCCTCCAGCCAGCGCGCCGCCACCCAGACACCCAGGAGCGACAGGGCCCAGTTGAGGAGCGGGTAGACGATCAGGGCCACCCGCCGGTTTCCAAGCGACACGATCCACGCGGCGAGGGGGAGGCCGATGCGCCCGGCCCGGTAGGCCGGACCGTCGAGGTAACGGGGGGTGTTCTCGTCCAGGAGGAGGGGATCGACGGCCAGGGCCGCGAAGAACTGCCCGTCGTAGCCGGTGCCGTCCCACCGCCGGACCCCGTCCAGCTCGGGCGGATGGACGAATCGTGACCCGAGGACGTAGAGGCCCCTCGGATCGCCGGAGGAGGTCCCCTGCGCGGCGCCAACCAGGACGATCGCCCAGAAGATGGCCACCGCGACGAGAATGGATGCCGCGCCGGGCCGGACGCTCCTCATCGGAAGTTCCCCACCCCGTGCAGCACCTCCACCGTCCGCCGGGCCACCTCCCGCCAGGAAAGCGGCTCCCGCAGGAGGCGCGTCGGCCGGGGCAGCGACAGCGCCGCCGCCACCTCCGCCGGCGCGTCGAAGTCGACCTGGTTCTCCCGGGGAAGCCCCATCTCGTCGAACACCTCGAGCCGCGACGCGACGATCCGGGCCCCGGCCGCCGACGCCTCCACCACCGGGAGCCCGAAGCCCTCGTAGCGCGTGGGGAAGACCACGGCGCGGGCCGCCCCGAGGAGCGACTCCACCTGCCCGCGGGGCACGAAGCCCAGGTGGAGGACATGCCCATCGACCCCGAGCTTCCGGGCGAGCGGGAGGAGCTCCCGCTCCCACCGCGGCGTGCGCTGCCCGGTGAGAACGAGCCGTTCCTTCACCTGGCCAGACCCGCGCAGGGCGGCGAAGGCCACGAGGAGGCGTTCGTGCCCCTTGTGCGGCCAGGTAGCCGCGGGGCAGTAGAGGAAGGTCCCCGCCGCGAGTCCCGGCGGCAGGGGGGACGTGCCCCCTCCCCCGGCTGATTCAACTCCCAGTGGAATGACTACCCCCTTGCCGCGGGGGAGGGCGCAGCGCTCCTCGAGCGTACGCAACGTGAACCCGCTGATGGCGACGACCCGCGCCGCCCGCTCCATGCTCCGCGGGTACACCCGTGGTCGAAAGGTCCGGTCGAAGAGCCCGAAGTGGTCGGGCAGCACCAGGTGCTGCACGTCCACCGCCGTGAGCACCGCCGGTCCAGGCGCCCGGTGCGGGAAGATCGACTGCTGGGGGAAGAGCGTCACCTCGGGGCGCCCGGCCGCGAGAACCGCCTCGCTCCGACGGTCCCGCCACGGCGTGTAGGCCTCGGCGATGCGCCGGGCTACCAGCTCCCGCGCCCCGTACGGCATCACGACCTTCGTCCACCCCGGCGCCTCGATCTCCCGGTCGAGGTCCCGGTCGAGCACGAGGAGCAGCACGTCCCCCTCGGCCACGCCCGGCAGGTGGCGCACGAGCGCACGCACGTAGGTCTCGGCGCCTCCGACCTGGCCGGGGCGGAGGGAGAGGAGGGAGAGCGCGATCCGCACCGCGGCATTCTACGCGGCTGGAGGCCGTGGGGGCGAGGCGCCGCTGCTCGCCCTGGCCGGGAACCTGCGCTAGAACGGTGCTTCCCCATGTCCTCCCTCACCGTCCTCGTCCCCGTCTACAACGAGCAGCACCTCGTGGCGGCGTCGCTCGCGCGGCTCGCGGTGCTGGAGTCCAGCCCCCACCTGGAACGTCTCCAGGTGGTGGTGGTCGACGACTCGTCGCGGGACGGCACGCCTGCCGTGCTCTCGGCCTTCGCGGCGGAGCGGGGCATCACGCTCGCCCCCCCTCCCCCGGCGGCTCCGCGCGCCGGCACGCGTGCGGTCCCGGCCATCGAGCTGGGTCGCGGCCGTCACGGCAGGACCGAGTGGATCTTCCTGCGTCACGAGCGGAACGGAGGCAAGGGCACCGCCGTCCAGACCGGGCTGGCGCGCGCCAACTGCGAGTTCTCGGTGATCCACGACGCCGACCTCGAGTACCACCCCCGGGACATCCTCCGCATGGTCGAGGTCTTCGTGCGCGAAGGAGCGGACGCCGTCTTCGGCAGCCGCTTCGCCGGCGGCGAGGCCCGCCGGGTCCTGCTCTTCCGGCACCAGCTCGGAAACAAGCTCCTCACCTTCCTCACCAACCTGGCCACCAACCTGAACCTCACCGACATGGAGACCTGCTACAAGGCGGTCCGCACCGACCTCCTGCGCTCGATCCCCATCGTCTCCAACGACTTTCGGCTCGAGCCCGAGCTCACCATCAAGCTCGCCAAGCGGGAGGCGCGGATCTTCGAGGTGCCCATCAGCTATTCGGGTCGCACCTACCAGGAAGGGAAGAAGATCGGCTGGCGGGACGGGCTGAAGGCGCTCCTCGCCATTCTCCGCTTCTCGCTCGGGGACGACGTCTACCTCCGCGACGAGCACGGGTCGCAGATGCTCGGGCGCCTGGCCCGCGCCGAGCGCTTCAATGGCTGGATGGCCGACGTGATCCGCCCGTTCCTCGGGGCCCGGCTCCTGGAGATCGGCTCGGGCACGGGGAATCTGACCCGGCGGCTCGTCCCCCGCGACCTCTACGTGGCCAGCGACGTGAACCCACTCTACGTGAAGACCCTCGAGAACCTCACCGCAGACCGTCCCTACCTGAACGCGAAGTTCACCGACGTGACGAACCTGGCCTCCTTTCCCCGGCTGGAGGGCGGCTTCGACTCGGTGGTGTGCCTGAACGTCATCGAGCACGTCGATGACGACGTGGGCGCCCTGCGGAACATTCGCTCGGCGCTGGCCCCGAGCGGAAGGGCTCTCGTGCTCGTGCCGGGCGGTCCGTGGAACTTCGGGACGCTCGACGAGGTGCTGGGCCACAAGCGGCGCTACACCGAGGCCACCCTGCGCCGGGCCGCCGAGGAGGCCGGGCTCGAGGTGAAGCAGGTGATTCGCTTCAACCGCGTCTCCTCCCTGCCCTGGTTCCTCAACGGCCGGCTGCTGCGCAAGCGGAGCTTCGGGCTCTTGCAGATTCGCATCGTCGACTGGATCACGCCGATCTCCCGGCGGATCGACCGCTTCCTTCCCCTGCCGGCCCTCTCGCTCATCGCGATCATGGAGCGGCGGCCCGAGTAGAGCCGCGCGGTCAGCTCCGGGACCAACGGCGCTGCCTCCGGACGGCTGCGGGGAGGGCCTTCACCAGGGGTGCGCAGAGGACCGTCGCGACCGCCCCGAACCAGCAGGACACTGAGAGCATGCGGGGCTCGAACCGGAGCGGCCCCAGGAGCGGCCGAACGAGTGGGCTGAACTCGGGCACGTACCAGCAGAGCGCCTCGAGCTGGTACTGGTTCGCGGTGCAGAGGTCGAGGCCTCGCTGCCCGAAGACCGCACCGCTGACACCCACCCACACCGATCCGAGCACCAGGACGAGGACGACGAGCAGGCCCCCGACGCGCGAGCGCGGCCTCGCGATTTCCGAGGCGAGCATCATCGACGCGGGAAAGGAGGCGAACAGGAGGAAGCGCGGGCCCCAGAACCAACCTCCGTACCAGGACCACCAGGACGCGTAGACGAGGAGCAGACCCGCAAGCACGAGGAGCGACTCGCGCCGTACCCTCGCCAGGTCGGCCGGCAGTGCCCTTCGCGACCTCGAGAATGCGAGCCAGAGCCCGGGGGCGAAGAAGAGGATCCCCTTGCCGAAGGAGAGGAGCTCCGAGGCGATGCCGAGCACGATCGGGTAGCTGAAGCCCTCGAGGCCACTGTAGGGGAGCGCGGTGCGGAACCCGTGGGTGCTCCCGTACCCGGACGCGAGCGGGCTGCCGCGGCGGATCCAGTTCTCCGCGAGGACCGTTCCGGCGGCCAGGGCGAGCGGCGCGAACCCCGACATGGCGCGGCGCCACGTGGTTGCCCTCGACCCTGCGGCAAGCCCGGCCCCGATCGCCGACGCCGGCGTGTTCACCACGGCCACCAGGGCCGCCGCGCCGGTCGCGATGCCGCGGCCCCGGGATGCGAGCGTCAGCGAGACGAACAGGGCGCAGGCGGTGAGCACCTCGCCGTAGAACGCGGCCACGTGGTGCGTGAACATGGATCCGCCGAGCACGAGCAGCAGGAACGCGCGCAGCCAGCGCCCGGAGACCGAGCGTCGAACCATCGTCGCGAACGCGGCGAGCGCACCCAGCAGGACGAGCGCGTTGAAGGCCCCGACCGCAGCGGTCGGGTTCCCCATCCACCGGCCGGCGACGTAGAGCGGGAACGCGGCCAGCGGCTGCAGGACCGAATAGAAGGTGGTGGGAACCTTGCCGTCCGCGATCTGGAGGAGCGCCTCGTAGCGAACGGCACCATCCCCGTCGATCGCGTGCGGGCGCACGAGGTGGAAGATGGCGCCGGCCGCGATGAGCGCCCAGGCGCCCCAGCGCTCGAGCCGGCCTTCGCGAGCGCTCTGAGGGCCACCTTGCAAGCAGGCGAGCCTAGCACGGACGAACGGGCCTCGAGCTCGTCGCATGGTCCTCTGGCAGCGGCCGGACGAGCGGGGTATGCATCGCGTGGTGACGAGCCCGTCGCCC
>CAWDHF010000006.1:0-291482 GCA_963802065.1 uncultured delta proteobacterium | reverse complement strand
CACCTCGTCGCCGGCCGAGTCCATCGGCTGGACCCCGGCATGCGACGTCTTCGAGGACAACGACGAGGTCGTCATCCGGGCGGCCCTCGCCGGCGTCGACCCGAAGGACGTGGAGATCCGGGTCGAGAACGGCGTGCTCACCCTCAAGGGCGAGCGAAAGGTCGAGAGGGAGGAGCAGAAGGAGAACTACCACCGGGTCGAGATGGCCTACGGCTACTTCACCCGCACCTTCGCGCTCCCGACCTCGGTGGATCCCGAGAAAGTTCACGCTGAGTCAAAGCACGGGGTGCTGGCCGTCCACCTCCCCAAGAGGGCCGAGGCCAAGCCCCGCGCCATCCAGGTGAAGGTGCAGTAGCCGAGCCCCTTCCGCGGCGTCCGGCGGGGTCCGTCACTTCACGGGGACGGGCCCCGTCGCCGTCCGGGCCGGTTCCATCTTGCACTGGCCGTTGAAGGCGACGCCCTTCGCCACCATCAACGCGGCCGTCTCGACGTTTCCGGTCAGGCGCGCTGGCGGGTGAAGCTCCACCGAGAGCGACGCCTTCACGTTCCCGGTGACGGAGCCATGCACGATGAGCGTGCCGCAGGTGATCTCGGCGCTGACCTGAGCGCCCTCGCCGACCACCAGGGTGTCGCTCGTCACGATGCTTCCGGTGAACCGGCCGTCGATCCGGACGGTGCCCTCGAAGGAGAGCTTCCCGTCGAACTCCGAGCCGCGCCCCAGGAGGGCGTTGAGGTCGCTTCCGACGGCGGCGACCGGGGTGTCTTCGCGCTTGAGCATGGCCATGGCAGGGAAGGGTTACACCGGCGCGGGCCGGCATTCAACGTTCCCTGTACCGCGAAGAACGGACAAATAGCCCGTTAGGCCTACATCCAGAGGGTCACGCACCCATCTTGTCCAGGATCCCGTCCAGCTCTGCCAGCGAGCCGTACTCGATCTCGAGCTTCCCCGACTGGGGGCTCTTCTGGATCACCCGGCACCGGGTGCCGAGCCGCCGCTCCAAGCGCGTGACGAGCGCCTTCACGTTGGCTGAGTCCGACAGGGTTGGCCCCTTGGGGCGGCCCTGACCGGGATTGAGCATCCGACGCACCAGGGCCTCGGTGGCCCGGACCGAGAGTTCCTCCCGGATCACCTGGTGGGCCGCCTGGCGGATGGCCTCGGCCTTCTCGAGCGCGAGGAGCGCCCGGGCGTGCCCCATTTCCAGCGCGCCGGCTCGGACCTGGTCGCGGACGTCGGCCGGCAGCCTGAGGAGGCGCATGGCGTTCGCCACCGTCGAGCGGTCCTTTCCGACTCGCTCGGCGACCTGCTCCTGCGTGAGCCCGTGCTCGCGGTTGAGCGCGTCGAAAGCCTCCGCCTCCTCCATGGCGTTCAGGTCGGCGCGCTGGAGGTTCTCGACCAGGGCCAGCTCGAAGGACTCGCGGTCGCTGGCCTCGCGCAGCAGCGCCGGGATCTCTCGCAGGCCCGCCCGCTGGGCCGCCCGCCAGCGCCGCTCGCCGGCCACTATGGCGTAGGACGTGCCGGCGCGCCGCACCAGGATGGGCTCCAGGACGCCGTGCTCGCGGATGGACGCGGCGAGCTCCTCCAGCCGGCGGTCGTCGAAGCTCTTCCGGGGCTGCCCGGCGCTTCGCTGCACCGACTCGATGGGGAGCTGCATCACGCTTCGCCCCGTAGGCGTGGGGGGCACCGCATTCTGCAGGAGGGCGGCCATGCCACGTCCCAGTGCGGGTCGGCGGCTTCCGGAGGTGCTCATGGCGGCTTCCTCTCGCGGCTGGCCTCGCGCCGGGACACCTCCCGGGCGAAGGCCAGGTAGCTCTGGCAGCCCTTGCTCGCCACGTCGTAGAGCAGGATGGGCTTGCCGTGGGACTGGCTCTCGGACAGTCGGACGTTGCGGGGGATGACGGTGTCGAAGACGCGCCCGGAGAAGTGCTGGCGTATGTCCTCGGCCACCTGCGAGGCCAGGTTGTTCTGGCCGAACATGGTGAGGAGGATTCCGTCCACCTCGAGGGAGGGGTTCATTTCGCCCCTCACGAGCTCGACGGTGCGCAGGATGTCGGCGAGACCCTCGAGCGCGAAGTACTCGCACTGGAGCGGGACGATGACCCCGTCGGCGGCCACGAGCCCGTTCAGCGTGAGGAGCCCGAGGGAAGGGGGGCAATCGATGATGACGTGTTCGTACTCGCCGGCCACCGCCGCGAGCGCCTCGCGGAGGCGCGCCTCGCGCCGCTCGGTCCCGGCAAGCTCCAGCTCCGCTCCCACCAGGTGGCGGCTCGACGGGAGGAGATCGAGGAACCTCAGCTCGGTTCGACGGGCCACCTCCTTCACGTCGCGCCCGTCGAGCAGGACCTCGTAGACCGAGCCCTCCACCTCGTCGCGTGCGACGCCCAGAGCGGAGCCGGCGTTGCCCTGCGGGTCGAGATCCACGAGCAGGGTGCGGCGCTCTCCCGCGGCCAGCGACGCCGCGAGGTTCACGGCCGTCGTGGTCTTGCCGACGCCGCCCTTCTGGTTGGCGATGGTGACGGTCCTTCCCATTTCTCCTCGGTGCGCGGGGGTGCGGGCCGGGTTCTACCTCGACCCGGGGCGAGAATGCTCCGGAGATCTGACAGGGAAGGGTGCCCGGGGCCGGCCACGTTCCACGTGGAACATCCCGACGGGGGGGGAGGGCACTGGTGTTCCACGTGGAACACACGCTCGGGTTGGCCCCGACCGACCGCGGCGCTACCTGGCGATGCGAAAGCTCGCCACCGCCCGCTGCGCGCCCGACCGGGGCAGCGCGAAGCGGCGGACCGCGACGAGCTCGAGACCCGCCGCTGCCCCCGCTGCCCGCAGCGCCTCGTCGTCCGCCTCCCGCCCGAGGGTGGCGAGCACCCGTCCGCCTGGCGACAGGTACCTCGCCGCGAGCGGCAGCCACCTCCCTGGCTCGGCAAAGGCCCGGCTCACCACCACGTCGGCGAGCGGGAGGCCTTCCCGTTCCGGCTCCCCCGAGGCACGCACGGCCACGCCACGGACCTTCAAGTCGAGCTCGGCGGCCACCGCCTTCACGAAGGCCACCTTCTTCGCGACCGCGTCGCAGCAGGTGACCGAGAGGGAGGGGAGGGCGATGGCGAGCGGAATCCCCGGGAGCCCGGCGCCGCTCCCGATGTCGAGCAGCGTCGCCGCCCCCAGCACCTCCGGGAAGAGCGCGAGGCTGTCCACCAGGTGCTTCTCGGCCAGCTCCGCCGGGTCGGTGATGGCGGTGAGGTTCACCTTGCGGTTCCATGCGAGAAGGCGGTCGGCATACCGCTCGAGCCTCGCACGCGCGTCGTCGTCGAGGTCGACCCCCAGGGCGCGGGCTCCGAGCTGGAGCGTCTCGGCGAAGGGGGCGTCCATCCGTGCGTCGAGCTGGCCTTCGGTCTACCCGCGGCGCCGCCCGATGGCGGCGTCGACCTCGAGCGTGTGCCCGGAGAGGAACTCGGCCACATCCTCGTCGACGAGGCCCAGGTCCCGGAGCACGCCCTGGTACACGAACTGGAAGCCCTGCCGCTGCTCGTCGCCGGAGAGCTCGAAGGAGCGGCGCAGCACGGCCGCAGCGAAGAGCTTCTCGTCCCGGGTCTTCTCGCGCGCCACGCCGGGTCAGCTCCCCGCCGGAGGCGCCTTCGGCTTCGGCCCCGGGATGACGAGCAGTTGCCGGAATATCCCCTCGCCCTCGCTGCGGGTCGTGACCCCCTCCTCCTCGAGGAGCGCGAGGTGCACCGCGCGTCGGTCGCGAGGGCTCATGGGCGAGACGGCCAGGACCTTTCCGGAGCGTCGCGCCGCCTCTGCCAGCCGGAGAGCCATCGCACGCGTGGCCGGGTCGCCTCCTTCGGGGAAGCCCCCCACCTCCAGGTTGACCCACTTGCGCCCGTCGGCGCGCGGGTTCACCACGCGGTTGGCCAGGTACTGCATGGCCTCGACGAACGCTCCGGAGAGCTCGACGCCGTTCCCCTCGCGGGGAGCGAGCGAAACGCCGATGGCCTCCGGGGTTTCCCGCGTGCTCACGTCCACGGCGGCGCCGACCCGCGAAAGGAGCTCGGTGCAGAAGGCCCGGGCTCGCTCCACCTTCTCCGGGGCCTCGCGCGGCGGAGGTGCGCTCTCCCGCTCCAGGTCGTGCATCCGCTTCCCCTTCCGGCGTCAGGTCGCCGCGGCGGCGGTCGCCTTGCGGTCCTTGCGCATGATCCACTGCTGCTGCGCGATGGAGAGCAGGTTGTTCACGAAGATGTAGAGGGTCAGGCCGGCCGGCAGCTTCAGCATGATGAAGGTGAAGAAGACGGGCATGAAGTAGAGCAGCATCTTGGCCTGCGCGTTGTCCGCCGGCTGCGGCGAGATCTTCTGCATGACGAAGCTGGAGACGCCCATGGCCAGCGGGAGGATGTAGAGAGGATCGTAGGCCGTCAGGTCCTGCACCCACAGGAAGGGCTGGCGGTAGAGCTCCACCGAGGTCTGCAGGGTGGCGTAGAGGGCCAGCCAGACCGGCATCTGCAGGAGCAAGGGCAGGCACCCACCCAGCGGGTTCACCTTGTGCTCCTGGTAGAGCTTCATGACCTCCTGGTTCATCTTCTCCTTCTCGCCACCGTACTTGGCCTTGAGCGCGTCCACCTTGGGCTGGAGCTTCTTCATCTCCTGCATGGACATCATCGACTTCACGGTCAGTGGGAAGAGGAGCGCCTTCACCAATAGTGTCAGCAGGATGATGGCCACGCCCCAGTTCCGGGCGAAGGAGTGGAACGTCTGCATCACCCAGAGGAGGATGCGGGCGAAGAAGGCGAGATAGTTGGAGACCGGTCCGTAGTCGATGGCGGTCTCGAGGTCGCGGTCGTAGGTCCGGAGCAGGCCGATCTGCTTGGGGCCCGCGTAGAGCTGGAAGGTGGCCCGGGTGGCCCCGTCCACCGGGATGCGCAGACCGGCCAGGCTCTCTCCTGCCGTCGCCTGCTTGGCGAAGAAGCAGGACCCGTCCGCCGACTGCGGGATGAGGGCCGAGACGAAGTAGGCCTGGTCGAGCCCCAGCCAGCGCGGCGGTCCGGGGAGCGTCTGGACCGCCTCCTTGCCGTCGTAACGTTCGGTCTTGTCGCCAGCCCGGCAGATCGGGACCACCGACTCGAAGACCTCGCCGCCCGAGAAGAACCCGGCCGTGGGCGCGTCGGGGGCCTGGAAGGCCGGGTAGAGGATGGCCAAGGTGCCGGCCTTCTCCCCGCCACCCACCGCCAGATCGAAGTCGATCTGGTAGGGGCGCGCGCCGACCTGGAAGGTCTTGCGCACGTCCACGGCGCCCACCCGCCCCTCGAAGGTGACGCTCCTGTCGTCCTTCGCGACGACGCGCATGGGAGCCCGCACCAGCGGGTCGGTCCCGGGATCGGAGCCACCACCCAGCTCGGCCGAGGGCAGGACCGAGAACGGCAAGGCCTGCCCCTCGCGAACGTGGACGAGGTCGATGGGGAGATCGGGCACCTCCCCCTTGCCGCGCTTCCGGTAGGTCTCCTCCTTGAGGACGAGGCTCTTCAGCGCACCCCCCAGGCTCGTGAACGTGGCCCGGAACTCGGGGGTCTCGAGCACCACCGTCTCCTCGGGGGCCGATGGCTCGACGGCGGCGACGGCCGGCGGCGGGGTCGGGACCCCCTTCGCCGACTCGACGGCGGCCTGCGGACCGGTGGGAGCCGCGGCTCCCGGCGCGACCTTCGTCGCGTCCGGACCGGCCTTCTCCTTCTTCGGCATGAAGAACTCGTTCCATGCGAAGAGGATCAGCACCGAGCCGAGGGCGGCCACCATGATGCGCTTGCTGTCGTTCAAGACGTACCTGCCTTCTTCTGCGAGATGGTCGCTACGGAACCGGGTCGATGCCGCCGGGGTGGAACGGGTGACACCGCGCCACGCGCCGCGCCGCCAGCCAGCTTCCCTTCACGGCACCGTGACGCTGGAGCGCCGTCACCGCGTACGCCGAGCAGGACGGGTAGAACCGGCACGACGGCGGCAAGAGGGGCGACACGAGCCACTGGTAGGCGCGCACGATGCCCACGAGCGGCAGCGCGGCGGGGCTCGTGGTGCTCATCGCGATCCCTCCCGTGCCAGCCGATCCCGTGCGGCGCGGAGGGCGGAGAGTGCGCCGTCCAGGCCGAGCTCCGAGGCCCCGGAGCGGGCGATCACCACCAGGTCGACCGCGGGCAGATCGGCAGCAACGGCCCGGAAGGCCTCGCGCACCCAGCGCTTGATTCGGTTCCGGATCACCGCGTTTGCCACCTTGCCCGACACCGTGATGCCGATGCGGGGACTCTCTCCCCCCGCGGGGAGGGCGAGGATCACGAGCTTCCCGGAGAACAGGCGCCGTCCGCGCTGCTGCACCGCCAGGAACTCGCGGCGGCGCAGGATGCGCGCCGCCTTTCCGAAGCGCACGGGATCCCGCCTCCGCGCCCTACTTGGACGGGGCCTTCGGCGCCAGCTTCTTGCGCCCCTTGGCGCGACGGCGCTTGATCACGTTCTGCCCGCCGACGGACTTCATGCGCTTCCGGAAACCGTGGGTTCGGTTCCGCTTCACCTTCTTGGGTTGGTAGGTCCTCTTCATGGCGCGGGAAACTCCCCGATCGGACGCGCCGTGTCAAGGTTGCCCGGTACCCAAGCGGTCGCCCGGGCATCTCCGAGCAATTTCCGGACCCTGTCGCGTCCCACGAACGAGCACTTGATCCCTGGCCTCGACCTTCGCTAGAGAGTGTTCCGTCGCACGTCCGTCACGCAGTCCACGCCGCAGGCGCTTTCCACAACCAACAGTGAACATCGCCTCCGTCGAAGCGGAGGCCGTGCGACCTTTTTCTCGCCGGGAGGGCCGAGGGGATGGCAACCGTGGGGCATGCTGTGTCGCCAGATGGTTCCCCGACCGACGGAGCGGCGCCCGAGCACTGGCGCCGGATCGACGAGTACCTCCGGGGCCGGTTGCGCGAGGATCTCTACCGGCGCTGGTTCTCGCCCCTGCGGGTGCTCGGGCTGGACGGAGACCGGTTGCAGGTCGGCGCGCCCGATCCGTTCCACCGCGACTTCGTCGACGACAACTACCGCGACTGGTTCGACGAGTTCGTTCCCGGCCTGGTGGGCGCTCCGGTGCGCACCCAGTTCGTCGTGGACAACTCGCCTCGTCCGATCCGGCCGCCTCCCGCCGTCGAGCCGGTTCCCTCCTTCACGGCGCCTCCCGCGCCCGGGGAGACCCGCCCCAATCCCCGCTATCTCTTCGACACCTTCGTGGTCGGCGAGTCGAACCGTTTCGCCGTGGCCGCGGCGCAGGCCGTCGCCAAGACGCCGGGCAGGTCCTGGAACCCTCTCTTCCTGCACGGCGACTCCGGCCTGGGGAAGACGCACCTCCTCCACGCCATCGCCAACGCCATCCACGAGAACACGCCGGGCGCCCGGGTGGCCATCGTCACCTCGGAGCGCTACACCAACGACTTCGTCGACGCCCTCTCCCGCAACACCATGGCCGACTTCCGGCGAAAGTACCGGGAATGTGGCGCGCTGCTCGTCGACGACGTCCAGTTCTTCGCCGGACGGGACAAGACCGCCGAGGAGTTCTTCCACACCTTCAACACCCTCTACGAGCAGAACGTGCAGATCGTCCTCTCCAGCGATCGCAGCCCCAAGGAGCTGAAGGGGCTGGAGGAGCGGCTCTGCTCCCGCTTCGAGTGGGGGATGCGGGTGCACATCGACACCCCCGAGTTCGAGACCCGGGCCGCGATCCTCAAGAAGAAGGCGCTGGCCGAGCGGATCGACCTCTCCGACGAGGTCACCTCGCTGCTCGCCACGCACATCAAGTCGAACGTCCGGGAGCTCGAGGGGGCGCTGATGCGGCTGGCCGCCTTCGCGTCTCTCAAGGGCGAGCCCATCTCGGTCCCCCTGGCGCGGGACGTCCTCTCCGACGTCATCCCGCCGCCGGGCTACCGCCCCTCCATCGAGCGCATCCAGGAGGCCGTGGCGGCCCACTACGGCATCACCGTGGCCCGCCTGACAAGCTCCTCGCGCGAGCAGAAGATCGCGCTGCCGCGGCAGGTCGCCATGTTCCTCTGCCGCGAGCTGGCCAAGGAGACCCTCCAGACCATCGCCGAGAAGTTCAACAAGAAGGACCACACCACGGTCATCTCGGCCATCGAGCGGGTGAACGAGCTCTCCCTCTCCGATCTGGAGGTCCGCCAGGCGGTGGACACCCTCCGATCGAGCGTCATCTCGTAGGGTGCGGGCACGTGGATCGGTCGTGGATCACCCCTGGATCGGCCGGGGTCCGGGCGTGGGGGAAGACCCCTCTCCGATCGCCCCGTTTCACCCACGTCCGGCCAGCCCGTTGATCCAGGGAGTTCTCCAGATCGGTTTCCCGAGTCCTTCCGCCGCCGCGCACCGCTTCTCCACATCGATCGCCTCTCTACGATCGCGACGGATCTGAAAGAAAGATAGGATTCCCATCCCATGGAACTGAAGATCGGCGTCCCGGAACTGACTCGCGCACTCGCCCGCTCGCAGGGCATCGTCGAGAAGAAGAGCACGATGCCCATCCTGTCCCACGTGCTGCTCGAGGCGAGGAAGGACGGCGAGCTCTCGGTGTCGGCAACCGACCTGGACGTCTCGGTGTCGGGAACTCACGCGGCCGAGGTGACCAAGGAGGGTGGCCTGGCCGTCTCCGCCCGCCACCTCTTCGACATCGTGAAGTCGCTTTCCGGCGAGAAGGTCGTGGCCCTGAAGAGGACGGCCAACAACCACCTCGAGGTCAAGGCGGGCCAGGCCGAGTTCCGTCTCGTCGGCCTTCCCGCCGAGGACTTCCCGGCGCTCCCCAGGTTCGAGAAGGTCGCGTTCGTCCCGGTCGACCCCGACACGGTCCTGGGTCTCGTGGAGCGGACGGCCTTCGCCGCCTCCACGGACGAGACCCGCTACAACCTGAATGGCGTCTACTTCGAGCCGGTAGCCGGGGCGATGCGGTTCGTGGCCACCGACGGCCACCGTCTCTCCATGGCCGACGCGGCGCTGGATGGGGACTTCAAGCTGAAGAAAGGCGTCATCCTCCCCCGCAAGGGAATCTCCGAGCTGCGCAAGTTGCTCTCGGAGGCCGTGGAGGGTTCCGAGGAGAAGCCGAAGGGCGAGCTGGGCTTCGCCGACAACTCGGCGGTCTTCCGCCGCCCCGGCGTCGTGCTGGTGATGCGTCTCATCGAGGGCTCGTTCCCGGACTACCGCCAGGTCATCCCCAAGGCAGGCGAGAAGGTGGCATCGCTCGGTCGCGAGCGGCTGCTCCAGACCCTCCGCCGCGTATCCCTCCTGTCGTCGGAGAAGTCGAACGCGGTGAAGCTGGAGCTCGAGAAGGGCAACCTGCGCATCGCCGCCCAGAACCCGGACCTGGGCGAGGCCCGCGAGGACGTCCCGGTCGCCTACGACGGCGAGCCGCTCAAGATCGGCTTCAACGCCAAGTACCTCATCGACGTCCTCACCGTGCTCCACGACGCCGACGTTCGGCTCGAGCTCGCCGACGACCTGTCGCCGGGCGTGGTCCGGCCGGCCGGCGAGGCGGCCGAGCACTTCACCGCAGTCATCATGCCCATGCGGATCTGAGACGGGTCCGCCCCCGGGCGGCCAGGCCGACGACGTGCGGCTCCTCTCCCTGTCGCTGCGTGACTTCCGGAACGTCCACGAGGCGTGGATCGAGCCCTCCCCGCGCTCGACCGTGCTGGTGGGCCCGAACGGCCAGGGGAAGACCAACCTCCTCGAGGCCCTCTTCCTGCTCTGCACGCTGAAGCCCCTGCGAGCCACACGCCTGGCCGAGCTCGTCCGCTTCGGGGCGGAGCGGGCGCGCGTCCAGGGGGAGTTCGAGGGGCCCGGGGGCACCCGCAGCGTGGCCGTGGAGATCGGGCCGGAGGGAAGGACCGCCTTCCTCGACGGGAAGACGCTCGCATCGTCGGACCGGCTCGACGCCTTCTTCGAAGGTCGCGCCGCGGTCTGCTTCTCGCCCGACGACCTCCTCCTCGTGAAGGGGGGCCCCGACCAGCGCCGCCGCTTCCTCGACCGGGCCGCCTTCAACCGGTGGCCGGCGGTGCTCTCCGAGGCCCGCGACTACCTGCGGGCCCTGCGCGAGAGAAACGCGGCCCTGCGCCACTCCGCGCCGGAGGTGGAGGAGAGCTTCCGGGAGCCCCTCGTTCGCGCCGGGGCCAGGCTGGTGGCCCGCCGGCTCGCGCTCGTGGCCGAGCTCGCTCCGCGCGTCGCAGCGGCCTTCGCCGAGATTTCCGGACCCGGTGCGGCCGAGGCCCGGCTCGCCTACCGGCCGGCCGCCGGGATCCCGGTGGCGGGGGCAGAGGCGGAGATCGCCCAACGACTGGCCGAGGTGCTGGCCCTGCGCATCGCACGCGACCGGGACCGCGGCTACACCTCGGCCGGGCCCCACATGGACGACCTCACGCTCGCACTGGGAGGGAAGGGAGCCCGACCGTACGGCTCGCAGGGACAGCAGCGCGCCATCGTCCTGGCTCTCAAGATCGCCGAGATCGAGAACCTCCGCGACAAGCTGGGACGGCCGCCGCTGCTCCTGCTCGACGACGTCTCCTCCGAGCTCGATCCGGAGAAGAACGGCCACCTGCTCCGCCATCTCGCGGCCCTTCCCGGCCAGGCCTTCCTCACCACGACCGACCGGCGCCTGCTCGAGCCCGCGGCCGGGAGCGGGGCGGTCTTCTACCGGGTTCGCGAGGGCACGTTCGAGCGAGATTTTCCTCCTGTGATTCCAGCCGGTTGAGCCTCCGATTCGGGGTTGCCGGGGCGGGTGGGCTCTGTTATACCAACTCGCTCACAAGCCTTCGAAAATCCTCGACAAAAGCCTCCCGAGATCCCCCCTGGAAAACAACGCATCCGCACCGACGCCAGCGTCCGACATCGGGAACGCGGCGGGCTACGGCACCGAGGCCATCAAGGTCCTCGAGGGCCTCGAGGCCGTCCGCAAGCGGCCCAACATGTACATCGGCGACGTGGGGGAGCGCGGCCTCCACCACCTCGTCTTCGAGGTCGTCGACAACTCGGTCGACGAGGCCATGGCGGGCCGCGCCGACCAGATCGAGGTCACCATCCACACCGACAACTCGGTGACGGTGCTCGACAACGGCTCGGGCATCCCGGTGGGGCCTCACTCCACCGTGATCGGGATGGACACGCTCGACGTGGTGATGACGAAGCTCCACGCGGGCGGCAAGTTCGAGTCCAACGCCTACAAGGTCTCGGGCGGCCTCCACGGCGTGGGCGTCACCTGCGTGAACGCGCTCTCCGAGTGGCTCAAGGTCGAGGTCTACCGCGACGGCAAGGTCTACGCGCAGCGCTACGAGCGCGGGCATCCCGCCGGCAAGGTTGCCCCCATCGGCGAGACCCACCGGCGCGGCACGCGCGTCACCTTCCGCCCCGACTTCCCGCTCTTCGAGGCCAAGGAATTCTCCTTCGAGACCCTTTCCGGGCGGCTGCGCGAGCTCGCCTTCCTGAACCCGGGCCTCAAGATCACCGTCGAGGACGAGCGCAGTGGCAAGAAGCACGAGTTCCTCTTCAAGGACGGCATCCGGGAGTTCGTCGCCTACCTGAACAAGAGCCGGCAGACCCTCTTCGACCCACCCATCAAGCTCCACCAGGAGATGCCCACCGAGAACGGCGAGGCCTCCGTCGACATCGCCCTCCAGTGGAACGACGGCTACGACGAGAAGGTCTTCGCCTTCGCCAACAACATCCACAACCACGAGGGCGGCACGCACCTGGTCGGCTTCAAGGCCGCGCTCACCCGCACCCTCAACGCCTACGGCACGAAGAACAACCTCTTCAAGGAGCTGAAGGAGGAGATGCCGTCGGGCGACGACATGCGCGAGGGGCTCGCCGCCGTCATCTCCATCCGTCTCCCCGGCGCGGCCTTCGAGGGGCAGACCAAGACCCGGCTCTCCAACACCGAGGCCAAGTCGATCGTCGAGACCATGGTCAACGACCGGCTGGGCGCCTGGCTCGAGGAGAACCCGACGCTCGCCAAGCGCGTCATGGCCAAGGTGGCCGAGGCGGCCCGGGCCCGCATCGCCGCCCGCAAGGCGCGCGAGACGGTTCGCCGCAAGGGGGCCCTCGACGGCGCCTCCCTGCCGGGAAAGCTCGCCGACTGCCAGTCGAAGGACCCCTCCGAGAGCGAGATCTACCTCGTGGAGGGAGACAGCGCCGGCGGCTCGGCCAAGCAGGGGCGTGACCGGCGCACCCAGGCCATCCTGCCGCTGCGCGGGAAGATCCTGAACGTCGAGAGGGCCCGCTTCGACAAGATGCTCTCCTCGGTCGAGATCGCCACCATCATCACCGCGCTGGGCACCGGCATCGGCCCGGGCGAGTTCGACGCCGAGAAGGTCCGCTACCACCGCATCGTCATCATGACCGACGCGGACGTCGACGGCAGCCACATCCGCACGCTGCTGCTCACCTTCTTCTTCCGGCAGATGCCGGCGCTGGTGGAGAAGGGCTACCTCTACATCGCCCAGCCGCCGCTCTACCG
This sequence comes from uncultured delta proteobacterium, assembly GCA_963802065.1. Lineage (GTDB taxonomy): Bacteria > Myxococcota > Myxococcia > Myxococcales > Anaeromyxobacteraceae > CAIOAK01. The sequence goes on along the minus strand of CAWDHF010000006.1, from coordinate 278,973 downwards.
GATCCAGAAGGGCAAGAAGGAGAGCTACCTGAAGGACGAGGAGGCGCTCGACGAGTACCTGCTCTCCATCGGGACCGAGAAGGCCCGGCTCGTCTCCGGCGACCAGGAGCTGGGCGGCGACGATCTGAAGCGGCTGGCCGAGGAGGTGCGCGCCTACCGGGCGCTGCTCGCCGTGGCCGACCGGCGCCGCGACTCCCGCATCGTCGACGCGGCCATCCAGCAGGGTGACCTCGACCCCGACACGCTCCGCGACCACGCGGCGGTGAAGGCGCTGGCGGAGGCCATCCCGCACAAGGCGATGAAGCTCTTCCCGGACATCGAGGTGCGCGGCGCCAAGATCGAGCGGGACGAGGAGCACGGCCGCGACAAGCTGGTGTTCCAGACCACGGTGGCCGGCGCACCGCGCGAGACGCGGCTCGACTTCGACTACCTGTCCACCGCCGAGTGGACCGACCTGTCCGCGCTCCACGGCGCGCTCGCCGAGATCGGTCCGGGCCCGTTCACGCTCCACGCCGGAGACGGCGCGGAGGAGGTCCCCGACGTCTTCGCCGCGGTGGGTGCGCTCAAGAAGGCGGCGGCCCAGGGACAGACCATCCAGCGCTACAAGGGGCTCGGCGAGATGAACCCCGAGCAGCTCTGGGAGACCACCATGGACCCGGCCCGGCGCACCATGCTCCAGGTCCGGGTCGACGACGCCGTGGAGGCCAACGACGTCTTCAGCGTCCTGATGGGCGACGCGGTCGAGCCGCGCCGCGAGTTCATCGAGAAGCACGCCCTCGACGTCCAGAACCTCGACATCTGACCAGGCCCCGCTGCGGCGGCGGAGAGAGGAAGCGGCGATGGACTGGTTCTTCCGGCAGCCCCTCGGCCTCCTCTTCGTCGAGGTGGTGGGCGGCTTCGTCTGCGTGACGCTGGTCGTGGTGCTGCTCTCCGAGCCCCTGCGGGCCCGCGTCCGGGAGCGGTTCCCGGGGAGCTTCGAGCAGGCCGCCTTCTACGGGACCCAGATCTGGCTCGCCTACACCCTCATCCTGAGCCTGACCGCCGTCGGGGCCTGGAGCGAGTTCCAGGGAGCCGGCTCGAAGGTCTCGCAGGAGGTGGCCACCATCGAGGTGCTGCAGCGACGGGCCTTGCTCTATCCCGAGCCCATGCGCACCGAGCTCGACACCGTCATCCGGGCCTACGCCCACGCCGTGGCCGACCAGGAGTGGGCCGAGCAGCGGGCCGGGAAGCACCCGTCCGCGGCCAGGCTCCTCTTCGGCCGGCTGAACCTCCTCCTCGGCGAGTTCGAGCCGACGAACCTCCCCGACCGGATGGTCCACGCCGAGACGCTCTCCGAGCTCACCACCGCGTCGGAGGCCCGCCGCGCCCGCATCCACGCCACGTCCTCGTCGCTTCCCGGGGTGGTGTGGCTCGTCATGCTGGTGGGCGCCGCGCTGGCGCTGACCGGCGCGACCACCTTCGTCCCGGTCGACGATCGTTCGGCCCACGTCGCGCTGGTGAGCATCATGGCCGCCTTCGTGGGGCTCGTGGTATTCGTCACCGTCGCGCTGGACCACCCCTTCCAGGGGGCCGTGACCCCGTCGGAGAGTGGCTTCCGGCTCATCGCCGAACGCCCCTTCGGAGGCCAGTGAACGAGTACCAGGAGAGATCGATGCCCCGCGCAGCCTTCGTCGCCATCGGCACCTACGTCCCGGATCGCGTCGTCACCAACCAGGAGTTGACGCGGTACATGGACACCACCGACGAGTGGATCGTCCAGCGCACCGGTATCCAGGAGCGCCACTGGGTCGAGCCCGGCCTGGGGAGCGCCGAGATGGCCCACCGGGCCACGCGCCGGGCCCTCGACCAGGCCGGGTGGAAGCCCGAGGACATCGAGGCCATCATCTTCGCGAGCCTCTCCCCCGACCACATGTTCCCGGGCGACGGGTGCTTCCTGAACGCCAAGCTGGGCATCCCCGGCGTCCCCGCCATCGACGTCCGGAACCAGTGCTCCGGATTCCTCTACGGCCTCTCGGTGGCCGACGCCTGGATCCGCACCGGGACCTACAGGCGGATCCTGCTGGTCGGATCGGAGACCCACTCCACCGGCCTCGACGTCTCCACGCGCGGCCGCGACGTGAGCGTGATCTTCGGCGACGGCGCCGCCGCCGCGCTCCTCGAGGCCACCGACGACCCGGGCCGGGGCGTGCTCGGGATCGAGCTCCACGCCGACGGCCGTTACGCCACCGACCTCTGGACCGACGCCCCGGGCTCCATCTACAGCCCGCGCAACACCCACGCCATGGTCGACGACGGCAGCGGCTTCCCGAAGATGGAGGGGCAGAAGGTCTTCAAGCACGCCATCGTCCGCATGCCAGAGACGGTGCGAAGCGTCCTCGGGAAGGCCGGCCTCTCCACGGCCGACATCAAGGTGTTCGTCCCCCACCAGGCCAACCTGCGCATCGCCGAGACCGTCCAGAGGTCGCTCGGCCTGCGCGACGACCAGGTCTTCAACAACATCCAGAAGTACGGCAACACCACCGCGGCGAGCATTCCGCTGGCGCTCTCCGAGGCCATCCCGGCACGCGACGTGAAGCGCGGGGACCTGGTGGCCATGGCCGCCTTCGGCGCAGGCTTCACCTGGGGTGCTGCGCTCGCGAGGTGGTGATGTCGCGAAAGGCCATTGAGGCGTCGTCCAACGGCAGGACTGCGGACTTTGGATCCGCGTATGAAGGTTCGAATCCTTCCGCCTCAGCCACTGCCCCGGCCCGGCCGGCGGCGCGGGCGACCAACCAGCGCGCCGAGGTGAAGCCGCTGCCGGTGCCGGAGCGTTTCCTGCTCGCCCCCGTCGGTCCGCTGCCCCGCGGGATGATGGCCGACGTCTCGGCGGCGCTCCAGGAGGTCTTCGGCCCGCCCTCCGAGCTAGCTCCACCCCAGGTGAAGCCGGATTACGCCTTCAACAAGGACCGGGCGCAGTACCACTCCACCGCCGTGCTGCGGCGGCTCGAGGGCCTGCGCGCCCACGGGCGGGACGCCCCGGTCCTGGGGGTGGTGGACGTGGACCTCTTCGTGCCCGACCAGCCCTTCGTCTTCGGCGAGGCGGATCGCGACGCGCGCAGCGCCCTGGTGAGCGTCTTCCGGCTCAAGGGCGGAGAGGGACGCCCGGTCTCGGCGGAGCGATTCGCGCACCGCGCCCGGGTCGAGGCGGCCCACGCGGTGGGGCATCTCCTCGGCCTATCGCACTGCAACGACCCCCGCTGCATCATGTTCCTGTCGCACACCCCGGCCGACTGCGACCGCAAGGGGGGCGGACTGTGCAGCGCCTGCCGCTCCGCCATTGGCCGGCCATGACGGCCCCACCGCCGTGAACCCCCTCTGCCAGCGGGCCGGGTCGAGCTGCGGCGCCTGCTGTGGCATCTACAACCGCGACGGGCACGGAGAGGCGGCCATCCGGGAGCGGCTCGACGTCCGCACGGAGGCGCTCGCGGGCGTGCCGCGGACGCCCGGGGACTTTCGCGCGGCCGCGCGGCGCATCGGCGCCACCGAGCCGCCGTCGCTCTTCCCCTCGGTGAGGGTCTGCCCGCTGCTCGGCTGGCTCGACCCCGGGCACACGCGGGTGGGGTGCCTGGCCCATCCGGCCGTCACCGGGGGGCCCGACCTGCGCGACCAGGGGGTCTACGACGCCTCCATCTGCGAGACCTTCCTCTGCCCCAGCCACTCCTGGTTCACCGAGGAGGAGGCGGAGATCGTCGACGTCACCTGCGCCGACGCCCACCTCTACGGCCTGGTGGTCACGGACGTGCCCTTCGTGCGGGCCGTGCTCGACGCGGTGGGGGGGATGGCGGGCGCGCGCCTCGAGCGGCGCCACCTGGAACGGCTGGAGGTCCGGGCCGCCCTCCGGCACCTGTTCGCGCTCAAGGAGGAGCTCGAGCCCGGCTCGGAGGGGCTCTTCGGAGCCTTCCGCCCCGGCCGGGACGGCGAGCCCGTTCCGCGCCACATCGACTACGCATCCATCGAGCGGGACGGGTCGCCCTGGGACGCGATCCTCCTCTGCGTGGGCGCCGACCCGCGGTCGGGGAACGACCTCGACCGGCTGGAGGGTGAGGTGCGGGCGAGGCTGGAGGCTGCGGCGCGAGCGCTGGGGCGGTAGCCGCCGATCAGGCCTCCACCTTGTCCGTCTCCGGAAGACCCGCGGCCACGATCTCGGCGATGTCCACCACCTTCATCGTCTCCTCCTTGCCCAGCTCCGCCACGCCGTCCTTCAGCATGGTGAGGCAGAAGGGGCAGCCCACGGCCACCACGCCGCCCTTCGCTCCCAGCGTGCGCGAGGCCTCCTCGACGCGGTTCTGGTTGATGCGGGTGCCGAGCTTCTCCTCGAGCCACATGCGCCCGCCGCCGGCGCCGCAGCAGAAGCCCTGCTCGCGGTTGCGCTCCATCTCCGTCACCCGGAGTCCGGGCACCGACTCGAGCGCCGCCCTCGGCGCGTCGGCGATCCCGTTCCATCTCGCCAGGTAGCAGGGGTCGTGGAAGGTGACGAGCTGCCCCTCGTAGGCCTTGGCCGCCGCGGGGGCGAGCTTCCCCTCGGAGACGAGCCGCGCGATGAGCTCGGAGTGGTGCACCACCTCGAAGTTCCCGCCGAACTGGGGGAACTCGTTCTTGATGGTGTTCAGGCAGTGGGGGCACTGGGCGATGACCTTCTTCACCCCGTAGCCCTTCATGAGCTCGACGTTGGCCGAGGCCTGCATCTGGAAGAGGTACTCGTTGCCGAGCCGGCGCGCGGTCTCGCCGTTGCAGGTCTCCTCCTCGCCCAGGATGGCGAACCGGACGCCGGCGGCGCGGAGGATCCTCACGATGGCGCGGGAGACCTTCTTCTGGCGGTCGTCGAAGGCGCCCGCGCAGCCCACGAAGAAGAGCCACTCGAAGTCGCCCTCCGAGGCGCGCGGGATGGCCAGGTCGTCGCACCACTCGGCGCGCCGGTTGGAGCCGATGCCCCAGGGGTTGCCCTGGGTCTCGATGTTCTTGAACACGCGGGCGGCCTCCTCCGGGAAGGCCGACTCGACGAGCACCTGGTGGCGGCGCAGGTCGACGAGGCGGGGCACCTGCTCGATGAGAACCGGGCAGGCGGTCTCGCACCAGCCGCAGGTGGTGCAGGCCCACACGGTGGAGTCGGGGAGGACGTTTCCCACCACGGCCGGCAGCGCGGCGACGGCGGCCTCGCGGGCCGCGGCGTCGGGGGCGCGGGCCACGGCCAGCAGCTCGGGAGCCCGGTCCTGGAGGTGGTGGCGCAAGGTCCGGTTCACCTCCTTGTGGCTCAAGGGCTTTCCGGTGACGTAGGTGGGGCAGTACGTCTGGCAGCGGCCGCACTCGGTGCAGGAGTAGGTGTCGAGCGCCTCCTTCCAGGAGAGGTCGTTCACCGTGCGTGCCCCGTAGTCGGGGGTCTCGCTCTCGAGATCGAGCTTGCGCAGCGCCCCGCGCGGCTCGAGCCTCTGGACGTAGACGTCGGGCAGCGCCGTGATCACGTGGAAGTGCTTCCCGAAGGGCAGGAAGTTCAGGAACACGAGCACGATGACCAGGTGGAGCCAGAAGGAGGCCGTGCCGATCGCCGCCGCCACGCCGGGATCGAGCCCCGAGAGGAGCACCGCGCCGAGAGACCCGGCCGGCAGGCCCCAGGTCCAGGGGCTCCCGGCGGCGAGCCGCTCCGCTCCCTCGAAGAGGACATCGGTCACCATCAGCCCGGCGATGAACCCGAGGATGAGGACGCCCTCCCAGCTGTGGGTCACGCGATCGGGCTTGGTGACCACCCGCCGCCAGATGAAGGCCAGCGACGCGAAGAGGGCGAGCAGGACCGCCACGTCCTTCACGAAGGCGTATGCGTCCCCGAAGGCCGTCCCGGGTCCGAGCAGCGGCAGGTGGAAATGGGGCGAGAACCCCATCCCGAAGAGCGTGATGGTCCGCGCGCCCAGGATGACGAAGGCGGCGAAGATGAGGACGTGCAGGAAGCCGGGCCAGACCTCGCCGCGCGTGGGCAGGCGCGACTGGCCGAAACCGAAGCGGAGCAGCGCCCGGAGACGCTCCCCGGGCCTGTCGAGCCGGTCGTCCTTCCGGAAGGCCCACAGCGGGGCCAGCCGGCGGAGCATCGTGAAGGCGAAGAATCCGCCGGCCGACAGGAGCAGCAGCGCGGTGATCCAGGGGCTCATGGGGAAGTCAGTGTAGCCCCTGATTTCAGAATCAGTCCACCTGCTTCCGCGTGGGGTCGGCGTCCTTGTCCTTCTTCTCCCGCCCCTTGGGGGGTGGTGTGGCCTTCTTGTCGTCCTTCTTCGGCGCGGCCGCCGGCTGGGATGCCTTGCCGGCCTGGGGGGGCGGCGGCGGGCGGGTTGCCGGAGGCTTCGGGGCCTGCTGGGAGGCAGCAGCCGGCGGCGGCCTCGCGGAACTCGACGGCGCGGCCGCGGGAGGAGGGGGAGGGCTGTGCGCCGGGGGCCGGGAAGTCGGGGGCGGCGGTACCGAAGACTTCTTGCCGCCGTCGTTCCCGTGTCCCTGATCGTGGTTGCGGTCAGGTCCGCGGTCGTGGCCCGAGCCCTGCCCCTTGGTCTCGGGGCCGTCCTCGTACGGCCTGGGCGGCGGGGCCGGTTTGCGCATGGGCGGCGGGGGCGGCCGGTACTGCCCCCAGGCCGGCGGCCGGCTGGCGGAGGGAGGAGGCGGCCTGGGTGGGGCGTAGTTCCACCATCCCCGTGGCGGCGGCCGCGAAGGCCCCCACTGGCCGCCGTAATACCAGCCCGATCCACGCCAGGTGAACCCCGCCCCGTAGGGCGGGTAGTAGTCGTGCCGGTGAGGCACGTCGATGAAGCACCAGCCGCCTCCCGGCATGGGGTGGCCGCCGTAGTAGGTGAAGACCACCGGGCCGCGCCAGTAGAGGAAGCCGCCGTCGTGGACGTACCAGTCGGAGCGGTCGGGGAAGTAGTCGTGGGCGTGCGGACCGTCGTACCAGCACCAGCCGCCGCCCGCGACGGGCGGAACCGCGTGCTGGCCGCCGTACCAGACCTCCACCACGGGTGCCGGGGGCGGGACGTCCGTGACCACCGTGCCGGCGGAGACGACGCAACCGGCGAGCGAGAGCAGGAGGAGCGGGAGCGCGATTCGTCGCATGTTTGGCCTCGCCTTTTCGTATCGGTGGACGGCCGGGGCCGCCCGGGAATTCAATTCGGCCCCGGGAGCCGTCAGACCCGGGTCGGCAAACCGTCCCGCCCGGCCTGCCGCGACCGGGCCAGCTCGACCGCGTGCTCCACCACCAGCCGGGCGATGTCCTTCCGGGTGGCCCGCTCCAGCCCCTCGAACCCGGGTGAGCTGTTCACCTCCATGATCTTCGGGCCGGTGCGCGACTCGAGCATGTCCACGCCCGCGACCTCGAGACCGATGACCCGCGCCGCCTTCACGGCCGCCTCGGCGTACTCGCGCGGCAGCACCACGGAGCGGGCCTTTCCGCCCCGGTGGATGTTGGAGCGGAACTCGCCGGTGCGGGCCTGCCGCCGCATCGCCGCCACCACCCGGTCGCCCACCACCAGCGCGCGAAGGTCGCGCCCTTTCGACTCGGCCACGAACTCCTGCAGGAGGATCTCCTGTCCCAGGTTCCAGAACGTGTCGAGCATGCCCTGCACCTCGTCCATGGTGGAGGCGATCATGACGCCCACGCCCTGCGTGCCCTGGATGAGCTTGATGATGCAGGGCAGGCCGCCCACGTGCTCGACCACCTGCGCCACCTCGTCCCTGTAGCGGCACATGGCGGTGCGCGGGATGTCGAGTCCGAAGCGGGAGAGGAGCTGGAGGGCGCGCAGCTTGTCGCGCGAGCGGGCGATGGGGATGGCCTCGTTCAGGACCGGCACGCCCATCATGTCGAACTGGTTCACCACGGCGAGGCCGTAGGAGGTGATGGAGGCGCCGATCCGCGGGATGACCACGTCGACCGGGCCCACCTCCTCGCCGCGGTAGAACATCGCCGGTCGCTCCCGGGCCAGCACCATGTTGCAGTGGAGCGTGTCGAGGACGCGGGCCCGGTGGCCGAGCGCGCGCACGGCCTCGACCAGCCGCCGGGTCGAGTGGAGCCTGGGGTTGCGGGAGAGGATGGCCACGGTGAGCCGGTCGCCCGCGGGCGCCGCAGCGCGGCCGCGCCGTGGCGCCTTCGCGGCGCGCAGGGATCCGTTCCTCGCCATGGTCGCGGCGAGCCTACGACGCGATCCGGGGTGTCGCAAGCCGCCGTGGATCGGTTCGTTGATCGGGGGGGGCCTCGCTGGTAGAACCCTCGATCCCCCGAGAAAAGAGAAGAGACCGGACGTGGACTACAAGGACACCGTCAACCTCCCCAGGACCGACTTCCCGATGAAGGCCAACCTGCCGCAGCGGGAGCCGGAGATCCTGAAGGAGTGGGAGGCCGGAAAGACCTTCGAGAACCTGGTGGCGGGAAACGTGGCGAAGGGGGGCAGGCGCTTCGTCCTCCACGACGGGCCGCCCTACGCGAACGGCCACATCCACATCGGCCACGCCCTCAACAAGATCCTGAAGGACCTGATCGTCAAGTACCGCAACATGGCCGGCGACGTGGCGGACTACCAGCCGGGCTGGGACTGCCACGGCCTGCCCATCGAGCGGAAGGTCGACGAGGAGCTGGGCTCGAAGAAGCGGGAAATGGACCGACCGGCCGTGATCGCAGCGGCACGCGCCTACGCCGGGAAGTGGATCGACCGGCAACGGGAGGAGTTCAAGCGGCTCGGGGTCTTCGGCCGCTGGGAGCAGCCGTACGCCACCATGGACCGGCGCTTCGAGGCCGACACGGTGCGCGCGCTGGCCAGCGTGGCCGAGCGCGGCTACCTGGTGCGGGGCAAGAAGCCCGTCTACTGGTGCACCACCGACCGCACCGCGCTCGCGGAGGCCGAGGTCGAGTACGAGGATCACACCTCGCCCTCCATCCACGTGGCCTTCGACGTGGTGGGAGGCCTCCCGGCCCCGGTGCCCGCCGGCCGCTCCGCGCGCCTGGTCATCTGGACCACCACGCCCTGGACGCTGCCCGCCAACCTGGCGGTGGCGGCCCACCCCGACTTCCTCTACGTGGCGTACGACCTCCGAGGCACGGTGGTCGTGGTCGCGAAGGACCTGCTCGCCACCTTCCTCGCCGCGGTGGCTCCCGAGGAGCTCGTCGATGGGGCGGCTCCACCCGCCCATTCGCCGAAGGCCCACGAGGCGGCCACCGGCGGAGCCGGCGTGCCGGTTCCGGCGCTGCGCGACCCGTCCCGCGTGCTCGCCACGCTGGAGGGGAGGCACCTCGAGGGGGTGAGGTACCACCACCCGTTCATGGGGCGCGAGTCGCAGGTGGTCCTCGGCGATCACGTGACGCTCGAGGCCGGCACCGGCCTCGTGCACACCGCGCCCGGCCACGGCCAGGAGGACTACGAGGTCGGCGTGAGGTACGGCCTCGAGATCCTGAACCCGGTCGACGGCGCGGGGCGCTTCACCGACGCCGCCGGGAAGTACGCCGGCAAGGAGATCTTCGCCGCCAACGCCGAGATCGTGGCCGACCTGCACGCCTCCGGCCACCTGCTCTCCGACCCCAAGGCCTCGCTCCGCCACAGCTACCCGCACTGCTGGCGCTGCCACCGTCCGGTGGTCTTCCGGGCCACCGACCAGTGGTTCCTCTCCCTCGAGCACGACGGCCTGCGCGGCCGCACGCTGGCCGAGATCGACCGGGTGCAGTGGATCCCGCGCTGGGGACGGGACCGCATCCACAACATGATCGAGAACCGCCCCGACTGGTGCCTCTCCCGCCAGCGCACCTGGGGCGTTCCCATCACGGTCTTCTACTGCGAGAAGTGCGGCGAGCCGCTGGTCTCCCCGGCGCTCATGCGGCGCGTGGCCGACGAGTTCGAGAAGGAGGGGATCGAGGCCTGGTACCGCCACGCCCCGTCCCACTTCACGCAGGGAGAGAAGTGCGGCTCCTGCGGCGGAGTCGAGTTCCGGCGCGAGCAGGACATCCTCGACGTCTGGTGGGACTCGGGCGTCTCCTGGGCGGCCGTGGCCGAGCACGGCCGGAACAGCGAGTTCCCTGTCAGCCTCTACCTGGAGGGATCCGACCAGCACCGGGGGTGGTTCCACTCGTCCCTGCTCACCTCCATGGCCATCCGCGGCATCGCCCCGTACAGGGCGGTCCTCACCCACGGCTTCGTCCTCGACGGGCAGGGGCGGGCCATGTCGAAGAGCGTGGGCAACGTGGTGGCGCCGGAGGAGATCATCAAGAAGTACGGCGCCGACGTGCTGCGCCTCTGGGTGGCGGCCTCCGACTACCGCGACGACGTGCGGGTCTCCGGCCAGATCCTCGACGGCCTGGCCGAGGGCTACCGCAAGATCCGAAACACCGTCCGCTGGGCGCTCGGGAACCTGGCCGGCTTCGACCCGGAGAGGGATGCCGTGCCGGTGGCCGAGATGGAGCCCTTCGACCGCTGGGCCTATGCCCGGATGGTCGAGTGGCAGGACACCGTCGCGAAGGCCTACGCCGACTACGAGTTCCACGTGGCCTACCACGCCACCATGGAGTTCGTGTCGGTGACCCTCTCCTCGGTCTACTTCGACGTGGCGAAGGACCGGCTCTACACCGCGCGTGCAACCAGCAAGGCGCGCCGCAGCGCCCAGACGCTGCTCCACATGGTGGCGCAGGACCTGCTCCGCATGCTGGCGCCTGTCATCTCCTTCACCGCCCACGAGGCCTGGAAGTACCTGCCCGGCCGGCCGGCCGACTCGGTCTTCGAGGCCGGATTCCCGCAGCGGCCGCCCCCCGCCGACGGTGCCGCGCTCACCGAGCGCTACGGCAGGCTGCTGGCCGTGCGGGCCGAGGCCATGAAGGCGCTCGAGCTGGCCCGCAAGGACAAGCTCATCGGCTCCGGACTGGAGGCCCAGGTGACCATCACCGCAGAGGGGGAGACGCTCGCGCTCCTGCGCGACGCCGCGGCCGAGCTTCCCTTCCTCCTCATCGTCTCCAGGGTGCTCCTCGCGCCCGGTCCGCTGGGAGTGAAGGTGGAGCGGGCCCCGGGCGAGAAGTGCGAGCGCTGCTGGGTCTTCGCCGAGGACCGCGGCCGCGACCCGGCCCATCCCACCCTCTGCGCCAAGTGCACGGCGGCGCTGGCATGAGGAGCGGCCCCTCCAAGTGGGCGCTCCTGGCCGTCATCTTCGTGGTGATGGTGATCGGCGACCAGTGGTCCAAGTTCCTGGCGGTCGACCGGCTCACCTGGGCGTTCCCGCGGGCCGGGGCCGCCGGCACGGCCGCCAAGGTGAAGGCCTTCTACGAGATGAAGCACCTCGAGGCCGTGGCGCGCCCTCCGCACGTGGTCTGGGACCCCATGTGGCGGATGACCTATGCCGAGAACCCCGGCGCGGCCTGGGGCATGCTCCGCGACCTCCCGCCCCGCTTCCGCCACGGCTTCTTCGTGGTCATGACCGTCGGCGCGCTCGGCTTCATCCTCTGGTACTTCCGCAAGCTGCGCGAGGACCAGCGCTGGCTGCAGGTGGCGCTCGCCTTCGTCTTCTCGGGCGCGGTCGGGAACCTGATCGACCGGCTGGCGCGCAGCTACGTGATCGACTTCGTCCAGTGGCACTGGTGGAAGCGACCGGATCTCTACTGGCCGATCTTCAACCTGGCCGACTCGCTCATCGTGGTGGGGGTGGCCATGATCCTGCTCCACCCCGATCCCAAGCGGGCGAGGAGTCGCTGATGCTGCCCGTCCTCTTCCAGATCGTGGTCTCGCCCGGGTGGACCTGGGCGCTCGCGGTGGGCATCGCGCTCGCGGTCGTGGGGACCCGCGCCCTCTCCTTCCGGAAGCACGGCGCCAGGGACGGACGGAAGCCCTCCTGGGGCGAGGCGCTCTGGGCCGACAAGGCCACCGTGGGGGTGCTCCTCGTCGGCTTCCTGGTCGCCTGGCGGTCCGGCGTCCTCGACGAGACCATCCGGCTCCCGCTCCACACCTACGGCGTCCTGCTGGCCCTGGCCTTCGTGGCCTCCATCTGGCTGGCCCAGAAGGAGGCGGATCGGCAGGGGCAGGACCCGCAGCTGGTGGGCGACCTCTCCTTCTGGATCCTGGTCTCCTCGCTCGTGGGGGCGCGCCTCTTCTTCATCCTGGTGAACTGGGGCGACTACTTCGGCGCGAATGCGCTCGTGACCACCCGCTTCGGCCGCATCCCGCGCTTCTTCGCGCTCTGGGAAGGCGGGATGGTCTTCTACGGCGGGTTCATCGCGGCGGCGCTGGCCGCGGCCGTGTACCTGCGCGTGAAGAAGATGCCCTTCCTGCCCTGGGCCGACACCCTCATCCCCTCGGTGGCCTTCGGCCAGTTCATGGGGCGCATCGGGTGCTTCTCGGCCGGCTGCTGCTGGGGACGGAGCTGCGATCCGGCGCTGCCCTGGGCAGCCCACTTCCCCCCCGAGTCGCTGGCCTTCCAGTCGATGGCGGCGCGGGCCAACGCGGCCCTGTTCATCGATCCCGACCACCTGCACACGCTTCCCATCCACCCAGTGCAGCTGTACGAGGCGCTCGGGGAACTGCTCCTCTTCGCCTTCCTGGCCATCTGGCTGAGGCCCCGCAAGCGCTTCACCGGGCAGGTGATGGCCGCCTGGCTCATGCTCTACGCGATTCTCCGCACCACCACCGAGACCTTCCGCGGTGACGTGGAACGCGGGATGGCGCTCGGGCTCGGCACGGGCCAGTGGACCTCCATCGTCATCTTCGCGACTGGCCTCGCCATCTGGGTGGTGGGGAGCCGGGCCACCCGGAAGGCCGTGGCGGCGCTCCCGGGGTAGGAGCGAGGCCCGCCTGGGGTTAGACTCCGGGCGTGGCGCTGCCCCCCAAGAAGCCCGGCGCTCCCCGCATCGGCGGGGCACCGGCAAACGGCCTGCCCGAATGGGAGAGCGGGAAGGAGCGGCTCGCCAACGAACAGCTCACCGACGTGGTCGGGTCCCTCGAGGAGGAGCTCGAGGAGGTCAAGGTGAAGTACGAGATGTACTTCATCGGCGCCGAGCGAATGGAGCCCGCGCGGCGGCGCGACGACCTGAAGCGCGCCATCGCGCGGCTCAAGAACGCCTTCACCCGGAACGCCGGCCTCCGCTTCCGGATCCAGGCCCTTCACGCGCGGTACCTGTCCTACGAGCGGCTGTGGATGCGCTCGACGCGGGAGAAGGAGGCCGGGACCTACCGGCGCGACGTGATGAAGGCCCGCAAGAAGGCGGCCGAACGGAAGGAGGTCCCGGATTCCGGGCAGGCGGTCCCGCCCGCGGCGACGCCGGAGATGGCGGCCGCCATCCCCACCGCGCCGTCGCCGGCTCCCTCCGCGGCGCCGTCCGCCCCGCCGGTGGCGGTCCGAGCCCTGCCGCCACCCCTTCCCACGAAGGGATCCTCCGCTGCCGGGGCCGCCATGAACGACGCCGAGCTGCGCGTGCTCTACGAGTCGTTCCTGGCCGCCAAGCGGAGCTGCAACGAGGACGTCTCCAAGGTGAGCTTCGAGTCCCTCGCGCGCACCGTGAACAAGCAGGCCCCGGAGATCGCCGCGAGGTTCAAGGCCAGGCGGGTCGAGTTCAAGGTGACGGTGCGGGACGGCCGCGCCGTGCTCACCGCGGTGCCCAAGGTCTGAAGGCGCCCGTCAGGGCAGGTACATCTCGTGCCCGTCGCTGAACCGCACGCACCGCGGTCCGTCACCGTCGTTCTCCGCCGCGCCGGGCGCCATGGCCGTGGCTGCCTCCGTCGCGCGCACGACCGCGAGGTCCGCCCATCGAATCCATGACCTCGAGGTGGCGCACCGCCTCGGCACGGTTCGCCGCCAGCTCGGGGGAGCTGCAGGCGATGCCCAGGTGCCGGTCGAGCTCGTCCAGCATGGTCGAGGAGGCGCACTCGGTGTCGGCGTGGTCCTCCGGGCCCCTGGCCTGCAGCCACCGGTCGACCCTGGGCGCGAGGGCGACCATGGCCTCCACCCGGGGCCGGACCTCCTCGTCGTATCCGGCCCGGGCCGTCCTGCACGCGGCTCGATCGGGCATGCCCGCGGCGCGGGCGCCGTAGGCCTCCGCCGAGTCCACGACCCCGCTGGCGAGGACGCGCAACTGCTCGATCTCGGCCGCGGGAGCAGCCGGACTCGATCGTCCGCACGCCGCGAAGGCGAGGGCCGGGACGAGGATCATCGAGCACATGCGCATGCCGTTGCCTTCCTTTCCTGGGGGACGGGGTCTTAACGCCCGGACCTGCCAGATGTTTCCCAAAAGAGGCAGCCGGGGGCGCCGCGGCGCTCCGGGCTTGCGTCCCCGCGGCGGCGATCGTAAAACAGCCCCCCTCGGCAGCCCGCAAGGGCGGCCGCGCTGCACGCCTGGATAGCTCAGCTGGTAGAGCAGGGGACTGAAAATCCCCGTGTCCCTGGTTCGATTCCGGGTCCAGGCACTTCTTCAACTCGCTCGGACATCAACGGCCCGCCACTCCGCAAGGGGTGGCGGGTCTTGTCTTTCATCTTGGCTCGGGCCGCGAGGTGGAGCCGCGTCAGGGGCCGCGCCACTTCTCACTTCGTGTGGTCGGCGTGGCACATGCGGCACTCCATGTGCCCCTGCTGGTGGTTCATGCCCTCCTTCGTCTGCCACATGTCGTCGGGCCCGTGGCAACGGACGCAGTGCTCGATCTCCGCGGAGGGCTTCCAGACCGGGGGCGACCACTTGCCGTCGAAGTACTCGTTCATCGCGAGCGTCACGGTGTAGACGACCTCGCCGGTCACCTTGGCGCACCGCTCCTTCTTCGCCTTGGAGGTCACTTCCGCGCCGGCGGCGAGCGTCCACTTCGACACGGACGTGTGGCAGAGCGGCGACATCGCCTTGACCTTCACCTGCTTCGGCATCGACGAGATGTCGTCGAACCGGCCGGTGGGGAACTCCTGGCCGGCGTACCAGAAGAAGAGCCGGTCGATCAGCTGCTTGGCGACCTCGTCCTTCTTGCTGTAGGTGACGAGGTTGATGATGCTCGATGCGCCCGCGAGGGAGCCGCACAGCGTCCCGTGCCCGGCGAACCCCGCAGCGGCATGGTGCATCGCCATGTCCGGCAACGTCGTCCACGGGTAGCCGGCCTTCTCCTTCAGCAAGGAGAGCAAGCTCAGGTACGCCCCGGTCCCGCAGCCCCCGCCGTCCAGGTAGATGCGATAGGCGCGCGTCCCGGCCTCCAGCGGGTCGAGCTTCACCCACTTCCAGGGAAGGGGAGGGGCCGTCGCGGCCGCGCCCGCCGTCGGAGCCGATGGGTCTGCACGGGCCAGTCGCGCGCCGCCGATGCCTGCTCCCAGGAGCACCGCGGCAGAGCCAGTCAGAAGTCTTCGACGAGAAACCGAACCGTCGTGCTTGTCCCCAGCGTTCATGATTCCCTCCCTCGTCCGGGAGGGTGCGCCCCTGGCCCCCTCGCGGGAAGGCCCTGTCCGGGGCGGCGATGGACGGGCTCCGGTCGGAACTCCCCGGCCGCGAGTCGGGGATTCCCGACACCCCGACGCGCCAACCCCCCGGAATCCCGTGATCGCCCGGCTGGCAGGCCAGATGCAGTACCTCCTCCCGTCTTCCAACAGCGAACGAAGAACGAAGGAGAACCCCATGAACCGCAAGACCCCCAGCATCGTCGGAGCCGCAGTCGGACTGGCCCTGTTCCTCGCCATCGCCCTCCTTCCTGCCCTGCTCTACGGTGGATACGCGGGCGTGCTGCTGGCGGGGGGGATCTTCGGGACGCCGGTGCAGGCAACCTTTGCGGTCCGGGCCCTGATCGTGTTCGGCATGGTGATGGGAGCCACGGGCGTCGGCGCTCTGTTCGCGGTCGGTGGCGCGGTGGCTGGCGCCGCGGTGGGAGTCCTCGCCGAGACGCCGGCCCGGAAGGCCGCCGCCCAGGCCACCAAGGCGTAGCAGCCCTTCCCGGGCCAGCGGCACGATGGACTTCGAGGCCAGCCCCTGCCCGGGCTGGCCTTGCCGTTCGTGGGCGGGATTCCCTCGTTGCAGGCGCGCCCGTACCAAGGTCCTCACCGATGTATACGGCCCGTTTCTCCTGTCGGGATTCGATTCGACGGAAGAAGTGAGTTGCCCACGAACGCCTCGCTTACGCCCCCCTTTTCCGGGGCGCCCGGTCACGTCCCCGCCCATTTCAGGACCTGAACAGGCTGCTTCGGCTCTTGATCGGGGGCGGAATGCCGAACAGGTCGAGTCGTGAAGCCAAGAGGATGCTGCGAGACGAGGCGGCACGGCGGCTGCGCGAGCCGCCTGGCGACGAGGGGGCGCCGCCGCCCTCGAACGTCCTGCACGAACTCCAGGTTCACCAGATCGAGCTGGAGATGCAGAACGAGGAGCTTCGTCGGGCCCAGGTCGACCTCGAGGAGGCCCGGGACCTCTACAGCGAGGTGTTCCACTTCGCTCCCGTGGGTTACCTGATCCTCTCCGCCGCGGGCCTCATCCAGGAGGCCAACCTGAATGGCGCTTCGCTCCTGGGCCTCGAACGCACCAAGCTCCTCGGTCGACCGTTCATCACCTTCCTCGGCCGGGAGGAGCGAGATCGCTGGAACCTGATCTTCCCGACCCTCCTCCGGCGAGGGGAGTGGCTATCGTTCAGGTTGACCCTGCATCGGAACGACGGATCCATGCTGCATGCCCGCCTCGCGTGCGAAGGCCAGGGAACCCGTGAGGGCAAGCCCGTCGTGCGTGCCGTCGTCACCGACATCGGCGAGCAGGTGCGCGCCGAGCAGGCGCTCCAGGACAGGGAGGATCGGCTCACCGAGGTGCTGGACGAGCTCCAGGACGGGTACCTGGACTGGTTCGTGGCGGGGAGTCAGATCGTCGTCAGCAGGCAACTGAGGAGGATGCTGGGCCTCCCCGACGAAGGACACGAGGTGCGGCAACCGTATGACGCCGCGTGGAAGTCGAGAATCCACCCCAAGGACCTGCCACGGGTGGACGCGATCCTGTCGGAGCTCCTGGACGGTCGACGGCAGGCCTTCGAGGTCGATTGCCGCTGGCGTCACGCCAGCACGACCTGGAAGTGGATTCGCGCCACGGGCCGGGTCGCGACCACGGACGGCCGCGGGAGAGCCGTCCGGATCAAGGGAACCGTCTCGGACGTCACCGAGCTCAAGCAGCTCCAGGAGGCGTATCGGCGCCTGGAAGCCCGGGAGGCCATGCAGGGAGCGATGGTCCGCAGCTTTCCGGGAGGGGCCATCGGGTTGTTCGACCACGATCTCCGCTACGTCCTCGTGGAAGGGAATGGCGAGGTCGGGCCGGCGCTGGAAAGGCAGACGCTCGCTGGAGGGCTGATGTTCGAGCTGTATCCTCCGGAGCATCGGGAGCGGATCACCGTCGCCTTGCGCGCGGCGCTCGCCGGCAAGATGGCCGAGGTCGAGACCACCATCGCCGGCCGGGTCGTGTTGATTCGCGCCGGGCCGGTGACGGATTCGAATGGTCAGGTCGAGATGGGGGTCGCGACGGTCCAGGTCGTCAACCTGCACCAGCCCGGGCCCCGGGGCGGCTGAGCGGACCCATGCGGCCGCGGGCTGAGTGCCGTCGAGTCTCGGCGTCCTGACCCGTGAACTCCCGCCTCGCCTCGGCTAACCCCTCCGGAGGATGACCTTGAGCGCCTTTTCCTTCGCTGCGTTTGCGAAGGTGTCGTAGGCCTTCATGAACTCGTCGAGCTTGAACTCGTGGGTGATGAGTTGCCTCGGCTGGAGACGTCCCGCCACCACGGTCTTGAGAAGCATCGGCGTCGTGTTGGTGTCGACGAGCCCCGTCGTGATCGTGACGTTGTGGATCCAGAGCTTCTCCAGCTTGAGAGTCACGGGCTTGCCGTGGACGCCCACGTTGGCGAGGTGTCCCCCCGCCGCGACGATGTCCTGGCACACCTCGAACGTCGCCGGGATGCCGACAGCCTCGATGGCGACGTCCACGCCCTTGCCACCGGTGAGCGCCAGGACCTTCTCGACGGCCTTCCCGTCCCCGCTGTTGACACACTGGGTTGCGCCGAGCTTCCTCGCGACCGCGAGGCGGTTGTCGTCGAGGTCGATCACGATCAGCTCGGCCGGCGAGTAGAACTGGGCCGTGAGCAGCGCCGCGAGCCCGATCGGCCCACCGCCCACGATGGCCACGGTGTCGCCGGGCTTCACCTTGCCGTTCAGCACGCCGACCTCGAAGCCGGTGGGGAGGATGTCGCTCAGCATCACGAGCGCGTCCTCGTCGACGCCTTCCGGCACGTGGTGGAGGCTGTTGTCGGCGTGGGGGATCCGGACGTACTCGGCCTGCGTTCCGTCGATCAGGTGGCCGAGGATCCAGCCGCCGTCGGCGCAGTGCGAGTACATCCCCTTCTTGCAGGCGTCGCACTTCCCGCAGGAGGTGATGCAGGAGATGAGCACCCGATCACCCTTCTTGAAGTTCGAGACGCCGGCACCCACGTCCTCGACGACTCCGACGCCCTCGTGACCGAGGATGCGACCGTCGGTCACCGCGGGCACGTCGCCCTTCAGGATGTGCAGGTCCGTTCCGCAGATCGTGGTCTTCTCTACCCGCACGACTGCATCGGTAGGCTTCTGGACGGTCGGTTTCGGCCTGGCCTCCCAGGAGCGCTTTCCAGGACCGTGATAGACGAGCGCATTCATGTCGGACCCCCTTTTCCTTCCGTTGGGAACCCATCATGACCCCGAGGCAACTCCCGGGATCCGGAACGTCG
The DNA here is from genome assembly GCA_963802065.1 of uncultured delta proteobacterium. Taxonomy (GTDB): domain Bacteria; phylum Myxococcota; class Myxococcia; order Myxococcales; family Anaeromyxobacteraceae; genus CAIOAK01. Next base: position 260,269 of record CAWDHF010000006.1, on the reverse strand, counting down.
GGGCCCCTCCGAGGTCGGGTTTCCCGGTCGGTCCGTCCGGGATTTCCGACACTTGGTTTGCTAACCCCCCGGAACTCCGAGGTTGCGGATCAGGCAAGACAACTGCACTCCCTCCTCATGTCATTCAAAGTCAACGACGCGAGGAGAACATCATGAACCGCAAGACCCCCAGCATCATCGGCGCCGCAGTCGGACTGGCCCTCTTCCTCGCGGTCGCGCTCCTCCCGGCCCTGCTGTACGGCGGGTACGCCGGCGTGCTGCTGGCGGGCGGGATCTTCGGGACGCCGGTCCAGGCCACCTTTCTTGTCCGGGCCCTGATCGTCTTCGGGATGGTGATGGGCGCGACCGGCGTCGGTGCCCTGTTCGCGGTTGGCGGCGCGGTGGCTGGCGCCGCGGTGGGAGTCCTCGCCGAGACCCCGGCTCGCAAGGCCTCCGCCCAGGCCACGAAGGCGTAACAACGGCCTGCCACCTGGCCGACCCTCACGGCGAGGTGTAGATGAGGGGGGTGAGGCCAGCCGTCGCCACGGCCGCCCATCTGTTGGCACCCCAGGCGAGCCCGTTGATGGTCGCGCCCGGCGGTGTGGTGGTGTTCACCCATTGCAGGCCGTCGGTCGACGAAGCGCAGTACATGGTCCAGCATGACAGGAAGCGGTGCCCGCTCCAGGCGATCGAATTGCCCAGGCCGGCGACGCCCGCCCCCGTCGCCTGCCAGGTGATCCCGTCCGTGGACGTCACAGCCCCCGGGTAGCCGACCGCGACCAGCCGTGATCCGCTCCAGGCCACGTCCTGGAGGAAGTTCAGCTGGGGGAGCCGGTGCTCCGTCCAGGTGACCCCGTCCGTCGAGGTGACGGCCAGGGCCTCGGCCAGTGGCCCGCCGAGCGCCACGCCGACCGCCACGAAGCGGTTGCCCGACCAGACGACCGCCCTCAGTTCCCCGGGGTAGGCATCCGGAACCTCGGTCCAGCCGGCTCCATCGGCCGACGTCAGGATCAGGGTCCACGGGTCGGCGGTACCCGGAAGCCTGCGCGAGCCCACGGCGACGACGGTCGTGCCCGAGCTGGTCACCCCGGAGAGCGAGCCTCCCTCGACGGCTGGGAGCGCGTGTGGTGTCCAGACCACGCCGTCCGGCGAGGTCAGCGCCTCGGGGTAGTGCACGGCCACGAACTGCGTCCCGGTCCACGTCACGTCGGCCAGAGGTCCGGTGGGGACCGAGGTCCAGCTGATGCCGTCGGTCGAGGTGAGCGTGCCGGAGCCGACGGCGAGGAACCGCGACTGGAGCCAGCGCACGCGCGACAGCCGGAAGTCCGTGGATCCCGGGGGGATCGGGATGGACCGCGAGGTCCAGCTCGTTCCGGTGTCGTCCGGCCGGACGTCGAACGCGCCCGACAGGGAGTTCGAGCGGTTTCCGTGACTGTCCGTCACGTAGATCTCGAACGTGAAGTGGCCCAGGATCGTGGTGTTGACCACGAAGGCCCCCTCGATGGTCCCGGAGGAATGCCCGGCTGCGCCGGTGATGGGAACCGCCGCGCTGTCCCCCGCCGACGACGTGATGTGGAAGGTGGCCAGGTCCCCGCCCGGGTCGACGAAGTCGAACGAGCCCGTAACGTCGACGGATCCGCCGCCTTCGTTCAGCAGCGCCTCGGTCGGAGAGATCCTGAAGTTGCTGATGGAGGGCGTCGAGTCCGCCGTTTCACTCTCGCCACATCCGACCTGGAGCACGCCGACGACGAGAATCACCGCCACCCGTTGCATCCTGCCGTTCGAGGCCATGGTGCACCCCCGATGCCCATCATGCGCCTGTCGGCGGTGGCCGGCCCGGTGGGCGCCACCTCCGTCGGGGCGGGACCCATGTGGTCCCTCGCTGCGCCCCCAAAAGGGACGGCCGAGAGCGATGGTTCCATCGTCCCGGAGGCTTCTTGACTCCAGGTGAAGTAGATACGTTGGTGCCTCGCATGGGCGTCGCGACCACACCGACCGACTTCGCGATCCCTCCTGGCGAGTACGTCCGCCTCTCCGTCCACGACACGGGAACGGGAATGCCCCCGGAGGTGAAGGCGCGGATCTTCGAGCCCTTCTTCAGGGGCCGGGCAAGGGGACCGGGCTCGGCTTTGCGACCGTCCACGGCATCGTCGGGCACGATCCCAGGATCGCGCGAGCGCACCTGGCGGGAACGAGCTCATTCTCCTCGTGGAGGACGATTCGTCCGCTCGCAAGCAGGCGGCCCGCGCCCTTCGTGGCGGTCGATGGAGAGGACGCTCTTGCGGTCGCCCGCGCCGGACCTGCTTGTCCTGTTCACGTCCGGGTACGCCGGTGATCGCATGGCAGCCCCGGTCAGCCCGGGGGCGGGCGCGCGGTCAGCACCCGACTACTGGCGAAGGTAGTGGGCCGCCATGGGGGCGGACCGGCACTGCCAGTTGAAGCTGCGGAGCTGCCCGGCTTCGCCCCGGGTGCGGAGTCCGTCGAGGAGGTCCATGGCGGCGGCACGAAGCTCGGCGCTGCCGCGGCCGCCCCAGTGCCAGGCGAGGCCAACGACGTAGGCCGACTCGCCCCAGTGCTCGTCGTACGGATCGGCCTCGGCGGCTGCCAGCCCAGCGCCCATCCAGTAGTAGGGCCGGCCGATGCCGTCGCGGCCGTGGCGAGCGATCATCAGGCCGAGGGACACGAGACCCACCCGCGCCGCAGCAGCGCCGGCCCCGCCGACGCGCCGCGCGTAGGCGTCGAGTCCGTCGGCGAGGATGGCACTCATCCAGGGGCTGCAGCCGACGTAGCCGTAGCCTTCCCCGTGGGCTTCGGCGCTGTGGGCGAAGCAGCGGGCATCTGGCTCCCAGGCGTTCGCGTCGACCGCCTGCATCGTGAGGTAGGCGGCGACGGCGTCGTCGGCCCAGGGTGCGAACGTCGAGGCCCGATCGTCGCTGACCGCAGCCGCCCACTCGTAGGCCAGCAAACCGAATCCGGCGTGCCGTTCGGTCCAGAAATCGGCGCCGCCGGCGTAGCCCGGGCTGGGCCACAGGTCGTGGGCCCGGATGGCGACGTTTTCGGCAGCCTCACGGAAGCGGTCGTCTCCGGTCAGCAGGTAGTGGATCGCAAGTCCCTGCGTGTAGTGGTACTTGAGGTCGTCCGCTGCGGTCGGGACACCGATCCGCGTGGCGCTCCCGGTCCCGGTGATGCCTGCTCGGTACAGGGCCGCCTCGCGGTAGCCGGACTCGAGGGCCACGCTCGCGCCGGTCATGGCGTACCCGAGGTACATCGCCGTGGGGCGGTCGAAGAGCCAGGCCTCCCGGCCGGAGGCCTGGGCGAGGAATGCGTCGACGTCCCACCTCGCGTAGTCGCAGATGCCGCCCCACGCATCGAGCGGAGTTCCGGCGATCGCGGACCGGGCCACGACCGGGCCCGCTGCCTGGCTCGTGGCGAGCCACGTCGAGGGAAGGACTGCCCAGACCCTGGGCCCGGTGGTGCCGTCGGGGAGGGCCAGGGTGTCGGCGACCTCCACGAGGGCGAGCGATCCGGCGGTCGTGGCGGTGCCGACCTCCAGGTCGAGCGCGGTGGTCGACGAAACGTCGACGTCGACCTGGATCTGGGCCGAGCGGATCGACCCGTCTGGCCACCTTGCGAGGACGCGCCGGGCGGCGGGTAACTCGGCGCCGCTCCCGGGCACGGCTGCGATGCGGACGAGGGTGGCGTCCTGGAGGTGGCCGGGCGGCATCGGCAGCCCGAAGTTGACCCGCTGGGGCCCGGAGACGCCGGACTGCGGGACGAGCTGGACGCGGACGCTGGGCGAGACGGGGTCCGGGGGCGGCCCGATACTGGCCGTGACGGTCACCGTGGCGGTGCCACTCCGGGTGGGGTCCGCCCGGCTCGTCGCGCGAACGATGCACGTGCCGGTCGTGGCGGGCGCCGCGTAGCTCCCGGCCTGGGTCACCGAACCGCACCCGCCTGGCTCGACGGACCAGGTCACCGAGGTATCCACGGAAGGGGTCACCGCCGCGGTGAACACCATCCCGCCGCTGACCGGAAGCGTCGCGGTGGGCGGCTGGACGACCACCCCAATCGCTGGCGCCCCGGGGTCTCCGTCGGCCGTCCCGCCGCCGCACGCCGCGACGGCCGAGGCGAGGAGCGCGATGGCGAAGGGGCGTCCGAGTGCGTGGAGTAGCATTGGAGGGTCCTCGCGGTTCGCCACCACCGAGGGCGACGGCGTACCCGGCTACCGTGACACGCCAGCACGGTATACGTCGAGGCCGCTCCACGCTCCAGGCGGAACCCCTGAAACCCGCCATGTGGGAGTTGTCTGCAGAGGTCGGTGCAAGTAGGAGATGTGGGTGCGCCTCTCGACGCCGATGGTTCCTCTCTGCGTGAATCTTCGCGCCGGCCTCGCCGGTGCGCTCGTCGTCTGTCTCGCCCTCACGGCTGCGGCGTGCCGCAGCCCCCCGGGACCTCGGGTGCGAGTGCTGGACGACGGCGTCAAGATGGGCTCCGACGGCCGGATTCTCGGTCTCGTGGATCTTCCCCGATACCTGGACTCGAACCCGGCTTGGAACGGCGAGGCCATCACGCTCGCCGGCGCCCGCGGCGAGACGGTCGCCTTCCAGGTGATGGTACAGCCGGGGGGGCGCCCCCTCGAGGCGGTCGACGTCCAGTTCTCGGACCTGCGCCGCGACGGAGAGGACGGCAGCATCGCCGCCGGTCAGTTCACCCTCTTCCGGGAGTGGTACGTCGCGGTGACTCTTCCGAGCCGCTCCCCCGGCGGGAGCGCGGGAACCGGCGACTATCCGGACGCGCTCGTTCCCGCGGACACTCCACGATGGGGCCTGCCCGTCGACGTGAGCGCCGGAAGGACGCAGGGAGTCTGGGTCGATTGTGCCATCCCGTCGAGCGCGAAGGGCGGTACCTACCGCGGTACCGTCGCGGTGACGGCGGCGACCCGGACCCTCGCCCGGCTCGAGGTGATACTCCGTGTCTACGACTTCGCCCTGCCGATCGAGCGGCACCTGCGCTGGCGGATCGGCTACAGCGGATGGGAGTCGGTGCCCCGGCATTTCGGCATCCCGGAGGGCAGCGAGGAATGGCTGAAGCTGGAGGCGGACCTCTACCGGCTCGTGTGGGAAGGGCATCGTGCCGTTCCCACGACGCACTACCACCGCCTCCCGGTCGAGGCGCGCGGCACCGGAAAGGCGCTCGCCATCGACTGGACCGGGTTCGACCGTCGCTTCGGCCGCTTCCTCGACGGCTCGGCCTTCTCGGATGGCGTGCCCGTCAACATCTTCTCGCTGCCGGTCAATCTCCACGCCGGATGGCCCGGTCGGCTGGCTTCCGAGCCCGCCCAGGTGGACGCGGAGACGCTGACGGCAGCGGCCCGGCTCATCGGACGCCACTGGGACGAGAAGGGCTGGCGGCTCGACGACGCGTTCGTGTACGTTGCGGACGAACCCGGCCTGGAGCGCTTCGCCAGCGTCCGCAAGGCGTGCCAGGCCATTCACCTCGGCGATCCTCGCATCCGCACGTCCGTGGCCTTCTACACCGAGTTCGGACGCGATGCGCGCGGCCTGGTGGAAGAGTTCACCGGGCTCGTGACCCAGTGGGACGTCGCGGGGGACCACATGGACCTGCCCGCGCTGCGCCGGCGGCAGGCAGCCGGCGATCGCATCGGCTTCTACCAGGGGGGCGAGCCCTACCAGGGGGGCGAGGCGCTAGACAACGACGGGCTGGCCCTCACGACCTGGCCGTGGATCGCCTGGCGTCACGGGCTGGATCACCTCTTCCTCTACAACATGACGGAATGGACCTACTTCCGCCTCGACCGCGCCACCACGGACTGGTCCGGCGGCAAGCGGGAGATCTGGGAGAACCCGCTCAACCAGTCCTGGCAGACGAATAGCCAGGGCGTGCTCGTCTATCCCGGCCAGTACGTCGGGATCAAGGGTGTGGTCCCGACGATCCGGCTCAAGCAGGTCCGGCGGGGTATGCAGGACTACGAGTACCTCTGGCTCGCCGCGCGGCACGGCGAGGCCGCGAAGGCAGACGCCATTGCGCTCAGGCTGGTCGGTCGCTCCCTCCATGAGGCAGGTCCCCTGGGCCGGATCGGGCCTCCGGGGAAGTGGGAGCGGGATCCGCGAGCCTGGGCAGCCGCTCGCCGCGAGCTGGCGAGCGCGATCGACGACTCGGCGGAGGACGGGTGAGCACCGGCAAGCGCTACGTCGCGGAGGAGCGGGTCGTGGACTCCGCGGCCGCCGACATGGTGCGCCTGTGGGCCACGAGCCTGGTCTCGGCGGGCGGTGACCTTCACGCGAAGCTGGACTGGTTCTACCGCGCGGCGCCGTGTGGACCTGCGCGCGCCCTGTTGCTCACGGCATTCGACGGCGACGCCGGCACCGTCGTCGGGTGCGAGGGGATCGGCTTTCGCCGGGTATGGCTCGGCGATCGAGTCGTGCGAGCGGCCCTGCTCGCCGACCTGGCGGTCGACCCGGGGCATCGGACGCTGGCGCCAGCGCTGTTGCTCGTGCGGCGAGCCCGCGAGACGGCAGCGAGCTCGGCGGAGTTCCAGTACGGCTTTCCGAATCGCAAGGCCATCGGCGTGTTCCAGCGCGTCGGCTACCGACCGCTCGGGGCCATGGCGCGCAGCGTCCGGGTCCTGCGCTTCGGCCCGTACCTGGCCCGGAGGGTTCGCGTTCCGCTCCTCGCGAGCCTCGGCGGGGCCGTGCTGGACGGTGCGGCCACCGTCCACCGCGCGCTGCCGCGTCTGCGTGCCGCGGCCGCCTTCCGGCTCTCCTTCCCCTCCGGGCCGGACGAGCGGTTCGACGCGCTCTTCGACGAGGCGCGGTCCCGCTACGGGGTGATCGCGGATCGAGGTCGCGATTTCATCCGCTGGCGCTTCTTCGCAGGGCAGGGCAGGGCCGAGCTGGCCACGCTCGAACGCCGCGGCGACGGAGCGCTCCGGGCCTATGCCGTCGTGACGAGGCGGGACGGCGTCGCCCACCTCTCCGATTTCCTCGCGGTCTCGGGGCGCGAGCTCGAGGCGCTTCTCGCGCTGCTCCTGCCGGCGCTCCGGGCCCAGGGATGCACCTCGGCCTCCGCGCGATTCCTCGGGACGGCCCGGATCCGCCGGCTGCTCGAGCGCTCCGGCTTCCGCCTCCGCGACGCGGAACGCACCGTGGTGATCGATGCCGGTGGCGACCCCGCGCGGGCTGCCGTGATCGCGGACGTCGAGAACCACTACCTGACCGATGCCGACGAGGACAATTGACGGACGGGGAGCCCGATGGCCGCGAAGCCGAGCCGTGGCTGGCGGCCCCGTCCGGCGCGGGCTAGACTGACGGTCTTCCCCGGTCCGGAAGACCTCCAACACAGGGCCCCATGTACGAGCAACTGTTCCGAAAGGTCCTCTTCCCTGCCTACGAGCGGATCGGCCATCGCCGCGGCACGGCGAGGTATCTGGCCGAGTACGAGCGGACACAGTGGCTCGATCCGGCTGCATTGCGGCGTCACCAGCTCGACGGCCTGAATCGCCTCCTTGCGCACGCCTGGGCGAACGTCCCGTTTCTTCGCCGCCACTGGACCGAGCACGGCGTGGAGCCCGGGCCGCTCGAGGACCCCGCCGAGCTCTCACGTTACCCGACGCTGAGCAAGGCGATGATCGCGGCGAACTACCAGGACATGATCGCCGTTCCGTGGCGCGGCCGGACGATGGGCAAGGCGACCGGGGGCTCCACGAGCGGCGAACCGTTCCGGTTCGAGTACACGATGGAGAGCTATGCCCGGCGCACGGCGGTCATGTGGCGCGGCTACGCCTGGGCAGGCGCGCCGCTCGGCCGGCGCAGCGTGTACGTGTGGGGAGCGGGGCCACCCGCTGGGACGCTGGCGCACCCTGAAGGACCGCCTGTATCACGCCGCGTTCAACCGGACGAACGTGAACGCCTACGGGATACGCGACGACAATCTCGACGAGTACCTGGCCGTGATCGGCCGGGTGCGGCCCCGCGTCCTCGTCGGGTACGTGGCCCCGCTGCTCGTGCTGGCGCGTGGCCTGGTCGCGCGCGGGCGGACGCTGCCGGGGCTCGAGAGCGTCGTCACGGGTGCCGAGGCGCTGCACGAGCCGGAGCGGGAGGTGATGGAGGCCGGCTTCGGCTGCCCGGTGTTCAACACCTACGGGTGCCGCGAGTTCATGCTGCTCGCAAGCGAGTGCGGTCCACGCAAAGGGCTCCACGCGACCGCCGACCACCTCGTCCTCGAGACGGTCGACGCCAGCGGCGCGCCGGTCCAGGGAAGACCCGGCGAGGTGGCCGTGACCGACCTGCACAACTTCGGCATGCCGTTCGTGCGGTACCTGAACGGCGACCGGGCCACCTATTCAGGGAAGACCTGCTCCTGCGGGCGCGGCCTGCCGCTGCTCTCCTCGGTCGAGGGCCGGGTGCTGGACCTGATCGTGACGCCCGATGGCCGCCAGGTCCCGGGCGAGTACTTCGTTCACGTGATGCTCGAGTGGCCGCAGGTCCGGAAGTGGCGTTTCGTCCAGACCGGACCGGGGACGGGGGACTTCCTCCTGGTGCTCAATCGACCGCTGTCGGCCGACGAGATGCGTGCACTCCAGCGACGCACCGAGTTCGGGCTCGGCGATGCGCTCCGGGTTCGCCTGGTCGTCGTCGACGAGCTGCCTCCGACCGGATCGGACAAGCGCCGGTTGACCGTCGCCTGGCGCGGCCAGGCCTCCTGAGAGCGCTCCGCCGGTCCCTGCGGGCCCTGGCCCTCAGGAGGCGGCCAGCCGTTGCCGAAGCGCCATCAGGGGCTTCTCGAGCAGGTAATACGACGCGAGCGCGGCCGCGAAGGACAGCACCAGGTTCTGCGGAAACTCGGTGACCCAGGCGCTCGAATGGCGGTCGAGGAAGATCTGCTGCCAGAGGTAGAAGGAATAGCTCAGCGCGCCGATGAACACGACCGGAGTCCAGTTGAGGAGCCGCCCCATCAGGTCCCGGGAGTGGACGACGGAACGGTGGACGAGAAGCGCCAGTGCCACGTTGATCACCGAGCGACCGAGCACTTCCACGACGCCGTAGCCCGTGTAGCGGTTCAGCAACAGGACCAGTGCGAGCAGGAAGACCGAGACCCCCGGACGGAGCAGGCGGAGGTACCATCGCTGGTTCTCGAGCCAGTTCCTGTAGACCGCAAGCAGGCATCCCACGGCCAGGCTGTCGGCCACCATGGGGAACATCGGCACGTCGTCCCATGCCGTTCCCCGCAGGAAGATCCAGGCGCCCGCGCGCGCGAGCGGGCCGACCAGGGTCACCGAAGCGGCCACCCACACGGCTCGCCGGAATCCCAGCGCCACGAAGGCGAAGGGCCAGAGCAGGTAGAACTGCTCCTCGACGGAAAGGGACCACAGGTGACCGATCTGCCAGCCCGGATCGGGGTGGAAGTTCACGGTGTAGGTGACCGCGTGCCAGAAGTCCTTCGACGCGACGTGAATCCATCCGGCTTGCGACAGGAGAAACACGCAGGCCAGGTATACGTACGCGGCCGGGAAGATCCGAACGGCCCGGCGCGCGTAGAAGTGCTTCAGGGATACGCGCCCCTTCCTGGCCTGCTCGGACATGAGCAGGCTCGTGATCAGGAAGCCCGAGATGACGAAGAACACGACGACGCCGAGGTGACCGTAATTTCCCACTCCGAGGTCGAGGGGACCCCGGTCCCACGGCCGTCCCAGGTGGTCGAGGAGGACGAGGACGATCGACACGGCCCGCAAGCCGTCGAGTGAGCGCAGGTGCTTCGACGTCGCGGGACGTCCCTCCATCGAAGGGAGGGGGTGCACCACCGCGACGCCGCTCACTGCCATGGCTGCTTGGCCATTCGTGACCTCGGCGGCGGAGGCTACGCCAGCACGCCCGGATTTGTGACGTCCCGTGACAACGGGACGTCCTGGGGCGTGCCGATGGTCCCGCGATGTGCACACACTCCCCTCCGGGGGGAGGAACTTGACGAATGGGCCCTGACCCGCATCAGACGACGGCTCTCCAGGCGGGACGCGTGACCCGCATCGCCAGGAAGGTGTGGCGCCGGCTGGTGGCGAAGAACCTGACGGCCAGCGACGACTACGAGAAGCTCGATCGCTTCTACGCGATGGAAGACCCCTGGGAAATGGGCTCCACCCGGGAGCAACTGCGCTTCGCGCAGACGAACGCCGTCATCGAGGACCGCCTCCGCCACGTCGGTTCGGTGCTCGAGATCGGTTGTGGCGAGGGACATCAGTCGCTCCACCTCGCCCGGATCTGCGACCGGGTCACGGGCATCGACGTCTCCGAGCGGGCCATCGTCCGAGCGCGATCGCGACTGCCCGGTGCGGAGTTCCTCGTCGGTGACGTGGCCAGCCTCTCGACCAGCGGAAGACGTTTCGACCTCGTCGTCGCCTGCGAGGTCCTCTACTACGTGAAGGACATCCCGGCGACGCTGGCCCGGATGAGCGAGCTCGGGACGGCGTGCCTCGTGACGTTCTTCTGCCCCTCCGCCCGGATCGTCGCGCCTCATCTCGTGTCGATTCCGCCGGTCGACCGCGGCTGGATCTTCGGCGACCCGTACGCCTGGCTGTACGCGTTCTGGCGCCCCGCCCCGCCCCGTCCCGCGGCCAGGGGACAGGAGACAGGGCCGACGTGAGGTCGCGCCGGCCTCGGTCGGCGAAGCACCGGTGAAGCACCTATACTGAACGACCATGTCCTCGCCGAACAGGATTGGTCTCTCGCGTCGGGTCTTCGTCGCTGGCGGAGCCATCGCCGTCATCGGCGGCGCGGCCTTCGCCCTCCGCAGGAAGATCGTCGGGACACTGGCCAGCAAGACGCGGTTGCCGTCGTTCAGTGCCACGCCCCCGCTCGTCCCGCACGACCCGGTCCGCGATTGCACGTCCATCGCGGTCGGGCAGGGCGGCACGCCGGCGGAGAACGTGGATTCCGCGCTCGCGAAGCTCGGGGGCATCGGGAAGTTCGTCGGCGAGGACGACCTGGTGATCCTCAAGGTGAGCGCCCAGTGGTGGAACCAGGGCATGACCAACGTGGCCGCCGTGAAGCGCGCCATCGAGCACGTCCTCGAGAGGCCGGGCTTCCGGGGCGAGGTGGTCGTCTTCGAGAACGTGCACTTCCGGCTGAAGGACGGCTCTGGTCTCGCGCGGGCATTCACGCACCCGAGCGTCCGCAACGTGGACGTGCCTGGATGGACCCGCCTGGGAGACCTGGGCCCGCACTTCGCGTCGACCCGCGCCCCGGTGAGCCTCGTCGGCCTCGTCGACGCCGGGCCCAGCGAGCTGTCGGACGACGACTGGTGGGACCCCGGCCACGTTCACGGAGTGTACGGGGGTGACGGCCGCGGGCCCATCGCGCCCGGCGAGATCCGCGACGGATACAGATGGGACTTCGACCGCGTATTCCGCCTCAGGCGCAGCCTCGTGGATCACGCCCAGACGCTGCTCACCTGGCCCGTGTTCACCTCGCCGCACAGCGGGCTGGTCGTCGATCTCAAGGACGGCGTGTTCCGGCGCGAGGGCGGCCGGCTCGTCAAGGAACCCCGGAAGCTCACCTGGATCAACATGACCACCGCCAACGAGCATGGCTCGACCGGCTTCACGGGAGCCTGCAAGTCGACCATGGGCGTGGTGGACATGAGCGCGGGACGGCTCGGCAGCGACCCGCGCGTACGCGCCTACCAGTCGACGCACTACTTCGGAAGTCCCAACGCCTCGTGGCGCATGGCGGGCCCGCTCGCCTGGTTCGCTCGCGAGGTACGCGCCCCCGACCTCTTCCTGACCGTGGCCGAGTGGGTGGCCGCGACGCCTCCCGGCGGCGAGCCGAAGGACGACGACCTGCGCCAGTCCGAGGCGAGCGCCTTCCGAAAGCGGACGGTGGTGGCCGGGGTGGACCCCGTCGCCGTCGACACCTGGTGCGTTCGCAACCTGCTCATGCCGATCGGGGGCCCGGGCAAGGCCCTCCTAGACCTGGACGACGAGAATGCCAAGTTCGTGAAGTTCCTGCGTTACTACCGTCAGGTCTACGGATCGGGAACCATCGACCCGTCCCTCGTGGACGTCGTGTGAAGGCGGCGGTTGCCCGCCTGCGCCCCGTGAGGCTTCCGGAACAGATGGAGCGCGAGCCGTTCTGGCGCGAACCGACCGCTGGCGTCGGTGATCGTCTCCCCCGTGAATCCCACGCGTCCGAGTGCGCCCGGCCCGGAGCTGGCGGCCGGGGACAGCTCCGGAACGCTGGTGAAAACGAGCTCGTAGCCCGCGGCATGGGCGGCCCGGAGGATCCCCGGGTCATGGGCGCCGTGAGGGCAAGACAGGGTCGCGGGCGGGGAGCCGAAGTGGCCGGCCAGGGCGGCGCGGGCGCCCGAGAGCTCGGCGTCGAGATCCTGGGCCTCGGTCAGCGGGGTGTGGGTCTTCCCGTGTGCACCGATCGTCACGAGATGCCCCGCCAGGTGTCGAAGCTGATCGGCGGTGGCCATGGAGCGCAGGCCGTCGTCGAGCGCGGGCTCGAGCGCCTCGAGCAGGCGATCGCGGCGGGCGGGGTCCACCGACTCGAGGAGCGCGATCAACCTGCGCAGGGGCTCGAGCCCGTCGCGCCCGCCGAACGCCGGGATGTTTCCCGGGTCGCCGCCTGCATCCCGCCACAAGGACAGGGCGTGACGCGCGTCGAGGCGGCCCGCGCGCCAGGCCCCCACCATCCGCTCCTGGAAGAACGGCTCGCGACGGCCGACCCCATCGGTCACGACGAACAGGAGCGCCGGCATGCCGGCCCGCAACAGGTGGGGGAGCGCGAACTCCTCGGTGTCGCTCCAGCCGTCGTCGAAGGTGATGAGCAGAGGGCAGGGCGGCAGCGGACGCTCGCCCCGGCGCGCGGCCATCACGTCGCCGAGCCCGACCACGTGGTAGTGCCGCCGGAAGAATCCGAGGCATTCGGCGAAGAGATCGTCCCGCAGGCTGTACTCGGGATCGGCGGTGAGCCAGCGCGGATCGGACGGCGCGAGCACCCGGTGGAACATCACCACCGTGAGCCAGTCGCGATTCCGGCGGCGGTGGTAGGCGTGCAGCGCGCCCGAGCGGTAGAGCGCGCGCTGCACCGCGGGAGACTTCGCGACCGAGGAGAGGCGGCCCACGGTCACCTTCGTAACCCGTGGATGACGGCGGATCAACCGCCCGTCGGGTCGATGCCCTCGTGGCTCGAGGATGGATGGCGCCCGTGACGCTCCCGCTGGTCACCGCCGTCATCCCGACCTTCAATCGCTCCGCAGATCTGTGCGTCGCGGTCAGGACCGCCGTCGCCCAGACGTACCCGGCCGATCGACTGGAGATCGTGGTCATCGACGACGGAGGGGCGGACGACACCGAGGCTGTTCTCTCTCGCGAATTCGGGGCTCGCATCCGCTACCTTCGCCAGGCCAACGCCGGCGTGTCGGCCGCCCGCAATCTCGGCATGGCCTCGGCGCAGGGTGAGCTCCTCGCGCTGCTCGACGACGACGACGAGTGGCTGCCCGCCAAGATCGAACGCCAGGTCGAGGTCCTGACGGCTCGGCCCGATATCGGGATGGTCCTCACCGACGTCGAGCGGATGGACGAGCGGCGCGTCGGGTTCGAGATCTTCCGGCGACGCGAGTTCATCCCGCGCGACGGCTGGGTGCTGCCGGAAGTGCTGCGAAACCCAGCGCTGGCCCCCGCCTCCGCGATGTTCCGGCGCTCGGTACTCGAGGCGGTCGGCGGCTTCGACGAGGGGCTCCGCACGGCCGAGGACCTCGATTTCCACCTCAAGGTGGCGCTCCGTTTCCCCATCGCCGTGATCGACGAGCCCCTGACCCGGGCGATGCGCGGTCACCAGGGGTTGTCGGCGCTATCGCGCACCACCCGCGACTACGTGGCCGTGGTCGAGCGCTTCGTCCAGGCGAACGCCGGCGCGATCGCGCCCCGCGATCGCGATGCCGCCCTGTTCTGGGCTTACAGCCGCAATGCTCGCGGAGTCCTGTGGAACGGAGGCCTCGGAGAAGCCGCAGCCCTGGCAACCCGGGCGGCGTCCCACGTCCGACGGCCCGGAGAGGCCCGGGAGATGGGGCGCCTCGCCTTCACGATGGCCAGAAACGCGGCGGTCCGCCTTCGCCGCAGGCTGGGCGGTCCCGCCAGGCCCACTTGATCGTCCACTCGAACTGGAGGTCGTCATGCCCCTGAACCGACGCCACCTGGCTCCACTCCTCGCCGGACTCCTCTCGCTGCCGGTGATCGGCGGGGCCGCCGAACCCCTCCGCGCGCTCCCGGACGGACTCACCGAGTGCGTGCCGACCCGCACCACGTCCGCCTCGCCGTCGATCTCCAGCACCCATCCGCGCGTGCTCCTCCGGGATGCGAGGTACCGGGACTGCCTGCGGCAGCTCCTGGCCGAGGGAACGCCGGGTGCCTCTCGCTTCAAGTCCATCGTCGAGACGCAGCTCGCCAGGGGCAACGTCTACGCGTTCCAGCCCTGGTTCGCGGCCCTGATGTACCAGCTGACGGGAAAGGTGGCCTACGCCGATCATGCGGTGAGCCGCACCGAGGCGTTCGTGGCCGGCGAGGAGGCGCTGATCGTCGCCAACCAGCGCGCGAAGGTGGCGGGCGACAGCTACCTGGAGGTCGGCCAGACGATCGGAAACCTGGCGCTCGTGTACGACTGGTGCCACGACCGGCTCACGCCCGAGCAGCGCTCCCGCTGGACGGCCTACGCCAACCAGGCCGTCTGGAACGTCTGGCACCCCAAGGAGGCGCGCTGGGGCAGCACCGTCTACCCGTGGACCGGGTGGTCGATCGACAACCCGTCCAACAACTACTACTACTCGTTCCTGCGGGCGACCATGTTGCTCGGCCTGGCCACCTTCGGCGAGAACCCCCAGGCGCAAACCTGGATCGACCAGTTCCGCAAGGTGAAGCTGGAGAGCGAGCTCTTCCCCACGTTCACCCGTGACCTCACCGGAGGCGGCTCCCGCGAGGGAACCGGATACGGCACGGCGATGAAGAACCTCTTCGAGCTCTACGACTGGTGGGAACGCTCGACCTCGGAGCGGATCGCCACGCGCACCCCGCACACCCTCGCGTCCATGGCTCACATGATGCACAGCATCGTGCCCACCCTGGATCGGCTCGCCCCAACCGGCGACCATGCCCGCGATTCCACGGCAGCCCTCTTCGACTACCACCGGCAGTACCTCCAGATTCTCATGGCGCTCTTCCCCGAGGATCGCCTGACCGGGACCGCGAAGTCGCTGCTCGCGGCCTCCTCCGTGCCCCGCATGCAGCAGGGGTTCATGGCCTACAGCGACTTCCTCTACGAGAACCCCGGCCTCGTCGCCAGGCCCCTCGCCGACCTCGCCACCACCTACTGGGGCAGCGGTACGGGCCAGCTCTCCATGCGCGCCGCATGGGAACCCTCCTCCGCATACGCCAACTTCATCTGCGGCCCCTACACCGAGAGCCACGCCCACCGGGACCAGGGCAGCTTCGTGCTCTTCAAGGGCACGTGGCTTGCCTATGACGCCAACATCGACACACACTCCGGCATCGAGCAGGACGAGAGCATGCACAACCTCGTCCGCATCGTGCAGGGCGGGTCGGTGGTCAAGCAGGTCGAGGGCGCTCCCCGGTGCAACCTGCTTGCGATGGGCGACGACGCGCGGATCACCTACGCCCTCGCCGACGTCACCCCCGTCTACAAGGGCAAGGCTGCGGCGGCGAAGGTGGAGCGGGAATTCCTGTTCATCAAGCCCGATGTCTTCGTCGTGTTCGACCGCGTGGACACCGCTGGCCCCGATGTCGACCGCGTGTGGACCCTCAACGTTCCCGCGGAGCCGGAGATCACCGGTGACCGGCTGACGCTCAAGCGAGAGGGGCACCGGATGGACGTCCATCGCGTCGCGCCCGTCGGCCTCCCCTACGTGGTCTCCGGCCACCGCGTCGACGTGGCCGACTCCACCGGCACCGGCTCCCGGTTCCTCCACGTCTTCGGACTCGACGGCTCGGTCGCCTCCGTCGCACGCTCCGACGCCTCCGGCCAGACCGGGGTGCGGGTCACGCTCGCCGACGGCCGCACCGCCACCGTTCGATTCTCGACCGCGGGCCACGGGGGCACGCTCGACCTCCGCACCGCCGGGGATGCCTCTCTCTTCAACGGTCCCCTTCCCAGCACCGTGGCCTCGCTCCCCCTCTTCGCGAGGTGATTCGAACGGTGGCTCAGGGAGCCCGACGGTTCCCGGCCGCGCGCTCGGCCTCGGGCGTGACCGCGAAATCGATCGACGTGCAGCAGAGCTCCTCGGGCGGGTAGGCGCGGAACCGTTCGTCGATGGGCAATTCCGGCAGTCGCTCGAGGAGTTCGGGCCGGGCCCGATGACGGTCGAGAACGACGTGAAGCCCGGCCCGGCGTGCGGCGTCGAGGAAGTCGAGCGGTCGGAGACGGTTCTGGTACAGGATCTCGTTGTTCCAGCGACGCCACCGCTGCTCGGAGAAGCGGAGGTAGTGGATCGGAGTGATGCGCCGGTCGAAGTAGGCGTAGTGGTCCCCGCAGTTGACGCCGTGGATGGCGACGCCTCCGGGCCCCAGGATCCGCCTGGTCTCGTCCATCAAGCCGTCGATGACGGCTGGTGGCACGTGCTCGAGGACGCTGTTCGAAAGGATCAGGTCGACGCTCCGGGCCGGAAGGCCGGTCCGCGTTGCATCCGCAGGCGCGACGTACTCGATCCCGGCCTCTCGCAGGAGGGCATCGGGGCTCGCCTGGGCGGCCAGGACGGCGAAGCGCTCTCTCACCCGGCTCTCCGCCGCACCCACCGCCGACGCGATCACGGGAAGGTGCCGCTCCAGGTGGAGCAGGGTCTGCCTCACCATTCCTGCCGTCAGGTGGCGATTCAGGTCGTAGGTCCGGCACCGCGCGACCCCCGCGAGGGAGAAGCAGAGGGGGATCACGGGCAGCCAGCCCGTGCCGATCTCCACGGCGAATCGCCCTTCGAGGCCGAAGCCGATCTCGCGCAGGTTGGCCACGTGGACCAGCCAGTCGTCCACCACCTTGGAGTCGACGTGCTCCCGCATCCGGCGCCGCGCCCCGAGCGTGCGCTGCAGCCAGCTGTTCGTCGACATCCCGCCCGGCATCCGCACGAGCATGCCCTGGACGAGACCCTTCACGCGCCAGTCCAAAAGGAATCCCCCCGACCGGTCCCAGGATAGCCGTCCCTCGGACGGAATTGCACCCAGGGAGTAGAAGGCACGCCGCCATCCCCGTTCGCCCGTTCCGGGGGTGGCCCCCCGTAGGAATCAGCCCACACCGACGCCTTGACGCTCGGGCGCGTACCATGGTCGATTGACAGGGGCCGAGGAGCCCAGTCCTCGTGGAGGGCGGCCCCGGGCGAGGCGCCCCGCCTGTCGCGACTCCGAGGGAATCGCACGACGCGGCAACCCGTTGATCGACCGAGCCACCCTGGAGCCGACCATGAAGTCCCCCTGCCTTCCCATCGAGCGAATCGCCGCCGTCGGCCTCCTCGCCCTGTTCACGGCCTGTGGCTCGGCCACCAGCCCCGGGACGACGGCGCCGTCGATCCAGGCGTTCACGGCGAGCCCGCCATCGATCCAGGCCGGGCAGAGCTCGACGCTGTCCTGGAGCGTGACCGGCGCCACCTCGGTGTCGATCAGTCCGGGCGTCGGGACGGTCACCGGGTCCTCCGTTTCGGTCTCGCCCACCAGCACGACCAGCTACACGCTCACGGCGACGAACGCTTCCGGCAGCATCACGGCCACCCTGGCGGTCACCGTGGGCACCGCCGCCGGGCCGACGATACAGTCGTTCGTCGCGAGTCCACCCTCGATCCAGGGCGGGCAGAGCTCGACGCTGTCCTGGAACGTGAGCGGCGCCACCTCGGTGTCGATCGACCAGGGCGTCGGGACGGTCGCCGGGACCTCCGTGTCGGTCTCGCCGACCAGCACCACCGCCTACACGCTGACCGCGACGAATGCGTCCGGCACCAGCACGGCCACGGTCACGGTGACGGTGACGGCCACCGGTTCCTCGCCATCGATCCAGGCGTTCACGTCGAGCCCATCGTCCATCCAGGCCGGGCAGAGCGCGACGCTGTCGTGGAGCGTGATGGGAGCGACGTCGCTGTCGATCGGCCCCGGCGTCGGCCCGGTCACCGGGACCTCGGTGTCGGTCTCGCCGACCAGCACCACCACCTACACGCTGACCGCGACGAATGCCTTCGGCAGCAGCACGGCCACGGTGACGGTGACGATCACCGTCTCTCCGCCATCGATCCAGACGTTCACTTCGAGCCCGTCGTCCATCCAGTCCGGGCAGAGCGCGACGCTGTCCTGGAGCGTGACGGGGGCGACGTCGCTGTCGATTGGCTCCGGGGTCGGCACGGTCACCGGGACCTCGGTGTCCGTCTCGCCGGCCAGCACCACGTCCTACACGCTGACCGCCACCAACGCCTCGGGCAGTGTCACCGCGACGACGGTGGTGAACGTGATCCCGGCCGGCCTGGCCGCCTGCGTGCTGACGCGCAGCTCGTCCACGACGGTGTCGATCGCCAGCACGCATCCGCGGGTGCTGCTGAGCGATGCCTCCTACCGGACCTGCCTGCAGCAGATGCTGGCCGCGCCCACGGCGAGCGCCACGCGTTTCAAGAGCCTGGTCGACTCGCAGCTGGCCGGCGGCAATGCGTATGCCTTCGAGCCCTGGTTCGCCGCGCTGATGTTCCAGCTGACCGGGGGCACGACCTACGCGGACTACGCGGTGAGCCGCACGGAGGCCTTCGTCTCGAGCGAGGAGGCGCTGATCGCCGCCAACCAGCGAGCGACGGTCGCGGCCGACAGCTACCTGGAGGTCGGACCGATCATCGGCAACGTCATGCTGGTGTACGACTGGTGCTACGACCGGCTCACGCCGGCGCAGCGCAGCCGCTGGGTCGCCTACGCCAACCAGGCCGTCTGGAACGTCTGGCATCCGGACGAGGCACGTTGGGGCAACACCGTCTACGCCTGGAGCGGGTGGTCGATCGACAACCCCTCGAACAACTACTACTACTCGTTCCTGCAGGCGACGATGATGGTGGGCCTGGCGAGCTTCGGGGAGAACCCCCAGGCCCAGACCTGGGTCGACCAGTTCCGTACCGTGAAGCTGGAGAACCAGCTCTTTCCCACCTTCAACCGCGATCTCGTCGGTGGCGGCTCCCGCGAGGGAACCGGCTACGGCACGGCGATGAAGAACCTCTTCGAGCTCTACGAGTGGTGGGAGCGCTCGACCACGGAGCGCATCGCCAACCGCACCCCGCACACGCTCGCCTCCATGGCCCATACGATGCACAGCATCGTGCCCACCCTGGACCGGCTCGCCCCCACCGGCGACCACGCACGCGACTCGACCGCGGAGCTCTTCGACTACCACCGGCAATATCTTCAAACCCTGATGGCGCTCTTCCCCGGGGAGCGCCTAGCCGGAACCGCGAAGTCGCTGCTGGCCGCCTCCTCCGTCCCGCGGATGCAGTTCAGCTTCATGTACTACAGCGACTTCCTGTACGAGAACCCCAACCTCGTCGCCACGCCCCTCGCCGACCTCGCCACGACCTACTGGGGCAGCGGTACCGGCCAGCTCCCCATGCGCGGCGCATGGAACACCTCGGCCGCCTATGCCAACTTCATCTGCGGACCATACACCGAGAGTCACGCCCACCGCGACCAGGGCAGCTTCGTCCTCTACAGGGGAGCCTGGCTCGCCTACGACGCCAACATCGACTCCGCCTCCGGGATCGAGCAGGACGAGGTCATGCACAGCCTCGTGCGCATCGTGCAGGGTGGCTCGGTGGTCACGCAGGTCGAGGGCGCTCCGCAGTGCAACATGCTGGCGATGGGCGACGACGCCCGGATCACCTACGCCCTCGCCGACGTCACCCCCGTCTACAACGGCAAGTCCGCGGTGGCGAAGGTGGAGCGGGAGTTCCTGTTCATCAAGCCCGACGCCTTCGTCGTCTTCGACAGGGCGGACACCGTGGGGACCGGAGTGGAGCGCGTCTGGACGCTGAGCGTGCCCGCCACGCCGACCCTCGCCGGAGACCGGCTGACGCTCACCCAGGGCACGAACCGCATGGACGTCTTCCGCGCGGCGCCCACCGGCCTTTCCTACGTCGTCTCCGGGCACCGCGTCGACGTCGCCGACTCGGCGGGTACGGGCTCGCAGTTCCTCCACGTCCTCGGTCTCGACGGCTCGGTTGCCTCCGTCGCTCGCTCCGACGCCGCCGGCCAGACCGGGGTCCAGATCACCTTCGCCGATGGCCGGACCGCCACCGTTCGCTTCTCCATCGCGGGCCGCGGTGGCACCCTCGACCTCCGCGCTGCTGGAGGCGCCTCCCTCTTCAGCGGCGCCCTCCCCACCACCGTCGCCTCGCTCCCGCTCTTCGCCAACTAGGCGACCCGACTATCCCCAGAGGTCCCAGCGGCCGCCCGCGAGCACGGCGACCGCCACCCCGGCATTGGCCACGGCGTGCGCCAGGACGGCGTCCCCCAGCCGTCCCCGCCACAGACGGGCGAAGGCGAACGCGAGGCCCGCCGCCGCTCCGAGCGCGATGCTCGAATGGATGGCGCCGAACGCCAGGGAGGAGAGGAGGACGGCCGGCCACGTCCATCCCCGCGGAGGCACGGACTCGAGGTCGGGGGAGACGAGCCACGGGAGCAGGAACCCCCGGAAGGCGAGCTCCTCGGCGATCGGGATGACGAGGACGGAGCCGACCACGCGGACGCCGATCCAGGTCCAGCGCTCGGCAGCATCCCTCCCGGCCACGGCCGCGGCGAGCCCACCGTCCTCCTTGCCCGAGACCACCACCCACGCGACGGCGACGCCGGCGCCGACGAGCACCGGCACCCAGGCCCCCGAAGGGCGGAGGGAGGGAAGCGAGCGGCGCACCGCGACCAGTACGGCCAGCGTCGCCAGGATCCGGGCGCCGTACCACGGGTCGAACGGTCCCTCCGCCCAGATGCCCGTGACGAGCGCGGTGGCCATGGCCGCCACGAGCGGCCCCACGTACGCGCCCGTTTCCGGCGGGACGCCCCCTTCGTCCCGGAGCGATTCCAGCCCTGGCCCCTGGCGGCGGAGCCAAGGCGAGCGCTCGACGAGCGCGATGCCCCCGAGCGCGAGCCCGACGAGAAGGATCCAGCCGAGCTTCGAGTGCAGCCCCCCGAGCGCGAGGTCCGCGTGGCCCGAGGCGCCGATCCAGACCAGCAAGGCGATCCGGGCCGCGTTCGCCACGAAGGCTGCGACCGCGCCGACGGCGAGGAGGAGGAGCGCGAGGGGGAGGCGCAGGCGCTCGCGATCCAGCACCAGCCACATGGCCAGGACGAGTACGAAGAGGCCGATGCCGTCCATGCCCGAGCACTGCCGTGCGACCTCGACCTCGAATCCGTCGAGCCCCACCGCCAGCTCGGCGGGGATGAGCGTGACCTCTCCCCCCGCGACGCCGAGGAACGCGGCGACGATTCGCAGGGTCCCGCTGGACAGGAGGCGCCAGGCGGCGTCCGCCTTGACGGTCACCCACCACGCGACCAGGCCCACGCCGAGGGCGGCGGGGAGCGTTCCCGCAAGTGGCCGCACCTGGCTCGCCAGCCAGCCGATCGGGCCAGCGGTCATCGCGGCGAAGAGGGCCGCCACGGCCGCGAGCAGGACCAGCCCGATCATGGATGCCGGCGTCGGGTCGGGAGCGCCGGGCGCGAACGTGTGCCAAGCGAGCGCGGCAGCCAGGGCGAACGTCGCCAGGTTGCCGGCGATGCCGGGCCAGGGCCTCCATCCCGGGGAGGCGTCGGCCGGGACCGGGCCCAGGGGAGCCGTCCGGGGACGGGCTACGAGCCAGCCCGCGGTGGCGGTGCCAATCGCGATGGGCACCGCCAGCCGCAGGAGATCGACTCCGCGCGAGGCGAATCGTCTCCCGCTCAGGTCGATCAGGAAGGTGAGAAAGAGGTACTCGCCCGCCAGGAGGGCAACCGGAAGCAGCCAGCGAGCTCCCCCCTCGCCCCCGCGAGACGCCGGCCCGGACCGCGTGGCTGCCTCTACGAGCGCCGGGACCGGCGGCGAGCGAGAAGGACTCCGCCCGAGGCGACCAGAGCCGCGATGGCGCCGGCCGCGGAGGGGTCGAACTCGGGAACGCCGGTCCGCCGTTGACCCGGGGAGGGTGAACCCGAGGAGCCCGGGCTGTTTCCCCTCTGGCCGTGTCGTGGCCCGTTCTGGGCGAACGCGTCGCCCGGCGATGCCAGCGTGGCAGCGACCAGCATCGCCGCGAAGAAAGCCGGTGGACCCTGATACCGCATTCCGTTCCCCCTGTTCCGAGCGCGACCTGATGCTAGCGCAAAAGGGTCAAGGCCACTTGTACCGTGAGTGCGGGGCAACGCTTCGGGTCCCGGTCCATGCTCAGCCTCGGTCCAGATGGGACTCCACGCGCTCGAACACCCGGCGCAGGTTCGCGTCCCAGGTCATGGTCGAGGCCAGCGCCGTCTGCGCGGCGATCTCGGCGGGCGTCAATCCGACGTCCACGGCGGCGTCGAGGTGCGCGAGCAGTTCCTCGCGGCTCCGGCCGATCCGAACATGGGAGGAGAACCGGTCGATCTCCGGCGTCGAGACCGACACGATCGGCTTGCCCATCGCCAGGTACTCGCGGAGCTTGATGGGGTTCGCGTGGAGGACCTGGGGGGTCAGGTGGTAGGGGATCAGGGCTGCGGCAAAGGCCTTCCCGTAGGCCGGGAGCGACTCGTATGGCCGTCGGCCGAGGTAGACCAGGTTCGGGCGCCGAGGCACCTCGGCATCGGGAACGGCCACGCGACCGATCATGAGGAACGTCCAGTGCGGCCGCTGCTCGGCGAGCCAGTGCACGAGCCCGAGGTCGATCCAGCGCTCGATCAACCCGAAGAACCCGACGACGGGATGAGGAAGAGCCGCGATGTCTTCCGGAACGGGCAGGGCCGGATCCTGCGCGCGGGAGAAGTGCGCGAAGTCGACGCCGTGCGGCGAGACGTGGGTCTCGGGGTTGAGGAGCCGCTTGGCCTCGAGGAGCGTCTCGGAGGCCACGAACACCAGGTCTGCGCGCCGAGTCAGCTCCTCGTCCATCTGGCGGACGGCCGCGGCGTCGACGTCGGGGAGCGACGCGTAATCGTCGATGCAGTAGTAGACGGAGAGCCGGTCCCCGAGCTCACCGACGATTCCGGCGAGGTGAGGAACGACGAACCAGGTCACCGGTGCCCGGACCCCGAGCCGGGTCAGCGTTCGCCTCAATTGCCAGAGGATCAGCACGCGGTTCAGTCGGCGAACCCATGAAAAGCGGTGCAGCGGCACCTGCAGCAGGGTCTGCACCGACGGACCTTCGGGCTGCGCTCGCGGACCCGACAGGCCGAGCCGGACCTTGGCGAGGACCTTCATGAGATCCCGCCCGGTTCCCTTGGGCGCTCGCAACCCGGGGCACTCGACGTAGATGACCCGGCAGCGGGACGCGAGCCAGCGCGCGACGTGGTGGCTCGACGTCCGGTTCTCGCCCGACCAGTCGTTCCCGAAGTAGAGGATTGTCGCCTGCTCAGCCATGGAGCCACTCGTCCGGGGTGCAGAAGCGGAGACCGAGCCGGGCGGCCTGCTCGACGATCACGTCCAGGGCTGGCGCCACGTGCGCGTGCACGTCGTGCATCAGCACGATGTCCCCGCCGGCGAGCGGTTGCGATTCCAGCCTCCTCCGGAGGGGCTCGACCGCGTCGAGGCCGAAGTCCTTCGGATCGCGATTCCACAGCACGACGGTCTGGCCGAGGGACCAGGCGCCGAGGAGCTTTCCTGGCGTGACCTTGCCGTTGGGTGGACGGAAGAGCCGGGGGGGCCTTCCCGTGATTCGCTCCAGCAGGGCCGACGTGCGGCGCGCTTCCGCCACCAGGGCCGTCGCCGTGGTCTCCTCCGGGAGACCGTGGGACCACGAGTGGTGCCCGACCGCGTGCCCTTCCTCCGTCATCCTGGCGACGATGCCGGCGTTGGCCTCGATCTTGTGGCCCACCAGGAAGAAGGTGGCGCGCACTCCCAGGGTGCCCAGCCGGTCGAGGACGGCCGGCGTGTGGGCCGGGTGAGGGCCATCGTCGAAGGTGAGCGCGATGGAGCGGCTGCGCGGCGGGCCAGAGACCATGAAGAGCCGGCGGGGCAAGGTCGCCGCCATCGCGCGTCGAGCGACCTGCCGGAGCGGGGACGGCCTGGTCTCGGAGGTGTCGTTCACGGCGGTGGGATCATCTTAGTGCGGTCTGGCCGGAAGGGGAGCCCTGGACGCCGGTCGTAGGGGGAGCTTGGGTCTCGACGCCGCGCCGGCAACCCCCTAACATCCGCCCACTGCTGCAACGGAGAAGCCATCGTTGGAATCCGTCGAGTCCAGATTCGGCCGGATCGGCGCCATCTTGCGCCATGTCCTCCCCATCGCGGCCCTGCTGGCGACCGGGAGCGCGACCGCGCAGACGTCCTTCCAGCTCGATGGAACGGTCAACCTCAACTACAACGTGACCACGCCCGTCGTCACCGAGAGTCCCGAGTTCTTCGTCGAGCTGCGGCCGGGAATCACCTTCCAGACCGGGTCTCCGAAGCTCGTGTTCCGGGTCGGCTACCTGTTCGCGGGCTCCCTCGGCCTGGATGGATCCTGGTCGAACAACTACTCGAACCAGTTGACGGCGTCGCTCGCCTGGCAGCCCGATGGCCGCAGCACCGTCACCGTCGCCGGCACCGTGATCCAGGGCGACACCGCTTTCCAGATCAGCCAGCGTCCTGCCGACACGGGCCAGCCCGCCTTTCGGCCGCCCGGGAGTCCGGCACAGGTGACCGGGACGCTGGCCCAGACGTTTCTCTGGGAGGCCACCCCGGATCTACGGCTCGAGGAATCCCTCACGGGGACGGTGGTCGCGCCCCAGTATGCCCTGGATCAGTCGAATGCCTCGGTGGCCGGCCGCATCACGCTCGATCACATCGGGCCCACGAACGCCTACGGAGGCGAGATCGTCTCCACCGTCGCACGGCTGCGGCAATCGACGGTCGACGCGGAGCCGTTCTGGAGCGTCATCAACTCGCTCCTGGGCCTGTGGAACCACGACTTCGATCGGGGCTGGAGCGGGTCGGTGAGGGCTGGCGTCTCCAGCGTCCACACGTTCAACGACACGGGGCTGAAGGCATTCGTTCCGACCGGAAGCCTCACGGCGAGGTACGTGGGCCGCGACGCGGGCACGGGGCTCCATCTCGACTACGGGCCGTTGATGGATCTCCAGACGGGAACCATCGCCCAGAACGCCCGGGCCACGGTTCGGGGGTACGTGAACTTCGACGCGCTCTGGCCGAGGCAGCTGAGCGGGTCGGCCGGCTTCCTCCACGCCTGGCCGATTGGCGCCGTGACGCCGGGCTCGGCATCCGGGATCGGGGATGCGCTGCAGGGAGATCTCGGGTTCCTCTGGGGCTTCTCGGAGGCCTTCTACGCGACGGCGCGCTACAGCGTGGCCTACCAGTTCAACCAGCCAGAAGGCCTCGCCCCCTCGCTAATCCACGTCTTCCTGGTCGGCGTGACGGCGCGCTACGGCAACGCCGCGTTCATGCCCCCGATGCCGTCTGCAGGCGAGCGGGTCGACGGCGGCGACCGGGTGCCTTTCCCCGGCACTCCAGCCCCGCGTCCATGAGCGAGGCCCTCGCCAGCGGCCAGGTGCACGTCGCCCACGTCCTGTCCTCGTTCGGCATGGGCGGGCAGGAGCGCGTCGCCCTGGATCTCGCGAGCTGCCAGGCGAGGGCGGGTTACCGGGTCTCCGCGGTGTCGCTCGCCCCGCCGCCCGACGGACCCCTGGCGGCGGGGTTCCGCACCGCTGGCGTGGGCGTGGCCCGTGTCGCGAGGAGCCGGGCAGGCCTCGACCCAGGACTGGTGCTGCGGCTGGCGACGTGGTTCACGTCGAGCGGCATCTCCCTGGTGCACACGCACAACCCGATGGCGCTCCTGTACGGCGCGCCCGCGGCGCGGTTCGCGGGCGCACCGGTCGTGCACACGAAGCACGGGTTCAACCCCGGGGGTCGCGCCCGCCTGCTGGCGGGACGCCTGGCGGCGCGCTGGGTGGACGCCTTCGTGGCGGTCTCGCCGGAGACGGCCGTAGTCGCGCGACGCCGGAAGGAGGTCGACGAGCGGCGCCTGTCGGTGATCCCGAATGGCATCGTGCTCGACCGGTTCCGTCCCGATCCAGACGCCCGGGCCCGGATTCGCATGGAACTGGGCATCCAGGCGTCGTCCTGGGTCGTGGGGACCGTCGGTCGCATCGCCGCCGAGAAGAACCAGGCGCTGCTCCTGCGGGCGGCGGCGCCACTGCTCGGGCCCGGCGCGCACCTGGTGGTGGCGGGAGACGGACCGCTCCTGGCGGCTCTCTCGGAACTCGCGCACGAGCTCCGGATCGCCCCGGTCGTGCACCTCCTCGGAGCGCGAGGCGACGTGCCGGAGATCCTCAACGCGATGGACGTATTCGTCCTCTCGTCGAGCACCGAGGGATTGCCCCTCGTGATCCCCGAGGCCATGGCCATCGGCCTGCCCGTGGTGGCCACGAGCGTCGGCGGAATCCCGAGCGTGATCGACGAGGGGCTCACCGGGTTCCTCGTCCCCGCGGGCGACGAGCTGGCGCTGCGCGAGCGGCTGGCAGCGCTCCGCTCGGACCCGGAGGCGAGCCGCTCCGTCGGGTCCAGGGCGCGAACGGCGGCGGCGACCCGGTTCTCCGCGGATCGGATGCACGGCGACTACGTCGAGATCTACGAGCGGGTTCTCCGGAGGCCGGGCAGTCGCGGGCAGCGGGTCGGTGGCGCCTGACGGGTCATCGGCCGACCCATCCACGCAGCGTGTCGAGGACGCGAACGGCCAGCCGCTCCCCGCGAGGCGCCCCGACGAGGGCCGGCCAGCGCACCAGGGAGCGGAACGCGTCCCCCGTCACGTCCAGCTCGACGGGGATCCGGCGCACGTCGTAGGGATCCCAGTCGTCGAACCGGCGGTGGCCGCCGTAGTAGCTGAAGGCCAGCTCCACGCCCGCTGCGGCGAGGTGCCTCCGCGTGCTCGGGTCGAAGGCGTCGCGTCCGCCGACCGGGTATGCGAACCATCGCATGGGCTCCCCGAGCTCCTCCATGAGCCTCCGCCCGCAGCCCGCGATCTCCGAAGCCTGGCCGGCGAAGTCCGTCCGCGCGAGCACCGGATGGGAGACCGTATGGCCGCCGATTGCCATGCCCCCGTTC
The DNA here is from genome assembly GCA_963802065.1 of uncultured delta proteobacterium. Classification (GTDB taxonomy): domain Bacteria; phylum Myxococcota; class Myxococcia; order Myxococcales; family Anaeromyxobacteraceae; genus CAIOAK01. The sequence continues at coordinate 233,024 of CAWDHF010000006.1, read as the reverse complement.
CGCATCTCCCGGAGCATGTCCCAGGTCATCCAGGTGGCTGCGGCCTCCTGCGCGGGGCAGCGCCCACTCCCCGTGGCCTCCGAGAGCGCGCGCAGGAACTCGCCGCCGCTGGCGCTCGGCAGCCCCTTGTAGGCCCGTACGATCCGGACGATGGCCCTGGCCCGGTCTCCATCGAGATCCAGGGCGTCGCCCCACCACGCCGATGCGTCCAGCGTGCTCCGCGCGCTCCGCCGGACCATCCAGGAGATCTCGTCCCACCAGGCCACCCTGGGTTCGTCGATGAAGCCGGTCGTGACGAAGAACACCGCCGGGACGCCGTGGCCCCGGAGCACGGGGTAGGCGATCTCGTAGTTGTCCCGGTAGCCGTCGTCGAACGTGATGAGGGCGTGTCGGCCCCGCCCCTTCCGCTGGAGCTCCGGAAGTTCCCTCGGATGGACGACGTCGAGCTCCCTGCGGAGGAACCCGACCTGGCGGTCCAGCTCCTCCGGAAGCGCGCTCCAGAGATCCCTGTCGAACGCCGAGCCAGCCGGGTCCCCGATCCGGTGGTAGTTGAACGCCACGAGCCCGTTCCACCGCCGCGGGGCGAGCCAGCGGAGACGCTCGAGGAGCCTCGCCACCGCCGCGGTCCGGCTCACGGCGGGACCCGCGGGGCGTCCCCATCTTCCACGCCGGTCACGCAGCGCCGGATGCCCTCGACGACCCCGACGCGTGGCTCCCACCCGAGGAGGTCTCCAGCGCGTCCCGGCGCGAAGCCCACGCGAGCGAGGGCGGACCTGAGCCGGTAGGCCGACAGGGGTGACTTCCGCTTGAGAAGCCCGAGCGCCAGCTCGGAGAGCTTTCCCAGGCTGAAGATGACCGCGCGCGGGACCCGGGAGACCTTGGCGCCGGCCGGCAGCGCAGTCGCCAGGACCTCGTTCTGCGTGAGGCGGTGCGGATCGACGAGCTGGATCACCTCGCCCCTGGCGATAGGTCCGTCGAGCGCGGTCACGACCGCATCGACGACGTCGTCCAGGTAGACGAGCGGGAGCTGCAGCTTTCCGTCGCCCAGGACGAGCCAGCGGCCACCGACGCGCCGGGCCACAGCCGGTGTGACGAGCGGCAGCCGACCCCCGAAGATCTGCCCGGGCCGGAGGATTACCGCCGGAAGGGTGCCATCGGCGGCAGCGGACCGGACGATCCGCTCGGCCTCGAGCTTCGCCCGGGTGTAGTGCCCACGATCCTCCGGCCTCGGCTCGTCGGGCGACGACTCGGAGAGCACGCCACCCTCGCTCCCCGCCCAGTCGATCACCGACATCGAGGAGACGTGCACGAGCTTCCTCACGCCGTGGCGCCGGCACGCCTCGACCACGTTCCGGGTGCCAGTGACGGTCGCGCGCTCGTGATCCTCCCAGCCCCCCTTCATGGCCGCGCCGACGTGGACGACCGCTCCGACGCCGCGGACCGCCCGCTCGACCGCCTCCGGGTCGCCGAGGTCGCCGAGCACGACGTCCACTCCGGCCGGAAGCTCCGCGGGCGGCCGGCGCACGAAGATCCGCACGCTCCGTCCCCGGGCGAGCCTCCGCAGGATCGCGCCGCCCAGCCCGCCCGAGGCGCCGGTCACCAGGACGTCGGCGGCGTCCGCACGAGGCAGCCGGGCCACGACCGCGGCGTGGTCCGCGTCGGCCGCGCCCGCCACCTCCTCCACCCAGCGAACGACGGTCGTCGCGTCCGCGAGCGTGACGGGCAGGGGGCGCTGGCCGTCGAGCGCCTGGTAGAACGCTGCGACGAGGTCGCGCAGCCCCTGGTAGGGCTTGACGGAACCGGTCGCGAACTTGAGGACGCCCAAGGGCACGTCGACGAGGGGCTGCATCGAGTCGGTCAGCGCGTTCACCACGCGCTCGATGGGTTTCGGCACCGGCATCGACTTTCGCATCGCCTGGAACATGAGGAACAGGTCCGTGCGCAGGACGCCTCGCGTACCCTGCACGATGATCTGGCTCTGCATCGGCTTCACGTTCCACGAGAGCTGGAACTGCCCGAGGCCGCGCTGGCAACGAACCATCGCACGCCACTCGTCGAACGCGAGGTTGGGGTCGCCGCCCCTCGACTCCCAGGCTCCGTTGACGCCCTGTATCGGCCCGAGGAAGGCCTGGAAGAGGTACAGGGCGTGCACTCCGAGATCGCGGAACGGGTAGCCGGCCGAACGGTACTGGGGGGGCAGCGGACCGCCGCCGAACGGCGGATAGGCCGATCCTCGAAGGATGTCGACGGAGACGACCTCCCCGAGCTTTCCGGCGCGGACGGTCTCGAGCGCCCGCACGACCTGCGGATCGAACAGGAGCGAGTGGTTGACCGACGCGACGAGGCCCTTGCTCTCGGCCACGGCCTGGACGCGCCGGCAGTCCTCGACGCCGGTGGCGAGCGGCTTCTCGACCAGCACGTGGCAGCCGAGGCCAAGCGCCGCGATCGCGACCTCGGCGTGCGTCTCCGGCGGAGTCAGGACGTGGATCGCGTCGGCGCCGGCCTCGCGAAGAGCCTGGAGCGACGGATGTGCCGGGATGCCCAGCCGCCCGGCGAGAGCGCGGGCTCGTTCCGGGTCGACGTCGGTCACGCCGACGATCTCCACGGACGGCAGGTTGCGCAGCGCCGCCACGTGATGGGGCGCGATGCCTCCAGCTCCGACGAGTCCGACGCGATGTCTTGGGTCCATGGTCACCAGCCGAGCTTCGAGCCCGTATAGCCCACGAGCGCGACGAGGAGTGCGATGTCGACGACCGCCAGGATCCCGAGGTCGCGGAGGCCGAACCGGACCTGGAAGCCCGGATCGTGACGACGGATGGCTTGGTATAGCACGCCGGTGAGGCCGATGAAGATCCAGTACACGGTCTTGTACGTGAACGAGAGGAACATGCCTCCGACGACGAGGCCGGCCATGGAGGCCAGGAGCGCGAGCGCCCACGTCTTTGCAACCGGTGCGACCTGTGCACGCAGGGCCACGACCGGGATCTTGATCGAGATGTACACGATCGCGCTCCAGATCAGCAGGCCGGGAAGCCCGAGCTCGGCAGCCGCCAGGATGAAGCTGCTGTGCGCGGTGAGCGGGTGGTGCTCGCTGAACTGGCCGAACCCGACCCCGAACCCCGGGGAGGCCACCAGGAGGTGGAGACCGGTCCACCAGCACTCCGTCCGCTCCATCGTCGAGGCCTCGGCGCCGCTGCGTCCACCGAACAGCAGGATCGGGAGCGCGAGCAGGGTGCCGGTGACGAGGCCAACGCGGGCGCCGTAGCGCTTGACGAAGTAGACGCCGAGCACGGTGAGGAAGACGAGCTGGCCCCCGCGCGATTGCGTGAAGTACACGGCCAGCCCGATCGTACCGAAGGTCAGGGCGAACAGGACGGCCCGGAGGGTCGAGCGGCGCCGGTCGAGGAAGGCCAGTGCGAACGGGAGGACGATTCCGATCACGAGCGCGAGCTCGTTCGGGTCCTCCATGGTCCCCCTGAACCGCACGCGGCCGCGGATCGTCTGCGTTCCGAAGAGGCCGACCCTCTCGCACATGTAGTCGGCGCCCGGCTCGGAGTCCTCCCCTTCGCAGACCCTCCGGTCCTCCTCGCTGCATGGCCGTCCGTCGAAGACGAAGACCTCGTGCCCGGCCTCCATCTCGATGCGGTGGCATCCCCAGTCCGAAAGCCCCTGGTCCACGCCGATGGCCGCCAGCGCGACCCCGATCGCCAGCAGGAGGCCGGCCAGGATCTGCAGCCCGCGGAAGGTCTGGATGCCCTGCGAAAAGAGGACGTAGATCACGATTGGCGTGGAAAGCGCCAGCGCGCCCGTCCCCAGCTGATCGGGAGCGCGCACCACCAGGGTGACCAGGCACCAGAGCACGAAGAGGGCCGTCGGGAGCAGCTGCGGTGCGGGTATCGGACGCGTGACGCCGAGGCGCAGATCGATGACCAGGCCCAGCAGCGCCAGGGCCGTGGTGACGTGCAGGACCGGAACCCCCTGGAGGATCGGCAGGTACTCCTGCGGTCGAAGGTAGTCGACGAGGATCAGCGCCAGGATCCCGATGCCGGCGAACATGCTAGCGGGCCACGACCGGGGGGGGTGGGATGACGCGGTCGCGGTGCACGCAGGGGTCGCCGCTCTCCCCCTCCATCGCCGCCATCGCGATGTTGTACATCTCGCGTGCCGTCACGTAGTGGAGGATCCAGTGGCGTCCGTCGTTGTAGCGGGCGCCCAGGTGCTCGTGGAGCCGCCGGCCGGCGTCGCCGAGGAGCGACGCGGCGTTCGCCTCCGGCGCGCCGTGCGTGTGCACCTTCACGAAGACCCACTCCGGCCGCCCGGCGACGTGGATGTCCTGTTCGGCCCACGTGTCGACACGCTCAGGGGTCGGCGGGTCCCCCGCGTCGAGCGCGGAGGATTCGATGCGAACCGCGAGCCGACCGGGCCGACGAGCCAGCGCGATCGGCCCCTCCAGCATGAGCAACCGGTCGCGATGCACCGTGCCCACCCTCGCCCGCTCGCCCTGCTCATGGGCGCGTCGGCGGCGCAGGTCGCCGGTGGGCCAGTAGATCTGGTTCACGATTCCGGGCTGGGTCTCGTCGGGCGCCGATGGAAAGGTGAAGTCGGCGTAGCACCCGGCCTCGAAGAGGACGGGTAGCTCCGCATCGACACCGCACCACCGTCCGTCGCGACGGGAATTGGCGAGGCACCAGTTGCCGTGGATGAAGGCCCAGCGCGGCCGTCCGGCGGCGTTCCTCGAGATGTGTCCGTGACGCCCGAGGTCGGCAAGCGCCTGGTCGAGGGTCCGGCGCAAGCGTGGCGGGGGTGTCGCCATCGTGGTGGAGGTGCACCTCGACCTCGCCGAAGCCCCCTCGGGCGAGCGTCGGCCAGGGGCTCGAGGTACTCGGGGGCGTACTGCTCCCCGGGAAAGAAGAAGGTATGCCTCGGTGACCGGCCGTCGGCGTCCCGGAACCGCCCGAAGACAGCCGGATATCCCTCCAGCCATGCTCGCACACGATCGCGTCCCTGCGACGGGGAAGCCCCCTTCCACAGAGGCTCGTAGTGGTCGCACAGCGCGAAGATCAGGTGACGAGGCCCGGCTGGCCCGGGACGCAGGGCACGCCCGGCCAGGTCGACGGCGTAGCCGCCGAGCCACCTGTGCAGGTTCCTGGCCCGGAGGCGTGCGAGCACGGTCGGGATCGTAGCAGGGATCACAGGCCCGTGAGCAGGACGCCGAGTGCGCATCTCTCCGGAATCTCGCGCAGGCGGACCGACACCTGGCGGGTCGTCGTGCGCCCGCTGCGCGCCGCCAGCACCACCGCATCGAGGAAGTCGAAGGCCGCGAGGTGCTCGCCGAGGTGATCGAGACCGGTGAGATCGAGAACGAGGTGGCCGAAGGCGTCGAGCCGATCTGCGACGGCGCTCCGAAGGACGTAGAGTCCGGCGGGGTCGGCAGGATGGGTGGCGCGAGGCGTGAGCACGGCCAGGCCCTCGAGGATCCAGCTCGTCACCATCGGGGTCCCGTCGGCCGCTGCGCGCGCGGCCAGAGCGCGGGCGCAGGGCCAGTTCCCCAGCGCGTCCACGACTCCTACCGGTTGCATGCTCCGGTCTGCGAGGGCTCTCCCGAGCGCGAGCGCCGGCGCTGGCACCGCGACCTCGTCGTTCGCGGGAAGGATCCCCAGCGTGCGAGCCCCACGGGCACGGACGACGGCCGCGACGCGCGCGAGCTCGCTGCGGAGGGACGGCCGGTCGCGACCCTCCTCGATCTCGATTCCGACGCCTCGCAGGATTTCCTGGACGTTGGTCATCGGATGCCCGTCCGGTCTCAGGCGCCGAGCAGCACGACGCCCAGGACCTTGCTCTCGCCCATCTGGTCCACGGCCTTCCGGAACTGCGTGGCGCGCGAGGATCCGCAGCGCAGGACCACCAGGACCCCGTCGACGCTCTCCTCGATGAGGTTGACGTCGGCGCTCCCCAGGGCCGGGGGGCCGTCGACGACGATGTGGTCATACCCTGCCGCCCTCATGTCCGTGATGCACACGGCCAGGCCGGGCCCGTCCAGGACGGGTCGTGGCGCTCCATCGGGCACCATCGCCGCCGTGTGCAGCCACGGAGACGCCGTCTCGGCCACGTCCCACGTCCGGACGTGCCTGGACCGGTTCTGCTCGATCTGCTTCCGGATGCAGGCCGGCGGCTCGAAGCCGAGCAGGCGTGCGAGCGACGGGGATCGGAAGTTCGCCTCGAGGAGGAGCACTTTCGCCTGCCCGCCCTCGCCCAGGGCGAGAGCCAGGTTCAGCGCGCACAGCGTCTTGCCTTCCCCGGCCGACGGGCTCGTGATCAGGATCGCCTTCCCCGCCTTCTGCTCCCGGAGTCGGTGACGAAGCACCCGGAAGCTCGCCGCCGCGGACGAGTCGGAGCTGGCCAGCAGGAGCAGGCGCGGGTCGGCCCTGAGGGCCTGCGAGAGATGATGAACGCGCACGCCGCCCGCCGAAGGGTCACCCTCCGGCCTCGACCAGCCGGCGACCACCAGACCCCCGTCCCCCAGGGGTCCTCCCGGCGCAGCCACCGTCGCCAGCGTGGCTGCCGTGGGGGGCTCGCCGCCGCCAGCGCTCTCGGGGCCAGGACCAAGGGGGAGCGTCTTCGCCGGTGGGGGTGCCGCAGGAGGCTGGCCGACCCGCGCAAGCCGGTCGTCTGCCTCGACCTTCGAGGATCCGAGCGAGGCCGGCGCCTGCGCCACCTCGGCCAGCACGGGAGCGATCTGTAGTCGCTCGGCATCCCGTCGGTCGCGGATCCTGTCGTCGAGCAGCGTGACCAGAACGCACGTCCCGATGCCGAGGACCAGCGAGATGCCGAGCCCCATCAGGTAGAAGCGCTGCGCTCTCATCCCGGTGGGCTTCGCCGGAAGGTACGCCGGGTCGATGACGACGATCTGGGCCGCCTGGCCGCTCGTCAGGGTGCTGAGCGTCATCGCCGCCAGGAATTGCCGGCTGTCGAGCTGCTGGAACCGCTCGCGGGCTTCGGCGACGTCGCGGTTCAGGCGCGTCCATTCGCTCTCCAGCGCCACCACCCGCTGGGCGCTGACATTGCGGCCAGCCGGGGGCTCGGCCCTGCCCCTCGGATTCGCGCGGGTGAAGGTGTCGATGTCCTGCTGCACCTGGAGCAACTGGGCCTCGAGCGCCTCGCGCGCCGCGGGTGTGGCGTCGCGATCGGCCGCCTGGACGTCGGCGACGGCGCGCTGGTAGGCGTCCTCGGCTTCCTTGACCCGGCCGGCCGCCGAGCGCACGTCGGGATGCTGCTCGGTGAAGCGGGCGGCCTGCTCGGCGAGCTCCCGCTGCGCCGTCCGGAGCCGCGTCTCGGCCTCGTTCCGGGCGGCGATCAACACCTGGGGGTCACGGGACGCTCGAGCAGCCGGGCCCGTGGTGGCGATCTGGCTGCGCAGCCGCAGCTCCTCGCGCCGGAGCGCTGCCAGCGATCCGTCGCTCTCCGGGCTGACCCTCGGCCTCGAGCGCAGCGACATGCCCGCCGCTCCCTGCTGGTCCTGGGCGAACTCTGGATGCCTGGCCAGGAAGCGGAGCAGCTCGGCCTCCCGGGCCGCCAGCTCGGTCTCGTTGCGCCTCTTCTCGGTCTCGAGGAATGCCTGGGCGACCTCGGCCTGGGCCGATCGGAGCCGCGTGTTCTCGGCGATGAGCACGTCCGTCAGCTTCGCGGTCACACGCTGGGCTTCCAGGGGCGAGTCACCGGTGAACGAGAGGACGAAGATGTCGCCTTCGGAGATCCGGAACCCGGTCACGGCCAGCATCTCCTCCACCGCATCGCCGAGACGACCCTCCTTCACGAGCTCCGGATAGAGGCCGAGCTCCTCGATGACCTTCGCGAGCTGGGTCCGCGCGAGCAGCGTGTCCTTGAGCCTCTGGCCGATCCGGCGAGCGCCCTGGCCCTCGCTGGTCGTCCACTGCAAACCCTCCCGGTAGTGGACGACGGCCTCCGACCGGTACTGCTTGGGCCGCAGGTTCGCCACCGCCGCCGTGCCGGCGATGCCCACGGCGAAGGCGATCACCCCGACCAGCCAGTGGCCCGCCATTCGCCGCAGGAGGCGAAACGCCGGCTGCAGGTGGTCGCGCGCGATCAGGGGCGGACTCGACATGGAGCTCATCTTCTATGCACTCCTGACCGGAACGCGAGAGAGGTAGGAGCCGGCGTCGTCGCCCGGAAAGCGTTCGAGGGAGCCGAGGCAGGGCAGGCCACGAGCCGCCAGATCGGAGGGTGTGTAGACGAGGTCGTCGAACCCGCCGACCACCGGAACCGCCAGGAGGGCCACGACCACGAAGACCACCAGGGCGCGACGGGCCAGCTCCAGAGGCGTGAGCGGCGGCGTCAGGGCCACCAGGCTCTCGTCGACGAGCTCGAGCCGGAGCCCCAGCTCCTCGCCCTCGGCCGCCTCGGTGAACGCGACGTCCGAGGCGCGGCGCTCGAGCAGGCCCAGCTGCTCGATGGCGCCCCCGGCCTCGACCCGCAAGGCCGCGGCCCGCGTCCGCTTCTGGATTGCCTCGACAGGGCCGGAGTGAGTGGCCTCCGCCTGCAGCCGGGCGATGGCGTCCTGCAGGTGCTTCGTGCGGGCGCGAGCCCGGAAGAGCTCGGCCTCGAGGTGCAGGCGGGCCTGGGCCAGCCGGTCGGCGCGCTGGGCGCGCTGCTCCTGGAGGATCGCATCGCCGATCTCGTGGACCGTTGCGGCCGTCGTCTCGGGATCGGTTCCGAGGAGCGAGACGGTCACCGTCGCCGATCGCGGAGGGTCGCTCGGCCGACGGTCGTAGACGAAGTAGTTCCGTACGACGTCGACGGTGACGTTCTCCCGGAAGTCGTCGATCGCCCCGACGCGATCCCGGGCCAGGTACGTCGTCGACCAGCCGTACTTCCTCATGATCTGCTCGACCCGGTCGCGGGAGAGCGCGACGTTGAAGACGTAGTCGCGGACGGCCCGCGGCGGCCGCGGCGCGTGGGTCGGATCGGTGACATGCCCCTCGGCGAGGTGGAAGTGCAGCGCCGCCTGGTACGTCGGCGGTGCGTAGAGACGGTAGCCGACGAAGGCGGCCGCGGCGAGCGCAGCGACGGCGACGATCCGCCACGGGCGATGCCGTGCCCGTCCGAGGGCCCGTAGCGCGATCGAGACGACCTTCGTCTCATCGGAGATCCAGGTGTCGCGGGTCATCCGTGGCCAGTCTAGCTCACGCGAGTGCCGCCCGCAGCGACGCCTCCAGGCGGCGAGCGCTGTCCTTCCAGCTGCCGCGCGCACCGGCGCGGGCGACGTCTGCCGGGGAGTAGGCGTCGGTGGCGGCCCGGTCGAGCGCCTCTGCGAGAATGGCCGGGCTGCGGGGTGGGACGAGCTCCCCCAGGTCGCGACCCGTGATCAGGTCCGGAGTGCCGCCGACGTCGGTCGCGACCACGCGCCGGCCGCAGGCCAGGGCCTCGAGCACGACGTTCGGGGTGCCTTCGGCCCAGCTGGGCAGCACCAGCGCGTGGCATGCGGCCAGCCAGCGCGGTACCTCCTCGAGTGGGCGCTGGCCGGCCACGAGGACCCGGTCGCCCAGCTCGCCGGCTGCCGCCCGGGCAAAGGCCCCGCGCTCGCTTCCATCGCCGACGATCGCGAGCCGGACGTCGGACCGTCGCTGCAGCAACAGCGAGAATGCCGCAAGCAGGTCGAGCACCCCCTTGGCCTGCTCGAGCCTGCCCACGTAGAGCAGCCATCGTCGATCGTCCCCTGCGTGGCCCAGCTCGGCCCGGGCGGCGGCCCGGTCCCGTGGCTGGAAGAGCTCGGCGTCGACGCCGTTCGGCACGATGTCGATCCGCTCGCGTGGGACGCCGAACGACGCCACGGTGTCTCCGAGCGGGCGAGAGACCACGACCACCCGCCGGGCCCGTGGTAGGGCCCAGCGAAGGTTGAACGCGATGGATGGCCTCCGGGCATGAACGTTCATGTCCGTTCCGTGGACCTTGACCACGGCCGGCACCCCGAGAAGCCTGGCCAGCGCGACCGCTCCCACGCCATCGGGGAATGCCCAGGAGCCCAGGAGCACGTCGTAGCGTCCTCTCCGCCGCCCCACTTCCGCCGCGAGCGAGGCCGCGTACAGGGCCCCTCCGGCGAGGTAGCCGACGCGCGGAATGTAGGCGTAGCTCGGATGGACCACCGGTAGTCCATCGACCCGCTCCTCCCGCGGAACGGGGCCGAGACGGCCGGCGCCCGCCAGGCGTCCGAGGAAGCGCACGCCGGGGAGCCAAGGGACCGGGGCGACGACGTCGACGTCGCACAGCCCCCCCAGGGCAGCGAACTGTTGCCGGTTGAAAGGTGCCAGGCCCGGTTCGAGAGCGTTCGGGAACTCACGGGTGACGATCAGGACCCTCACCGAGACTCGACCTGGAGCGCCACCAAGGTCACGTCGTCGAGAGGGTGGTCGCCATTCGATTCCTCCGCAGCCGCGAGGATGCGGGAGTTTATGGCCGCCGGATCATGGGGGGCGCCGTTCACGATGCGGTGGAGGCGCTTCGTGCCCATGCGATCGCTCGGACAGTCGAGGGCCTCGACCAGGCCGTCCGTCATCATGAGGACGATGTCGAGGGGATGCAGCTCGAGACGCTCGTCGGCGTACCGGCACGGTACCATCCCCAGGGGAGTCCCGGAGGCCCCCCCGAAGTCGAAGACCTCCCCGCCGGCCCGGCGGATCATCAGGGGGATGTGGCCCGCGTTTGCGATCGTCAGGCTTCTCCGTCGAGGGTCGAGGCTGATGCAGGATGCCGTGACGAAGGTCTCGCTGTCCTCGTCGGTCAGCGTGGAATTGACGTTCTCGAGCACCTTCGAAGGTTCGGCCCCCGCCCGGATCGCCCGACCCAGGTCCGAGGACACCCGCGACATGATGAGGGCCGCCGATACGCCCTTGCCCGAGACGTCGCCGATGGTCCCGCCGATCCTGCCGTCCTGCAGGCAGGTGAGGTCGTAGAAGTCCCCGCCCACGTCGAGGGCCGGGTGGTACCGCGCATCCACCTTCACCCCTGCGTCGGCGGGCAGGCTGCCCTTCATGAGCCTGCGCTGCACGCTTCCGGCGGACCGGCGGTCGGCCTCGATGGACGCCCGGCGGAGATCGGATTTCCTGGATCGCAGGCGCTGGAACGCGAGCGAGAACAGGCCTGCGATGCCCTCGAGGATCTCGAGGTCGAGGCTGGAAAAGGGCTCGAGCGCGACGGTCTCGAGGACGATCAACCCGAGGGGAACGCGCCCGTCCAGCAGCGGAGCGCTCATCCGGAGGCCGCGTTTCACCGCGTGCAACGCGGGCTCGAATTCCCAGCCGGCGGAGACGTCCTGGAGAAGCCCCGTCCCGGGGGCCCAGGCAACCGGGAGGTCCTCGGCCACGTCGGTCCTCGACGCCACGAGCCTCCCCAGGCCATCGGCGAGGAAGACCTGGAACCGGTGAGGCTTTCGGTACAGTGTCCGGAGCGTGTGCGAGAGGAGGCGGAGCAACTCCTCCTTGCTCTCCACCGCCGCGATCTTGGCCGGCGTCCGGTACAGGGTACCGAGTTCCTCGAGTGCGCCTTGAATGTTCATCGTGGGTCCGCGGGGAGGCCCCCCTCCCAGCGCGTGACGACACGGGTACCATGTGGATGATGGCTCGAGGCATACCTACATCTGGTGACAATCCGTGCGGTGACAGCCCATCCGGTGACACCGCGCGCGTGCGGTCGCGCCCAGGAGAATTGCCATCATCAAATCATGATATTAGCGGGCATAATCGTCCCCTGATCCGGGTACGGTCGGGCCTGCGACACGTTCGATCGGGGTAGTTCTTTAGGGCTGCGGACCAAACACCTGGTCGAGCCGCAGCAGCTTGAAGATCGCCAGCGGCTGGTTCTGCACGCCCACGACGCGAACGACCCCGCCGAACGCCTTGCAGCGCTTGAAGAGGCTGACGATCACGCCGACGCCCGAGCTGTCGATCAGGCGCAGGGACGACAGGTTCACCACGATCGTCTTGCGCCTGGCGTTCACCAGCGCGTCGATGGTCGGCCGGATCTCCGGCGCCGTCAGCGCATCCAGCACGCCCTCGATGGAGAGCACGGTTTCCTCGCCGTCGTCGACACGCGAGAAGTTCATCGCAGGCTCGCTCCGGCCACCTTCGTCATCGAAAGGGTGTTCGGGGTGCCGGCCTCGTAGCTGACCTGGTCCATGAAGGAAAGCATGATGAACGCACCCATTCCCGACTCCGGCAACGCATCCAGATCTGGTGGGGGGACCGTCCGTGGGTCGAACGACATGCCGTAGTCCTTCAGCCGGAGCGTCAAGCGGTCCTCCCCCAGGTCGATCTCGACCTCGACCTCGTCATCCGGCGAGACGCCTCCGTGGAGCACCACGTTGTTCAGGGCCTCGCTGAACGCGGACACGACCTCGTTGCTGAAATCGTCTCCACCGGCGGGTACCAGCTTGCACGCCGACGCCACCAGGCGGATTGCCAGGTCGCGATACTCGAGACGGCTGGGAAGTATCGCGCGGATCACCGCACCTCGTCCCGCGGTCTACTGACCCCGATAGGTGGGACTGCCTGGCCTGGATTCAACCGGATACACCATATTCCATAGTGAACTGGGACGTCAAAATCCTGAAGCGGTCCGTGGACCTCCTGAGCTCGACCATCGGGCTCGCGATCGCCGCCCCGCTGTTCGTCCTCATCGCGATTGCCATCAAGCTCGACTCGAAGGGTCCGGTGTTCTACCGGCAGCGACGGGCGGGCATGCTGGTCGGGATGGACCGCGTGGACGGCGTGCCACGCCTGCTCTGCACCGAGTTCCAAATGCCGAAGTTCCGCACGATGCGCACGGATGCGGAGAAGGGCACGGGACCGGTTCTCGCCAGCGAGAAGGACTCCCGCGTGACCCGGGTCGGGCGCATCCTCCGACGCACGCGGCTGGACGAGCTGCCCCAGCTCTGGTGCGTGCTGACCGGAAGGATGAGCCTCGTCGGTCCGCGCCCCGAGCGCCCCGAGCTCCTCCACGACCTGGCGATGGCGATCCCTTACTTCGAGGAGCGAATGCGGGACGTAAAGCCGGGAATCACCGGGCTGGCGCAGATAAACCTCACCTACAGTGGAAAGGCGCCGGTGGGGAGCGAGATCGCGAAGCTGCAGGACGACATCGTGAACCCGTTCGGGATCGATCAGGCCGCAGATGCCCTGGCCGACGGCATGCGCCTGAAGCTCCTCTACGACCTCGCCTACAGCGCCACGCTCGACGACCTGGGAACGTACGTCCGGACCGAGGCCGCGATCATCTTCGGAACCCCCATCACGATGCTGCGCGCCAAGGGTTATTGAGCCGACGGAGCGCGCGCGCGAAGACGCTCGGGCTCGGCCCAGTCGGGACGAAGCCCGTACCGTGCCAGGCCGGCGCCGAATCCGACCCCGTGGGCCACGTAGAGCAGCGGGAAGATGGCCCAGACCGCCAGTACCCGTGCCAGGCCGCCGCTCCGGCCGACGCGCAGCGCCTCGGCACCGGTCAGCGCAGCGAACGCGCCGAAGAGGAACGGCGTGAACGGTTGCAGGTGCGCGGTGGCGAGCAGCGCGACGCCGCCCGCGACCATCGCCGCCGGGATGACCGGCCGCAGCGAGAGGAACCTCCCGTGCTTGAGCAGCGTTCGAGCCCTGCCTCGCCCGTAGCGGAAGTACTGCCGGGCCAGGGCACGGAACGAATCGCGCGGGTAGTAGTGGACCACGATCTCCCGGGACAGGAAGACGCGGCCGCCGGCGGCATGGATGCGCTGGTTCAGCTCGGCATCCTCGTTGGTCACGGCGCCCGGGTCGTAGAGGCCGACCTCCTCGAAGACCCGTCGCGGGAAGGCGCCGAGGAACACCGTGTCGACGAAGCCTTCACGCTCCGGCGAACGGTAGCCTGCGCCGCCCACTCCGAGCGGGCTGTCGAGCGCCGCGCACACCGCTCGCTGGAACGTGGAACTCGCCCTGGCACGCTGGGCCCCGCCCACGTTTTCCGCTCCGGTGCGCTCGAGCGTCTCGACGCACCTGCTCAGGTAGTCGAGCTCGTACTCGCAGTGGACATCCATGCGGACGATGACGTCGCCGCGCGCACGCCGGATGGCCTCGTTCATGCCGGCGGCCTGGACCCGGCCGGGATTCGCGACCAGGACGACGCGCCGGTCCTCGGCGGCGAGGCGGACGACGATGTCCCGGGTTCCATCGGTGGAACCGCCGTCCGCGACGAGGATCTCTACGAGGTCCGGCGGATAGTCCTGCGCCAGCACGCTGCGCAGGCAGGGCTCGATGTAGGGCGCCTCGTCGAGGCACGGCATGGCAATCGTGACGAAGGGCCGTGTCCCCAAGCGGGGCCGATACTCCCACAGGCCCCGGCGCCGGTCCATCGGTGGCCTTTCCGTTGACTCGCCGCCCCCCCACTCCTAGCATCGCCACCCTCTTCCAGTGAACGACACCGATCCGACGCCAGGACCCATTCCCGAGGCGGCGCCCCCGGCCGGGACCGCCGCGCGGACGGGCTCCGGCTCGAGCGCCAGCATCGTCCGGAACTCGATGTGGCTCACGATCGACACCCTGGTCTCGATGGCCGGGGCGTTCTACTGCTCCATCCTGGTGGCGCGCGGCCTGGGCCCGGACTTCATGGGCCAGTACAACTACATCCTGTACTTCGCCACCGTGCTGAAGCTGGTCTCCGACCTCGCCCTCTCGGTGACCGTCCGGAAGTTCGCAGCCGAGTTCATCGGCCAGGAGGATTACGGATCGGTCCGGACGCTGATACGTCGCGCGATGCGGCTCCAGGCCGTGCTGGCCTCGGTCGGGGTGACGGTCGGTCTGACCATCGTCCTGGTCACCTTCGCCCCGGAGCAGCGGGTGGTGGGTGCGCTGGCGGTCTTCAGCATCGTGCCCAGCCTCCTCCTCAGCATGCCCTCGGGCGCACTGTGGGCTGCCGGGAGCCTGCGGCACAACGTCCTGTCGTCCCTCGCCGCCAATGCCGTGAACATCGTCGGCACCACGGTATCGGTCGTGACGGGGTGGGGCCTGGTGGGGCTCACGGCTTCGCTGCTCCTCTCCCGCGTGGTCGACTTCGTCTTGCGCTACACCCTCTTCCGCCGGGTCTACGATCGGTTGCCCGGCATCCCGCGGGTTGGCCCCCTGGACCCGGCCCTTCGCGGGCGGATGATCCGTTTCGCGGCGCAGCAGCTGGTCCTGGCCCTCCTCTATGCGATGCTGTTCGACCGGGTGGAGGTGTTCTTCCTGCGGGGCATGGCCCCGAGCCGCGAGATCGCGTTCTTCTCGATCAGCTTCACGCTGGTCTCCTACGTGCTCCAGTTCCCGCAGAACCTCGCCGATTCCGCCAGCATCCGCGTCTGGGTCGACCACGGGCGGGCGCCGGAGGAGGCGGCGCGTACGACCGCCGTCGCGACCTGGTTCGTGATGCTCTTCGCCGCCCCGGCCCTGTTCGGCGTGGCCGCGGTGGCCGACCCCTTGCTGAGCCTGCTCTACGGAGCGAAATACCTGCCGGCGATCCCCGTCCTGGCGGTCCTGGCCATCGTCAGCCTGAGCCTGGCCGTGTCGCAGCCGGCACAGCTCCTCCTCGTCGGGGCCGGCAGGAACGGCTTCTACATCGCATGGCTCTGCGTCGCCGGGCTCGTCGCCGTGGCCGGCAACTTCCTGCTCATCCCCGCGTTCGGGGCGGTCGGCGCCGCTTTCGCCAAGGGGGCGGGCCAGGCGACGGCCGCGGCCGGGTTCCTCGGCTATGTCTGGATCCACTTCCGGGCGAGACCTCCCGTCTGGCGAATGGCGAAGCTCCTCCTCGCCTGCGCCGCCATGGCCGTGAGCGTGCGGCTGGTGGGCCGGTCCCTGCCGTCGATCCTGGCGCTGGCTGCCGGTGTCCCCCTGGGCGCGATGCTCTTCGTCCTCTTCGCACGCTGGCTCCGCTTCCTCGACGGGGCGGACGGAGATCGGCTGCGGCAGCTCGCGCGCCTGATCCCCACCCGCGCGCGCGGCTCCTACGGCGCCCTGGTCGACTTCCTCGTCCACGCGTGACGGCCCCGGCTGCGATGACCGGGCTCCGGCCCTGACGAACCAGGCAGGGGCCTTCTCGTTGACTCGATCGGGTCGGGGCCGTAGCATCGGCCGCCCCCGATGAAAAGAGCCCTCTCCTTCCTCTTCCTGCTTTCCCTCTCGTGCGCCACGACGACGCACGAGATCTCGGACTACGACTACTCGAAGGAGCCCGACCCCCGGCGAAGCGAGTACGTGATCGGCGTCGCCGACGTGCTCTCCATCCTCGTCTGGAAGTACCCCGACCTCTCGCGAGACGTCACCGTTCGTCCCGACGGCACGATCACGTTGCCCCTGATCGGCGACCTCACCGCCAATGGCCGCACCCCGAGCCAGCTCAAGTCCGAGGTCGTCGCGCAGCTGGCGAAGTACGTTCGCGACGAGAGCGCCGTGGTGACCGTCGCGGTGACCACGGTCAACAGCTACAGCTTCACGGTCAGCGGGGCCGTCGAGCGCCCCGGCGTGTTCTCCTCGAACAAGTACGTGACCGTCCTGGAGGCCATCCAGCTCGCGGGCGGCCCGAACCGCTTCGCGAACCCACGGGCGATGCAGGTCATGCGGCGCGACGGAGCGGGCGCGGTGCGCATCATTCCCATCGACTACCCGGCGCTGCTCGACGGGTCCCGGCCGGAGATGAACGTCGTGCTCCTGGCCGGGGACCAGGTCTACGTGCCGTAGCCGCCGGGCCGCTCGGTCGGTTGCCGACCCGCGAGACGTCCAGGTCCTCGCTCAAAGGCGGGGCCGAAGGCCGGGCTGCGCCCCCGGGCGCCGTCACTCACCTCCTCCTTCCGGACCCCGGGCGCCTTCACGACCAGCACCGGGCACGGAGCGGTCCGGAAGACTGCCTCCGCCACGGAGCCCGGGCTAACCTGGTCGGCCCGTGCGTCCGTGACTCGCGAGGACGATCGGTCCACACCCGTGTCCTTCGCGAAAGCGGCGATGCCGGTGCCACCGGCTGGCCGAGAAGGACGGAGTCCACCGGCGCCCCCCGGAGACGCTCCGCCTCGCCCGCCGGTCTCGAGTCGGGTGGGACTCCCTCCTCCGGCCACCTCGGGGGAGGCGCGAACGGGGCCTCCAGCGGTGAACGGGAGGCTCGCGCACGTGAAGGAGGGTCAACGAGGCACCCTCGGCCCGGGCCAGCCTTGCTGCCTCCGCCAGGGCGACCCGCGACGGCTCGGAGAAGTCCACGGGACAGCAGACGCGACGGTAACCGGACATGGCGCCTCCTCTGCGGCCTCGTCGGCAACGGCGTGGCTCCCATGAGTGGGCGCCCCCGGTTCCGCGAATGCAATCGCGCCAGCGGATCTCCGATGGGGTCACCCCTCGGGAGCGTGCGCTCGCGCCCAGGGGCGGGCCGTCCGACCTCGCGAGCTGGGAGCAAAGGAAAAGGCGGGGGCGCCAGAGCGCCCCCGCCTCCCTTTCAAGAGGAGCCGGAGCTCCTCGCGCGACAGGCTACGGCAGCGTGGACGCCGCGTCGATCAGCGTCTGCCGGCCGTTCTCGAACGTGGTGGGCACCCAGCCCTGCCCGTAGGCGTGGATCCGGAGACCGAACTGGTCGACCTGGACGCCCGACTGGTGGCAGCTCATGCAGGAGGCCGCCGTCGGCCCCATGAGGACGTCGTCGAGCTGGTTGCCCCACGGCGCGGCGCCCGGGTCGACGGTGAGCGCGACGCCCTTGGTGGCGTTCACGGTCGCCTGGACCCATCCGTCGGCGTGGCAGGCGGCGCAGTTGTTGATCGCCTGCGGGTAGTGCACCTCGATGAAGTTGTGGTTCTTGGTCACCTGGGTGGTGATGGCGGCGTTGCACTGAGAGCCGGTGGCGGAGCTGGGAGCGCCCGAGCCAGCGACGATCTGGCAGCCCGTGCCCGGCCAGTTGGTGACCTTGGCGAGCGCCTCCTTGGTCCCGAAGAAGTAGACCCCGTTCGTCCGGTAGTAGACGAGCGGCATGCCGTTCTGGGCCGAGTGGATGGCGTGGACCATGTTCCGCATGTCATAGGCCTCGCCCACCTTGCCGTCGTAGGCCTCGGTGGCGTCGACGCCCATGGCGACCCGGACGTTCTTCTCGTTGGCCGCCGGGTTGTGGCACTCGACGCAGAGGTTCACGTTGTCCACGCGGTTGCCGCCGTGCTGGTACAGCGAGCCCAGGTGGCAGTCGATGCACTTCGCCGTGTCCACGATGGAGCGGCGCTGGTCGGCCGGGGCCGGCAGTGCGCCGTCCGCGAGCAGGTACTCGCGGACCGGGCTCTTGGCGCGGACCTGGATGACCTCCGCGTTCGTCCCGGCCGCGGGTGCGAACCGGACCTGCGGCTTGCCCTGCAGGCCGACGATGCCCTTGGTGGCGCTGGCGGCCGGGTAGGTGTCCCGCACGATGCGGCTGGTGGCCACGTTGCCGGCGCAGGTCGTGTTGGAGGTGGTCAGGTTCACCGCGACCGGCTGGCCGGGCGAGACATTGCCCGTCTGGCCGGCGTTGACCCAGTCGTCGGCCTGGGCGACGCCCTTGAGGAGGCTCATGTTGCTGGCGGCCTGGCCCGTGGCGGCGTTGGCGGTGGCGCCGATGAAGACCGGTCCGTTGGCGACCGCGTTGTTGCAGGGATCGACGGCGACGGAGTTCTGGGTGGCGGTCCAGGTGACCACCAGGGTCGTGTCGGCGAAGCTCACGCCGGTGATCTGCATGTCGATCTGCTCACCGAGGACGACGGACTGGTCCGCGCCGTCCCAGATCAGGCCGTTCCGCTCGGTCTTGAGGCCGTTGTGGAAGTCGCCGATCAGCGAGAAGCCGGAACCGGTGTGGCACGGGGCGCAGGAATCCGGGCCGCTCAGGTTGTTGATGGTCCGGTGGAAGGCGAGGTCGCCGGTGCTGAGGGTGCGGGGGAACGCGTCCCAGTCGAGGTGGCAGGACATGCAGAGCGCGTAGGAGACCGGGGAGTTCTTGACCGCGTCGAGCCGCGCCGTGCTGTCGTGGCAGTTCGAGCAGTTGTCCATGAACGACGGGAAGCCGATCGAGAAGGGGAACTGGTTGCCGTTCGTCCAGGTGAACGTGTAGACGCCGCCGGGCATGTTCTTGGAGTTGTGGATGCCGTGGATCATGCCCATCAGGCCGCTGCCCGCTCCGGGGATGCGCGGATCGGCAGCGCCGACGCGGGCGTGGCAGACGACGCAGGGGCCGACGCCCTGGGGGCTGGTGACGTCATGCGCCGCTCCCCGCCAGACGTGGTTGCCGTGGCACTTGATGCAGGCCGCGTCGCCCACCGTGTCGTTCGCGCGGACGCCCCCGTAGTACGCCACGACGGTGGCGGTCGTCCCGTTCCCCGGCGTGGTGCTGAGCATGAATGCCGCCCCGGGCGTGGGGGCGGGCATGACGCCGGAGATCACGGCGGTGTAGTTGCCGTTTCCATTGCCCGTGAGGGTCCACGTGGTCGCCGCGAACTTCGTTCGGACGCCCGCGGGCCCGTAGTTGTTCGGGGCCGCCTGCGTGTAGGTCGGATCGGCCTGGAAGATCCAGTAGGCGTCCTCGTTGTGGCCGCCTCCCATGACCGTGGCCTTCTCGGTGAAGTCGTTGCGGTTCACGCCGGCGACCTTCACGTTGAACTGGATGGTGACGACGCTGGTGTCGCTCCAGGCCACCGCACCCGGGGTGACCTGCACGGCATCCCTCTCGGCGAGCGCGTGCTTATCGGAGAGGCTGGCGTTGTGGCAGCCGGCGCACATCTCGATGTCCGTGAAGTACGAGTCCTGACCGCCGGGGCCGGTGGGGCCGGCAGGGCCGGCAGGGCCGGTGTCGCCCGTGGCGCCGGTGGCGCCCGCGGGGCCGGTCGGGCCCGCCGGGCCCGTGTCGCCCGTCGAGCCCGTGCAGCCCACGAGGGCCAGGGCCGCGGCGGTGGTGACTGCCAGGAAACTGAACCTGAACGTTCGCATTTGACTCTCCGTCTACTTCAGATGGGGGAACCGATACGGGTGCTGCGCTCGGCGGCGCTCCCGGCGCCGCACTCGTGTCGCTGGAATCCATGCTTCATCGATGCCAAGTCAGCGTACCTACAGGGGTATCCCCGGACAAACGCTGCTCTGATGGTGAAATCCGTGGCCGACCGCACCAGGAGCAGGGAGGCACGCCGGCGGCGTCGTCGAAGCCCAGCAAGGACGGGCGCTTCGGGGACGAACGCCTTGTCCCTCGTGCGAGATACACGGAAAGTGACATGCGGGGGCGCCGCCCGGACCGCGCCGCCGCCCGAGTGGACTCCAGGGATCCACATGGGGGCGATGACCCAGTATCGGGTCAAGGCTGGTGCACTTCACCCACCCACACCCCGATCGTGGAGATCCGTGAATGGAACTCCGCCGGCCGACGAGGGCCGGGGTCCGGCCCGCCTTTGGGGGGACTTCGTGATACTGGAATGGTCACCGGAAACCCTCCGGAGGCCATGAGCGTCGCCCCAGAGAGTCCCCCACTCCCCACTGCCGCCCCCGGTCGCAGGGCCGTCGTGCTCGCGGTCCTCGTCGCGGTGGGCGCGTACGGGTATGGGCTCGACTCCATAAACGCGCCCACCATCGGCGACGAATCCCTCTACCTCCAGATCGCCCGGGTGACGGCGGCATCGGGACGCTGGCTCCCGCTCATGTCGGAGTCCGGCATCAACGACACGAAGCCTCCCCTCCTCTTCTGGCAGGGCATCCTCTCCACCGGACGCGGAGCCGCCTGGGATCTCTGGCACCTCCGCCTTCCGGTCGTGGCGACGACCTTGCTCACGGCGGCGCTGGCCGGGCTGCTCGCGGCCCGCATCGCCGGGCGTGCGGCAGGCCTCCTCGCAGGCCTCGTGTTCCTCGGATTCCTCTCCACGATCCAGCACGGGCGGCCTTTCCTCACCAACGCCGGCGAGACCCTCTTCCTGTTCCTCCCGCTGGTCCTCATCCACCGGAGGGAACGGACGGGGATGGCCCTGGCGCTCGTCTGCGGGCTCTCCTTCGGCGCGGCGGCCCTCTTCAAGGCCTTCTTCCTGGTCGTGCCCGGCACCTTCGCGCTCGCTCTCGTCCTGTGGCGGCGCGATGGCTGGCGCCTGGGGGACTTCGTGCGCCGCCGGGGCGGCTTCCTCACGCTGGCCTTCCTCGTCGGGCTGGCAGCCTTCGGGCTCTGGCCGGCGCTCGATCCCCGGCCCGACCTCATCTGGTCCCAGTTCGTCGTCGAGGAGAGCGCCCGCAAGCTCAGGGCGGGCTCCTTCCTGTCCGGTCTCCTCTCGGGCGACCACTCCCTGTGGGAGATCTGGCTGGGACCCCTGAAGAACGCAGGGGTCTACGTCCTCCTCGTGCTCGCGCTGTTCTGGGACCTCTGGAAGCGCCGGCGCGCCCTCACCGAGGACGAGCAGGAGCTGTGGCTCTACGTGCTCGCCTTCCTCGTGGTGTACTCGTTCCCCACCCAGCGCCAGTCCAATTACCTGCTCCCCGCGATGGCGGCGCTGGCGGTGCTCCTCGCCCTGCGCTGGTCGGCGCTTCCCCGCCTCGCGTTCCAGGCGACGCTGGTGTTGCTCGCCGTGGCCGGGCTCGCGCTGCCGGCATTCGCGTGGTTCATCTCGCGGGGCCTGGGGTCCGTCCCGTTCGGCCCCGTTGCGTTCGTCCTGCCGGTGGTGCTCGGGCTGCTCGCGGCAGCCGGCGTGCGGAACCCGCAATTCGGGCGAGCGGCCTTTCCCTACCTCGCCCTGCTGGCGCTGGCGGTGGGAAGCGCCGTCGTCGCTCCCTTCCCGGGCACGTTCCCGCCGGAGGCGGTCGCCGAGGTGCGAGGCCGGCCCGTCCTCGTGCCGGACCGGTTCGCGCAGGCGCAGGAGCGCTACCGTTTCATCCTTCCCGGGGCGGACGTGAGGGGATACCCGTGCCCGGGGGGACCGGTTCCCTGCAAGGCCCCGCAGGCGACCGCCGGAACGTTCGCCGCGTTGATCGTCGACGCGGGCGAGCCGCTGCCGCCCGGCTGGGAGCAGGTCGCGGAGAGACCGCACTTCAAGGGACGCCACACGACGAAGCAGATCCTGGAGATCCTGGGGGGTCGCTCCGAGCTCCTGGTGGAGCGGCTGGTCCTGGCACGCTCCACGGCTCCGGCCCGCTGACGCCCGTCCTCAGAGCACCTGGTCGATCGTGACCAGGTCCACGAGCCCGTTCACGCAGTAGAGCGCCGGGAGGATCCGCTCGGGCGGGTGCTCCCGGCGCAGCGCCGCGACCCGCTCGGTGCCGGCCCGGTAGGCGGGCAGATACATCCGGCCGAGCAGCGGGTGGCGTCCCCAGGCGCCGGAGAGCTTCCCGGCCCGCTCGGCCGAGACCAGGTAATCGGCCCGCAGCGTGGCGGCCACCTCGGCCTGCGGTCGCCCTTCACTCCAGGTGAGCCAGGAGGCCTGGTTCTTGGCGTCGTCCTGCAGGTGGGCGAGCAGCGTGCCGATCTGGAGGTCCTCGTCCGGGAGCTCCGCCACCTCCTCGACCCCGAAGGCCATGAGGATGGCGTTGTTGGCGATTCCCTCCGAGAGGGCGGCCCCGCGCGTGTTCATGGTGAGCACCGTGGCCTCGAAGCCGAGCCTTCCGCGGACGTACAGCCCCTGGGCCAGGGCGAAGGTGGTGGCGTGCCCCGGGACCACCTCGTGGCTGACGAGCTGGGCGAACTCCGGCACCGAGATCCGCAGCGAGGCGTTCAGCTCGTAGGTGGCCTCGTACAGCGGCGCTCCGGCCTCGTCGCGCGCCCTTCCCACGTAGTTCATCGAGCCCGAGAACATCGCGTCCTCGAGCGGCAGGAACCGGACGTTGGCGCGCGGAACGCCGTGGAGCGTGGCGGGCAGGTACGGCACCAGGTGCCTCCTCGTCCCCTCCTCCAGCCAGGCGATGAAGGCGTCGCCGAGCTGCTGGATCGACTTCCTCGGCACGAGCCGCTGCTCGCGCCAGGCCTCCACCGCGGCGAGCAGCTCGTCGGGCGTGCCGGACGGATGGCCGGCGCGTGCCAGTAGCCCGGCCACCCGCAGCCGCTTCTCCTCCGGCCGCGACGGCGAGGGAGCCACCCCACAGGAGGCCTTCACGCAGCGCTCGAAGGGGACGGCCGGCCCCCGCCCCAGCCGCTCCAGGGCGAGGTCCCACATGACGGCGAGGCTGCCGGCCACGCCCTCGAGGTAGGACCCCCGGAGCCCGCCCAACTCCCGGCTCCGCGCCGAAAGGTCCCGGACCGCGGCCGGAACGTCGACCTGGGCCAGGTAGGCATCCACCGCCGCGGAGTCGATCTCCGTCCCGGCCACGCCGCCGGTCCGGCGCAGCCGCGCCGCCGCGGGGTGGGTGTAGGCGGCCGGGAGCGGCTCGTCGGAGAACCACGAGTCGGCGATGAAGCGGCCGGCTCCCGACGGGTCGAGGACGTCTCCGCCCCAGAGGGTGTCGAGCCCCAGGATGGCGGTCGCGGTGGTCTCGTCGAGGGAGGTCATGGCCGGAGCGTAACCCGCCTTGACCGGAGCGGCGCGCTCGACCATCTTCTGCCGATGCCAAACACCCGGAAGTGGGCTCTCGTCCTCGGCGCGTCCTCTGGATTCGGCGAGGCCATCTCCCTCGCGCTGGCCCGCGCCGGGCGAAACGTCTTCGGCGTGCACCTCGATCGCCGGGCCACCCTCCCCAACGTGGAGCGCATCCAGGCCGAGATCACGGCTGCGGGCGGGAAGGCGGTCTTCTTCAACATCAACGCCGCCGACACCGAGAAGCGCGCCGAGGTCGTGGCGGAGATGAAGCGCGTGCTCGCCGAGGAGGGGAACCCGGCCGGCATCGACGTCCTCGTCCACTCCCTCGCCTTCGGGACCCTGAAGCCCTTCGTCGGGGTGGCCCCCGCCGACGCCATCAGCCGGGCCCAGATGGACATGACGCTCGACGTGATGGCACACAGCCTCGTCTACTGGGTCCAGGACGTGCTCCAGGCCGGCCTGATGGGGCCGGGGTCGCACGTCTTCGCGATGACCAGCGCGGGCGGCCACCGCATCTGGCCCTCCTACGGCGCCGTCTCCGCGGCCAAGTCGGCGCTGGAGAGCCACTGCCGGCAGCTGGCGGTCGAGCTCGTCCCGGCCCGGATCGCGGTGAATGCACTCCGCGCCGGTGTCACCGACACCCCCGCGCTCCGCAAGATCCCCGGCAACGCCCTGATGATCGAGCACTGCCTGGCCATCCACCCGGCAAAGCGCCTCACCACCCCGGCCGACGTGGCGGCGGTGCTGGTGGCGGTGGCCCGGCCCGAGACGGTGTGGCTCACCGGGAACGTGCTCGGCGTGGACGGCACCGAGGACCTGGTCGGGTAGCGGGTCCGGAGGGGATCAGGCGGCCAGGCGCGTCGGGACCTTGATCCCGGCGTCCACCATGGGAGCGGGCAGGTCCGGCTGGGGAGCGACCTTCTTCCGGAACGGCCCGCTGATGAGCCGGAACAGGTCGGCCAGCGGCATGTGCCGGCTGAAGGTGCGCAGGAGGTCCCAGGTCTTCAGCGGGCGGCGGACGATGCGGTGCAGGATGAGCGAGGCGTAGCCCTTCATGCGCAGCGCGTTGACCTCGTCGTTGGGCACCGTGTCCGGGTCGATGTCACAGCACTTGAAGGTCTTGTCCCAGTCCCGGTCGTCGTCGACGATCCCGCGGCTGGCGTACTCGTTCCAGAGCGGCGTCCCCCGGTAGACGGCCAGCCGGTTGAAGCCGAAGGTGTCGAGCGGGAGCCGGGCCGCGAAGCGGAAGGTGTCGCGGATGTCCTCGGCGGTCTCGCCGGGGCAGCCGATCACGAAGAACCCGTGGACCCGGGCGATGCCGTGCCGCTTGGCCTCCCCCACCGCGAGCTCGATCTGCTCGATCTTCTGCCGCTTGCCCAGGCGGTCGAGCATCTTCTGGGTGCCCGACTCGACGCCGTAGGCGAGCATGTCGCAGTTGGCGCGGCCCATGAGCGGGAGCGCCTCGATGCCCATCGAGTCGACGCGTCCCTCGCAGCCCCAGTGGAACTGGAGCTTCCGGTCGATGATGCCGTTGCAGATGTCGGCGATGCGCTGCCTCTTCAGCAGGAAGTGGTCGTCGGTGAGGTAGATGGAGCGGTAGCCCTGGTCGGACAGCTCCTGCATCTCGCCCAGCACGTGCTCGGCCGACCGGCTTCGCCACTTGCCCTCGCCCAGCGAGGGGATGTCGCAGTAGATGCAGGTGTAAGGGCAGCCGCGCGAGGTCTGCATCGTGCAGAACTTGTCGAGCGAGAGCACCGCCGGGACGTCGAGCGGGAGCGATTCGATGTAGTCGATGGGCAGCGAGGTCCGGTCGGGATAGGGGAACCTGTCGAGGTCCCTCAGCAGGGGGCGCGGGACGTTCTTCACGACCTCGTCGCCGTCCTTCCAGACCAGCCCCGCCACGTTCCCGGGCGAGCCGAGGTTGTCGAGATAGTCGAGGAGCAGTTCCTCGCCCTCGCCCACCCCGGCGTGGTCGATGAAGGGGCACTCGGCGAGGATCCGGGCCGCGTTGATGGAGGCGAAGGCCCCGCCCACGATGATGGGGATCCCGGGGTTGGCCGCCTTCACCCTTCGTGCAAGGGTCTTGAGCGCGGGGTAGGCGGTCACCGAGAGGAAGGAGAGCGCGATGACGTCGGGGGCCTCCTCGCGGGCGGCCTCGGCGATGCCCTCAGCGCCCATGCGAGGGTGGCAGGTGTCGAACATCCGGACAGCGTGGCCGGCGCGGCGCAGCACCGGAGCCAGTGTCTGGATGCCCAACGGGGGGAACGCCATCACCCGGAGGCGGGAGTCGGCGCCCGCGTCACCAGCCGCCGGAGGGAGGAGGTGGAAGTACGCCTCGTCCCTCACGTACACCAGGAAAACGCGCAAGGCGGCAAACTAGACGATCCGGCCCGCATCCGCCAGGGCTCCCCCGAGAGCTTCCTTTGACGCCCTGACTCCAGGGGTTTAGCGTCGATGCGAATGAGGGGTGGGGAAGCGCCAGGCGTTCTGGTGGGCGTGACGCTCCGGCCTCCGGAGCTGGAGGCCGAGTACCGCTCCTGGTTCCTGCGAACGGACGGTCGGACCGCGGCGGTCGTCGCCGGCGGACTGACGCTGATCGCGGGCGTGTTCATCGCCAACGACGCACGACTCGTCGGCCCTTCGGCCTTCGGGGTCCTTCTCGCCCTGAGGTTCCTCCACGGCCTGGTCACCATCGGTCTGATCTGGGCCGCGTTCCGCACGCGCAGGCCCGCCGTGCTCGACGCGTGGGCCCTGGCGTGGGTGGCGTGCATCGCACTCTACGAGCTGGTCACGCAGTCGACGCGTCCGCCCGACTACCTCCTGCCCGTGGCCGCCGACCTCGTCCTCGTGATCACGGCGTGGGCGCTCCTGCCGAACCGGTTCAGCCTCCAGGGCATCGGAGCCGGGCTGATCACGGTCACCAGCATCGCCTGGGTCCTCGCATTCCGCGACCGCCCCGCACCGGCGGCGAGCCTCTTGATTGCCAACACCCTTCTCGCGTCCAACCTCGCGGCGGGGTTCGTCTCCTGGCGGCTCCACCGCACCCGCCGCCGACAGTTCCTCGCCGAGAAGGAGCAGGTCGACGTGGCCACCCGGCTACGCGGGAGCCAGGAACGGCTCCAGGCGGTTCTCGACGCGAGCACCGACGGGTTCTGGGAGCGGGACGTCCCCACAGGAAGGGTCCTCCACAGCGCACGGATGAACGAGCTCACCGGCCGTCCCGCGGCGGATACCTGGGCCGCCTCCGACGACTGGCTGGGGCGGACGCACCCGGACGATCTCGCCCAGGTGGGCCCGGTGTACGAGGAGGTGCTGGCTGGCCGGCAGGAGCGATTCGACCTGACCTTCCGCACCCGGCATGCCGACGGGACGTGGAGGTGGCTCCGGAGCCGGGGAAAGGTGACGGCCCGCGACGGCTCCGGCAAGCCACTGCGCGTCGCCGGAACCGTGACCGACGTCCACGCGCAGAGGCAGGCCGAGGAGGCGCTCCAGCGGAGTGAGTACCTCCGGCGCACCGTGATGGAGAACTTCCCGAACGGGCTGGTGGGGCTCTTCGATCGGGACCTGCGCTGCGTCATGCTGGACGGGGCGAACACGGTCACGGCCACGGATCCGCACGCCTGGCTGGGGAAATCGCTCCAGGACATCAGCCCTCCGGGGCTCCTTCCGGTCGTCGAGCCGGCCTGCCGGGCGGCGCTGGCCGGGGAGACCCGCCG
Source organism: uncultured delta proteobacterium (assembly GCA_963802065.1). GTDB lineage: Bacteria > Myxococcota > Myxococcia > Myxococcales > Anaeromyxobacteraceae > CAIOAK01. The sequence continues at coordinate 205,784 of CAWDHF010000006.1, read as the reverse complement.
GTTGCAGCTGCCCCTCGGTGGCCACTGGATCGACGTCCTGCTCCGGCCGGTCCGCGACGCTTCCGGCGAGGTGGTCCAGGGGCTCTTCATGACCCAGGACGTGACCGAGAAGCGGGCCCTGGAGGAGCAGCTCGTGGTGGCGTCCCGGCTGGCGGCACTGGGCACGCTCGTCGCGGGGGTGGCCCACGAGATCAACAACCCGCTCACCGGGGTCCTGGCCGGCCAGGGAGGGGCCATCGAGGAGGTGGAGGCGGCGAGGAGCGCACTCGGCTCCGGGGAGGCGCTCGATCGGCATGCCGCCGGCGTCCGCCTCGAAGAGGCGCTCGACGCGCTCCGCGACGCCCAGGGCGGAGGCCATCGGATTGCACGGATCGTGAAAGACCTGAGCCTCTTCGGCCGGCCCGACCCGCGGCGCGTGCGCACCCGCATCATCGACGTGGTCGACGACGCCATGCGCTGGCTCCCCGCCTCCATCCCGGGAAGCACGACGATCCGCGTGGAGAACCGGGGAGCCCCCGACGTCCTCGCGTCGCCCGGGCAGATGGGCCAGGTGCTCGTGAACCTCGTCACCAACGCCTCGAGGTCGATGGAGGGGCGGCGGGGCGAGGTCGCGATCGTGGTGGGCCCCGGCGGACCGGGAATGGCGCGGCTCGAGGTGACCGATGACGGCGTGGGGATGGCGCCCGACGTCCTGAAGCGGATCTTCGACCCGTTCTTCACCACCCGGAAGGTCGGAGAGGGGACCGGGCTCGGACTCCCCATCTGCCACTCGATCGTCACCGCTCACGGAGGCGCGATCACGGCCTCGAGCACGCCGGGCGCGGGCTCGACCTTCCGGGTCGAGCTGCCCGCGGTGCTCGAGGAGACCTGACCGGGTCTACCCACCGCTCGCAGGATCCGATCGCCGGTTTTGCAGGACCGCCACCGAGCCGCCCGCCTCGGTGACCACCAGGTCCGGCCAGGTATCTCCGTCGACGTCCGTCACGAGGAGCCGTGCCGGCGTGCCGCCCAGCGGGACCTCCACCGGGGCCGCGAAGCGTCCGTCCCCCCGGTTGCGCAGGAACATGAGGCTCGGCCTGGAGGGGTCCCCTACGACGACGTCCACGTCACCGTCGCGATCCAGGTCGGCCGCGCCCACGGCGGTCGCGGTGACGCCGAGTGCAGGCGCCACGTCGAAGGAGCGTCCGCGCCAGGGGAGGAGAGCCAGGCCGCGCTCCTGGCCGGGCTGGAGCAGGAGGAGGTCGGACCGTCCATCGCCGTCCAGATCCGCGCAGATCGGGACGGCTTGCCGGTCCACGGCCACGCCGGTCGCCGACACGAACGGTGGATCGAACGTGCCGTCCCCGCGTCCGGTGAGGAGAAGGACCGGCGCGGCGGGCGAGCCGGTGAGCACCACCACGTCGAGGGGGCCGTCGCCGGTCACGTCGCCGGTGCATAGCCGCCCCCCATCGGTGAAGTCGGTGGCGAGGTCGAGGAGGAAGACGAGCTCGTCGACGCCACCAGTGGTGAAGAGGTCGAGGTGGAAGCCGCCCCCGGGGCGGTCGACGACCACGGCGATGTCGGCGGTGCCGTTCCGGTCGAGGTCGCCCAGGGCCATTCCGTGCGCGTCGCCCGGGAGCCCGACCTCGGTGGGCAACCCGGGGCCCCCGGGGCCACCCCGGTACACCGAGAGGGCGTCTCCGCGGAGGACCACCAGGTCCGGAGCATCGTCCAGCGTGACACTCGCCGCCGCGAGGTCCAGCGCGCCTCCCGCGAGCTCGAGCGCTCCGTGGGGCGTCAGCGCTCCGGCACCCGTGCCGCGGAAGAGCTGGATCTCGGGAACGGCGGGGGAGAGGACGGCCAGGTCGACCTGGCCGTCGGAATCGAGGTCGGCCGCCGCCAACCCCGGGGCGCTTCCCTGCCGGACCGCATGGCGGACGGGGTTCGCCAGCCCGAGCCAGGACGGAGGAGCGACGTGGCGCAGCACGACGGCTCGGAGGTCGTGATCGCGGTGACGTGTCAGGTTCGTCACCGCGCCGGTGGCGAGGTCGAGGGCGTGGACCTCGAAGTCGCCCGTTCTCCTGTCGGTGAAGACCAGCCGGCCGTCGGGGAGCCAGGCCAGGCTTCCGGCGTCGAAGGGCGCGGGGAAGAACCGGTAGCCCGCGCCATCGGGACGGACCACGCCGATGCCGGCGCCGCCGGCACCCTCTGCCACGAAGGCGATGAGGGCGCCGTCCGGCGACCAGGCCGGGGCGCGCTCGGCCGCGGGCACGTCCGGCGAGATCACCTGCGACAGGCCCGTGCCATCGGCGTTCATCACCCAGAGCCGGGTGGCTCCGGAGCGGTTGGACGAGAAGGCGATGCGGGCACCATCCGGGGACCAGGTGGGGTCCCTGTCATAGAGGATGGCCGGCTTCGGGTCGGGCGTCAGGTTCACGGCGCCCGTGCCGTCGGCGTTCATCACCCAGATGTCGGAGGTCGCGTCGAGCGTCGAGTTGCCGAAGGCGATGCGCCGCCCGTCGGGGGACCAGGCCATCCCTTCCACGACCCGTTCTCCGTCGAGGACCGGCCGTGGATTCGAGCCGTCCCGGTCGACGAGCCAGAGGTGGAGGAGGTCGTCCGTGGCGCGCAGGAAGGCGAGGGTCCGTCCGTCCGGCGAGGGCGTCACCCGCACCGCGGCGGCAGGCAAGCCGGCCAGCGGCGTGATGAAGGTGCCGTCCACTCCCATGGACACGAACGAGTGCGCGCCCCCGGGCAGGGCTCTCTCCACGAGAAGTCCCCATGCCGGTCGAGCGACCTCCGACTCGTCCGACGGTGGTGGCGGCTGCGGCGAGCTGGAGCCACAGGCGCAGACGGAAGCGAGGGCGAGGCAGGCAAGCAGGCGGCTTCGGCGAGGGCTCATTCACGCACCTGGAGTGGACCGGGCGGGTCGCGAAGCGATGAGTCTAGGAGGCCGAAGGCGGCCCCGCACGTGAGACTTCGGTTCAGCGCACGAGCAGGGTGGGCCGGTACCGGCGCACGAACTCCGCGACCGTCTCGACGTCGGCGTCGGTCCCGGTGGCGACACACCCCTGTGTCCAGTCGACGGCGGTGGTCGGGTATTCGGGCTCGGACTGGCCCCGTGGAGGCCCGTGGATCCCGACCGCCCCGCCGGAGTGGCCCCTGGCCGCCTGTTCCGGTGTGGGGTACTCGATGGGAATGAAGATCCCGTAGAGCTTCGAGGGGCGCGGCGTGCCGAAGGCATAGCTCCCGAGCGGCGTCCGGTGGTCGCCGCTGCGGGACTTCCCGTTGCCTCCGCGCCCCAGGGCCACCGGGATTCGTCCCACCTCGGAGCCGTGCCGGCAGAGCCAGAATCTCGCGCTTCCGGGTGAACACGGCGACCACGTCGCCCGTGGTCGGGCAAGCCGCCGGCGGGCCGACCGGCTCGCCTTCGGCGCTCCCGGAGGCGACGAGCAGGGTCAGGATCGCGGTCGCGAGCATCGCCCCCGACGCTAACCTCGGAAGAGCCCCTTGTCACGCCACCCGCCTTCCACTAACCCTTCCGCCATGTTCGTGAGACGACCCCCGGGCCCGGGAGCCTGGCTCCTCCTCGCCGCCCTCGGCGCGGGCTGTGTACTGCCTCCGCCGCCCGTGCCGGACGCGAAGGAAGCCCCGGTGGTCGCGGCGCCGCCCCGCTGCCCGATCATCCGGGTCGCCACCTGCGCCACGCCGGCCGAGTGCAAGGCCGTGGAGGTCATCGGAGACGCATGCCGTGTCCCCGTGGCGCCCGGCGATTCGCTCATCGAGATGGCGCGCGAGTACGACCTGGGCTTCAACGAGATCGAGGCCGCCAACCCCACGCTGGACGCCTACGTCCCCACCCCGGGTGCGACCGTCACCCTGCCCACGTGGTGGATCGTGCCACAGGCCGCCGCGCCGGGCCGGGTGGTCGTGAACCTCTCCGAGATGCGCCTCTACCAGTTCCCGCGCACCCCGGGCCCGCCCACGACCTTTCCGGTGGGCATCGGCAGCGAGGGCTGGGCCACTCCGGTGGGCACGTTCAAGGTGATCCAGAAGCAGGTGGCTCCGGCCTGGTACCCGCCGGCGTCGATTCGCCGGGAGGAGCCCGACCTGCCGGCCATGGTGCCGCCCGGGCCCGAGAATCCGCTCGGCAGCCACGCGCTGCGCCTCTCGAAGGGGTCGATCCTCATCCACGGCACCGACACGCCCTTCGCCGTGGGACGGCGAGCCAGCCACGGCTGTCTTCGCCTGTACCCCGAGGACATCCCGGTGCTCTACGGGCAGGTTCCGGTCGGGGCCGAGGTGCGCATCGTCCGGGAGCCGGTGAAGGTGGGCGTCCGCGCCGGGCGCGTCTACGTGGAGATCCACCCCGACGAGGACGCCAAGGTCGACCTCGCCGCGGAGGCGAGGAGGCTCCTCGGGAAGCGAGGCCTGCTCGGTTCGGTGGACCAGGGGAAGCTCGCCGAGGCCTTGAAGGACCTGCGGGGACTCCCCACGGACGTGACCGTGGATCGGGCCCCGGCGCTGGCGATGTGAAGGCGAAGGGGGCACGGCAGGACGCCGCGCCCCCCTCCGGAGCGCGATGGAGGCTTCCTACCGTGCGCCCTTCATCTGGCGCAGCTCGAAGGCCTTTGCCGCCTTCGCTGCGGCCGTCTCGGCCCGCACCGCAGCAGCCTCGGCGTCCGCGGCGGACTTCTGGGATGCCGCATTGAAGTTGGCGATCTCCTTGCGGAGCGCCTGGACCTCGGCCGACTGGGCGTCGGACTTCTTGCTCAGGTCGGCGAGCTTGGTCTGCATCGCCGCGTCCTGCTGCTCGAGGGCCGTCACCTTGGCGGAAAGGGGAGCCATCTCCTCCTTCACCGACGATGTGGTGGCGCAGCCCGCGGCGAGTACCGCGAACAGGGCCAGTGCCAGGATACGAGTCATCGTTCTCCTCCTTCTGGGTGATCTTGATTGTGCACCGCGACGGCAGGTTCCCCTTTCCCCGGACGGGGCGCAAGAACCCTGTTCGCCACCCACCTTCGGCGCCAGGCGGACGCCGCGCGCTCGCACCCGCTAGACTGTCCCTCGTGAACGGGCCGGCATGGCGTCTGGGTGTCGCCGCCGCCGCGCTCCTCGTCGCGGGACCGTCCCGTGCGCAGGGGTTCTTCGGCCCCGAGGGCTCGGCTTCCTACCAGCCCGAGGTGGACGCCTACTTCCGCCTGGCCGAGGGGGTGCGGATCCAGGCGCAGGTGCAGCCGTACTTCCTGCCGGCCCAGCAGGTGAGCCAGATCACGTTCGGTATCTACGGCTCGTGGTACGTCGCCGCCTTCCTGCGGGAACTGATGAGCCCCGACGAGGCGAAGAACCACGCGGTGGACATGCGGGTGGGCGTTCTCTACAACGCCACGCTCGATTCGGGCACCGGAAGCCCGGGGAACCTCTGGACGCTGCAGGCCGAGGTCACCCCCCGCTACAACCTGCCCGCCGCGATCCTGGTCTCGCTGCGCAACCGGGTATCGTTCAACTGGCCGGTGGACGGTGCCTCCGGGTCCTTCTTCCGCTTCCGCGGCCGCCTGCAGCTGGAGCGGGAATTCGACGTCGGGACGCTGCCCGTCACGCCCTTCGTGAACGTCGAGGTGTTCTGGCAGCAGCCGCCCGCCATGTGGACGCAGTTCCGCCTCCAGGGCGGCGTGCAGCTCGGCTTCGAGTGGTTCGCGCGCGGGCAGTCCATCGAGCTGAACTTCTCGGCCATCACCACCCTCCAGCCCAGCCGCACCTGGGCACCTCAGGTCGGACTCGTGCTGTCTTCCTACTTCTGATGCACCCGGATGGAAGTCGACGGGACGTCGGCGACGCCCGCCTTATATGGGACATGATTCCTGGGGACGCGAAGCGTGAGTACGCTTCGAAGATGGACGGAACTGACCGAGAGAGGCGACACATGATCAGGGCGACGAAGGTCACCACGCTGGCCGCGGCTTTCCTGGTCGTTCCCGGAGGGGGGACTCTCGCCCAGGGCACGGCTGGGGTCCCGGGTTCCCCCTCGGCGACGATCTCGATAGACGGCAAGCAACTTCCCCCACCGCCGCAGGCGTTCGGCGGCAAGATCGATCGCGCCACGAAGGGCTCGAAGCCCTGGTGGCCTGCACGCGTGGTCCCGCCCAGGGGCGCACCCAACGTGCTCCTCATCATCACGGACGACGTGGGCTACGGGGCCCCCTCCACCTTCGGAGGCGTCATCCCCACCCCGGCGCTGGATCGGGTCGCGGAAGCCGGGCTTCGCTACACCAACTTCCACTCCACCGCGCTCTGCTCGCCCACGCGCGCAGCGCTCATCACCGGCCGCAACCACCACTCCGTCGGCTTCGGCGTGATCTCCGAGCAGGCCACCGGATACCCGGGCTACGACAGCATCATCACCAGGGACAAGGCGACCATCGGCAGGATCCTGAAGGACAACGGCTACCGGACCTCCTGGTTCGGCAAGAACCACAACACGCCGGCCTTCCAGGCCACCGCCGTGGGGCCGTTCGACCAGTGGCCCGTCGGGATGGGCTTCGAGTACTTCTACGGCTTCATGGGCGGCGACACGAACCAGTGGCAGCCCGCCAACCTGGCCCGCAACACGACCTACATCTACCCGTTCCAGGGGAATCCCGGGTTCAACCTCACCACCGCGATGGCCGACGAGGCCATCGCCTACATGAACCAGCTGAACACGCTCACGCCGGACCAGCCCTTCCTCGTCTACTACGCGCCCGGGGGCACGCACGCGCCGCATCACCCCACGCCGGAGTGGATCCGGAAGGCCACCGAGCTGAGGCTGTTCGACAAGGGGTGGAACCAGCTGCGCGAGCAGATCTTCGCGAACCAGAAGAAGCTCGGCGTCATCCCGCAGGAAGCGAAGCTCACGCCCTGGCCGAAGAACCTCCTCGAGGAATGGGAGGGGCTCGACGCCGACGAGCGGAAGATGTTCCTCCGCCAGGTGGACGTGTACGCGGCCTACCTCATGTACACCGACCACGAGATCGGCCGCGTCATCCAGGCCGTCGAGGACATGGGCAAGCTCGAGAACACGCTCATCATCTACATCAGCGGGGACAACGGCTCCTCCGCCGAGGGCACGCTCGTCGGCACGCCGAACGAGGTGGCCATGTTCAACGGCGTCGAGGTGCCGGTCGAGGCCCAGCTGAAGTACTTCTACGACGCATGGGGCTCCGACCGGACCTACAACCACATGGCCGTCCCGTGGACGTGGGCCTTCAGCACGCCCTTCTCCTGGACCAAGCAGATCGCCTCCCACTTCGGAGGGGTCCGCCAGGGAGTGGCGATCTCGTGGCCGGCGGTCATCAAGGACCGGGGTGGGATCCGCCACCAGTTCCACCACGTCATCGACGTGGTGCCCACCATCCTGGAGGCGGCCGGGATCGGGAGGCCCGAGACGGTGGACGGGATCAGGCAGAGCCCCATCGAAGGCGTCAGCATGGCCTACACGTTCGACGCGAAGAACGCGGGGGCTCGATCCCGGCACAGGACGCAGTACTTCGAGATGTTCGGCGACCACGCCATCTACCACGACGGCTGGATCGCCAGCACGAAGGTCATGCGTCCGCCGTGGGTCATCGCCGGCAGTGTCGGGGCGGACCCCGCAAAGTTTCCCTGGGAGCTCTACGACCTCCGCAAGGACTGGACCCAGTCTGATGATCTGGCGGCACGGCATCCGGGGAAGGTGAAGGAGCTGGAGAAGATCTTCTGGGACGAGGCGAGGAAGTACAACGTGATGCCGCTCGACGCGACGGTGGCGACCCGCCTCATCACCCCGCGCCCCAGCATCACGGCCGGGCGAACCGTCTTCACCTGGAACGCGCCCCTCATCGGGACACCCAACGGCGACGCGCCGAGCGTGCTGAACGCCTCCTACGCCTTCAGGGCCGAGATCGAGATCCCGCAGGGCGGCGCCGAGGGCGTGCTCATCACCCAGGGCGGTCGCTTCGCCGGCTACGGCTTCTACTTGCTCCAGGGCAAGCCGGTGTTCACCTGGAACCTGGTGGACCTGGAGCGCATCCGCTGGGAGGGTCCCGGGGCGCTCGCTCCCGGAAAGCACGTGCTCGAGTTCGACTTCAAGTACGACGGCCTCGGCATGGCCACGCTGGCCTACGACGACATGAGCGGCATAGGCCGCGGCGGAACCGGGGTCCTCAAGGTGGACGGCCAGGTGGTGGCCACGCGGAAGATGGAGAAGACCATTCCGCTCATCCTCCAGTGGGACGAGAACCTCGACGTCGGTTCCGACACCGGCACGCCGGTGGACGACCGCGACTACAAGGTGCCGTTCCCCTTCACCGGGAAGATCGACAGGATCACGCTCACCGTCGACCGGCCGAAGCTCGGCCCCGAGGACGTGAGGCGCCTCGAGGCGGCGCAGCGGAGCAATCGGGCGAGCGAGTAGTCCACGGGAGGCGCCAGGATGGACCGCTACCGGATGGCGGGCGTCGCAGCCACGGCGGCCATCCTGCTGTCCGTGCCTCTCTACCTCGGCGTCCGGTCGCTGCGGCCCCCTCGCACCGTGCCTGCGGCGGAGCTCCGGTACGTGGGCAGCGAGCGGTGCAGGTCCTGCCACGAGAAGGCGTACTCGGGGTGGAAGGGGTCGAACCACGCGCTCGCCATGCAGGCGGCCAGGGAAGGCACGGTGCTGGGCGACTTCTCCGGGGCGACGCTCGTCCACCGGGGCAAGGCCTGGCGGTTCTTCCGCGACGGGGAGAGGTACATGGCCCACGCCGAGGGGCCCGACGGGGAGATGCGGGACTTCGAGGTGACCTACACCTTCGGAGTGGCGCCCCTGCAGCAGTACCTGGTGCCCTTCCCGGGCGGACGGCTGCAGGCGCTCTCCGCAGCCTGGGACACGCAGCGGCAGCGCTGGTTCCACGTGAACCCCGGCCCTGCCGCCCCGCCCGGCGACTGGCTGCACTGGACGCGCCAGGGCCAGAACTGGAACGCCATGTGCTCGGACTGCCACTCCACGGCGGTTCGCAAGCGCTACGACCCGGAGAAGGACGCCTACCAGACCACCTGGTCGGAGATCGGCGTGGGGTGCGAGGCCTGCCACGGCCCGGGTTCGCGCCACGTGGCCTGGGCCGACCAGCCGGCCACGGGGCGCACCACCGTGGAGCACGCGGGCCTGGTCGCGAAGACGGCGAGGCTCTCGCCGGGTGAGATGACCTCGCAGTGCGCACCCTGCCACTCCCGCCGAGCCCAGTTCGCCGACCTGGCGGCGCCGGGCGGCGAGCTGCTCGACACCTACCTTCCCTCCCTCCTCGCCCCGGGGACCTTCCACGCCGACGGGCAGATCCTCGACGAGGACTTCGAGTGGCACGCCTTCACCCAGAGCAAGATGCACGCGAGCGGGGTGCGCTGCGCCGACTGCCACGACGTCCACTCCGGCAAGCGCCACGAGGAGGGAAACCAGCTCTGCACCCGGTGCCACCGGGCGGACGCCTACGACGCGCCGGCCCACACCTTCCACCGGAAGGAGTGGAAGGGTAGGCCCAGCGCCGGGGTGCTCTGCGTTTCGTGCCACATGCCGGGGCAGGACTTCATGGTGGTGCACTTCCGGCGAGACCACTCCATGCGCGTGCCCCGCCCGGATCTCACCGCCAGCATCGGGGTGCCGAATGCCTGCAGCGCTTCCGGCTGTCACGCGGACAGGCCCCTCTCCTGGGTTCAGGCGAGGTATGACGGCTGGTACGGAAGGACGCGGAAGCCCCACTACGGCACGGCCATCGCGGCGGGGCGCAGGACCGATCCCGCGGCGGAGGGCGAGCTCGCGATCCTCGCCGCCGACCCGCGCTTCCCGGTCGTGGTCCGGGCCACCGCCGTGGAGCTCCTCTCCGGCTATCCGACCGCACCGGCGCGCGAGGCCGTCGAGAAGCGGCTCGGCGACCCGGAGCCCCTCGTGCGCGCCACCGCGGTGGCCCGGGTGAACGAGGCCGACCCGGGACGCCTGGCTGGCCTCCTCGCCCCACTCCTCCAGGACCCGGCACGATGGGTGCGGTCCGAGGCGGCCGCGAGGCTGGCCGGCGCTCCCGCGCAGCGCCTTCCCGAGGCCATGCGCGGGCCCTGGGCCGATGCCCTCGCCGAGTACGAGGCCGGGCAGCGTTACATGTCCGACCTGCCCTCCGGCCCGTACAACCTGGGCAACCTCTACACGACCCTGGGACGCACCCGGGACGCCGAGAGCCAGTACCGCCGGGCCATCTCCATCGACGACCAGCTCTTCCTGGCCCGCGCCAACCTTGCCATGTTGCTCGCGGTGAATGGCCGCGGCGAGGAGGCCGAGCGTCTCCTGCGCGAGGCCCACGCCCAGCAGCCCGGCAACGCCGGGATCGCCTTCAACCTGGGGCTGCTCCTCGCCGAGCGCGGAGACCGGGACGGAGCGGAGAAGATGCTGCGCACCGCGATCCGGGCCGACCCGGGGATGGCGCCGGCCGCCCTCAACCTGGCTGTGCTGGTGGGGGAGCGGAACCCTGACGAGGCGGTGCCGCTGGCCCGGAAGGCCCTGGAGCTCCGCCCCGGGGACGCGCGCTACGCGTGGACCCTGGGCTACTACCAGTCGAGAGCTGGCGACCTGGAGGGCGCGGCGGCCACGCTCGAGGCCCTGATCGTTGCGCAGCCGGGGCATGCGGACGCCTACCCGCTGCTGGCCGACATCTACGCACGGCAGGGCAGGACGGCCGCAGCCGCCGAGCTCCGGCGGGCGGCGCCACCGTCCCCGCGCTGATCCCCATCGGGGACGACGCGGATTGACCGCCGTCACCTCGGGCGTCCCCGGAAGCGATGACGGGATTCGTGGGATGTGGCGCGTCGCCGCACTTCGGTAGCTTCCTTCCCCAGAGAGGGACATCCCGTGGCGACGACATCCTGGCTGGGATCCGTGTGGAGCCTGCGCGGAGAAGAGCAGCTCCTCATCGGGCAGGTCCGCGCCATCGACGGCGAGCTGGTGACGCTTTCGGTCGTGGGGCTCTCGGGCGGGGCGCCCGACGGGATGGAGGTGCTCCCCAGCAACGACGAAGGAGCCCGGCTGGCCCGCGTGAGATCGTCCACGTTGCTCGGCAGATGGAGGCGCATGGGCACCGGGGAAACCGTTCCGGCCTGATGGCGCCCTGATACCCTCGGCGCCATGGCGCCCGAGGCACTTCGCGAGGAATGGGAATCCTGGAGGGCGGAGCGCCTGGCCCGCCTCCGGGGCGAGCGCGGCTGGCTCTCGGTGGTGGCGTTGCGCTGGCTCCAGCCCGGCGCGAACCACGTCGAGGGGCTTCCCGGGACCTTCACCCTCCACGAGGGACGCGTCGAGCTCGAATCCGGACCCGGCGACGGGTACGCGATCGGCGGCGTCCCGGTGGCGCGCCGCGTGCTCGCCTCCGACGCCGGCGGGAAGCCGGACCTTCTCTGCCTCGGAGCGCGCCGATGGGTGCAGTTGCTCGAGCGGGGCGGCAGGCTCGCCCTGCGGGTCTGGGACGCGGGCGCTCCGGCCCGCCGGGACTTTCCGGGCATCGAGACCTTCCCGTTCGACCCGGGCTGGCGCGTCGAGGCCCGCTGGGAGCCGTGGCCGGCGCCCCGTCCGGTGGAGGTCGCGGACGTGACGGGCTCGGTGGCGACGCGGCTCGTCCCGGGCCGCGCGCGCTTCACGGCGGGTGGACGGGAGCTCTCCCTCGTGCCCACCGCGGACGGCGACCGGCTGGACTTCGTCTTTCGCGACGCAACCGCCGGAGTGGAGACCTACGGCTCCGGCCGGTTTCTCTCCGCCGAGGCGCCCCGGGGCGGCCGCCTGCTCCTCGACTTCAACCGGGCCTTCAACCCGCCCTGCGCCTTCACGCCCTTCGCCACCTGCCCGCTCCCGAGGCCGGAGAACGTCCTGCCCGTGCGGGTGACCGCGGGGGAGCGGTACGGGCCGGGGCGCTAGCCGGCCCGGCCCAGGCGAGCCCAGGGAAACCGGGCCTCGACCCGCTCGCGCAGCCGGCGCGCCCAGGGGACGTCGCGGGAGAGGAGCGCGAGCCCCAGGATCACGATCGGGATGCCCGGACCGGGGAGCACGAGGAGCAGCGCCCCGATGAGGAGGAGCACCCAGCCACCGAAGAGCCGCACGATCCTCGATCCGGTCACGTCCCCTCCGTCCGGACGGCGAGGTTCGCCTTCCCGTGCACCGGCGCGTCGCGCCGGTTGCGGATGATGGACGCCACGATCCCCACGGAGAGGATCCCCAGCACGACCGCCAGGGACACGCCGGCGTGGATCTTGACCACGTCGACGAGCGCCATCTTGGCGCCCACGAACATGAGCACGAAGGCCAGCGACGGCTTCAGGTAGGTGAACTTCTCCACGAAGCTGGCCAGCAGGAAGTAGAGGGAGCGCAGCCCCAGGATGGCGAAGACGTTGGAGGTGAAGACGATGTAGGGATCGCTCGTCACCGCGAAGATGGCCGGGATGGAGTCGACCGCGAAGATGACGTCGGTCACCTCGATGAGCGCCAGCGCGAAGAAGAGGGGGGTGGCGAGCCACTTGCCGCTGGCCTTCGTGAAGAAGTGGTTGCCGTCGAGGTGCGGGCTGGCCGGGACCATCCGCCGCAGGAACTTGAAAACCGCGCTGCGCTCCGGGTGGTCGGCCGTCCCGCGGGCGAGGAGCAACTTCACGCCGGTGAGCACCAGGAACGCGCCGAAGACGTAGATGATCCAGTGGAAGCGGTGGAGCAGGGCGGCCCCGGCCGCGATCATCGCGCCGCGCATGAGGAGCGCCGAGAGGATGCCCCAGAACAGCACCCGGTGCTGGTAGATGGGCGGGATCCCCAGCGCGCCGAAGATCACGACGAAGACGAAGATGTTGTCGACGGAGAGCGACTTCTCGATCACGTAGCCGGTCAGGTACTGGAGCCCGACCTCGCTGCCGTGGCGGAACCAGACGTACCCGCCGAAGGCCAGCGCCAGCGTCACCCAGAGGGCGGACCAGCCCAGCGCCTCCCGGGGACCGACCACGTGGTCCTTGCGGTTGAAGACGCCCAGGTCGAGCGCCAGCAAGGTGAGGACCAGCGCCAGGAAGGCCGACCACTCGAGAATCGTGTGTTCCAAGTTCGCTCCGGGTTGCCGGCGGCATGCCGGCGCCCGGGTTGTCTAAGCGCGGCGGGCCATGCAAAAAATGAGATAGTTTCGCATGTACACTTCGTTAAACTGAATGCATGGAATGGCTCAACTACCACCACCTGCACTACTTCTGGGTCGTGGCCCGGGCCGGCAGCATCGCCCGGGCGAGCGAGGAGCTCCGCCTCTCCCAGCCCACCATCTCGAACCAGCTGAAGACGCTGGAGGCGGCCCTGGGACACCAGCTGCTCGAGCGGCGCGGGCGCGGGCTGGTGCTCACCGACGTGGGGCGCACCGTGCAGCGCTATGCCGACGAGATCTTCCGCACCGGACGGGAGCTGCAACAGGCGCTGAAGGGCGTTCCCACCCGCGACCGGATCCCCTTCTCGGTCGGCGTGGCCGACGTCATCCCCAAGCTGGTGGCGGAGCGGATGCTCCAGGCGGCGGTGGACGCCGTGAAGGACCTGCGCCTGGTCTGCAGGGAGGGCCCGCTCCCGGAGCTGCTCGGCTCGCTGGCGCTGCACGAGCTCGACGTGGTGCTCTCCGATCGCCCCGCGCCCGAATCGGTGCGGGTGAAGTCCTACGGCCACCTGCTCGCCGAGTGCGGGGTGGTCTTCCTGGCCGCGCCGAGCCTCCAGCGCCTGCGCAAGGGCTTCCCGGGCTCCCTCGACGGGGCGCCGGTGCTGCTCCCGGCCTCCGGGACCGCGCTCCGGCAGGAGCTCGAGGGCTGGTTCGAGTCCAAGGAGGTGAAGCCGCAGGTGGCGGGCGAGTTCGACGACGGAGCCCTGCTCAAGGCCTTCGGGGCTCGCGGCATGGGCGTCTTCGCGGAGCCGGCCATGATCGAGAGGGAGGTGTGCGCCCAGTACGGGGTCGCGCCGGTGGGGCGCACCGAGGAGGTGCGCGAGCGCTTCTATGCGCTCACCGTGGAGCGGAGGCTGCGCCATCCGGCGGCGGTGGCCATCGCGGGGAGTGCGCGGCCGGGCACGGCCCGCGGCGGGAAATCATAGAGCACAATTAAGTATCGGTTAGACATTTCGTAATTGCGTCTCGATGGAGCGGGCCTATCTTCCTCCCACGCCGGCCACGGATGGCCGGTCCCGGAGGAAGCACGATGAACCAGCTGAAGACCATCCTTCTCCTCGGCGCCCTCTCGGCGCTCGTCGTCGCGGCCGGCGGTGCACTCGGCCCGCAGTGGCTCTGGGGATTGCTCGCGCTCGCGCTCGGAATGAACCTGTTCGCCTGGTTCTTCTCGGACCGTCTCGTGCTCCGCATGTCCGGGGCTCGAGAGGTCTCCCGGGACGAGGCGGGCGAGTTGCACCGCGTGGTGGAGGAGCTGTCCGGGAAGGCCGGCCTGCCCATGCCGCGGGTCTTCTTCATCGACTCCCCCCACGCCAACGCCTTCGCCACCGGGCGCAATCCGGCGAAGGCGGCCGTTGCCGTGACCCGCGGCCTGCTCGAGGTGCTCTCCCCGCGTGAGCTCCGCGGGGTGCTCGCCCACGAGATCGCCCACGTCGCGAACCGGGACGTGCTGGTGGCCACGGTGGCGGCTGGCCTGGCCACCGCGGTGACCCACCTCGCCCACGTCTTCGCCTTCTCCGGGCTCCTCGGGGGGCGCGACGACGAGGAGGGCTCCGGCCCCGGCGGGTTGCTCTTCGCGCTCGTCGCCCCCATCGGCGCCACCCTCGTCCAGCTGGGCATCTCGCGCTCGCGCGAGTACATGGCCGACGAGACCGGCGCCCGGATCTCGGGGGACCCGCTGGCGCTCGCCAGCGCGCTAGAGAAGCTGCACCGGGAGGCCGAGGCCGTCCCCGGTCACGCCGAGCCGGCCACCGCCAGCCTCTACATCGTGAACCCCTTCGGTGCCCTGGGTGGCCTCACCGGCCTCTTCTCGACCCACCCGCCGGCCGGGGAACGAGTTCGCCGGCTGCGCGCCATGGCTCTCGAGACGCCGGGAAGGCAGCTCCTTCGTGGGGCGCCCCCCCGCCGGCCGCAGCAGGGCTGAGGCTGGCTCACCCCACCCGGTAGAGCACGTAGACGAACCCGAGCCCCACCAGGATGGAAACCGCCCAGAAGCGAAGGTCGAGGCCGCCCCTGCCCGCCTCGCCGGCGGCTCGCGGAAAGAGCCCGCGCCAGCCGCAGTCCTTGCACTCGTGGTAGCGGGACCGGGACCAGGCCCGGAGGAAGGACTCCCGGCCTCCCCTGGGCCGGGAAGGGCGAACCCGCTCCGATTCGCAAGCCGGACAGGCCATGGGGAGGATCCTACAACGCCCAAGGCGTCCGCGTCAGCGCCCGCGGAGGCGGGGGCTCTGGCATGGTAAACCCACGTCGAGCCGCGAACGGAGGGGGAGACGCTTGAGACAGGGGACCGCCCGGACGATCCTCGCCGCCCTGCTGGCCGTGGCGGCTGGCCAGGCGTCGGCCCAGGCCTACACGCGCCAGGGCCACGTCGAGCCCTCGCCCCGGACCCTCGAGCTGACGCCCTGGGCGGGCGTCTTCTGGAGCACCGGAGTGAGCACCGCGGTCGGCAAGCTCGCCTTCGACGCGGCGCCCGTCGTCGGAGCGGTTCTCGGCATCCAGCAGGACGGAAAATCGCAGGTGGAGATCCTCTACCTCCTGGCCCGGCCGCAGGCCCGCTTCACCTCGACGAGCTCGTTCTACGCGTCCAGCCCGTCCTTCGGCGTGACCACCCAGTACCTCCAGCTGGGCGGACTGACCACCTTCGACCAGGGAGCGATCGAGCCCTTCATCTCCGGGGGCCTGGGGCTCGCCTGGTTCAGCCCGTCCGAAGTGCACGTGGAGGGCGCCGTCACCCTCGATCCGCAGGACTCCTGGCTCTTCGCCTTCCACCTGGGCGGCGGGGTGAAGTGGTGGCTCTCGGAGCGGATCGGCCTTCGATTCCAGGCCCGCTTCCTCATGCCGGTCTTCTTCGGCTCGGGGACGTTCCTCTCCGGGCCGAATGGGGCAGCACTGCAAGTGAATGCCGGAATCCCCATCCTCCAGGGGGACGTGAGCCTGGGGCTGGCCATCTCTCCGTAGGAACCTCCGGCTACCGCAGCAGGGCCGCCAGGAGCGCCAGCGCTGCCTGGGGCATGGGAGCGGCGTTGTTCGTGGCGGCGCCCCGGAGGGTGAGCATCCCGGCCGGACCGTCGTACTGGCCGGGGCCCTGGCGGGCCAGGTCGAAGGAGTGCCCGCCGGCGATCCCCCTCACGCGCGAGATCGAGACGTCGAGGTTCACCGGTGAGTCGAAGACCGTCCCGGTGATCCGGGTCACCGCGCCGTTTCGTTCCACGGAGAGGTCGATGCCCGACCCCACGACCTGGCCGATCGAGGTGGAGAGCGTGACGGGCCGGCCGAAGAGGGTGCCCGACCACATCCCGTCTGGACGTCGGCCGATCCTCACGTCCGATCCGCTCACGAGCCAGTCGTCGAAGGTGGCGCGGCGCTCGATCCGCGCCTCGGCGATCCCGGTCCAGGTCACCTCGCCCGAGGCTCCCGGATTCTGTCCCGGCCTCCCCGCAGGCACGACCGACATGGGCACCGGGACGGTGGGCTGGGAGGCGGCGTCGGTGGTGGCGCATCCGGCGACGGCCAGCACGAGCACGGGGAGCAGGGCGATCTTCATCCGCGCACGATACGGTGGCGCCGGCCCTGGCGGCCAGTCCGGCCGGATGCGCACCCAAAGTGGACCGGTCTGGTTCACATGGAGTGCAAGCGATCGTTGACTTGGAGGGCGGGCAGGCTAGATTCCGCGCCCTCGACCCCCGCACCGCGCGAGGCCCCCATGAAGAAGCTCGACCACCGCACGCTCTACCGGCTGCCCTGGAGCGTCACCGACAACGTCATCTCCTGGCTGGAGCCCACCAAGGAGTGCAACATCTACTGTGACGGCTGCTACTCGGCCAACGCCAAGGGCAGCCACAAGTCGCTGGCGCAGGTGCGCTCCGACCTCGACGTATTCGAGAGGTTCCGGCAAACCGATGCCGTGTCGGTGGCCGGAGGCGATCCGCTCGTGCACCCCGAGATCGTCGAGGTGGTGCGAATGATCGCCTCGCGCGGACTGAAGCCGGTGGTGAACACCAACGGCCACGGGCTCACCCCGTCCCTGCTCCGCGACATGAAGGCCGCCGGCCTGGCCGGGTTCACCTTTCACGTGGACAGCCTGCAGACTCGCCCGGGCTGGAAGGGCGCCAGCGAGGTCGAGCTGAACGAGCTGCGGCAGGAGTACGCCGACCGGGTGGCCGAGGTGGGTGGGATCTCCTGCGCGTTCAACTCCACCGTCTACGAGAAGACGCTCCCCTTCGCGCCCGACATCCTGGAATGGGCCAGGAAGAACGCCGACAAGGTCCACGTGGTGGTCTTCATCGCCTTCCGGGCCGCCATCCAGGAGCAGTTCGCCTACTTCGCCGGCGAGCAGCAGGTGGAGGTGAAGGGGCTCACCTACACGCGCGCCGCGCCGCAGCGCACCGACATCGACGCGCAGGAGATCGTCGACGTCCTGCGGGCGCGCTTCCCCGAGTTCGAGCCGGCCGCCTACCTGAACGGCACCGAGGCGCCCGACTCGTTCAAGTGGCTCATGACGTTGCTGGTGGGGGACAAGGAGCGCTTCTACGGGAGCGCCGGCCCCAAGTTCGTCGAGCTCTCCCAGGTCTGGAACCACCTCGTGAAGGGCCGGTACCTGGGCTACGTGCCGCCCTCGACGCACGCCAGCGGCCGGAGCCTGCTCGCCCTGGCGGCCCTCGACCCCGGCCTGCGGAAGACCGCCGCGGCGTGGGCCCGGGCGGTGGCCCGGAACCCGCTCCGGGCGGCGCGCCCCCTCCACCTCCAGTCGGTCATGATCATCCAGCCGGTGGACGTCCTCCCCGACGGACGGCAGTCGATGTGCGACTCCTGCCCGGACATGACGGTGCACGACGGGCAGCTCGTCTGGTCCTGCCGGCTGGAGGAGCGGCTCAAGTACGGCGAGCTGATGCGGCTCCGCCCCGCGGCCGGCCGGCGGAAAACCGAGAACGCACCCACCTAGGGCGGACACCCCACCAGCCCGGGTGTGACAAGATCCCGGGGTCGTCGACCGGGAATCCGAGGGCCGGATGGAGGGGGCCACCCACAGGAGCGGTGAAGCGCGCTGGATCGGCCTCCTGCCGGTCGGGGTGTTCCTCGTCTCGTCGGCGCTCCTCCTCGTCTGGTGGTCGGATCTCACCGCCGCGCAGGCGACGGCGACGCAGGAGCACTTCGACTTCGACGCACGGCGGGTGGAGACCAAGATCTCGGAGCGCCTCGCGACCTACGACGAGATCCTGCGGGGCGCGGCCGGGCTCTTCGCGGCCTCCGAGGAGGTCACCCGGGAAGACTTCCACCGCTACGTCGACGCGCTGCAGCTGGGAAGGGCCTTCGAGGAGATCCAGGGCATCGGCTACTCGGTGCGGGTCCCGGCGGCCGATCTCGAGTCGCACCTCCGGTCCGTCAGGGTGTCGGGCTTCCCCGCCTACACGATCCGGCCCGAGGGAATTCGCGAGGAGTACACCAGCGTCCTCTACCTGGAGCCCTTCACCGAGAGGAACCGCCGGGCCTTCGGCCTCGACGGATTCGCCGAGCCGATCCGGCGGGCCGCCATGGAGCTGGCGCGCGACCGGGGTGAAGCCGCCACCACGCGGAAGGTGGTCCTGGTCCAGGAGGACGAATCCATCCCGACGCCCGGGATCCTGATCTTCTTCCCGGTCTACGCGGGCGGCAAGGATCCGGGCACGGAGGTGCTGCGGCGCGCCGCGCTGCGGGGCTGGGTCTACTGCCCGCTTCAGGTGAAGGACTTCCTGGAGCGGATCGTCGGCACCGATCTCGAGCACATCCGGCTGCAGATCTTCGACGGCCCCGAGCTGGCCCCGGAGCGCCTGCTGCACGACAGCCGGCCAGGGAGCCGGGAGCCGCCGGCGATCGCCGCCACCCTCACGCTCCCCGTGAACCAGGTCTCGTGGACATTGAGGTTCACCGCGGGAGCACCGTACCTGGCCGGGATCCGGCAGCGCTCCCCCGGCCTCGAGTTCGGGTTCATGACGCTCATCGCCCTCCTCCTCACCGGGCTCTCGGCCGCCGCGGTGGCGAGCTGGCGTGCCCGGCAGAGGGCCGTCGACCTCTCCCGCTCCCTGCGGGAGAGCGAGGCCCGCTGGCGCACCACCTTCGAGCGCGCGCCGGTGGGCATCTTCACGGTCGACGCCGAGGAACGCTTCCTGACGGTCAACGACCGCTACACGAGAATCACGGGCTACACGGCGGACGACCTGGCGCACATGAGGCGGTCGGACATCGTGCACCCCGACGACCGTGCCACCGACGCCGACGTGGTCCGCAGGGTCCGCGCCGGCGAGATCGAGGTCGGCTCGCTCGAGCGCAGGGGCCTCCGGAAGGACGGCACGACCTTCTGGGCGGAGGCAACATTCTCCATGGAACCGGCCGTGCCGGGAGCGCCGGGAGCCATGATCGGTGTCCTCGACGACATCACCAGCCGTCACGAGGCCGAGGCGAAGTTCAGGGAGATCGCGGAGCGATCGCAGGTCGGGATCATCGTCGTTCAGGACGGGCGGATCGCCTATGCGAACCCGCTCGCGGGCGAGATGGCCGGGGTCGAAGCCGGGGAGATGGTGGGTCGACCGGTCGAGTGGGCCCGGGAGCGGATCCACCCCGACGACGTGGCAATCGTGCGCGAGTCGGCGGCCCAGGCCGGAACGGAGGTGGCGGGGGCCCTCCGCCCGGTCGCGTACCGGCTGGTCGTGAACGGCCGCGAGCGGAAGGTGGAGCAGACCGCCCGGCCGATCCAGCACCGGGGACGTCCGGCCGTGCTGCTCACGATCGTCGACGTCACCGAGCGGGAGAAGACCGAGTTCGAGCTGCGCAAGGGGCAGCGGCTCGAGTCGCTGGGCATCGTGGCCGGCGGCATCGCCCACGATTTCAACAACCTGCTCACCGCCGTCTTCGGCCAGGTGGAGCTGGCGAAGGGGCACGTCGACCCCGGGAGCCCCGCCGCACGCGAGCTGGAGGTGGCGCTCTCCGCGCTGGAGCGCTCCCGCGATCTCACCCGGCAGCTCCTCACCTTCGCCGCCGGTGGGGCGCCGGCCTTGAGGATCCTCGCCGTCCCGAAGCTCCTCGAGGACGCGGTCAAGCTGGGCCTGGGGGGCTCCTCGATCCGGGCGCGCTTCGACGTGGAGGCCGACCTGCCTCCGGTGGAGGCCGACGAGGGGCAGATGAGCCAGCTCCTCAACAACCTCCTCGTGAACGCCCGCCAGGCGACGCCGGGAGCCGGGGAGGTCGTGGTCCGCGCGCGGCGGCGTACCCTCCGCGAGGGCGAGGTTCCCGGGCTCGACCCGGGTGTCCACGTCGAGATCTCGATACAGGACAGGGGCCACGGCATCGCACCCGAGGTCCTCCCCAGGGTCTTCGACCCGTTCTTCACGACCCGCGCCACCGGCACCGGCCTGGGGCTCGCCACCTCCTACTCCATCGCCCGGCGCCACGGCGGCCACATCGGGGTCGAGTCGCGCGTCGGGGAGGGGACGACCTTGACCGTGCTGCTCCCCACCGCCGAGGGAGCGCCCTCCGGCGACGAGAAGTCCCCCCAAGGGGTCAGGGCGCCTCGCAAGCTCCGAGCGCTCCTCATGGACGACGAACCGCTGGTACTCAAGGTGGGGGCGAAGCAACTCCGCAAGCTCGGGCTCGAGGTCGAGACCGCCACCAACGGGGCGGAGGCGGTCGAGGTGTTCGGGAGGCACCGCGCCGGGGGACGGCCGTTCGACCTGGTCGTCCTCGACTTGACCGTCTCGGGAGGCATGGGAGGCGCCCAGGCGCTGCAGCGGATGCAGGAGGTGGACCCGGACGTGCTCGCCATCGCCTGCAGCGGCTACTTCGACGACGCGGTGATGTCCGCACCGGGCCAGTTCGGCTTCGCCGGGGTGCTGGCCAAGCCGTACCTGGCCGCAGACCTGGAACGGGTGGTCGCGACGGTGGCCGGGAAGGCGAGCCAAGGCACTCCGGGTGTATAAGGTGCGGACCAACCTCTCCGAGGCCACCCACCCCGCCGGTGGCACATGAAGGGAAGACCGCCATGAGGGCACTCGCTTCGATCACGGCCGCAGCCGTCCTGCTCTGGAGCTTCTCGACGCTCGCCCAGGAGACGGTGGCGAAGCCCGCCGCCCCGGCGCAGCCCGCCGGGCAGGCGGAGAAGATGGGCCGTGAGCTGAACGGGCACCTCTTCATGCCCTCGCACATCATCGAGGACCCGTTCTCCTACACCGCCTTCGCCATGTTCTTCGGCCTGGGATCGGGGGATGCGCTCGGTCCGGAGGTCCAGCTCCTGCCGCCCGCCATCATCGGGGAGAAGTGGTACGGGTACACCGGGCTCGGGCTCGGCATGCTCATGAACGTCCGGATCCTCGAGTACCTCTCGGCGCGGGCCCTGCTCAACACCACCGCCTACCTCGGTACCGGGAGGGGCGCCGCGCTCACGGTCGGCACCTCGGCGCGGGTCACCGGCGCGGTGGGCGTGAAGGGAAGCCTGCCCGTGGGGGACAGCTGGCGGTTCGCGGCGACCCTCGACGTGAGCTACGGACCGGTCTACTCCCTCCTTCTCGTGAACGGGATCGTCGACGCCCTGAACAACTGCAGGGTGAACCCGTCCCAGTGCTCCTTCGACCTCGGCTCGGGATTCCAGACCATCGACACGGTGACCTGGCTCGGAGGGCTTTCGGGATCCTGGGCGCCCACCCCGTACCTGGGCTTCACCGGCAACGTGCAGTTCATCGCACCGACCAAGACCGGGGACGCCTCCATCGCGCAGAACGGCATGACGTTCGCGGCAGCCGCGGAGTTCGACTTCCTCCCGCTCGTGAAGTGGCTGCCGCTCGGCGTGAACACGGCGTACCAGCTCACCACCGGGGTCGGCACCAACAAGGTCCCGACCGCCAACGAGGCGGGGTTCGGGTTCTACTACACCGGACGTCCGAACCTGGCGCTCGGCCTCGAGCTCGACTGGAAGTGGAGCACGCTCGAGACCCAGCAGACCTCGCGGGCCACGCTCGCCTGGGTGAACTTCCGGTACTACTGGAACTGATAGCGCCCCGCGGTCAGGCCAGCACGGCGACGAGGTCGTCCTTCTCGACCGTCTCGCCCTCCTTGACCCGGACCTCGGTCACGGTGGCGTCGGCCTTCAGCTTCACGTTGGTCTCCATCTTCATCGCCTCGGTGACGAAGAGCACGTCGCCGCCGCGGACCTTGTCTCCCGGCATCACGTTCACCTTGAGCACCTTCCCGGGCATGGGGGCCCCCACGTGCCTGGGGTTCCCGCGGTCGGCCTTGGGGCGGGCCGCCTTCGTCGTGGTGGCCGCCTGGTCGCGGACGGTGACGGCCCGGGCCTCGCCGTTCAGCTCGAAGTAGACGCTGCGGGTTCCGTCGGGCTGGAGGCTCCCCACCGCGTTCAGCTTGATGATGAGGATCTTGCCCGGCTCGATCTCCACCGAGGTCTCCTGCCCCGGCTCGAGCCCGTAGAGGAAGGCCGGGGTGGGGATGACCGAGGTGTCGGAGTAGTCGTCGAGGTGCCGGCGGAACTCCGGGTACACGTTGGAGTAGAGCAGCCAGGAGACCAGGCCCTTCGCATCCACCGGGCCGCCCACCTTCTCCTCCGCCTTCCTGCGCTCCCCCTCCAGGTCGGCAGGCTCGAGGAGCTCGCCCGGGCGGCAGTGGATGGGCTCCTGCCCCTTCAGCACCACCTCCTGGAGCCGCCTCGGAAAGCCGCCGTGGGGCTGCCCCAGCATGCCCTTCATGAGGCCGACCACCGACTCGGGGAAGGCCAGGTCCTCGCCGCGGGCCAGCACGTCCTCGGGCTCCAGGTCGTTCTTCACCATGAAGAGGGCCATGTCGCCCACCACCTTGGAGGTGGGCGTCACCTTGATGATGTCCCCGAAGAGGACGTTCACCTTCTGGTACATGGCCTTGCACTCCTCCCAGCGGTCGAGGAGGCCCAGCCCCGCCACCTGCGGCCGGTAGTTGGAGTACTGGCCGCCGGGGATCTCGTGCCAGTAGACCTCGGCGGTCCCGCTCCGGAGCCCCGACTCGAAGGGCGCGTACCACTCCCGCACCGCCTCCCAGTAGTCGGCGAGCCGCTGCAGCCCGGGTCCGTCGAGGCCCGGATCGCGCTCGGTGCCCGCCAGCGCCGCGGCCAGCGAGTTCAGGTTCGGCTGGGCGGTGAGGCCGGAGAGCGACGAGAGCGCCGCGTCCACCACGTCCACGCCGGCGGCGGAGGCCTCCAGCACCGAGGCCGAGGCCACGCCCGAGGTGTCGTGGGTGTGGAAGTGGACCGGGATGCCCACCTCCGACTTGAGCGTCGTGAAGAGCTTGCGGGCGGCCATGGGCTTCATGAGCCCCGCCATGTCCTTCACCGCCAGGAAATGGGCGCCCATGCGCTCCAGCTCCCGGGCCAGCGACACGTAGTAGGACAGCGGGTACTTGTCCCGCTTCGGGTCGGTGATGTCGCCCGTGTAGCACATGGCGGCCTCGCAGACCTTGCCGCTGCGGCGCACCGCCTCCATGGCCACGGTCATGCTCTTCGTCCAGTTGAGGGCGTCGAACACCCGGAAGACGTCGACCCCGCTCGCCGCCGCCTCCTCCACGAACCGCTCCACGACGTTGTCGGGGTAGTTGGTGTAGCCCACCGCGTTCGACCCGCGCAGCAGCATCTGGAAGAGGATGTTGGGGATGGCCTCGCGCAGGCGGTGGAGCCGCGTCCAGGGGTCCTCCTTGAGGAAGCGCATGGCCACGTCGAAGGTGGCCCCACCCCAGAGCTCCAGGCTGAAGAGCCCCGCCCCGAGCCGCGCCGTGGCCGGGGCGATTCGCAGCAGGTCGTGGCTGCGCACCCGGGTGGCGAGCAGCGACTGGTGCGCGTCGCGCATGGTGGTGTCGGTGAAGAGGAGCCCCTTCTGCGCCCGGGCCCAGGCCGCCAGCCCTTCCGGCCCGCGGGCCAGCAGGATGTCGCGCGTGCCCGCCGGCGGCGCGGCGGTCAGGTCCACGCTGGGCAGCGGCGCGTCCCGCAGCAGGCTGGGGCGCAGGGGCTTCTGCACGCCGGGCGAGCCGTTCACCACCACCTCGCCGATCCAGGAGAGGAGCTTCGACCCGCGGTCCTTCTTCTGGGCCGAGACCAGCAGGTCGGGATTCCGGTCGATGAAGGAGGTGTCGGCGCGCCCCTCCAGGAAGAGCGGGTGGGTGACCACCTTCTCCAGGAATGGGATGTTGGTCTTCACGCCGCGGATGCGGAACTCCTGCAGGCACCGGTGCATGATGCGCGCCGACTCCTGGAAGGTCAGGGCCCAGGTGCAGACCTTCACCAGGAGCGAATCGTAGTGGGGGGTGATCTGGGCCCCGGTGAAGCCGTTGCCGGCGTCGAGCCGGACCCCGGCGCCGCCGGCCGTGCGGTAGGCCTTGATGGTGCCGAAGTCGGGGGCGAAGCCGTTCTGCGGGTCCTCGGTGGTGATGCGGCACTGGATGGCGAAGCCGCGCATCTGGACGTCGGCCTGGGAGGCGAGACCGATCTCCGGGTCGGAGAGCCGGTGGCCCTGGGCCACCCGGATCTGCGTCTGGACCAGGTTGCGGCCGGTGATCATCTCGGTGACCGTGTGCTCCACCTGGATGCGCGGGTTCACCTCGATGAAGTAGTGGCGCCCCTCGCCGTCGAGGAGGAACTCGATGGTGCCGGCGTTGCGGTAGGAGACCTGCCGGCAGATGCGCAGCGCGTCCTCGCAGAGCGCGGCGCGCTGCTCCGGGGAGAGGGCCAGCGAGGGCGCGAACTCGACCACCTTCTGGTGGCGGCGCTGCACCGAGCAGTCGCGCTCGAAGTAGTGGACCAGCCCGCCGTGGGCGTCCCCCATCACCTGCACCTCGAGGTGCTTGGGGTTCTCGACGTACCGCTCCAGGAAGACGGCCGGGTTGCCGAAGGCCGCCTGGGCCTCGCTGCGGGCCGAGACCAGCCCCTCGAGGAGCTCCTTCTGGCTGCGGGCGACGCGCATGCCGCGCCCGCCCCCGCCGGCTGCGGCCTTCACGATGATGGGGTAGCCGTGCTGCCGGGCGAAGATGAGGGCCTGCTCGTCGTGCAGGATGGGCTCGGCCGTGCCGGGAACGACCGGGACCCCGGCCGCGATGGCGGCCCGTCGCCCGGCCACCTTGTCCCCCAGGCTGCGCATCATCTCCCCGGTGGGGCCGATGAAGGCGATGCCGGCCTTCTCGCAGGCGTCGGCGAAGTCGGCGTTCTCGGCCAGGAAGCCGTACCCGGGGTGGATGGCGTCGACCCCGACGCGCCGGGCCAGGTCGACGATCTCCTGGATGCCCAGGTAGGCGTCGATGGGCTTCTTGCCCCTGCCGACCAGGTAGGCCTCGTCGGCCTTGTAGCGGTGCAGCGAGAGCCGGTCCTCCTCCGAGTAGATGGCGACGGTGGGGATGCGCAGCTCCGTGCAGGCGCGGAAGAT
Source organism: uncultured delta proteobacterium (assembly GCA_963802065.1). Lineage (GTDB taxonomy): Bacteria > Myxococcota > Myxococcia > Myxococcales > Anaeromyxobacteraceae > CAIOAK01. Next base: position 180,202 of record CAWDHF010000006.1, on the reverse strand, counting down.
GCGGATGGCGATCTCGCCGCGGTTTGCGGCCATGACCTTGCGGAACGGGCGAGCGGGCATCGGGTCCTCCGGCGTTCGGTTCGGCGAGCGGACCCATTGGAATGCCACGCCGGAAGGCAAACTTGGAAGCCCCCACCCCGCTAAATGTGGGATCACCCACCCTGGGATCGGAGGCCGCCATGGGCCGGCTGCGCTGCTCGGCATTCCTCGCCACCAGTCTCGACGGCTTCATCGCCCGGGAGGACGGCCGGGTCGACTGGCTCGGGCCGTTCGAGAAGGAGGAGCACGGGTACCAGGCCTTCCTCGACTCGGTCGACGTCCTGGTGGTGGGCCGGAACACCTACGAGGTCGTCCTGGGAATGGACGACTGGCCGTATGCCGGGAAGCGCTGCGTCGTCCTCTCCCGGCGAGCGGCTCCCTCCCGCCACGGCGAGGAGTTCCTGGCCGGCAGCCCGGCGGAGGTCGCGGCGAGCCTCGCCCGCACCGGAGCCCGGCGGGCCTACGTCGACGGGGGAGCCGTGGTGAGCTCGTTCCTCGCCGCGGGCCTGCTCGACGACCTCACCGTCTCGATCGTCCCGGTCGTCCTGGGGAGGGGGATCCGGCTCTTCCAGGGCGACCTCGACGAGATCCCGCTCCGCCTCGAGGGGGCGCGCTCCTTCCCGAGCGGGCTCGTCCAGGCGACGTACCGGACCCGGCCGGCCTGACCCGGTGATACACGTGATGCCATGCCGAAGACCCTGATCGAGCCGTTCCGGATCAAGTCGGTCGAGCCCATCCGGATGACCACCCGCGCCGAGCGGGAGGCGCTCCTCGCCGCGGCGAAGCTGAACGTCTTCCAGCTCAGGGCCGAGGACGTGCTGCTCGACTGGCTCACCGACTCGGGCACCGGCGCCATGAGCACGCGCCAGTGGGCGGCCATGATGCTCGGCGACGAGAGCTACGCAGGGGCCCGCAGCTTCTACCGGCTCGAGGCAGTGGTGAGGGATCTCACCGGCTACGCCCACTTCGTCCCCACCCACCAGGGGAGGGCGGCCGAGCGGATCCTCTTCGGGACGGTGTGCAAGCCGGGGCACGTCGTACCCAGCAACTGCCACTTCGACACCACCCGGGCCCTCCTCGAGTGGAACGGAGCCGAGCCCCGCGACCTGGTCATCCGGGAGGGGCTCGAGCCGGCCACCGTCCACCCGTTCAAGGGGAACATCGACCTGGAGCGGGTCGAGGAGCTGCTCGAGCGGGACGGCGGGAAGGTCCCCTTCGGGATGATCACGGTGACCAACAACACCGGGGGCGGCCAGCCGGTGTCGATGGAGAACCTGCGCGCCTACTCCGACCTCCTGCACCGGCACGGGAAGCCGCTCGTGCTCGACGCCTGCCGCTTCGCCGAGAACGCCATGTTCGTGAAGATGCGCGAGCCGGGCTTCGCCGACGTTCCGGTGAAGCGCATCGCCCAGGAGATGTTCGCGCTGGCCGACGGCTGCACCATGAGCGCCAAGAAGGACGGCATGGTGAACATCGGCGGCTTCCTGGCGCTCCGCAGCGACGAGTGGCTGGAGGGCGTGCGCAACATGCTCATCCTCACCGAGGGCTTCCCCACCTATGGCGGCCTGGCCGGGCGCGACCTCGAGGCCATGGCGGTGGGCCTCGAGGAGGTGGTGGACGAGCAGTACCTGCGATATCGCCTGCGAACCGCGGAGTACCTGGGGGAGAAGCTCGACGCGGCCGGGGTGGGGTTCGTCCGCCCCACCGGCGGGCACGCCGTCTACATCGACGCGCGGACGGTGCTCCCCGACATGCCGGTGGAGCGCTACCCCGCCTGGGCGCTAGCCAATGCGCTCTACCTGGAGGGCGGGATCCGCGGGGTGGAGATCGGATCGGTGATGTTCGGGAAGCGGCGCGACGACGGGGAGGAGACCTTCCACGCCATGGAGCTGGTCCGGCTCGCCTTCCCGCGCCGGATGTACACGCAAAGTCACTTCGACTACGCTGCCGAGGTGATCGCCGACGTGAAGCGAAGGGCGAGCGAGGTGCGCGGGGTGCGCATCGTGAAGCAGGCGCGGTACCTCCGTCATTTCACCTGCGAGTGCGAATGGGCCTGAGCATCGCCGAGGGGGTCGCCTTCTGGGACCACGCGCCCGAAGGGGCGCGCGGGTCGCCGCTGCTCCTCGTCCACGGGGCCGGTGGCGCCCATCTGCAATGGCCGGAGCTCCTCCGCGAGCTGCCCGGGCGGCGGGTGATCGCGGTGGACCTGCCCGGCCACGGCCAGGCGCCGCCCCCCGGGGAGCGGACCGTCTCCGGCTACGCCCGCGCCCTCCTCGGCCTCCTCGACGCGCTCGGCATCCCCCGCGCGGTGGTGGCGGGCCACTCCATGGGGGGCGCCATCGCGCTCTCGCTCGCCATGGAGGCGCCGGATCGCGTGGCCGGGCTCTTCCTCGTCGGCACCGGGGCCAGGCTCCGCGTCTCCCCTGCCATCCTCGAGGCCTCCGGCGACCCGGCCCGGTCGGCCGAGGTGGCCGGGGTGATCGCCGACTCCTCCTTCGGGTCCGCCGCCTCGCCGGACCAGCGCGCCGCCCACGCCCGGGGCGTGGCCGCCCAGCCGGCGGGCATCGTCCACGGCGACTTCACCGCATGTGACGGCTTCGACGCCATGCGCGAGCTCGACCGGGTGAAGGCGAGGGCCTTCGTGGTGGTCGGGTCCGAGGATCGCTTCACCCCGCCCCGGTACTCGGCCTTTCTGCGCGAGCGCCTCCCCGGGAAGGGCATGCTCGTGGTTCCCGGTGCCGGGCACATGGTCGCCTCCGAGGCGCCCGGCGAGGTGACCGCCGCAGCCGCCACCTTCCTGGAGGAGCTGACCGCGTGACCGAGGACGATCGCAATGGCGGGATCCTCGGCCGGATCGCAGCGCCGCCCCCGGAGAGCGCCGCGCCGGCCTCCTCGGTCGACGTCCTGATCGTCGACGCCGACGCCGTGCTGCGCGCCAAGGTGGCCGGGCTGCTGCGACGGAACTCACACACCGTGGTCGAGGCGGAGTCCGCCGCGGCGGCGGCGGACGCGGTGCGGTGCGGGTGCACACCGCGCCTCCTGGTCCTCGACCTGGAGGGGGCCTCGCACGCCGAGCGGAGCGCGCTGGCCGCACTGCCGCGCGAGCCGGCCTGCGCCGGAGCTCCCGTCCTCGTCCTCTCCCGCATCGGCAACGAGGAGCCCCCCGGCCTCCGTCCGGCCGTGAGCCTGCTCAAGCCCGTCGACGCCGCCGAACTCGTCGATGCCGTCCGGCGTTTGTGCGGTACGCTCGGGGGGTGAGTCCGAAGGCACCGCCAGCCGGCCGTATCCCCGCTGCGACGGCCGTCGTCGCCGCGCTGCTGCTCGCCGGATGGGCCCTCCCGGCCAGGCCGGAGGAGCCCCCTGCGCCGGCGGTGGGCTTCACCGTCGGCGCCAGGGCCTCGGCCGCCTTTCCCATGGGAAGCGTGCTCTCCGATCCGGGCAACGGGCCCCTCCTCATCGACGAGCTGGTGGCGATCTCCATCCCCCTCCAGCTCGACGTCGGGGTCAACCTGCACCGGCGCTGGTTCGTGGGCGTCTACGTGCAGTACGCCTGGGACTTCCTGCAGATCGATCAGTGCAAGGTGGGGGAGTCCTGCTCGGTCACCGGGCTGCGGCTGGGGTTGCAGGCCACCTATGCGTTCCGCGATCACGGCGGCCCCTGGGTCGGCCTGGGAACCGGCCTGGAGTGGATGTTCACCTCCTACGCGAGCCCGGACTTCACCACCAGGCTCGACGTGGGCGGCTGGGAGTACGCCATCTTCCAGGTCGGATGGGACGTCGAGGTGTCCCCTGGCTGGATGGTGGGCCCCTGGGTCTCCGGATCGGTGGGCGAGTTCACCCGGGCCAGCCTGGGCGTGGACGGCCGGACCAGCGAGGTCGCCATCCCCAACCGGGCGGTCCACGGCTGGCTGCAACTGGGAGTGAGGGGGAGCTTCTCCCTCTGAGATGCCGGCGAGCCTGGCCTGACAGAAGAGAGGACGGCTCCTTTGGGTGCAAGGGCTGGCATGGCGGCTGCACGCCACTCGACCGCGGGCGGCGGATCGGTTAACCCTGTCGGCCGCCCACACCGGAGCCCGCTCAACTGAACGACCCGCAGCCCACATCGCAGCCCCGTCCCGGCCCTGGCCGAGAACCCGCACTCGCCGGGCGGACGGCCTTCGCCCACGGACAGGCGTCGAAGAGCCGCGCCGCCATGGCGGCCCTGGCGCTCGGTGCGCTCGGCGTCGTCTACGGCGACATCGGGACGAGCCCGCTCTACGCCTTCAAGGAGAGCTTCGGGGGCAAGCACGGGATGGATCCCACCCCGGAGAACGTCCTCGGGATCCTCTCGATCGTGGTCTGGGCGATGACCTTCGTCGTCACGTTCAAGTACCTCACCTTCGTGATGCGCGCCGACAACCGGGGGGAGGGCGGGATCCTCGCGCTCATGGCGCTCGTGGGCCAGACGGAGACCACTCGCCACGGCCGGCGAACGCTCATCATCCTGGGGCTCTTCGGCGCGGCACTGCTCTACGGCGACGGAGTCATCACACCTGCCATCAGCGTGCTCGGCGCCATGGAGGGGCTCACGGTGGCGGCGCCGGGCCTCCACTGGGCGGTGGTCCCCGGCACGGTCGTCATCCTCGTGCTGCTCTTCGCCTTTCAGAAGCGCGGGACGGCCACGGTGGGCGCGGTGTTCGGCCCGGTGATGCTGCTCTGGTTCGTCTGCATCGCCACCATCGGACTCTGGAATGTCTGGCAGGAGCCGGCGGTACTCCGGGCCTTGTCGCCCCACTACGCCGTCGCCTTCTTCGTTCGCAACGGTCCGGCCGGCGTCTTCGTGCTGGGCGGGGTGGTGCTGGTCCTCACCGGCGCCGAGGCCCTCTACGCCGACATGGGGCACTTCGGCCGCCGCCCCATCCGTCTCGCCTGGTTCGGGATGGCCATGCCCGCCCTGCTGGTGAACTACATGGGGCAGGGCGCGCTCCTGCTGCGCGACCCCAGCGCGATGTCGAACCCGTTCTACCGGTCCGTCCCCGGGTGGGCCCTCTGGCCCATGGTCGCCATCGCCACCGCGGCGGCCATCGTTGCCTCGCAGGCCCTCATCTCGGGCGCGTACTCGCTCACCAACCAGGCCATCCAGCTCGGGTACGCGCCACGACTGGCGGTGCGGCACACCTCGAGCACCGAGTTCGGCCAGATCTACATCCCTGCGGTGAACTGGGCCGTCGCCACCGGCACGGTTGCGCTGGTGCTCGGCTTCGGTTCCGCCGACCGGCTGGCGGCCGCCTACGGGATCGCGGTGACCGGCACCATGACCATCACCACCCTCCTGTTCCACCGGGTGGCCCGCGACCGCTGGCGCTGGTCCCGGTGGGTGACCTGGCCGCTCACCTTCTCCTTCCTGGTCGTGGACCTCGCCTTCTTCTCGGCGAACGCCTTCAAGATCGAGGACGGAGGGTGGTTCCCCCTGGTCGCGGGAGCCGTCCTCTTCACGCTGCTCGCCACCTGGAAGAAGGGGCGCGAGGCGATGGCGAAGCAGATGGCAGGAGCGTCCCTGCCGCTCGAGCTCTTCCTGCCGGATCTCGAGAAGCACCCACCCCACCGGATCCCCGGAACCGCCGTCTTCATGACCTCGAACCCGTCCGGTACGCCCGGCGTCCTGCTCCACCACCTGAAGCACAACAAGGTGCTTCACGAGCGGGTCCTGCTGGTCTCGATCCTGACGGAGGAGGTCCCCTTCGTCCCCGAGGCGGAGCGCCTCACGGTGAACGGCCTGGGCAACGGCATCCACCAGGTGGTCGGACACTACGGGTTCATGGAGACGCCCAACGTCCCGGCATTGCTCGCCGCCCTGCCGCAGGGCGCCATCCCTGGCCCCCGGCTGGAGACGGCCGTCATGGAGACCACCTACTACCTGGGGCGCGAGACCCTGATCCCCGACGGGTCCACTCCCATGGCCCGCTGGCGCAAGCGGCTCTTCATCGTGCTCGCCCGCAATGCCAGCCCGGCCAGCGCCTACTTCGGCCTGCCTCCCAACCGGGTCGTGGAGATGGGCGCGCAGGTCCAGTTCTAGTAGAATGCGAGCCTTGGCTCGCATCCGCACCGCTCCGCGCAAGTCGCCCACCCAGCAGCGCTCCCGCGCCACCGTCGACGCCATCGTCGACGCCACGGCCCGGGTGCTGGTGCGGGACGGCTACGACGCGCTCTCCACCAACCGGGTGGCGAAGGAGGCCGGGGTGAGCGTGGGCTCGCTCTACCAGTACTTCCCCGGCAAGGAGGCGCTGGTCGCCGCGGTCATGGAGCAGTACGCCTCGCGGATGCAGGAGAACATCGCCGCGCGCATGCAGAACGCCCCCCCGGCGGCAACCGCCGAGGACGTCGCCACCGAGATGATCCGGGCCATGCTGGTGGCGCAGCAGGCCGAGCCACGGCTGCACCGCGCGCTCGTGGAGCAGGTGCCGCGCATCGGGGCGCTGCGGCGGCTCCACGAGCTCTTCATGAACTACGAGCGGCTGGTGGAGGCGTGGCTCGTCGAGAACGCCGATCGCATCGAGGTGAAGGACGCCAAGATGGCCGCCTTCGTCCTGGTCGCCGCGGTGGAGGGGCTCGTCAACCGGGCCACCCTCGACCGCCCGGACCTGGTGGCCTCCGGCCGGCTCGAGGAGCAGATCCTGCGGCTGGTGCTGGCCTACGTCGTCCCGTCCCACGTTGCTTCGGAGTCGGCGGAAGGGCGCTACGGCGGCCGGAAGCGCGGCGGAGTCTAATGCCCCGACCTTGGCAAGATGACTACTGCGAGCGCCGATCCTCTCGCTGCGGCGAGCGGCCTCGTCGGTGCGCTGCTCGACGCAGCGCTGCTGCGCCTCCGCTGCTCCCTCCTCGGGCGCCCGCCTCGCGTCGGTCTCGGCGCTCTCGCCACATCACCTCGCCTGGGGCGGGGCACTAGAAATACTCGCCGGCGTTGAACCACACGCCCCACGAGCCCTCCCCGAAGGCGAAGTCGAGGGCGACGTTGGTCCTCGAGTCGCGGTTCATCAGGAAGCGGAGGCCGACGCCGCCGGCTGGCCGGATGAACTGCAGCACCCCGACCTTCTCGCTCGCGTAGCTCCACCCCGGGCCGCTCGCCTGGAAGGCCGGCGCTGCGAAGCTCCCGGCGTTGGCGAACACCACCCCTCCCAGGAGTCCGTTGTCCGTGATGCGGAACCGCCACTCCACCTCGCCATAGAGTTCCTGCGTTCCCCGCCAGCGTCCCTGGACGTAGCCGCGGCCGGTCCGGTTCTTCTGGTCCCAGCCGATGGAGGGGAGCGCCAGGTAGGGCGCGACGCCGGAGGTGATCCCCCTGTAGTAGAGCCAGAAGCCCAGGACGTTCCGGGGGACGTCGTCGTCGAGCGGGGCGTAGACGCGGAACTGGGCCTCCAGGCTGGTGCTCGCCTGCGAGGAGCCGAGCCAGGTGGGGCTCACGGTGAAGCTGGCCGATCCGTAATACCCACGGTACGGGTTGATGGTCGAGTCGCGGCTGTCGAAGAGGGCGGCCAGCGTCCCGCCCGAGACCACCCCCTGGTGCGGGTTGAAGCCGTAGGCCAGGCTGTAGGCGTGGTTCGGTCCGACGACGGGCGCCGGCGCCGTGAGGTCCATGTTCGTGTCCCGGACGTCGTAGTAGCTGTCGAGCCGGTAGCCGAGGCCGACGTAGAGATCGCCCCAGATCCTGCGGAGCACGGTCTCGTGGAACCGGACCAGGTTGAAGTCCTCGTTCATCGGGGCAGCCGACAGGGCCTGGGGCCCGGTGCCCAGGCCGTAGGTCTTCTGGTTGAACACGAGGAAGCGCCAGTCTCCCTGGAGCTGCCACTCGTTCCGGGCGGTGAGCACCGTCGTCGAGAGCTGGACGATGAGCTGGCTCATGGTGGTGTAGAGCAACACCCCCTGGAGGCTGGAGATGGTCGTCGTCGCGGGGGGCCCCAGGTACATCCCGAGCGTCCCGGTGAGGCCGAACACCGCCCCCATGGCCGGGTTGTACCCGATGGCCGGGAGGACGGCGGGCAGGAGCACGTAGGGGGGCGGGGTCCCCTTCTCCTCGCGGGCCAGGCCGATCCAGTCGAGGAGGCTCCAGGCATCCTCGTACGGCTTGCAGTGCCCCTCCACGCAGACGCTGCCGTGGTGGACCTTCTCCACGCAGTCGGAACTGCAGGCGCAAGGGATCGCCGCCTCGCCCTCCGCCTCGGCTGCGGCGTCGGGGCGCGCCACGAGAGGGGCGGCGAGGAAGGCCGCGACGAGGACCGCTGCGCCGGGTCGCACCCCTACTTCTTCTTCGCGCCGAAGGGCTCGTAGCCGAACTTCTGGCCACCCACGCTGGCCTCGTACATGAGCCCACCGATGGCGATCGTGAAGACCGCCACGCCCTGGCTGTACTTGGCGCTCGCCGCCGCGCCGGAGGCAGCGGCCACTGCGCTGACCTGTGCGGCCAGGGCGAAGTCGCCGCCCTTGAAGCTGGTCAGCGCGAGGTCGTTCTCGAAGAAGATGATCTCGGCATACTCCTGGCCGCCCAGCGCCAGGCCGATGGTGACCTGTGCCAGGGAGGTCTTGCCGGTGGCCTTCCCCTTCTCGAAGAGCACGCCGCTACCGCCGGCGCCGCCGATTCCGATGGCGCCCTTCGCCACCGACGGGAAGACCGCCCAGCCCGCCGACTTCTCGAAGAACCTGGAGATGGACGGGTCGGCCTTCTTGAAGAGCGCGATGGCCGCCTCCGCCTTCTTCACGGCAGCGGCGGTGTCATCCGCCCGGACGAGCGCGGGGAAGGAGAGGGCTGCGAGCAACGGGAGCGCCACGGCGAGACGGGAGGAGGTCATCCCGTTCTCTTAACGCCTCCGCGGCTCTCCGCGGAAGTCTCGATCGGGGCGTCGGTCTCGCCGCTCCCCCCCGGGGTCCCGTCAGTGGTGATGGTGGCCGCCCGCCTCGTGCACGTGGCCGTGCTCCTTCTCCTCGGCGGTGGCCTCGCGAACCTCCCGGATGGCCACGTCGAAGTGGAGGGTCTGGCCGGCGAGCGGGTGGTTCAGGTCGACCACCACCACGTCGGCCTTGATCTCCTTCACCACGAAGGGAACCACCTCGCCGTCCGGGCCGCGCGCGGTGTACTGGTTGCCGAGCTCGGGGAGCTCGCCTCCGAACGCGTCCTTCGGGACCTCCTGGACGCCCTGGGGGTCGTGCGGGCCGTAACCGTCCTCGGCAGGGACGACCACCTGCCGGGTGTCGTCCTTCGAGAGCCCCTCCAGCGCGCGCTCGAGCCCGGGCACGATGCTGCCCTCGCCCTGGATGTAGTAGAGCGGGCTGCCCGGCTCCGAGGCGTCGATGACCTCGCCGTCGCCCAGGTGGAGCTTGTAGTCGAGGGCAACCACCATTCCATTCGCGATCTTCAAGGTTCATCTCCGGCGTGAGGGGAAGGGGCGGATATTGCCCGGAGCCCGGGGGGTTTGCCAGGGAAGTTGGGAGGTGCTCTCCTCGGGGGCGTCATGGGTCCGGACGAGCAGGGCTTCGCGCGCGCGGCGGCGGCCATCCGCGGTGCACGGGCGCTGGTGGTGGCCACCGGAGCCGGGATGGGGGTCGACTCCGGGCTCCCCGACTTCCGGGGCGACCAGGGGTTCTGGAACGCCTACCCCGTGTACGAGAGGCTCGGCCTGTCCTTCGTCGACGCGGCCAACCCCGATCACTTCGACGAGGACCCGGCCTTCGGATGGGGCTTCTACGGGCACCGGCTCCACCTCTACCGCGAGACCGTGCCCCACGACGGCTACCGGATCCTCCGGTCCTGGATGGACGACCTCGGGCTCCCCGCCTTCGCGGTCACCTCCAATGTCGACGGTCAGTTCCAGAAGGCAGGCTTCGACCCGGTGCGGGTCCACGAGGTCCACGGCTCCATCCATCACCTCCAGTGCACGGCGCCCTGCAGCGAGGAGATTCTGGGATTGCCGCGAGGAGGTGCCGGTGGACCGGGCGACGATGCGGGCGGAGCACCTGCCCACCTGCCGGAACTGTCCGCGGGTGGCCCGCCCCAACATCCTGATGTTCGGCGACGGGGCCTGGCTGCCCGGCCGGTCTAGCGCCCAGGCACGGCGGTTCGAGGCCTTCCTCGAGGAGCACGGGGAGGATCGGCTGGCGGTCCTCGAGCTCGGGGCCGGAACCGCCGTGGCGACAATCCGCTGGATCACCGAGCGGCTGGGACGCACGCCCGGCGCGACGGTCATCCGGGTGAACCCCCGCGAGGCCGACATCCGGGCACCGCACCTGTCCGTCGCGGCCGGTGCGCTGGAGGCCATCAGGGGGATCGACCGCGCCATTCGCTCAGGGTGAACCTCGGCGGCCGCCCCGCGCGGCGCGGAGGGCGTCCCGCTCCTCGAGGAGCCGGGCGAGCGCCTCGCGGCGGGCCGGATCCTGGACCAGCGAGAGGAGCAGCGCCGCGTCGCCGTCGCGGGCCAGGCGCGGGTCGATGCCTGCCAGGGAGGCGAAGGCGGCGTCGAGCTCCTCCGCCGCCTGGTCGAGGAGGCCTGCCTTCCGGAGGCCGGCCAGCCGGGCCAGGGCCTCGGTGAGCTGGCGGATCATGCGCATCACGTAGTCGTCGCGGAGCACGCCATCGAACCTGTGTCCGGAGCCCATTCCCGTCAAGCGCCCGCCCCGGGTTTCGGCTAGGATTTCGCCCGCACCGCAATCTCCGGAGGATACCTTGCTCGCAGAACTCCTCGCCCTCGCCCTCGCCGCCGCGGACGTCGCCGCACCTGCGCCGGCGTCCGTCGCCCCGCCCGTCGCGGAGGCGAAGCCCAGGTACCCGGTCACGAAGAAGGTGGACGTGGTCGACGACTACTTCGGGACCAAGGTGAAGGACCCGTACCGCTGGCTGGAGGACGACAACGCCGCCGACACCAAGCTCTGGGTGACGGCGCAGAACGCGGTGACCGACGCCTACCTGGCCGGGATCCCCCAGCGGGGCGCGATCCGCGACCGGCTCACCCAGGTCTGGAACTACGAGCGCTTCACCGCGACCTCGAAGCACGGCAAGCGCTACTTCTACATGCGCAACTCCGGGCTCCAGCCGCAGTCGGTCCTCTACGTCACCGACGACGCGGCCGTCGAGGGGCGCGTGCTGCTCGACCCCAACGCGCTCTCCAAGGACGGGACCGTGGCCCTCTCCGGCATGGACTTCTCCGACGACGGCCGCCTCCTCGCCTACGCCATCGCCGACGGAGGATCCGACTGGCAGATCTGGAGGGTGCGCGACGTCGACACCGGCAAGGACCTCCCCGACGAGGTGCGCTGGTCCAAGTTCAGCGGCGCCTCCTTCACCAGGGACGGCAAGGGCTTCTACTACTCCCGGTACGCGGCGCCCCTGGAGGCCGAGAAGCTCACCGCGCTCAACCTGAACCAGAAGGTCTGGTACCACACCCTCGGCACCCACCAGGACGACGACGTGCTGGTCTACGAGCGTCCCGACCAGCCCGAGTGGAACTTCAACGCCACGGTGAGCGACGACGGGCGCTGGCTGGTGATCACGGCCCGGAAGGGAACCAGCCCGGAGCGTTCCGTGTTCGTCCAGGACCTCGCCGTCCCCGGATCGAAGCCGGGACCGCTCCTCGACAGGATGGACGCCGCCTACGATTTCGTCGACGTGATCGGCGACACCTTCTTCTTCGTGACCGACCGGGGCGCGCCCCGCAAGCGGCTGGTCGCCGTGTCGCGGAGCCGGCCCGAGGAGAAGGACTGGAAGGAGGTCATCCCGGAGGGCAAGGGGACCGACGTGCTGCGCTACGTCTCCTCGGTGGGCGATCGCTTCATCGCGGTGTGGATGCGCGACGTGAAGAGCGCGGTCGAGGTGTGGGACGCGTCGGGCAAGAAGGTGTCCGACCTCGAGCTGCCTGGCATCGGCACGGTGAGCGGGTTCTCCGGGAGGCGGTCCGACACCGAGACCTTCTACGTGTTCACCGGCTTCCTCGCCCCGCCCACCGTCTACCGGCTCGACGTGCCGACGCTCGGCTCCACGGTCTTTCGCAAGCCGAAGGTCGACTTCGACGCCTCCCCCTACGAGGTCACGCAGGTGTTCTACCCCTCGAAGGACGGCACCCGCGTGCCCATGTTCCTGCTCCACCGGAAGGACGTGAAGCTCGACGGGCGCAACCCCACGCTCCTCTACGGTTACGGCGGGTTCAACCAGCCGCTCCTGCCCGCCTTCGTCGTGTCTCGCGCGGTGTGGCTGGAGATGGGGGGCGTCTACGCGGTGGCCAACATCCGGGGCGGCGGCGAGTACGGGAAGGCCTGGTACGACGCCGGGCGGCTGGGGAAGAAGCAGAACGTCTTCGACGACTTCATCGCCGCGGCCGAGTGGCTCCAGAAGAACGGCTGGACCTCGCCGGACCGGCTGGCCATGAACGGAGGGTCGAACGGAGGGCTGCTGGTGGGAGCGGTGATGACCCAGCGTCCGGAGCTCACCGCGGTGGCGCTCATCCAGGTCGGGGTCCTCGACATGCTGCGCTTCCACAAGTTCACCATCGGCTGGGCGTGGCGGAGCGACTACGGCTCGTCGGAGATCAAGCTGGGCTTCGACACGCTCTACGCCTACAGCCCGCTCCACCGCCTCAGGAAGGGCACGGCCTACCCGGCCACCCTGGTGACCACCGCAGACCACGACGACCGGGTGGTCCCGGCCCACTCCTTCAAGTTCATCGCGCAGCTCCAGGCCGACCAGGCCGGGCCGAGGCCGGTGCTGGCCCGCATCGAGACCCGGGCCGGGCACGGCGCCGGCAAGCCAACCCAGAAGGCCATCGACGAGGCGGCCGACGTCTACGCCTTCACGGTGAAGAACCTGGGCATGGAGCTCCCCGCCGGGTTCGGGGCCAGGAAGTGACCGCGGCGTCGGCCCCCCCGCGCGAGGTTGCACCGGGAGTCATCCTGGTGGACACCGGCTACGTCCGTCCCGGCGTGGCCGCGGCCTGGATCGTGAAGGGCGCCGCGGGCGCGGCGGTGATCGAGACCGGCACGGCCCGGAGCGTCCCCCACGTGCTGGCGGCCCTGGCCGCCTTTGGCATCGCGCCGGCCGAGGTGAGCCACGTCATCGTGACCCACGTCCACCTCGATCACGCGGCCGGGGCGGGTGCGCTCCTCGCCCGGCTTCCGGCGGCGAGGCTCGTCGTCCATCCACGCGGGGCCCGCCACATGATCGACCCCTCGAGGCTGCTGGCCGGCGCGGCCGAGGTCTACGGCGGGATGGAGGCCATCCGGGCGCTCTACGGAGACGTCCTGCCGGCTCCCGCCGACCGGGTGATCGAGGCGCCGGAGGGGACGGTGGTCGAGCTGGGCGGCCGGACGCTCCGCATGCTCGACACCCCCGGGCACGCGAAGCACCACTTCGTGGTCCACGACCCGGCCACCCGCGGCTTCTTCACCGGCGACACCTTCGGCATCTCCTACCGCGAGTTCGACGACGCGAGCGGGCCCTTCATGTACCCCACGACCACGCCCGTGCAGTTCGACCCGCCGGCGCTGCGGGCCTCGGTGGAGCGCATGCTGGCCGAGAAGCCGGAGCGCATGTACCTCACCCACTACGGCATGATCGAGGGGCGGATCCCCGAGGCCGCCCAGGCCATGCTCGCCGCGGTGGACGGCCACGTGGCGGTGGCGGAGTCCGCGCCGTCAGGGCCGGGGCGGCAGGCGGCCATCCGGGCGGGCCTGGAGGCGCAGCTGCTCGGCCTGCTCTCGCAGCGCGGCTGGAAGGGAACGAGGGAGGAGGCGCTGGAGGCCTTCGCCGCCGACCTCGACCTCAACTCCCAGGGGCTGGAGGTATGGCTCCAGTCGCGGCCTGCGGCGTGACCTCCTCGATCTGCTCCGGCGCCAGCGCGGCCAGGAAGACGAAGGAGTTCGAGTTGACGAGGTAGCTCCCGGTCTCCAGCACCGCCGCCTCCTCCCAGCTCCGGATGTCGTCGGGCGAGGGCAGGAAGGTGTCCACCATGAGGCGCCACCCGGCCTCGACGCGGGGGAGCTCGAACTCCAGCGGCTCCGTCCAGGCGTTCACCATCACGTGCGCGAGCGCAGGGCCATCGGGCTCCTGGAAGGTCACGGCCAGCGACCGGCCCTGATCGCTCCAGTCGGGCTCGCAGAGCTTCACGCCGTGCCACTCGATGCGAGCGCTGCGGAGGAACTGGGTGAGCGTCCCGGAGCGGCGGGGGTCGGGGTGCACCGAGGAGCGCAGCCGGATGAGCCGGCGGAGGAAGCGGTGGACGTCGGCGTGGGTCTTCCGCAGGCTCCAGTCGAGCCAGGAGATCTCGTTGTCCTGGCACCAGGCGTTGTTGTTCCCGCGCTGGGTGCGGCGCATCTCGTCCCCCATCAGGATCATGGGGACGCCGGCCGAGAGCAGGTTCACCGCCAGGAAGTTCTTCACCTGACGGTTGCGGAGCTGCTCCACGGCGGGGTCCGTGGAGGGTCCCTCCGCGCCGCAGTTCCAGGAGAGCTCGTGGTCCGAGCCGTCCCGGTTCCCCTCGCCGTTGGCCTCGTTGTGCTTCACCTGGTAGGTGACGAGGTCGTTCAGGGTGAACCCGTCGTGGCAGGTGACGAAGTTCACGCTCTGCTCCGGCTCCCGCTCCTTCTGCTCGTAGAGGTCGGGGCTGGCGAGCAGCCGGTTGGCGAACTGGGACACCCGCCCCGGATCCCCGCGCAGGAACGACCGCACGTCGTCCCTGAACTTGCCGTTCCACTCCTTCCAGGCGTCACCCACGAAGTGGCCCACCTGGTAGAGGCCGGCGGCGTCCCAGGCCTCGGCGATGAGCTTCGAGCCGGCCAGCACCGGGTCGCTCTCGATGTCCCAGACCGCCGGGGCGTTCCGCACCGGGTGGCCGTCGGTGTCCCGGGAGAGCACGGAGGCCAGGTCGAAGCGGAACCCGTCCACGTGCATCTCCGCGACCCAGTGGCGGAGCGCGTCGAGCATGAGCCGCCGCACCACCGGGTGGTTGGCCTTGAGGGTGTTGCCACATCCCGTGAAGTTCGCGTAGCGCCGGTAGCCGTCGAGGATGTAGTAGGCCCGGTTGTCCAGGCCACGGATGGAGAGGGTGGGCCCCTTGTCGTCGCCCTCGGCGGAGTGGTTGAAGACCACGTCCAGGATCACCTCGATGTCGGCCCGGTGCAGCGCCTTGACCAGGTCGCGGAACTCGTCGAGCGCGGCGAGTGGCGTCCCCGCCGCGGCGTAGGCCAGGTGGGGAGCGAAGAAGGAGACCGGCGAGTAGCCCCAGTAGTTGGTGAGCCCTCCGACGGCGTCCTGGGAGTCGAACTGGAACACCGGCATGAGCTCCACGGCGGTCACGCCCAGGTCGCGCAGGTACGGGATCTTCTCCACCATCCCGGCGAAGGTCCCGCGCCTTTCGGGGGCGACGCCCGAGCTCTCGTGGAAGGTGAAGCCCTTCACGTGCATCTCGTAGATCACCGCGTGGGGCGACCTGCGGCGCAGCGGCCGGTCCCCCTCCCAGTCGTAGCGGGAGAGGTCGGCCACCACTCCCTTCATGGCAGTGCCGGCGTTGTCCCCGCGCCGAGCCGCGGCCCACCGGTCGTAGGTGGTGGGCACGGCCACCGAGCGCGCGTAGGGGTCGAGGAGCAGCTTCTGTCCGTCGAAGCGGTAGCCGTGCGCCGGGTCGAACGGGCCGTGGATCCGCCAGCCGTAGAGCTGGCCCGGCGCGAGGCCGGCCACGTGCACGTGCCAGTAGTGGTAGGTGCGGTGGAGGCGGGGGTCGAGCCGGATGGAGCGCGAGGGCCTGGCGTCCTCGGCCCGGTCGAAGAGGCACAGCTCGGCGGCGGTGGCGTGCCGGGACCAGATGCTGAAGTTCACGCCGCCCCCGGCGAGGGTGGCGCCGAGCGGCCAGCTGCGCCCTGGGGTGACGTCCATGGCCGGGACCGGCTTGCGCACCGGCGGAGTGGACCACGGGGCAAGGGCGCTGTCGACGCCGGGAACGCAGAATGCGAGCTTTGATGCGAATTCTCGACGCCACCCTGGCCACCTGCCGGAGACGTGCATGGATGATCGACGGTAGGTGTCCGATGTCGCTACGCAAAATCATCGACGGCGCGGTCCGGGCGACCGGGTTAGAATGTGAGCCATGAACCGACGCCTCCGAGCCTTCCTTCCGGCAGCCCTGATCGCGCCGCTGTTCCTGGCCGCCTGTGGGACCGAGTCCACGGAATTGCCCCCCGGACTGGGTCCCGTGGCGCTCGCGACGGACGTGGCCCTGCCCTCCGAGTGCGAGACCGCGACCGGCTCCGGCTCGCTCACCATCGGCGCCGCCCGCGCGGTGCTCGCGAACCCGAGCTACAACGAGCGCAAGGCCCGCGGATGCGTGCCGTTCTCCCTCGCAACGGTGTGGCAGGCCCTCCAGGTTCCGACCGGTGTGGACATCGGCTTCTGGCCCGAGAGGGACGAGAGCGATTGCGACGCCTGGCTCATCTCGGATCCGCTCTACCCGGTGAACTTCGTCACCAAGGAGATCCCCCACGGCGGCATCCAGAGCCACTACACGTTCGAGATCACCTGGCGCGCCGGCGTGAGCCAGGGGACCCCCGAGGCACCCACCGAGGTGAAGGTGCTCTACGGGAAGACCGCGGGAACCGTCGAGGTCCCGAAGATCCTCGGGTCGATCGTGTTCACCGCGGACCCGGCCCACCCGGGCTGGACCCGCCTCGACGTCGTCCGCCAGATCAACACCAACGGGCACTCCGACGATCCCTACCAGCTCCAGAAGTGGATCCAGGAGTACTTCGACGGGCTCAACGGCCAGCTTCACGGCACGATGACGACCGCGGGGTACTGCGTCCTTCCGTAGGACGCGCCCTGGACATGCGTCGGTCCGGGTGGCCGCTCCTGGCGTTCGCGGCAGTGCTCGCCGCCGCGGGTTGCGCCACGGAGACCACCGGCTTCCCGTCCGGCGTCGAGCCGTGGGAGGCACCGGCAACCGCGCCGGCCGAGTGGCCTGCCGTGCCCACGACGCCGGGCACCGTCGCCCTCCTCACCGGGTCCCGGCTGGCGAACGGGCCCACTCCCACGCACCACTGGGCCCATGGCCGCGTGCTGCTCTCCGCGCCGCCAGCCGAGGTCTGGGCAGCACTCCAGTGGCGGCCGGGCGTGATCGTGGCGGTGTATCCCGACCGCGAGAGCGTCGAATGCGAGCCCATCGATCGCCCCGAGCCGGAGTACGAGCTCAGCTTCGCCGTGAAGGAGACCCCGCGCGGCGGCGCCCTGCACCAGGCCAACTGGTTCCGGGTCGACTGGCGCGGCGCCACCACCCGGGACGCGGCCCAGGCCATCCAGAAGGTGAACGTGAAGGCGCAGAAGGTCGACGGCACCTCCTACGTGGTGCTCATGCGCCAGTCGGTGGTGGCCACGCCGGCGCCGGGAGGGGGGACGGAGCTCGAGATCGTGCGGCACATCAACGCGCCGGACGAGTCGCCCACCACGGCCGGCGAGTGGATCGAGCTGTGGGTGGCGGCGCTCCAGGGTCAGCTGGCCGGCAGCCCGCTCCTGCCCCAGGAATTCTGCTTCCCCTGACGGCGCCGCCCGGTTCTTCGCCCCCGAACGAAGGGCGCGCCCCGGAGGGCGCGCCCGTGTTCACATCCGGTGAACGGCGAGGATCAGTTCGCCTTCTTCGCCTGCGGGTCCCACTTCCAGTTCACGCCCAGGCTGGCGATCCACGCCCAGCTCTTGAACTGGCCCGGGAACGATGAGGCGTTGTCGATCGTGGCCGTGCTCGGCGCGGGGACCGAGTTCAGGGTCTCGAACCAGGCGTTGAAGAAGGCGGCGTTGATCGACAGGTCCTTCATGACCTCCCAGCCCAGGCCCAGCGAGCCTGCCCAGGCCTTCCCGTCGGGGAGCGACGGGTTGAAGTAGGCGGGGTTCACGCCCGAGTGGTCGTAGAGTCCGCCGGCGCGCAGCTCGAGGACCGGGAGGACCTGCCAGGCCACGCCGAGCCGGTAGATGCTGGCGTTGCCGTAATTGCGCCACACCGAAAGCTCGAGGAGCTGCCCGGTGGACGGGTCGGTGGTCTGCCCGACGAAGGTGTCCGAGACGTAGACGCTGTAGTGCTCGTAGGTGTACCCCGCGGTGAGGTCCACCTCGGGAATGGGGCGCCAGGCCACGCCCACGTTGAAGGTGCTCGGGTAGGGGAGCACGTGCTCGAAGTCCTGGTTCGGGTAGGCGGCCCCGAAGGCCGGCGGGAAGGCGAAGTTGGCCGGGCCCTTCAGCTTCATGAAGGCCTGCTGCTTGTAGTCCACGCCGATGCGGAAGGGGACGTCGAGGAGCGGCTGGATCTCGAGCGAGGCGTCCCAGCTCACCGCGCCGCCCGAGTCGGCCAGCGTGACGAGCCCGTCCTGTCCGCCGGGGAGCGCCTTGTCCACCGTGAGCTTCTCGGTGGCGTAGTAGTAGATGAGGCCACCGCCCACGCGGATCTGCGGGATGATCTCGAAGCCGGCCGTCAGGTACGAGCCGAAGAGCTTGCGGTCCACCGAGATGATGGTGTGCCGCCCGGCCCAGTCGGACGGCCAGAAGACGTTCCCGCCGCCGGGGACGTTCACGCCGGCCCCGACGCCGTACCCGTGGCCGGCGATCTTGCCCGACCAGGAGATGAAGAACGCCGCCGGCGTCGCCGCCTTGAAGTCGGTGGAGACCGGCGACGGGAAGTAGCTGGTGGTGTTGGTCCAGGTGGACCCGTTGCCCAGGATGCTGAGGTTCAGGGTCAGGTCGAGCCCGGACAGGCGCGACAGCGCCGCCGGGTTCCGGAAGACCGCGCCGGCGGTGGTCTGGTCGGCCACCAGCGAGTCGCCCATGGCGAGGTCGCGGGCGACGACGCTGGGGATGGAGTAGCCGCCCGCGGAGGCGACGGCCGGGACCAGGAGGAGAGCGAGCAGGAGCTTGCGCATGGCGGTCCTCAGGGGGCAGCGGGGACGATGACGGGGGTGGGGGAGACGGGGCCGCCGAGGAGGTACGAGACGACGTTCTCCTGGGCGAGCGCAGCGGCACCCGGGTTGCTCCAGTCGAGCAGGAAGCCGTGGCTGGCGCCGGGGCCGGTGGTGGTCTCCGGACACGTGCCGCTGGTCGAGTTCATGTACCACTGGAGCTCCGTGCCGGTGCCGGACTCCGTGGGCTCGAGGGGCCCGAGGCCGATGAGGCCGTAGAGAAGCTCGCTGGTGGAATTGGGAACCGTGAGGTCGCAGCGGGCCGCCTGCCCGAGGACGTCCTTGGGGGCCTGCGGCGTCGCGCCGGTCGGGTCGACGAGGAGGTTTGGCAGCGGTGCGGTCACGAGGTGCTGCGCGAAGTTGATCGGGTCGGCCGGATCGAGGATCCACTTCGCCGAGATGAGGAAGAGGAGGTAGTCGGGCGTGCCCGGAACGATCCCCACCGAGGCCAGGACCGACAGGAAGGCGGGGCCGAGGCTCGGCGACGTGGTGAGGATGTCCACGATGGTTCCGCCGCCCACGTTCAGCACCGCGCGGGAGAAGCGCGGGTTGGCCGCCAGGTCGACGGTGCCCTCGAGGGAGCCGAGCGACTGGCCCACGTAGAAGACGCGCGACGGGTCGATGGCCACGGTGCTGCCCGCGGCTCCGGTCAGCGCCGCCTGTCCGTTCGCCGAGGTGAGGACCCGCACCAGCATCGACTGGTCGAGGATGTCCTGCCGGACGGTGTCCCGGCTCCGGAAGAAGTTCGCCGAGACGAGGAAGGCGGCCGAGGTGACCGCGTTGCCCCCGCCCAGCGACGGATCGAATGCGCCTGGGCCGATGGGGGCGAGCTGCAGGGCGTTGTCGGTGCAGAGGCCCGGGCGGCCGGTGGGAGGGTCACCCTGCTGCTGGGCGAAGACGCTGGTGTCGCAGGTGACTCCATTCGCGCATCCCACCGAGGTTCCGGCCACTGTGTCCGCCACGCACCAGGAGCGAGCGCCCTGCTTGGCGGCGTCGATGGCCGCGACCACCATGCCGTTCCCTGCCAGTGCTCCGGCGATGAAGAGCGAGTCGCCGCGGCTGCGGCCCAGGCCGTGGTGGAAGACCACGAGCGGCCAGCCGCCCGCGGGGGGCGTCCCGGCGGGGATGGCGACGAGGGTCGGGAGCGGGGTGACGGCCCCGGCGGCCGGAACCGGATTGAAGGCGCCGGTGGTCGGGTCGAGCTTGTCGAAGGTGAGGACGTTGGTCTCGACGAAGGTGGAGATGCCCACCGCGAGGAGCTCGGGGGGGACGCCCCACTTCAACGCCATGGTGGCGGGCGTGACGGCGACGGAGCCCACCGGCGCGTCGGGGAAGGCCGGCTGGCCCGTGAGGGGGTTCAGGGCGTACGGCCCCGCGCCCAGCTGGAGCGCGTCGGAGGTGATGCTCTGGGTGCGGAAGGTGTACGGCATCGCGATGTCGGCCTTGGCGATCCCGTGGTCCGTCGCCAACTGCGTGACGACCGGCCGGAGCCGGAGCCGCATGCTCTCGAGGAGGGAGGCCTGCGCGCCGGAGACTCCCAGGATCTCGGAGGTCGCCGTGGTGGGCGCGCTCGCGCAGGCGGGCGAGGGCGTGCAGAGCGGGTGGGTGAAGAGCAGCATCTGGCCGAGCGTGGTCTTGGAGAGCGGGATGCCGGCCGGGTCGGTGACCTTGTTGGTGATGACGACGGCGTACTCGGTGTTCTCCTCGAGCGGAGGCAGGGCGACCGGGCCGCCCGCGGTCGGCAGCGTGAGCGCCGGCTGGATGCCGATCACGGTGGAGACGCAGCCGGGGCCGAAGTCGCCCTGGGCGTTCACCGGGGCGCAGGGCAGCCCGGTGCTCGGATCGACGGTGATGGGCGGTGGCTGGAGATAGACCGCCTGGACCTCCGTGGCCGAGGTGGCGCCAGCCTTGTACAGGTGGACCCCCTGACCGGTGGAGCTGCGGACGCTGCCCGCGCTGATCGGGCCGGAGGTCTGCGCGATGTCCATGCCGGTGGTGCTGAACCCGTCGAGCGAGCTCATGGGCAGGCCGATGAGCTGGTCGACCGCAGCCGAGACCTTGTTCGTGAGGGGGTCGAGCAGGAAGTTGGACGGGATGGGCACCTCGGCCGCGCCCGGATCGGCGACCACCCAGGTGGTGGCCGGGGCGACCGGGAAGGTGCCCACCACCACCGTCTCATCGAGCGGGAAGCCCCGGTTCTGGATGGTCGCGAAGACGGGCTGGTACTGGGTCTGGAGCGTCTTCAGCGCCGTGAGCGCGCAGTCCGGACTGGTGGAGGGGCAGGTGAAGTCGCTCGGCCGCCCGAAGATGAGCGTGAAGGTGGTGGACGACGGCTGCAGCGGCACCCCTGTGGTGGTCTTGATCCCGCTCGTGCCGCCGCGGAGCGCGTAGAAGTAGAGGCCGCCCGGACGCCAGGGGGTCGCTCCGTCGGTCCAGGGGACCACGCCCAGGGCACCGCTCGACGCGCCCTTCGTGTAGGTGACCGCGTACGCCGGAAACGCCTCGTCGGCCGCTGCGAGCGCGTCGAAGACGAACAGGTTGCAGTTGCCCGGCGAGTTCAGGCCGGTGCAGGGCACGATCGAGGCCATGTCGATGTCGGGCGCCGTCGAGGTCACGTCGTTCGGCCCGTTCACCGTGAGCGTCGAGATGGGGAAGGTGAGCGGGAGCACCTGGTCGGGCGGGAACCCCCCCTGCGCGTGGAAGTACCCGAGCAGCTCCTCCTGCGCGTTCCGCGGCGCCAGGATGGCCGGGTTCAGGTCCGGGCTGATCGCCAGCGAGTTGGGCAGCGGGATGGTCGAGGTGGCCGGGTTGAACTCGGCGGTGACGATCTCGGTGTTGGGATTGGATGGCACGGAAGGCGTGCAGGCGAGGATCGCGACCGCGAGCAACGGCGCGGGCGCGAGGTGACGAAGCGTCATGCTGCCTCCAATTACGGTGGGTGAATCCCGGTGCGGACGCGCGCGGCGCGACGCGTAAGCGCCTGTTGTTTGTCGGGGAGAGGCCAACTGTCAAGGCGACGACGTCCCGCCTCGGCGGGATTCGCATGGCGAGGCGCGTCATCCACGCCGCGCCTCGCGCCCTATCCGGGACGGCTCCGGTCGGTCACCCGTCGGGCCTTGCCCTCGGACCGGGCCAGCGTTCGCGGGGCCACGAGCTCGACCACGACCGAGACGCCCAGCTCGGAGGCGAGTCGCCGCTCGACCGACCCGCGCAGCGCCTCGTCGCCCGGGTGGGTAGCCTCGACCCGGACCAGCGCCTCGTCCTTCCCTTCCCGGCGCTCGAGCACGATCTCGTAGTGGGGCTCGGTTCCCTCCACCTCGAGAAGCACGGCCTCGATCTCCGACGGGAAGACCCGCGCCCCCTTCACGATGAGGAGGTCGTCGGTACGTCCCTTCACCCGGCTCATGCGGGCCAGGGTCCGGCCGCAGGCGCAGGGAGCGCGGGTGAGGGAGGCCAGGTCGTGGGTCCGGAAGCGGATCACCGGCATGGCCTCCCGGGTCAGCGTGGTCACGACCAGCTCCCCCACCGTCCCGTCGGGAACGGGCGCCAGGGACTCCGGGTCGATCACCTCGACGAGGAAGTGGTCCTCGGCGACGTGCAGCCCCTGCCGCTCCAGGCACTCGCCGGCCAGGCCTGGGCCCGCCCACCTCGGACAGGCCGTAGTTGTCGGTGGCCACGAGCTTGAGCTTGGCCTGCAGCTCGGCCCGCATCGACTCGGACCAGGGCTCGGCCCCGAAGAGCCCGAAGCGGAGCGAGAGCTCGCCCGGCCGGATGCCGGCGTCGAGGGCTGCGTCGGCCAGCGTCATCGCGTGACTGGGAGTGCAGACGAGCGCCGTGCTCCGGTAGTCCCTCATGATCCCCACCTGCCGCCGCGCGCTGGCCGACGAGACCGGGATCACCGAGGCGCCCAGGCGCTCCGCGCCCTGGTGGAAGCCGAAGGCGCCGGTGAAGAGGCCGTAGTCGAAGGCCACCTGCACCACGTCGTCCTTGCCCACACCCCCGGCGACCAGCACCCGGGCCACCAGGTCGGACCAGGTCCGGAGGTCGTTCCGGGTGTATCCCACCGCGGTGGCGAGGCCGGTCGTGCCCGAGGATGCGTGGACCCGCACCACGTCCCGCAGCGGCACGGCGAACATCCCGTAAGGGTGGTTGTCGCGCAGGTCGCGCTTCTCGGTGAGGGGAAGGCGGCGCAGGTCGGCGAGCGAGCGCAGCCCCTCGGCGTCGAAGCCCGCCTCGGCGAAGCGGCGCTGGTAGAAGGGCACGCTTCGCTGCACCCGGTTGAGCGTCGCCTCGAGCCGCTCCAGCTGGAGCTGCTCGAGCTCCTTGCGGTCCATCGCCTCGCGATCCGGCTGCACGTTCATGGCATGACCTCGCTCCCCAGGTAGGCGCGCTGCACGTCGCGGTTCGAGAGCAGCTCCTCCGACGTCCCCTCCAGGACCACCCGCCCGTTCTCCAGCACGTAGCCCCGGCGTGCCACGCGCAGCGCGCTCCGGGCGTTCTGCTCGACGAGGAGCACGGTGGTCCCCCCGGCCGCGATGCGCTCCACGGTGAGGAGGATGTCCTTCACCACGAGCGGGGCGAGCCCCATCGACGGCTCGTCGAGCATGACCAGCGAGGGGCGGGCCATCAGGGCGCGCCCGATGGCGAGCATCTGCTGCTCCCCGCCGGAGAGCGTGCCGGCCAGCTGCCGCTCCCTCTCCTGGAGCCGGGGGAAGAGCCGGTAGACCTTCTCCAGATCCCCCTCCACCTCGCGCCGCAGGCCGCGCCGCACCCGCACCGAGCCGCCGATGAGGAGGTTCTCCCGCACCGGGAGCGTCGCGAAGACCTGCCGCCCCTCCGGGACGAGCGAGCAGCCCAGGGCCACGATGCGCTCGGTGCGCAGCCCCAGCACCGGGGAGCCACGGAAGTCCACCTCGCCGCCCCGGGCCGGGGTCAGGCCCGCGATGGTGCGGAGCAGCGTGCTCTTGCCCGCGCCGTTGGCGCCGATGATGGTGGCGATCTCGCCCGGGTTCACGTGCAGCGAAACGCGGCGCAGCGCCGCCACCGGCCCGTAGGAGACGTCGAGGTTGCGGATCCGGAGCATCGGTGCGGCTACTCCTCTCCCAGGTAGACCCGGACGACCTCGGGATCGCGCTGCACCGAGCGCGGATCGGCGTCGGCGATCTTCTGGCCGAAGCAGAGCACCGCCACCTCGTCGGAGATGCGCATGACGAGCGACATGTCGTGCTCGACCAGCAGCACGGTGACGCCCCGGTCCCGGATGCGCAGCACCTGGTCGGCGAGCTCGGACGTCTCCCGCATGTTGAGCCCCGCCGCCGGCTCGTCGAGGAGCAGGAGCTCCGGCTCGGCGCAGAGCGCCCGGGCCAGCTCGACCGCGCGCTGCTGCCCGTAGGCCAGGCTCCCGGCCGGGGAGTGGGCGAGCGGCTCCACCCCGAGGAATCGCATCTCCCCGCGGGCCCGCTCCTCGATCTCCCGCTCCTCGCGCCGTGCCGCGGGCGAGGAGAGCATCCCGGCCACCATCCCGGACTGGCTGCGGACGTGACGGCCCACCATGACGTTCTCGAGCGCCGTCATGTGGCCGAACAGCTTGAGATTCTGGAAGGTGCGAGAGATGCCGTGCGCCGCCACCCGGTGCGGCTCCTGGCCGTGGATCTCCTGGCCCTTGAAGCGGACCGTTCCCTCGTCGGGGGCGCGGAAGCCGGAGAGCAGGTCGAAGAGGGTGGTCTTGCCGGCGCCGTTCGGGCCGATGACCGCCTTCACCGCCCCCTTCCGGACGCGGAAGGAGACGCCCTTCACCGCCTGCACGCCTCCGAAGCGCTTGGAGACGCCGTTCACCTCGAGGAGGTTCACGTCTCCTCCCCGGGCCGCGACGCGCGGCCCCGCAGCCTCTCCAGGAGAGCGCGGGCGCGGATGCTCAGGATCCCGTCGGGAGCGAAGAGCATGACCAGGACCAGGATACCCCCGAACACCGCGTCGTCATGGGCGCCGAAGACGCCGCGGAGCGAGAGGAACTCGAGCAGCGCGGCGGCCGAGAGCGCTCCCCAGAGGCTGCCCATGCCGCCCACGGCCACCATGGCCACGTAGCGGACCGACTTCATGACCGAGGCCTCGGAGGGCCCGATGCCGCCCACGTAGTGGGTGAGGAGCACGCCGGCCGCCGCCGCCATGCCCGCGGCGAGCACGAAGACCCGGACCTTCATGCGCGCGGAGTCCACGCCCATGGCGCGCGCCGCGTCCTCGGCGCCGTGGATGGCCCGCAGGGCGCGGCCGGTGCGGGAGCGGACCAGGTTGCCGAGGAGCAGCATGGCGAGCGCCACCAGCCCCCAGGCCAGGTAGTAGTTGGCGACCCGGTCGGCCGAGCCGCCGCCGATGCGCACGCCGGGGAGGATGGGAAACGGGGGCACGCCGGAGATGCCGTCGGCCGCACCGAGGCGCTGCGTGCCCACCGCCACGGCGGACACGATGGTGCCGAAGGCCAGCGTGGCCATGGCCAGGTAGTGGCCGCGCAGCCGCAGCACCGGCACCCCCACGGCGAAGGCCACCCCGGAGGCGAGGGCCACGCCCAGGATGAGCCCCGCCCACGGATTCACCCCGAGCGTCATGCCTCCGTAGAGGTCGGGCCGGGACACCAGCAGGCCGATGCGGGTGGCCATCGCGAAGGCCGGAAGGGCCTTCTGGGCCGTGAGGTCGACGGTGGAGAGGAAGGCGGCCGCGTAGCCGCCGATGGCGAAGAAGCCGGCCTGCCCGAGCGAGATCTGCCCGGCGTAGCCCATGAGCAGCGAGAGCCCCAGCACCACGAGCGCGTAGTACCCGGTCATGGTGAGCTGGGTGAGGTAGAAGCCCTTGCCGGAGGCCTGGGTGGCGAGCTGCACCGCCACCACCGCGGCGGCCAGGAGGGCCACCCGGGCCGGGGCGGGAAGGCTTCCGCGCCTCACCTAGAAGTCCTTCAGGCGCGCGGCCTCGCCGCTCGCGAAGAGGCCGCTCGGGCGGACCACCAGCACCGCGAGCAGCAGGGAGAGGGTGACCACGTCCTTGTAGGCGGCCGGCAGCACCGACACCGCGAAGGACTCCACGACCCCGAGCGCCAGCCCCGCCGCCACCGCTCCCCCGGAGTTGCCGAGCCCGCCCAGGATGGCGACGGTGAAGCCCTTGATGGCGAGCGGCCCCCCCGCCGCGTAGGAGGTGTAGGTGATGGGGGAGACCACCGCCCCGGCCAGCGCGCCGATGGCCGCGGCCAGGGCGAAGGACAGGGTGACGAGCCGCCGCACCGGCACGCCGCAGAGAGCCGCGGCGTCCTTGTTGGCGGCGCAGGCCTGCATCTCCCAGCCCAGCAGCGTGCGCCGGTAGAACCACTCGAGGACCCCGACGATGAGGGCCACCGTGCCGAGCACCCAGAAGACCTGCGGCGAGATGCGCGCGCCCAGGATCCCCACCGAGGAGACCTCGTCGCCGGTGAAGTAGGGGAGCGAGCGCACCCCCTCGCCCCAGAGGAAGAGCGCCCCCTCCCGGAGCAGGATGGAGACCCCGATGGTGATGACCACCATGCGCAGCACGGTGGGCCTCCGGAGCCACCGGAGGAAGGCCACCTCGACCAGCGCGCCCACCGCGGCGGCGGCCGCCACCGCGAGCGCGATGGCGGCCGGGAGCGGCATCGAGCGGGACGCCTGGACGGCGATCATCCCGCCCAGCATGACGAATTCACCCTGGGCGAAGTTGATGATCCCGGTGGCGCTGTAGACGATGTTGAAGCCGATGGCGACGACGGCGTAGATCGCCCCGTACGTCAGCCCCGCGACGAGGTACTGGAGCGCGAGGTCGATGGTCATGCCGCCACGTGCTTCTCGGCCGCCCGGTTCCCGGGTCAGTTCCCGAGCGGAGCGAAGCGCCCGTTCTTCACCGTGCAGAGCTCGAAGGCGCCGATGTCGAGTCCGTTGTGGTCGGTGGGCGAGAAGTTGAAGACCCCGGCCGTTCCCACGAAGCCCTTCATGTTCTCCACCGCGGCGCGGACCTTCACGCGGTCGGGGCCCACCTGCTCGATGGCCTGGATGAGGATGCCGAAGGCGTCCCAGGCGTGGCCGCCGAAGGTGGAGACGTCCTCTCCGTAGCGCGCCTCGTAGGCCTTCCGGTAGGCCTCCACCACCGGCTTCTGGGGATTGCCCGGCTGGAGCTCGCCCGCGACCACGATGCGGCTGGCCGGGAAGATGACCCCCTCGGCGGCGCTGCCGGCGGCCTTCACGTACTGGAGGTTGGCGAAGCCGTGGCTCTGGAAGATGGGAACGGTCAGGCCGATCTGGCGGGCGTTCTTCACCACGATGGACTGGGCCGGCTCGATCGACCAGTTGAGGATGGCCTGGACGCCGGCGGCCTTGAGCTTGGTCACCTCGGCGGTGAGGTCGGTGGCGTTCTTGTCGTAGACGTCGTTCACCGCCAGCGTGATGCCGTACTGCGGGGCCAGCTTCTCCACCTGCTCCTTGCCCCCCTTGCCGAAGCCCGTGTTGGAGGAGAGGAAGCCGATGCGGGTGATGCCCATCTTCTTCATGCGCTGGAAGATGACCTCCACGGCGTAGCTGTCGCGGGGCGCCACCTTGAACACGTGGGGCAGGACCGGGTTCACGATGGCCTCGGCGGCGGCCGCGGAGAGGAGCAGCGTCTTGCCCTCCTCGGCGAGCGCCTTGACCGCCATCGACTCGCCGGACGTGGAGGGCCCGATGATGGCGAAGACCTTCTCCTCCTCGATGAGCTGCCGGGCGAAGGAGACGGCCTTCTCGGGGCTCGCGCCGGTGTCCTTGAGCACGAGCTGGATGGGGCGGCCGCCCACGCCTCCCCGGGCGTTCAGCTCCTGCACGCGCATCTCCAGCGTGCGGGCCTCCGGGGCGCCCAGGAAGGCGGCCGGGCCGGTGACCGAGAGGAGGGCCCCCACCTTGATGGGCTCGGGGGCGGCCCGGGCCAGGGCGGGGACGAAGGCGACGAGGGCGAGGATCCGGAGCAGGCGGGTCATGGCGTGATCCCTCACTTGGCCAGGGGGACGAACTTGCCGTCCTTCACCGTGAGCATCTCGAAGGAGTCCATGCCGAGGCCGTTGTGGTCGGCGGCGGAGAAGCGGAACACGCCGCTCTGCCCCACGAAGCCCTGGGTGTTCTCCAGCGCCGTCCGCACCTTGGCCCGGTCGAGCCCCACCTTCTCCACCGCCGCGGCGAGCAGCTGGAAGGCGTCCCAGGCGTAGCCGCCGAACCCGCTCACCTCCTCGCCGTACCTCTTCTGGTAGGCGTCGCGGTAGGCCACCAGCACCGGCTTCTGAAGACTCCCGGCCGGGAGCGCGTCGGCCACGGCGAGCCTTCCGAGAGGGAAGATCACGCCCTCGGCGGCGGTTCCGGCCGCCTTCACGTAGGCCAGGTTCCCGAAGCCGTGGCTCTGGTAGATGGGAAGCGTGAGGCCGAGCTGGCGGATGTTCTTCACCAGGATCGACTGGGCCGGCTCGATGGACCAGTTGAGCACCGCCTGGGCGTTCGTGCCCTTCAGCTTGGTGGCCTCGGCGGAGAGGTCGGTGGCGGCCTTGTCGTAGACCTCGTCGAGGACGATCTGGATCCCGTACTCGGGGACGATCTTCGCGATCTGCTCCTTGCCGGCCTTGCCGAAGCCGGTGTTGGAGGAGAAGACCGCGATCCGGGTGATGCCGCGCCTCTTCATGTCCTGGAAGATGAGCGCGGCGGCGTGGCTGTCCTTCTGCGCGGTCTTGAAGACGTGGGGGGCCACCGGGTTCACGATCACCTCGGCGGCCGCCAGCGAGACGAGCAGCGTCTTCGCCTCCTCGGCGATCCCCTTCACCGCCATGGTCTCGCCGGACGTGGACGGTCCGAGGATCGCGAAGACCTTCTCCTCGTCGATGAGCTGCCGTGCGAAGGAGACCGCCTTCTCGGGCGACCCGCCGGTGTCCTTCACGATGAGTATCACCTTGTGGCCGGCGATGCCGCCCCGGGCGTTGGCCTGCTCGGTGAGCATCTCGAGCGTGCGGGCCTCGGGAGCGCCCAGGAAGGCGGCCGGACCGGTGACGGAGAGGAGGGCGCCGATCCGGAGCTCCTCTGCGGCATGGGCGGGAGGGGCGAGCGAGGCGAGCGACAGGGCGAGGGCGGCTGTGCGGGTGAGGCGCATGGTTCCTCCGGCAGAGGGGACGCGGGACCGGGCAGGATACCCGATCGGCCACCTCCTCCGCAGCAGCGGAGTCACGGCCCGGGCCGGCCCCCGGGCGCTATCCGCCCGGGGCGACCCGGCGGTGGTCGATGACGCGCCGCGCCTTGCCCTCGCTGCGCCCCAGGGCGTTCGGGGCCACCAGCTCGATGGTCATGCGGATCCCGGTGATGGAGTGGATCTCGTGGTCGATGCGGTCGCGCAAGGCCACCATCTGCCGCATCTCGTCGGAGAAGTCGCGGGGGCGGATCTCCACCCGGACCACCGCCTCGTCGAGCGTGCCGGGCCGGGCGATCTCGATCACGTAGTGGGGTGCGGCGCCCTCGACGCGGAGCAGCGCCTCCTCGATCTGGGAAGGGAAGACGTTCACCCCCCGGATGATGAACATGTCGTCGGATCGCCCCACCACCCGGCTCATGCGGACCCCGGAGCGTCCGCAGGCGCAGGGCGATCGGTCGAGCGAGGCCAGGTCGCGGGTGCGGTAGCGCAGCACCGGCATGGCCTCCTTGGTGAGGCTGGTGAAGACGAGCTCCCCCACCGTTCCGTCGGGCACCGGGTCGAGCGTGGCCGGATCGAGGCACTCGACCAGGAAGTGGTCCTCGGCGACGTGCATGCCGGCGCGGGCGGAGCACTCGCCGGAGACGCCCGGACCGATGACCTCGGAGAGGCCGTAGTTGTTGAAGGCCTGGATGCCGAGCTCGCGCTCGATCTCGACCCGCATCTCCTCGGTCCAGGGCTCGCCGCCGAAGTGGCCGAAGGAGAGCCCCAGGTCCCGAGGGTCGTACCCGACGGCCCGGGCCACCTCGGCGATGTGGAGCGCGTAGCTGGGCGTGCAGACCAGGACGTCGGGGCGCAGATCGCGGAGCAGCATGACCTGGCGCGGGGTGTTGCCGCCGGCCACCGGAACGATGCCCGCGCCGACCCGCTCGATGCCCTGGTGCAGGCCGAAGCCGCCGGTGAACAGCCCGTAGCCGAAGGCCACGTGGACCAGGTGGTCCGGCCGGAGACCTCCGGCCACCAGGAAGCGGGCGCACAGCCCCGACCAGACCTGCATGTCCCCCCGGCTGTAGGCCACGAAGGTGGGCTTTCCGGTGGTGCCCGAGGACCCGTGGATGCGGGCGATCTCGGCCCGGGGCACCGCCAGGAGGCCGAGCGGGTAGTGGGCCCGCAGGTCGTCCTTGGTGGTGAGCGGGATCCGGCGCAGGTCCTCGAGGGATCGGACGTCCGCGGGAGCCAGGCCGGCGCGGGCCAGGGCGGCGGCGTGGAAGGGCGTTCCGGAGGCGCGGGCCAGCGTCTCGCGCAGGCGAGCCAGCTGGAGCTCGGCCAGCCGGTCGCGGGGCAGGAGCTCCGCCGGGTCCCAGACACGGCTCTCGGCGGGCGTCCTCATCCCGGATCGTCAGGCTCCGACGGCCTCGAAGGCTTCCTCGCGGGAGAGGACGCGCACCTTGCGCCCGGCCAGGAGCGTGGCGGCCTTCTCGGGCTCCTCGACCCGGAGCAGCAGGACCGCGGTCTTGCCGCGGTGGCCGGCCACCAGCGGGTAGATGTACTCGATCGACAGCCCGGAGCCCTCGAAGGCGCCCAGCATGTCGGCCAGGCCGCCGGCCCGGTCGGGAACCTCCACCGCCAGGACGTCGGTGGCCTTGACCACGCACCCGGCCTCCTCGAGCACCTTCCGGGCCCGCTCGGTGTCCTTCACGATCAGCCGGAGGATGCCGAACTGCTGGGTGTCGGCCAGGGAGAGGGAGAGGATGTCGATGCCGGCCCGGCCCAGCACCTGGCAGGGCAGGTGCAGCGCGCCGGGGCGGTTCTCGAGGAAGAGCGAAAGCTGGGTGAGCTTCATGGTTGTGCCTCCGGACGTCAGATCTGGCGCCTGTCCACGACCCGCTGCGCCTTGCCCTCGCTGCGCTGGATGGTGCGGGGGCCGACGAGGGTGACGCGGGCGCGGATGCCGAGGGTGTGGTCGAGCGACTGCTCCAGCTTGTCCTGCAGGGCCTCGAGCGCTCGGATCTGGTCGGAGAAGACCTCGGGGGTCACCTCCACCCTCACCTCCATCTCGTCGAGCCCCTTCTCGCGCGTGAGCACGATCTGGTAGTGGGGCAGCGTCCCCTCGACGGCGAGCAGCGCCGTCTCCACCTGGCTGGGGAAGACGTTCACCCCGCGGATGATGAACATGTCGTCGGAGCGCCGTCCGATGCGCCGGATGCGCCGGATGGTGCGCCCGCAGGCGCAGGGCTCCGGGATGAGCGCCGTCACGTCCCGGGTCCGGTAGCGGATCATGGGCATGGCGTCCTTGGAGAGGGTGGTGAGCACGAGCTCTCCCTCCGCGCCGTCGGGGAGCACCGCACCCGTCACCGGGTCCACCACCTCCGGGTAGAAGTGGTCCTCGAAGATGTGCAGCCCGGACTGGGCGAAGCACTCGATGCCCACGCCCGGGCCGATGATCTCG
Organism: uncultured delta proteobacterium; assembly: GCA_963802065.1. GTDB lineage: Bacteria > Myxococcota > Myxococcia > Myxococcales > Anaeromyxobacteraceae > CAIOAK01. The sequence continues at coordinate 148,593 of CAWDHF010000006.1, read as the reverse complement.
GAGAGCCCGTAGATGTCGTAGGCCTTCACCCCGGTGTCGGCCTCGATGCGCCGCCGCATGGCCTCGCTCCAGGGTTCGGCCCCGAAGACCCCGGCGCGCAGCTTGGAGAAGTCGGTCCCGAGCTCCCGGGCCCGCTCGGCGAGGTGCAGGAAGTAGCTGGGGGTGCAGCAGATGGCGGTCACGGCGAAGTCCTGGAGGACCATGATCTGCCGGTCGGTGTTGCCGCCGGAGATGGGGATGACGGTCGCCCCCAGCGCCTCGGCGCCGTAGTGGGCTCCCAGCCCGCCGGTGAAGAGGCCGTAGCCGTAGGCGTTCTGGACCACGTCGCCCCGGTGCAGGCCGCAGGCGGCGAAGGCTCGCACCATCACCTCGGTCCAGACGTCGAGGTCGGCCTGGGTGTAGGCCACCACGGTGGGCTTGCCGGTGGTCCCGGAGGAGGCGTGCAGCCGCACGATCTCATCCATGGGGGACGCGAAGAGGCCGAAGGGGTAGGTGTCGCGGAGGTCGGTCTTCAGCGTGAACGGGAATCGCCCCAGGTCCTCCAGCGACCGGAGATCGGCCGGGGAGACCTGCCGCTCCCGGCAGCGGGTGCGGAAGAGCGGCACGCGCTCGTGGGCCCGGAGCACGATGCGCTGCAGCCGCGCGAGCTGGAGGTCGCGCAGCTGCTCGGCCGGGACGTAGTCGGGGGCGCTGGCCGGGTGGAAACGGCGCGCCGGATCAGGGGGCGGCATGTCTTCCCTTTCCCGAGGCCCGGGTCCGCTCGGCGGCCCGTCCGGCCTCGAAGGCCTCGAGGTTCACCTGGAGCAGGCGTTCCGGAAGGGCGCTCTCGAGGGCGGCCCGCCAGTGCTCCTCGGCGATGGAGAGGTGGGTGGAGAGCGCGCCCAGCAGGGCCACGTTGAGGCTGCGCTTGTTCCGCAGGCTCGACTCGGGAACCAGGTCGGGCGGGAAGACCACGCCCTGCCTGCGCAGCTGGTGGAGGTTGTTCTCCACCTGCGAGGGCGCCAGCACCACCAGGAAGTCGGCGTCGCCGTCCGGGATCATGGGGGAGTGGACCTCCGGGCCGAACCGGACGTCGGAGGTGACCGACCCGCCCCGCTGGCTCATCCCGTGGATCTCGGCCTTCTTCACGTCGTGGCCGGCGCGGAAGGCGGCGTCGGCCAGCACGTCGGAGGCCTTGATGACCCCCTGGCCGCCCAGGCCGGCGAAGACGACGTTCACGACGCCGCTAGACGGCATCGTCGCTCCCGCAGGCGGCGCAGGGCGAGGCGGCGGCGGCCTTCTCGGCGTTCTGCTTCTCGAAGGCGCGGATGTCGGCGGCGGCCAGGATGCAGGGACGCCGGGACACGATGACCGACAGGTCGTTCGAGGAGAGCCGAGCGGCGAGCAGCGCCTCGAAGCCCCTGGGGTCCTTCACCGGGTCCACGACGTCTACGTTCTTCACGCCGGCGGCCCGGGCCATGCCCTCGATGGAGACGTGGCCGGTGGCGTCGTGCTCCATGGTGCGGCCGGTGCCCGGGTGCTCCTGCTGCCCGGTCATGGCGGTGGTCCCGTTGTCGAGGACCAGGAGCACGTGGCCGGTCGCCGGCGGGTTGTAGACCATCTCGACCAGGCCGGAGATGCCGCTGTGGATGAAGGTGGAGTCGCCGATGACGCTCACCACCTTGCGGGCCTGCTCCTCGGGGAGCACGTGGCGGAGTCCCAGGCCCACGCCCACCGAGGCGCCCATGGCCACGCAGGTGTCCATGGCCTGGTACGGTTCCATCACACCCAGGGTGTAGCAGCCGATGTCGCCGGCCACGATGCACCCCATGCGCTGGAGGGCGCCGTAGACCGGGTGGTAGGGGCAGGCCTCGCAGAGCTCGGGCGGCTTGGCCTTCGCGGGGGGAGCCTCGGGGGACTCGTCGCGGGCCAGGATGCGGCGCACCCGGGACACCGAGAGCTCGCCGAAGCGGTACATCTCGGCCTTGCCCTCCACGTGGACGCCGGCGGCGAGCAGGGCCTCGGCGACGACCGGGTCGCCCTCCTCGATCACGACGCAGCGCTCCACGCCCGAGGCGAAGCGGCGCAGCGCCTCCACGGGGAGCGGGTAGACCACGCCCAGCTTGAAGACGCTGGCCTCCGGGGCGGCCTCGCGCACGTGCTGGAAGGAGATGCCGGAGGTGATCACGCCGAGCGCCGGGCTGCCCTCGACCACCCGGTTCAGGGGCGAGGTCTCGGACCAGGCCTGGATCTCCGCGAGCTTCCTGCGGAGCCTGAGGTGGGCGGGGCGGGCGAAGGCCGGCACCATGACCCGGCCGCGGATGTCGCGGACGAAGCGGGGCGGTGGCGACGGCGGGAGGGGGCTCTCCCGGCGGCGCACGACCGACTTGGAGTGGCAGACCCGGGTGGTCATGCGGAGGATGACCGGGATCTTCCAGCGGGCCGAGAGCTCGAAGGCGGCCAGGGTGAAATCGTAGGCCTCCTGCGAGGAGGCGGGCTCGAGCATGGGGACGCCGGCGGCCACCGCGTAGCGCCGGTTGTCCTGCTCGTTCTGGGAGGAGGCCATGCCCGGGTCGTCGGCCGACACCAGCACGAGCGCCCCGTCCACCCCGGTGTAGGCGGCGGTGAAGAGCGGGTCGGCGGCCACGTTCACGCCCACGTGCTTCATGGTGACGAGCACCCGGGCGCCGGCGAAGGCCGCCCCGAGCCCCACCTCCAGGGCCACCTTCTCGTTGGGGGCCCACTGGGCCCGGCCGCCGAGCCCGGAGAAAGCCTCCAGGATCTCGGTGGATGGCGTGCCGGGATAGCCCGTTCCGAGCGCCACGCCGCCATCCAGCGCGGCCATTGCCACCGCCTCGTCTCCGCTCCAAAGCCCGCGAGCGGGCGCCTTCGTCGCTACCGTCTCCACGATCGATTCGACCTCTTCCGGAAATGGGTCGGCGATTCTCCCTTTTCGGGGCCCCTGCGGCAAGGGCTGGCGGGACGGGGCCGGGCGTGGCAAACCCCCGGCCGGTGGATCCGGTCCATACCCTCGACGAGCTGGTCGCCCGGGCGCAGGCTCGAGGGCCCCGCGTGGTGGCAGTGCCGGCGGCCGAGAGCGAGACCGCGCTCCAGGCGGTGGTGGCGGCGCGGCGACGCGGGATCGCCCGGGGCCTGCTCATCGGCGACCGGGAGGGGCTGGTGGACCGGCTCTGGAAGCTGGAGGAGGACCCAACCCACCACGAGATCGTCCACGAGCCGGACGACCGCGAGGCGGCTTCACTCGCGGTCGATCGGGTGCGGGCCGGAGAGGCCTCCCTCCTGCTCAAGGGACGCCTGCCCACGAGCGACCTGCTCCGGGCCGTGCTGGACCGGGACCACGGCCTGCGCACCGGCCGGATCCTCTCCGACGTGATGGTGAGCGAGCACCCCACCGCCCCGCCCCGGCGCATCGTGGGGATTACCGACGGAGGCGTGAACGTGGCCCCCCGGCTGGCCGAGAAGCAGGCCATCCTCGAGAACGCCGTCCGGGTCTTCCACCGGCTCGGGTTCGAGAAGCCGGTGGTGGCGCTGCTCTGCGCGGTGGAGACCCCGTCGTCCGCCATGCCCCACACCCAGGATGCCCGGGCGCTCGTGGAGATGGCCGGACGGGGGGAGATCGCGGGGTGCCACGTGGTCGGGCCCCTCGCGCTCGACAACGCGCTCCTCCCCTGGGCCGCCAAGGCCAAGGGCATCGAGCACCCGCTGGCCGGGAGGGCCGACATCCTGCTCGTGCCCACCATCGAGGCCGGCAACATCCTCGGAAAGGCCTTCTCCTGGCTGGCCGGCAAGCCGGTGGCCCACGTCATCGAGGGGGCGCGGGCGCCGGTGCTCATCCCATCCCGCGTGGAGCGCGCCGACGACAAGCTGCTCTCCATCGCGCTGGGCGTGCTCTCGGCGGAGGGGGACGCGTGAGCCCTGCCGATCCCAAGATCCTCGCGGTGAATCCAGGCGCCGGCTCCACCAAGCTCGGCCTCTTCCACGGGGCGTCGCCGGTCGCAGGGGAGACGCTGCGCCACCCGCCGGAGGCGCTCTCGTCCCCGCGCATGGTCGACCAGCTCCCCATGCGGCTCGCCGCCGTGCGGGAGTTCCTCTCCCGCGTCGCGCCGGGGCAGCGGCTCGCGGCCGTGGTTGGACGGGGGGGGCTCCTCGGGCCGGTGCCGGCCGGGACCCTCCGGGCCACGCCGGAGATGGCGGCCGAGCTGCTGCGCGCCCCCCGGGGCGAGCACGCCTCCAACCTGGGAGTGCCCATCGCCGTCGCCATCGCCGCCGACCACGGCTGCCCGGCCTTCACGGTGGACCCGGTGAGCGTGGACGAGCTCGTGGCCGAGGCGCGCCCGACCGGCCTTCCCGGCGTCCAGCGGCGCAGCTTCGCCCACGCCTTGAACATCCGCGCCGTGGCCCGGCGCCACGCTCGCGACGCCCGTACGTCGCTCGAGGCGCTGCGGCTCGTGGTCGCCCACCTGGGAACCGGGGTGTCGCTCGCCGCCCTCCGGGACGGGCGCATGGTGGACGTGGTGAATCCGCAGGACGAGGGGCCCTTCGCCGGCGACCGGGCCGGAGGGGTGCCCGTCACCGCGGTCGTCGACCTCTGCTTCGCGCCGGGCGCGGAGCGGGGGGCCGTGCGTCGGCTCCTCTTCGGCGACGGCGGCCTCCAGGCGCTGCTCGGCACGCGCGACGCCAGGGAGGCGGTGGCCCGGGCCTCCGCCGGGGACGACTGGGCGGCGCTCGTGGTGGAGGCCATGGCCTACCAGGTGGCGAAGTCGATCGGCTCCATGGCGGTGGCCCTCGAGGGGCGGGTCGACGCGGTGATCCTCACCGGCGGCATGGCCTGGCAGGAGGGCGTGGTGCAGCCGGTCCGCCGGCGCGTGACCTGGATCGCGCCGGTCGTGGTGCTGCCCGGGGAGGACGAGATGGGCGCGCTCGCCGAGGGAGCGCTGCGCGTGCTGTCCGGCGAGGAGGCGGCGCGCGACTACGCGCCGCCCCCGTCCGGTGAATGATGGGGGAGCGGGCTACACCAGGCCGTGGGAGACCATGGCCTTCGCCACCTTGATGAACCCGGCGATGTTGGCGCCAACCACGTAGTTGCCCTTGGCTCCGAACTCCTCGGCGGTCTCCCAGCAGTTCTGGTGGATGTTCTTCATGATGTTGGCGAGCCGCTTCTCCGTGTACTCGAAGGTCCACGAGTCGCGGGTGGCGTTCTGCTGCATCTCGAGCGCGCTGGTGGCCACGCCGCCGGCGTTGGCCGCCTTGCCGGGGCCGTAGGCGATCTTGGCGTCGAGGAAGACCTTGATGCCCTCCGGGGTGGTGGGCATGTTGGCCCCCTCGCCCACCGCGATGCAGCCGTTCTTCACCAGCAAGGCCGCGTCCTTGCCGTTGATCTCGTTCTGGGTCGCCGACGGCATGGCCACCTGGCACGGGATGTCCCAGATGTTCCCGCCGTGCAGGTACTTCGCGTGCTTGCGGTACTCGACGTAGTCCTTGATGCGGCGCCGCTCGCGCTCCTTCAGCTGCTTCACGAGCTCCAGGTCGATCCCCTTCTCGTCGACGATGACGCCGTTCGAGTCGGAGCAGGCCACCACCTTGCCGCCCAGCTGGACGATCTTCTCGATGGTGTAGATGGCCACGTTGCCCGAGCCGGAGACCGTGCAGGTCTTGCCCTCGAACGTGTCGTTGCCGCGGGCCTTCAGCATCTCCTGCACGAAGAAGGTGGCGCCGTAGCCGGTGGCCTCGGTGCGGACCAGCGAGCCGCCGTAGTCGAGCCCCTTGCCGGTGAGGACGCCGGCCTCGTAGCGGGCGGTGAGCCGCTTGAACTGGCCGAACATGTAGCCGATCTCGCGGCCGCCCACGCCGATGTCGCCGGCGGGGACGTCGGTGACGTCGCCGATGTGGCGCCAGAGCTCGGTCATGAAGCTCTGGCAGAAGCGCATCACCTCGTTGTCCGACTTGCCCTTGGGGTCGAAGTCGGATCCGCCCTTGCCGCCGCCGATGGGCAGGCCGGTCAGGGCGTTCTTGAAGATCTGCTCGAAGCCCAGGAACTTGACGATCCCGAGGTAGACCGACGGGTGGAAGCGGAGCCCGCCCTTGTAGGGCCCGAGCGCGCTGTTGTACTGGACGCGGAAGCCGCGGTTGATCTGCACCTCGCCCTTGTCGTCCTGCCAGGGCACCCGGAAGATGATCTGCCGCTCGGGCTCGGCGATCCGCTCGATGATCTTCCCCTCGCGGAACTCGGGGTACTTCACGAGCACCGGCCCGATCGACTCGAGGACCTCTCGAACCGCCTGGTGGAACTCGACCTCTCCGGGGTTGCGCTTCAGTACGTCCTGGTAAACGACCTGCAGCTTCTCGTCCATCTTGTTCGCCATGGCCTGCCTCGTTTCGGTTGTGGGCGCGATCCCTGTGCCCGAAAGGCGGTCACTTTGCCTGATTTACAGGCAGCCCTGCAATGGGCGAAGGTGATCCCGTGTCCGATCACGACCTTGCGATGACCCCGGCCCCTCCGCCCGGCACCGGAATCCCCGCCCTCGACGACGTCCTCCAGGGCCTCCGGCCGGGCGACAACGTCGTCTGGCAGGTCGAGGACCTCGACGACTACCCGCCGCTCGTCGTCCCCTTCGTTGCCCGGGCCCGCGCCGAGGGGCGCCGCATCGTGTACTTCCGCTTCGCCCGCCACGAGCCCCTCCTCGACGAGGCGTCGGGTGCCGAGATCCACCGCATCTCGCCCGCCCTGGGATTCGAGAGCTTCACCGACGCCATCCACCGGGTCATCGAGGAGGCCGGGCCAGGCGCGTTCCACGTCTTCGACTGCCTGAGCGATCTCGCCGCCGACTGGTACAGCGACCTCATGCTGGGCAACTTCTTCATGGTCACCTGCCCGTACCTCTACGAGCTCGACACGGTGACCTACTTCGCGCTGCTCTCCGGCCACCACGCCGCCGAGGCGGTCGACGCCGTGCGCAGCACCACCCAGATCCTGGTGGACGTCTTCCGCCGCCGGCGCACCGTCTACCTCCATCCGCTCAAGGTGGACGGGCGCCACTCCCCCACCATGTACCTGCCCCACGTCCGGGAGGGAGGGGGGCTCCGTCCCCTCACCGAGAGTGCGGAGCTCTCCGAGGCGCTGGTCGACGTGGCCGACCGGCGGCTCGACGCGGTGGAGCAGCCCGACGTGTGGGACCGGCGCGTGGACGCCGCCCGCGCCATCCGCGACGCCGTGCGCGCGGGGCGGGGGCGCCCGGAGGAGGAGCGGGCCGCCTTCGAGTCGCTGATGCGCATGATGTTCACCCGGGACGAGCGCTTCGCCGAGATGGCCGGCCGCCACCTGACGCTCGACGACCTGCTGGCCATCCGCCGCCGCATGGTGGGCACGGGGCTCGTGGGAGGGAAGGCGGCCGGCATGCTGGTGGCCCGGGCCATCCTCGCCAACGGCGACCCGTCCTGGTCCCGGCGGCTCGAGCCGCACGATTCCTGGTTCATCGGCTCCGACGTCTTCTACACCTACCTCGTGCGGAACGGCTGCTGGCCGGCGCGGCTCGAGCAGCGCCGGCGCGGTGCCTACCTGGAGGGGGCCGCAGAGGCCCGGCGCCGGGTGCGGGAGGGGGTCTTCCCCGACTTCGTGCTGCGCCGGTTCACCGCGCTCCTCGAGTACTACGGCCAGTCCCCCATCATCGTGCGCTCCTCGAGCCTCCTCGAGGACGGCTTCGGGAACGCCTTCACCGGCAAGTACGAGAGCGTCTTCTGCCCCAACCAGGGATCGCCGGAGGAGAGGCTCCGCGACTTCCTGGCCGCGCTGAAGGAGGTCTACGCGAGCAGCATGAGCGAGGAGGCTCTTCACTACCGGGAAAGGCGCGGGCTCCTCGACCGGGACGAGCAGATGGCGGTGCTCGTGCAGAGGGTCTCCGGCGCCGTGCGCGGCGACCTCTACTTCCCGCAGTTCGCCGGAGTGGCCCTGTCCTACAACCCGTACGTCTGGAACGCCGGCATCGACCCGCAGGCGGGCGTGATGCGCCTCGTCTTCGGGCTCGGCACCCGCGCCGTCGACCGTTCCGACGACGACTACACCCGTCTCGTGGCGCTGAACGCGCCCTCGCTCCGCCCCGAGAGCACGCTCGACGAGAAGACCGAGTACGCCCAGCATCGGGTCGACGTCCTCGACCTGCGCAAGCGGACCCTGGCCTCGGTCCCCTTCGCCGAGGCGGCCCGGGCCGCCCCCGCGCTGCCGCTCCGGCTCTTCGGCACGAGACGCCCCGACGGCGGCTGGGTGCTCACCTTCGACGAGCTGCTCTGGGGCACACCGCTGGTGGAGCGGATGCGCGCGCTGCTCGAGACGCTCCGGGACGCCTACCGCCAGCCGGTGGACGTGGAGTTCACAGGCAACTTCCTCGCCGATGGGGAGCTCAGCCTCAACCTGGTGCAGTGCCGGCCGCTCCAGGTTCGCGAGGGTGGAGCCATCGTCCCGGCGCCGACCTCGCTTCCGGAGGAGCGGGTGCTGCTCCGGTCCCGCGGCCCGGTGGTGGGCCCGAGCGCCCACACCCCCATCGACCGGGTGGTCTACGTCGACCCGGACGTGTACGTGACGCTCGGAACCGGCGACCGGCACGAGGTGGCCCGCGTCATCGGCAGGCTGATGCGGCTCGAACCGGAGGTGGACCGGAAGGTCATGCTCCTCGGCCCGGGGCGATGGGGCACGACCACGGTCGCGCTCGGGGTCCCGGTCTCCTTCGCCGAGATCCAGCGGGTCTCGGTGCTCTGCGAGATCATGCGCATCGGGGACGTGGTGCCGGACGTCTCGCTCGGTTCCCACTTCTTCAACGACCTGGTCGAGGAGTCGATGCTCTACGTCGCCCTGTATCCGGCCCACCCCGGGCACCTCCTCGACGAGCCCCGGCTGCGTGCCGAGCCGAACCGGCTGCCGGCGCTCCTCCCGGACGACGCCCGGATGGCCGAGGTGATCCGAGTCGTAGATTTCTCCAGCGATGACGGCGGTTTGCTATGGCTGAACTGCGACTGCGTCCGTCAGGAGGCGGTGGGTTACCTCGAGGAGCGGTGACGCTCCGTGTCGAAGGGGGTTGCAACATTCGTTTGGAGCAGGCTAGATCGGACGACCCCGGTTGATTCTAGAGTCAAGGAGTCCCCATGCCCCTCAAGATCCTGGTCACGGCGAAGCGCGTCGAGGACCCCGAATCGAAGATCAAGGTGAAGCCTGACGGTACGGGCATCGTCACCGAAGGCGTCAACTACAAGATGAACCCCTTCGACGAGATCGCCGTCGAGGAGGGGCTGCGGCTCAAGGAGAAGCACGGCGGCGAGGTCGTCGTCGCGAGCATCGGGGCCGACAGGTCGATGACCGAGATCCGGGCCGCGCTGGCCATGGGCGCCGACCGGGGCATCCTCGTGAAGCACGAGGGCCCGCTCGATCCGGTGGTGGTCTCGGCCATCCTCGACAAGGTCCTCGAGAAGGAGAAGCCGGACCTGGTCCTCCTCGGCAAGCAGTCGATCGACGACGACCAGAACCAGGTCGGCCAGTACCTGGCCGAGCTGCGCGGGCTCGGCCAGGGCACCTTCGCCTCGAAGGTCGAGAGCCTGGAGAGCGAGGCAGAGCAGAAGAAGCAGCCGGGCATCCTGCTCGCCGCCGACGGGAAGAGCGTGCGGGTGGTGCGCGAGGTGGACGGCGGCCTCGTCACCGTCGACGTGAACCTGCCGGCCATCGTCACCTGCGACCTGCGGCTCAACAAGCCGCGCTTCGCCTCCCTCCCCGGCATCATGAAGGCGAAGAAGAAGCCGGTGGAGGAGATCGCCGCCGCTTCCCTCTCCGTGGACCTGGCGCCGAAGGTGGTCGTGAAGAAGCTCTCCGAGCCCCCCAAGCGCCAGGGTGGCCTCAAGGTAGCCGACGTCCCCGAGCTCTACGCCAAGCTGAAGGACGAGGCCAAGGTCCTCTAGGAGAACGCCATGTCCAACGTCCTCATCGTCGCGGAGCAGTCGGGCGGCCATCTCAAGAAGGCCACCCTCCACGCCATCGCCGCCGGCCAGGTCATCGCCGGACGCAGCGGCGGCAAGGTCCACGTCGCGCTGCTCGGCAAGGGCGTGGGCGGGCTGGCCACCGAGCTGGCCGGCTACGGCGTCACGGTGCACGCCGCCGACGCGGCGGGGCTCGAGCACTACCTGGCCGAGGCCTTCGCCCCGGTCGTCGCCGAGCTGGCCAAGGCAGCGGGCGCCACCTACCTGGGCGCCGCCGCCACCGCCTTCGGCAAGGACCTGGTTCCCCGCGTGGCCGCGCGCCTCGGCGCCGCCACCGCCACCGAGGTGCTGGGGTTCGGCGGGGCCGGTCCGGCCGTCACCTTCCACCGCCCGATGTGGGCCGGCAACGTTCTCGCCGAGGTGGACCTGGCCACCCCGGTCAAGGCATTCACGATCCGTCCCACCGAGTTCCCGGCCGCGCAGAAGGCGTCCGGGGGCGAGGTGCAGGCGGCCGCCGCGGCCGTCGACCTGGCCGCGCTGCCCACCCGCTTCGTCGAGTTCAAGGAAGTGAAGAGCGAGCGCCCCGAGCTGACCGAGGCCCGCATCGTCGTCTCCGGCGGCCGTGGCACCAAGGGCGACTTCAAGGAGCTGGAGGGGCTGGCCGACGACCTGGGCGCCGCGGTGGGCGCCACCCGCGCGGCGGTCGACGCCGGCTGGGTGCCCAACGACCTGCAGGTCGGCCAGACCGGCAAGGTGGTCGCCCCCGAGCTGTACATCGCGGCCGGAATCTCCGGCGCCATCCAGCACCTGGCCGGCATGAAGGGCTCCAAGGTCATCGTGGCCATCAACAAGGATCCCGAGGCCCCCATCTTCCAGCTCGCCGACTACGGGCTCGTCGCCGACCTCTTCAAGGCCGTCCCCGAGCTGCGCGAGAAGATCAAGGCCGGCAAGGGATCGTGATCGCGGAGGCGGACCTCGCCGCGCTGGGGATCCACCGGATCTCCATCCCCATCCCGTTCCTCGAGGCCGGCGGGCCGGTGAACGCCTACGCCATCGAGGACCGGGAGGGCGGCCTCCTCCTCTTCGACTCCGGGCTGGGCTCGCCCCAGGCCTCCGCGGCCGTGATGGAGGGGCTGGCGCGCATCGGGCGCTCGCCCCGCGACATCTCCCGCATCGTGGTCTCGCATGGCCACATCGACCACTACGGCGGGACGGCGGCGCTGCTCGAGCAGGCCGGGCACGAGGTCCCGGTCCACGCACACCCGCGGGACATCGCCAAGATGGCCGAGGGCTTCCCGCGCTGGATGGACCAGGTCGGGCTCTACGGCAGCTTCTTCCTGCGGCTCGGCGTTCCCCTCGAGGTGATGGACGACGCCTGGCGGCAGGTGAGGGAAGGCTTCACGAAGGCCCGGCGCATCCCGAGGGTGGAGCCGTTCGACCTCTCCGAACCCCTGCGCTTGAAGCACGTCACCTTCGAGCCGATGCACATGCCCGGTCACACCCCGGGCCTCCTCTGCCTGTACGACCGGGAGCACCGGCTCTTCGTCTCCGACGACCACCTGCTGGAGCACGTGTCACCGAACCCGCTCATCGAGCTCGGGCCGGACGGCCAGGAGGACTGGCGGCCGCTCGTGGCCTACATGGAGTCGGTGGGGAGGCTCCACGCGCTCGACGTCGACCTGGTGCTCCCCGGCCACTCCACCCCGTTCGGCGATCACCGCACCGTCATCGACCGGCTGCTCGCCTTCTACGGCAAGCGGCAGCAGAGGATCCGCGAGGAGCTGGGGAGCCGTCCGCTCACCGGCTGGGAGGTCACGACGCGCCTCTTCCCCCGCGCCCCGGCCGCGTCGATGTTCCTCACCGTCTCTGAGACCCTCGCCAACCTGGAGGTCCTGGAGGACCGGGGCGAGGTGGTCCGGGACACGGAAGGCGACCTCCTCCGGTTCCGCCTGCGGTAGGTTTCGCGGATGCTCGAAATCTGGACCCAGCCCGAGACCTGGATCTCGCTCGTCACCCTGGCGGCGATGGAGATCGTCCTCGGCGTCGACAACATCGTCTTCCTCACCATCCTGGCGGGGAAGCTCCCCGCTTCGCAGCAGCCGCTGGCCCGCCGGCTCGGCCTGGGGGCCGCGCTGGGCACCCGGCTCGTGCTGCTCTTCGCCATCACCTGGCTGATGGGGCTCACCGCCGACCTCTTCTCGGTCGCGAGCAAGGGCCTTTCCGGCCGGGACCTCATCCTGGGCGTGGGCGGCCTCTTCCTCATCGGCAAGGCCACCTTCGAGATCCACGACAAGCTCGAGGCCGGCCACGAGACGCACGGCGCCCGCGGGGGGAAGGCCTCCTTCGGCTGGACCATCCTCCAGATCGCACTCCTCGACATCGTCTTCTCGCTCGACTCGGTGATCACCGCGGTGGGCATGGCCCGCCATATCCAGGTGATGGTGGTGGCCATGGTGGTGGCCGTGGGGGTGATGCTGGTCTTCGCCGGCCCCATCGGGAGGTTCGTCGAGGATCACCCCACCGTGAAGATGCTGGCGCTCTCCTTCCTCATCCTCATCGGCGTGATGCTCGTGGCCGAGGCGCTCGACCAGCACATCCCGCGCGGCTACGTCTACTTCGCCATGGCCTTCTCGCTCACGGTGGAGATGCTGAACCTCCGCCTGCGGCGCACGGACGAGAAGCCGGTGCATCTGCACCACAAGTATGAGCACGACACGCAGGCGAGGCAGACGGTGCGGGAGCAGCTCGAGTTCGACATCTGAGAGGGCGCCCGTGCTCCGGTCCGCCCTCGCCCTCCTGATCCTCGCCGCCTGCAGCGCGCCGCCGCCCCCGCCTCCGGCCGGAGCCCGCGTCTACGTCGTCCGTGGCGAGGTGGTGCAGCCGCCCAGGGCGGTCACCGCGGGGATCGAGGTGCTGGTGCGCCACGAGGCCATCGACGACTTCGCCGATGCCACCGGAAAGGTCGTGGGCATGGATGCCATGGTCATGCCTTTCGAGGTCTCGCCCTCGGCAACGTCGAGGGACCTCGCGGCGGGGGACAAGGTCGAGGTCAGGTTCTCGATGGACTGGAAGGAGCCGCGGCTCCGGGTGGAGCGGATCGAGCGGCTGCCGCCGGGGACGATCCTGCGATTCACGGCTGCGAGGCCGCCGGGGGGGGTGAAGCGGGGACAGGATTCCCGTTGACCCATCGGGGGTGTTCACCTAGGGTCTCTCACGCCGCCGCTGCGGCGCGGCCCCTTCCCCGAGGCTACTTGCGCACGCCCCTCGTCGTCCTCCCCGCTCTCCTCCTGATCACCGCCTGCGGCGGAGGCTCCAACCCCACGCCGTCGCCGGTCAGCGCATCCCGCTCGACGGTGGCCGTGCCTCCGGCCTCCACTCCGGCCGACGGGCAGACGGCTGCGACCGTCACCGTGGCGGTCCTCGACTCCAGCGGCCAGCCGCTCGCGAGCCAGTCCGTCGTCGTCGCCTACGGCGGCGCCGGTCGCGTGAGCCCGGCCACCGCAACCAGCGACTCCACCGGTCTGGCCACCTTCGGCATCGTCGCCGACGTCGAGACCAGCGGCACGGTCACCGTGATCGTCAACCCGGGGCAGGCCCAGGTCGCGCTCGATGCCCGGCCGGCGGTGGCATTCCACCCGGCGACGTACGCCGTGGGGGGCCAGGTGCTGGGGCTCACAGGCCCCGGCCTGGTCCTCGCAGCGCCTGGATTCGACGACCTGGCCGTGGAGCCCGGCGCCACCCGGTTCGCGCTCGCGCCCCCGGTCCTCGCCGGCACGTCCTACTCCCTTCGCGTGAGGGCCCATCCCGAAGGGCAACTCTGCAGCGTCACCCGAGGCGAGGGGACGGTCGGCCGGGGGGACGTCGCCTCGATCCTGGTGAACTGCGCCTTCCGCTGGACTTCGGTGGCGACCGGGGACGGGCACGGGGCCGGCGTGGCCGACGACGGGACGCTCTGGACCTGGGGCTCGAACCTGCACGGCCAGCTCGGGAACGGCACGAACGTGAGCACTCCTTCCCCGGTCCAGGTGGCCGTCGGCCATTCCAGCGTCGCCGCTGGCCGGGCCCAGACCTACGCAGTGAAGCAGGACGGCTCGCTCTGGGCCTGGGGCGCGAACGGGCAAGGTCAGCTCGGCGACGGCACGACCCTTGATTCCAGCCGCCCCGTCCGGATCGGGTCCGGCTTCTCCACGGTGTCCGCCGGAAGGGAGCACGGAGTCGCCATCCGGACGGACGGAACGCTCTGGACCTGGGGCGCGAGCTCGTACTGCACCGTGGGCTCCGGCATCCCGGTCCCGTGCCCGGTCCCGACCCAGATCGGCACCGGCTTCGTCTCCGTCGCCACCGGCGACGACCACAACCTCGCCGTCAGGCAGGACGGCTCCCTCTGGGCCTGGGGATCGAACGCCAACGGCCAGCTGGGCAACGGAACGCGGGACGGCGCACCCGGACCCCTGCGCGTCGGCGAGGGCTACGCATCCGTGGCGGCCGGAAGCGGACATTCGCTTGCAGTCAAGACCGACGGGACGCTCTGGGCCTGGGGCGCGAACGCGTACGGGCAGGTCGGGAACGGCGCCCGGCTGGACACCACCTTGCCGGTCCGGATCGGCGAGGGGTATGCCGCCGTCGCCGGGGGCTACAATCACTCGGCGGCCGTGAAACAGGACGGGACCCTGTGGAGCTGGGGGGCCAACGAGTACGGCCAGCTCGGAAACGGCACCGCGCGCCTGTACGGTGAGCCCGGGCAGGCCCTCTTTCCGGCCCAGATCGGCACGGGATTCTCCGCAGTGTTCTCGAGGGGGCGTCACACCCTCGGCGTCCGGACGTCGGACGGGGCGCTCTGGTCGTGGGGATACAACGAGTCCGGGGAGATGGGGCGCGGCGCGGCAGCCCGCCAGCTCGCCCCGGTCCGCGTGGGTTCGGGCTACGCCCAGGTCAGCGCCGGCCGGGATCACGCGGCCGGCATCCGGAGCGACGGGTCGCTCTGGGCGTGGGGCTTCAGCCAGTACGGGCAGGTGGGGGATGGAAGGCCGCCCTCCTCGACGACGGCGGGCGCGGCGAGCCCGCCGGCCGAGGTCCTCTCCGGCGCGGTCTCGGTGAGCGCAGGCACGGCACACACCGTCGGCGTCACCTCCGGAGGCGAGCTGTGGGCGTGGGGATCGAACGATCACGGTCGGCTGGGCGTGGGCGCACTCCCGTCGCAGAGCAACCTCCCGTTGCGGGTCGGGACGGGCTACGCGACGGCCACCGCGGGCTACGCCCACACCGTGGCGGTGAAGACCGACGGAACGCTCTGGGTATGGGGCGACAACGACGTCGGCGCCCTGGCCGCGGGCGCCGGTGGGAGCATCGTCGAGCCCTTCCAGGTCGGATCCGGATTCGCCACCGCGAGCGCCGGGGAGGTCCACAGCGTGGCGGTGAAGATCGACGGCACCCTGTGGCGGTGGGGCGGGAGGATCGGGATGACCGGCGTCACGGACCTCTCGCAGTACTTCTCCCCCACGCTGTCGCGCGTCGGGTCCGGATTCGTCGGCGCCTCGGCCGGGTCGCTCCACGCCCTCGCGTGGAAGGCCGACGGGACGCTCTGGGCCTGGGGCCGGAACGACTTCGGCCAGCTCGGCGACGGCACCACGAACGCGTCCTACGACCCGGTACTGGTCGGATCGGATTTCGTGTCGGCTTCTGCCGGCGGACGGCACTCCGTCGCGGTGAAGGCCGACGGGACGCTCTGGGCGTGGGGGTCGAACTACGAGGGGCAGCTCGGCACCGGCACGATGCTCGACGCGCGAGTCCCCGTTCAGGTCGGATCGGGATACACATCGGTGGCGGCCGGTGCCGCACACACCATCGCCCGCGCCGTCGACGGATCCATCTGGGCATTCGGGGACAACCCCATCGGCCAGCTCGGCTCCTCCCCGTACGTCCTCGTTCCCACGCCGATCCGGTAGAGGGGATCGCGGCCGGCTCGAGACCTCCTCACCGCCCCGTCACCCACAGCGCGAACGCCCACTCGTCCGCGTACTCCTCCACGTACTGCCGGACCCGGTCGCCGCCGCCGTGCCCCGCGTTCCTCTCCACCCGGAGCAGCACCGGTCCGCCCGTCGTCGCCCACTGCAGTGCTGCCCCGAACTTCCGGGCGTGGAGCGGGTCGACGCGATCGTCGGAGTCGGCCGAGAGCAGCAGGGTGGCCGGGTAGCGCGTTCCCTTCTTCACGTGGTGGTAGGGCGAGTAGGCGAGGATCGCCGGAAAGAGGTCCTTGTCGTCGGACGAGCCGTACTCGGCGATCCAGGTCTTCCCCGAGCCGTGCAGGTGGTAACGGACCATGTCGAGCAACGGCACGCCGCAGAGGACCGCCCCGAAGAGATCGGGGCGCTGGCTCATGGCGGCGCCCACCAAGAGCCCGCCGTTCGAGCCGCCGCGGATGACGATGCGCTCCGGCTTCGCGTACCCCCTCGCCACCAGCCACTCTGCCGCGGCGATGAAGTCGTCGAAGACGTTCTGCTTCTTCGCGAGCATCCCGTCCACGTGCCACTGCTCCCCGTATTCGTTGCCGCCGCGCAGGTTGGGCATGGCGTAGACGCCCCCCCGTTCCAGCCACGGGTAGAGCGACCCGCGGAAGAGCGGCTGCATCGGCACCTGGAAGCCGCCGTAGCCCTCGAGCAGCACGGGCGCCGAGCCGTCGGGCTTCCGGTCGCGCCGGTGGACGAGGAACATCGAGACCCTCGTGCCGTCCTTCGACGGATAGAAGACCTGCTCGACCACGTACGGCGAGGGGTCGACCGGGACCTTCGTCCGGTACCATGTGGCGGTGGCGCCGGTCGCGAGCTGGAGCGACCGCACCTCGCGCGGATCGGTGAAGGACTGGTACGAGTAGAACGCCTCCGGGTCGAGCGGGTCGCCCGACGGGCCGCCCACCGTGCCCGGTCCGGGCAGCGCCACGGCGTAGCCGTTCCCGCCGTCGAGGTCGCGGACCTCGACCTGGCTCGTGGCCTTCGAGATGTAGCGGAGGCCGAGGCGCCCGCCGATCACGTCGAACCCCTCCAGCGCCGCGTCCGGGCGCTCGGCGACGACGGTCTTCCACCCCTTCGGGCCCGGGGAGGCCGGATCCACGACCACCACCTTCGCCATGGGAGCGCCGTCGTTGGTGAGGACATAGAAGCGATCCTGCCAGGCGGTGGGAGAGAACTGGGCCTTCCGTCCCGTGACGAGCGGGATCCACGGCCCGTCCTTGCGGGCATCGCGGAACCAGACGTCATTCGAAGTCCAGCCGTGGGAAACCGAGACGAAGAGCCAGTGGCCGTCGCGGGAGATCCAACCGCTGATGAAGGTGCTCGGGTCCCCGGTGCGCGGGTGCACGACCACGTCCCTCGACGCCGGCGTCCCCACCCCGTGGAACCGGACCTCCGCGTACCCGGGCCGGTCGGCGGTGGGGATCTTCGGGTCGGTGGGGAGCCACGTGTAGTAGAAGCCCTTCGAGTCGGGCGTCCAGGAGGGCTCGGCGTACTTGGCCCCCTCGATCCGGTCCACCTTCGATCGGACGCCGGTCGTGACGTCGACGAGTTCGAGGACCGCCTCGTCCGAGTTGTTCTCCTTCACCGAGAAGGCGAGAGTCCTGCCATCCCAGGAGGGGGACCAGACGCCGAGGGAGGTGCTCCCGTCCTTCGACCAGCCGTTCGGATCGAGGAGGACCTTCTCCGGCCCGGATCCCTCCCGCCAGTAGAGGACCGCCTTCTCCTGGGACGGGGCCCGCCGCTGGTAGAAGATGCGCTCGCCCCGCTTCACCGGGAGTCCAACCACCTGCTCGACGTAGAGCAGCTCCTCGAGCCGCTTCGCGATGGCGCCCCGCTCCGGCAGCCCGGCGAGGACGTCGCGGGTGAGGCGGTCCTCGGCGCTCACCCAGGCCTCGGTGCGGGGGGACTTCGCGTCCTCCAGCCACCGGTAGGGGTCGGCGACGGGCACGCCGTGGATCACGTCCACGACCTCCTCGCGGGGCGCGGCGGGGTAGGCGGGCGGGGTCTTCATCGAGGGTCCAGGCGCGGGGGCGCCTCCGGAGGGGGTGGCGCAGGCGGAGAGAAAGGTGGCGGCGATGGCTGCGAGCTTCGCTGGGCGGTGGACCATGGCAGGGGAACCTAGTCCCTCCGCGCCCCCTCTGCTACAACCGCGCCGCCGTGGCCGACCTCGCGCTCCTCCTCCTCACGCTCGTCTGGGGAACCACCTTCACGCTGGTGAAGAGGGTCCTCGACGCCGGGACGAGCCCGGGCGTCTTCCTGTCCCTCCGGTTCGGTCTCGCGGCCGCGGTCCTGGCCGCGATCTGGCTCGTCCGTCGCCAGCGCCCCACGCCCGGCCTCCTCCGGGACGGCGGCCTGCTCGGCCTCGCCATGTTCACTGGATTTGCGCTCCAGACCTTCGGGCTGCGCTACACCACCCCTTCCCGGTCCGGGTTCATCACCGGGCTCGCGGTGGTCATCGTCCCGCTCATCGCCAGGTTCCTCCAGGGGCGGCGGGTCGGGGGCCCGGCCTGGGCGGGGGTCTCCCTCGCGGTGGTGGGGCTCGCCATGCTCACCCGGCCCTTCGGAGGGGACGCGACGGCGATCGTGCAACTCGGCGACCTGCTCACCCTCGGCTGCGCCTTCGCCTACGGCTTCCAGATCATCTGGACGAGCGAGTTCTCCCCGCGCCACTCCCTCGTCTCCCTCACCTTCGTCCAGATCGCGGTCACCTTCCTGGGAAGCCTCGTCCTGCTGGCATTCGAGCCGGTCCGGCTCGCGCCCTCCGGGGAGCTCCTCGGGACGGTGCTCTTCACGAGCCTGGTGATGACCGTGGGCGCCTTCTTCGTCATGAACTGGGCGCAGCGCCACACCACCGCGGTCCGGGCCGCGATCATCTACGCGCTCGAGCCGCCCGCCGCGGCGGCGTTCTCGCACCTCGTGACCGGAGAGGTGCTGCCGCCGCTCGGCATCGCCGGGGGCGGGCTCATCCTGCTGGGGATCGTGATTGCCGAGGTGGGCGGGGCGCTGCAGGCGAGGCGGGCCGGGGCGCATTGACGCCCGCACCCCTTCCCGAAGCGACTGCTTACCTCCCCTGGCGTCTCCCCGAAGGGAAACGGGCACGACGCACCCCATCCGCCTATCTCCACTCCATGCTCGGAACCGCACCGGTCACCACGATACTCCCGGTGAAGGACGTGGAGCGCGCGAGGCGCTTCTACGAGACGACGCTCGGCCTCGCGCCCGTCGGCTTCGCCGCCGACGGCAACTTCGTGCTCGCCTGCGGCGGCGGGGCGAGGGTCGCCCTCATTCCCAAGCCCGGAGGCACGAAGGCGGAGCACACCGCCCTCTCCTTCGAGGTGGAGGACGTGACGGGGGCCATCGCCGAGCTCGAGAGGCGGGGCGTCAAGTTCGAGGAGTACGACCTCCCGGGGCTCCGCACCGTGAACCACGTCTGCGTGCTGGGAGGGGAGAAGGCCGCCTGGTTCCGCGACCCGGAGGGCAACACCCTCTGCCTCCACCAGGGAGGCGCGTGAGGCCGAGGCGGCAGGATGAGCCGGGCAGGACCGATCAGTCGACCAGGTCCCACGACGCCGGACGAAGTCCGTAGCGGAGCACCTGGGTGTCGATGTCGGCGCCGTTCGGCCAGGAGATGACGCCCCCCTCCGGATCCACGAAAGCCGACCGGAAGAGGGCAGGGTCGTCGCGCAGCGGCTGGAAGATCGGGCCACGGATGTAGGGGTCCAGATCGATCCGGCGGACGAATCCGTCGCTGAAGGTGAACTCCACCTCGAAGCCGTCGAGGACCCGGATGGACTTCACGTCTACGAGATCCATTCGCAAATCCCTAATCGAGCGGGGGAATCAAGTCCAGGGGCCGGGATTGGCGAGCCAGCTCCCAGTCTGCGAGAAGCGCGCCCTCGTGAATGCGGGCCCACTCGACGACCAATCCCAGCGCACGAGGCGGCAACTCCCCCGCAAGGACGCCCGCGGGCTCGATCCGGACCGTGGCGCTGTGCTCCCCGTAGTACGCGTGGAAGTGGGGCGGAGCGTGATCGTCGAAGTACATCCGGATGACGATTCCGAAGAACCGGCTGATGGTGGGCATGGACGGCTCGAGGAGCACGGAGCGGGCCTCGGGTGCGACCCTGAAACTCCAGGAATCCGGCGTCCCGGGAGTCCGCCGGACGCGCCGATCGTCCGGGCCAGCGACAGCCCTCCCTGCTAGATCCCCTCCGTGCGTCGCTCCCCCATCGAGCTCGTCGCCGGCGAGCTTCGCGTCCGCGGGACCGGGCTCTACCTCGACGCCCGCCGCAAGCGCCCCTGCGGGTTCGTCAGCCACGCCCACGCCGACCACCTCGGTCGCCACGAGCGCACCATCGCCACCCGGGCCACGGCCGCGCTGGCCCGGCACCGGCTCGGCGATCGCAAGGGGGGAGAGGTGCTCCCCGCCGACTACCGCGCCCCGTTCGGCCTGGGCGAGCTCACGCTGGAGCTCTTCTCCGCCGGCCACGTGCTCGGTTCGGCGCAGATCCGCATCACGCTTCCGGGCGGCCTCACCGTGGGGTACACGGGCGACCTCTGCACCGAGCCCACCCGCACCGCCGAGCCGGTCGAGGTGATGCCCTGTGACGTCCTCCTCATGGAATCCACCTTCGGGCTGCCGAGGTACGTCTTTCCGCCCAAGGAGGAGGTGCTCGCGTCGATCTGCCGCTTCGTCGACGAGGCGCTCTCGGATCGCGCGACCCCGGTCCTGCTCGCCTACTCGCTCGGGAAGGCCCAGGAGATCCTGAAGCACCTCGGCGAGCTGGGCTACCCCTGCCGGGCCCACTCCACCGTCCACGCGGTGAACCAGGTCTACGAGGAGCAGGGAGTCTCGCTCCCCAACGTCCGGCTGCTCGGTCCGGAGGGCGTGGCCCAGGGCGAGGTGGTGGTGGTACCGCCGCAACTCGGCCGCTCGGCGGCCATCGCCCGGATCCGTCCGCGGCGCACGGCCGTGCTCACCGGCTGGGCGCTCGACGGGGCTCGCTGGTACGGGGGCGTGGACGCCTCCTTCCCGCTCTCCGACCACGCCGACTTCCCGTCGCTCCTCCGCTACGCCAAGGCCACCGGGGCGTCCCGGGTCTTCACGCTCCACGGCCACGCCGAGCCGTTCGCGAAGGAGCTTCGGCGCGAGGGGATCCGCGCGGAGCCGCTCGAGGAATCCCCCCAGATGGAGCTCTGGTAGCCGCGCCGGGCTCGCCAGGGAGATGCCGCCGGGGTAAGAACGGCGCGTGATCGAGCTCACCGTCAGCGCCGACGCCGCAGGGCAGCGCCTCGACAAGTACGTGCGCCGCGCGCTGGCCGGCGTGCCCCTTTCCCACGTCTACAAGATGTTCCGGACCAGGAAGGTCCGGGTGAACGGGCTGCGCGGGAAGGCGGAGCAACTCCTCGCCGAGGGAGACAAGATCGCCATCCGAGGGGACGAGGAGCGCCTTCTCGTCCCGGCCGACGCGGCGGCCAGGGGGACGCGCCCGGCGAGGCGCACCTTCGGCATCCTGCACGAGGACGAGCACCTGCTCGTGGTGGACAAGCCGGCAGGACTGGCCGCCCACCCCGGTAGCGGGATCGAGGGGGCCACATTGGTGGACGAGGTGCGCGCCCACCTGCGCGTCCCCGCCGACCTGCCCCCCGGAGAGTTCAAGCCCAGCCCGGCCCACCGTCTCGACCGCGACACGAGCGGGGTCGTGCTGGTGGCGAAGACGCGCAAGGCCATGGTGCGCCTCGGCGAGCTGTTCACCGAGGGTGACGAAGTGCGCAAGGCCTACCTGGCGCTGGCCAAGGGGAAGTTCTCCACGGGTGCGGGCACGATCGACCTGCCGCTCTCCGAGCACGAGCAGACCACCCGCTCCAAGGACCAGCGCGGGGTGAAGTTCCAGGACGCCCTGACCCGCTGGCAGGTGATCTCCGCGAACCGCGACGCCTCCCTGCTCCGGGTGCACATCGAGACCGGGCGCACCCACCAGATCCGGCGACACCTCCAGGCCTTCGGCCACCCCGTGGCCGGCGACCGCCGCTACGGAGACTTCGCCTTCAACCGCGAGGCGCGCGCCCGCTGGGGGCTCCGCCGCATGTTCCTCCACGCCTGGAAGCTCCAGGTGCCCCACCCGGTCACCGGCGCCCCGCTCCGGCTCGAGGCCCCGCTCCCGCCCGAGCTCGTCGAGGTGCTGGGACGCGCCAACCTGGAAGCCCCCCCCGGAGCCGGCACGCGCGGCGCCCCCGGCGCGAAGCGGAATTGATCCGCCGCCCCGCACTGCCTACAGTTCCCCCAGATGGCCGACAAGCCCGCCCCCTCCGGGCAAAAGCTGGTGCTCGACGGGGTGCCCCCCCGGCGCCCCTGGTGGCGCGCCGCGCTTCGCTGGGCGGTCTTCCTGGGGCTCGGGCTCGGCAACGCGGCGCTGGTCGCCGCCGTGGCCTCGTACCTCTGGCTGTCCCGCGACCTGCCGTCCGTGGAGTCTCTGGCCGGGTACCGTCCGCCGGTGGTGTCGGAGATCGTGAGCGCCGACGGCCAGGTGGTCGGCGAGCTCTTCGAGGAGCGGCGCCGGGTGGTTCCCTACGACCATATCCCCCGCCACGTCGTCCAGGCCTTCCTGGCCGCCGAGGACAAGAACTTCTTCCAGCACCACGGCGTCGACTGGCTCGGGACGCTGCGCGCCGGCGTGAACACCTACGTCCTCAAGAAGCGGATCCAGGGTGGCTCCACCATCACCCAGCAGACCGCCAAGGCGCTGCTGGTCTCCTCCGAGGGCTTCGCCGAGGGCACCCGGAAGAACCTCCGGCGGAAGGGGCGGGAGGCCATCCTGGCCGCGCGGCTGGAGCGGGCCTTCGGCAAGGAGGAGCTGCTCTGGTTGTACCTGAACGGCGTCTACCTGGGGCACCACAGCTACGGGATCGAGTCGGCCTCGGAGAACTACTTCCGGAAGACCGTCGGGGAGCTCACGCTCCCCGAGGCGGCGCTTCTGGCCGGCCTTCCCCAGGCGCCCAGCCGCTACTCCCCGGTGCTCCACCCCGAGGCGGCCCGGATGCGGCGCAGCTACGTCCTGCGGCGCATGCGCGAGGATGGCGCCATCACCGAGGAGGAGGCGCGGGCCGCCGACGGCTCGCCGGTCCGGGTCCACGCCATCGACGACCCGTTCCGGGAGGTGGCGCCGTTCTACGCCGAGGCCGTGCGCCGCCGCATCGTCGATCGCCACGGCAACCCGCGCGTGCTGCGCGACGGGCTGCGGATCGAGGCGGCCATGGACCTCGACGAGCAGCGGGCCGCCCAGCAGGCCATGCTGCACGGCCTCCTCGAGGTGGACCGGCGCCAGGGCTACTGGGGGCCGGTGGCGCGGGTGAAGGGGGCCGAGAGGGAGGCGTTGCGTCGGCGGCTCGCGCAGGCCTGGCCGGCGGGATCGCTCCGCACCGGCGACTTCGCGGTGGGCATCGTGTCGGCGGTGAACGACGCGACCGGTGTCGTCCACGTCGAGGTGGGGGAGGGCGCCGGGGTGCTTCCCATCTCCGGCATGCGCTGGGCCCGCGCGCCCAATCCCCAGATTCACTGGGAGTACGCCATGATCGAGCGCCCCTCCGGCGCGCTCCGGGCCGGCGACGTGGTGCTGGTGCGCCGGGTGGAGCGGGAGGAGCTGGTGGCCCTGGAGAAGGCGGCGAAGGCGGGCAAGCCGGCCGCGGTCCCGGTGGCGCCGCTCCTGCTGGCGCTGGAGCAGGAGCCGCGCCTGCAGGGTGCGCTGGTCTCGCAGGACCCGGGCACCGGCTACGTCGATGCGCTGGTGGGCGGGTACGACTTCGAGGCCTCGGAGTTCAACCGCGCCTTCCAGGCCTGCCGGCAGCCCGGCAGCGCCTTCAAGCCCATCGTCTACGCCGCCGCCATCGAGAAGCTGGGATTCACCCCTTCCACCCTGCTCACCGACGCGCCGGTGGTCTTCCGGGACGAGGAGCGCTCCTGGAAGCCGCAGAACTTCGGCGAGGACTTCAAGGGGGAGGTTCCGCTCCGCTCCGCGGTGATCTCGTCCATGAACATCCCGGCGGTGAAGACCGCGGAGATGCTGGCCCGCAAGCTGGGCGCCGGCTTCCTGGGGGTGTGGGCGGCGTCGCTCGGGATCACGTCGCCGGTGAAGCCCGAGCTCGGCAGCGCGCTGGGCAGCTCCTGCGCGACGCTCTTCGACATGGTGAACGTCTATGCCGTCCTCGACCGGCAGGGCGTCAGGCGTCCGCCGGTGCTGGTGAAGCGGGTGCTCGACCGGGACGGGCGGATCCTCGAGGACCGCATCGCCCCCACCGATCCCTGGGCTCCGCTCTCCGAACGGCTGGCCGGGGGATACGCCGAGGTGCGGGAGGCGCCGGTGCGCGTCGTCGAGCAGCGGGCCGCCTACGTGCTGACGCACCTCCTGCAGGAGGTGGCCACGGTGGGAACGGGCGCACAGGCGGCCAGGCTCGGCAAGCCGGTGGCCGGAAAGACCGGCACGACCAACGACTCCTTCGACACCTGGTTCCTGGGCTACACCGCCGATCAGGTGGCAGGCGTCTGGCTCGGGTTCGACCACAACGAGCAGCCGCTCGGCCGCGCCGAGACGGGCGGCCGGGCCGCGCTCCCCATCTGGCTCGCCTTCATGCAGGCCGCGCTGCGGGACCGGCCCCAGCCCGACTTCCCCGTGCCCGCGGGCGTGACCTTCGTGCGGATCGACCCGAAGACCGGGGAGGCCGTCGAGCCCTTCGAGCCAGGCGTGCTCGAGCCCTACCTGGAGGGCACGGAGCCCACCCCCCGGACCCCGGAGGAGATCGGCGCCACCAAGGTCGACGTCCGCGACCTCTTCTCGGAATAGCAGCGAAGCCTACGATCCCGCTCCGCCCAGCCGGAGGATGACCCTCCACTGGGCCGACGAGAGCGGAACCACCGACAGCCTTCCCTGCCGCAGCAGGGGCGATCCCTCGAACGCCTTCTCGCCACGCAGCACCTCGAGCGGCACCGGGATCGCCAGCGCCGCTCCCGCGGCCAGATCCACGGCGACACGCCTTCCCTCGGCGTCGCCCGGATCGGGGTACGGCCCCCTGGCCACCCGCGCCAGCCCGACCGCCGCCTTCTCCCCGGAGTGGTACACGACCACGTCGTCGCCCTGCTTCATGGCGCGGAGTCCGGCCTGGGCCTGCGCGTTGGAAACACCGTCCCAGCGCGTCTTCCGATCGCGGCGAAGGTCGTCGAACGCGTACGTCGTGGGCTCCGTCTTGACGAGCCAGCAGGGCATGCCGTGATATAACCACGCCGTCCCATGTTCGGCCTCGGCTTCGGCGAAATCCTGATCATCCTCGTGCTCGCGCTCGTGCTGCTCGGGCCGCAGAAGCTCCCCGAGGTCGCGAAGCAGCTGGGCAAGGGCTTTCGTGACTTCAAGAAGGCCACCGACGACCTGAAGGGGCAGTTCGAGCAGGAGCTGTACGCCGACGAGCGCAAGGCTGCGCGTCCCCGGATCGCCCCCCCTCCCGCGGCCGCCCCCGTGCCCGCCGGGCCGCCCGAGCCGGTGCCGCCGGCCAGCGTCGACAACGTGCCGGGACTCGACGCGGCGCTCGCCGAGCCGGTCCCGCCGCCCGAACCCACGCCCCCCGAGGGGACTCCCTCCGGCGACGGTGCATCCCCCGAGGACCCGGCGGCCTCCGACGGCCCGACCCTGCTCTCATGAGCGACCCCGCCGAGAACGCTCCGGCCGAGGGGAGCGAGCCTCCTCCCCCGGAAGGCGAGGTCCGGGCCTCCTTCTTCGACCACCTCACCGAGCTGCGCATCCGGCTGGTGCGGGCGCTCCTCGGCATCGCCGTCGGCGTGGCGGTGATCGGCTGGTTCTCCGAGCGGCTCTTCCGCTACGTGATGCAGCCGGTGCTCGACGCGCTCCCGGAGGGGCAGCGGGCCCTCAACTACACGAGCTCCCTCGAGCCCTTCCTCGTCTACCTCAAGGTCTCGCTGTACGGCGGGTTCTTCCTGGCGGCCCCCTGGGTGCTCTTCCAGGTCTGGCTCTTCATCGCCCCAGGGCTCTACAAGCGCGAGAAGAAGCTGGTCATCCCGTTCGTCGCCATCGGGACCCTGCTCTTCTACTGCGGGGTGGCCTTCACCTACTTCGTGGTCATGCCCTTCGCCTTCCCGGCGCTCACCTCCATCGCCGGCCCGGACATGAATCCCCTCCTCACCATGCGCGAGCAGCTCACGCTGGTGCTGGCCATGATGCTCGGCTTCGGGGTGGTCTTCGAGATCCCGGTCGTCATCGCCTTCCTGGCCATGATCGGGCTCGTGACCCCCGAGTTCCTGGCCAGGTACCGGCGCCACGCCTGGATCGTGAACGTGATCCTGGCGGCGCTCCTCACGCCCACCGGCGACCCGCTCAACCTGTTCCTCATGGCCGCACCCATGATCGTCTTCTACGAGATCGGCATCATCGCGGCCCGCATCGTGGGGAAGAAGACGAAGGCGGAGGAGGCCGCCACGGCGTCGTGACCGTCCTCCTCGCCCTCGCGGGCTTCTACGCCGCGATGATGATCCTCCGCTACGGGAGGCGGGGCATCCTCGCCGTGGCCCCGTCCCTCGTCTCCTCCCGGTCCACGCGCGGCGGTCCGCTTCCCACCGAGGCGCAGGGCGCCGCCGCCGTGGTGCTCCAGGCGCTCGGGTTCCAGCGCCTGGGGAGCCGGGTCGAGGATGGACCGCTCCGGGGGCTCATGCTCCGCTCCGAGACCTACGCCGAGGCGGCTGGAGTCGTCTTCGCCGACGTCTTCGAGATGCCCCCCCGGCCCGGCGACGTGGCCCGCGTGCAGTTCCTGTCGATCTTTCCGGACGGAGCCGCCGCGCTCACCGCCAACCACGCACGGGCCGCTCGCTCGGGCCGGCGCGGCGAGGTGGCGGGCCTGCCGGGAGCCGCGCTCGAGCAGGTCCTCGAGGTCCACCGGCGCACGGTGGCCCGGCTCTCCGGCGCCCACGGTCCGGCCCTTCCGGCGTGCGACCTGGCCGGTCGTGATGCCGCCGCCCGCGCCTGGTACCGGGGGATCGGTGGCCAGGAGATCCGCAGCCGCTTCGCCGTCTACCTCGGCAACACCCTCGTCGCCGCCACCATCCTCGCCTACTGCCTCGCCTCGCTCGTCCGTTCGCGCTCCGCGCCCTGAAGCTGGAGGTTCCCATGCGTGCCGCCACCCCGCAGGAGATCGTCTTCGTCGCCGGCCGTCGCACACCCTTCGGGACCTTCGGCGGGACGCTGAAGGACCTCTCCGCCACCGACCTGGCCGTCCACGCCGCCGGGGCGGCGCTGCGCGACTCCGGCCTGCCCGCCGACGCCATCGGCCACGTCGTGGTGGGTAACGTCCTGCAGACCTCCGCCGACGCGATCTACCTGGCCCGGCACGTCGGGCTCCGGGTGGGCGTCCCCGTCGAGACCCCTGCACTGATCGTGAATCGCCTGTGCGGTTCCGGATTCGAGGCCGTGGTGCAGGCCGCCCTGCAGATCTCCACCGGGCAGGCCGAGGCGGTGCTGGCAGGGGGCACCGAGTCGATGAGCCAGGCCCCCTACGTGCTGCGCGGTGGACGATTCGGCGTGCCGCTCGGGAAGACCCCGGCCATCGAGGACGCGCTCTGGACCGCGCTCACCGACAGCCAGGCGGGGATGCCCATGGCGCTCACCGCCGAGAAGCTCGCCGAGCAGCACGCCATCACCCAGGACGAGGTGGACGCGTTCAGTGTCCTCTCCCAGCGCCGCACCGCCGAGGCCCAGGGTGCGGGGCGCTTCCGGGACGAGATCGCGCCCGTCGAGATCGAGACCCGCAAGGGCAAGGTGACCTTCGAGAAGGACGAGCACCCCCGCCCCGAGACCACGGTGGAGGGGCTGCGCAAGCTCCCCAGGATCTTCAAGAAGGACGGGGTCATCCACGCCGGGGCGGCGAGCGGGGTGGCCGACGGCGCCGCCATGATGGTCGTGATGAGCCGCGAGGCGGCCGACCGGCGCGGCCTCCAGCCCCTGGCCCGCCTCGTCAACTGGGGGGTGGCCGGCGTCGACCCCACGATCATGGGCATCGGTCCGGTGCCGGCCTTCCGGAACGCCATGGCCCGGGCGGGCGCCAAGCTCGCCGACTTCGACCTCTTCGAGGTGAACGAGGCCTTCGCGCCCCAGTACCTGGCCGTGGAGAAGGAGCTCGGCCTGCCGCGAGACCGGACCAACGTGGATGGCGGCGCCATCGCGGTGGGGCACCCCCTCGGGGCCAGCGGGGCCCGGCTCACCCTGCACATGATCCACGCACTCCGGCAGCGAGGCGCGCGGTTCGGCATGGCCGGGGCCTGCATCGGCGGCGGACAGGGTATCGCGGTCATCGTCGAGGCGCTGTAGGCTCGGGGCGAGGGGGCGACCATGGAGAGGTTCACGGGGTGCAAGGTCTTCTCGGCGACGCTGGCGCGGGACCGGGACGCCATGAGCGACACCATCAACAACTGGCTGGCCAAGCACCCCGAGCTCGAGATCGTCGACAAGACGGTCACGCTCTCGTCGGACAAGCAGTTCCACTGCCTGACGATCATCCTCTTCTTCCGGCCCCGCGAGACGTAGACCGTGTCCTTCCGTCGCGCCGGCAACCCCCTCGCCTTCGGAGGACGCGTCCCCCCGGTGGTGGGTGGGCTCATCCTGGCGACGGTGGTCGTGAGCCTGGCCGGGGCGGTTGCCGAGCAGGCGGGATTCCCGCTCCGGTCCCTCCTCGTCCTCCAGCCGGCCGCGGTGTGGAGCGGCGAGGTCTGGCGGCTCGTCACCTGGGTCCTCGTCGAGGACAGCCCGCTGAACCTGCTCTTCGGCGGGCTGGTGCTCTACTGGTTCGGACGCGATCTCGCGAACGCGTGGGGCGAGCGGCGCTTCCTCGTCACCTACCTCGCAGTGCCGGCCTTGGCCGCAGCCCTCGCCTCGCTCCTGGCGCTCGCCTGGCCGCGGCTCGACGCCTACGTCTTCGCCGGCTTCTGGGTGGCGCTCGACGCGGTCATCATCGCCTGGGGGCTCAGCTACCCCTTCCGGCAGATCCTCCTCTTCTTCGCCCTGCCCGTCTCGGGACAGGCGCTGGTCTGGGTCACCCTGGGCGGAACGGTCCTCTTCGCCCTCTTCACCGGCGTGGGCGCCTTCGTTCCCCACCTCCTCGCCGAGGGGGTGGCCTGGCTGCACGTGAGCGGGAAGGGCCCCGGCCAGTGGCTGCGGCGCATCCGCTTGCCGCGGCGGAGGAAGAAGTACGGTCGCTTCGAGGTGATCCACGCCGATCGGGATCCCGACCGGCGCTGGCTGAATTGAACGGGAAGGGCCGGCGCTACCCGACGGTGATCTGCCGGACCGCGGCCCGGTAGACCCACACCCGTGCCGTGTTGGTCCGGATGTCGAGCGGCAGCACGAAGAACCCGGTCGAGTCGGGCGAGTAGTCCGGGGAGAGGCCGGAGACCTGCCGGCCGTCGCCGAAGACGACCCGCAGCCGCGTCCCGGCGGCCGCCGGTGGACGCTCGCCGGACGGGAGCATGAAGAAGATGGCCTTCACGTGCGAGGCGGGAATCCGGGCCACCGCGCCGTTGGGCTGAAGCAGGGGCAGCTCGGCGTCGCAGAGGTCGGCGTTGGCGAGGGAGCCCCGCAGCACCTGCCCCTCCGCCGTGTGGAGCACGACGCGGTGATCACCCGAGACGAACGACGGGGACGGGGCGAACGGGTCGTGCGTCGCCGCTGCGTGCGGCCCGGACCCGACCTCGGGCGGAGGCGTGGGCGTCGAAGGCAAGGGGGGCGGCAGCGGAGGCGCCAGCGATTCGGCGTTGGCGGGGGGCGGAGTCGCGAGCAGCGCGTCGAGGGAGACGACCTCGTCCCCGGGACCGGGCTCGTCGACCCAGGAGACGGTGGCCACCGCGACCGGTTCGTCCGCCGGCTCGACGATCTCCTCGACGTCGTCGTCGCCGATCTCCGGGATGACCTCCTCCGGCGCCTCGACGACAACGGCGGCGAAGGAGGGGTCGGGCGGAGGGAGGGGCGGTGGGACGGGCGCCGCGGTCGAGGCAGGGTCCTCCCAGGCGGCCAGCTCGGCCGGCCCTCCGGAGACGAGCTCGGAAAGGGGTTCGGCCGGCTGCTCGACCGGTCCCTCGTCCCAGAGGACCCCTGTCGGCTCCTCCGTCCCTGGCTCCCCCCCGGCGGCGGCACGGAGCTCCTCCCAGCGCGCCTGCTCCCCGGGCGTGAGCCCGGACTCGCGGAGCTTCTCGTCGAGCTCGCGGAACTCCCGGGTGGCTTCCTGGATGTCGATCATGGGCGCGGGTGCCGGTCCAGCCGCCCGATCATACCGTGGGTAAGCAAACGGTCAAAAAGCCAGGGCCTTGATCGCCGGGCCGGGTGGGGCCATGTATGGCGCGTGGATACGTCTCCCAGGTTCCTTCCGATGCTCCCCGACGAGGTCGCCGCCCGAGGCTGGGACGGGGTCGACGTCCTCCTCGTCACCGGCGACGCCTACGTCGACCACCCCGCCTTCGGGGCATCGGTGGTCGGCCGGGTGCTGGAGGCGCGGGGTTTCCGCGTGGGAATCGTCGCCCAGCCGCGCTGGGACACGCCCGAGGATCTCCTCCGCCTGGGGCGTCCGCGACTGTTCGTGGGGATCACCGCGGGGGCGATGGACTCGCTCGTCAACCACTACACGGCCCAGAAGCGCCCCCGCTCCGACGACGCCTACACGCCGGGCGGGGCGGCGGGCCGACGGCCCGACCGGGCCGTCACGGTGTACGCCAGGCTGGCGCGCCGGGCCTTCGGGCCGACGATGCCGATCGTGATCGGCGGGGTGGAGGCTTCCCTCCGCCGCATCGCCCACTACGACTACTGGGACGACCGGGTGCGTCCCTCGGTGCTCGTGGACAGCGGCGCCGACCTGCTGGTCTACGGGCAGGGCGAGAAGCCCATCGTCGAGATCGCCCGGCGGCTGGCCTCGGGGGAGGACGTCTGCGGTCTGGTCGACGTCCCCGGCACGGCGGTGGCGGTGGACGACCTTTCCCTGGCCGGCCTGGGGGAGCGGACCCGCAGGACGCTCGTGCTCCCGGCCTTCGAGGAGGTCGCCTCGGACAAGCGCACCTTCGCCTTCTTCTCGAAGCTCTACCATCTGGAGCACAACCACGAGAACGCGCGCGTGATGGTGCAGCGCCACGGCCGCGGCGCCGCCGAGCGCCACGTCGTGGTGAACGAGCCCATGCCGCCACCCTCCACCGAGGAACTCGACGCCGTCCACGAGCTCCCCTTCGCGCGCGAGGCGCACCCGAGCTACGGCGGAGCCCACATCCCGGCGCTGGAGCAGATCCGCTGGAGCGTGGCCATCCTGCGCGGTTGCGCCGCCGGTTGCGCCTTCTGCTGCATCACCGAGCACCAGGGGCGCGACGTCTCCTCGCGCAGCCACGGGAGCGTGATCCGGGAGATCGAGACCCTGACGAAGGACCCCAAGTTCCGCGGGACCATCACCGACCTGGGCGGGGCCACCGCCAACATGTGGCAGATGGGCTGCACCAGCGCCGAGGCCCACGCCGCCTGCCGGCGCGCCTCCTGCGTGTACCCCACGGTGTGCCAGTTCTTCGCGGTGGACCACGGGCCGCTCGTGGACCTGTACCGGGATGCACGCACGGTGAAGGGCGTGAAGCACGCCTTCGTGGGCTCCGGGCTGCGCTACGACCTGGCGCACCACGACCGGAAGAACGGGCAGGCCTACCTCGAGGAGCTCATCGGCCACCACGTCTCCGGCCAGCTCAAGGTGGCGCCCGAGCACGTCTGCGACGACGTCCTCGCGGTCATGAAGAAGCCCGGTCCCGCCGAGTTCGAGCAGTTCCGGGGCGAGTTCGAGCGCTACTCGAGGAAGGCCGGCAAGGAGCAGTACCTGGTCCCGTACTTCATCTCCTCCCACCCGGGAGCCACCACCGAGCACGCCGTCCAGCTCATGGAGTACCTCCAGAAGAACCGCTGGAAGCCGCAGCAGGTGCAGGACTTCATGCCCACGCCCATGACGCTCGCCTCCGACATCCAGTGGTCGGGCTACCACCCCATGAGCGGGAAGCCGGTCCACGTGGTGCGCGACATGCGGGAGAAGCGCACCCAGAAGGCCCTCATCCGCTGGGGGGATCCGAGGAGCCGCCCCCTCATCGAGGAGGCGCTGCGGCGCACCGGGAGGCTCGAGCCGGGGCAGAGGCTCGACGCCCGGATGCGCCCCGCCACCGGTCGGAGACGCTGGAGCCTGCGGTAGCCATGCGCTAGCTTGTGCGCCCCATGGAGCGCGAACGACACGACCGGCTGGTTGCCGCCGACCACCGCCACCTCTGGCACCCCTTCACCCAGATGCAGGACTGGCTCGCCGAGGATCCGGTCGTCATCGAGTCCGGCGAGGGGGTCTTCCTCGTCGACACGCTGGGGCGCCGATACCTCGACGGGGTCTCCTCGCTCTGGTGCAACGTGCACGGCCACCGGGTGCCGGAGATCGACGCGGCGATCGTGGCCCAGCTGGGCAGGATCGCCCACACCACCCTCCTCGGCCTGGCCTCCTCGGCCTCGATCGAGTGCGCCGAGGAGCTCGTCCGGATCGCGCCGGAAGGCCTGACCCGGGTGTTCTTCTCGGATGCGGGCGCCACCGCCGCCGAGATCGCCCTCAAGATGGCCTACCAGCACTTCCAGCTGCGCGGGGACCTGGAGCGGAAGGAGTTCGTGGCCATCCGCGGGGGCTATCACGGCGACACCATCGGATCGGTCTCGGTGGGCGGGATCGACCTCTTCCACCGCATCTTCAAGCCGCTGCTCTTCCCGGTGCGCCACGCGCCGCAGCCCTACTGCTACCGCTGCCCGCTCGGGAAGACCTGGCCGGACTGCCGGATGGCCTGCGCCGACGAGGTGGAGCGGGTCTTCGAGGCCCACGCCGGCAAGGTGGCGGCACTGGTCATCGAGCCGCTCGTGCAGGGCGCCGACGGGATGATCGTGCAGCCCCCCGGCTACCTCCGCCGCATGCGCGAGATCTGCGACCGTCACGGGGCGCTGCTGGTCTGCGACGAGGTGGCCACCGGCTTCGGCCGGACCGGCACGATGTTCGCGGTCGAGCAGGAAGGGGTCCGTCCCGACATCCTCACGGTCGCGAAGGGGCTCACCGGCGGCTACCTGCCGCTCGCCGCCACCCTCACGACCGAGGAGGTCTTCTCGTCCTTCCTGGGCCCCTTCGAGTCGCGACGCACCTTCTTCCACGGCCACACCTTCACCGGCAACCCGCTCGCCTGCGCCGCCGCCACCGCCAGCATGCGCCTGTTCAGGGACCGGGACGTCCTCGCCAGCCTGCCCTCGAGGATGGAGGCGCTCGCCGCCGCGCTCGCGCCCCTCGAGGCCCACCCGCACGTCGGCGAGATCCGCCGCCGCGGGCTCATGGTCGGCATCGAGCTGGTGCGCGACCGGGCCACGAAGGAGGAGTACGCCTTCGAGCTGCGTGCGGGCCACCAGGTGACCCTCGAGGCGCGCGGACGCGGCGCCATCCTCCGCCCGCTCGGAAACGTGGTGGTGCTCATGCCCCCGCTCGCCATGACCGGGGCGCAGCTCGCCGAGCTCGGACGCATCACCCGGGAGTCGATCGAGGCGGCGGTGGCGAGGCTCTGATGCGCGGCCTCCTCGTCACCGGGACCGACACCGGCGTCGGCAAGACCGAGGTGGCGGCGGCGCTCGTGGCCGGCTGGCGCGCCCGGGGGCTCGACGTCGGGGCCATGAAGCCGGCGCAGTCCGGCGTGGAGGACGGCCTGACCACCGACGCCGATCGCCTGCGCGAGGCGGCCGGAGGGACCGACCCGGCCGATCTCGTCTGCCCGTACTCGCTCCGCGCCCCGCTCGCGCCCGCGGTTGCGGCGCGGCTCGAGGGGGTGGAGATCTCCCTGGCGCACGTGCTGGCCTGCGCCGCGGAGCTGGCCAGCCGGCACGCCGCGCTCGTCGTCGAGGGTGCGGGCGGCCTGCTGGTGCCGCTCACCGATCGCGAGACCTATGCCGACCTGGCAGTGGCGCTGGGAATGCCGGTGCTCGTGGTGGCCCGCGCCGGCCTCGGAACGGTGAACCACACCGCCCTCACCTGCGAGGCGCTCCGGGCCCGGGGCCTGGCCGTCGCCGGGGTGATCCTGAACCGCGCCTCGCCGGGCGCCGATCCCTCCGAGCCGCACAACCCCGCGGAGATCGAGCGGCTCGCCGGCGCTCGCGTGCTCGCGTCGCTCCCGCACGAGCCCGATGCGCGCCTTCGCGCCGGGCTCCTCGCGGACCGGCTCGCCGCCGCTGTCCAGTTTTGAGTCCGGGGGCAGGAAATTGGATCGATCCCGCGATCGACCCTAGAGATCGGTGCGTGGAAAACATCGTCGATCTCACACTCACCGCCGAGGCCCGGCGATCGCTCCACCGCGTGCTCGACCAGCGCGGGATCGGGTTCTTCCTGAAGCGGCGCCGGCGCGAGCCGGCCCGGCTCGACCCCCGCCGGATCGCCTGGGTGGTGGAGGCCGCCGCCCGCAGGACCCACCGTCCTTCCAGGGACCCGGACGCGCTGGCCAGGACCCGCCGGGTGCTGCGCCGGGAGCTCATCCGGCGGCTGGCCGAGTCGTTCGTCGAGGCCGGGCTGTAGAACGCGGCCGTACTATCCCGCGGGGGGCTCGGACCTCGCCCCGCGGCTCTTCTCCACGAACTTGAGGCGCAGGTCGGCGAGCAGGTCGCGCAGGAAGCGCGATTCCTCGTCGGTCAGGTTGCCCTTGGTCTTCTCCTCGAGCATGGCGAGAAGGTCGATGACCTGCCGGGCGAGGGCCAGGTTCTCCCTGGCCTCGGAGGTCTCGGGGTGCTGGATCTCCCCGAGGTGCACGAGCGCGGAGGAGCCGAGCGAGAGGACGAAGGTCCCGAAGTCCACCTGGGCGGGATGCGGGGCGTCGGTCATGCCGCGATTCTAGTCCACATCGAAGGACACGCGCTCGGCCGCGAACCCCCGCTGCACGAGCAGCACGAGCTGGCCGGCTCGCCGCGCCTGGACCGCCGCCTTCCGCCACTCCGCGAGCGAGCCGATCTCGAGCGAGTTCACCTCCCGGATCCAGTCGCCGGGCTGCAGCCCGGCCTCGGCGGCGGGGCTTCCGCGCCGGATCGACCGGATCACCACGACGGACCCTCCCCGGACCTTCTCCTCCCCGAGCGTCAGCCCGGTGCGCTGGACCAGCTGCTGCTCGGCCCGCTCCGGAGACAGCTCGACCGCGCGGACGGGGGCCTGGACTCGCTCCTTGCCCCGCAGGAGCCCGAGCCGGACCATGCCGCCCACCGGGACGTCGCGCACACGGAAGCGGTACTCGGCGGCGCTCTCCACCGGCGCGTCCCCCACCGACTCGATCACGTCCCCCTTCCGGACGCCCGCCGCGGCCGCCGGCGATCCGGCGTCGACCGCCCGGACCTCGACGCGCACGCGGTCGCCGCCGATCCGGTCCGACTTCACCGGCTCGTCCCGGACGGCCAGGCCGGTGAAGCCCTCGCGAACCTCTCCGTGGCGGATGAGGTCCTCGGCGACGCGGAGCGCCCGGTCGATGGGGATGGCGAAGCCGATGCCCGCGCTGCGGTCGCCGATGATGGCGGTGTTCACCCCGATGAGCTGGCCCTGGATGTTCACCAGCGGTCCGCCCGAGTTGCCCGGGTTGATGGAGGCGTCGGTCTGCACCATGTCGAAGAGCTGCCGGCGCGGGTCGCCCACCTTGCGATGGAGCGCCGAGACCACCCCGGTGGTGACGGTGTGGGCGAGGCCGAACGGATTCCCGATGGCGATGACCGTCTCGCCGATCATGAGGTCGTCGGACCGGCCGGCGGGGAGGAAGGGGAGCCTCTCCTTCGTCTCCACCTGCAGCACCGCGAGGTCGGTGGCCGGGTCGGTGCCCAGCACCCGGGCCGGGAGCTCCCGGCCGTCGAGCAGCTGCACGCGGAAGCGGGCCCCGCGCTCCACCACGTGCGCGTTGGTGAGCACGTGGCCGGCGGGGGAGACGATGACTCCGCTGCCCAGCGAGGTGACCGCGTAGCCGCTGCGGAAGCGGGGCTTGCCGAAGAACTCCTCGAAGAGGAGCTGCCCCATGTCGGCGCCGGGAGTGGGCACCCGTACCCGGACGAGCTCCTCGGCCGACACGTTCACCACCGCGCCGCGCGAGCGCTCGGCCGCGGCGACGACGGGATTGCGACGCTCCGCCGGAGGGCGTGGCTCCGCGCGCGGGAGCGCGGACGGGGCCTGCGCCGGGACGACCCGGGGGAGGAGGAGGAGCGCGAGGGCGCCGCACAGGGCCGCGCCGGCCCGCACTGCTACTCTTCCTCGCCCGTCTCGACGTGCTCCACCTCGGACTCGACCGGGACGGCCTGGTCGGCCACGTCGGGAAGGGACTTGAGATAGCGCTCGTAGTCCTTGTCGTCGAGGAGGCCCTTGCGGACGTAGCGACGAGCGACGCGCTTGTCGATGATCTTGTTGTCGAACGTGTCGGGCATTGATCCTTCTCTTGCAGCGTGTCCGGGAGGCGGGAAAATAGGCCCGGCTTGCCGGCGCGTCAAGCGACGTGCAAATGTGCCCCGCCATGGACGATCCCGCCGCCCTTCACGCCTCGCGGATCGCCCGCCTGCGTGGGCTCTACGCCATCGTCGGCGACGAGGACCCGGTCGGCCGGGCCCGGCTCGCCGTGGAGGGAGGCGCCGGGGTCGTCCAGGTCCGGATGAAGGCCGCCGCGGCCGGAACGGTGCTCGCGGCATCCCGGGAGATAGTGGCGCTCTGCCGGGGCCGGGCCCTCGTCGTCGTGAACGACCGGGCCGACCTCGCGCTCCTCGCCGGCGCAGACGGCGTCCACGTCGGCGACGACGACCTTCCCGCCGGCGAGGTCCGGCGCATCGTCGGTCCGGCCATGCTCGTGGGGCGCAGCACGCGGACGCTCGCCGAGGCGCGCGCCGCCATCGCCGCCGGGGCGGATCACGTCGGCTTCGGCCCCATGTTCTCCACGCGGACGAAGGAGATCGCCGCGACGCCCCGGGGTCTGGATGCGCTCGGCGAGGTCGCCGGGGCGCTGGGAGCGCCGGTCGTGGCCATCGGGGGGATCACGCTCGAGACGGTGGGCGACGTGGCCCGGGCCGGCGCGGCGGCGGCCGCGGTCATCGAGGACCTCTTCTCCCGCGGCGACGTCCGGGCCCGGGCGGCGCTCCTCGCGGACCGCTTCGCAGGCGGAGCCGGGGACGGGCCGTGAGCCGGCCCCGCATCGCCATCCCTCTCGACGTGAGCGTCTCCGGTCGCTACGAGCAACCCCGCGCCTACGCCGACGCGGTCCGCGATGCCGGGGGGCTCCCGCTGCCGGTCCCCTGCGGCGATCCGTCCATCGCAGAGGAGTACCTGGCGCTCTGCGACGGCCTCCTCGTGGCCGGCGGCGACTTCGACATCCCGCCCGAGCGCTACGGCGAGCCCCGGCGTCCCGGCTGCGGCCCCTCGCGCCCCGGGCGGACCGCCTTCGAGGAGGCGATGACGGTGGGTGCGCTAGCCGCCGGGATGCCGGTCCTCGGCGTCTGCGGCGGGATGCAGCTCCTCGCGGTGGTGCGCGGCGGGGCGCTTCACCAGCACCTGCCCGACGACCTGGGGGTCTCCCACGAGCAGCCGCCTCCGAAGGACGTTCCCAGCCACCCGGTGGTGGTCTCCCCGGGCAGCCTGCTCGAGCGGCTGGTCGGCCCGGAACTGCTCCAGGTGAACAGCACCCACCACCAGGCGGTGAGCCGGCCCGGGAGTGCGGTGGCGGTCTCCGGCCGGGCTCCGGACGGCGTGGTCGAGGCCATCGAGATCGAGGGGCATCCCTTCGCGCTCGGGGTGCAGTGGCACCCCGAGGCGCTCGCGCCCCGTGACCCGCGCCAGCGGGAGATCCTGCGAGGCCTGGTCCGGGCCGCCGGGGAGCGGCGCCGGTGATCGGGCCGCGCGTGCTCGTCTGCGCCGGGCTCGATCCCAGCGGCGGGGCCGGCCTGATGGCCGACCTGGAGGCGCTCACCGCCGCGGGCGCACGGGCGTGGGCGGTGGCGACGGCCGTCACCGCGCAGGGGCCGCGAGGGGCCCGGGCAGCCGTTCCGGTCGCACCGGAGATGCTCCTGACCCAGGTCGACGCTCTCCTCGACGGCGCCCGGGAGCTTCCACGGGCGGTGAAGACCGGGATGCTGGGGAGCGGCGAGAACGCGGCGATGCTGGCGGAACGGCTCGGCCGCAAGCCCCTCGCCCGGGTTCCCCTGGTCGTCGACCCGGTCCTCTTCGCGTCGTCCGGCCTCTCGCTGCTCGACGCGGTCGACGCCCGGGAGGCGCTCCATGCGCTTCTGGCCCGGGCCACGCTCGCCACTCCCAACTGGCCGGAGCTGGAGGCGCTCTCCGGGCACGCCCTCGCCTCCGAGGAGGGAGCGATCCGGGCGGCCCGCGAGCTTCCCTCCCGCGCCGTCCTGGTGAAGGGGGGCCACCGCGCCGGGGAGCCCGTGGACCTGCTCGTGCGCGGGCGCACCGTGGTCCGCATCCGCGGCCGGCGCCGCCCCGTGGAGGCCCGCGGGACCGGCTGCCGACTCGCCTCGGCGGCGGCTGGATTCCTGGCCCGCGGATTCCCGCTGGAGGAGTCGGTGCGGCGGGCCAAGCGGGTGGTGGAACGGTACCTCGACGACTGCCTGCGCCAGGAGGCCTCGGCTACCCGGGGCCGCGGTCGGCACTAGGCCAGGCCGCGGCTCGCCCCAGCCCGTTACCCGCCCTCGCGCCTCTTCTCGGCGAAGAACGTGTGCTTGCGGAAGAACACCAGCGACATGAGCCCGGTGGGCCCCTGGCGGTGCTTGGCGAGGATGAGCTCGATGTCCTGCACGTCGGAGTTGATGGCGTCCTGGCCGCCCTCCGCCTCGGGCTCGGGGCGGTGAAGGAACATCACCACGTCGGCGTCCTGCTCGATGGCGCCCGACTCGCGCAGGTCGGCGAGCATGGGGCGCTCTCCCTTGCGCTTCTCCACCGCGCGGTTGAGCTGCGAGAGTGCCACCACCGGAACCTGGAGCTCCTTGGCGAGGGCCTTGAGCGACCGGCTGATGGTGGCGATCTCCTGCTCGCGCGACTGGCTGGCCCGGTCGGACGGGGCGTGCATGAGCTGCAGGTAGTCGACGACCACCAGGTCGAGGCCGCTCTCCCGCTTCAGCTTGCGGCACTTGGAGCGCAGCTCCACCGGCGAGAGCATGAAGCTGTCGTCGAACCAGATGGGCGCGCCCATGAGCTTCTCGCCCTGGACCATGATGCGATCCCAGTCGTTCTGGGCGAGCTTGCCCTTGGAGACCCGCTCGCTGTCGAGCTTGGCCTCGCTGGACAGCAATCGCAGCGCCAGCTGGTCGGAGGGCATCTCCAGCGAGAAGAAGACCACCTTCTTCTCGCCCTTGGTGGCCGCGTGCGCGGCGATGTTGAGCGCCAGCGCGGTCTTTCCCACCGACGGGCGGGCGGCCAGGATGCAGAGCGTCCCGGGCTGGAGCCCGAGCGTCTGGTCGTCGAGCCAGGGGAGCCCGGTGGGCACGCCGGTGACGTGGGAGAGCCCCGCCTTGGCCCGGGCGTGGATGGCCTCGAGCCGGTCGAGGGCGGCGCCCATCGCCTCGGCGAAGGGCTTCATGGTCTCGAGGGAGTTGCCCTGCGCGGCCCCGAAGACGTCCTGCTGCGCCTGCTCCAGGAAGTCGCGGACCCGCGGGCCGGCCTCGTAGCCCCGCTCCACCACCCGCTGCGCCGTGAGCATCATGCGGCGGAGACGCGCCAGCTCGTTCACCGCCTCGGCGTAGTGCGCGGCGTTGGAGGACGAGCCCACCGATGCGGCCAGCCCGAAGACCAGCTCGCGCGGCACCTGCGCACCGAGGAGCCCCTTGGCGTCGAGCCGCTGCTGCACCAGCACCGGGTCGATCTTCCGCGACTCCTTGGCCAGCTCCTCGAAGGCCGAGAAGACGTGCTGGTGGGCCAGCGCGTAGAAGTCCTCCGACTTGAGGATGGGCGCGACCTGGTCGAAGGCGGTCTCGTCGAGGAGCACCGCCCCCAGGACCGCCTGCTCCGCCTCGAGGTTGTGGGGAAGGTCGCGGACGCCGCGGAGTGCCAGTGGCTCGCCCATGGAAGGCGCGGATGCTAGCAGGCGGGTCCGACGGGATCACCGTCGGCACCCGGTGGAAAAGGCGGAATTTCCCGGTGGAAATCCTGCGCTTCCGGTGTGGACGGGGTGTGGACGGAACCATGGCGCCCTCAGGCCACCGGCAGGGCGCCCTTCACGGTGTAGTAGACCGCCTCCGGGTGGTGCAGGACGATGGCGGAGGTGGACTGCTCCGGCACCATCTGGTCGGCGCTGGTGAGCGACACCCCGATGTTCCGCTCGGGATCGAGGAGCTTCCAGAGCTTCCTCTGATCGGTGAGCTCGGGCCAGGCGGGATAGCCCGGCGAGTACCGCTTGCCCTGGTCTGCGGCCATCCCGAGCTCGCTGCGCACCCGCGCGTGCCAGAAGTCGGCGAGGGCCTCGGCCGTCTCC
The DNA here is from genome assembly GCA_963802065.1 of uncultured delta proteobacterium. Classification (GTDB taxonomy): domain Bacteria; phylum Myxococcota; class Myxococcia; order Myxococcales; family Anaeromyxobacteraceae; genus CAIOAK01. The sequence goes on along the minus strand of CAWDHF010000006.1, from coordinate 108,099 downwards.
ACCGCCAGCCCGTGCAGGTAGAGGGCGCGGGAGTAGTCGCCCCGCTCCTGCATCTCCTCGGCGACCTTCGACGCCTGGTCCCCCACCGTCACCACCTGGAAGGCCACCACGTCGCCGCCCCGCTCCGGGCGGAAGTAGTCGGAGAGGCAGAGGTTGCGCTCGTCGGGCTGCCGCGGGAAGCGCAGGCGGACCAGCTCCTCGCGCCGGTGCTCCGGGTCGAGGATCACGAGCTCCTCGCCGTCGGCGTGGCAGGGGAAGTAGCCGTAGACCACCTTCGGGGTGAGCCAGCCCTTCGACTGGACCTCGGCCTTGAGCTCCTCGAGCTTCGGGCCGAACTCCTCGCGGATCATCCGCTCGTACTCCTCCCCCTTGGCCCGCACGCCCCACTGGAGCTTGAAGAGCTCGACGAGGTCGAGGTGCGGCCAGAGATCGGCGAGGGAGATGCCGCCGGACGGGACCACCCGCGTCCCCCAGAACGGCGGGACCGGCGGCTTCTCGGCCGGGCGGACGTCGCTGCGCGGGGCCGGCCGCGTGGGCGCCGCCTCCACCACCGGCGCGTTGCGGGCCTGCAGCGCCTTCTCGACCGTCTTGCGCCGGAGCGCCTCGCGCCGCTCCGGGTCGACGAGTTCCTGCACCAGCTCGAGCCCCTCGAAGGCGTCCTTGCAGTAGTAGACGCCTCCGGCGTACGGGGCCCCGTCCGGGAGGAGGTTCGTGCGAAGGCCGAAGCGCCGGTTGATGGCGGCGCCGCCGATGAGGACCGGGAAGGAGAGGTTCCGGCGGGAGAGCTCCTCCACGCAGTAGGGCATCTGCTTCGACGTGGAGACGAGCAGGGCCGAGAGGCCGATGGCGTCGGCGCCGGTCTCGACCGCCTTCTCGATGATGGTGGCCACCGGGACCTGCTTGCCCAGGTCGTGCACGGTGAAGCCGTTGTTCGAGAGGATGGTCTTCACCAGGTTCTTGCCGATGTCGTGCACGTCTCCGTAGACCGTGGCGAGCACCACGGTTCCCTTCGTGGATCCCTCGACCCGGTCGAGGAACCGCTCGAGGTAGGAGACCGCCTTCTTCATCACCTCGGCCGACTGGAGCACGAAGGGGAGGATGAGCTCGCCGGCGCCGAAGCGATCCCCCACGTCCTTCATGGCCGGGAGCAGCACGTCGTTCAGCACCACCACCGGCGCGTGCCGGGTGAGCGCCTCGTCGATGAGCGCCTCGATGCCCTCCGGCCTGCGGTGCAGGATCTGGAGGTGGATGCGCCTCTCGGCCGGCTGCCCCTCGCCGAGCACCTCGGCGGTGGCCGCCGCCTGCGGGGCCTTGCCCTCGAAGTGGGCGATGAGACGGGCCAGCGCGTCCTCGCGCCGGTCCAGGATCAGGTCCTCGGCGAGCGCCCGCTCCGTCGCGTCGACGAGAGGGTAGGGGCGCAGGTCCTTGGGGTTCACGATGGCGAGGTCGAGGCCGGCCTGCACCGCGTGGTAGAGGAAGACCGAGTTCACCACCTCGCGGGCGGACCTGGCGAGGCCGAAGCTGACGTTGGAGACGCCCAGCGTGGTGAAGACCCCGGGGTTCTCCTCCTTGATGCGCCGGATGCCGTCGAGCGTCTCGACCGCGCTGTGCCGGTACTCGGCTCCCCCGGTGGCCAGCGTGAAGGTGAGCGCGTCGAAGATCAGCTGGTCGGGCTCGAGGCCGTGCTCGCGGGCCACCGTCACGGTGCGCCGGGCGATCTCGGCCTTGCGGTCGGCGGTCTGGGCCATGCCCTTCTCGTCGATGGTCATGCAGACCACCGCGGCCCCGAAGCGCTTCACGAGCGGGAGCACCTTCCGGACCCGCTCGCCTCCCTTCTCGAGGTTCACCGAGTTGACGATGCAGCGACCCGGATACACTTTCAGTGCGCTCTCGACCACGTCGGCCTCGGTCGAGTCGATCATCAGCGGGGCGTCCACGCTCTGGGCGAGCAGCCGCACCAGGGTGCGCATCTGGGCGGCCTCGTCCTCCCGCTCGTTCAGGGCCGTGCACACGTCGAGGACGTGGGCGCCCCCCTCCACCTGGCCGCGGGCGATCTGGAGCAGCCCGGCGTAGTCGTCGGCGAGCAGGAGCTCCTTCACCTTCCGGCTGCCCTGGGAGTTGACCCGCTCGCCCACGATGAGCGGCCGCGGCTCCAGGTTCAGCGGGACGGCCTTCATGGCCGAGGAGAGCTCGGGGAGCGGCCGCGGACGTCGTCGGCGCGGGAATTTCAGGTCGCGGATCCGCTCGGCCACCTTGCGCATGTGCTCCGGGGTGGTGCCGCAGCAGCCGCCCACCAGGTCCACCCCGAAGTCGGCGGCGAACTGGGCCAGCGCATCGGCCAGCGCATCGGGCGAGAGCCTGTAGACCGCCCGCCCGTTCACGTTCTCGGGGAGGCCGGCGTTGGGCATCACCGAGACGAAGTGGGAGGACTTCTGGCAGAGCGTGCGGACGCTCTCCCGCATCTCGGCGGGGCCCGTGGAGCAGTTGATGCCCACCGCGTCGAGCGGCAGCCGCTCCATGGTAGCGAGGGCCGCCGAGACGTCGGTTCCGAGCAGCATTCGCCCCGAGGCGTCGATGAGCGTCGGCTGCGCCATGAGGAAGACGTCCCGCGCCGCCTCGCGCCGTGCCGCGTCGGCGCCCAGCACCGCGGCCCGGAGCTCCAGGATGTCCTGCTGGGTCTCGATGAGGATGGCGTCTGCGCCGCCGTCGATGAGGGCGCGCGCCTGCTCGTGGAAGATCTTCTCGAGCGCGTCGCCGGTGATGCTCGAGAGGGCCGGGTCGGACGACGACGGCAGCATGCCGGTGGGGCCCATCGAGCCGGCCACGAACCGGGGCTGCCCGGGCGAGGCGTGCCGGTCGGCGGCCCGGCGGGCCAGGATGGCGGCCCGGAAGTTCACCTCGTAGGTGCGGTGGCCGAGCCCGTACTCGTCGAGCTTCAGGCGCGAACTCCCGAAGGTGTTCGTCTCCACCACGTCGCACCCGGCGGCGAAGTACCGGCCGTGGATGGCCTCGACGAGGTCGGGGCGGGTGAGCGTCAGCAGGTCGTTCGCCCCCTCCTTGCCTCCGAAATCGGAAGCCTTGAGGTCGAACCCCTGGATCTGGGTCCCCATGGCCCCGTCGAAGACGAGGATGCGCTTCTCGACCGCTTCCCGGAACGTCACGTGTGCACCCCATCCGCTGGAACGGAAAGCCGATAACTATGGCGTTTCGCCCGTCCGGGCAAGGGGCGAGCGCGACGTCTCCATGTAAGATGCGCGGCCATGCAAGGTCGAAGCGGCGGGATGCAGACGGTGTGGGCCATCGCCCTGGGCGCCGCCGCCTTCCGCTTCATGCTCTTCCGCGGGCTCGACCTCTACGCCGACGAGGCCTACTACTGGATGTGGTCGCGGCGGCTGGACCTGGGCTACTTCGATCACCCGCCCCTGGTCGCCTGGCTCATCCGGGCCTCGAGCGCGCTCCTCCCCGGCGAGGCGGGCATCCGGATCCTCTTCGTTGCCTGCGGTGCGCTGGCGGTGGTCTTCGCCGCGCTGATCGCGCGGGAGCTCTCGGACGACCCGCGGGTCCCGGCCGTGGCCGCGGTCCTGGCCGCCACCTCCCCGATGCTCATGCTCACCGGCGGACTGGCGCTCCCCGACGCTCCGGTGGAGGCCGCCTACGCGGGGGCCACCTGGCTCGTGGCCCGCGCGCGCGGGAGGGGGTGGATCGCGGCGGGCGTCGTGGTGGGGCTCGCGCTCCTCTCCAAGTACACGGCAGCGCTGCTCGCCCCGGCGCTCCTGCTCCTCGTGCTCCTCGACCGCGACCTGCGAGAGGAGCTCCGCACCCCCTGGCCCTGGCTCGGCGGGGCGGTGGCCCTGCTCGTCTTCCTCCCCAACCTGCTCTGGAACGCGTCGCACGGCTGGGTGGCCATCCTCTTCCAGGTGCGTCACGGGACGGGGAGCGGTGCGAGCTTGCGGTCCTTCCTCGAGTACCTGGGCGGCCTCCTGGGGGGAGCGGGAGCGGTGGCGCTGCCGCTCGGCCTGTGGACGCTGGTGCGCGGCCGGGGGTCCTTCACGGTGCGCGTGGCCGCAGCCACGATCGTGCCGGTCGTGGTCACCTTCGTCTCCGCCCTGCGGGGCCCGGTGGAGGCCAACTGGGCAGCGCTCGTCTACCCGGCGCTCTGCGGCGCGGCAGCCGTGCAGCTCACCCGGCTGCGCCCGGCCTGGTCGCAGGGGCTGCTCGCCTTCACCGTGGGGCTGGGCATGGTCTTCGCGGTGGGGTTCGGACTCGAGGTCCGCAACCCGACGCTCATCCCGGCCGGCAGCGAGGTCGTGCGGCGGTTCCGGGGCTGGCACGAATTCGGGGTCCGGGCCCAGGCCGCCGCGGGGCTCGCCTGCGGCGCGGTGGGCGACCCGCCCGGATGCGGTCCCGCCGATCCGTTCGTCTTCCCGTCGAGCTACCAGGATGCGGCCGCGCTGGCCTACTACGCGGGCTGGACCCGCTTCGGGCCGGCCGCCGAGCGCCCCTCCCAGCTCGACCTCTGGAACGACGAGCCTCGCCCCGGCGAGGCCTTCCTCACCTTCGGGGTGATCTCCGAGGAGAAGCGACTCTTCCGGGCCGAGGGACCGGGTCCCACCGCCACCGCCGAGGTGCGTCTCAAGGGCGCGAAATTGCACGGGCTTCAGATGGCGGCCTGGAGGGACTGGCAGGGTCCGCTCCCCCGGCGCGTGACGGATCTAGAATACCTGAAGGATGTCTACCGCCGCTGAACCAGCCGTCCAGGCCCCCGCCCACCCCGCACGCTTCTTCGAGCGGGAGGAGGATGGTCGGCTCCGCTGCACCCTGTGTCCGCGCGAGTGCCGGCTCGGAGAGGGCCAGGCCGGGTTCTGCTTCGTCCGGCAGAACGTGGCCGGCCGGATGGAGCTGCTCGCGTACGGAAAGAGCACCGGCTTCGCGGTCGACCCCATCGAGAAGAAGCCGCTGTACCACTTCCTGCCCGGAACCGAGGTCCTCTCCTTCGGAACGGTGGGCTGCAACATGGGGTGCCGCTTCTGCCAGAACTGGAGCACCTCCAAGGCGCGCGCCACGGAGCGTTCCATGGAGACCCGCACCCCGCAGCAGGTCGTGGACCTCGCGGTGTCGGCCGGTTGCCCCTCCATCGCCTTCACCTACAACGACCCGATCATCTGGGCCGAGTGGGCCATCGACGTGGCCCGGGAGGCGCGGAGCCGCGGTCTCCGCACCGTCTTCGTCACCTCCGGCTTCGTGGAGGAGAAGGCCCGCGAGGAGATCTTCTCCTGGATGGACGCCACCAACGTCGACCTCAAGGCCTTCACCGAGGACTTCTACGCGAAGGTGACGCTCTCCCACCTGGCGCCGGTCCTCGAGACCCTCGAGTGGCTGGCCCGGGACGGCCGGGTCTGGACCGAGGTGACGAACCTGCTCATCCCGGGGCTGAACGACGACCCCGAGGAGACCCGCCGGCTGGCCGGGTGGATCCTCTCGCACATGGGGCCGGACGTTCCCCTCCACTTCTCCGCCTTCCACCCTGCGTGGAAGATGATGGACCGGCCGCGCACGCCCCCGGGAACGCTGACCCGGGCCCGCCGCATCGCGCGCGAGGTGGGGCTGCGCCACGTCTACACCGGCAACGTCCACGACCCCGACGGACAGGCCACCTTCTGCCCGCGCTGCGGCAAGGCGCAGCTGGCGCGGGACTGGAACACCGTGCACCGGAACCGGCTCGGGCCGGGCGGAAAGTGCGGGGACTGCGGCGAGCGGATCGCCGGGCGCTTCGAGGCCTAGGTCTGGTCTGGCTCGCTACAGGGATCCGCCCCCGTCGAGCGGGGAGGTGAGGTCGACGGTGGTGCATCCGTCGCCGCCCCCCGGCGCCGGGAGCGCGAGGCCGCAGGCCACCCTGCCCGGGCAGGTGTTGAGCATGTACGCGCAGGCCTCCACGTTGCCGTTGGGATCGGGGCAGGTCCCCAGGATGGACGTGCAGAGGTCCTCCTCCGGGACGGTGGGTGCGGTCGCCTTCACCCGCGCCTTCACGTTGGTCTTGCAGTTGTTGCGGATCTGCCCCTCGGGCTCGCACTGGCAGATCCGCTCCCCCAGGTCCTGGCACGGCGAGCTGCAGCCGGCGGCGACGAGCGCCAGGGCCAGGCCGAAGGCCAGCGGGAGGAGGGGGCGGATCCGCATGAGGCGGCGGAGGATCGCCCGAACCCCCCCCGGGGTCAAGCGCGGTCCACGGCAACCCGGTCCCCGGTGTCCACGACGAAGAGCGTGCTGGAACCCGGCGCCGGCGCCCCCGGGTCGTCCAGGAGCTCGTAGAGGATCACCGACGGCCCGAACCGCTCGCAGAGCCTCTCGATGGCCTTCACGCCCCGCTCGCCGACCTGATCCTCGGCGTCGCGGAGGAAGGCCAGGATCCGGGAGTCCCGGCTGTAGATCTCGCCGGCCCGGTCCCGGACCAGGAGCAGGTGGTCGCATCCCACGTCCTCGATCAGGGCGTCGTGGAGGCAGACGGGGCAGAGAAAGGTCGCGAGGGGCGATCCGTCCCCGCGGGTGGCGCGGCGGCGCGGGAGGCGGCCACCGGGGAGCTGCGCTGGCTGGGTCATGCTCCGAGGCTATCCGTCGCCCGGAAGTCACGAAATACGGGCCCGAGGCACTCATCGTTCCATTCATGGAACGATAGTGGGATCTGCTCGGGCTTCCCGGATGCCCGGGCGGGTCGTCAGGACCTCCGCCGGCGCGGAGCGGGCGAGCCCTCGGCGCTGGCCATCTCCTCGGCACGGGCGAGCGCCGGGGAGGCGCGGGCGAGGAGCATCTCGATGAAGGCGCGGGCGCGCGGGAAGAGGCCGCTGCGCCCGGGAAAGACCGCCCGGACCTCGATGGGCGCCCCGGTCCACTCCGGGAGCACGGGCACGAGCGCCCCCGAACGGACGGCGTCCTCGGCGACGAGCCGGGTGCTGGCCACGATGCCCACCCCGGCCAGGGCCGCGGCGTGCAGGGGCGCATAGTCGTTGCTGACGAGCGCGGGGTAGAGGAGCACCGACTCCGTGCGGGGCCCGGAGGAGAGCGACCACTCGAGCCGGCGCGGCCGGCCGCCTCCCGCGTAGAGCAGGGTGGGGTGGCCCGTGAGGTCGTGCGGCGAGGCCGGGCGCCCGCGCCTCTCCAGATAGGCCGGGCTGGCGTAGAGGCGCGGCACCATCGTGCCGATGAGTCGCGTGGCATGGCGCGTGGGCGGAAGCGGCCAGGGCGTCAGCGCCACCTCGGCTCCCCGTCCCACCAGGTCCTCCGGCTCGTTCTTGAGCGTCAGCGCCACGCGCACCTCGGAGTGCTGCCGGAGGAAGTCGGGCAGGAAGGGGAGCAGCAGCACCCGGGACAGGGTGAACGGGGCACTCACCCTCAGTGTTCCCCGGGGACCCGACCCCAGCCTGCGGACCGCCGCCTCGGCGTCGGAGACCTCGTCCTCGATGCGGAGGCAGCGCTCCAGGAAGGCCCGGCCTGCGTCGGTGAGGTTCACCTGCCGGGTCGTCCGCTGGACGAGGCGCACCCCCAGCCGGTGCTCCAGCGCGCGGATCCTGCGACTGACGGTGGCCTTGCCGATCCGGAGATCGGCGCCGGCCGCCGTGAAGCTCCGGCGGCTCCCCACGGCCGCGAAGATCCGCATGTCGTTCAGGTCGGGGGTGGTGTCCCTCATGGCGCCCATGATGGTCAGGCTCGCGAGGGTTGGGAAGGGCAGGCGCATCCGCTGGGTCGCCGCGGGGGGTTCGTGAGAGGATCCGGGGGTCCGTCCCACAGGAGCCGCCCGAAGTGCCCGAGCCCGAGAATTCCGTCTCCGTCGCTCCTTCCGTCGCGCTCCGGGGCCCGTTCCTCGTCGTGGTGCAGGGGAGCCTCGATCAGGCGGTCACCACCGCTCGTCCACTCGCCGGCCGGGTCCTGGCCCGCTTTCCGTCGATCGAGCCCGTCGTCCTGGTGGCCGACCAGAGGGGCGGGGAGGCGGTCCTGGTCTCCCCGGAGGAGGCGCATCGGGCCGGGGGCTCCAGGGGGCGACGGCCCCCGATCCCGCCGGCGAGCCAGGGAGCGATCCCGGGTCACAACAGCCCTCTCGGCCCCGCCCTCCGGGAGGCCCAGGCCCGGGAGGCCGTCGGCCTGGCGATCGTGGCCGCCGAGCCGCGCGACGACCCGACGGGCTGGCTCGAGCAGTTGCTGGCACCGGCGGTCGAGGCAGGATTCGACTTCGTCTGCCCGGCCTACCGCCGCCAGCGGACCGACGGAGCCATCAACACCGGGATCGTGGCCCCGCTCCTGCGGACGCTCTACGGACAGGCTCTCCGGCAGCCCCTCGGGACCGAGGCCGCTCTCTCGGGCGGCCTGGTCCGCCGCCTGCTCGACGACGGGGACTGGCGCCGGCGGCCGGCGGAGGCAGGGTCGGACGCCTGGCTGGTCGCGAAGGCGCTGGGCAGCGACTCCCGCGTCGCCCAGGCATGGCTCGGACCCTGGCCGCGTCCGTCCGGCGATCCCGAGGCCCCCAGCGAGACCCTGACACGGGCCCTCGACCTGGTGTTCCTGGAGATGGCGCGGGACGCCGCCCGTTGGCAGCGGACCGGGCCGTCGCGACCCGTGCCGAGCTTCGGTCCGGCCGGGTTCGAGCCCGGCGGCGGACGGCTCGATCCCGCACGGCTGGTCGACGCCTTCACCCTCGGGCTCCGCGACCTGCGTCCGGTCTGGGACCGCGTCCTCCCCCCGGCGGCGCTGCTCGCCCTGCAGCGCACCGCCGCCCGCCCGCCCGACGTCTTCGAGCTCGCCGACGAGCTGTGGGCCCGCGTCGTCTTCGACTTCGCCGTGGCGCACATGACGCACGCCGTGGAGCGGGGGCAGCTCCTGCGCTCCCTCACGCCCCTGTACATGGGCTGGCTCGCCGGGCTCGCCCGCGACGCCGCGCGGCTCGACGACCGGGCATTCGAGGACAGGCTGGACGCCGTCGGCGCGGCCTTCGAGCGGGAAAAGCGCTATCTCATCGGTCGGTGGCGCTGGCCGGACGACTTCAACCCCTGAGGAGGCCGAGCCATGTGGGAACAGACGAAGCGCACGTTTCTCGAGGCCGTGGACCGGGTGATCCAGGGCATCGCCCGGCTCCTGCCCAGCGTGCTCGGCATGCTCATCCTGGTGCTCCTGTCCACCCTCCTGGCGCTGCTCGTCCGCGCGCTGGTGCGGCGGGTCTGCACGCGGCTGGACGTCGACCGGCGGCTCCGGGAGTGGGGCGTGGCGGCTCCCGTCCAGGCCGGCCGTACGCCCCCCTCGCGCATCGCCGAGCGCCTGGCCGGCTGGACCATCGTGGTCATGGGCTTCGTCGTGGGGCTGAACATCCTGGAGAGCGCCGCGACGAGCGAGCTGGCGCTCCGGCTCCTCGGCTACGTCCCGCACGTGCTGGTGGCCCTGGTGATCCTGGCCGCGGGCATGGCCGTCTCCCGGGCGGTGGAGCGGGCCATCCTCATCGGAGCCGTCAACATGGGGCTCCACTCGGCCAGGCTGCTCGCGCTGGGTGCTCGCTGGCTGCTCCTGATCGTGGCCGGTGCGATGGCGCTCGAGCACCTCGGCATCGGGGGGACGATCCTCACGACGTCCTTCGCCATCGTCTTCGGCGGCATCGTCCTCGCGCTCTCGCTGGCGTTCGGGCTGGGCTCCCGGGAGTTCGTCGCGCGCGCGCTGGAGCGGCGCCGGCCCGACCCGGGCGAGAAGCAGGAGCCTCCGCCCCCCGACCACACGCACCACCTGTGAATGACGCGCCCGCCAGCCCGCCGGGCCCGGCCCCGGACCGCCGCAGCGGCCTCCTGCTGCACCCGAGCTCGCTCCCCGGCCCCTTCGGCATCGGAGATCTCGGCCCGGGCTCCCTCGCCTTCGCGGAGTTCCTCGCCAGGGCCGGCCAGCGGCTCTGGCAGGTCCTGCCGCTGGGCCCGACGGGCTTCGGCGACTCCCCGTACCAGTCGCTGGGAGCCTTCGCGGGGAATCCCCTGCTGATCAGCCCCGAGGGGCTCCACGACGAGGGGCTCCTCACCGCCGCCGAGCTGGAGGCGGCGAGGGTCGGCGGCGACGGGCCGGTCGACTACGGAGCGCTCATCCCGCGCCGCGAGGCGCTCCTGGCGCACGTGGCCGATCGCCTTCCCGCCCGCGCCGGACGGGAGCTCCGGCGGGACCTCGAGCGGTTCCGGGAGGAGCGCGCCTCCTGGCTGCCGGACCTGGCCCTGTTCCTCGCGGTGAAGGCGGCCCACGGAGGAGCCCCCTGGACGGACTGGGAGCCGCAGCTGGCCGCCCGGGAGGAGGGAGCGCTGGCCCGCGCCGCGGAGCGGCTCCGCGGCGACGTCGAGGCCCGCGTGGTGGCCCAGTTCCTCTTCGACCGCCAGTGGAGGGCCCTGCGCCTCCACTGCCGCGGGCTCGGCGTGGCCCTGATGGGCGATCTCCCCATCTACGTGGCGCACGACAGCGCCGAGGTCTGGGCGCGGCGCGAGCTGTTCCACCTCGACGGACGGGGAGCACCCACGGTGGTCGCGGGCGTCCCGCCGGACTACTTCTCGGCCTCGGGCCAGCTCTGGGGGAACCCGATCTACCGCTGGGAGGACCGGCTCGACGCCTGCGCCGGATTCCTCGTGGAACGGGCGCGGAGCGCCCTCGCCTGGCTCGACGAGGTCCGCCTCGATCACTTCCGGGGCTTCGAGGCCTACTGGGCGATCCCCGCCGGCTCGGCCGCCGCCACGGAGGGCGCGTGGCGGCCCGGCCCGGGAAGGACCCTCTTCGAGCGGATGCGCCAGGGGCTCGGCGGCCTTCCCTTCGTCGCCGAGAACCTCGGCGTGATCACCCCGGCCGTGGAGGCGCTGCGCCGCGAGTTCGGCCTTCCCGGGATGGCCATCCTCCAGTTCGCGTTCGGGACCGATCCCCAGGCTCCCGGCTTCCGGCCCCACCGGTACGCGCCCGACCTGGTCGCGTACACCGGAACGCACGACAACGACACCGTGGCGGGATGGTGGGCGAGCGACGGGAGCGACTCCACCCGGTCGCCGGAGGACGTGGTCCGGGAGAAGGCGCTGGCGCGCCGCTACCTGGACACCGACGGCGACGGGATCCACTGGGTCCTGCTGAGGGCGCTCCACGCGTCGGTGGCGGGGACGGTGGTGGCCCCGGTGCAGGACGTGCTCGGCCTGGGGAGCGAGGCCCGCATGAACCGGCCGGGGACGGCGGCGGGGAACTGGCGCTGGAGGCTCCGGGAAGGGCAGCTCGCCCCCGAGCTGGCCGGGCGGCTGGCCGAGCTCGCCGCGCTCTACGATCGGGCCTGATCAGGAGCCGCGCCGGAGCTCGAACCAGTAGAAGCCGTAACCACCCAGGGTGAGGAAGTAGGGCAGCTCCCCGATGGGGGGGAACGGGGTGTAGCCGAGCATCTCGACCGGCACGAGTTCCCGGAAGGCGGAGAGGTCGAGCTCGGCGGGCTGGGCGTGCCGGGAGAGGTTGAAGACGCAGAGGAGGGTGTCGGACTCCCAGCGGCGGATGAAGGCGAGGATCTTCCGGTTCGCCACGGGGAGGAACTCGATGCTGCCGCGGCCGAAGACCCGGAACTGCCTGCGCAGGCGGATCATGTTCCGCATCCACTGCAGGAGCGAGGAACGGTCCCGGACCTGGGCCTCGACGTTGACCGCGGCGGCCCCGTAGACCGAGTCGGTGATGGGGTGGGAGTAGAGCCGCTCGGGCGGTGCGCGGGAGAAGCCGGCGCTCGGATCGCCGTTCCACTGCATGGGGGTGCGCACCCCGTCGCGATCGGGGCGCAGCGTGTCGTCGCCCATGCCGATCTCGTCGCCGTAGTAGACGATGGGAGTCCCGGGCAGGGAGAAGAGCAACCCGTTGAGCAGCTCGATGCGGCGGCGCCCGTTCTCCACCAGCGGCGCGAGGCGGCGGCGGATCCCCACGTTGAGCCTGTCCCGCGGGTTCCGCGCGTAGGCCAGGTTCAGGTAGGCCCGCTCGTCCTCGCTCACCATCTCCAGGGTCAGCTCGTCGTGGTTCCGGAGGAAGAGGCCCCACTGACAGGCGGGTGGAATGGGCGGCGTCCGCTTCAGGATGTCGACGATGGGCTCGGCGGCCTCCAGCCGGAGGGCCATGAAGATGCGCGGCATCACCGGGAAGTGGAACGCCATGTGGCATTCGTCCCCTTCGCCGAAGTACGGACGCACGTCCTCGGGCCACTGGTTGGCCTCGGCGAGCAGCAGGCAGCCGGGAGCGTGCCGGTCCACGAAGGCGCGGAGGCGGCGGATGGCGGCGTGCGTCTCCGGCAGGTTCTCGCAGGAGGTGCCCTCGCGCTCGACGAGATACGGGATCGCGTCCAGCCGGAACCCGTCCACGCCCATCTCGAGCCAGAACTGCATCACCTTCTCCAGCTCCGCCAGGACGAGCGGGTTGTCGAAGTTGAGGTCGGGCTGGTGGCTGAAGAAGCGATGCCAGTAGAACGCCTTCGCCTCGGGGTCCCAGGACCAGTTGGAGCGCTCGGTGTCGGTGAAGATGATCCGGGCGTCGGAGTACTTCCGGTCGTCGCCGCTCCAGACGTAGTAGTCGCGCTCGGGCGAGCCGGGGAGGGCCCGCCGCGCCCGCTGGAACCAGGGGTGCTGGTCGGAGGTGTGGTTGACGACCAGCTCGACCAGCACGGCGATGTCCCGGCGGTGGGCCTCCTCGAGGAGCAGCCGGAAGTCGTCGAGCGTCCCGTAGCTGGGGTGGACTCCGCAGTAGTCGGCGATGTCGTACCCGTCGTCGCGGAGCGGGGACGGGAAGAAGGGGAGCAGCCAGAGGCACGTGACCCCGAGGGACTCCAGGTAGTCGAGCTTCTCGGTCAGCCCCTGGAAGTCGCCGATCCCGTCGCCGTTCCCGTCGTAGAACGCCTTGACATGCGTCTCGTAGACGACGGCGTCCTTGTACCAGAGAGGATCGGTCGTGATCCGGGTCGCCATGGGGATACTCGGGGTGCGCCGAGGGTCAGGTTCTCCCGACGTCCGCGAGGGCCTCGATGGCGAAGTCGAGCCGGTCGTTCCCGATGAACATCTCCTCCCCGACGAAGAACGTGGGAGCGCCGAAGGAGCCGCGGTCCACGGCCTCCTGGGTCTGCGCCTTGAGCGCCTCCTTGAAGCCCGGCGCCTCGGCGACCAGCGCCGCTCCGTCGAGCCCCGCGCTCGCCGCCGCCTCCTGCACCACGCCGGGGCTCGAGATGTCCCGTCCCTCGGCCCAGTAGGCCCGGAACATGGCGTGCGTGTAGGGCACGAGCTTGCCGGCCCTCTCGGCCGCGAAGGCGGCCCGCAGCGGAAGCACGGTGAGCAGGGGGAACTGCGCAGGCCAGGCGAAGGGCACGCCGAGCCGCTTCGCCCATCGTCCCAGGTCGGTGGCGAGGTGGCGCCCCTTGGCGGGATTCTCGATGGGGGCCCTGTTGCCGGTGGCGTTGAAGACCCCGCCGAGCAGGAAGGGCCGGAACCGCACCGTCCCGCCCACACGGGCCGCCTCCGCCTCCACCCGGGTGGACGCGAGGTACGAGTACGGGCTCACGAAGTCATAGAAGAATTCGAGGGTGGCCATCGTCCTTGTATAACGGATCCATGCTCCCGCTCGCCGCAACCCTCGCCCTGCTCGTGGCCGCAGCCCCGCCCGGGACGCCCGCGCCCGGAGCCCCCACGGCGCTGGCCCGCAAGGTCCAGGGCTTCTACGAGTCCACCCGGGACCTGCGGGCCCGCTTCGTCCAGACCTACACCTACGCGGCGCTGGGACGCCGCCAGGTCTCGAAGGGAACCCTCGAGGTCAAGAAGCCGGGCCGGATGCGCTGGGACTACGAGTCCCCCTCCTCGAAGACCATCGCGGTGAACGGCGCCCGCCTCGTGCAGTGGGAGCCCGAGGCCAACCAGGCCTTCGTGGACGAGAGGTTCGACGCCACCGCCATGAGCGCCGCGGTCACCTTCCTCATCGGGAAGGGAAGCCTGGAGAAGGAGTTCCTCCTCTCCATCGGGGAGGGGGGAACGCTGGTGCTTCGCCCCCGGACTCCCGACCCGCGCGTCGAGACGGTCACCCTCACGGCGGGCGCGGATGGCGAGGTGACCCGCACGCGCGTCGTGGACGGTCAGGGGAACGTGAACGACATCTCCTTCGAGGAGATCCGCAGGAACACCGGAATCCCCGACGCCCGCTTCGAGATCGAGCTTCCGGCCGGGGTCCGGCGCCTCTCCATGCCGGGGAAGTGAGCCGGAGCCGAACCGGGGCGCTCAGCGGTCCCGGAGCATGACCAGCTTCGGGTAGGCGACGTGGAAGCCGTGCCGTTCCATGTTGCGGCGCGACGGGGTCCCGGGAAGCGTGCTCGACGTGGCCACGTCGCAACCGAGCTCCCGCGCCCGGTCGAGCCGGGCCCGGATGAGCGCCCCCTGGATTCCCCGCCTCCGGTAGGCCGGGCGAACTCCGCTGCCGTTCACGAGCGCCACGCCGCCGGACCAGGAGAGGGTCGCTCCGCCCGCTGGCTCCCCGTCCACGAGCGCGAGGTAGAGCTCGTGTCCTTCGGCGAAGGCGCCCGGGCGAAGCATGGCCACGGCCTCCTCCGGGACCTCCTCGGCCTCCAGGAAAGCTGCGAGCACCGACCGGACCTGCGCCTCCTCCTCCCCGGGCCGGATGCGCCGGACCTCGATGCCGGGCGGGGCCGGCGCCATCGGCTCGCGCGAGACGATCCGGGTCCAGGCCAGCTGCCACTCGTGGACCCGGTAGCCCCGCGCGGCGAGGAGCGCGGGCAGGGTCGGGTCGGCGAACGGGCAGAGCTCGAGCTGCGCCGGTCCCGTTTCACCAGGGGTGAGATGGGCCTCCAGCCGGTCGAGATCGGCGGGGGAGACCGGGCCGGAGAGCCCGGTGGCGAGCCCCTGCGTGAGCGGGCTCCCGGCGCCGGCGAAGACGGCCAGGCCGGCCGGGGTGTCGAGCGCCGAGGCCCCGGAGCCCGGGTCGAGCCGCGCCATGGCGGCCGCGAAGGACCGGCAGCTGGCGGCGAGGGCCCGCTCCAGCCGGCGCGCCTGCACGGCAGCGGGGGTGTCGAGGATCGACTGGGCCTGGTCGACCTGGCGGGCGAGATCGGGAGGGGAGGAATCCATGCGGTCGCGAGGATATAAGCGGAGGCGATCACCGGAGGGGACCGATGGACGTGCTGGGACACAATCGCGCCGCGTGGGACGGCTACGTGGCGGCGGGCAATCGCTGGACCGTGCCGGTCGACCCGGAGGCGGTGGCCCGGGCGCGCCGCGGCGACTGGTCCGTCGTGCTCACCCCCACCCGGCCCGTGCCCCGGGAGTGGCTGGGGGAGCTGACCGGGCGGCGAGTCCTCGCCCTGGCCTCGGGGGGAGGGCAGCAGGGGCCGATCCTGGCCGCCGCGGGAGCACGGGTGACCGTGCTCGACGCATCGCCCGCCCAGCTCGCGCAGGACCGCGCCGTGGCGGCGCGGGAGGGGCTCGACCTCGAGACCGTCGAGGGGAACATGGCCGACCTGGCGGCGTTCCCGGACGCGACCTTCGACCTGGTCGTGAACCCGTGCTCCACCTGCTTCGTGCCCGACGTCCGCATCGTCTGGCGGGAGGCCGCCCGCGTGCTGCGCCCGGGCGGTGCGCTCCTGGCCGGGCACGTGAACCCCGTCGTCTTCGCCGTCGACTTCGAGCTGGCCGCGAAGGGGGACCTCCGGCTCCGGCACGCCATCCCGTACTCCGACGTGACCAGCATCGACGACGGGGAACGCGCCCGGCTGGTTCCTCCCGGGAAGGCGCTCGAGTTCGGTCACGCCCTGGGAGACCTCCTGGGCGGGCAGCTCGACGCCGGGCTCACCATCACCGGGCTCTTCGAGGATGCCTGGAACGACGGAACCCCTCTCGACCGGATCCTGCCCTGCTTCCTGGCTACACGGGCGGTCAAGTAGCGCAGGCGGACCGCGTGGCGGGTCTGGCAACCACCTCGACGCGGGCCGCACCCACGCTCGGGGGGCTCCTCGCGCTCGCCTGGCCCATCGTCGTCTCGCGCTCCTCCCAGGTGGTCATCGGCATCGGTGACGCCTACATGGTGGCCCACCTGGGCGAGTCGGCCCTGGCGGCCACCACCGCGGGGGCGATGAACACCTTCACGCTCTTCATCCTCCCGCTCGGGGTGGTCTTCATCGTCTCCTCCTTCTCGTCGCAGCTCCTCGGACGGGGCGACCTGGTCGGGGCGCGCCGCCATGGCTTCTACGGACTGGGGGTCGCCGTGGCGACCCAGGTCGCGGGAGTGGCCGGGATCCCTCTCGTCGAGCCGGCGCTCCTGTGGCTCGCGTTCGCCCCCGACGTCCGGGAACTCCTCGAGGGCTACCTCGCCATCCGGCTCTGGTCCGGTGGCGCGGCCATCGGGATGGAGGCGCTCGCCAACTACTACGGTGGGCTCGGGAACACGCGGCTGCCCATGCGCGCCAGCGTCGTCGCCATGCTGCTCAACGTGGCCGGCAACTGGATCCTGATCGACGGACACCTGGGCGCACCGGCCATGGGGGTGCGCGGGGCGGCGCTCGCGAGCGCGCTCTCGAGCGGCATCGCCTTCCTCGGATTCCTGGCCGTCTTCCTGCTCGAGCCAGTGCCCGCCGGCGGCCGCTGGCCGCAGCTCCGCGCCCGAGAGTTCCTCCGCATGCTCCGCTTCGGGATCCCCGCGGGGCTGAACTGGTTCTTCGAGTTCGCGGCCTTCCTGTTCTTCGTGAACGTGGTGGTTGCCGGACTCGGCACGACCGCGCTCGCATCCCTCATGGCCGTCGTCCAGCTCAACTCGGTCTCCTTCATGCCGGCCTTCGCCGTGGCGAGCGCCACGGCGATCCTGGTCGGGCAGTCGATCGGCGCGGGGGCGAGGGACGAGGTCCCGCGGCTCGTGCGGCTCGGCTTCGCGGTCACCGGCAGCTGGCAGGGACTGGTCGCCATCCTCTACCTGGCGGCGCCCCGCCTGCTCTTCGCGCCGTTCGCGCCCGGGGCCGCGGGGGCGGGCGCGCTGCTCGAGGCCGGGGCCCGGGTGCTGGCGTTCTCGGCGGCCTGGCAGCTCTTCGACGCCGCGGTGACGGTGCTGGCCGAGTCGCTGCGGGCCGCCGGCGACACCGCGTTCGTGCTCTGGGCACGGATCGCGGCGGGATGGCTGATCTTCGTACCGGGATCCTGGATCACGGTCCGCATTCACGGCGGAGGTGACATCGCGGCGGTGGCCTGGGTGGTCGTCTACCTGGGGATCCTCGCGCTCGTGCTCCTGCTGCGCTTCCGGAGCGGGGCCTGGAAGCGGATCGAGCTGGTCGAGCCGGTCCCCTGATGGCGCCGCGGCGAGGACGAGCCGTTTACCTCGGCCGGGAAGACCCGCGGCGAGGGAAGCGTTGTACCCTTCGCCGCCATGCCCGAGCTCGTCACCATCGGCGCCGCCCCTCCGGCGAAGCGCGCCCGCTGGAGGAACCCGTACCGCGTCCTCCCCGCCGTCCGGTGGGGCGTGCAGGGGCTCTACCTGGCCTTCCTCCTGCTCGTGGGCTACGAGTTCTGGCGCTTCTACCAGCAGGCGGTGGCCCCGGGACCGGTGACCGCGGCGCGGCCGCCCGCCGTCGAGTCCTTCCTGCCCATCAGCGCGCTGGTCGGCCTGAAGCGCTTTCTCCTCACCGGCTACTGGGACCCGGTCCACCCGGCCGGCCTCACCATCCTCTCGGCGGCCCTCGTGGGCGCGCTGCTCGCCCGGAAGGCCTTCTGCGGCTGGGTCTGCCCGGTGGGCACGATCTCCCGCGGGCTCGAGTGGCTGGGGGAGAAGCTCTTCTGGCGCCGTCGCTGGCCGACCGTCCCGCGCTGGCTCGACCTCGGGCTCATGTCTCTGAAGTACCTGATCCTGGCCTTCTTCTCCTGGGCCATCCTCTGGGAGATGCCGCGCGCCGCGCTCGACGGCTTCATGCGCTCCCCGTACAACGTGGCCGCCGACGCAAAGATGCTGCTCTTCTTCCTCGACCTGTCGGTCACTTCCGCCTGGGTCCTGGGCGGGCTCACGCTCCTGTCCCTGGTCGTGAAGAACGCCTGGTGCCGCTGGGGGTGTCCGTACGGCGCGCTCCTCGGGCTCGCCAGCTACCTCTCCCCGCTGCGCATCGTGCGGGACACCGACACCTGCAACGACTGCGGCGCCTGCTCGCGGGCCTGCCCGGTGGACATCCCGGTGCACTCGCGCCTCCAGGTCCGCTCCCCCGAGTGCACCGGTTGCCTCTCCTGCGTGGCGGCGAGCACGGTCCCGTCGTGCCTGGGGGTGAGCCGCACGAAGCGGATCTCACCCTGGGTGCTCCCCGCGGTGGGCGTGGGGACGATGCTCGCCTTCTGGGCCGTCGCCGTCGCCACCGGCTTCTGGACGAGCGAGGTGCCGCTCGAGGCCTTCCGGCGCGCCTACCGGATGGCGCCCATGATCGGTCACTGACCGCGCCGCCAGCCGGTTCGAAGCACCGGTGGCGGGGCGCACTCCACCTCGACGCGCCTCCCCGTCCGAGGGTGGTCGAGCTCGATCCGGAAGGCGTGCAGGTGGTAACCCGGGTCCCCGGGTACCGCGAGCCCGCCCGGGAGCGGGAGCCCGCCAGGGCCGTAGAGGGGATCGCCCACGAGCGGGTGGCCGGCGAAGGCCAGGTGGATGCGGATCTGGTGCGGGCGCCCGGTCTCGATCTCCACCTCGAGGAGCGATGCAGGTTCCTCACCGGGGCGCCGCTCCAGGACCCGGACGTGGCTTCGCGACGGGCGGCCGTCCGGCGACGCCGCGTGGAGGGTCCCGGTGGGCGGGTAGGGGACCTCGCCGATGGCCGCGTCCACCCTGAAGGCGTCGGGGAGCGGGTGGCCCGTGCAGAGCGCCCGGTAGACCTTGCGGATGCGACGGTCCCGCATCGCCTCCTGCAGCCCCACCCTGGCCTCCCGGGATCGGGCGAAGAGGACGATTCCCGAGGTGTCGCGCCCCAGCCGGTGCACCGGCGCAGCGCCGGGGTCCCGTCCGCGGACCACGGCGAGGAGCGTCGATTCGAGGTAGAGGCCGCCGCCCGGCAACGTGGGCAACCCCCGCGGCTTCGCGACGGCGAGGAGGTCGGCGTCCTCGTAAAGCACCGCGGCGCAGACCGGCGCGTCCGGCTCGTCCCACGGGGGTCGCTCCCAGGAGAGGCGCTGACCGGCCCGGAGCTGCTGCCCGGCGACGGCGACGGCGCCGTCCACCCGCACCGACCCCGCCTCGATGCGGGCCCGCCACTCCGCCTCCGGGGCCCGTTCCCAGCGGGTGCGGAGCAGGTCGAGGACCGTACGCCCGGCGGCCCCGGCGTCCACCTGCTCGCTGTACACCCATCCCCGGTTGCGCATGCGTTGCGACGATGGTACGTCGCGAGGCCATGAGCCGCATCTACAAGTCGCTCCCCCCGAAGGGCACCGCGCTCGGAATCGCCTTCTCCGGCGGCCTCGACACCCGCTGCGCCGTGGCCTGGCTCTCCGAGCAGGGGCTCGCCGTGCACGCGTACACGGCCGACCTGGCCCAGCCCGACGAGGCCAACCCGGCCGACATCCCGCCCATCGCGATGCAGCACGGCGCCGTGAAGGCGAAGCTCATCGACTGCCGCGAGTCGATGGTCCGCGAGGGCATCACCGCCATCCAGTGCGGCGCCTTCCACCTCTCGTCCGGGTGCAAGAAGTACTTCAACACCACGCCGCTGGGCCGGGCGGTGACCACCACCGCCATCGTGCGGGCCATGCGGGAGGACGGCGTCCACGTCTTCGGCGACGGCTCCACGCACAAGGGCAACGACATCCAGCGCTTCTACCGCTACGGGATCCTGGTCGACCCCGACCTGCGCATCTACAAGCCCTGGCTCGACCAGGCCTTCGTCACCGCCTTCGGCGGACGCAAGGAGATGAGCGAGTACCTCGAGCGGCGCGGGCTGCCCTACAAGATGGGCACCGAGAAGGCCTATTCCACCGACGCGAACGTGCTCGGGGCCACCCATGAGGCGAAGGACCTCGAGCGGCTCGACACCGGCATGCGGATCGTGGCGCCCATCATGGGAGTGGCCCACTGGAAGCCCGAGGTGAAGGTCGCTCCCGAGGAGGTCACGGTGACCTGGGAGAACGGGCAGCCGGTGGAGCTGGACGGCCGCCGCTTCTCCTCCCCGTACGAGCTCTTCCTGGAGGCCAACCGCATCGGCGGGCGCCACGGCCTGGGGATGAGCGACCAGATCGAGAACCGGGTCATCGACGCCAAGAGCCGCGGCGTGTACGAGGCCCCGGGGATGGCGCTCCTGCACCTCACCTACGAGCGGCTGCTCTCTGCCATCCACAACGAGAACACCCTCGACCTGTATTTCACGCTGGGTCGAAGGCTGGGGCGCATCCTCTACGAGGGCAAGTGGTACGACCCCGAGGCGCTCATGCTGCGCGATGCGCTGACCCGGTGGATCGCGCCCTCGGTCTCCGGCTCGGTGACGGTGGAGCTGCGCCGCGGCGACGACTGGACCTACCTCGACACGAAGGCCCGCCACATGAGCTACGCCCCGCACAAGCTCTCCATGGAGCGGGTCGAGGATCCGGCCTTCACGCCGGAGGATCGCATCGGGGCGCTCGAGCTGCAGAACCTCTCGGTCGGGGACAACCGGGAACTGCTCCTGCACCACCTCGACGCGGTGAGGGCGCTCGGCGCCGGGACGCCCCAGGCCCCGCGCCTGGGCGCGCTGCTCGGGTCGGACGAGAAGGACTAGCTGCTTACACCGCGTCGAGGACGGCCCGCACCCGGGCCCCCAGCGTCGCCGGCGTGAAGGGCTTGGCCAGGAACTCGATCCCGCCGTCGAGCACGCCTCGACGGGCGATGACCTCCTGGGGGTAGCCCGACACGAAGAGGGCCCGCAGCCCCGGCTGGCGGCGGCGCAGGGCCTCGACCACGGCCCGCCCGCTCATCCCCGGCATCACCACGTCCGAGACCACGAGGTCGATGGTGCCGTCGGCCTGCTGGGCGACCGCGAGCGCTTCCGCCCCGTCCGCCGCGACGAGGACCCGGTGGCCTGCGCCGCGCAGCGCCCGCACGGTGACGGCCCGCACCCGCGGGTCGTCCTCCACCACCAGGATGGTCTCGTTCCCTCGCGAGGCCGCGGGGGCTGGAGCCCGAGCCCGGTGCCCTTGCCCGTCTTCTTCGTGGTGAAGAACGGCTCGAAGAGCCGCGGCCAGCCCCGACGCGGGAGGCCACGCACCCAGCCCCGCAAGGGACGGAATCAACCGCCGGGGGCCTCGTCGACCTGACGGGTCAGCCATCCGCAGAGATCACGGAGGCTCTCCTCGGAAATCTCGTGGCCGATCGGGTACTCGCGGTAGTCGACCTGGAGCCCCAGGCCGCCGAGGACCTCGCGCGCCTCGTGGCCGAAGGCGACCGGCACCACCGGGTCCGCCCGGCCGTGCTGCCAGAGAACCGGGAACCCGGAGAGGCCCGGAGCCGGCAGGGCCGGGACCGCACGGCGGGTGATGCGCCCGGAATGGGCCACGACGCCCCGGAGCATCTCCGGGCGCGCCAGGGCGCAGGCCGTCGCCATGGACGCTCCCTGGCTGAAACCGACCAGCCAGATGCGCGAAGGGTCGGCGCCGTAGGATGCCGTGGCCTCGCCGAGGAGCTGGAGGATGGCGCTCCGGCTCTCGACCACCTGCTGGAAGTCGATGCGGGGCGGGAACTCGCTCCAGTCGATGTCGAACCAGGAGTACCCCATGGGCTGCACCTCGCGCGGCGCACGTGCCGAGAGCACGAGGAGGCGGGGGTCGAGGAACGGGGCGAGGCCGAGGAGATCCTGCTCGTCGGCGCCCAGGCCGTGGAGCAGCAAGGCCATGGGCGGACGTCGGGAGGGCTGGCCGGGCGGGCGGGCGACGTGCTCGAGCGTCACGATATCACGCGAAGTGAATGTCGCTTCCCGGGTCCGGGGCCGGGCGCCCTGGCCGCCGGGAGCCGCCGCCCGGCACGCCGGGCCTCG
The DNA here is from genome assembly GCA_963802065.1 of uncultured delta proteobacterium. GTDB lineage: Bacteria > Myxococcota > Myxococcia > Myxococcales > Anaeromyxobacteraceae > CAIOAK01. The sequence goes on along the minus strand of CAWDHF010000006.1, from coordinate 86,102 downwards.
CGAGCCACCACCTTGCCCACCAGGTCGTAGTCCCCGGCCTCGGTGACCTCGACGGTGACGATCTCGCCCGGGTAGGCGACCCTCTCGCCCGGCACGTCGAAGGCGTTGATGTAGGTGACGCCGTCGATCTCGGGCGCCTGCCGGGAGTGGCGCCCCACCAGCAGGTGGTCGGTGCCCTCGGCCTTGCCCTCGACGAGCACCTCGAGCCGCTGGCCGACGAGGGCCCCCTGCTCGGCCCTGGAGATGCGCTGCTGGATCGCCATGATCTTCCGCTGCCGCGCCCTCTTCACCCGCTCCGGGATCTGGCCGCCCATCCCGGCCGCCGCGGTTCCCTCCTCCTGCGAGTAGGTGAAGACGCCGAGCCGCTCGAAGCGCTGCTCGCGGACGAAGCCGACCAGGTCCTCGAAGTCCTCCTCGGTCTCGCCGGGCAGCCCGACGATGAGGGCGGTGCGGAGCGCGATGCCCGGGACGCGGGTGCGGAGCTTCGCGAGGAGCGCCCGCAGGAACTTCACGTCCCTCCCGCGCTTCATGGAGCGGAGCAGCCGGTCGGAGGAGTGCTGCAGCGGCATGTCGACGTACTTGGCGATCTTGGGCTCGCCGGCGATGACGTCGACGAGCGCGTCGGGGAAGTCGCGCGGGTAGGCGTAATGCAGCCGGATCCAGCGGATCCCCTCCACCTTGCAGAGCTCGGGGAGCAGGTGGTGGAGCCGGACCTTTCCGGGCAGGTCCTGGCCGTAGGCGGTGAGGTCCTGGGCCACGACCGACAGCTCGACCACGCCCTGGGCCGCCAGCCCCTCGGCCTCGGCCACCACGTCCTCCACGGTGCGCGAGCGCTGCGGGCCGCGCAGCGCCGGGATGATGCAGAAGGCGCAGGCGTTGTCGCAGCCCTCGGCGATCTTGAGGTAGGCGGTGTGGCGGGCCAGGGAGTTGATCCGCGGACTCGAGGCGGAATGCACGAAGTCGGGGTCGGGGACGATCACCCGCTTCGCCTGGGCGTCGGAGACGATCGAGGCGATGTCCGCGTAGGCGCCGGTGCCCACGAAGTGGTCGACCTCGGGCATCTCCCGGGCCATCTCGTCGGGGTAGCGCTGGGTGAGGCAGCCGGCCACCACCAGCTTCTTGCACCGCCCCTCCTCCTTCATGCGGGAGAGCTCCAGGATGGCCTGGACCGACTCCTCCTTGGCGCTCGCGATGAAGCCGCAGGTGTTGACCACGATGACGTCGGCGCGGGCAGGGTCCTGCACCAGCCGGTAGCCGGCCTCGGTCAGGGTGCCGAGCATGATCTCGCTATCCACCCGGTTCTTCGGGCAGCCGAGCGTGTGCATGTAGACGGGGGTCGCCATGGGGCGGCGGCGATCTAACCCGCGAGGGTGGGGGTGCGCAACGCGCCCGGTCTACCGCTTCTCCCCCGGGGGCGGGAGGGTGCTCACGACCGGAACGCCCATGGGGCCCACCGGGATGTAGATCACCGAGTGGTTCGGGCTTCCCACCAGGGCCTTCTGCGCCTCGATGGCCTCGTGCTGCACGTAGAGGGGGGTGAGCCGCTGCTGGATGATCTGGGTGGCCCGGGCGATGCCCTCGGCCTCGACGATGCGCCGCTCGGCCTCCTTGCGCGCGATCTCCACCTGGGTGGCGCGCGTCTCGAGGTCCTGCGAGACGGCCAGCTTGTTGGAGACCGCCTGGGAGACCACGGCGGGGTACTGGAGGTTGCCCACCACCACGTTCATGATCTCGAAGGGCGAGTCCTTGGTCTTCTCCTGCGCCCAGCGGGTCAGCTCGTCGCTGATCCTTCCGATGTTCTCGTTGAGCGGGAAGGCGTCGTAGTGGGCCACCGCCTCCCGGATCTGCGTGCGGAGCGGTTCCTTCAGGTAGTTCCCGAAGGCCACCTGCACCTGGTTCGGGCCCTGTCCGGCGGTGGTGTACCTCTCGACGAACTCCTTCACCCGGTCGCCGCGCACCCGGAAGATGGTGTGGGCGCGGAAGGAGACCATCAGCTTGTCCTTCGAGAGCACCGCGCTCTCGCCCGAGAAGTCCTCCTCGTAGCTGAAGGGCGTGACCGAGACGTTCATCACGTTCACCAGCCAGGAGAGGCCGTAGCTGGTGGGGCCGGTCTGGAGCCCGACGTAGCTCGCCTTTCCCACGATGGCGCCGCGGGTGAGGTAGCCCACGTATCCGGCTGGAGTCGCCGGGTTCTTGCACGCGGTGAGGCCGAGCAGGGAGGCGATGGCGAAGGCGAGCAGGGTTCGCATGTCAGGTGCTCCTCATTCCCGGAAGTTCTGGAACTGGATGGGGATGCCCAGGTTTCCGCCCCGGATGAGGGCCATGGCTTCCTGGAGGTCGTCTCGCTTCTTGCCGGTGACCCGGACCGCCTCGCCCTGGATGGCGGGCTGGACCTTCAACCCCGAGCCCTTCACCAGCGCCACGATCTTCTTGGCGTCCTCCTGCTTGAGACCGCGCCGGAGCTTCACGAGCCGCTTCACGTGCCCGCCGGCGGCCGGCTCGATCTTCTGGGGGTCGAGCCCCTCCAGGGGGACGCCGCGCTTGGCGAACTTCTCCATGAGCACCGTGTAGGCGGCGTCGATGCGCCCGTCGCTGTTGGCCTTGAGGAGGATCGAGCCGTCCTCCTGCCGGGTGAGCTCGGTCGAGGTCCCCTTGAAGTCGAAGCGCTGCGCGATCTCCTTCTTCGCCTGGAGGAAGGCGTTCTCGACCTCCATCATGTCCAGGTCGCTCACCGCGTCGAAGCTCGGCATTCCCGTGCAACCTCCCGGCGCCACGCGCCGCTCTCAGACCTCCAGGACCACCACCTGCACCGCCGGGCGCCTCCCGGCCTCGCGCCGGAACCAGCGCCGCACCGCGAGCGCTGCCTCCCGCTCCAGCGCCGCCACGTCGCGCTCCACCGCCGGCAGCGCGAGGAGCGCCCGGGACACCTCCCCGGCCAGCTCGGCCTCGCGCCCCGGGAGCCCCGCCGCGCCCCGCCCCCGCACCTCCGGAGGGCGCACCGGCTCCCGCGTGGACCGGTCCACCACCACCGCCAGGAGCACGATCCCCAGCTCGGCGAGCCCCCGCCGATCTCGTACCACGTCCCCGCCGACGACGGCGAAGCCGGCGTCGCGCGCCAGGTGCACCCGGCCGGACGGGAGCCGGTCGGGCAGCCGGAAGACTCCCGCGTCGGAGAGCTCGAGCACCTCGCCGTCGACGAGGACGTGGCGCCGCTCCGCTCCGAGCCCCTCGGCCGCCGCGTGCGCTGCGTGGCGGGACAGGTGGCGCAGCTCCCCGTGGATGGGCAGGAAGTGGCCGGGGCGGCACAGGCGCAGCAGCCGCCGCTGCTCCTCCTCCTGTGCGTGCCCGGAGGCGTGAAGGGCCCGGAAGTCCTCCCAGAGCACCTCGGCGCCGCGGGCCACGAGCCCGTCCACGGTGCGGCCGATGGCCACCTCGTTGCCGGGGATGAAGCGGGAGGAGAGGAGCACCCGGTCGCCGGGGCGCACCGGCAGCCCGGAGAGGGTCCCGCGCGCCGCGCGGCCCAGCGCGCTGCGCGGCTCCCCTTGCGTGCCGGTGACGACCACGCAGGTCTCGCGCGGACCCAGATCCCGGGCCTCCTCGACCGACGCGAGCTGGCCGGGCACGAGCTTCAAGTAGCCCAGCTCCACCCCCAGCCGGACGCTCTCCTCCATGGAGCGCCCCACCGGGACGAGGCGCCGGCCGAAGGCCCGCCCCGCATCGGCGACCTGCTGGATGCGGTGCAGGTGGGAGGAGAAGCAGGCCACCCAGATCCGCCCGGGAGCCCCGTCCATGGCGCCGCGCAGCGCAGGTCCCACCTCGGACTCGGAGAGAGAGGTGCCGGGCCGGTCGGCGTTGGTGGAGTCGGAGAGGAGCAGCCGGACGCCCTCGCGCCCCAGCGACTCGATGCGGGCCAGGTCGGTGCGTCGCCCGTCGAGGGGCTCCTCGTCGATCTTGAAGTCGCCGGAGTGGTAGACGACGCCCTGGGGCGTGCCGATCGCCAGCGCGCAGGCGTCGGGGATGGAGTGGGTCACCGGGACGAACTCGACGGTGAAGGGCGAGCCGTCGCCGGGGCGGACCACCTCGCCGTCCCGCACCTCCCGCAGGTCGGCTCGAACGCCCGCCTCCTCGAGCCGCGGCCGCAGCAGGGCCAGCGCGAGCCGCGGCCCGAAGACCGGAACCGGCACGTCGCGCAGCAGGAGGGGGAGCGCCCCGAGGTGGTCCTCGTGACCGTGGGTGAGGAGGACCGCGCCCACCCGGTCGCGCCGCTCCCGCAGCCAGGAGAGGTCGGGGGAGATGGCCTCGACGCCGAAGGGCTCGGCCGGGAACAGGAGTCCGCAGTCGACGACCGCGACGCGGTCCTCGCACTCGATCGACAGGCAGTTCATGCCGATCTCGCCGAGTCCGCCCAGCGCCGCGATGCGAACCGGGGAGGCCACCCGTGCAATGTACGGGGGGCCCGGGCGCGGCGCGAGCCCCCGGGGTGCTCCTGGGGTATGTTGCGGCCGCCGTGAGCCTCCCGGACCCCATCCTCGACCCCCTGAACGACGCGCAGCGCGAGGCCGTCCTGCACGGGGAGGGTCCCCTGCTCGTGCTCGCCGGGGCCGGCTCCGGGAAGACGCGCGTCATCGTCCACCGCATCGCCCACCTGGTCCGGGAGCGGAGCGTCGCCCCCTGGCACGTTCTCGCCGTCACCTTCACCAACAAGGCGGCCGGGGAGATGCGGGAGCGGCTCGGCGACCTGCTCGGCCTGGAGGGCGCCGACGCCTGGGTGCAGACGTTCCACGCCTTCGGGGCGCGGTTCCTGCGGCGGGAGGCGGCGCGGGCCGGGCTCCCCCCCTCCTTCGCCATCTACGACGACGACGACCAGAAGCGGCTGGTGAAGCGCATCCTCTCCGACATGGGCATCTCCGACGACGGCCGGTTCGGCCCGCGCGAGGTGCTCTCCCGCATCGACCGGTGGAAGAACCTGGGCCACTCGCCCTCCTCGGTGCGCTTCGAGGACCACGACGTGGAGACGGAGCGGAGCCTGGAGGTCTGGCGCCGCTACGAGAGGGCGCTGGCCCGGGCCGGTGCGGTGGACTTCGGAGATCTCCTGCTCCGCCCGGCCCAGCTGCTCGAGGCCGACGCGGAGCTCCGGGCCCGCTGGGCGACCCGGTTCCGCCACGTCCTCGTCGACGAGTTCCAGGACACCAACCCGGCGCAGTACCGTCTCCTCCAGCTCCTCTGCGGGGAGCGGCGGAACGTCTGCGTGGTGGGCGACGATGACCAGGCCATCTACCGGTGGCGCGGCGCCGACGTGGGCAACATCCTCGACTTCGACAAGGACTTCCCCGGAACGCGGGTGGTGAAGCTGGAGCAGAACTACCGCTCCACGGCCAACGTGCTGGCGGCGGCCCACGCCGTCATCTCCCGGGCGTCGCGGCGCCGCGAGAAGATGCTCTGGACCACCCGGGAGGCCGGGGCGCCGCTCGCGCTGCTGGTGGCCCAGGACGAGCACGAGGAGGCCCAGCGCATCGCCGCCGCGGTCGAGGCCGAGCGCCACCGGGGCACTCGCGGCGACGAGATCGCCGTGCTCTACCGGGTGAACGCGCAGTCGCGCCCGGTGGAGGCGGCGCTGCGGGCGTCGCGGGTGCCCTACGTCATCGTCCGGGGCACGAGCTTCTACGAGCGGGCCGAGGTGCGCGACGCGGCGGCCTGGCTGCGCCTGGCGCTCAACCCCGCCTCCGACCTCGACCTGCTCCGCGTGGTGAACCGGCCGGCCCGCGGCATCGGCGAGAAGACCCTGGAGCGGCTGCAGGCCTTCGCCGCGGGGGGCGGACTGACCCTCTTCGACGCGGTGGGACGCCGCGACGAGATCGACGACCTCAAGTCCGCCGCCCGGCGCAACCTGGGGGAGTTCCACGAGGTGGTGGCCGGCCTCCACCGCGACGTCGCCAGCCTGGAGGCCGGGGTGGCGGTGCAGGAGGCCATCACCCGGAGTGGATTGATGGAGCGGCTTCGCGCCGAGGGCACGGACGAGGCGGCCGACAAGGCCGAGAACCTGCTCGAGCTCGTGGCGGCGGCGCGCGAGTTCGACGAGGCCCTTGCCGTCGAGCGCCCCTCCCGCGAGCCGGACGAGCCGGTCCCGCCGCCCCTGGCGCGCTTCCTCGAGCAGATCGCCCTCATCGGCGACGCCGACGGCCCCACCCCGGAGGGGCGGGTGGCGCTGATGACGCTGCACGCCGCGAAGGGGCTCGAGTTCGACGCGGTGTTCCTCTGCGGGATGGAGGAGGGGATGCTGCCCTACGAGCGCCCCTGGCGGCGCGACGACCCCGGGGACGGGGAGCGCTCGGCCGAGCTCGACGAGGAGCGGCGCCTCTGCTACGTCGGCATGACCCGCGCCCGCTCGCGCCTCGTCCTCTCCCTGGCCCGCCGCCGCATGGCCTACGGCGACGCGGGACCGAGCTGGCGGGACCGGGAGCCGTCCCGGTTCCTGGGCGACCTGCCGCCCGAGCTCTTCGGCCTGCCGTCGCGGCCGCCGCCCCGTCCCGCCCCGACGGCCCCGGTGGTGCGCCGCCACCCCGGCGCGCTGCCCGGGGAGCCCGTCATCGAGTACGACGGGCAGGCGGTCGACTACTCCTTCGACCAGCGCCCCGAGGCGGGGCGCGCGCCATTCACCCGGGGTGACAGGGTGGCGCACCCCAGCCTGGGCGAGGGGCTGGTGCGCGCCTGCGACGGCGTCGGGCCGGACGCGAAGGTGACCGTGGTCTTCCCGGGCGTCGGCGAGAAGCGGGTGATCGCGAAGTTCCTGCGGCGGGGGTGAGGACGAGGTGCTCTCCCTCCTCCGCATCGCCGCGGTCGTCGCTCTCGCGCTCCTCTCGGTCGCCGCCGTCGCCTTCCTCGCGCAGCGCCGCCTCCTCTACTTCCCGACCCGGTACGACCTCGTCGCCGCCGCGGAACCCGCCCGCCAGCTCGGCCTCGAGCCGTGGCTCGACCGGGCCGGCGCCTTCATCGGCTGGCGCGCCTCCCATCCGGGCGGCCCTCCCGTCGCCCGCGCCGTGGTGCTCCACGGCAACGCCGGAACCGCCCTCGACCGCACCTACTACCGCGACGTGCTTCAGGGCCCGGGCCTTCCGCCCGTCGAGGTCCTCCTCCTCGAGTACCCCGGCTACGGCCCGAGGCCCGGCTCCCCGACCCAGGAGTCGATCGTGGCCGCCGCGGTCGAGGCGGTCGACCTCCTCGGCGCCGATGTCCCCGTCCTCCTCGTCGGCGAGTCTCTCGGAAGCGCCGCAGCAGCCCTGGCGGCCGCGGCACGGCCCAGGGTGGCGGGGCTGCTCCTCGTCACGCCCATCCCGAGCGTCACCGCCCTCGCCCGTCGTCACTATCCATTCGCCCCGTCCGTCCTGGTGAGGGACGCCTTCCGGGCCGACCGGGCTCTTCCCCGTTACGGAGGCAGGGTGGCGTTCCTCCTGGCGGGCCGGGACGAGATCGCCCCGCCCGATCTCGCCAGGGCCATGTTCGACGCCTACCCGGGCCCGAAGCGGCTCTGGGAGGAGCGCGGGGCGTCCCACAACACGCTCCGGTTCCGTCCGGAGGATCCCCTCTGGGGCGAGGTCTGGAAGTTCCTGATGCTCTAGACTCGACCCTCCATGACCGCCCTCGCCCGATTCAAGTCGCCGATTGGCACCCTGTCCGTGGAGGCCACCGACGACGGGGTCTGCAGCGTCCGCTTCGGCGGACGGGACGGGGTCCGCCCGCCCATCGGCAAGAGGACCCGGGACAACCTGGAGGCCGGGCTCCAGGCGCTCGCCGACTACTTCTCCGGCCGCCCGCCGGTCCTGCCCCCGCTCGACCTGCACGGAACCGAGCACCAGCGGATCGTCTGGGATGCGCTGCTGGGAATCCCGTGGGGAGAGACAGTCACCTACGGTGAATTGGCCGAGCGGATCGGCTCGCGCGGCGCCCGCGCGGTGGGGAGCGCCAACGCACAGAACCCGGTGGCCATCCTGGTTCCCTGCCACCGGGTGGTGGCCGCCGGCGGGCAGCTCGGGGGCTACGCAGGCGGAGTCGAGGTGAAGAGGTGGCTGCTGGCCCACGAGGCAGCGCACGGCCCGATCCTCCGGCCGCAGCGGAGCGGGCGAGGGTAGCAAACGTTCACTGACCGTCCCCGAGGAGTTCACGCCGATTCGGTTGCGCGGCGACCCCGCGCGGCACATCGCTCCTTCCTCACCCGCACCAGGAGGATCCGATGAAGACCGCACTCCGCATCGCCGCTGCACTGGCCGTCGTCGCCTTCGCGGCCCCCGCCCTCGCCTGTTCCGAGGCCAAGACCACCAGCGCCTCGGCCGAGAAGTCCGACGCCTCGAAGAAGCAGGCCAGCGTCGCCAAGGTCGAGAAGCAGGCCGCGGTGAAGACGTCGCCCGCTACCCGGTGACGGAGGTCACGGCCTCGCCCGGTAGTGCCTGGCGAAGTCGAGGAAGAGATCGCTGGGAGTCTGGTCGAAGCCGAGGGGCTGCATGAGCAGCAGCCACCCGACCAGGACGGCCCGGGCCGTGGACGGGGCCCGGGCACCCAGCACCCCCACCGAGAGCGGTGCGAAGATCAGCACGGCGCCGTGCCACCAGTCGTAGATGTCGGTCAGCGCGAGCCCGAGCGCCGAGAGCACGAGCCCGGCGGCGAGCGGCCCCCCGTACCACCAGGACGCGAGGGCCGCCGCCCCGCTCGCCGTGACCACCGCCCAGAAGCGCGCCCCGCTCCCGATGGCGCCGAGCGAGGGATGGAGCGTGTCGAGGTAGGCCTTCGTGGCCGGCCACTGGAGCAGGAAGGTCCCCACCACCACCACGCCGGTCGCGGCCACCACGGCCAGGGCGCCCCAGGGACGCTCCGTCCGTGGCGCGCGCAGGGCCTGCCAGAGGGCCGCCACCCCCAGCGGCACGAGCGCCACCGCCCGGTAGTGGAGCATCCCGGCGCAGGCGATCCACAGGAGCGCCGGTCCCGGACGGCGCCGCAGGAGCTCCCGCATGGCCATGGCTCCCGCGCCCAGGAAGGCCGGGTCGTAGAAGCCCTGCAGCGCCAGGCGGACCAGGTAGACCCAGGCGATCACGCCGACCACGGCGCGCGCTCCGGAGGGCTCCTCGGCGAGCAGGAGGAAGATGGCGAGCATCGCCAGGTGGGCGATCGCGAGCATCCAGAGGACGCCGATCCGTCCGAAGGTCTCCTGGGTCATGGGCACGAACCGGCCCAGGATCGCGGTGGGCAGGAACACCGCGAACATCCCCGGCGGGTAGTTCACCGGCATCCGGGGCCAGGCACCCGTCTCCTGCGGGTAGTGCACTCCACGTGAAGACCGCTCCAGCGGCAGCCGGTAGGCGTCGAGGCCGCGGTGCAGGAAGACCCAGGTGGCGTGGGCGTGGTGGAGGTGGTCGGTGTAGGCCGACGACAGGTCCCCGTACGGACTCTGGTTGGTGAGGGGGACCAGCGCGGTGAGGCCCAGGGAGACGGCGACCAGCGCGGCCAGCGCACGGCGCGGCGGCTTCTCCATGGATCAGATCCGCTCTGCGCTCACCAGCATGTTGTCGCCCAGGTTCACCGGCACCGGCCAGGCGGTGGGCACGACCCGGGCGAGCGCACGGGTCACCGGCGCGAGCGCCGGGAAGCCGGCCCCGATCTTCCGGAGCAGGTAGCCGGCCGAGACCGTGTGGCTGTAGGTCCCGACGTCGAGCACCCGGAACCCGGCCTCCTCGAGCAGGGCCGAGAGGGTGGGCCGGTCGAAGTAGACGAGGTGCATGTCCATGAGCCAGGGCCAGCGGGAGCCGAGCAGGCGCGCCACCAGGCTGCCGGTGTCGATGGTGGAGAGGTGGAGACGGCCTCCGGGCACGAGCAGCATGCGGGCCGCGGCCAGCTCCTCGCGGGGGTCGGGGAGGTGCTCGATCACGTCCCACATCGTGAGCACGTGGTAGCGGTCGGCCGAGTTGGCCCGGACCTCGAGCGGCTCCCCGTGCACGGTGAAGCCCTGGGCGCGGGCCAGCGCCGCCGCCCAGCGGGAGAGCTCCAGCCCCTCGGCGCGGAATCCCCGCTCCCGCGCCACCTCGAGGAAGTAGCCGCAGTAGGCACCCACGTCGAGGAGCCGACGTCCGCCGGCCGGCCCCAGCGCCCGGATCACCTTGCGGAAGGTGAGGATGCGGTTGTCCCGCTCGGCCATGTAGAGCGGATCGACGACGCCGCCGTAGGCCTCCTCCAGCGCCTCCGGGCCGGGCATGGGCCACTGGAAGAGCAGCCCGCAGTCGTCGCAGCCGTAGATGGGGGGGTGGTGGCGGTGACCGAAGCTCGTGCAACGCCAGGCGCCGGCGTCGAGCGGAACCATCTCGCCGCGGGCGGGGAAGCGCAGGGAAAGCCGGGCATCGCCGCAGAGCACGCAGCGGTCCGGCACCGGAAGGAGGGCGCGGGGCGGATCCCGGGCGATGGCTGACGATTCCCTCACGAGGGGCGACCTCATAGCACCGGGTGGCCCGCCACGCCAGGCGGGCACCCTTGCCGGCCCCCGGGTCCCTGCTAGAGTCGCCCGAGGAGGCTCCACATGACTTCGGTTCTGGCGATGATCCTGGCGGGTGGCGAGGGACGCCGGCTCGACCCCCTGACGCGCGAGCGCGCCAAGCCGGCCGTGCCGTTCGGGGGGCGCTACCGCATCATCGACTTCGTCCTCTCCAACTTCGCCAACTCGGGCGTGGTGCGGATGAAGGTGCTGGTCCAGTACAAGTCCGACTCGCTCAACACCCACGTCCAGCGGGCCTGGCGGCTCACCTCGCTCCTCAACGAGTACGTGGAGATCGTGCCGGCGCAGATGCGCTACGGGCCGAAGTGGTTCGAGGGCTCCGCGGACGCCATCTACCAGAACCTGAACATCATCACCGACGAGGAACCGGAGCACACCTTCGTCTTCGGCGCCGACCACGTCTACCGCATGGACGTGCGCCAGATGCTCGCCTACCACACCGGCAACGACGCCGACCTGACCGTGGCCGCCATCCCCGTGCCGAGGTCCCTGGCTTCCGAATGCGGGATCATCGAGATGGCCGCCGACGGGCGCATGATCGGCTTCATCGAGAAGCCCAGGCCGGGCACCGAGAAGACCATGCCGGGCGACGACACCCGCTGCCTGGCCTCGATGGGAAACTACGTCTTCCGGACCGATGCCCTGGTGCAGGAGATCGTCCGCGACGCCGGCGACGCCGCCTCGGCCCACGACTTCGGCAAGTCCATCGTCACCTCGATGCACTCCCGCAAGCGGGTCTTCGTGTACGACTTCATGAACAACAAGGTGCCCGGGCAGTCGGAGAAGGAGCGGGGCTACTGGCGCGACGTGGGGAGCCTGGATGCCTACTACCAGGCCAACATGGACCTGGTGGCCGTCGACCCGGTCTTCTCCCTCTACAACTTCGACTGGCCGATTTTCACAATCCGTTACAACTACCCGCCCGCGAAGTTCGTCTTCAACAACGAGAAGGACCGGCGCGTGGGTCACGCGACCGACTCCCTCATCTCCGAGGGGTGCATCGTCTCCGGCGGCCACGTCCACCACTCCATCGTCTCGCCGCGGGTCCGCATCAACAGCTACTCCTACGTGGAGGGCTCCATCCTCTTCGAGGACGTCACGGTGGGGCGCCACTGCAAGATCCGGCGAGCCATCATCGACAAGCACGTCGAGATCCCGCCCGGGACGGTCATCGGCTATGACCCCGAGGAGGACAAGGCGCGCTTCCAGGTGACCGAGAGCGGCATCGTGGTCATCCCCAAGGGGATGCGGATCGAGCCGAAGGGTTAGGGCCCGGGCCAACTGGGCCACGCCCGGAATCCCGGTTACAACAGAGGACCATGCCGACCGTCCTCGCCCTCCTCGCCGGCGCCGCCCTCGCGGCGGCCCCCTCCGCCACGCCGTCCATCCCGTTCCAGCAGTTCACCCTGCCGAACGGGCTCCACGTCATCCTCTCCGAGGATCACACCGCGCCCCTGGTGGGCGTCGAGGTGTCCTACGACGTGGGCTCGAAGGACGAGAAGCCCGGCCGGACCGGCTTCGCCCACCTCTACGAGCACCTCATGTTCCAGGGCACGGCGAACCTGCCCAAGGGAGAGGCCGACCGGCTCATCGAGGCGGCCGGAGGTAGCTCCAACGGATCCACCAGCGCCGACCGGACCCAGTACTGGGAGCAGGTCCCGGCGAACGCGCTCGAGCAGATGCTCTTCATCCAGTCGGAGCGGATGGGCTACCTGCTGCCCACCCTCGACCAGGCCAAGCTCGACAACCAGCGCGAGGTGGTTCGCAACGAGCGCCGGGAGAACTACGAGATGAGGCCCTACGGGCTCGCCTGGAAGGCGCTGCTCGAGAACCTCTGGAACCCCGAGTTCCCCTACCACTGGCAGACCATCGGCTCGCACGAGGATCTGCAGGCGGCATCGCTCGCCGACGTGAAGGAGTTCTTCCAGCGCTGGTACGGCCCGGGCAACGCGTCGCTCGCCATCGTCGGCGACATCGACCCGGTGAGGACCCGGGCCCTGGTCGAGAAGTACTTCGGCGGGATCCCGCGGGCCGACCCGCCGCGTCGCGAGGCGGCGATACCGGTGCCGCTCTCCGCGGAGAAGCGGGTCACCCTCCAGGATCAGGTCCAGCTCCCCCGCCTGTACCTGGCCTGGCAGACGCCCAGGGCCTACGCCGACGGGGACGCCGCGCTCGACCTGCTCGGGGACATCCTCGCCAACGGGAAGTCGAGCCGGCTCCAGAAGCGCCTGGTGATGGAGGATCGCATCGCCCAGAGCGTGATGGCGGGGCAGCAGTCGCAGGACCTGGCCGGGATGTTCATCATCATCGTCACTCCAAAGCCCGGGACGCGGGTCGAGAGGCTCCGCGCCGTCGTCGACGAGGAACTCGCCCGGATCGCCCAGGACGGTCCCACCGCCGAGGAGCTCCAGCGGGCGAAGAACCGGATCGAGGCCCAGGTGATCTTCTCCCTCGAGCCGGTGGGCGGCTTCGGTGGCCGGGCCGCGCACCTGAACAGCTACTACTGGGAGCGGGGCGACCCAGGATGGCTGGGAAAGGACCTGGAGCGCTACCGGGCGCTGACCCCGTCCGACGTGCGCGCCGCCGCGGCGACCTGGCTCGCCAACACCCGTCGCGTCGCGCTCACGGTCACGCCTCGCATGCCCACGCCGTCCGTCGTCGCCCCGGAACCCGCGAAGGAGGCCCGCTGATGCGCGCCCGGAGGATCGCAGCGCTCCTGGCAGTCCTCGCCCTCGCCGCCTGCGCCACGGTGCAGGGGCGCCCCGAGGCGGCACCGGCCACGGCCGCGGACTCCCGCGCGCCGAGGACGGTCCCGCCGCTCGGATCCCCGGCGGAGCTCAGGCTCCCGGCCCAGCAGAAGTTCACCCTTGGAAACGGCCTGTCCGTCCGCCTGGTCGAGTACCGCCGGCTGCCCGTCGTCGCCTTCCACCTCGTGCTGCTCGAGGGGGGCGCGGCGCGCGACCCGGCGACCTTGCCCGGCGTGGCCGGGTTCACCGCGGCGATGATCACCGAGGGAACGAAGGCCCGGACGGCGACCCAGCTCTCCGACGAGCTGGGCTTCCTGGGGGCCAGCCTGGGCGCCGGCGCCAGCATGGACGCCGCCTTCGTGTCCGGGTACGGCCTCTCCCGTCACCTGCCGAGGCTGCTCGAGCTCCTCGCCGACGTCACGACGAGCCCCTCCTTCCCCGACTCCGACTTCCTCCGTGTCCAGGACCAGCGGCGCGTGGGGCTCATCCAGCAGCGGGACCAGCCCGGGGCCATCGCCTCCAGGACCTTCGGGAAGCTCTTCTGGGGCGACCACCCGTACGGCCACTGGACCGGGGGCACCGAGGAATCGGTGGGGAAGACCACGCGGGACGACCTGATCCGGTTCCACGCGGAACACTGGCGCCCGGGCGCGGCCGAGCTGGTCGTGGTCGGCGACGTCGACGTGGCGACGCTCCGCCCGGTGCTGGAGGAGGTCTTCGCCGGCTGGAAGGGGGGACAGCCGGCCAGGCCAGCGGCCGCCGAGAAGCCGGAGGGCGAGCGCCGCGCGGTCCTCGTGGAGAAGAGGGGGGCGTCGCAGACCTTCCTCATCCTGGGAATGCCCGGGATCGCCCGAAGCGACCCCGACTACGTGACCGCCCAGGTGCTCTTCCAGGTCCTGGGCGGGGGGTCGTCGTCGCGCCTCTTCCGCGACCTCCGCGAGGAGAAGGGCTACACCTACGGACTCTCGGCCCGCGAGTCGGCGCAGAGGCTCGGTGGCGTGTCCTACCTGGGCGGAAGCGTGCGTGCCGACGCGACCGGTCAGGCCATCCGCGACCTGCTCGAGCAGGTGGAGGCGCTGCGCGACGTCCCGGTTCCGGCGCCCGAGCTGGCCGATGCGCAGGACGGGCTCGTGCGAGCCCTCCCGGGCGACTTCGCCACCGCCGCCGGTACCGCCGGCCGGCTTGCCGAGCAGGTGGTCCACGACCTTCCCGACGACTGGTGGGTCCGGCTCCCGGAGCGGCTCCGGACAGTCACCCCGGGCGAGGTTCAGCGGGTGGCTGGCCGCCTCCTCGATACGGGAAAGCTGGTCACCGTGCTGGTGGGGGACCCGGACCTCGTGAAGGCACAGGTCGCCGGTCTTCCGCTCGGCGACCTCGAGGTCCGCAAGCCGTGAAGGAGCTGCAGAACGAGTTCTCCTGGTCGAAGTCGCGCCACGAGAAGTTCGCCGAGTGCCCCCGGGCCTACTGGTTCCACTACTACGGGTCCTGGGGCGGCTGGAACGCCGCCTCCGGCCCGGAGACGCGCGAGCTCTACGTCCTGAAGAACCTCTCCTCCCGCTGGCAGTGGTCCGGCTCGGTGGTGCACGAGGCCATCCGGCACATGCTCAACCGCTCCCGCGTCACGGGCGACCGCAAGTCGCTGGACCGGCTGCTCGAGGAGACGCGCCAGCGCTCGCGAACCCAGTTCGCCGCCTCCCGCGACAAGGCCTACTGGCGCGACCCCAAGCGCATCCCCGGCCTCCTCGAGCACGAGTACGCCGAGCCGGTCCCGCCGGAGGAGTGGAAGCGCATCTGGGACGAGCTCATCGAGGGCTCGCTGCAGGGCTTCTACGGGAGCCAGACCTTCGACCGCATCCGCGCCATCCCGGCGCAGCGCTGGCTCACCGTCGACGAGCTCGACTCCTGGACCTTCGAGGGAACCAGGGTCTGGGTGGCCATCGACTTCGCCTACCGGGACGAGGACGACCGGGTCCACGTACTCGACTGGAAGACCGGCAAGGAACGCGGCGCCGATCACATGCAGGTGGCCCAGTACGCCCTCTACGCGCAGCGCAGGTGGCAGGTCCCGCCCGAGTCGGTCGTGGGAGGCCTCGTCTACCTCTCGTCGGGGGCGGACCGGGTGGACGTGGCGGTGGACACGCCGGCGCTCGAGGCCGCCCAGGCCCGCATGCGGGAGAGCATCGCCGGGATGAAGGAGCGGCTCGACGACCCCCTGCGCAACGCCGCATCCAGGGAGCGCTTCCCTCGGATCGAGGATCGGAGCGTCTGCCGGCGCTGCCCGTTCCGGCGCCCCTGCGGCCGGATGTGAGCGCCGCTCAGCGGACGCCGGGGCGCGCCCAGAGGTCCGCCATGAAGGGCCCGCCGCCCACCGCGACCCAGCGGTCGCCCTCGGGCTGCAGGACGGCGTGCACCTTGAGCGGCTGGTGGCTGGTTCGCGGATCGAGCTCGTGGTGGAGCGGCAGGTTGAAGTAGTAGAGCCGCGTCTCGATGCCGAAGCGGAGCCGGCAGACGGGAGCCCCGTGGAAGTCGTCCGTGGTGAACTCCGGCGCGACCACCCGGGCCAGCCGGTGCCTGGGTCCGAGGATCACCGAGGAGGCGCCGAACCCGCTCGGGCACGTCTCGCCGATCTCGCTCTCGTTGGAGCTGTTGGCGAAGACGGTGATGGTGTCTCGCACGCCGGGAGTGTCCTCCATGTACTCGCCGTAGAATCCGGACAGCACGTCGCGGTAGGAGCGGTGGTCGGGCTTGGGGTTGCACTGCAGGACGAAGAGCGCGTCCAGGGCGCGGCGTGCGGAGAAGTACTGCTGGTTGGCGTGGTCGACGATGCGCCGGATGTTGGAGCCGTAGAGGTCCCGGTACAGGTAGTCGAGGCAGACCAGGACCATGAAGTGGAAGAAGGCCGGCTGGGCGCGGAACCACCAGAAGTGGCGGCCCCGGTAGAGGTCGTCGGACTTGTCCAGGAACTCCTCGGCGCGGAAGGGGTGGCTCTTGGCCTCGAAGAACACCCGCAGCCGTCCGCTCGCCTCCTTCACCGCCACGCAGCACCAGTTCACCGGGATGTCCGGGAGCGCACCGACCGCCAGGTCGTGCTCGACGGGGGGAATGGCGCGCCGGTTGTCGTCGCCGAAGCGGCGCAGCGTGTCCAGGTACTCGCGCAGGGAGACGTGCTCCAGCCCGAACATGGTCACCGAGTTGGGCCGGAAGCGGTCCCTGACGACGGCGAGCAGGTCGTCGAGACGCGCGGAGGGCACGGCCGCCTCCGGGAAGAGGAGGAAGTGGAGCTTCTGGAAGCGCTGATCCTCCGCCACCAGGTCCAGCACCGAGGCCACGCTTCGCCAGTGAGCCTCGCGGTCGCGGAGGGCGAAGCCGGTCTCCGAGGCGCAGAGCCGCACGGGGACCTGGGCCACCAGGCAGTGGAGGTGGCTGCCCAGGGCGTAGTCGAGGTTGACCTCGGTCTCGAGGATCTGGATCACGCCGGCGTCTCCCCGTCCGGCGCCGGCCCGGTGTCGCCCGAGCCCTCCAGCTCCGGGAAGAGCCGGGAGAGGACGTGGCGGGTCCCTGCCGGCATCGTCATCGTGTAGAGGTGGAGCACGGAGCGCGGGACCCAGCGGGCCTCGGCGACCTCCGCGGGATTGGGCGTGACCTCGCTCCGGGCGGGGTGGCACCGGAAGTAGAGGATGACGTGGTGGTCGTTGTCGGCCCCCGGCGCGACGTGCTCGAAGACGTCGATCAGGCCGACGACCACGACGTCGATCCCGACCTCCTCGCGCACCTCCCGGTGCAGGGCGGAGAGCATCGGCTCGCCGAGCTCGATCTTCCCCCCGGGCATCACCCACTTCCCCGAGAAGGGCGGGATGCTGCGCTGCGTGAGCAGGACCTGCTCGTGATCGTCGACGATGACCGCCACGACCGAGGTGACGATGTGATGCTTCCGGTAGGTCTTGAGCCCTTCCATGGAGCCCCAGGTCGCACGTCCCGTCCCCGGGATCGAACCACCTTGCGCGAGCGATGTCGACCGGACAATCGGTCGCAGATGGGGGCCGCCCCCCCGGGGTCACAGCGCGAACCCGGCCGCCACCTGTGGTACCCAGTACGCGCAGGTGCCCGTACAGTTCGTGAATACCCTCTCGTAGGCGACGCCGAGCAGGAACGTGGCCGGCCCCATCGACGCGAAGGAGAAGCCGCCGCGGGCGCCCCAGGCGTCCTGCGGGAGGTAGCCCCCGGACACGAACCAGTGAGCGTAGTAGCCGCCCAGGTAGGGAACCACTCCGCCCGGCACCGGGAGGAACCAGTCGATTCCCGGCTTCACCATGAACACCGTAGGTGAATCCCCGAAGGAGAAGCCCACGTCGAGCGTGGGGAGCAGCCCGCCGTAGACGAAGTAGCCGACCCCGGCGCCCAGGCTCACCGCCCCCTGGCCGTACGAGAAGGTGGCGCCAAGCGTCCCCCAGAGGCGCAACCGGCGCAGCGACCACTCCGGGACCGATTCCTGGGCCGGCGGCAGCGCACCCGGCCGGGCCGGCGGCCCGGGAACCGGATCGGCCTCCTCCACCGGCGGGGGTGGCGGGGGGAGGGGCTGAGAGGGCCCCAGGTACTGGGCCCGCGACGGGGTGGGCGCCAGGGAGAGGGCGAGCAGGATCGGGAGGAGCGTGCGCCGCATGGGGCAGCAGTCTATCTTCCGTCCATGGCGCTCGTCGTCTTTCTCCGTGCCGTGAACCTGGGCAGGAGGACGCTCCGCACGAAGGAGCTGGCGACGCGTCTCGGGCTCGAGAACGTGGGCGCGGCGGGCACGTTCGTCGCGCCGGGACGCTCCGATCCCGACGCGCTCGCCCGGGAGGTCCGGGACGGCCTGCCCTTCGAGACCGAGGTGATGGTCCGGCCGGGCGCGGAGATCCAGGCGCTCCTCGCCCGCGATCCGATGCGCGAGGCGGTGCAGGCGGGCCTGCAGCGCTTCGCGTCCGTGCTCGCCCGGGAGGCCCGGGGGCCTCGACTGCCGATGGAGATCCCGGAGGGTGCGACGTGGCAGGTGCGGGTGGTGGAGGCGCAGGGGCACCTCGTCCTGAGCCTGCGGTGCCCGCGAGGGCCCCGCGACGTGTATCCCAACGCCGTCGTGGAGCGATGGTTCGGGGTGCCGGCCACCACCCGGGGATGGGCGACGCTCGGCGCGGTCGGGCGGATCCTCGGCGGGTCGCCGTCCGGCGGCGTCAAGGCAGGAGCCGGGCCTCCACCCACCCGCGAAGGGCGTTCACGATCCAGATCCGGCGAGCCCGGGAGAGGTCGGAAGGAAGGAGCGGCCGCTCCACCGCCTCGCCGCGCGCCAGCAGTCCGGCCCGGAAGACCCCGGGGAGGAGCCCCGCGTCGAGGGGGGGCGTGACCCGCACCCCGTCGAGGTCCACCACCACGTTCGTGAAGGTCCCCTCGGTGACCTCCCCGTCGCGGTTCACGAGAAGCGTCTCGAAGGCGTCAGGGCGCTCGGCCCGGCGCCGCTCGTAGGGCGAGCGGCGGGTGGTCTTGTGGAAAAGCGCGGGGTCGCGGCGGTCCACGGGCTCGGCGGAGAAGGCCACCGGGACCGGCTCGCCGGCAGGTGCGGGCAGGGGCGCCCGCTCCAGCGCGACGGAGCCGTCGGGCGAGACGAGGAGGCGCAGGCGCGCGTCGCCGCCCTCGGCGGAGATCCGCTCCCGCACCGCCGCGAGGTCGAGGGGGATGCCGTGGTAGCGGGCGGATCCGGAGAGGCGCGCCAGGTGACCGTCGAGCAGGGCGACGTCCCCGCCCTCGAGCCGCATCGTCTCGAGGAGCGTGGGCAGTTCGGGATCCATCTCGAGCACGCGGGTCTTGGCGAGCGCCTCGTCCCACTCCGCGGCTGGGTCGGAGTCCCAGGTGATCCCCCCGCCGGTGCCGTACACCGCGGTCCCGGTCGCGAGGTCCACCCGTGCGGTGCGGATGCCCACGTTGAAGCACGCGTCGCCGCCCGGCGCGAGGGCCCCCACCGCGCCGCAGTAGGCGCCGCGGGGGGAGCGTTCCAGGGTCGCGGCGAGTCGCATCGCAGCGACCTTGGGAGCGCCGGTGACCGATCCGCATGGGAAGGTGGCTCCGAGCAGGTCGGCCAGGTCGGCGCCGGGGCGCAGCCGGGCCGAGACCGTGGAGGTGAGCTGCCAGACGGTGCGCAGCCGCTCCAGCTCGAGGAGCGGGCCGGCCCGGACCGAGCCGGTCGCCGCCACCCGCCCGAGGTCGTTTCGCAACAGGTCTGCGATCATGACGTTCTCGGCGCGGTCCTTCTCCGAGGCCGCGAGCCGGAGGCGTGCCGCGTCGTCCTCCTCCGGAAAGCGTCCGCGCCGGGCCGTCCCCTTCATGGGACGGGTGGTCACCCGGTCGCCGCGCCGCAGGAGGAAGAGCTCGGGCGAGGCGGAGACGATCGCGTGCGTTCCGGTGCGGACGTAGGCCGCCTCCCCGGATCCCTGGGCTCCGCGCAGCCGACGGTAGAGCGAGAGCGGGTCACCCTCAAGCCGTCCCCGTAGACGGAAGGTGAAGTTCACCTGGTAGACGGCGCCGGCGGCCACCGCCTCCCGGATCGTCCTCACCGCCGCCTCATGCGTCGCGGAGTCGAGCTCCGGTGCCAGGCCGTCCACGCGAGCATCGGCGGGGCCGGGCGGGATCCCGTCCAGGGTCGCGTCGTGGACGCCGAACCAGGCCAGGGGCCCGGTCCCCGCCCTGACCCGAAGTGCCGCGTCGAAGGCCGGCGCGGCCTCGTACGCGACGAAGCCCACCACCCAGCGTCCTCCCCGCGCTGCGGCCTCCGCGGCGCGGATCGCGGGGATCACGTCGGCCACCTCCCGTGCCTCGATCACCTGGCCCGGCGCCCCGAAGGCGAGGGAGCCCCAGCCCGACGAGTCGAGCTCGAGGAGGGCGTGGACCAGCGGGCCGGCCACGCCTCGATCCGGAGGAGGTCTTTCCGGCGGCGCGGGCACCGGGAGAGCCTAACGGGGGGTACGGTCCCCCGCCTCGATCCGCACCCGCCGGGTGAAGAGGGTCACGTCCCCCTCCTGCTGCGTCACCACCCACGGAGGCCGGGCCGCGGCGACGTTCTCCGCCGCGGGTGGGAGGCCCTGCGACTGATCGGCGACGACGATCTCGAACGGTCCCGGTGCCGTCGCCAGGAGGCCGAGCTCGATGCCTCCGGGACGAGCCGGAAGCCGGTACACCCACCAACCCCCGTACCACCGGGCGAGCTTGGCGACCGGGGGTGGCACCGGGATCCCGTCGAAGGTGAAGCCGAGCACGGTCACCGTGGGGGGGATGGCGACCTGGATCTCGCTCGCCCCTCGCGGCGAGCGCACCCGGGCGCGCCAGTGGAGTTCGTCGCGGTCGCGTTCCACCTCCTGGGCCTCCACCTCCGGACCCGGCAACGGCAAGGGCGCTGCCGGAGCCTCGAACGACGGGCGAAGGGCGCCCCAGCCGAAGCGGACCCGGGCGCCCCGGGAGAACGGAGCGGCCGCTCGCAGGGGTTCCGGGAGTGCACCCACGTCGGAGCTCGCGAGGATGCGCGCAACCCCGGTCCCGGCGTCCTGGTGGAAGTAGACGATCACCTTCAAGGGAGCGTCGGCATCGGCCACCGGAAGGAGGAGTGCAACGACCAGCGCCGTGGCACCGGCCGCGGCGGGGATTCCCACGGCGGCAGCGCGGGTCCGGGCCGCCGTCCCGACCGCGAGGGGGGCGATGGGCAGGGCGACGAGCGCGATCGCCGCCGCCACGGCGGGGCCAGCCGCGTGGCCGAGCGCAGGGTAGAGGAGCCACGCAGGAGGGAGGACCACGAGCCCGGCGGCGACCATCGTGGCGACGTCGACGGCGTCCTCGCCCCGGTCCCCGGCGCTGCGGGCGAGGATCCCGGAGATCCCGCTCACGAGCGACGGCACGAGGAGGAGGTACGAGGCGCCCGGGAGCGTCGCGGCGAGAGCCACGGCTCCTGCGGCAACCCCGAGGCGGACTCCCGCGCGCAGCCCCGACCGCCCGGCTCGCCCTCCGAGCCAGAGCGAGGGAGCCAGCCCACCGGTGACGCCGGCGAGGAGGAAGGAGGCGACGAGCGGCCCAGGGTTCGCCACCCACGGGCGGAAGATCGGGTCCAGTCCGAGCGCACGCCCCGCGCCGAAGCCGAGGAGCGCCGCCAACCCGGCACCCAGCGGAAGCGTCAGCGCGCCGAGCGCGACCCGGGCCAGGCCCGTCCGGCCGCGACGGACTTCGGACCGGGCTGCGGCGAGGGCGAGGACGAGCGCGCCCAGGGAGAGGGGAAGCGCCCACCCTTCCGGGAACCGGACGACCCACAGCCCGAGCAGGTCGAACCACACGGCCTCCCCCTCGGGCGCGGCTGGCTTCGCCAGCGCCCGGACCAGCGCGAGCGCGTTCTCCCCCTGGTGCTGCACCGACCGTGGATCGAGATGGGCCAGGTCGTCGCGCGGCGTGTGGTAGCGGACCGCCCCATCGATGAAGGCCAGGTTCGCACCCGGGACGCCGAGGCGCTGGAGCACGGTGAGGTTCGTGTCGTTGGGGAGCATCCGGTACACGGTGGCGAGGAGCGAGCTCCCCATCGGCCGTCGGGCGCCCTCGGAGAGGCGTCGGGCGACGATCGCCCCGGATCCCGTGGTCTCGAAGAGCAGGCTCGGGCCCCCGGTTCCCCGGGCCTCCAGGTTCACCACCGCGCCGATCCCACGCGCCGCGGGATCGCCGAGGAATGCCTCGGCGCCCCCGAGTCCCGACTCCTCGGCATCGTCGACGAGGAAGACGACATCGGAGGCCGCCGGATCGGCACGCAGCGCCCGCGCCATCTCGAGCACGATGGCCACGCCCGACGCGTCGTCGGCTGCGCCCGGCCCGGCGGGAACCGAGTCGTGGTGGGCGGAGACGAGGACGGCTGGCCCCGGCCCGCGGCCCGTCAACCGGGCCACGACGTTCGAGACCGGAGTGCAGGTGAGGTACCGGTTGCACGTCGAGGACGGGACGACGCGCGCCTCGATGCCGATCTCGCGGAACTCGGCGACCACCCGTTCGCGCACCCGCGCGTTCGCCTCGGATCCCGCGGGGTGGGGCACACCCTCGCCGGCTGCGGCGAGCACCCGGTCGAGGCGCGGGAGCGCCCGCCCGGCCGAGAACGCACCGGCGGGGGAGGACGACGGAAGGGGGGACGGGGGCTGGAGCCCGAACCAGGTCGCGACCAGGACCACGGCGAGGACGAGGACCCCGGTGGAGAAGGCGCGTGCGGTCACCCGGGAGGAGGACGGGGGCGCGCGGGAGGAGGAACCGGCGCCGGCGCCGGCGTCTGCGCCGGCGCGGCGCCGGAGATCGAGCCGTCGCCCACCAGCAGCACCGCCGCCACCGCCACCATGCCGAGCAGGAGGACGGCCCCCACGGCCAGGATCACCAGTTTTTTCACGGTGAGTCCTTGTCCTTCCCGGCCTCCACCAGGCCGTGGCGGGCCAGCTTCTCGTAGAGAGTGGAGCGGTGCAGGCCGGACAGATCGGCCGCCTTGCCCACCGCGCCGCCGGCCTCGCGGAGCACGTCCTCCAGGTACCTCCGCTCCCAGGCGTCCCGGGCGGCACGGTAGCGCCCCTCGCCGGCGATCTCGGCGGCGCGCGCCGCGATCTCCGGGGGGAAGTCGCCGACGACCAGATGGTCGCCCCGGGCGAGGAGGAGCGCCCGCTCGAGCGCGTGCTCGAGTTCCCGGATGTTCCCGGGCCAGGAGTGGTCGAGGAGCGCCTGCATCGCCTCGGCATCGGGCATGAGGATCGGCCGGGAGAGCCGAACGGCGTGCTTGTGCACCAGGTGCTCGACGAGGAGCGGGATGTCCTCGCGCCGCTCGCGGAGGGGCGGCAGGCGCATGGGCACCACCCGCAGCCGGTACCAGAGATCCTCGCGGAACTTCCCCTCCTGGACCGCCTTCTTGAGATCCTCGTTGGTGGCCGCCACCACCCGCACGTTGGCCTTCTGCGGCTTGCGGCTCCCCACCGGCATGAACTCGCCGTCCTGGAGCACGCGGAGCAGCTTGGGCTGCAACTGGGGCGGGAGAAGCCCGATCTCGTCGAGGAACAGCGTGCCCCCCTCGGCCTCCGAGAAGAAGCCGGGGCGCGACTGGTCGGCTCCGGAGAACGCACCCTTCTCGTGGCCGAAGAGCTCGCTCTCGGCCAGGTTCTCGGGGATGGCGCTCATGTTGAGCGCCAGGTACGGCCCCTTGGCCCGGCTGGAGAGGCCGTGGATGATGCGGGCCAGCACGTCCTTCCCGGTCCCGCTCTCCCCCTCGATGAGCACCGGGACGTCGGACGGGGCGACGCGCTCGGCGATGGACACGACCTCCTTCATGGCCTGGCTCTTGCCGACCATCCCCTGCAGCGAGAAGGTCCCGGAGAGCTGGGCCTTCAGCGTCCGGTTCTCGCGCAGCAGCGCGCCGTGCTCGGCGGCGCGCTGGACCATCAGCTCGAGCTCCTCCGGGTCGAAGGGCTTCTTGAGGTAGTCGAAGGCCCCGGCCTTCATGGCCTCCACCGCGGTCTCGACCGTGGCGAAGGCGGTCATGATGATGACCGGGATCTCGGGGACCTTCGCCTGGAAGCGCTTCAGCCCCTCCAGGCCGTCGATGCCCGGCATGCGAAGGTCGGTCACGATGACGTCGAACTCGGCCCGGTCGATGGCCGGCAGCGCCTCGGCCACCGAGCCGAAATCGTAGACGTCGAAGCTGCGCCCCAGGGCGCGCTTCACCATCTGTCGCGCCGAGTCGAGGTCGTCGATGACCATCACGCGCAGCTTCATGCCTTCTCCGTGGCCCCGGGGAGCCGGATGGTGAACGTCGCCCCGGCCCCGGGCCGGCTCTCCACCGAGACCGCGCCCCCGTGGGCCTCGACCGCCTGGCGCACGATGGCGAGCCCCAGGCCGGTACCGGTTGCCTTGGTTGTGTAGAACGGCTCGAAGACCTTCGCACGGGTCTCTTCGTCCATTCCCGGGCCATCGTCCCGGACCTGGAGCAAGAGGTCGCTCCCGTCGCGCGAGGCGGAGTACCGGATCAGGCCGCCGCCACCCGGCTGCATCGCCTGGATCGCGTTCAGCCCCAGGTTCATGAAGGCCTGGCGCAGCAGCTCGGGGTCGACGCGGACCTCGGGGGCATCCGGCGCGTAGTGCATCTCCACCGCGACCGACGCGGCCTTGGCGGCCGGCCCGAGGACCTCCACCACCTCGGCGAGCACCGGCTCGACCGTCTGGACCTGGGCCTTGCCGGGCCGGGCCCGTGCGAAGACCAGGAACCGCTCCAGCAACCCGGCCGAGCGGACCACCTCCCGCTTCACCGCCTCCAGGTCGGGACGGTTCGGGTGATCGGGAGGCAGCTCGCGCAGGGCCACCGCGTTGAATCCACGGATCACGTTGAGCGAGTTGCCCAGCTCGTGCGCGAACCCGGCGGCGATGCCGCCCAGCGTGGCCAGGCGGTCGGCCCGCAGGACCTCCCGGGTCTTCTGCTCGACCCGCTCCTCCAGCGAGGTGATGAGCCGCTCGTTCTCCTGCCGCCTCTCCTCGAGCCGGAGCGACATGCGGTTCACGGCCTTCACCAGATCCGCGAGCTCGCGGTCGGGTGGAACCGGGAGCTGCACGCCGGTCTCCTCCCCGAGCCGCTCGGCGGCCTCCACCACCTGCTCGAGGGGCCGCGCGATCCGCATGAGGAAGTAGCTCGCCAGCCCCAGGCCCACGGCGATCCAGAAGCCCGCCACCGCCGCCACGCCCCAGGCCAGGCGTCGCGCGTCGCCCACCACCTCCTCATGCGAGTAGTCGAGGTAGAAGGCTCCCACCAGCTCGCCCTCCCGCAGCACCGGGGCGCTGGCCACGATTCCCTCGGGGTGGAGGAGCCGCTGCAGGGCCTCGAGCGGCGACGCGCCAGGCTGGAAGATGCTCGGCGGAGCGTGCTCGGGGCACGGCTCGTTCCGGATCGAGGCGCAGGCCACCAGCGCGCCGCTCCGGTTCACGACCCAGACCCGGTCGAAGGGCCCGGCCCGCAGCACCCGGTTCACCAGCGCGTCGAGTGCGTCCTTCCCGCCGGGCTCCACGGATCCGGGCAGGAGCCACCGCGACGCCGAGGGCGCGGAGGAGGCGGCGATGGCGCTTCCCTCGCGCAGGAGCAGCTCCTGGCCGCGCAGGAGGTCGCGCCAGAGCGCGACCGCCGTCACCCCGGTGGTCGCGAAGACCACGAGGCCGGCGATGAGCACGAAGAGCTTGAGGCGGAGGGTCACTATCGGGGCCCGGGATCGTTCGACTAGAATGCCACCCCGATGCAGCGGAGGTACCTTTTTTACGTCTTCGTGCTGGTGGGGTGCCTCCTCTTCCTGGCTGCGGTGGCCGGGGCCTGGAGGCTGAAGCGCTTCGTCGACACCGATCCCCGCCTCTGCGCCCAGTGCCACCGCGCCAGCCCGGAGTTCTCGCTCTGGGCCGGGGGAACCCACAAGAGCGTGGCCTGCCAGCGATGCCACCACTCCACGCCGGAGCAGGGGCTGGCCATGCTGCGCGCCTTCATCGCCGGCCGCTCCCCGGCGGGGACGAAGACCCACGCCCCGGTGGAGATCGGCTCCTGCGCCTCGTGCCACCTGTCCCACGACGGAAACTGGCCCCAGGTGGGCAATTCCCGCGGACACCGGATCCACTTCACCGAGAAGGGGATCGCCTGCGTCACCTGCCACGCCGAGGGGATGCACGGATTCCACCCGCTCACCGAGAGCTGCCGGAAGTGCCATGGCGAGCACACCGTACGGGCGCAGGGCATGGCGAGGCTGCACTGCTTCGTCTGCCATGACTTCCTCTCCCCCGATCCCGGCCTCCTGCCCACCCGCCGCGACTGCCTGCGATGCCACCGGGCCGAGGGGGTGCACCCGGCCCGCTTCTCCGAGATCGCACCCATGCAGTTCGAGTGCGGGACCTGCCACAAGCCGCACGCCGCCACGCCGGCGGAGGCCATCGCGCGCTGCACCGAATGCCACGTGGTGGCCGAGTCGGCAGGGCAGCACGCGCGTCACGTGAGGCAGCGCTGCACCGCCTGCCACGCCCCCCACCTCTGGACGGCGGGACGCGCCGAATGCCTGCGCTGCCACGCCACCGCGGAGAAGCACGCTGCAGGGAAGGGTTGCACCACCTGCCACCTCTTCCGCTCCGGTCCAGGCCGGAAGTAGACCGGATCCGTCGATGGATCGGGCGATGCCCGATCCCGGGCCCACGGCGCCCTGCGTCTTGACGGAAGGTCGGGAGATTCCTCACCCTCGAGGTGGCGCGCTCCCGGAGGGCCTTCCCATGCGCTTCATGGCACTGATCGTGACCCTCGCATCCTGGCTCATGATCTCGACCTTCGCCTTTCCCCAGAGCGGCGCGTCGTTCCTGCTCGCCTGGGTCGTGGCCCTGCTCGTCTCCGGGATCTCGATCGCCTCTCCGGGGCGCTCGAACCTGCGCCTCCTCGTCGCCGGCCCGGCCTTCGTCCTGTTCTGGTCGGCCATCCTGCTCACCGACGTCTCCTTCGCCGCCCGGGTGAGCAACGGCCTGGTCGGGGCGCTGCTCTTCGCGCTGGGCGTGCTTCCCGCGCCGTCCCGGAGGGATGAGGCGAAGTCCCGGGCGTAGCCGGACACGGCTCGGCCCCGACCGCGACCCGGATGCCGGGGCGGACGGGGCCGAAGGGGCCTGCGGCGCTTCGTGTCGCTAGTGCGGGTCCTTCTTCTTCCCGGTGAGCTCCTCGTACTGGCCGCGATGCTCCTCCTCGAGCATGGCGTGGCTCATCTTTCCGGTCAGCCAGACCCAGTTCATCGGGAAGATCGAGGGCTTCAGGTGCGCGTTGTAGAAGTGCACCACGAAGAGGAAGAGCAAGGCCAGCGTGGCCTCCTCGCCGTGGATGATCTGCGCCGAGGTGAGCACCCAGTGCGGGGCGAACTTGGCGAAGAAGACCGGGAACCAGAGCACGAAGCCGGTGCCCACCATCATGATCATGCCCCAGAACACCGCCCAGTAATCGAACTTCTCCAGGTAGCTGTACTTGCCGTAGGCAGGGCGCTCCCCGAAGCCCAGCATGTAGCGGATGTTGTCCCGGATCTCGCCGACGTCGCGCGGACCGGGGAGCATGGAGAAGGCCAGCGTGCGCCGCGTGCCGTGCAGCACGAGGTACAGGATGTGGTAGGCGCCGGAGATGATGATCATCACCGCGGCAATGCGGTGCAGGAGCGCCGCGCCGTGGGGACCGCCGAAGAGGGCCAGGATCTTCCGCGAGGTCTCGATGGCCTCCGGGGACCCGGCGCCGCGAAGCGGCCAGCCGGTGAGGCCGAGGAGGATGACGCCCACCAGCATGAGCCAGTGCTGGGCGCGCTGGTGCAGGTCGAAGCGCTGGACGAACTGCGCCTCCTTGGCCGGGTCGTGGACGTGGCCGGCCTTGCGCATGCGGACCTTGTGGCGAATCTCGGCGAAGAGGTCGAGGGCCACGTGCCCGGCGAAGAAGATCAGGGTCAGCGCGGCCAGCCACGAGAACACCACGTGGAGGAAGTGGGGGATCTTGCTCTCGCTGTGCGCGGGGTCGTGGTGGGCGATGAGCTTCGCGAAGTTGTCGTTCGCGCCCTCGTGGCAGCGGCCGCAGGTCTCGGTGCGGTTCTTTCCGGCAACGGTCGAGGCCGGGTCGGTCTTGGCCAGGATCCGGTGGGCGTTGGGCCGGAGCATGCCCTTGGCGTCCTTCTCGGCGGCGCCGTGGCAGTCGACGCAGGCGGGGGCGCGGGCGGACCCGGTGTTGACGAGCCGTCCGTGGATCGAGTCGTTGAAGGTCACCACGACGTCGGGCTTCAGCCCGGCCTTCTCGACGTACGCGGCGTCGCCGTGGCACTTCTCGCAGCGCTCCGAGATGGCGCGAGCACCGGTGGAGAACGTCGCGCCGGCCGCGGCCGGCGCGGCCACGTCCTTCGCGATCTCGTGCACCGAACCGTGGCAGCTCGCGCAGGTCGGCCCGGCCACCTTGGCGTCGCCCTTCTGCCACTTGCCGTGGATCGAGGCGGCCACCTGCTCGACGACCTCGCCGTGGCAGTTCGCGCAGGCGAGGTAGGCGCGCGGGGCCGAGCTGGCCTTCAGCGCGTCGAAGCGCGCCACCAGCGCGGCGTCTGCGCCCTCCAGCGGTGCGAGCTCGTGCGGGCCGGGCGCCTCGTAGCCGGCGTGGCAGTCGGTGCACCCGAAGGAGCCGTGGACCGATTTGCCGAACTCGGCGGGGCGGACGCCCGACTCGTCGGGCTTCGACGCGACGTGGCAGTCGAGGCAGGCCTGGTTGGGGTCGGGCGCAGCCGCCTGGGCGGGTGCGTCGGCCGCGGCGGCGGCCATCGGGAGCGTCAGGAGCAGCGAGAGGAGGAGGGCGTTCGAGCGCATAGTTCGGTAGGGTGGCCCCGTGCAGGGCGTGTGCCGGAGCGGCGCAGGATAAAGGTTCGGAATTCTAAAGCATTGCGCTGGATCAGATCCGGGGTGCGCGCACGGATTGCGTTTAGGCGTCCTGGCGCAAAAGGAAATGCGGCCCCGGAGTCTCCCCCGGGACCGCGTGTCTCCCCGAATCCCCGCAGGGAAAGCTAGGCCTTCGTCTCCTGGGTGGCGACCTTTGCCGGGGTGGCGGCGGTGGTCAGGGCGCCGACTGCGGCGCCGGCGACCGCGCCGCCGACCGCGAAGAGGGAGCCGACGCCGAGGGCGCCCATCACCATGCCGAAGACGATCAGGGCGCGGACGAGGAAGGTGGCCTGGACGGGGGTACCGAAGATCCCGCCGGCGAGGAGCACGCCCGCGTAGCCGCCGTACAGGAGGGCCGGGAGGAGGGCGATCGCGAGGAAGAGGGCCAGGCCGACTGCGGCGCCGATGATGCTGGGGGTCTTGCGGTTCATGGTGTTCTCCGTGGTCGTCGTTAGAGTTGAAAGACGAGAGGAGCTACTGCACCTGGCTTGCCAGGTGGCCGCCAACGTGATTCCGGGGGGTTGGAGCGGGGAGGTGTCGGGAAATCCCGACGAGGCGTCTGACAACGGCGAGGGCTACCGCTCGCGCAGTCCGGAACCGGTTCCGATTCGTGAGACGGGGTTCTTGCGCCGGCTGACGCCGGCGCCGTCAGCGCTGCGCGACCTGCCGCAGGATGTCGAGCTCCTCGAGCGCCTTGCCCGCGCCGATGACCACCGCCGAGAGCGGGTCCTCGGCCAGGAACACCGGGAGTCCGGTCTCCTCGCGGAGCAGCGTGTCGAGGTTCTTGAGGAGCGCGCCGCCGCCGGCCAGCACGATGCCGCGCTCGGCGATGTCGCCGGCCAGCTCGGGAGGCGTGCGCTCCAGGGTCACCTTCACCGCCTCGACGATGCCGTTCACCACCTCGGAGAGGGCCTCGCGGACCTCCGAGGACGTGATGGTGAGGGTGCGGGGGACGCCGGCCACCAGGTCGCGCCCCTTGATGTCCATGGAGAGCTCCTCGTCGGTGGGGAAGGCCGTGCCGATCCCCATCTTGATGAGCTCGGCGGTGCGCTCGCCGATGAGCAGGTTGTACTTGCGCTTGACGTGCTGGATGATCGCCTCGTCCATCTTGTCGCCGGCGACGCGCACCGAGCGGCTGTAGACGATTCCTCCCAGTGAAATGACCGCCACGTCGGAGGTGCCTCCCCCGATGTCGACGATCATGTTCCCGGAGGGCTCGGTGATGGGCAGGCCGGCGCCGATGGCCGCGGCCATCGGCTGCTCGATCAGGTACACTTCCCGTGCACCAGCGCTCTCGGCGGCTTCCCGCACCGCGCGCTTCTCCACCTCGGTGATGCCGGAGGGAATGCCGATGATGATGCGCGGCCGCGCGAAGGCCTTCCGGTTGTGCGCGGTCTGGATGAAGTAGCGCAGCATCGCGGCGGTGATCTCGAAGTCGGCGATGACGCCGTCCTTCATCGGCCGGATGGCGACGATGTTGCCCGGGGTGCGCCCGAGCATCTCCTTCGCCTCCTTGCCGACGGCGAGCACACGGCGTCCGCCGCGCGCGTCCTGCTGGACGGCGACCACCGAAGGCTCGTTGGAGACGATGCCCACGCCCCGGATGTAGATCAGTGTGTTGGCGGTCCCCAGGTCGATCGCGAGATCCCGGGACAGCATCTTGTGGAGCCAGTCGAGCAAGGTTGGTCTCGTGGAAGGGCGCGAATATACCAGGGAACCCACCCTTGGCAACGAGCGCCCGAACGAGCATTTGCGGGCCCCTTTGGCCTCCCGCCCCGCCGCTGATACGCTCGTCGCCTCGATGCCCGGGACCGTGGTACGCCCCATCCTCAGCCGACCGTCCCCCCCTCCGGGTCACCGGACCGCGGGGTCGCTCCTGGGGAGGGTCATCGGAGAGCGCTACCGGCTCATCCTCCCCATCGCCGAGGGGCTCGCGAGCTCCGTCTTCAAGGCCGAGCACGTCCGGATGGGCAAGGCGCTCTGCGTGAAGATCCTGCGCGGCCCGCTGGCCCGGGATCCGGAGCTGGCGGCTCGCTTCCGGACCGAGGCGCGCGTGGTCTCACGCCTGTCCCACCCGCACACCATCGCCGTCTTCGACTTCGGCGAGCTGGAAGGCAACGAGGGGTTCTACCTGGCCATGGAGTACCTCCACGGCGAGAACCTCTTCGACGTCCTCCGGCGCGAGGGGCGCCTGCCCGAGGCACGCGCCTCGGCCATCGGGGAGCAGCTGCTGGGCGCCCTGGGGGAGGCGCACGAGGCGGGCATCGTCCACCGCGACGTCAAGCCGGCAAACGTGATGCTGCTCCAGCACAAGAACGACGCCGACTTCGTCAAGCTCCTCGACTTCGGCATCGCCGAGATCGAGGGCCAGGGACCGGGGGGCGGGCTCGGGACCCCGACCTACCTCTCCCCGGAGCAGGCCCGCGGCGCCGCGCCGGACGCCCGGAGCGACCTCTATTCCCTGGGCGTGCTCCTGTACGAGATGGTGGGAGGACGCCCGCCCTTCCTGGCGTCGAATCCCATGGCGGTGCTCTCCGCCCACCTCCAGGAGCCGCCTCCGCCGCTCGCGAGCCTCGACCCGGGGGTGTCGCCCGCCTTCGCCGCGGTGGTGCACCGGGCGCTCGCGAAGCGACCCGAGGAGCGGTTCGAGAGCGCCGACGCGATGCGGCTGGCGCTCCACGCCGCCCGGGTCCGGGACGAGCCGGCTCCGGCCGAGACGCCCGAGGCTCCCGATGGGAACGCCGAGATCACCGGCGAGCTGGAGATCGCCCGGAGGGTCGACTTCCCGGTCGGCGCCGGCCGCTCCCGCAAGGACCCGCGCCGCGCGCTCCTCCCTGGCGCGCTGGCCATGGGGATCGCCCTCGCCGTCCTCTTCGCCGCGGGGCGCATCCACCGGGAGCGGCCCACCGACGTGGAGGAGCGCGAGCCCAACGACGCCCCCTCCTCCACCGCTCCACCCCGGTACCCGGACTGGCTCTCGGTGGCGCGCCGGAACGCGATCGGGGAAGCCGACGTCGTGCGGGCTCGGCTCGGAGGCGGTGACGTGGACACGTTCGCGGTCGCGCCTCACGACCGCGGCCCGGTGCCGGACGCAATCCTGATAGTCCCGGAGCGCGGGCTCGCCGTCGAGGTCTCGGCCTGGTCCACGTCCGGGAGGGACCCGGCGATCCCCGCAGCGGGGGACGACTTCGCCCTCCTGGCGAGGGGTGACCTGGGCCAGCCGGTCCTGGCGCGCCTTCCCGGCGTCCCTTCCGCATCCTCGCCCGCTCTCCTCCGCGTGAGGGCCGGGAGCGGCGTGGGGAGCTACCGCGTGGTGGCGATCGGACCGGAGGCCGACTCGGGAAACGCCGTCCTGAAGGAGTTCCGGGAACTGGAAGCGGATGCGCGGGTCGACGACGCGCTGCTCCTGGCCGCGGCCTTCGCCCACCTGGAGCCGACGTCGCCGGCGCGCGGAGAGGTGCTGCGCCTCGCGGGGAGGCTCGTCGAATCGGCGCCCACGAACAAGCAAGGGGCCGGCCCGGGCGGGCCGACCCCCTGAGGAGCTTCCCGGACGGGTCCGGGACCTAGGCCTCGGCCTCGACCTTGACCTTCACCTTGCCGACGACGTCGGAGTGGAGCTTCACGCCCACCTCGAAGTCGCCGAGCGTCTTGAGCGGTTCGGGGAGGTCGATGGAGCGCCGATCGATCTGCACGCCGCGGCCGGCCAGCGCCTCGGCCAGGTCCATGGCGGTGACCGAGCCGTAGAGCTTGTCCTGCTCGCCCACCTTGCGCTTGAACGAAAGCGGGGTGTCGGAGAGCCGCCTGGCGACCGCCTCGGCGCTGGCCTTGAGCTTCGCGGCCTTGGCCGCGGCCACCGCCTTCTGGTGCTCCACCTCGCGGATGTTCTTCGGATTGGCGAGGACTGCCATGCCGCGCGGGATGAGGTAGTTGCGCCCGTAACCGGGCTTCACCTCGACGAGCTCGCCGCCCTTGCCCAGGTTGTACACGTCTTCTCGGAGGATGAGCTTCATGTCTCGCTCCTAGGCCGGCGCGACGGTGTAGGGCAGGAGCGCCAGCACGCGGGCGCGCTTGATGGCGGTTGCCACCTCGCGCTGGTGCTTTGCACAGTTGCCGCTGATCCGGCGGGGAATGATCTTGCCGCGCTCGGTGAGGAAGTACTTGAGCTGGCCCTGGTCCTTGTAGTCGACCTTGGCTGCCTTCTCGGCGCAGAAGCGGCAGACCTTGCGGCGGCCGAAGCCCCGCCCGCGTCCGCCTTCCTCGCCGCCGCGGTCGTCGCGATCACCGCGGTCGCGGTCGCCGCCGCCGAAGCGGCCGCCACCACCACCACCGAAGCCCCCGCCGCCTCCACCACCGCCACCACCACCGAAGCCGCCGCCGCCGAAGCGGCTGCCACCCGGCGGACCCTTGCGCTCACCCATGTCGGGACGTGCCATGGCTAGTCCTCCCCCCGGTCGTCGGCGACGGGCTCGAAAGGCTCCTCGCCGCGTTCACCGCGCTCGCCGAACTCGGGGCGCGGACGCTCCTCCTCGACCGGCGCGACCACCACGTCGGCCTCGACCTGCCGGGCGTCGACGTCGACGTCGTCGGCCACGCGGATCGACTCGAACTTGGTCACCACGTCGAGCATGCGGAGATTCCGCTCGAACTCGGCCACCAGGCCCGGCTTACCCACGTAGAGGCAGTGGATGTACAGCGCCTTGGGAAGCTTCGCGACCGGGAAGGCGGTCTTGCGACGCCCCTGGTTCGTGAAGCGGATCACCTTCCCGCCCTCGCGGCTCACCACCGCGCGGAGGCGCTCCTTGATCTCTTCGACCTGCTCGTCCGGGGTCTCCGGCTTGATCAGGTAGGTGGTCTCGTACTCGCGTGCGAGACGCTTGTAGGCTTCTGCCATTCTGTAACTCCCCTCGGATTCGTGCAGCGGCGGTTCGCCCGCCGCGAGGAGCCCGTGCAACCTGTCTCCCCGGAGCCCAATGCCCCGGGGGCACTCACTCCGCCGGCGACTTCCGGCGGTTGAACTCGTTCATGGCCTTCGCGGCCCCATCCACCACCACCGCCCTCGCCGCCGCCGCCGCTCGCTCCACCGCGTCGACGACCTCGCGGTCCTCGGCGCGCGAGAAGCGCCCCAACACCCAGTCCGCAGCGTCCACCTGCGGAGCAGGGCGTCCGACTCCCACGCGCACCCGGGCGTAGTCCGGGCTGCCCACATGGGCGTTCACGCTCTTCAGGCCGTTGTGGCCCGCGTGCCCGCCGCCCACCTTCACCTGCACCCGGAACGGCTCGAGCTCCAGGTCGTCGTGCACCACCACCAGATCCGCGACGTCCAGCTTCCAGAACCGCATCGCCGCGCCGACCGCCTCGCCCGAGTGGTTCATGTAACCCTGCGGCTTCACGATCCAGAACTTCTCGCCGCCCGCCGCCGCCTCCGCGACCTCCGCCCCGAACTTGCGGAGCGTGAACCCCGCCCCGGCCATCCGGGCCACCTCGTCGGCCACGAGGAACCCCACGTTGTGCCGGGTCCGGGCGTATTCGGGACCGGGATTGCCGAGGCCCACGAGCAGCTTCAAGCGAGAGCCTTACTTCTTGCCACCCTTGGCGTCGCCACCCTTGGCCGGGGCCGCGGCCTTGGCGTCGCCCGGCTTGCCGGCGGCGGCACCCGCGGCCGGAGCCGCACCCGGAGCCGCGCCCGGAGCCGCACCCGCGGCCGGAGCCGCGGCACCCTCGGCGCCCGGAACGGCGGCGGCGACGGCGACGACCTCCTCCTTCTCGGGAACGGCGACGTAGGCCACGACGTAGTCGGTGGCGTACTTGATCTTCGAGCCCTCGGGCGACTTCAGCTCCGAGACGTGGAGCGAGTGGCCGATCTTGATCGGGGTGACGTCCACCTCGATCTGCACCGGAATGCGGTCGGGCAGGGCCTCGACCGTGACCTCGTGGGTGGAGACCGAGAGGATGCCGCCGGCGGCGACGCCCTCCGCCCTGCCGGTGGTCACGACCGGGACCTTCACCAGCACGGGCCGGTCGAGGGCGACCTCGAGGAAGTCGGCGTGGAGGAGCCGGCGGCTGACCGGGTCGACCTGGTAGTCCTTGAAGAGGACCCGCTTCGCGCCGCTCTCGAGCTGGAGCGTGATGAGCGTGTTCCGCTTGTGCGGGGTGGCGATGGCCTTCATCACCGCACCGGGGTCGACCGCCACCGGCGTGGGCTGGGCCTGGAGGCCGTAGACGACGGCCGGGATCAGCCCCTGCTCGCGCAGGCGGCGCGCGGGACCCTTGCCCTTCCCGGAGCGGGACTGTGCAGCGACGAGATTCTGGGCAGCATCGGCCATGGATTCCTCCCAGCGGACTCCGCGGCCTTTCCGGCGCGCGCGAGGGACCGGTGGTGGAAAATCCCCGGTCCTGGGTGAAGATGAATTGAGGGGCGGCTTTTAGCCGGAAACCCCGGTGCCGTCAAGGGGTTCGGATCAGACGAACAGGCTCGAGAGCGAGTCGGAGCTCTGGATGCGCCGGATCGCCTCGGCGAGCAGCCGGGCCGAGCTGACCTGCTGGATCTTGGCGCAGGCCTGGGCCTGGGGGGAGAGCGGGATGGAGTCGGTGACCACCACCGACTCGATGGGGCTCTTCGTGATCCGCTCCACCGCCGGCCCGGAGAGGACGGCGTGGGTGGCGTAGGCGTACACCTTGGTGGCGCCCTTCTCCTTGATGGCCGCCGCCGCCTGCGTGAGCGTCCCGGCGGTGTCGATCATGTCGTCGAGGAGGATGGCCACCTTGCCGGAGACGTCGCCGATCACGTTCATGATCTCGGCGACGTTGGCCTTCGTGCGCCGCTTGTCGACGATGCCGAGCGCGCACGCCATGCGCTTCGAGTAGGCGCGGGCCCGCTCCACGCCGCCCGCGTCGGGAGAGACGATGATCAGGTTCTCGGAGTCGGT
This sequence comes from uncultured delta proteobacterium, assembly GCA_963802065.1. Lineage (GTDB taxonomy): Bacteria > Myxococcota > Myxococcia > Myxococcales > Anaeromyxobacteraceae > CAIOAK01. The sequence continues at coordinate 50,439 of CAWDHF010000006.1, read as the reverse complement.
GAACTGCCGCTTCATGTGCTCGAGCATGATGGGCGCGGCGTAGAGGTGGTCGAAGGGGATGTTGAAGAAGCCCTGGATCTGCCCGGCGTGCATGTCCATCGAGACCACGCGGGTGACGCCGGCCGCCTCGATCAGGTCGGCCACGAGCTTGGCGGTGATGGGGACGCGCGGAGCCACCTTGCGATCCTGGCGGGCGTATCCGTAGTACGGGATGACCGCGCAGATGGACCCGGCCGACGAGCGCTTGAGCGCGTCGGCCATGATGAGCAGCTCCATGAGGTTGTGGTTCGCGTTGGGGCTCGTCGACTGGATGATGAAGGTGTCGGTGCCGCGGACGTTCTCGCCGATCTCGACCTGGATCTCGCCGTCGGAGAAGGCGCCCACGCTGGCCGTGGAGAGTTCGCGGCCGAGGTTCTGCACCACTGCCTTGGCCAGCGCCGGGTTCGAGTTCCCGGCGAAGACCTTGTAGAAGTTGGGGTTGCCCATGACCGGCGCGTTATACCGCGCCGGTAGCGCGGGGAACAGGGCGGAAGATGCCCTCTAGGCGATGCCGTCGACGTCGGCGGGGTGGGTCGCCGGGCCGCGCGCCAGCTCGCGGTCGTACTCGGACAGGATGATGCGCTCCATCCGCTCGCGGGTCGCGGTGTTGAGCGGGTGCGCGATGTCCTTGAAGGTCCCGTCCTTGCGCCGCTTGGCGGGCATGGCCACGAAGAGGCCCGTGGTCCCCTGGATGACCTTCAGCCCACGCACCACGAAGCACTGGTCGATGGTGATGGTCACGTAGGCCTTCAGCTTGTCCTCGTGGACCGGGAAGATGCGGACCTCGGTGATCTCCATGGTACGGCTCCCCGCATCCGCGCGGTCGAGCGCGCGACGATGACGTCCACTCCAGCGCCATCGAGCCGACGCCCGGCGAGCGCCCTCGCCGCAGCTCGAGCCGATCGGAGATCGGCGAAGGATCCGACTGCCGTCGGGCCGCTTCCTGACATTATAGTCGCCGTCGCACCTGCATCTTCAAGCCACCCCAGGAGCACCCGGAGCGAAGGGTGGCGTGCGACGCAGGGCGCCATGAGGTCGTTCTCGGGCCGGTGGGCCGAGGTCTTGCCGCGTTGCGGCACGAAGGGTCCGCGGTCCTCGTCGAGCCAGCGGTAGGCGTCCCCGGCCCGGATGGCCAGGGCGGGAGCGCGGGGATAGAGCAGCACGAGATGGCGCGGCGCCACCCGGGCCGCCCGGAGCCGTTCCCCACGCCCCCCGGCCCAGGCGGGTCCGGAACCCAGGAAGAACGGGACGTCCGAGCCGATCCCGAGCGCCACCCCGGAGAGGAGGCGCCGGTCCCGGACATTCCAGGCCCGTGCCAGGCATCGGAGCACCGCCGCGGCGTCGGCGCTTCCTCCCCCCAGTCCGGCCACGACCGGGATCCGCTTCTCGACCCGGATGTCGACCCGCTCGGTCCGACCGAGCCGATCCCGAAGCGCCACGGCGGCACGGGCGGCCAGGTTCTCCGGCCCGTCGAGGTCGGCGTGGCCGGGGCAGCGGCAGGTCACCGGTCCCGGGCGCCTCCCCACGGACACCCGGACCTGGTCGGTCAGGTCGAGCGGCACGAAGAGCGTGGAGATCTCGTGGAAGCCGTCGGGGCGGGGTGGCCCCACCCGCAGGACCAGGTTCACCTTGGCGTGGGCCGGACAGGACAGGCGGATCACGCCTCGTTGCTATCACACGAGAGCGCTTGCCGCCCCGTCGGCGGGAGGATTACGCTGCGCGCCCATGCAAGATGCCCAGCAAGCGGATCGTCGGCTGGGCGCCGACGAGGTCGAGGTGCTCATCCCGGCGGAGCGCCTGCGCGCGCGGGTCGCGGAGATCGGCAAGGAGATCACGCGCGACTACGACGGGAAGCCGCTCGTGCTGGTGGGCGTCCTGAAGGGGGCGCTCGTCTACCTGGCCGATCTGATGCGCGCCATCGACCTCCCGGTCTCCCTCGACTTCGTCGGGCTCTCCTCCTACGTGGGAGCCCAGACCAGCGGGTCCATCGAGCTGACCGCCGACCTGACCCGGCCCATCGAGGGCAAGCACGTGATCGTGGTCGAGGACATCGTCGACACCGGGCTCACCATGCAGTGGCTGCTGCGGCGGCTCGAGGAGCGGCACCCCGCCAGCGTCGCCGTCTGTGCACTGCTCGTGAAACCGGCCCGGGCCCGGGTGGTGGTCCCGGTGCGCTACCGCGGCTTCGACATCGCGGACGAGTTCGTGGTCGGCTACGGCCTCGACCGCGATGGCCGCCTGCGCAACCTGCCCTTCGTGGGCGTGGTGAAGGAGTAGCCGTGGCCGCGGAGGAGAAACGTCCGGCGCCCCGCCGCAGCCCGGTACTGCCCCTGCTCCTCGCGGTGGGGCTGGGGGTGGCGGTGGCCTGGCTGCTCGCCGAGCGGAACGCCCGCCTTTGGTGGATCGTCCCCGAGGGCGGCAAGGTGGTGGTGAAGAAGGGGATCCTCTTCCCGACCGGGAAGGCGGCCTTCACGTCGGCCGACCCGGAGACCGCCAGGACCTACGCGCCCCTCACCCCACCGCCGGGGGCGGCGCCCCTCGTGGAGACCGCCTACGACGACCGGGCCGAGCTCGACCAGGCGCTCTTCGACCTCCTCGCCCGGTGGGCCAGGGACGACATCCAGTCCCAGCAGATGGAACGCATGGAGCGGGCGCGCGGATCCCTGGCCAGGGCCTCCAGGCTCTCCGGGCTCTCGCCCGCCCAGCGCGAGCAGCTGCGGGTCCTGCAGGCCGAGACCGCGTTCCAGGAGGCGGTCGGGCACCTCCAGGAGGGGGCGAACGCCTTGCGCGGCGCGATGGAGGCGCTGAGGCTCGCCGCCGAGGCCCGGGGCCCGGTGGCGGCGGCCGCCGCCGCGCTGGAGAAGTCGCTCGAGCCGGTGGCCGGTGCGACCAGCCAGCTCATGCTCGAGGCGAGCCGCTTCGCCGCGGAGCGATACCGCCCCGCGACCCCCGCCCCCCCGTCCCCGGCCGCGCCTGCTGGACCCACCCCCGCCCCTCCCGCGCGCTGAGGTATCTTCCCGGACCATGCCCGAACCGTTCACCGCCGGAGGCGAGGTCCTGGCCCGCCTCTCCCACCTCGAGCCGCTCCTCGCCGGCCGGCGCGTGCTCGTGCTGGGCTCCCCGGAAGACGCCGGGGCGAGTGCGGTCTTCCTGTCGGACCGCGGCGTCGCCCTTCCGGTCGCCGCGCCCGACGAGGTGGGTCTCGCGCCGCCCTTCGACCGGATCGTGATCCATCCCCAGCAGGACCGTCCGCTCACGGCGGAGCGGATCCGCGCCCTGCGCGACCTGCTCGCTCCGGGGGGACTGCTCGCCGTCGCCGTCCCGCCGGGCGAGGAGCTCCTGGAGCCCGTCCTCCGCGACGCCTTCCCGATCGTGCAGGCAGCCGACGTCCTGCCCCTCCTGGCCTGGGCCGTGGTGCCGGTGGGGTCCCGGCCGGGCGAGGTCACCTGGGACGGCACCCGGATCTCGTCGCCGCGTCCCACCTCGCGGCTCCTCCTGTGCGGCGAGCGCCCCTCCGCACCGAGGGGGGCCACGGTGCTGGTGCTGCCCGTCGAACCGGCCCCCGGCGCTGCCGCGGGCCCCGACCTGGCTGCCGCCGCCGCGGTCGAGCGGGCCGAGGCGCTGGCTGCGGAGGCCGCCGCCGAGGTGCTGGCGCTCTCCTGGAAGCGGGACGAGCTCGTCGGGGAGCTCGCGGCCGCCGTCGCCGAGCGCGACCATCTCCGGGCCCGGCGCGAGAGCGCGCCGGGCGCCACCCCGTCTCCCGACCTGCCCGATCTCCTCTCCCCGTGAACAGAGGCGTCCCATGAAGCCGGTGCGGCTGGCCATCCTCTGGCACATGCACCAGCCCCTCTACCGGGAGCCGGCCACCGGCACCTACGTGCTCCCCTGGGTGCGGCTCCACGCCACCCGGGCCTACGCCGACATGGCCTGGATCCTGGAGCGACACCCGGGAATCCGGGTCACGGTGAACTTCACGCCGGTCCTGCTCGACCAGCTGGAGGACTACGTGGCCGGCCGGGCCCGCGACGCGATCCTGGAAATCTCGGCCCGCGACCCGGCCGACCTCTCCCCGGAGGAGCGGCGCCGGCTGCTCCACTCCTTCTTCATGGTCGACTGGGACCGCTCCGTGCGCCCGGTGCCTCGCTACCTCGAGCTGCTCGAGAAGCGCGGCCGGGACCTGGCCCGCGTCGACCTGGACGAGGTGGCCCTGGACTTCACCCTGGGTGAGCTAAGGGACCTCCAGGTGCACTTCAACCTGGCCTGGATGGGCTTCGGGGCCCTGGCCGACCACCCCGGTCTGCAGGCGCTGGTGGCCCGCGGACGCGACTTCGACGCCGCCGACGTGGCGCTCGTCCTGGAGGCCCAGCGCGGCGTGCTGGCCGGGGTGCTGCCCCGCTGGAGGGCGCTCGCCGACAGCGGCCAGGTGGAGCTCTCCACGACACCGCACCACCACCCCATCCTCCCGCTGGTCTGCGACAGCGACGCCGCGGCCCGGGCGCTCCCCGGCGTGGCGCTGCCCCCCCGGTTCTCCTGGCCGGGCGACGCGCGCCGCCAGACCGCCGACGCGCTGTCGAGCCACGCCCGCCGCTTCGGCCGCCCCGCCGCCGGGATGTGGCCGGCCGAGGGGGCGGTATCGCCCGAGGCGCTCGAGGTCCTCGCGTCGGAGGGCGTGGCCTGGGCCGCCTCCGACGAGGCCGTGCTCCTCCGGTCGCTGCCGCCCGCGAGCCCGCGAGCCCTCTCGCTCTACCGTCCCTGGCGCGTGGCGGCCGGAGATCGGGAGGTGTCCATGCTCTTCCGGGACCGGGGGATCTCGGACCTGGTGGGCTTCAGCTACGCCCGGCAACCGGCCGGCGCGGCCGCCGCCGACTTCACGGATCGTGTGGCAGCGGCCGGGGAGGCCTGGCGGCGCGACGGCGGAAGGGGAGCAGCCACCGTGGGTGTCTTCCTGGACGGCGAGAACCCCTGGGAGCGGTACGTACGCTCCGGCCACGACTTCCTCGACGCCCTCTACCGATCGCTCTCCTCCGACGCCCGGATCGAGACGGTGACCCTGTCGGAGGCGGTGGCCGGCGCCGAGGGTCCGCCCGTGCCCCGCATCCACTCCGGGTCCTGGATCGAGGCCTCCTACCGCATCTGGATCGGCCACCGGGAGGACCGGCTGGCCTGGACGGCGCTGGGGCGGGCCCGCGAGGCGGTGGAGGCGGCCCGCACCGCCGGGGCTCCCGAGGCCAAGGTCGAGCACGCGCTGCGCCACCTGCGCGCCGCCGAGGGGTCGGACTGGTACTGGTGGTACGGCGAGGACTTCTCCACCGAGAACGCCGCCGAGTTCGACGCCCTCTTCCGCGGCCACGTGCTGCGGGCCTGCGAGGTGCTCGATCTGGCGCCGCCGCAGGAGGCCCTCCAGCCCATCAAGCCCACCGGGCGCGGCGCCCTGGAGGCCAAGGCGCTCCGGGAGCCGACGGCGCTCCTGCGCCCGGTCATCGACGGACGCGAGCCCGACTACTTCGAGTGGCAGGGGGCCGGGGTGCACCGGCCCGGTCGCGGTCGCGGGTCGATGTTCGGTGGCGCACCGGCCTTCTCGGCCCTGTTCTGGGGATTCGACGAGGCCAATCTCTTCCTTCGGCTCGACCCCGATCCCGACCCCGACGCGGCGCACGCCGATCGCATCCGGGTGACGCTGCTCGGGCCCCTCGGTCCGTCCCGGCTCGAGTTCCCGGCCGTGGCCGACGGGGTCTCCCGCCCGGTCCAGCGCGAGGGAGAGGAGGTGGGGCGCGCCGTCCTGCTCAAGATCCTGGAGGTGGAGCTCCCGCTCGCATCGCTCGGCATCCGTCCGGGCGACGAGCTGGTGATGTCGGTGGAGGCCCTCTCCGGCGACACCGAGCTGGAGCGCATCCCCGGTTCCGGATACCTCCCGCTCTCCGTGCCGGGGGTCGACTTCGAGCGCATCCACTGGCGCGTGTGATCGGCCGGGACTTCGGATAAGGTCACGCCCCCGTGAAACGCCAGGCCTCCCTCGGCATCCTCTTCCTCGTGGTCTTCGTCGACCTGCTCGGCTTCGGGATGGTCATCCCTGTGATGCCGATCTACGCCGAACAGCTGGGCGCCTCGGAGGCCGCCACCGGCTGGCTGAGCACCGGCTACTCGCTCATGCAGTTCGTCTTCGCCCCCATCTGGGGCCGCCTCTCCGATCGGGTCGGGCGGCGGCCGGTGCTGCTCCTCTCCATCGCCATGACCGCGCTGGCCTTCCTGCTCTACGGTGTGGCGGCGACCTTCGCCCTGCTGCTCGTCTCGCGCCTCTTCGCGGGCGCCGCCACCGCCAACATCGCCATCGCCCAGGCCTACGTGGCCGACGTCACCACGCCCGAAGGGCGGGCCAAGGGCATGGGCATGATCGGCGCCGCCTTCGGCCTGGGGTTCGTCTTCGGGCCGGCGGTGGGAGGGCTCCTCGCCGGGTACTCCCTCTCGGCCCCGGGGCTGGCCGCCGCCGCCCTTTCCGTCCTCAACCTGGTGGGCGCCTACTTCCTCCTGCCCGAGCCCGCGCAGCACGTGGTCGCGACCCGGTCCCGCGGGCGCTTCCAGGCCCTCCGCGAGGAGTTCCGCAAGCCCGGGATCCGCCGGGTCCTCTTCATCTACCTCGTGGTCACGCTTGCCTTCAGCGCCATGGAGGCCACCTACGCCTTCCTGGCGCATCGTCACTTCGGGCTGTCCGACCGGCACGTGAGCTGGCTCTTCACCTACATCGGGGTGATCGTGGTGCTGGTCCAGGGGGGGCTCATCGGCCCGCTCTCGCGGCGCTACGGGGAGAAGCGTCTGCTCGTGGTCGGGTCGATCCTCCAGGGGGTGGGGCTGGCGGCGCTGCCCTTCGCGAGCGGGGTGCCCGGCCTCCTGCTCGCCACCGCGCCGCTGGCCTTCGGGTCGGGGCTCTCGAGCCCCAGCATCATGTCGCTGCTCTCCCGCTTCAGCCGGGCCGAGGACCAGGGCGGCACGCTGGGCATCGGCCAGTCCGCGTCGGCGCTGGGGCGGATCGTCGGACCCCTGGCGGGAACGACCTCCTTCGCGGCCTGGCAGGCCGCCCCCTACCTGGGTGGTGCGGCGCTCATGGTCCTGGGCGCGGCCGTGGGCGCCACCGTCTCCGTCCCGAAGAACGAGGCCGGGTCGGCCCGGGGCGCGGTGACGACCGCGTCATGAGGTAGACTCCGCGCCATGCCCGAACTGCGGAGGGACCCCATCGTCGGGCGCTGGGTGATCATCGCCACCGAGCGCGCGCGTCGTCCGAACCAGTTCCGGCGGGCCGAGGATCCCCCCGGCGGCCTCTGTCCCTTCTGCCCCGGCCACGAGGACAACACGCCCCCCGAGGTCTACGTCTCGGGTCGCGCGGCCGTCCCTCCGAACGTGAAGGGCTGGAAGGTCCGCGTGGTCCCCAACCGGTACCCGGCCCTCATGATCGAGGGCGACCTCGATCGCCAGGCCATGGGCATCTACGATCAGATGAACGGCGTGGGAGCCCACGAGATCGTCATCGAGACCCCGGACCACGCGCGCGAGCTCTCCGAGCTCTCCGACGCCGACGTCACCGAGGTGCTCTTCGCCTTCAAGGCCCGGATCCTCGACCTCAAGAACGACCAGCGCTTCCGCTACATCCTGCTCTTCAAGAACCACGGCTCGGCTGCCGGGGCCACGCTCGAGCACACCCACAGCCAGCTCATCGCGCTGCCGATCACGCCGCGCCAGGTGGCCGACGAGATCGACGGCGCCCGGCGTCACCACGAGCACCGCGAGCGCTGCATCTACTGCGACATCGTCGGGCAGGAGCGGAAGGACCGCTCCCGGCTGGTGTTCGAGAACGAGGAGTTCGTGGTCTTCGAGCCCTGGGCCCCGCGAAGCCCCTTCGAGACCTGGATCGTCCCGCGCCGCCACGAGTCCAACTTCGAGGCCGAGCCCAAGGAGCGGCTCGCCTACGCCGCCCAGGCGCTGCGGACGACCCTCGCCAAGCTCATGGCCGGGCTGGGGCGCCCGGCGTACAACTTCATGGTGCACTCGAATCCGCTCCGGGATCCCTCGAGCCCCTCCTACCACTGGCACATCGAGGTGGTCCCGGCGCTGACCCAGGTGGCCGGCTTCGAGTGGGGCAGCGGTTTCCACATCAACCCGGTACCGCCCGAGGAGGCGGCCGAGTTCCTCCGCAAGGTCTCCGCCTAGCCCGATCCCGCCATGGACCTCCTCTTCGTCTCCTCCGAGGTCGCGCCCTTCTCCAAGACCGGAGGCCTCGGCGACGTGGCCGCGTCCCTGCCCGCCGCGCTGGCCGCCCGTGGCCACCGGGTGGCGGTGGTCACGCCCCGCTACGGCGCGATCGACCCGGTGCGGCACGGCCTCACCTGGCTGCCCGTCTCGCTCGACGCCCGCGGCGAGCGCTGCGGGCTCTGGGTGCGCCGCGGCGGCCCCGGTTCACCCGACGTGTACTTCCTGGAGCACGACCTCTTCTACGGCTTCCGGCGCAACCCCTATGGAGAGGGCGGAGTCGACTACCCCGACAACCCGGCTCGCTTCGCCTTCCTGGCGCGCGCCGCCCTCGACCTTCCGCGGGCGCTGCACTTCCACCCGGCCGTGGCCCACTTCAACGACTGGCAGTCGGCCCTCGGTCCCTGGCTGCTGCGCGCCGAGCACGGGGACGATCCGTGGCTCTCCGGAACCCGGAGCGTCTACACCATCCACAACCTGGCCTACCAGGGGATGTTCGCCAAGGAGTTCATGGACGTCCTCGGGCTCCCCTGGTCGATCTTCCGGATGGACCGCGGCGTCGAGTTCCACGACCAGCTCAACTTCATGAAGGCCGGGCTCTCGTACGCGGACGCCCTCACCACCGTCTCGCCCAACTACGCGCGGGAGATCCTCACCGTCGAGGGCGGCTACGGCCTCGACACCGTGCTGCGGAGCCGCAGCGGAGACCTCTTCGGGATCCTCAACGGCATCGACGACCGCGAGTGGGACCCGGCCCACGATCCGCACCTGCCGTTCCGCTACGACCGGCGCGACCTGCGCGGCAAGGTCCGCGTCAAGACGGCCCTCCAGGCCGAGCTCGGACTCCCGGTGAAGCCCCATGTGCCGCTGGTGGGGCTGGTGGGGCGGCTCGCCGACCAGAAGGGCGTCGATCTGATGGCGGCGGCCACGCCGGCCCTGCTCCGCTCCGACGCTCAGTTCGTCCTGCTGGGCAGCGGGCAGCGCGAGTTCGAGGAGTTCTTCGCCTGGGTCGGGCGCGAGCGGCCCGACCGCTTCGCGGCGCGCATCGGCTTCGACGAGGGACTGGCCCACCGGATCGAGGCCGGATCCGACGTGTTCCTCATGCCCAGCCGGTTCGAGCCCTGCGGCCTGAACCAGATGTACAGCCTGCGGTACGGCACGCCGCCGGTGGCCCGGGCGGTGGGTGGACTGGTGGACACGGTCGAGGACTACGACGGCTGGAAGCAGGGGACCGGCTTCCTTTTCGGCCCGCTCGACCCGGCCGAGCTGGTGGTGGCGACTCGTCGCGCGCTCGACGTATGGCGCGACGTGCGCGCCTGGCGGGGAATCCAGGAGCGCGGGATGGCGATCGACTTCTCGTGGGGCAGGAGCGCGGAGAGGTACGAGGCGCTCTACCAGGGACTGGTCGCGGGGTGAACGTGGCCGGGGTCCGTGGCCGTTGGCCGCTGGCCGTTGGCCGCTGGCCGACCGTTGGCCGTGGCCGTTGGCCGTGGCCGTTGGCCGTGACCGTGACCGTGACCGGTGGCCGTGACCGTTGGCCGTGACCGTTGGCCGTGACCGGTGGCCGTGACCGGTGGCCGTGACCGGTGGCCGTGACCGGTGGCCGTGACCGGTGGCCGTGACCGTTGGCCGTGACCGTTGGCCGTGACCGTGGCCGTGACCGTTGGCCGTGACCGTTGGCCGTGACCGTTGGCCGTGACCGTTGGCCGTGACCGTTGGCCGTGACCGTTGGCCGTGACCGTTGACCGTGACCGTTGACCGTGACCGTTGACCGTGACCGTTGACCGTGACCGTTGACCGTGACCGTTGACCGTGACCGTTGACCGTGACCGTTGACCGCTGACCGTTGGCCGTGGCCGTGGCCGTGGCCGTGGCCGTGACCGTGGCCGTCTCCTTGGCGGGTGGGGTCAGCCTGGAGGCGCACGCCCCGCGCCAGGCCGCGAGCGTGGGCGGGTGAGTCCCGCGTCGGCCTGTCACGGGTCCTGCGCCGGACGGGGCAAACCCCACCCGCAAAGGAGCCGCACATGTCCCTTCACGCCTTCGACGTCTCCCTCGAACTCATCCGGTCGCTGCAGGAGCCGCTCGCGAGTCTCGACCGCCGGGACACCGACCTCGCGAAGCAGCTTCGCCGGGCCGCCGCGTCGGTCTCGCTGAACCTCAGCGAAGGCAGCCGGCGCCAAGGGAAGGACCGCATCCACCTGTGGCGCATCGCCGCCGGCAGCGCCGACGAGGTCGCCGCGAGCCTGCGCGTAGCGGAGGCCTTCGGCTACCTGCGGGCCGACGCCTCCGCGCAATCCCTGGCTCTCTGCGACCGCGTTCTCGCCATGCTCTGGCGTTTGACGCATTGACGGCCGGCCACGGACCACGGCCACGGCCACGGCACGGCCACGGCCACGGACCACGGTCCCCCGCCTACCCCCCGCGTCGCCTCGACGGCGCCGGCGTCAACCTGAAGAACGCCCGGTCATCCGCCCGCTCGGCCCGATACGGCTGGTCGAGATACAGCCAGTATCCCTTTCCCTCCGCCTCCACCGCGTCCGGGTGGCGCTGGAGGAGGAACCACAGTCCGGTCTCGGTCACTGTCGGCACGCCGTCGCGTACGACGTGGATGAGCCCCCAGGGAGCCCACGGGTTGGTGTCCCACATGGCGTTGGCGATTAGCACGGTGGCGTCGCCCCGGCAACGGTCCATCGGGGCGCCCTCCCGGATCGGTCACTCCAGGCCGCGGGCCCGGAGCCCCTCGTCGCTCTCACCGTGAAGGTGGCCGAGCTCGTGCAGCAGCGTGACCCGCACCTGCGCGGAGAGCTGTGCGCGGTCACGCGCGAAGCGGAGCAGGTTCCGCCGGTAGAGCACGATGGAGCGGCAGGCGAGCTCCTCGTCGGCCGGGCAGGGCTCGCCCAGCGACGGGCCCCGGAACAGCCCGAGGATCGACGGCGAGAGCGGTGGCTCCACCGCCGTCAGGTCGGCGTAGGCCGGGATCTCCTCGACCTCGACCGGCACGCCGGCGAGCGCCGCCCGCTCGGTCTCGGGGAGCTCGGCGAGCGCCCGGCGGAGCTCGGCCTCGAAGGCGGAGCGCGAGAGCTCGACCGGCGGCCGGAGGTCGCGAGGGGCGATCCGCGCCGCCCGCCCGAGCAGCTCCCGGGCCCGCCGTTCGTCGCCGGCCCTCTCGGCGAGCAGCCCGAGGTGATGCAGCGCCCAGGGGTCCCGCGGCGTCTGGCGCAGGACCCGCTCGAAGGCGCGACGGGCCGAGGCGAACCGGCAGAGATCGAAGAGGGCGACGCCTCGCTCGTACTGGGCGTCGACATCTCGCGGATTCCGGGCCACCGCCTCGTCGAGGTGGAGGAGTGCCTGCCTGCTGTGTCCCAGGTCGTTCTCGGCCATTCCGGCCAGCAGGAGCAGGCGCGGCGCCAGCGAAGGGTCGGCACGGGGGCCGGAGATCGCGCGCGCCGCCCCGCGCAGGGCCAGGTCGAGCCCGGCCTCCAGCGAGTCGCGGTCGCCGAAGTGGGTCACGTGCAGGTCGGCGGCGACGAGCAGGGTGGCCGGATCATCCGGGTCGGCGGCCAGCAGCCGGGAGAGGGCCGCCCGGGCGTCGGCGTCGCGGTCGAGGGCGGCGAGGGCGAGGGCCCGCTCCCGCAGCGGCGCCCCGTCCCGAGGATCGGCCTCGAGGGCCTCCTCGGCACAGGCGAGTGCCGCCTCGGGGTGCCCACCTGCCCGGAAGCGGGCCGCGGCCCGTGCGAGATCCCCCGAGGTCGCGCCATCGTGACCCGGGAGGCAGCGTCCAGGTGGCTCCCGGACCTGGGCGGGCGGCTCGCCCGACGGCGGAGAGGCGCGGCCGTGGGCGGCCTGCTCGTCGATGGCCCGCTCCGGCGCCCGCGCCGTGCACGCGGAGAGGAGGAGTGCAGCGATTCCAAGGGCGAGCCTCACCGGAGCGTCCCCCGCGGCACGAGCCGCGCCGGCCCGAAGGGGGCAAGGTCGACCGGGGTGGGGCGCCCGAGGACCGCCGCGCTCACCGCGTCGGCCGTGACCGGGGTGAGCAGCACCCCGTTGCGGTAGTGACCCGTGGCGTAGAACAGCCCCGGGATGCGACCGGGGCCGAGGATGGGCAGCCCGTCCGGCGTGGCCGGCCGGAAGTTGGACCAGGTCTCGACGACGGGAGCGGCCGCGAGCCCGGGGGCGATCTCCACCGCCAGTTGAAGCAGGCGCAGCAGGCCGCCCGCGGTGACCGCCTTCTCGAATCCGGCCTCCTCCATGGTGGAGCCGCAGAGGATGCGGCCGTCCGGGCGCGGAACCAGGTAGCCCTTCTCGGAGAAGACCACCCGGGAGAGCAGCGGGGGGCGCGTGTCGAGCACCGCCATCTGGCCGCGCACCGGTCGCACCACTCCCGCAGGCAGGTCGTGCCCTGCCACCTGCAGCGACCAGGCGCCGGCGGCGAGCACCACCCCGCCCGCGGAGATGCGACCCGACTCGTGGTCGACGCCGACCACCCGTCCGCCCTCCACCACGACGGCCCGGACCTGGCCTTGCACGAAGGTGGCGCCGGCTCGGGCCGCCGCGGCGTGCAACGCACGGCCGAGCAGCCGCGGGTCGACCGAGGCCTCGCCCGGGAACCAGAGCGCACCCCGGGTTTCCGGGGAAAGCCCCGGCTCGAGCCTGCGGGCGGCCTCACCGTCTAGCACCTCCACCTCGAGCCCCGCCCGCTCGAGCTGGGCGGCGCGCCCCGCCAGGACCGGGGTGAATCGGTCGTCGACCGAGACCTCCAGGGTGCCGGCGGCCCGGAAGCCCACCCACGACCCGGAGAGGCGCTCCACCTCCTCGGAGAAGGCGCGCCAGCGCTCCAGCGAGGCCATGCACAGATCGTGAAAGGGCCCGGGCTCGGCCTCCACCCCGGGGGAGAGGATCCCGCCCGCGGCGCTCGATGCCTCGGCTCCGGGGATGCTCCGCTCGAGCACCACCACGCGGCACCCGGCCTGGGCGAGCCGCAGGGCCACGCCGCAGCCCTGGAGGCCCGCACCGACGAGGACGACGTCCGTGTTCATGGCCCGCACCGTAGCGCCGGGCCGGGGCGAGGCCAAGGGCCGGGAGCGTCGCCGGGGCTACCGGGCCTCGAGCCCGTGCAGCAACACGTCGCTGACCAGGGACTTCCAGCCGTCGCTCGTCGGGGCCCCGTTCTCGAAGAAGGCCTGCGCTCCCTCGTGGGCCGCTCCGACCAGCGCGGCGAAACCGGCCACCGCCAGCACCGCCATCTCCGGGTCGACGCCGGCCCGGAGGGCATGCCCGTTGCCCTGCCGCATCACCTCGATGACGCGCCGCATGGGGACGACCACGGACGGATCCGAGGCGATGATCTCCCGGAGGAAAGGTCCGCCGTCGAGGAGTTCCCGGATCACGATCTGGCTGGCCTCGGGGTCCTTCATGCGGGTGTCGAGGTAGGCCGAGACCACTCCCTTGGCTCCGCTCGAGGTCTCCAGCTGGGTGGCGATCTCCTGGGAGCCCTCCTGCCAGATGGACTTCAGGATCTCGACGTAGAGCGCTCGCTTCGATGCCCAGTGACGATAGAGCAGGGCCACGTTGCAGCCGGCGCGCTTGGCGATGCCCTGCACGCGTGCGCCGTGATAGCCGCGGCTCGAGAACTCGGTCCGAGCGGCAGCCCACAGGCGGGAAGCAATTCGTCCCCCGGGCGCGGCTGCTGGCGTTACACCGGTGGTCTCCATGGAATGCCCCCTTTCGATGGGACTTCACTGTCCATCAATAAATGATTTAAATCAAGATGGACCTATGAAGTCTACGATAATGATTTTCTAATGTCCGTCTGGCCCCTTTTGGGTCTATGGGCCGGTGATAAAGAGGACGTGTGCCCTCGATCCTCCACCTCGATCTCGACGCCTTCTACGCCTCGGTCGAGCAACTCGACGATCCCGGGCTGCGGGGCCGGCCGGTCATCGTGGGAGGAACGTCGGGACGTGGGGTGGTCTGCGCCGCCAGCTACGAGGCCCGCCGCTTCGGCGTCCGCTCCGCGATGCCCACCGTGGAGGCCCGGCGCCGCTGCCCGGAGGGAGTCTTCCTCCCGCCTCGCTTCGAGCGCTACGGGGAGCTGTCCCGGGCGGTCTTCGCCGTCTACCGCAAGTACACTCCGCTCGTCGAGCCGCTCTCCCTCGACGAGGCCTTCCTCGACGTCACCGGGAGCCGTGCCCTGCACGGCGAACCGGAGCACATTGCACGGAAGGTGAAAGGCGAGGTCCGGGAGGGCACCGGGCTGACCGTCTCCGCCGGCGTGGCCGACTGCAAGATGGCGGCGAAGATCGCCTCGGACCTGGGAAAGCCCGACGGGCTCGTCGCCGTTCCGCCCGGGACCACCGCCGCGTTCCTGGCGCCCTTGCCGGTGTGGCGGCTCTGGGGCGTGGGGAAGGTGACCGAGCAGGCGCTCCGGGCGCTGGGCATCGCCACCGTCGGGGAGCTGGCCCGCTTCCCCGAACAGGTCCTGGTCGAGCGCTTCGGGTCGCAGGGCGCCCACATGCGCGCGCTGGCCCGCGGCGACGATCCCCGCGAGGTGGTCCCCGACGAGGAGGCCCGGTCGGTCGGAGCCGAGGACACCTTCGAGCAGGACCTGTCGGGCGAAGACGCGCTCCTGCCGCAGCTCCTCGACCAGTGCGTCCGCGTCGCCCGCCGCCTCCGGGAGGCTGGCCTGCGCGGACGCGTCGTGACCCTCAAGATCAAGTACGCCGACTTCGAGCAGATCACCCGCCGATCCACGCTTCCCCACCCCAGCGCCGATGCCGGGGAGATCTACCGGTCGATCCGGGAGGACCTGGGCCGGGCCGGGATCGACCGTCCCGTGCGGCTCACCGGGGTGACGGTCTCGGGATTCGACGGTGCCGGGGACGCGCCCGCGCAGATGGGCCTGTTCGGAGGGCCTTCCGGAGGGGATCCCGCCGAAGGGAAGGGGAAGCGGGACGCGCTCAACGCGGCGCTCGACGCGCTGGCCGACCGCTTCGGCGAGGGAGCGGTGAAGCCGGCCACGCTCGCAGAACGGAAGCCGGAGACCCTGCGGGCGAGGATCCGGTGGCCCACCCGGGGCGGCAGGGGCGGCGCCGGCTAGGCCAGTGCCCCGACCCAGGCAAGATGACTACTGCGAGCGCCGATCCTCTCGCTGCGGCGAGCGGCCTCGTCGGTGCGCTGCTCGACGCGCACTAGAACGGCAGGAGGGCGCGCCCCATGCCGAGGATCGGCCAGGGAACGCCGAGCACGGCGATCACCAGGGCCGCGCCGTAGAAGCGGGCCGCGGTCCGCCAGCGCGCCCCGTCGTCGAGCATGCGCCGCGCCCTCACGCTGCCGATGTGCACCAGCGCGACCACGGCGATCCCTGCCAGCGGGTGCACGTAGGTCCAGTAGTGGGCACGGCCGCCCGTGGTGATGGCGTGGGGGGAAAGACCCAGCCAGAGCGCGAGCCCGAGGAGCAGCTGGACGTCGGCGACGGCGGCGAGCACCACGCCGGGGACGCGGGCCCTCCGGGTCCAGGCGCGATGCCCGCGAAGACCGGAAACCGCGGCCATCGTGGCCCAGAGGGCGACGAGCAGCACGGCCCAGCGGACGAGGGAGTGGGCGAACAGGACGGTGGCGTACATGGGCGGCCTCGGATTCTCGTCTGCGCTAGTGGTGCATGGGCGGCGGGCCGGCGATGCGTCGGATCCGGTCGAGGATCTCCTCCATCCCGACGCTCTTCGGGATGAAGCCCTGGACTCCGAGCAGCTCCGACTCCCACTCGTAGCCGTAGGCGGAGAGGATGAGGACCGGGATGTGGGCGGCGGCAGGGTCCTTGCGCATGCGCTCGACGACACCCCAGCCGTCGAGCACCGGCATCTTCAGGTCGAGGAGGACGACACCGGGCTTCTCCACGGCCATGCGCTTGAGGCCCAGCTCGCCGTTGCCGGCCTGCTCGACCGGGTACCCGGCCTCGGAGAGGATCTCGCAGAGCGCCTCCCGGAAGTCGTCGTCGTCGTCGACGACCAGGATGCACTGGCCCGGGGTCACGCCGCGGTCTCCGGCGTGGCCTGGAGCGTGGTCACGATCTCGCGGGCGACGCGACGCGCCTCGTCGAGCCGGTCCGGATCCAGGGAGACCGCACCCACCACCGGGTGGCCACCGCCGCCGTAGCGCTCGCAGATGCGGGAGATGTCGTGGGCCCGCGCCGGGCGCGCCCACGGGTTCGAGCCCACCGACACCTTGGAGCGTTTCGGGTCGTGCGAGACGGTGACGGTGTAGCGGGCCTCCGGGAAGAGCCAGTACAGGACGAACTTGTTGCCGGTCTCGAGGCCAGCCGCGGCCAGGTCGAGGAACGCCACCCCCCCGTCCAGTCGCGCAGCAGCACGGACCGCGTCGATCGACCGGAAGTGGCGCTCCAGGACCGGGGCGAGCGGGCCGGCCACCCAGGGCTCGTCGGCCACCTCGCCGAGAGGCCGGGACTGCAGCGCCTCGATGAGCTTCCCGGGGGCGGACGGGTCGCGGGTGGACTCGAGGAAGGTCATGATCCGGAGAGCCGGCTCGGCCAGCTTCACGGCCACCTCGGCCGAGGGAAAGGCAGCCGCATCGATGATGTCGGCCCAGCGGACGAGGTCGGCCAGATCGGGTGCCTCGAAGCCGAACCGCTCTCGCGCCACCCGGGCGATGAAGCCCGTGCAGGAAGGGGCGGTCGGGTCCCAGAAGCGCTGCCCGGACCGGTCGGCCTCGAAGTGGGCGCGGTCCGACGCGGGCTGGAAGGCGCTCTGGTGGTGGTCGAACCACCAGTCGAGGCGGGGCGACGGGGAGTATCGGAAGTCGACGATGGCATTGACGTCGGCCGAGAAGGCGTCGGCCGGGATGGAATTCCCGGCCTGGTGCTGCAGCGGGACGTGCTCGACCGCGCCCAGGCCGGGCCCCAGCCGAGCCCCGAGGAACCTCCCCAGGAACGCCGCGGAGGCGCAGCCATCGAAGCAGTTCGCGTGGTAGAGGATGCGGGTGCGCATGGCGCGCGGGGGATCTAAGGTTCGCGGCACGGCCGCGTCAACGAAAGCTTCCTGAGCCGGAGACGCCCCGTCCGGCACGCCGGCCGGGGCGGTCGACGGCGCTCCCTCCGGTCGACGCCGCTGTGGGTGCGCGCTACACTCCGCGGCGATGGAAGCCATCCGGGTGGGGGCACTCCTCGACGACACCAAGTACGACCTCCGCCTCGTCCTGGTGGGGGGAGGGGCCGGCCTTTCCCGCAAGGTCAGCTCGGCGCGCATCCAGAAGCCCGGGCTGGCGCTGGCGGGCTTCACCGAGTACCTGCACCGCGAGCGGATCCAGGTCTTCGGCAACACCGAGATGAGCTACCTGAAGACCCTCCCGCGCGAACGGCGCGTCGAGGTCCTGCGGGCCTTCTTCTCCCAGGAGGTGGCTTGCCTGGTGGTGACGAAGGACATCGAGATCCCCCCCGACATGCTGGCCGCCGGCGAGGAGGCGGGGGTCCCGATCTTCCGCTCCTCGCACCTCTCCTCCACCTTCATCGAGGGGGTCCAGAACTTCCTCGAGGAGCAGCTCACCGCCAGCACCTCCATGCACGGCGTGCTGCTCGACGTGCTGGGCGTGGGCATCCTGCTCCTCGGCAAGAGCGGCATCGGCAAGAGCGAGATCGCCCTCGACCTGGTCATGCGCGGCCACCGGCTGGTGGCCGACGACATCGTCGAGGTGAAGCGGCGCACCCAGGACGCGGTCGTCGGGGCCGGCAGCGAGATCATCAAGCACCACATGGAGATCCGTGGGCTGGGCATCATCAACATCAAGGACCTCTTCGGCGTGGCGGCCATCCGCGAGCGCAAGAAGATCGAGATCGTCCTCGAGCTCTGCGAGTGGGACCCGGACGTCGAGTACGACCGGCTGGGCGTCGACGATCGCAAGTTCCGCATCCTCGACGTGGAGATCCCCATGCTGGTGGTCCCGGTCAGGCCGGGGCGCAACATGACCACCATCATCGAGGTGGCGGCGCGGAACCACCTGCTCAAGCTGCAGGGGCACCACTCCGCCCGCGAGTTCCAGGAACGCCTGAACCGCGCCATCGCCCTGCCCTCGGAGGGCGGCGGCGGCGGGACGGAAGTCGAGTGAGCCCCCGGGCGACCGACGACGTCCGCGGCACCCCGGCGACCCAGGTCGTGATCCTGACCGGTGTCTCCGGCTCGGGAAAGACCACGGCGCTCCGAGCCCTCGAGGACGGCGGCTACTACTGCGTCGACAACTTCCCCATCGTGTTCCTGGAGAAGCTGCTCGAGCTCTCCGGGCACACCGCCGGGGAGGTCTCGCGCATCGGCCTCGTGGTCGACGCGCGCGAGCAGCGCTTCCTGGCCGACGCGCCGCGCATCGTGGAGGACCTGCGCCGCAAGGGAGCCGACGTCACCGTCCTCTTCTTCGACTGCTCCGACGAGTCGCTCATCCGGCGCTACTCGGAGACCCGCCGGCGCCATCCGCTGGCCGGGGACTCGGGCAGCGTCCCCGACGGCATCGCCGCCGAGCGCAAGGCGCTGGCCGGCCTCCGGGCGGTGGCCGACGAGGTGGTCGACACCACGCGCCTCAACGTCCACGAGCTGAAGCGGCTGGTGCACAACCGCTTCGTGGGAGCCGGCGCCGACGCCATGGGAGTGACGCTGGTCTCGTTCGGATTCCGGACCGGCATCCCCGCCCACGCCGACCTGGTCCTCGACGTGCGCTTCCTCCCCAACCCCTACTTCGTCCCCGAGCTGAAGCCCTTCCCGGGAACCGAGCCGCGCGTCCGCGACTTCGTGCTGGGCCAGGAGGACGCCCAGCGCTTCCTGGAGAAGGCCGACGACCTGGCCACCTTCCTCATCCCCCGGTACCGCGCCGAGGGAAAGACCTACCTGACCGTGGCCATCGGCTGCACCGGCGGCAGGCACCGATCGGTCGCCATCGCCTCCGAACTGGCTGCCCGGCTGGGCAAGCACGGCATCCCGGTCCGGGTCTGGCACCGCGACGTCGACAAGGAGTGAAGCCCCATGATCGGCGTGGTCATCGCGACGCACGGCCGGCTCGCCGAGGAGACCCTGGCCTGCGCCGAGGGAATCGTCGGAGCCCTTCCCCGCACCCGCGCCGTGTCGGTGTCCTCGGCCCTGCCGCTCGACGCCGCACGCGAGTCCATCGCGGTGGCCATCCAGGACGTGGAGGACGGGGACGGGGTGCTCGTGCTCACCGACATGCTGGGGGGCACCCCCGCCAACCTGGCGCTCGGGTTCCTCTCCGACAAGGTCGACCTCGTCACCGGCGTGAATCTCCCCATGCTGCTCAAGCTCTCCACCTGCAGGACCCCGGACGCCCGCCTGCCCGACGTGGCCCGCCTCATCTGCGCCTACGGGCAGAAGAACATCACCCTGGCGAGCGACCTGCTGCGTCCCCACTCGCCCGGCGGCGCGGCGTCCGGCGGCGGAGGCCCGGGGTGATCGCCCTCGCCCGGATCGACGAGCGGCTGGTCCACGGCCAGGTGCTGGTGGGCTGGGTGCCGCACCTCGGCGCGCGGCGGGTGGTGGTGGCGGACGACGAGGCGGCGCGGAGCCCGCTGGCCCGCGCGGCCATGACGCTGGCGCTCCCACCCGGGGTGGAGGCGGAGGTCGATCCGGTGAGGTCCGTCGACTGGGCGGCGCTGGCGGGATCGGCCGAGCCGGTCCTGGTGGTCCTCCGCGAGGTCGCCGACGCCGAGCGGGCGTTCGCCGCCGGGTTCACGCCGGACAGGGTCCCGGTGCTGAACCTGGGCAACGTCCACTACGCGCTGGGGCGCCGGAAGGTGACGCCCTCGGTGTTCCTCTCCGGGGCGGAGATCGAGGGGCTGCGGCGGCTCGCCGCGGCCGGCTTCCGGGTCGAGGCCCGGGCCGTCCCGCTCGACGCCCCGCTGGACCTGGCCGAGATCGAGCGGCGCTGGAACGCCGCCGGCTGATAGGATCCGACCCGCGTGGACTACCTCGTCGTCGCCGTGGTCGCCGGGCTCGCGGCGGTGGAGCGCAAGGGCTTTCTCCAGGCCATGCTCTCCCGCCCGGTGGCGCTCGCGCCCATCGTGGGACTGGCGCTCGGCGACCTGCGCGGCGGCCTCCTCCTCGGTCCGCCGCTCGAGCTGCTCTGGCTGGGCGCCGTCAACATGGGGGCTTCCCTGCCGCCCAACGAGGCGCTGGGTGCGGTCGCCATCGCAGCGGCCGCGGTCCTCTCCGGCCAGGCCCTCGGAACCGGGGTCACGCCGGCGGTGGCCGCGCTCGCCATCCTGCTCGCCGGGGTCCTCGCCGCCCTGGGGCGCACCACCGACCGCGCCATCGAGGAGTGGAACGTGCGGCTGGCCACCCGGGCCGAGGTGCTGCTCGACCAGGGCTCGCCGGTCGCCGCGATGCGCGAGAACCTCTACGGGATGCTCCTGCCCTTCGCCGTGTCGGCGCTGCTCGCCCCGGCGGTCGCGGCGGTCGCGGCCTGGATCATCCCCTCCATCCTCGATGCGCTGCCCGCCCTGAACCTGCCGCTCGGCTGGGGCTGGACGGCGCTCGGAGGCCTCGCCGCTGCAGCCGGGGCGCGGGCCTTCCGAAGCGCCCGGGGCCTCGGGCTCTTCGCCGGGGCGGCGGCGGCCACCTTCGTGGCTGGCTGGCTGGCCGGAGGGATCCGGTGAGCGTTCCCCCGATCACCCTTCGCCGCGTCTTCTGGCGGTGCCTGTTCCTCCAGGCCGCCTGGAACCGGCGCGGCATGCAGAACCTCGGATTCGCCTACGCCATCGACCCCGCGCTCCGAAGGCTCTACGAGGATCCGGCGAAGCGAAGCGAGGCGCTGCGGCGCCACCTCGCCACCTTCAACTGCCACCCGTACACGGCGGCCGCCATCGTCGGGGGCGCCATCCACCACGAGGAGCGGGTGGCGGCCGGAGAGGAGCCGCCCGGCGCCCCCCTGGCCTACAAGCAGGTCCTGCAGGGGCCGCTCGCCGCGGTGGGGGACGGGTTCTTCTGGGCCGGGATGCGCCCCTTCTTCGGCGCGCTGGCCGCGGTGGGAACGCTCCTGCTGGGCTGGCCGGCGCTGGTCGCTTCGCTCGTCGTCTACAACGCGCTCCACCTCTGGCTGCGCTGGAGCCTCTTCCGCGCCGGGTACCGGACCGGCGACGCGGTGGTGGTGCGGCTGGCCGCCCTCTCCCTCCCGACCTGGGCGGCCCGCCTGCGCGACGGGGGCGCGGTGCTCTGCGGCGTGGCGGCCGGGGTCCTGGCGCTCGGGGCGGCTGGACGGCTCGGGCCCGGCGGTGGCGCGCTCGTGCTCGCCGTGGCCGCGGCCGGGGTCGTCGTGCTCGGGCTGCGGGTGCGGCTCCTGCCCACCGCGTACGCGGCCCTGGGGCTGGGAGCGGTCGTGGGCGCGGTGGTGCAGGTCTTCCGGGGAGGAAGGTAGGGCATGCAACGGCTGGAGAGGACCTTCACGATCGTCAACTCGCTGGGGATGCACGCGCGCCCCGCCGCGATGGTGGTGCAGGCCGCCAACCGCTTCCGCAGCGAGATCCTGTTCGAGAAGGACGGCCTCCAGATCAACGCCAAGAGCATCATGGGCGTCCTCACGCTGGCGGCCGGGAAGGGCGCCTCGGTGGTGGTGGCCTGCGAGGGGGAGGACGCCGCCGAGGCCATGGCGGCGCTGGCGAAGGTCTTCGAGTCGGGCTTCGGGGAGCGCTGACCATGGCCTCGATCACGCTGCAGGGTCTCCCGGCCTCGCCCGGCATCGCGGTCGGGCGCTGCTGGACGGTCGACCGGCGCCGGGTGCGGACACCGCGGCGCATCGTCTCCGCCGGGGAGGTGGAGGCCGAGCTCGGCCGGCTGGAGGCGGCCATCGAGCTCTCGGTGCACCAGCTCGACGGGGTGAAGGCGAAGATGCAGGCCGCCGACGGGGCCGAGCACCTGGCCATCCTCGAGGTGCACCGCGCCATGCTGCGCGACCCCTCCCTCGTCGACGAGGTGCGGCGGCTGGTCCGGGAGGAGCGGGTCAACGTCGAGTGGGCGGTGAAGCGGGCCATCCGCAAGATCAAGGGAGCCTTCGACCCCGACGACGAGTTCTTCCGCGAGCGACGCTCCGACGTCGACTACGTGGGCGAGCGGATCGTGAAGAACCTGCTCGGCCAGGGCGTGGACGTCGCGGAGGCGCCGCCGCCGGGCTCCATCGTGGTGGCCCGCGACCTCTCGCCGGCCGACACCGCGCTGCTCCTCCACGATCGCAAGGTGGCGGGCCTGGTCACCGACGCGGGGGGCATCACCAGCCACACCGCCATCGTGGCCCGCGCGCTGGAGATCCCGGCGGTGGTGGGCGCCGGGAAGGCCACCGCCACGGCGGAGCGCGGCGATTGGGTCGTCGTCGACGGCGGCCGTGGCGTGGTCCTGGTGAACCCTTCGGCGGGGGAACGGGCCGACTACGAGGCCGCGCACGTCCGCCAGATGGAGCGCGAGGCCGAGCTGGCCCGCCTGAAGGACCTGCCGGCCGAGACCCTGGACGGCGTCCGCCTCCGGATGCTCGGCAACATCGAGTTCGGCGAGGAGGTTCCCGGCCTGCTCTCGCATGGCGGCGAGGGCATCGGTCTCTACCGGACGGAATTCCTCTTCCTGGGACGCGATGCGCTCCCCAGCGAGGAGGAGCACTACCGCGACTACCGGACGATCCTGGAGGCCATGGGCGGCCGCCCGGTGACGGTGCGCACCTTCGACCTGGGCGGGGACAAGCTGCCGTCCGGCCAGAAGGACCACTCCGAGAACCCCGCCATGGGGCTCCGGGCGGTCCGCTACTGCCTGCGCCACCCCGACCTCTTCCGGGATCAGCTTCGCGCCGCGGTGCGGGCCGCTGCGCACGGCAACCTGCGCCTCATGTTCCCCATGGTGAGCGGCGTGGTCGAGGTGCGGGCGGCGAAGCGCATGCTCGTACAGGCCTTCGAGCAGGTGGTGGCGGAGGGACTCCCTGCCTGCCTGCCCCCGGTGGGCATCATGGTGGAGCTGCCCAGCGCCGCGATGATGGCCGACCGGCTGGCCGAGGAGGTGGACTTCCTCTCCATCGGCACGAACGACCTGATCCAGTACACCATCGGCGTGGACCGGCAGAACAAGGACGTGGCCTACCTCTACCAGCCACTCCACCTGGCGGTGCTGCGCACCCTGCGCGGCATCACCGACGCGGCGCGCGCCGCCGGCAAGCCGGTCTCCATGTGCGGGGAGATGGCCGGGGATCCCTTCTTCACGCTGGTGCTGCTCGGTCTCGGGCTCGACGAGCTCTCCATGAACGGCCCGTCCATCCCGCTCGTGAAGTGGGTCGTACGCAACGCCTCGGCGCGCGACGGGCGCGAGCTGCTCGACCGGATCCTGCGCCTCCACACCGTCGACGAGATCGAGCGCGAGGTCCGCGCGGAGATGGCCCGGCGCTTCCCCGGGCTGCTCGAAAGGGCCGCCGCCGTGGGGCCGGCGAGCGGGTGAGGGCGCATCCCCGGGGCCCATCCGCTGCACCGACGGCGTCCTTGACACCTCCGTTCCAGCGGACATAAGTTCGCCACCCCTTTCCCCGGGAGCGCCATGCAGAAAGACTTCCTCTTCACCTCCGAGTCGGTGACCGAGGGCCATCCGGACAAGATGGCCGACCAGATCTCCGACGCCGTCCTCGACGCGGTCCTGGCGCGCGATCCCAAGGGACGGGTGGCCTGCGAGACCCTGCTCAAGACCGGCTACGTGATGATCGCCGGGGAGATCACGACCAAGGCGCACGTCGACTACCAGAAGCTGGCGCGCCAGGCGGTGAAGGACATCGGGTACGTCCACAGCGACATGGGCTTCGACGGCCACACCTGCGCCGTCCTGGTGGCGGTCGACCAGCAGTCTCCCGACATCGGCCAGGGGGTCGACACCGGCGGCGCCGGCGACCAGGGCATGATGTTCGGCTACGCCTGCGACGAGACGCCGGAGCTCATGCCGGCGCCCATCCAGTACGCCCACCACCTGACCCGCGCGCTCGCCCGCGCGCGCAAGAGCGGCCTGGACTTCCTCCGGCCCGACGGAAAGGCCCAGGTCAGCGTCGAGTACCGCGACGGCAAGGTGGCGCGCATCGACACCGTCGTGGTCTCCACCCAGCACTCCGACTCGGTCACCAACAAGACGCTCCACGCCGCGATCCGGGAGGAGGTCATCGCCCGGGCGCTGCCGAGGAAGCTCGTCGACCGGAAGACCAAGGTCTTCATCAACCCCACCGGCCGCTTCGTGATCGGCGGGCCGATGGGCGACACCGGCGTGACCGGCCGCAAGATCATCGTCGACACCTACGGCGGCATGGGCCGCCACGGCGGCGGTGCGTTCAGCGGCAAGGATCCCTCCAAGGTCGATCGCTCGGCCGCCTACATGGGGCGCTACATCGCGAAGAACGTGGTGGCGGCCGGCCTGGCCACCCGCTGCGAGGTGCAGGTGGCCTATGCCATCGGTGTGGCCGAGCCGGTCTCGGTGATGGTCGAGACCTTCGGGACGTCCACGGTCTCCGAGGAGTCGATCGCCGCGGCCGTCCGCGAGGTCTTCGGCCTCACGCCCAAGGAGATCATCCAGGGCCTCGACCTGCTCCGCCCCATCTACCAGTCGACCGCCGCCTACGGGCACTTCGGCCGCGAGGAGAAGGCGTTCACGTGGGAGCGCACCGACAGGAAGGACGCGCTCCGGGCCGCAGCCGGCCGCAAGGGGAAGCGCCGGTAGGCCGGTCCGCGGATCCGGGAAGCCGGCATGGGATCTCTCGCCGCCGCCCTCCTCGGGATCGTCCAGGCCGTCACCGAGTTCCTGCCGGTCAGTTCCACGGCTCACCTCCTGCTCCTCGGAGAGCTGCTCGGCGAGAGCCTCGCCGACGAGAAGTTCCGCGCCTTCGTCACCATCATCCAGGCCGGCACCACGCTGGCCGTGCTCGTCTTCTTTCGCGAGGATCTCCTCCGCATCGCCACGGCCTGGCTGCGCGGGCTCCGGGACGGCAAGCCTCTCGGAACGGCCGATGCCCGGCTCGCCTGGTACATCGCGCTCGGGACGGTTCCGGCCGCGGTGCTCGGCAAGCTCCTCGAGCGGCCCATCGAGGCGCTCGGCAATGGCGTGATCGCCTTCTCGCTGGTCTTCTGGGGGCTCGTCATGGCCGGCGCGGAGCGCTACGCCTCCCACCGGCGCGGCCTCGACGACATCACCGCCCGCTCGGCGCTCGCCATCGGCCTCGGCCAGGCGCTCGCGCTCGTGCCCGGGACGTCGCGATCGGGGAGCACCATCACCACCGGCATGCTGCTCGGCTTCTCCCGGGAGGCGGCGGCCCGCTTCAGCTTCCTCCTCTCGGTCCCCATCATCCTCGGCGCCGGCGTCTACAAGCTCGCGAAGGCGTTGCCGGTCCTGCGAGGCGAGCCCGCCTGGCGCACCGCCACCTTGATCGGGACCGCGGTCTCGGCGGTGGCCGGGTACCTCGTCATCGGCTGGCTCCTCCGCTACCTGCGGACGCGCACGACCTACCTCTTCGTGGCCTGGAGGCTGGCGCTGGGGATGCTCGTCGCGGTGCTCCTCTGGCAGGGCGTGCTCCCGGCCGATGGCGATGGCCACGCGCCGGCGACCCCGCCCGTCCGGGCGCGATGAAGATCGAGGACCTGCGGCGGGCACTGCCCGGTCACCCCATCACGCGGCTCGACGTGATCGCCCTCGCGCCGGCCTACCGCCACTCGGCCGGAGCGCTCGCCGAGGCCGCCGTCCTCGTGCCGGTCTTCTCCCGGGGCGGCGAGCCCCACGTCCTCCTGACGCGGCGGCGCGCCGACCTCCGCCTTCACCCCGGGCAGCTCTCCTTTCCGGGGGGCCGGATCGATCCGGCCGACGCCGACGCCCAGGCCGCCGCGCTGCGAGAGGCCGAGGAGGAGATCGGGCTCTCGCCCGCCGACGTGGAGGTGCTCGGACGGCTCGGCGAGGCGCTGGTGGTGACGAGCGGGTACCGCTTGACGCCGTGGGTGGGCGTCGTGCCATACCCGTACCCCTACGTCGCCCATCCCGACGAGGTGGCCGGGCTGGTCGAGCTCTCCGTCGCCGACCTCCTCATGCCGGGAAGTCATCGGGTCGATTTCCGGGAGGCGTTCGGCATGGTGCACGAGGTTCACAACTTCGACGTCGGCGGGAACTTGGTGTGGGGGGCCACGGCGCGCATCCTCCACGAGCTCCTCACCGTCTGGAGGACCGCATGAAGCTCTACCCGGTGGTCATGGCCGGCGGAAGCGGCACCCGTTTCTGGCCGCTCAGCCGCAAGAACCGCCCCAAGCAGTTCCTGCCCCTCGACGGCGACGAGCCCATGCTGGCCGCCACGGTCGACCGGCTCCCGCCGCTCGCACGCATCCAGGACACCTACGTGGTCTGCGGGCCGAACCACGCCGCCGCGGTGCGCCGCATCCTGCGCAAGCTGCCGAAGGAGAACCTCCTCGTCGAGCCTTGCCCCCGCAATACCGCCCCCTGCGTCGGACTGGCGGCGCTGCACGTGAAGCGGCGCGACCCGAAGGGCGTCATGGTCATGCTGCCCGCCGACCACCACGTGGCCCGGCCCGAGGCCATGCGCGAGGCGCTCGCCGCCGGCGCGCAGCTGGCCTTCGACGGCGCGGTCGCCACCATCGGCATCCGCCCCGACCGGGCGGAGACCGGCTACGGGTACCTGAAGGTCGGCGCGAAGCTGAAGGCGCTGGGTCGCGGCAAGAAGGCCTTCCACCCCTCCCGGGTGGAGCGCTTCGTCGAGAAGCCCGACGTGGTCACGGCGGCGCGCTACCTGGCCGAGGGAGGCTACCTCTGGAACAGCGGCATCTTCCTCTTCCGGGCCGACGTCATCCTGGAGGAGATCCGGCGCGCCATGCCGGTGCTCGGCGAGCAGCTCGCCGTCATCGAGCAGTCGCTGGGCACTCCCGCCTACGCTCGCACGCTGGCCCGGGTCTTCCCGGGAGCACCCTCCATCTCCATCGACTACGGGGTGATGGAGAAGAGCCAGCGCATCGCGGTGGTTCCGGCCGAGTTCGGCTGGAGCGACGTGGGGAGCTTCGCGGCCCTGTCCGAGGTGCGAGAGCTCGACGACCTCGGCAACGTGCTGCAGGGAGACGCCATCGTCATCGACGGCCACGACAACGTGGTGCTCGGCCACGGCAAGCGGCCGGTCACGGTGGTGGGCGTCGACGGCCTGGTGGTGGTCGACGCCGGCGACGCGGTCCTGGTGGTGCGCAAGGAGCGGGCCCAGGACGTTCGCAAGGCGGTCGAGGAGATGAAGCGGCGCGGACGCGGGGCGCTGCTCTAGGCAATCGGCCGGCGACGGAGGGAGCACGACATGGCGTCCATCTCGAAGACGATCTTCCGCGAGTACGACATCCGCGGCCTGGTGGACCAGGACCTCACCGAGGACGCGGTCCGCCTGGTGGGGTTGGCGCTCGGCACGGAGGTGCGGGAGCAGGGCGGAAGCCGGGTGGTGGTGGGTCGCGACTGCCGGGAGAGCGGGCCGCGCTTCGCGAAGGCCATGTTCGCGGGCCTGAACGCGGTGGGCATCGACGTGACCGACCTGGGCGTGGTCCCCACGCCGCTCACCTACTTCGCCGCGGCCACCCTGCCGGTGGACGGGCTTGTCATGATCACCGGCTCCCACAATCCCCCCGAGTACAACGGCCTCAAGGTCGGTGTGGGCAAGAGCACGCTCCACGGCGACGGCATCCAGGCGCTCCACCGGCGCATCGTGGAGGGGCGCTTCGCGAGCGGGGCCGGGAAGGTCGAGACCCACGACGTCGTCACGCCCTACCGGGAGTACGTCCGGAAGAACCTCCAGCTCGGCCCCCGGAAGCTCAAGGTGGTCGTCGACGCCGGCAACGGCACCGGCGGCGTCATCGCGAATCCCCTCTTCCGGTCGCTGGGCGTCGACGTGGTGCCCCTCTTCGAGGAGATGGACGGCCGGTTCCCCAACCACCACCCCGATCCCACGGTCGAGGAGAACCTCGCCTTCCTCAAGGCCAGGGTCCTGGAGACCGGCGCCGACCTGGGCATCGCCTACGACGGCGACGCCGACCGGGTGGGCGCCGTGGACGAGAAGGGCACGGTGCTGTGGGGCGACCAGCTCATGATCCTCTTCTCGCGGGCCCTGCTGGCCGAGAACCCCGGCGCGGCCATCGTGGGGGAGGTGAAGTGCTCGACGACCCTCTACGACGACATCGCGGCGCGCGGCGGGCGCGGCATCATGTGGAAGGCCGGCCACAGCCTCATCAAGGCCAAGATGAAGGAGGAGGGTGCTCTGCTGGCCGGCGAGATGAGCGGCCACATCTTCTTCGCCCACCGCTGGTTCGGGTTCGACGACGGCATCTACTCCTCGGGGCGGCTGCTCGAGCTGGTCTCGCGCACCGACCGGCCGGTGTCGACGCTCCTCGCCGACGTGCCGAGGACCTTCTCCACGCCGGAGATCCGCTACGACTGCCCGGAGGAGATCAAGTTCGAGCTGGTCCGCCGGGCCCAGGAATGGTTCGCCGCGCGGCACGAGGCGGTGACGGTCGACGGTGTCCGGGTGATCTTCCCCGATGGTTGGGGGCTGGTGCGCGCCTCCAACACCCAGCCGCTCCTCGTGCTCCGGTTCGAGGCCCGGACCCCGGAACGGCTCGCCGAGATCCGATCCCTGGTCACGTCCAAGGTCGACGAGCTGAAGCGCGCGCTCGGCGCCTAGGGGAATGGAAACAGGCTCGGGCCAGCGATTTCCCGGGTATCACTCATGGTGAGCAGGCACCCAGGGTGACCATTCACGGCCCGAGATGGGCGTTCCGGACGACGCCTTCACGGTCCGCCCCGCACGATCCAACCGGGTACAGCGCCGTCGATCGCCGCCGAGGGTCGTGAGAAAAGCGTGGCCGTGTCCTTGCAAGGTGGATCTGCGTTCGCTAATCTGCACTCGTCTTTGTCGTGCGTCGTTGGTAGTTGACCAACTGTCAGGGAGGTAACACATGGCTGCGAAGAAGAAGGCTGCGAAGAAGGCCCCGGCGAAGAAGGTTGCCAAGAAGAAGGTCGCGAAGAAGAAGTAACGATGCCTTCGTGGCGCGAGGAGACTCGCGCCGGGTCTTGCGGCCGCCTCCGGGCGGCCGCAGCCGTTTCGGGAAGCCATGTCCCTGCGCACCGGCGAGATCGCGCTCCTCATCGCGGAACTGGCACCGCTGGCCGGGTCGCGCGTCGACGGGGTGGCGGTGCACTCGGAGCGGCTCCTCACACTGGACCTCCGCGGGCCGGTTGGGGACGCCACCCTGCTCGTCTCCGCCGAGCCGGACCTCACCCGGATCCACGCCGCCACCTGGCGTCCGCCCAGGCCTCCCGAGCCGCTGGCCTTCCAGGTCGTCCTGCGCCGCGAGATCGCCGGCGCCCGCCTCGCCGCCATCGAGGCCCCGGGCGCGGAACGGGTCGTGGTGCTGCGGTTCGAGCGCGCCGCCGGTCCCCTGTCGCTCGTCGCCGAGCTGACCGGGCGAAACGGAAACCTCTTCCTGGTGGACGACGCCGGCGTCATCCGGGCCATGGCGGGGAAGAACCTTTCGCAGCGACGGCCCCTCCTGCCGGGAAATCCGTACGTGCCTCCCGGGGTGTCGCAGGTGGACGGCGAGGCTCCTCGGTTCGGCCCGGTGGCCGGCGCGGCGTACCCGATCTCCGCGGCCGTCGAGGCCTTCTACCGCCGGCTCGAGGAGGAACGGGCGCTCGCAGCCGCGCGCCGGCGGCTGCGCGACCCCCTGCGCGCCGCCGTCGCCCGGTCGCGGCGGGCCCTCGAGCGGCTCGCCGACGAGGCGGCCCGTGTGCCAGCCGCCGAGGCCGATCGGCGCTCCGCCGACCTGCTGAAGCAGAACCTCCACGCGGTCCCTCGCGGCGCCAGCGAGGTGGAGGTCACCGAGTGGACCCCCGAGGGACCCCGGCAGGTGAAGCTGGCGCTGGACCCTGCACTCCCGCCGCGGGCCAACATGGAGCGCCTCTACCGGCGCTACCGGCGCATCGCGGAGAGCGCCGCGCGGGTGGAGGCCCGTGCGGAGGAGGTCCGGGTCCGGCTCTCGGCGACCGAGGCGCTGCTCGCCGAGCTCGACGGAGCCTCGCAGGAGGTGCTCCCCCGGCTCGAGCGGGAGGCACGCAAGCTCGGCGCGGCTCCCCGGGTGCAGCGGCAGCCCCGGCGGCGCGACGAGGAGCCGGCGGCCCCGTACCGATCCTACCGATCGGTGGCCGGGCTCTCCATCCTGGTGGGGCGCGGAGCGGCCGAGAACGACCAGCTCACGGTCCGGATCGCGAAGGGGAACGACGTCTGGCTCCACGCCCGGGGGCGCACCGGAGCCCACGTCGTGCTCAGGCTCGCGAAGGGGCGGGCTCCGGACCAGGAGAGCCTGCTCGACGCCGCCCACCTGGCGGCCCACTTCAGCGACGCCCGCGGAGAGGCCGCCCCCGAGGTGGTCTACACGCGGGCCAAGCACGTGCGGAAGGTGAAGGGCTCCGCACCGGGCGCGGTGACCTTCAGCCAGGAGAAGGGGATGGCGCTGCGGGTCGAGCCGTCGCGGCTCGCGCGGCTGCTCCAGGGAGAGGAGGGAGAGGAGGGATGAAGAAGGGCGACGGGCAGCTCGACCTCTCCTTCGACGCCCGCGAGGCGCCGCGTCCGGACCGCGTGGCCGCAGCGGAGCGGCTCGCCGACGAGGTGGCCGCCCGTCTCGGGGAACCGGTGCGGCTGGTGGTCCACGACAACCGGCACACCATGGTCTCCTTCCGGAGGGAGGGGGCGCAGGTACAGCTCCGCGTCCACCACCTCTTCCTCGGCTGCGACCCCGGTGTGGCCGGGGCGCTGGCCGACTTCCTGCGCCCGGGCCGGCGCGAGGGCCGGCGCGCCGCCTCCCGCCGCATCGACGACTGGGTGCGCACGCACCGCGACCGCATCGCCCCGCCGCGGACCGCCCGGCTCGACGCCCGCGGTCGGGTCCACGACCTGCAGGCCATCCTCGATCGCCTGAACGCCGAGCACTTCGAGGGGACGGTGGAGGCGAAGATCGGCTGGGGACGCAGCGGGGCGTTGCCGGGGCGCTCCTCCATCCGCACCGGTGTCTACCTTCACGCCGCCCGCGCCATCCGGATCCACCCCGCCCTCGACCGCGAGGAGGTGCCGGGCTTCTACGTGGCCTCGGTGGTGTTCCACGAGATGCTCCACCAGGTGGTGCCCCCAGCCGAGAGCGGCGGCCGGCGGACCATCCACGGGCGGGAGTTCCGGCGCCGCGAGAGGGCCTTCCCCGACCACGCCCGCGCAGCCGCCTGGGAGCGGGACAACGTCCACCTGTTGCTCGCGTCGCCGAGGCGGCGCTAACGGACGGCCCCTGGCCGCACCCTGCGGCTGCGGATCGCGAGGGCGCCCAGGAGCAACGCCAGCGTCCCGAACGAGACGGCCGCGCCGAGCGTCACCCAGCGATTGCGGTAGGCGAGGCGGATCTCGTGTGCGCCTGCGGAGACCGGGATCGCCTGGAAGGCGAAGTCGGCGCGGAGGATCGGCACGGGCTCCCCGTCCACCGTCGCCGTCCAGCCCGGGTAGAACGGGTCGAGGATCACCACGAGCCCGTCGCGCGGCGCGACCACGGTCGCCTCCAGGGACGGACCGTCGACGCGAATGCGATCCGCGGCCACCGGCCCTTCCGGCGCACCGGGGGACGGGAGCCCGGGCGCCGGCTCGGCGAGCACCGCACGGTCTCCCCTCGCGGCCCGGAGCAGCGGCCCCGTCACCTCGGAGTCGGGCGCGAGCTCCCAGGATCCGGTCCAGAAGACCCGCGGCAGCGCCGGCGCACGGAACCCCACCAGCCGGTTCTCCCACTCCCGCTTGCCGGCGAAGAACTGCACGAGCCCGGGCTGGGGCCGGTCGGAGATCACGATGGGCGTGGCGAGGAGCGGCCAGAGCGGCGAGGCGGGATTCGCGGCCGGGAAGGTCGCATCCCCGTCCATGGCTCCGAGCTGGACCACCTCGTCCCGCCGGGTTCCCTCGAGGAGCTCCCGGATGCGCGAGATGGACATGGGCCCGTACCCCATCGTCCCCTCCCACCCGTTGCGCAGCGGCGAGTTGATCGACGCGCCCCACTTGGCGACGACGCCCACCCGGCGCGGCGCCGGGGCCGCCGGGACGAACGGGGCGAAGTCGTGGAGCGCAGGGCGCTCGTTCTCCGCAAGCGAGACGTCGTTGAACCGGGAGAAGAGGTACCAGGGCTCGTAGAAGGCGAGCGCCACCATGGCGACCCCGGCCACCGCGCCGCGGACGCCGCGCCAGACCGCGGCCAGCCATGCCGCGCCGAGCAGGGCGATCGTCAGGGCGAACCAGGCCGTCTTCCGGGTCGTGACCGGGTCGAACGGGAAGCCGGGGAGGCGGGGGAGGAGGAGCGCCAGCGCCGCGACGGCGGCGAGGACCCCCAGGCTCCGCAGCAGCCGGGCCCGCGTCGGGTCGCGCCGGAGCGCCTCGAGCCCCTCGGCGGCGAGCAGCGCCACGGCGAAGGAGGTGACCATGAGCCCGCGGGTGGGCACGCGGAAGCTCCCGTATCCGGGGAGGAGCTTGTAAAACAGCCAGTGAAGATGGAGAGGCGCCTCCTCCCCCATGGCGAGCCAGGGGCCGAGGAGCGCCAGGATCGCGAAGAGGACCAGGCCCCGCCGCCGCGCCGGCACGGCGGCGGCGAGCGCCATCGCCGGGATTCCCACGTACCCCGAGGCCTCCCACAGATTGAGCCCCCAGCGGCCGTCCCCGTAGGCGTGCGGAAGCACGAAGAGTGCGAGTCCCCAGGCGTCCGGCCAGCGCCAGCTGGTGACGAAGGCGTAGTCCACCACCACGGCGCGCGGGCCCATGCGGGAGAGCTCCAGCGTGGGGAGGACCATCACCGCGGCGAGGACGAAGCCGATGGGCACGATGGCGACGGCCCAGGCGGCGTCGGAGCGCCGTGAGGGCCAGAGGTCGAGGGCGATGCGCAGCGCGTAGAGCCCGGCCACGGCGCTGCCGAAGTGGGCCATCTGCGGCGAGCCGCCCAGCCAGGAGAGCGCGGTGGCGACCGCCGCGACGAGGAGCCAGCGGGAGCGACGCCGCTCGGCGAAGCCCTCCAGCCCGGCCAGCATCCAGGGCCACCAGGCGACCGTCGCGGCAAAGTTCCAGTGGATGACGTGGAGGGTCTGCTTTGCGCCCAGCGAGAACAGGACCGCGGCGAGCAGCCCGGAGGCGGGGGACAGGCCGCGGAGCCGCATCCAGGCCGCCATGCCCCACCCGGCGATGGTGAGGTGGAGCAGGGTGGCCAGGGTGAGCGCGCGCGGCGCGTCCCAGGGGAGGGTGAGCCACGTGGTGGGGGCGAAGACCGCCGCCTGGGGGTCGGCGACCAGCGGGTAGCCCAGGTAGAACCCGCGCTGCCAGAGCGGCAGGTCGCCGTGACGCAGCGCCGCCGCCACCGCCTCCCGCACCCCGTAGAAGAAGTAGCGGAGGTCCGAACCGGAGAAGGCCATGCCGGGGCGGGCCGCCGTCCAGTGGAAGGCCACCACCAGCAGGGGGATCGCCGCGAAGACTCCCCACCATGCCCACCTCCGCCCGCCGTCCGGACCGCTCAAGCCGCCCCCCGCTGCCCGCCCGCATGCCGGGTGGTCCGCAGCTCGACCACGATCCAGGCCGCGAACGCGGCGTGAACCGCGGTGCGGATCACCTCCTCGGCGTAATACCAGCCGTCGAAGAACCGGAAGGCGTCGCGCCCGGCCCGGACCTCGAAGGCCAGGTGGTAGTCCACCACCGACACGGCGGCGAGCGCCACGAAGAGCCAGCCGGGCCCGGCCACCAGCGCCCCCGCGGCGAAGGCGTAGAGGGCGTACTGCGGGCTCCACACCTTGTTCGTGGCCACCCAGGCGACGAGCACGAGCGCCGTGCCGAGCCGGACGGCCCTGGCCCGCGAGGCCGGGGCGGCGCGATGGGCCATCACGGCCGCGACGCAGGCCGCGGCAAGCAGGATCGCGCCCGCAAGGACGTTCAGCAGCGCCGGGTCCTTCACCCGCAGCACCTCCCACACCGAGTTCTCCGCCGACCGGGCGCCGTTGAAGCGCCAGAACCAGGCCCAGTTCCCCGGCGCGGCGAGCGCCACCGGCAGGTTCAGGAGGAGCAGCACCGCGAGGAACGCGGTCCCCGCACGGGCGAGCTCCCCGAAGCTCCTCCGCCCGGCCATCCCCCCGATGGCCGCCGGCAGGAGCGCCACCGGCCAGAGCTTGGCCGAGACCCCGAGCGCCGCCAGCGCACCCGCGCCAGCCGGGCGATCCCGCTCCGTCGCCAGCACGGCGGCGAGGAGCAGCGCGATGGGCAGGAGATCCCAGTTGAGGGCGCCGAAGTAGGCGACGGCCGGCGTCCCGGCCAGCCACCAAGGGCTCGCCCCGGGGAGCCGCCGGAGGACCGCGATGGACGCCAGGAGGCAGAGCCAGAGCCCGACGACGCTCGCAGTGAAGTGGGCCACCTGCCCCCCCGGCAGGAAGGATGGCGCCCAGATCGCCGCCCCGAGCAGTACCGGGTACTCGATGCGGTCCTCCACGTAGGGCAGTGGCCGCCCTCCGTGCAGGTACCGATCGCCGGTCATGGCGAGCAGGTCGGAGTAGGCGTGGTTCCGGAAGGCCCAGGGGCGGTATTCCACGCCGGGGTGCTCCACGCCCCGCACGAGAAAGGCCCACCCCAGCGCCATCCATGCGGTGGCGACCAGGTACGGGGCGGCTTTGCGGAGGCGTTCTCTGCCGGACGGCGACATCGGACGCGGGATGATTAGCAGGGAGGCCGGCGGCGGTCTACCATGGCCCGGTGAGCACGCTCGAGCGCGTGGTGGCGACCCTCGGCGAGGCGCTCGCGCGGACCGGCCCGGCGGCGCCGGCCATCCTCTTCCTGGGAAGCCTCATCGAGTACGTCTTCCCGCCGTTCCCCGGGGATTCCCTCGTCGTGCTGGGCGCCTGGTACGCGGTGAACGGGAAGATCTCCTGGCCGGTGGCCTTCCTGGCGACGACGGGCGGCGCGGTGCTGGGTGCGTGGATCGACTACCGGATCGGTGTGGCGCTGGGCGCGGCGCTGGAGCGCGGCGCGGCGCGGCGAGGACTGCTCACCCTCGAGCGGGTGCGGCAGGTCGAGGCGGGGTACGCCCGCTTCGGCGCCCTGTTCCTGCTCGCGAACCGCTTCCTGCCCGGCGTGCGCGCCTTCCTCTTCGTGGGGGCCGGCGCGGCGCACCTGCCGCTGCGGAAGGTCCTCCTCTGGGGAGGCATCTCGGCGGCGGCCTGGAACGCGATGCTCCTCGTGGTCGGCGCCATGCTGGTGAGGAACCTCGACGAGTTCGTGGGGTTGCTGGAGCGCTACACGACGGCGGCGTGGATCGCGATGGGCGTCCTGGCGGCGGCGGCCGCCGGGTGGATCGTGGTCGGCCGGGTCCGGAGGAGGCGCGGGTGAAGGCGCTCTTCCTCGTCGTCCTCGCCGCCCTTCCCGACGCCGGCTCGCGCCGCTACCGGGTGGAGATTGGCGGACAGGCCGTCGGGGTCGCGACGCTCTCGGTGCTCTGCGAGCGGGGCGGGTGCACGGGCCTCTTCGAGACCGAGCTGCGGATCCCGGAGGCCGGCGGCGGCGGCGTGTCCCGACGCAAGGTGAAGGTGGCGACGGACCGCGAGGGGAACCTGCTCGAGGCCGAGGCCGGCGGGAAGCGCCGGCGGTCCACGGGGGACGCGGTGGCGTCCATCCTCGCCGAGGCGCTCCTGGCCGCCACTCCGGAAGGGGAGCGGCGATGCCTCCCGGTGGAGGACGCCGAGACCGGGCGGATCGGGAAGGCCTGCGCGGTCCGGCGCGGCGCCTGGCTGGAGGGCGAGGTGCTGGGCGAGCCGGTGCGGTTCCGCAGCGCACCGGGCGGCCTTCCCGTCGAGGTGGTGCTCGCCGGGCAGGACACCCGCTTCGTCGCCGACCCGGGGGCCGCGGTGCCGGCGCGAGCCCCGGCCGCCTTTGGCAGCGGGGTCCCGGCGCCGCCGGGAGCCGAGCGGGAGCGGGCGATCCTCTTCTGCGGCATCGCGCCCGAGCCGGAGGATCCCTCGCCGCCGCCAGTGGGGATGCCGCGCGACTTCCCCGAGCGCGGGAACTGCCAGGAGGTCTCGGCGGCCTACCTGCGCGCCGCGCGCGACGACGGTCTCGAGGGGCGCCTCGTGGTCGGCGTGGCCTGGGACGGGAGACGCTTCGTCTGGCACGAGTG
The DNA here is from genome assembly GCA_963802065.1 of uncultured delta proteobacterium. Lineage (GTDB taxonomy): Bacteria > Myxococcota > Myxococcia > Myxococcales > Anaeromyxobacteraceae > CAIOAK01. Next base: position 13,928 of record CAWDHF010000006.1, on the reverse strand, counting down.
GGTGGAGATCGCCGCGGCCCGGCGCTGGATCGCGGTGGACCCGAGCTTCCGCCAGCTGCCCGCGCAGGCGCCGCGCTTCGCGGTGGCGCGGTTCGCTCCCGGTGACGAGGCCGGCCGGGCCGAAGCCGGGCGCAAGGTGCTCGCCTGCTGGGGCAAGGCGAGGGTTCTTCCTGCGCCTCCTACTCCGTAGAAGGCGCAATGCTCGCCCACGACCGGGCTCCTCGATGCGGCCCCGTGGTGCCCCTTCCCGCGCGGCCTCGCTCGCCGGAACCGATCCCCACGAAATGCCAGTCAAGACAGTGTTTCCTTGCGCCCCATCTGGCCAATGGTCCGCGGTTCGGACCGTCCCGCTCGACTCGATGTCCGCCCCCGCCCGCAGAATGGTCGCATGGACGGACTCCGCCTCCTCGACCCCGGACGAGCCAGGCCCGGCAATCCGGGATCCCTCGTCGACGTCCTCCGCGGCGCCGGCCTCGGACCGCATGGGCCACGGATCCGCTGCCCGCTCTGCCGCTGGCGCCCCGGTCGATCCGACCGGTGGGCCTGCCGGTGCGGCGAGGTCTGGAACACCTTCGACACGAGGGGGCTCTGCCCGCGGTGCGCCCACCAGTGGACGCGCACCGCCTGCCTCTCCTGCCACCAGTGGGCCCGCCACCAGGACTGGTACGAGCGCGGCGCCGGTCCGGGCGCCGGGCCCTGAGGAGCGACGACGGATGCCGGTCCTCGTGGAGATGCTCTCGCTCGTCGCGCCCGCCGGCACGCTGCGCACCGTGGTCGGCGCCGACGGTTCTTCCCTCGCCCACGACGGCGTGCTCGAGGCGGTCTCGTTCCGCTCGCACGACGAGATCGACCGCGCGCTCGCCACCCTCGAGGGGGAAGGGCACGTTCCCGTTCGCGACGGCGAACCGGGAAACGTCGCCATCGTGGATCAGCTTCGAGGCCCGGCCCTCTGGTGGCCCTGGCTCGAGCTGGCGGTCGTCCCGGCTCCCGGAGGAGGTCGAGCCCTCGCGGCCCGCCACGTGGACGACCCGAGTGTCCAGCTCGCCGTTCCCCTGGGCTGGAGCCACCCGCGGAGCGCGAGCGCCCGGTTCGGCGTGGAGGATCTCCGGATGGCGGACCGGCCGCTCCGGCACCTGGGGCGAGAGTCTTCGCACGACCGGTATGTCGATCGTCTCACCGGCGAGGAGGTGGGGCTCCGCAGGGAGCACCCGCCGGTCCGGGTGGTGGTCCGGGGACGTGGCGGACGTGGCGAGGTGCGCGCCGAGCTCGTGACGAGGTGGCAGGAGATCGAGGTGGGGCTCATGTTCCGCGACGTCCTCGGCCCAGACGAGGGCATGCTCTTCCGCTTCGGGAAGGCCCGGGTCCATGGCTTCTGGATGAAGAACACGCGGGTACCGCTCGACATCCTCTTCGTCGATGGCGCCGGGACGGTGGTGAACGTCGCCGAGCGGGCCGATCCGCTGCGACTGCGCCAGCACCTCTCCACCGGTCCGGTCGTGGACGTGCTCGAGGTCCCGGGCGGGTGGTGCCGGGAGTGCGGGGTGGGTGCGGGCGCCCGGGTGACCGTTTCGCCTGCCCAGGGGTGAAGACGTCTGCCGCTACCCGAGCCTCCTCGCCCGCCTTTCCAGGAACCGCACCAGCGCCTCGGCCTTGGGCACGAGCGACCCGAGCTCGATGTACTCGTCGTGCGTGTGGAACCCGGCGCCGCGGGGGCCGAGGCCGTCGATGGAGGGCACGCCCGCCGCGCCGGTGACCGACGCGTCCGAGCCGCCGCCGGAGAGGGGCGCCTCGCCGGAGCCCAGGCCGGCCTCGCGCTGGCACTCCCCGTACTCCGCGGCCAGCGCCGCCGACACCTCGGTGCGGACCAGCGCCGGACGGCTGCCGGGGCGAAGCACCTCGACGCGCGTCCCGGGAACGGCCGCCTCGCGGGCCATGGCATCGATCCGTGCCAGCACCTCGTCGCCGTCCGCCGGAGTGAGGAAGCGAACGTCCACCTCGCATCGTGCCTCGGCCGCCACGGTGTTGCGGGTGGTGCCGCCCTCGAACCTCCCGACACTCACCGTCAAGCCGCGGCCGTAGTCGGTGAGCCCCTGGACCCGGTCCACGAAGCGCGCCAGCGCCCAGATGGCGTTGCGCCCCTTCTCGTGGTCCCCGCCGGAGTGGGCGGCGACACCGTGGGCCCGCGCGTCGAGCGAGGCGATGCCCTTGCGGCGGGTGACGACGAGGTCACCGCCGCGACCCGACTCGAGCCCGAGCGCGGCCGCTGCGCCACGGACCTTTGCCACGGTGATGGGCTGCGACGCCGGAGACCCGACCTCCTCGTCGCCGACCACGATGCCCCGCACTGCGACCCGATCGAGGAGGCCCGCCTCGCGAAGCGCCCGCAGCGCGAAGATCCCGACCACCAGGCCGCCCTTCATGTCGAGCACGCCCGGCCCGTGCGCCCGCTCCCCGTCCACCCGGTAGCCCTCGAACGTTCCCGGCGGAAAGACCGTGTCGGAGTGCCCGATGAGGAAGGAGAAGGGTCCGGGGACGCCCGACGAGAAGGACAGGTGATCGCCGAACGCCCCGCCGGGGATGCGTTCCACCGACACGCCGCTCGCCGCGAGCTCCGCGGCCACCGTCGTGGCAACGGCGTTCACCCCCTCTGGATTCCGGGTGAAGGAATTCTGGTCGACGAGGCGTTGCAAGAGCGCTTCCATCGAGGGGCGCTGTGCGGAGAGCCAGGACACGGCCTTCTCGAGCGGGCGATCCACGTGCACGACCTCCATCGGCCCGCGTGCCAGCGCGGGCGAGCGGGTATATGGTTTCATCATGGCAGGACGCAAGCGCTTCAGGGCCGCGGTGATCGGCGGTTCCGGCTACGGAGGCGCCGAGATGATCCGCCGCCTCCTCATCCACCCCGACGTCGAGCTCTGCCGGGTCGCCTCGGTCGACTTCGTGGGCGAGCCGCTGGGCGCGGCCCACCCTTCGCTCGAGGGGCGCAGCGATCTCGTCTTCGAGGATCTCGCTCCGGCGGCGGCGGCCGACGGCATGGACGTCGTCCTGCTCGGTCTCCCCCACAAGGTGACGGCCCGGAAGGTCCCGGAGATCGTCGCGCTGCCCTCGGTGAAGGTGGTCGACATGTCCGGCGACTTCCGGCTCCAGGACGCCGCCGCTTACGAGACGTTCTACGGCCAGCCACACCCCCATCCAGGGATGCTCGCCGACTTCGTCTACGGACTTCCCGAGCTGAACCGGGACCGCATCCGCCGGGCCCGGCTCGTCGCCTCGCCAGGCTGCTTCGCCACCACCATCGAGCTGGGACTCCTGCCGCTCGCCCGCGCGGGCCTCCTCGAGGGGGTGGTCCACGTCCAGGGCATCACCGGGAGCTCCGGGTCGGGCGCGGCGCCGCAGGCCACCACCCATCACCCGACCCGCGCCGGGAACCTGCGCGCCTACAAGCCGCTCTGGCACCAGCACGTCCCGGAGATCGAGGAGACGCTCGCCTCCGCCGGCGCGCACGACCTGCAGCTCCGCTTCGTGCCGGTCTCGGCGCCCCTGGTGCGCGGGATCCTGGCCACTTCCTTCGTCGAGCTTCCCGAGGAGTGGACCGGCGAGCGGCTCTCCGCGCTATACCGCGACGCCTTTGCGGGCGAGCCGTTCGTCCGGGTGCCGTCGAGGCGCCTGCCGGAGGTGGCGGCGGTCTCCGGCTCCAACTTCGCCGAGGTGGGGGTGGCGGCAGGGCCGGCCTGGCGCGGCCGGAGGACCGTCACCGTGGTCTCCGCCATCGACAACCTCGTCAAGGGCGGCGCCGGGCAGGCCATCCAGAACATGAACCTCTTGCTCGGAGTCGACGAGCGGGCCTCGCTCGAGGACCCCGGCCCCTGGCCACCGTGAGGACCCCCATGCCCACCCACCCGAAGTCGACGCTGGCGGCCGCGCTCCTCGCCCTCCTCGCGTCTCCCGCGCTGGCGCAGCCCGCGCCCGAGGCCCCGCCCTTCCCCGCCGGCGAGGCCGTGAAGATCGACCTGCCTCCCATCGCGGTGCCCCCCACCGGGAAGCTCCTGCCCGGGAAGGTGATCTGGTTCGACCTGCTCACCGTCGACGCGGCCCGGGCCCGCCCGTTCTACGAGGCGGTGCTGGGCTGGACCTTCGAGGACCGCGGGGGATACGCCATCGCCCGGGACGGGGACGTCCCGGTGGCCGGGATGATCCAGCTTCCGCCGCCCAGCGGCGGCGGCGCCGCGCAGCCGTCACGATGGATGCCGCTCCTGTCGGTGGCCGACGTGGGCCGGGCCGCCGCCGTGGCGCAGAAGGCCGGTGGCCGCATCATGGAGGGTCCGGGCAGCCTGGGCGCCCGGGGGCAGTACGCCGCCGTGGCCGACCCGCGCGGAGCCCAGTTCGTGCTCGTCACCGCGACCGGAGGGGATCCGGTCGACGCCAAGGCGCCGCCTCCCGGGTGGATGTGGGCCGAGCTCTGGACCGACGACCTGACGGGTTCCGCCACGTTCTACAAGAAGGTGCTGGGGTACGAGACCTGGCAGGTCGGCACGGGGAAGGACACCACCTGGATCTACGCCTCGGGCGGCCGGCCACGGGCTCGCGCCGCGCGCATGCCCTTCCAGAACGTCCCCGCCCACTGGCTTCCCTACGTGCTGGTGAAGGACCTCCGGGTCGCGCTCGCCCAGGTCGACGCGCGCGCCGGGCACGTGCTGCGAAGGCCGGTGGCGGAGGGGCCGCAGCTCGCGCTCGTCACCGACCCGGGAGGCGCAGCCCTCGTCCTGGAGCAGAGACCCGAGCAGCCCGCGGAGGATGTTGCGCAGGCCCCGGCCGCCGCAGGGGCCGCGTCGCCATCCACGCCCCCGCCTCCACCGCCGGCGGAAACGGCCGATTCGTTCGGGATCGACGCCGCGCAGCAGAGGGCCCAGCAAGATGCGGCCGCGCAGGCGGCCGCCGACGCGGCCGTCGGCTCGATCGGGATCCCCGGCGCCGACGTCGGCGCCGAGGCGGTCGTCGTCGCGCCTTCTCCCTCCGTCAACGTCTGGATCGCCCCGCCGGCCTGGGGGCCGTTCTGGGGACCATTCTGGGGGCCCGGCTGGGCTGCTCCGTGGGGTTGGGCGGGCACGCCGTACTGGGGCATGCCGCCGGCGTGGGGACCCTGGTTCCCTCCTCCCTACCGTCCCGGTGGTCCGGGCGGCTTCTACCCGGGCTACCGCCCGCCTCCGCCCTACCGTCCCGGGACCGGCTACCGGCCTCCGCCTCCGACGCCGCGCGGGGGAGGATACGCGACGCCCCGCCCGGCGCCGACGTACCGCTCCGCCCCCGCCCCGGCCTACCGCCCCTCCCCTGCGCCGACCTACCGCGCAGCCCCCGCGCCCGCGCCCGCACCGGCGCCCCGCCCCGCCCCGCCCCGGCGCTAGGAGAATCCTTGAAGACCATCGTGGTGAAGATCGGGGGGGAGATCACGGGAACCCCGGAGATGGACGCCGTGGCGCAGGACGTCCGCGCCCTCCTCGAGGACGGCCACCGGGTCGGGATGGTCCACGGCGGCGGCCCGCAGGCCACCGCGCTCCAGAAGAGGCTCGGCATCGAGACCCGCATCGTGGCGGGCAAGCGCTTCACCGACCCGGAGACGCTGGAGGTCATGAAGTACGCGGTGGCCGGCAAGGTGAACGTCGACGTCTGCGCGCGCCTCCTCGCGAACGGCGTCATCGGCGTGGGCCTGCACGGTGCCAGCGGCCACGCCATCGCCTCCCGCCGCCGGCCGCCGCGCGTCCTGACCGGCGCCGGCCCCGAACCGGTCGACCTCGGGCTGGTGGGCGACGTGGTGGGATTCAACCTGCCGCTGCTCGGCGACCTGTGGGCCCGTGGTTACGTGCCGGTGCTCGCCTGCCTGGGCTGCGACCGGGAGGGGCAGCCCCTCAACATCAACGGCGACACGGTGGCGAGCCAGCTGGCGGGGGCGCTGCGGGCGGACGCGCTGGTGCTGGTCACCTCCGCCCCGGGCGTGCTGCGCGACGTGAGGGACCCGGGCAGCCGCATCCCACGGATCACCCACGGTGAATTCACCAGGGGTGTCGCAGACGGGTCCATCTCGGGCGGCATGATCCCCAAGCTGGAGGAGTCCTTCGAGGTGCTGAAGGACGGGGCGCGCTCGGTGGTCATCGTCGGCCACGTCGCGCCCGGCGACCTGCGGAGGGCCGTGGAGGAGCCGGGCAGCGTGGGGACGGTGCTCGTCGAGGGGTGACCGTGGCCACGGGTGCTGTCAGGCCTCCTCGGGAGGCTTCACCTTCCGGAAATCGCGCCAGAGCAGGAGGTCGTAGACGATCTTGAGCCCCCCGGCCAGGAAGAACGGGACGCTGGCCAGCGCCGGGACGGCGAAGAGCGGACCGGCCAGGAGCGGGGCCACCGACGAGCCGATGGTCCGGGCGATCCCGGTCACCCCGGCGGCCGCCGAGCGCTCGTCGGGGGCGACCACCGCCATGGTGTAGGACTGGCGCGTCGGCACGTCCATCTGGGAGATCGAGAAGCGGAGCAGCAGCACGCCGATGGCCAGCGGCAGGGTGGGCATGAGCGGCACCAGCACGAGGAGCAGGTTCGAGGGCAGGTGCGTGAACACCATGGTGTTCACGAGGCCGAAGCGCCTCGCCAGCCAGCCCGCCGAGAGGGCCGAGACCCCCGCCAGCACGTTGGCCCCGAAGAAGACGGCCCCCAGGGTGGCCTCGTCGGCGCCGAACCGGGCGTGGAACCACCAGGCCACGAAGCTCTGGACGACGAAGCCCCCGGCGAACGCGTCGAGGGCGAAGAGCGAGGAGAGCCGGAAGACCACCTTGCGCGACCCGTGCAGGCCGAGTCCCGGCTCCAGGAAGGAGGGGCGGCGGTCCCTCCGAGCCGACGGCGGCGCCTCCACGGCAGGGCCGAGCCGGCTGAAGAGCAGGAGCAGCGCCGCCCCCAGCACGGCGTACCCCAGCACCACGGTGCGGTTCGCCGAGAGTGCGGTGGCGCCGCGGGACTGCAACCCCTGGGAGAGGAGCCCGCCAGCCAGGGAGCCGAGCGCGGTCGCGAAGGACCCGACCAGCGCGTACCAGGAGAAGACCTGCGTCCGCCGCTCGCCCGGGAGGGTCTGGGCGAGCGCCGCCTGCTCGATGGCCAGGAAGGGTCCGACCTCGTTGCCGGCCGGGCTGATGATCCCGATGGTGGCGGCCAGGAGGAGCACCCAGAACGAGGTGGTGGCCGCGAAGAGGACCCCGGCGGCCACCATCATCCCGGCGCCCAGGAGGAGCATCCTCCGGCGTCCGACCCGGTCGGCGTGGGTGGTGATCCAGAGCGAGAGGGCCGTGTCGCCGAGCAGCGTGAGGGAGAGGAGCAGGCCGATGCGTCCCTCGGAGAGCCCGGCGTCGGAGAGATAGAGGACGAGCACGACGGCCAGGAAGCCGTAGGCGAAGAGACGCAGGCTCCGCGTGGCGAAGAGCAGCGCGACGTCGCGGGAGGGGCGGGCGGCCACGGCCTCGTTATATGCGGCGACGGACCCGTAGAGGAGGTTGCCCGTGCCCGAGACCCCCGGCTTCGTCGCCTTCGCCGTCGAGCTGCTCGATCGGGTCGGCCCGGTCCGCGCCCGCGCCATGTTCGGCGGGCACGGCATCTACTGCGCTGATCTGATGATCGGACTCGTCGACGACGACGAGCTCTTCCTCAAGACCGACCCGGAGACCCGCCCTCGCTTCGAGGAGGCGGGCTGCCGCCAGTGGGTCTACGCCGGTGGCAGGAAGGAGATGAGGACGAGCTATTTCCGCCCGCCCGACGAGGCCCACGAGAGCCCCGAGGACATGGAGCCCTGGGGGCGGCTGGCGCTCGAGGCGGCGCGGCGGGCCAGGAAGCCCAAGCCCTCGCGGCGGCCCGGGCAACTCACCCGAACGGCACCACGTCGATCCCGTCGCCGGGCCTGACGCCCAGCAGCCGCTGCGCCTCCGCCGGGATCCGCACCCGTCCGCCGGTCACCCGCGCCTGCGCGCGCACGGCGCGGAAGCGGTTCGGCCCCCTGGCCCGGACCACGCCGGCCAGCACCTCCGGGTCGCGCCTCCCGGGCGCGAGCGGCTCGTCCGCCAGCTCCAGCCGCCGGTGCCCCCGCACCACCGAGACCTCCGCCAGCTTCGCCTCGTAGTGAGGACCGCCGTCGAAGGGGTCGATGCGGTCGACGTAGCGGAAACCGATGCGCGCGAGCATCCGGCGCGCCGGCTCGGTGCTGCGTCCGACCTTCCCGAGCGCCCGCTGGACCCGCGGCGGGAGGAGGGTCGCGTAGAACTCCCCGCCCGGGAAGAGCTGCTGGATGAACTCCTTGCCGCGCCGGGAGAGCTTGTCGGCGTCCTGGTAGTCGAGGCCGGTGAAGCGCCGCCCGAAGCTCTCCCAGAAGAGGCTCTTGCCGTCCTTCGCGAGCGGCGGCATCAGCTCGGCGAGCACGGTCTCCCGGAACCGGTCCGGGAACATCGCCATGTAGAGGAAGCGCACCAGGGAGAGCTGCTTGCCGGGCGATGCGGGGCCGCCCCGTGCCCGGGGATCCACCACCAGGCCGCCGATCTCGGTGGGGCCGTCGAAGTGGAAGCCGATGGAGAGCACCTGGTGCCGGAAGTGACGGTCGAGGGTGGAGGAGTAGCTCTCCCGCTCGGTGACGTCGAGGAAGGTGCAGGGCGACTCGCGGGTGCCGTGCTGGGCGATCACCATGGAGGTTCCCAGCACGCGTCCGCGCCGTGGGTCCTCGAGGACGAAGACGTAGCTCCGGCGCAGCGGGTCGGCGATGGCCCCGGAGAAGCTCCGCACCGACCGGTCGATGATGCCGGCGAGCGCCCGGTCGTCGGCCGGCAGGTTCACCGAGTTGAGCACCCGGGCCAGCGCCCGCAGCCGGGGCAGGTCGGACTTCCGGACGTCGCGCAGGAGGAGCACGGCCCGAGATTGGCACGGGCCGCCGCGCGTGTCATGAAGGCCGGATGCGATCGGTGGTGCAGCGGGTCTCGCGTGGCGCGGTCCGGGTCGACCGGCAGGTGGTGGGGGAGGTGGGGCACGGCCTCGTCGTCCTGCTCGGCGTGGCCGACGGCGACTCCTCCGAGGACGCCCGCTGGACGGCCGACAAGCTGGCCCAGCTGCGCATCTTCGAGGACGAGGCCGGCAAGATGAACCGGTCGGTGCAGGACGTGGGCGGGTCGATCCTCCTCGTCTCCCAGTTCACGCTCCTCGGCGATGCGCGCAAGGGCAACCGCCCCAGCTTCACCGGCGCCGCCCCTCCGGAGCAGGCCAGCGCCCTCTACGAGGAGGTGGCGGGATTGCTCCGGGCGCGCTCCGTGCCGGTGGCCACCGGGATCTTCCGGGCCCAGATGGAGGTCGAGCTCGTGAACGACGGCCCCGTCACCCTCCTCCTCGACTCGCGCCGCTGATCGGGTCGCGCTATCCTGCGCCGACCGTGCGGCCGAGTGCCGCCCCCGAGCGAGGTGACCCGTGGCCGACTGCCTCTTCTGCAAGATCGTGCGCAAGGAGATCCCCGCGAAGCTCGTCTTCGAGGACGAGGACCTGGTGGCCTTCGAGGACATCAACCCCCAGGCCCCGGTCCACGTGCTGGTGGTGCCCAAGCGTCACATCCCGACGCTGAACGACCTCGTCCCGGCCGACGACGCCCTGGTCGGGAAGATGGCCCGCATCTCGGCGCGCCTGGCCGCGGAGCGGGGAGTGGCCGAGGCGGGCTGGCGCAGCGTGGTGAACGTCAACCGGGAGGGAGGCCAGCTGGTCTTCCACGTGCACATGCACTGCATGGGCGGGCGCCCGATGTTCTGGCCACCCGGGTAGCACGGCGTCTGTCAAGGTCCCCCCTCGCCCATTTCGTGCCGCGGTGCGGCTTGAAGCCGAGGGTGGTCATCTGGGATCAAAGGTGTTCCATGCCGCTCCTCCGCGTGAACAACCTGATCCTCCACTTCCGGGGAGTGACCGCCCTCTCCGACGTCAGCTTCGAGGTCCGCCGCGGCGCGTTGCACGCCGTCATCGGTCCCAACGGCGCCGGAAAGACCAGTCTCCTCAACTGCATCAGCGGGGTCTACCGTCCCCAGCGCGGCAACATCCAGTTCGACGGGGCCGACGTCACCAAGCTCTCGCCGGCCACCCGCACCAAGCTGGGCATCGCGCGCACGTTCCAGAACATCGCCCTCTTCCGGGGGATGACGGTGCTCGACAACCTGCTCATCGGGCGCCACGTGCACCAGAAGGAAGGGGTGCTGGCCGGCGGGGCCTACTACGGCCCGGCCCGCACCGAGGAGATCGCCAACCGCGAGGTGGTCGAGGACATCATCGAGTTCCTCGAGATCCAGCACATCCGCAAGAAGGTGGTCGGAACGCTCGCTTACGGCCTGCAGAAGCGGGTCGAGCTGGCCCGGGCGCTGGCGCTCGAGCCGCGGCTGCTCCTGCTCGACGAGCCCATGGCCGGTATGAACGCCGAGGAGAAGGAGGACATGGCCCGCTTCATCCTCGACATCAACGAGGACCGCGGGACCACCATGATCATGATCGAGCACGACATGGGGGTGGTGATGGACGTGTCGCACCGGGTCACGGTCCTCTCCTTCGGCGAGAAGATCGCCGACGGGACTCCCGAGGAGGTCCAGGGCGACGCGGCGGTCCAGGAAGCCTACCTCGGCCAGGCCCACGGATAGGCGAGAGGGAACCGTGGCCGACATCCTCGATCAGCTGCAGGGCAACGACACCTTCCCGAAGCTCCTCGTCCGCAACGCCGGGCTCCACCCCGACAAGGTGGCCCTGCGGGAGAAGGAGTTCGGGATCTGGCAGCCATTCACATGGCGTGAATACCACGACCACGTCCGCGACTTCTCGATGGGGCTCGTGGCCCTGGGGATGCAGCCCGGCGACAAGGTGGCGGTCATCGGGGACAACCGTCCGGAGTGGGTGTGGGCCGAGGTGGCCGCCCAGGCCGCCGGGGGCGCCTCGGTCGGGCTCTACCAGGACTCCAACCTCACCGAGGTGGCCTTCGTCATCGATCACTGCGACGCCACCTTCGTGGTCGCCGAGGACCAGGAGCAGGTCGACAAGATCCTCGACATGCTCGACCAGCTGCCCAAGGTGCGGAACGTCATCTTCACCGACCCGCGCGGCCTCCGGAAGTACGAGCACCCCAAGCTCCTCTCCTTCGAGGCGGTGGAGGAGACCGGGCGGGAGTACATGGGCCAGCGGCCCGGCGCCTGGGAGGAGCACGTCCGGCGCGGCAAGGTCTCCGACGTGGCCATCATCAGCTACACCTCGGGCACGACCGGGTTTCCCAAGGGAGCCATGCTCTCCTTCCGGAACCTGCTCTCCATGGCGCTCTCCCTCAACTCGGTGGACCCCAAGCTCCCCGAGGACGAGTTCGTCTCCTTCCTGCCCCTGGCCTGGATCGGCGAGCAGATGATGTCGCTCTCCTCGGCGCTGGCGGTGGGCTTCACGGTGAACTTCCCCGAGCAGCCCGAGACCGTGATGGAGAACATCCGGGAGATCGGCCCCCACGTGATGTTCGCGCCTCCGCGCATCTGGGAGAACCTGACCTCCACGGTGCAGGTGAAGATCATGGACACCACCCCGTTCAAGCGCTTCATGTACGAGCGCTGGATGCCGGTGGGCCGCAAGGTGGCCGACCTGCGCTTCCAGAAGAAGCCCATCCCCACCGGGCTGGCGCTGCTGCACCGTCTCGGCCACTGGGCCCTCTTCCGCGCCCTCAAGGACCGGCTCGGCTTCACCAACCTGCGCAGCGCCTCCACCGGCGGCGCGGCGCTCGGCCCCGACGTCTTCCGCTTCTTCCACGCCATGGACGTGCCGCTCAAGCAGATCTACGGGCAGACCGAGATCAGCGGGATCTCCTGCATCCACCGCAACGAGGACATCCAGTTCCACACCGTGGGCATCCCCATCCCCGGCACCGAGGTGAAGATCTCCGAGAAGGGCGAGATCCTCTCCCGCAGCGAGGCGGTCTTCCTCGGCTACTACAAGAACGACGAGGCCACCGCCGCCACCGTCTCCGACGGGTGGCTCCACTCCGGGGACGCCGGCTACCTGGCCGACGACGGACAGCTGGTGGTCATCGACCGCATCAAGGACGTGATGCAGCTGGCCGACGGCACCCAGTACTCGCCCCAGTTCATCGAGAACCGGCTCAAGTTCTCCCCCTTCGTGAAGGAGGCGGTGGTGGTGGGCAAGGGGCGGCCGTACCTCACCGCCATGCTCAACATCGACATGGGCGTGGTGGGGAAGTGGGCCGAGAAGAACAAGATCTCCTACACCACCTACACCGACCTCTCCGCCAAGCCGCAGGTCTACGACCTGGTGCAGAGGGAGGTCGACCAGGTGAACGAGACGCTCCCGGCGGCGGCCAGCATCCGGAAGTTCGTGCTCCTCTACAAGGAGCTCGACGCCGACGACGAGGAGCTGACCCGCACGCGCAAGGTGCGGCGCGGCTTCGTCGAGGAGCGCTACAAGGTGGTCATCGACGCCCTCTACGGCGAGGCCGGCGAGGTGGACATCGACACCACCATCAAGTTCCAGGACGGCAAGACCACGCGCATCCAGACCACGCTGCTGGTTCGCCGCCTGCGCGAGTCCACCGGAAAGGCCGCCTGATGGAGTTCTTCCTCCAGCTCCTGCTCAACGGCATCGTGGTCGGGAGCATCTACTCCCTGGTCGGCCTGGGCTTCGTCGTCATCTACAAGTCGACGAGCGTGCTCAACTTCGCCCAGGGCGAGTTCCTGGTGCTCGGCGCCTACATCTGCCTGACCCTCACCGTGCAGTACGACGTCCCGTTCTTCTGGTCCTTCCTCCTCACGCTGGTCTTCTCGGCGCTGATGGGAATCCTCACCGAGCGGATCATCCTGCGACCCATGATCGGCGAGCCGGTCATCTCGCTCATCATGGTGACGCTGGGGCTCTCCTCGCTGATGAAGGCCATCATCCAGGGCATCTGGGGCACCGAGCTGCGCCCCTTCCCCGACATCTTCCCGGCCGAGCCGGTGAACATCGGGCCGCTGCCGGTCTCCCAGGGCTACCTCATCAGCCTCGGGAGCGTGGCCGTCCTGCTGGTCATCTTCACGCTCTTCTTCAAGTTCACCCGGGCCGGCGTGGCCATGCGCGCCACCGCCTTCTCGCAGCAGGTCTCCCTCTCCATGGGCATCTCGGTGAAGCGCATCTTCGCGCTGGCCTGGTCCATCGCCGCGGTGGTCTCGGCCATCGGCGGCGTGCTCCTGGCCGGGATCCGCGGCGGTCTCGACGGCGCCATGGCCTTCTTCGGCCTCAAGGTCATCCCGGTGGTGATCCTGGGCGGCCTCGACTCCATCGCCGGCGCCATCGTGGGCGGGCCCATCATGGGCATCCTGGAGAACCTGGCGGGCGGCTACCTGGATCCACTGGTGGGAGGCGGGGCCAAGGAGGTCGCTCCCTTCGTGATCCTGGTGCTCATCCTCGGCTTCAAGCCGTACGGGCTCTTCGGGAAGATCAAGATCGAGCGGGTCTAGGGAGGCGATCGATGCGCTGTGGGGATTTCCGTCAGAGCTACGCCGAGGACATGTCGCTCTTCGACTCGCCCTTGCCCCGGGTCCTCCTGGCCGGCCTGCTCGTCTTCCTGCTCGTGCTGCCCCAGTTCGCCACCACCTACTGGCTCGACGTCCTGAACCGGATCTTCATCGCCATCATCGCGGCGGCCGGGCTGAACGTGGTCACCGGCTACACCGGGCTCATCTCGCTGGGGACGGCGGCCTTCCTGGCGGTCGGCGGATTCACCACCGCGGCGCTGGCCGGGAAGGCCGGGCTCCCCTTCGTGGTGGTGATCCCGCTCTCCGGGCTCCTCACCGCGCTGGTGGGGCTCGTCTTCGGGATCCCGTCGCTCCGCCTCAAGGGTCTCTACCTGGCGGTGGCCACCCTGGCCGCCCACTACA